>NZ_JAFMYU010000019.1 GCF_017353255.1 Fibrella aquatilis | reverse complement strand
TTAATAGGTTCGGTCTCTTCAGTTTTTGTTTTATCCGGCACGTTCAGCGTCATCGACGATGGCTTGCTGAGGGTGGTAGCCAGAATAAAGAAGGTAATGAGCAGGAAGCCCAGGTCTACCATCGGCGTCATATCGACACGCGTTGAAGCTTTCTTAGACCGTACTTTACCTCCCCCTTTCTTGCCACCACCTCCACCGGTGTTAATTTCTGCCATGAGGGAAAAATGTTAGAGTGTTACAGGTTGCTTATGTACTTAGTTGGCTATGTTTCCCTATAGATGCAGTCACCTCAAGGTTTCCACAAAAAAGAAGAGTTAAGTTAACCAAGAGACAAGCAGCCACTTTTAGTCTGCTTTCCAACCGGCTGGTGGCGCTTCTGTGCCCGTAACCAAGTTGAATTTATTGATATTCTGCGCCTGAAGCGTGGCTAACACGTTCTTGAAAGCCGGAAACTTAGCCAGGTTATCACCTTTCAGGGCAATACGCAGGTTGTTGTTGGCTTTACGAGCGTTATACACCCACTCCTTCAATTCATTAGTTGGCCCGGCACCGGTAGTATCCGTTGGGATACCTGGCTGCTCTTTAACCAGTGCTTTTTTCTCATGCGACAAGTTGAGGTACGACTTCATCTGAGCGATGGGTAATCCAAAGTTGCTCAACAACGAAAATTCTTTCTTTTCCTTGTCAGTAAACGAAATGCCTTTGGCTGCGGCAATATTCTCGAGCATGGCAATACGAGTAGGTTGACCATCGATGCCGAAGTAGACTTTACCCTGCTTGTCCAGCGATATGATCATGATGTCCTTGTCCGGCACCTTGATGCTGGAGATAGACGAAGGTGTTTCGATGGTGGCGGCATCCTGAGACCGGAACTGGGCGGTAAGGATAAAGAAGGTGAGCAGCAGGAACGCTACATCACACATCGCCGTCATATCGACTGTTGAACTGGCCCGTTTAACTTTAACTTTTGGCATTGGATCGTTCGTTACGGTTTACCCACCCGGTTACAGGCGGGTAAACCAATTGAATAACGCAAACGTCGGCTTAGTTGTGCGCAGCAAAGTTCTGCTGGATGCTCAGGCCGATCTCGTCAATATTGTAGGTCAGCGTATCGATGCGGCTCGTGAAGTACGAGTACATGATCGTGGCCAGGGCAGCCGTACCGATACCAATGGCCGTGTTTACCAGGGCTTCAGAGATACCCGTAGACAGCGCACCGGTGTCGGGCTGACCCGTTGCACCCATGGCGGCGAAGGCACGAATCATACCCAATACCGTTCCCAACAGGGCAATCAGGGTGGATACCGATGCCAGCGTGGCAATGATGGTCAGGTTTTTCTCCAGCATAGGCAGTTCCAGCGTTGTTGCTTCTTCCACTTCTTTCTGAAGGGCAACCAGCTTCTGTTCTTTGTTCATGCCGGTGTCGGTAGCCAGTTGCTGATATTTCAGCAGGGCAGTTTTCACTACGTTACCAATTGACCCTTTCTGCTTGTCACACTCTGAGATGGCAGCAGCTACTTCGTTACGGTCAAGGAGCGATTTGATCTTACGGACAAACTCATCGATAGAACCCGTACCGTTGGCGCGGCCAATCGTGATAAAGCGCTCAATAGAGAAAACCAGTACGCAGAGCAGACAGGTGAACAGGAACGGTACGATAAACCCACCTTTGTACACAGTACCTATGTAGTCGCCGGGAATTGGTTCTTTCGAGTTGTCACCGCCCTGGAAGTGGCTGCCATCTCCAAAGAAGAAATGGAACGCCAGTTCAGCCAAGATGAACAGGATCGGAATGACAAACACCGGGTTTAAACCACCTGACGATTTCTTAGGTGCGGCTGCCTTTGCGGGTGCTGGGGATGCAGATTGTGTCTTCATTGAACTGTGTACTGTTGGGGTTGAATTGAAAGTTAGGTTTTGAACGTAAAAAAAGTGAAAATTTTACAACGAAGGCGTTTCGGGAAATAAAATTTCGGAGAACTACCCTGAATGCTCTTACAAAGCTACGTTTTTTCTGTCCAGAAACCGGTACGCGTGCTTTGTAAAAAAAATATGAATTGTAATTTTCTCACTATTTTATAGAACAAAAATGCCCAGAGTTTCCCCAATGCAGGGTGCCGAAGTTATTGACACTCAGCCCTGTTCTGTTCATGCCTACCAAAAGGTCTTCGGTAGGTAATGATTGTATTTTTGGAGGAGCACGGTAAGAGTCCATAGTATGAAAAAATCTCCTTTCATCGTATAAAACGACTTATTAGTCTGAAAGATGCAGGTGCCGGCATGATTCCATAACCCATAGAAAGGTATTTTTTCTAATCAAATCTATAGTATAAGTAGATTTTTGTTTCGTATACTAATCGCACAGTGATATTGAGTCCTTCAGTTTACTTTAGGGCATGATTCGTCTATCCTATCCATTAATTTGTCTTTATCTATTGCTCGTTCAACCAGTCAATGCTCAACTAACGATCACATTTCCTACCACCCGGTTCGTTACGCAACGCGGAACGGACAACCAAGGACATCTGTCTATTGCAGGACATTTAACGGTGGCGGCAGATTTTGTTGAAGCACAATTGACGCCCATAGCTGTAGGGCAGGGTGTAGCCTCTGCCTGGCAGACGGTGCAAACCCACCCCGGCCCGCTTGTCATGGGCTACATTACAGGCGCGGGTGGCTGGTATGTGCTCACAGTACGAGCCATACGCAACGGTGTGATGGTGGCTCAGGCAACGGTTCAGCCTGTAGGTATTGGTGAGGTGTTTATCACGGCGGGGCAGTCAAACGCGCGGGGCTTTGGCATCGGTGATAATGACCTTGGCACCGATACCGACAGGGTTTCTGGCATTGACACTATCAACCACTACTATCCGTCGAACCTGCCCGCGCTGTTTTCGGCCGGGACGCCAATGCCCTACGCTACTTACGTACCCCTTACAGCCGGGAAGAGAATTTTTCCGATGGGCGAAAGTTCGTGGGGCTGGGCTGAACTGGGCGACTATATCGTGAACCGGTTTAATGTTCCTGTTGCTTTTTATAACGCCGGCTGGGATTCGTCTATTATTGAAAACTGGAATAACACCGCTCATGGCATACCAGCCTGTAACCTCTATTACTGTGTAGCTAACTGGCCTAACCTGCAACCCTATACCAACCTGCGGCAGGTCATGAACTACTACGGCACCATTGGGGGCTTCCGGGCTGTACTGTGGCATCAGGGCGAGTCTGAAAATGCGAAATCATCAACCATTCCGCTCTATGCCGCCCGGCTCGATTCACTCATTCGGCAGGCAAGGCAGGATTTCAACGGGCGAACCATGCCCTGGGTAGTGGCAAGGGCTTCTTTCGATGGACAGACAACCACCCCGGCCGTAGTAGCACAACAAAATCAGGTGATACAAACGCCCAACTTTGGCGTATTTGAAGGCCCTCTCAACGATACCATATTAAACCGGAACAGCGGGCAGCCTAACGTGCACTTCGGTAATGCGTTGCGTCCCACGCCCCACCCACGTTACTACCTCAACAATGGCCCGTCTGTTCCGTTCAACATGGGCCTTTCGCGATTTGCCCGAAACTGGAATAATAGCCTAAATACCAGTTTCTTCCAAACAGCCCAGCCTATTTTGCCCATTCACTTTGCTGCAACGGAGTCAGTAGCTACGGCGCAGGGCGGGGTGTTTTTTGGCGGCGACAGTGTAGCGGTGAAATTTGCCAGCTTGGGCACCTACAATGCTGGTAACCAATGGCAGGTGCAGGTGCTTGACAGCCGAGGGCGTTTTAAGGCTACACTGGGCATCGGGGCCAGTTCGCCTATACGGGTGCGTTGGCCCGATTCACTTAGCACTGGCAACTACCGAGTTCGGGTAGTGTCAACCAATCCAGTAGTGGCTGGGGCACCTACGCCTATGTTCGCACTCGTTGGCGATACTGATGTACGTCTCAGCAGTAGCGCCCGGCGGCGGGTGCTGAACCCTGGCGACTCGACCACTATTTTCATCACCGCTACCAACGATGGCCCACTGTCGGCTTCGGCGATTGGCTGGCAGTGTCGGCTTCCTGCCAACACAACCGCCCTGCCGGTTTCGGGCAATGTAAGCGTGGCCAACGGAATCGTGAGTGGCACGATTAGTACGCTGGGCAGCGGCGTGAGCAACACCATGGCGTTTCGGCTGACGGTGCAGGTAGCGGGGCAATATCTGGTGGCGGCCGAAATCATGCAGTGCACACCCACAGATCGCGATAGCCAACCTGCCACCGGAACCGCTGATGGCCAGGACGATACCGCCCAACTTGATCTGCGAGTGGGCAATAGTGGCCCTATTTACCCTTCACCAAACCCCAACCAGGTGCCACTACCGGCCCTGCAAAGCAATCAACCCGCGCCGGTGCCCAACCTAGCCGATTTGAGCTTGCGAATGCAGGTCAGTAGCCGGGCACTCAGGCTCAATGATCTTGTTACCTATACCTTATTTATTACCAATGCAGGCGGTGCCACGGCCAGCAACATAGGCGTTACGGCCTACCTGCCCGCTGGCGTTCAGTTTGTCGACAGCAACGACATGGGGGCCGGGGGTGGCGGCATATCTGGAACAATCAGTTCGTTACCCATGAATGGGTCTACGTCGATGCAGTTTCGAGCCAGGGTAATGGCCGTTGGTGTGAAACAGACCCGCGCTCAACTTCGGTACGCTACCCCCGCCGACCCCGATTCTACCCCCGGCAACGGCCTGCCCACTCCCACCGGCGAAGACGACGAAGCTGTTGTTGATTTTAGGGTAGACTAAGCCGGAATAGCCTTCACTTTCACCTTACGCCCGCGTGGTAGCCGTGGGGGTATGCCGTGGGCCATGCGGCGGTTGAAGAACCGGTAGATGATAGGGAAGATCAGCAGGGTCAGAATGGTGGCCGTAATTAATCCCCCGATCACCACGATGGCCAGTGGCTTTTGCGTTTCGGAGCCAATGCCGCTGCTGACGGCGGCAGGCAATAGCCCGATGGCCGCCATCATAGCCGTCATCACCACCGGCCTAATCCGCGACTGCACTCCTTCGGCAATGGCCTTATCGATATCCATGCCCTCTTTCAGGTTATTGTTAAATACCGAAATCAGAATTACGCCGTTTTGCACGCAGATGCCAAACAGGGCAATGAATCCTACTCCCGCCGAAATGCCGAAGATGGTGCCGGTAGCGTGGAGGGCTAAAATGCCCCCAATGAGCGCAAACGGCACATTCAGCAGTACCAGGCCCGCGTCTTTGGCATTGCCGAAGAGTACAAACAGGATCACGAAAATAGCCACCAGACTCAGCGGCACTACCTGACCCAGCCGCTTGGTGGCTCGCACCTGATTCTCAAATTCACCTGTCCATTCGGCTTCGTAGCCTTTCTCGAACTTCACTTTTTCGCGTACTCGCTGCTGAGCTTCGGCGATGGTGCCGCCCAGGTCGCGCTCCCGGACCGAGAATTTAACGCCAATGAACCGCTTGTTTTTATCGCGGTACACAAAGGCGGGGCCAGTAAGGGTTTTGATGGTCGAGATCTCTTTCAGCGGAATTTTATCACCCCGAATCGTGGGCACCATCAGCAGGCCAATGTCTTCTTCGTTTTTGCGAAAATCAGGTTGGTAACGTACCCGTATGTCGAACCGTTTTTCGCCCTCATAGAGCTGGGTGGCTGTTTTTCCGCCAATGGCCATCTCAATTACCGACTCGGCATCGCCCACGCGAACGCCGTAGAACGCCATCTTCTGTTTGTCGACATAGATGCTCAGTTCGGGTTGGCCCACATTGCGCAAGATACCCACGTCTTTCACCCCCGGCACGTCGCGGATAGCACCAATCACTTCGTTGGCGTACTTGTCTAGCTCGTCCAGATCATTGCCGAAAATCTTAACGGCGTTGCTGGCGTTCATGCCCGCTACGGCCTCGGCTACGTTGTCGATGATGGGCTGCGAATAGTTATAGTTGATACCCTGAAACTGCTTCAGTTTGGCATCCATCTCTTCGATTAATCCATCAGTGGTGATCTTACGGGTCCACTCTTTTTTGGGCTTCAGGTTCACCTGCATCTGCACGTAATAGAACCCCGACGGGTCGGTACCGTCGTTGGAACGGCCCGTTTGCGAAAGCACACCCCGCACTTCGGGGAAGCCCGACAGCTTTTCGCGGAGGGTATGCACCATTTTCACGGTCTCGCCCAGCGACGAACTCATGGGCAGTTTGGCCTCCACCCAAAGGGCACCTTCGTTCAGTTGCGGCAAAAACTCGGTACCCAACAGCGACGCCGACGCGAAGGTGAGACCCATGAAGAGCAGGGCCGCCAGCATGCTGATTTTCTGATGCCCATAGGTCCAGGTAAAGCCATTGGTGACGATCCTATTGAAGAAATTTACCACCGGGTTATTTTTCTCGCGCACGTTTTTGTTCAGCAGCATCGAACACAACACCGGCACCAGCGTGAGGGTAAAAAACAAGGCACCCAGCAGGGCAAAACCCAGGGTCCAGGCCAGGGGACTGAACATTTTACCCTCTACCTTTTCAAACGAGAAAATGGGCAGCAGCGCCGTGATAATGATGAGTTTCGAGAAGAAAACGGCCTTGCCCAAGTCGGTACCCGTTTTGCGAATCAGCCCCAGTTTGGCAAGCTTGTTAAACTTCTCCATGCCCACCTTATGGGCTTTGTGGTCGAGCACCACAAAGATGCCTTCGACCATTACCACCGCTCCGTCGATGATGATGCCGAAGTCAACGGCACCCATAGACAGCAGGTTGGCCGACATGCCGCGCAGGCGCATACAGAAGAACGCAAACAGCAAGGCCAGCGGAATAATGATGCTGACAATCACCGTAGTACGCCAGTCGGCCATGAATAGGAACACGATTACCGTGACGAACAGAATACCCTCGGCGAGGTTGTGCAGCACGGTTTCGGTGCAATAGCTCATCAGGTTATCGCGGTCGTAGAAGGTCTCCATCGTCACATCGTCGGGCAGGACTTTCTCGTTCAGCTCCGCGATTTTCTCCTTTACCCGCCCCAGCACCTCCGACGGGTTTTCGCCTTTGCGCTGCACAATGATGCCCTCCACCACGTCGTCGCTTTTGTCGAGGCCCACCTGCCCCACGCGTGGCTGATTCGACTCGCTGACCTGCGCCACGTCGCGCACGAGCACGGGCAGGCCACCCTGTTCGTCGACGATAATATTCTCAATATCAGCGATGTTGGTCAGCAGCCCAATCCCCCGAACTACGTAGGCCTGCCCGTTTTTCTCGATCACGTCACCACCCACGTTGAGGTTATTCTGCGTCACGGCGTTGTACACTTCCGAGGGTGTAATGCCGTATTTGGTCAGCAGCATGGGGTTCACACTCACCTCGTAGGTCTTCTCACGACCCCCAAATGCTACAATGTCGGCCACGCCCGGAACGGCCCGTAACTGCCTGTCGATGACCCAGTTCTGAATCGTCAGCAGTTCGCGTGTGTCACGGGTGGGGGATTTTAGCGTATACCGAAATATCTCACCGGTGGGGCCGTAGGGGGGCTGAATATCAGGCTCTACACCTTCGGGCAAGGACACCGTGCGTAGCAGGTTGTTGACCTGCTGCCGCGCGAAGAAGTCTTCGACATCGTCTTCAAAAATGATCTTCATCACCGACAGCCCAAACATGGTGATAGACCGGACGTTGGTCTTGCGCTGCACCGAGTTCATGGCTACCTCAATGGGCACGGTCACGAACCGCTCTACTTCTTCGGCGCTGCGTCCGTTCCATTCCGTCACCACAATGATCTGGGTGTTGGTCACGTCGGGGAAGGCTTCAATGGGCGTTCGGAGGTAGCTAACCAGCCCGGCAATGGCAATGGACCCCACCATGAAAAACACGAAGAATCGGTTCTTCAGCGAAAAGGTCAGTATGGCTTTGATGAGTGCGTTCATTCACTAATTAATCATTAAGGGCATCATAAATGAGCAATTGTGACTGGGTGATGACTTTTTCGCCGGGGGCCAGGCCAGTGCGGATGTAGGCAATGTCGCCCTGTGAGCGGTACACCTGCACCTCGCGGGTGTCTATGTGGGCTTTGTCGTGAAACACCATCACAAACTGACGGCTCTTGTCGAAGATCAGCGCCTTGGCAGGAATGGTGGGCATGGAACCGCCTTCGTCAAAGGCGAGGGTGACGCTGGCGTTCATGCCTGGTTTCAGCAGCAACTTATCGTTGGCTAGCCGAATGCGCACCTGCATGGTTTTAGTGGTGGGGTCAAGCACGTTGTAAATCTTGTCGACGTGGCCGGAGAATACCCGGTCGGGGTAGCTGAGCGTACGAATTTGCGCTACCAGCCCCATCCGCATCCGCCCAATTTCCGACTCGTTAACGTTGGCCATCACCCAGATTTCGTTCAGTTGCGAAATGGTAAATACCGCGTTGGCATCGTCAGATCGCAGTTGCATACCCCGGTTGATGTTCTTTTCGAGCACATAGCCTGAAATGGGTGCCTTCACCACCGACTGCGACTGCTTGTCGGCTCCATAGATCTGCAACACCTCCCGCAGGCGGGCCTGTTCGGCCTGTTCGCGCTCTACTTCCTTGCGGGCAGCCACCACATCGCGCTCCGAGCTGAGTTTGTCGGTAAACATCTCCTGGGCCACTTTCAAGTTCTTTTCGGCCAGCCGTAGCTCAGCCTGCGACTGGGCCACTTCCTTGTTATACCCCGCTACTTCGCCCGACTGGATAATGGCCAGTGTTTGCCCCTTTTGCACGTAATCACCCAGTTCGGCCCGCACGTCGCGCACGTTGCCGCCCACCAGCGGGAACACCCGGATCAGGCGGTTTTCGTCGGGTACTACATGGCCGATTAAACGCAGTTGGCTGCGGATGGGCAGACTCTGCACGGCCTCGGTTTGCACCCGGCTGACCATCGTATCGGTAAGCACAAAGGCCGTTTTGGCAACCTCGACAGTAGCCGGTTTTTGTTCTTTCGCGCAGCTTGTTGCCACCAGAAAAAGAAGAATAAAGACAGGTTTCATAGGTCTTGAGGAAGAAAACGTTACCGGAATAGGTCGGTGCCGATGGTAAATGTCAATTGTTCGTAGGCTGTGATACGGTCGGCGCTGAGGCGGTTGAGCTGTTGTACATTTTGCAGGTAAGTCTCGAACAAATCGACAAACTCGATCAGCGACACGTTGCCCCGCTCGAAGTTGCGCAGGATGCTTTGATTAAGCTGGTCAAACTGCGCCGGGAAGCTCTGATCAATTGAGCGGTATGCCACTTCGGTCTGCTGAATTTCTTCCAGCGCGGCCCTGATTTCGTTTTCCACTACCGTTTGTGCCTGCCGTTGCGCCAGTTGCAGGTAGCTCCGTTGTGCCCGCGCCGACTGAATATTGCCTTGGTTTCTGTTCAGAATTGGCAGGTCCATGCTGAGCGTAATACCCAGATAGTTAGGTGTATAGGAGGCATTCTGATCAAACAGCCCTCCTACCCGTAAATCAGGTGTAGCCAGGGCTTTTTGAAATGCGGCGTTGGCATCGGCTTGGCGAACGGCCACGTCGGCACCTTTCAGATCGGGTCTGTTTTCGACCGCCAGCGCGACCGCCTCATTGAGTGTTGGCAATGACCGGGCAAAGCGTGTAGTGTCGGCCGGGCGAATAATGGGGCGTATCGTGGCCGACGTTTGCAGCAAAATGCGTAGGTCCCGCTGTTGCTCGGTGAGTTGGTTTTGCAGGTCTAACTGATCATTGTTGAGTTGCAGCAGCAGCGCCTTCAGCCGGACCAGTTCGCGCAGAGCCACGTTGTTTTTTTCATACTGCCGGGCAAAAGCCGCAATCGTCTCCGTAAGCCGGGCGCGTTGCTGCCGGTACACGGCCAACGTGTTGCTGGTGAAATAGATAGAATAAAACCGACTGTGCAAGTCGAACCGGAGTGTGCGAAGCAAATCAGCAAATTGCAGTTCGGTCAGGCGGCGTTGCTCAGTGGCTACGGCCACGCGCTTGCTGCGTTTGCCAGCTAGCAAAATGGTCTGCTGAAGAGCCAAGGCCTTTTGCCCACCCCTGCCCACGTCGAAAAACTGACTGGCACCAGGGTTGTAGCCATTGAATTCCAAACTGGCAATGGGATTGTCGAACAAACGGGCCTGCACGATTTGTGCCTGAGCTGCCTCTATCTGGAAACGACCCGCCAGGGCCAGTAGGTTCTGGCGAATAAACAAGCTGTCAGCTTGAGGCAACGTAACCGACAGGGTGTCCTGCGCTGCGGCGGATGTGCAGATGCACAAAAACACAGCGAAATATAAACGCATAAGGATGAAATTAAAACGACGAAAAGTCCCAAGAAACGGACCACAAAGGTCAGCTTAAACTAGCCTAATCGTTATTAAAATAGTGTTAATGACTAAACATTAATCCCGATTGCCTAGTAGCCAAGTAGAATTACACAACGTCATGAAACATTGGTTTACACAGTTGGTCGGCCTGCTATTAACCTTCGGCGCCTGTCTGCCTGCTCTGGCTCAGGAGTCTTACTTTAACGTTCCCGAATCGGACGTGGCCGAGAAACACAAGCTCACCATTCAGCAACAGTTTAACATTCAGGACTTTTACCGGTCGCTCACCACCATAGATTATGGTTTGGGTAAGGATTGGGAAATAGGAGCCAACCTGCTTAACCTCGATTATTACCCGCAAACCCACAGTTTTCAGCGCAACGATTCGACCACCGAAAACGCTTACTCGCCTCTATTGCTGCTGAACGCGCAGAAAATTTTCAAGCTGGGCCACCAGTTTCACATCGGCCTGGGTGGACAGGCGGGTTTCAACCTCACGCCCCACCAAGGGCAGCACCGGTTTGTGCACTATGTCTATGCCAACCTGAACAGATCTTTCCACGACGACCACTATAAGCTTACGGCAGGGCTGTATAATGGTCACGTGCGCTACCTTGGCGGCAATCAGGTAGTGGGATTTCAGGCAGGATTCGATGCAGGTATTTTTTACCAAAAGCTGCACATCCTGGGCGACTGGATTTCGGGGCAGCACGACGTGGGGCAGTTGGGGCTAGGTCTGGAAATATACCTGACTAAGAGCCTGCCCCTGGCCTTGGGCTGGCAACGTAACAATCAGGATGGCTCGTCGGGGCTGATTGTGCAGTTGACATACAGCCCAGAGTAGCCCACGGCTTCAGAAGGGGCATCGGGCTATTTGCTATATTGGCCTTATTTTGACCAAAATCTATCATATATGAAGAGCCTGTTTCTAGCTCGAATAGGGCTACTTGGCCTGCTTTCCAGTGCATTGCCTACCGTTTCGTCTGCGCAAAACGCGGTGCCAGCATCAGCCAGCGAGTGGCAAATCGTGGGGCAAAATATCAACCCTGCCAATTATTACGGCATCACTGTAGCCAACGGTATGATTGGCCTGGTGTCGTCGCCAGAGCCGATGAAGGTGAAAGACGTGGTGCTCAACGGTGCCTTCGATACCTACGGACGCGGGCGGGTGTCGAACATTCTGAAGGTGTTCAATTTCGCCAACATGAACCTCGACGTAGACGGGCAGCGGATTGGGCCAAAAACGATTGCCAACTACCGCCAAACGCTCGATATGCAGAAGGCTGCGCTCACCACTACGTTCGATTACCAGAACAAAGTAAGCGTGAAACAGACCATTATGGCCCTGCGGCATCTGCCCTACTCAGCGCTGACAATGGTTGAGATTACGGCCAAATCTGCCTGTGAAATCAGCCCGATGTCGGTGCTCGAATCACCAGAAAATTTGAAGGAGGTCAAGAATTTTTACTCCGAAATTGATCGGCCTCACGTGACCATCCGTCTGCTGACGTCGGTGGCCAAAAGCCCCTCAGGCAAGCACACGGTGGCGGCTTCGACCTCGTTTATTTTCGAAGAACCCCACGGGCAGGAGCCAGAAGTGATCCACGAAGACTGGGACTACAACATGCACCTGGCCAAGTTTAAGAAGCAACTGAAGGCGGGCGAAACCTACCGGTTTAGCGTGGTGGGTTCGGTGTCTTCTACCGCCCACACCGCCGACCCGCACAACGAAGCTGAACGCCTCACGCTCTTTGCCGCCCTGGAACGTACGCCGCGCCTGCTGACCCGCCACAACGCCGAATGGGACAAACTCTGGCAGTCAGACATCATTATCGACGGCGACCCTGATGCACAACGGGCTGTACGTCAGGCGCTTTACCACCTCTACTCCTTTGCACGGGAAGGCACGGCCTACAGCCTCTCGCCCATGGGGCTGTCGGGGTTAGGCTACAATGGGCACGTATTCTGGGACACCGAACTATGGATGTACCCCCCGCTGCTGATGCTGAAACCGGAGATTGCCAAGTCGCTGCTCGAATACCGGTTTGAACGGATGAGCATGGCCCGGCAAAATGCTTTTAGCCATGGTTACCAGGGCGTTATGTTTCCGTGGGAGTCAGACGCCGACGGGCAGGAGGCCACGCCCGTTTGGGCCTTAACGGGACCATTCCAGCATCACATCACGGGCTGCATTGGCTGGTCATTCTGGAGTTATTATCAAGCCACGAAAGACAAAGAATGGCTCCGCACGCGGGGATATCCGCTGCTGCGCGAGGTGGCCGATTTCTGGAAAAGCCGCGTAGAGAAAGGGACCGATGGTCAGTTTCACATCAACAACGTGATCGGCTCAAACGAGTGGCAGGAGAACATCGACGACAATGCCTTCACCAACGGCATGGCCAAAACAGCGCTGCAATATGCCACCAAAGCCGCACAGGAGTTAGGCATCACCCCCGACCCGCAGTGGAACATAGTGGCGGCGGGCATACCGATCCTAACCTTTCCGGATGGCACGACCAAAGAAAACCGTACGTATGACGGGGTGACAATCAAACAGGCCGACGTGAACCTGCTGGCCTACCCGCTAAAAATAATCACCGACGAATCCCGGATTCAGAAAGATCTGGCTTACTACGGCCCTCGCTACGCGCAGGACGGCCCCGCAATGGGCTGGTCGACACTCTCAGTGCTCAACACACGTCTGGGTGATGCCGAGAAAGGCTATGAGTGGTTTATTCGGAGCTACAAACCCAACGAGGTGCCGCCTTTCAGCGTAATGGCCGAGACAGCCGGTGGTACCAACCCCTATTTTGCCACGGGCGCAGGCGGTATGCTACAGGCCGTGCTCAGCGGCTTTGGAGGCCTCGACATCACTGACGCGGGCATTAGTCAGCTCAAAAGCAAGCTTCCTAAGAAATGGAAGTCGCTGACTATTAAAGGTATAGGAACTGATAAAAGAACGGTAGTGGTGAAACAGTGAACAATTATCAACGTAGCCAGCTACCTACCATTTGCTCAGGGTAGCTGGCTACGTTGATAATTGTTCATTGATAATTGTTCGCTGTACTTATTTCCACTGTCCTTCAGCTGCGACGGGCACGGCTCGTTCAACGCTGACAGTGGCTGACTGAACAACGGTGTTTCCCAAGGCGATGTAGATAAGTTTGAGCGCCTGTTCAATGCGGTTCCAGCCTTCGTCACTACGCAGGTCGATACCAGCCATTGGGCGGTTATTATCGGCTAGTAGTGTCATGTATGACATGGCAGCAATGGTGACGGCCGATACGGCCTGCACGTCGGCTCCGCCTACATACGAGAGTTGGCCAATCAGTCGCTGCGTTTCTTCATCAATAGCTTTGCTGGCAGCTTCGGCCAGGGAGTCATTGCTGATAATGTTGGCTTTTAATAACTCGCGTGCTGCCTGACTAGTCCGAAACTGGCGAAATATCTGAGTAAGCTGCCGGTACCAAACCCGGCCCAAATCAGTGTCATTGACGGGGCGAAGTTGCGCCAACACAGCCGGTGTAAAGGTGGGAAACAAGGTGCCCCGCTTGGTATAGTGGTCTACGAGGCCCTCCAGGCCACCGAAATAACGGTATATCAGTACTTTGCTTACGCCAGCCCGCTCGGCTACTCGGTTTACACCAACATGTTGTAAGCCTCGTTCTGCCAATACCTCCTCGAAAGCGTCGAGGATGCGCTGTGTGGTTTTGGCGCGGTTTCTCTTTGTCTTTTCCATTTAGGTTTACGCCCTACGTTTAGGAACCTTGGTGAGACGGAGATCATTTACAAAAGTCACCAGTAGCTTACTACACTATCGATTATTTTACAACTAGTTCAGCAGTAGGCAACTCCATGTTTTACAATACCGTACGGCCGACCACTAACGACGAACGGCTACTGCACAGCCGACCCGGAGACGGACGGCATCTTGATCGAGGTCTGCGTACGCCGGGGGTTGCCGTCGGCATAGGGTAGCGGCACTAGGATTAACACCGAAGTACCCTTGTCTGACGCGCCCTGCCATTGAATGGTGCCCTTCAGCATGGCCACCCGCGACTCAATATTGCCAATACCCAGCCCCTGCCGCACCCGTTCATACACAAAGCCCTGCCCGTTGTCGGCGTAGGTGAGCTGGATACGGTCTTCCCAGTACCGGCACGAAATATCGATTTGGCTAGCGTTGGCGTGTTTCAGCGTATTATTAATCAACTCCTGCACAATGCGGTAGAGCATCAGCTCGGTATCAGCAGGCAGGCGATTGAGCGCGGCATCAAGTACCAGACTAGTCTGAATAGCACCCGTTGACCCAATCCGCTCCAACAGCTCCTCCAGCGCCGGACCAAAGCCATACTGAGCCAGCGTACGGGGGTTTAGCTCCCGCAATAGGTCACGCACATCGCTGATGGTATCGTTGATGAGTCCGTTGATGGCATTGCGGAGGTTGCGGGGCACTTCTTCGTCACCAGCAAACCGCGCCAGTTGGGTAGTGTACAGTTTCAGGGTAGCCAGCCTCGTACCGATCTCGTCGTGCAGGTCGCGGGCAATGTCTTGCTTAGCCTGCTCCTGCACATTAAATGCCAGCCTAAGCTGATCGGCCTGCTGACGACGCAGTTGTTCTTCGCGGTGGCGTACCCAGTATACAGCCAACCCACCCAACGCAGCCAGCAGGCTAATCAGAAACGGGAGGGTGCGCCAAAACGGCGGACTAATATGGATAGCCAGGCGCTGAATACGATTGCTCCAGTGACCGTCTTTGTTGGCCGCCCGTACCTCCAGCGTGTAGTCGCCGGGAGGCACGTTGGCGTAGCGCACATAGTTTTTTTCGCCTGCTTTTACCCAATCGGTATCATACCCATCCAGTCTATACGAATACTGATTGTGGGCTTTGCTCTGGTAATCGACAGCCGAAAATTCAAGCGAAAACGTATTCTGTGCACTACTCAAGTCTACACGTTTGGCCTCGCTGATCGGCGCTTCAGGTTGAAATGGCTCTTCATTCACCCGAAGGTTGTAGAAATACACCGGTGGATTCGACCGAATGCTGCGGTACAGTTCGGGGCGGCAGCTGTTATAGCCGTTGACACCGCCAAACAGCAGCAGTCCATTGCGGGTTTTCAACAGCGCATTACCGTTGAATTCAAGACCTTGGAGGCCGTCGCTCAAGTCGAAATTTTTGAAATGGTGCGTGGTTAAATCAAATCGCGAAATACCCCGGTTGGTACTCATCCAGAGGTTGTTATCCCCATCGGCCAATACACCATAGATGAAGTCGTTGGCCAGGCCGTCGCGCTCGGTATACGTGATGAGGCGTTTATTGGTCCGGTCAAGCATGGTCAGGCCCTTATCTGTTGAAATCCAGAGAGCATTGCGGGCGGTGTCATCATGAAAATGGAGCACTGTATAGCCCGGTAACCCTGTCATTAACAACTTCCAGGGAGCCGAGGACCCCGGCGGGGGCAACGCGTAGCAGCTAAACCCGTTGAGGTAGGTACCCACCCAAAGCTGCCGCCGCTGAACGTCCCAGTAGAAAGCAAACAGATTGGCGTTGGCCAGGTAAGGCAATTTTTGCCAGCGGCGTTGGGCCAGGCTTAGCTGAAAAATACCATCTTCGGTGGCCGTGAGCAGTGTATCGGCACTGATCGATACCAGGTTACGGGCATAGTTTTCGGCAATGTCGGCGTCTGCTACACCCGTAGGCGAGAAGGGAAATAATTCGAACGAGTCGGTGCCGGGATGAAACAGATAAGCGCCACCTACCGCACCCACCCACAACCGTTTGTAGGGATCGGTATAGAGTTGTTTCACCAGCTTATGCATGGGCAATTGACTACGGGCGTGGTTGGTCATATACTGACGCATCACCTGCCCTGTTTGCTGATTCAGCACATTGATGCCCAGTTCAGTGGCTATCCAAAGCGGCGGTTCCAGCAAGGCCCGGTCGGCGGATGAGGCGGCATATTCGGCAAAGCCCCGGACAGTGTAGTTAGATAAATGCGGAACCGTTTTGTCTGCTTCGGCACGAGTATCTTTGGTCATACCACCAAAAACAAACGCATCGGGTACCAGCTTCACCACGCCATTGGGGTCAACGTTAGCCCAGATTAGCCCCTGCCGGTCTACCATAATCTTGTTGATCTCGAACAGCCGAAGCAAACGGGCGGTACTGGCCGAGGCAGTGGTACTCCCGAAAAGCCGCGTCCGTTTGTCGAAATACAGAATGCCCTGTTGTTGTGTGCCCAACCATAGCCGTTCATTCTGATCTTCGTCGAGGCTATAGATAGGACTTAACGGCGTGGTGCCAGCCACAGCATAGGTCCGCGCCACCCCGGCCCGATAATCGAACCGGATAAGGCCCGCTACCGTACCAATCCAGGCAACATTGTCTCTATCAATATGAAATGAAAATACGGTCTGTGACGACCCAAAAGCGTTTTCAGGGTGATTGCTAAAATACCGAAACAGTTGTCTGGAAGCCAGATTATAGCGAATCAGTCCCGTTGATGCATGTAACCAGACATCACCTGCCTTCGTAAATACAGTAGAGCTTTGCAGGTCATATTCATGCTTTGGTTTCAGCGACGCATTCAGTACATGCTTAGTTCGTTTTGTCAGGTCTACCCGTACCAGGCCCTCGTCGTCGCTGAGGTACAGCAGTTCAGCGGCATTGGCGAAAAAGGGCAGCGTACGGCAGGGCGTAGGGCGCATTCCGGGTTTGGGCGCGTGGGCATAGTAGCAGGTGAAGCGGTCGTGTTTCCGGTCGTAGTGGTTCAGTCCTTCTTCTGTGCCCACCCATAAATCGCCGCTGCCGTCTTCAACGATGCCAAAAATATTGACACCCCGAATCTGACCGACCCGGCGGTCGCTGGGCCGGTAGGTCCGAAACCGGTGGCCATCGTAACAGTTCAGCCCATCCTGTGTGCCAAACCACATGAACCCCCGCGAATCCTCAATAATGTAGTAGACCGACCCCTGCGTAAGCCCATTTTCGACGCTAATATGATCGACCCGAAAACGGGCAGGTGGCAGTAGTGGTTCAGCCTCGACCACACCAGACAGCATCAGCCAGGCCAAAAGGCAAAGTAGCCACAATGGTGGCAGTTGCTGGCTGTTCATCCTCATGGTTAGGCCATAACGGCTTGTAAATGAACCGAATTATACGAATTTTCCGGCTTGAAAAATGACTCCTAAGCTAGTTATTTTCCACATTATCCATCCATCAAGTTGACTACAGAGCCAGGTTGTAAACAAGAAAACCCTTCGCCGAAGGGTTTTCCTGTTTATAGTATGTTGGTGCGTGGAAGCCGTCTGGGCTAGGCTTCACTGTTTCATTTCGGCATAATTGGCGTAGAAATATGGGATCGTTTCAATGCCTTTGTAGAAGTTGAACAGGCCGTAGCTTTCGTTGGGCGAGTGCAGGGCGTCGCTGTCCAGGCCGAAGCCCATCAGGATGGTTTTGATGCCCAGTTCCTGCTCAAACAAGGCTACAATGGGAATACTGCCGCCACCTCGGGTTGGAATTGGTTTTTTACCCCAAGCCTGCTCAAACGCCCGGCTGGCCGCCTCAAACTCCACCGAATCCGTTGGCGTTACGTAGGGCAACCCGCCATGGTGGGGCGTCACGGTCACATGCACCGACTTGGGCGCAATAGCCTCAAAATGAGCCTTGAACAAGGCCGTAATCTCGTCGGGGGTTTGGTTGGGCACCAGCCGCATACTGATCTTGGCTGACGCTTTCGAGGGTAGCACCGTCTTGGCACCGGGACCCGTGTAGCCGCCCCAAATGCCGTTTACGTCCAGCGTAGGCCGAATCGACGTGCGCTCGTTAGTCGAATAGCCCGCCTCGCCCATTACATCACCGATACCGAGGTCGCGTTTATACTCATCCAGGTCGAAGGGTGCTTTGGCCAGTTCGGCGCGTTCGGCATCGGTCAGGTCGGCTACGTTGTCGTAGAAACCGGGAATGGTGATGCGGCCCTGCTCATCTTTCAGCGAAGCAATCAGTTGGCAAAGCACGTTGGCCGGGTTGGCCACGCCCCCGCCATACACGCCTGAGTGCAAATCGCGGTTGGGGCCGGTCACTTCCACCTCCACATATGACAGTCCCCGCAACCCCGTCTCCAGTGAGGGCACGTCGTTGCTGATGATGCTCGTGTCGGAAATCAGGATCACGTCGGCGGCGAGTTTGTCGCGGTTAGCCGCCACAAAGGTGCCCAGGTGTTCTGAGCCAACTTCTTCTTCGCCCTCAATCATCACTTTCACGTTGCAGGGCAGGCTGTTGGTAGCCAGCATAGCCTCCAGCGCCTTGATGTGCATATAAAACTGCCCCTTGTCGTCGCAGGCGCCCCGGGCATAGATACGCTCGTTGCGAATAGTAGGCTCGAAGGGCGGCGTATACCAAAGCTCGTAAGGATCAGCTGGTTGCACGTCGTAATGACCATACACCAGCACCGTTGGCTTAGCCGGGTCGATCATCTTTTCGGCGAAAACGATGGGGTGCCCCGCCGTGTCGATCACCTCGGCGTTGTCCAGCCCGGCATCGGCCAGCCGGTCACGCACAAACTCGGCCGCCCGGCGCACGTCGGCCGTAAACTTGGCATCGGCCGATACCGATGGAATACGAATCAGGTCCAGCAGTTCATCCAGAAACCGCTGTTTGTTGTCGGAGAGATAGGTTGCGAGCATCTATTTCGTTTTTTTCATCTTAATCAACACGGTGCGGCTTTCGTTGCCCTGGATGATGCGGCCAATGTTCTTTTTGTGGGTGATCACCACCATCAAAAATACCCCAAAACCAAAACCGATCAGCAACGGGTTTTCGGGTTGGCCAAATGCTCGGAGCAGCAGTAGTACCGGAAAGGCCAGCGCCGCCAGCATTGACCCCAGCGACACATATTGCGAAGCGATCACCACCAGCAACCAGACGCCAATGCATACCGCCGCCACGTCGGGCCGGATGGCCAGCACCATGCCCAGCAGTGTGGCCACGCCCTTGCCCCCCCGAAAATTAGCAAACAGGGGGTACAAATGGCCCAGCACGGCCATGAATCCGAAAATGAGGGCGCAACCCAGCAATTCGGTTTGGGTTAGTCCTTCGTTACGCAACAGATAAGTAAGCGAGGCCGCTGCGAATCCCTTCAGCACGTCTACCAGCATGACCACGGTACCCGCCCGTTTGCCTAACACGCGGAACGTATTAGTGGCACCCGCGTTGCCACTCCCGTGCTGCCGAATGTCGATGTTGAAAAAAGTTTTGCCATACCAAACTGCCGTAGGTATAGATCCCAGCAGGTAGGCAAGCAACAGCGCGACACAAAAGAGCAAGGTCATTCGAGGAACAAACAGGGATAACTGTATGACGTATGGGTGTGTTTATCCTACAAAAATAGTCTATTTCCCGCCTACTACCACCTCAATCAGGCTTCCCTCTGCCATATACGTCTGGGCCATCTGTTGTACGTCGGCGGCGGTCACGGCCCGGATTCGGGCAATGTAGTGGCTCAGAAAATCGGTGGGGAGGCCATCGAGCAGGATCAGTTTGTAGCGGTCGGCAATCTCGAAGGGGGTGTTCAATGAGCCTACAAACTCACCGGCCATGTAGTTTTTCACGGTCATCAGTTCGCCCTCGCCCACGGGTTCGGTTTGTAATAGCCGGATCTCTTTCCAGACCTCGTCGATAGTTTGCTGGGTGAACTCGCGCTTCACATCGGTACCGATCATGAACTGCCCGGCTTCGCGAAAAGCCCCTACGTTCGACGAAATACCGTAGGTGTAGCCTTTCTGTTCGCGGATGTTTTTCATCAGCCTTGACCCGAAATAACCACCCAGTACCTCGTTCATTACCAGCATCTTATGAAAATCGGGGTGGTTGCGCTTGAACAGCGTCCGGCCCATGCGAATAGACGATTGCAGACTACCGGCCTTCTCAATCAGTTCAGCAGCGGGGTCGGTTGTAATAGTTGGTGTGGGCATAGCTTCGGTGCTTGCCGGGCCAATGGGCAGCGCACCCAGATACTGGTTTATCAGGGCTACTTCGGTGATGCCTACCTGCCCGGCCAGCAACACCCGAAACGGTTGCAGCCGAATGCGCCGTTCGTAGAAGTTCCGGGCATCGGCGGACGTAAGCCGCGCCACACTGTCGGGCTGCTGACTACGCCCGTAGGGGTGCGCCCGGCTGAACAGTTTTTCGCGGAAACGCACCGACGCTACGTGGCTTGTTTTCTCGAAATTGACTTTCAGGTTTTGCAGCGTCATGGTGCGCAGATCCTCAAATTCTTTTTCGGGATAGGCCGCTTCGGTGAGCAGTTCGGCCATCAGCGGCAGCACATTGGGCAGGTGCTTGGGTTGGCAGTATACCACCAGGCTCCCCCGGTCGAAGCCGTTGTTGAGTTCCAGAAACGCGCCATACTGGTCAAACGCCTCGCTGATCTGCGCCGACGTGCGGCTTCGGGTACCTTCGCCCAGCATTTTCCAGGCAAAAAACGCCGCCCCCGGCTGCTCGTCCGGCTCAAACCACGACCCCGCGTCGAAGTTTACTTCCACGCGCATCACGGGCTGCTGGTCAAAGGCAATGAGGTACAACGGGGCACCATTATCGAGTTGCTGCGTATCGACAGCCACCAAACGGGCATCGTTTACGGGTTGGTAATCAGGAGCTTGTGTGCGGTCTAGAAGCATAATAAAAAAACCGGCAACCCATTTGCATGAGCTGCCGGTGTTATTTATGGGGTAAGGTAGACTAATTAGTATCGGCAGTTTCAGTGTCTTCTGCTACGCGCTGCCCTTTGTTGAAATTAAACAGCAGCGACAGCCGCAGGGTATTGGCTAGTGGACTACCCGACCGAACAGGCAACAGATACGAAAAATCGACCCCCAGCGTAGACAGCCGGGCACCAATACCCGCCGTTACATACTGCCGTCCTCCTTTTTCGATTGATTCGCCGAAGTAACCCACGCGGGCGGCAAACTGATCGTTGTACCAATATTCGGCCCCGGTAGAGAGGGTAATTTCTTTCAGCTCTTCTGAAAATCCACCCGGTGCGTCGGCGAAGGAGCCAAATACAGCACTAAAGAAGGGGCGGTTTGGGTCTTGTCCCCGCCTAATCGGTCGAACCCCGTTTACAGGATCACCGTATTCAGGCGGCGTGGGCACCATCAGTTTGTTGAGGTCAAGCACAAAGTTGAACTTGTTGTAGGTATCTACGTGGTAGGTAAATAAACCACCCAACCGGAAATTCGTAGGGATGTAGTACAACTCGGCACTGCCGTAATTGATCCGGCCACCCAGGTTAGAGATCATCAGGCCATATGCCCAGCTAACGCCTTTGCCCGTTACGGCATCACGCGATGAATTGTTGTAATAGGCGCTGATGTCGGCAGCGGCGGTAGAACCAGCTTCAATAGGCGTACCATTGACAGACGTGCCCGCTCCCAAGTTCGAGTTCAGGTATTTCAGGTTTACGCCCATCGAAAAATTCTTGGCCAGCCGCCGCGAATAACTTGCCGTAAGGGCGTACTCACGTGAGTTGAACGACCCCGCCGAAAGCCCTTGCGACGTGGTGAAGTTGATGGTACCCAGGTCGAAGTACAGCAGCGACAGACCAATGGCCTGGTCTTTTCCCAGCTTTTTATAACCCGAAAAGTAGCCATAATACATATCGCCGATGAGGTCGCGAAGCCAGGGGGTATACGAAACCGACGCACCGGCATCCTGTTTGGCATAGACCAGTTTCGAGGGGTTCCAGAAAATGGAGTTAGCATCGGCGTTATCGAGCGCCACCCCGGCATCGCCCAGCGCACCCGAACGGGCATCGGGCGTGAAGTTCAGAAAAGGTGTTGCCGAGTTGGGCACACGTATGGGCTGACCAGACAGGTTTGTCCCCGTAGCTTGGGCCGATGCGGTGGTTAGTGAAATAAAGTAGCCTGCACCGAGCAAAAGGCAGGAAAAGATACGCTTCATAGAGTCAGTTCTAATGGCCGGTCAGTAAGCAGGCCAATGAGACCTGATGCTGCGACCGTCAAAAATACAAGGTTTCTGGTGTATAGAAAAAACGTTTAGTCTACTTTGAGTACACGACTGGTGGCGGTAGCCTGTTCGGCCGTTTCGTTGATAGTGGCACGGAGACGCAAGAGGTACATGCCAGTAGGTAACGGAAACTGTATACCATTCCACCCCTCTACAGTAACCGTGCCGGGGCAGTCGTAGCAGGTTTGCTGCCGCTCAGTCAATATCCGTCCTTTCAGATCGGCTAGTTGCCAGGTGAGCGTCAAATTTTGGCCGGGGCGGTTGTGCAAAAACTGCCACTGACCCTGCTCGCGCATTGGATTAGGCACAGAAACGAGGTTTTGGAGGCTCATTGGGGGCTGGTCCGATACGCTAAATGTCAACGTGGCATCGGCGGGATTATTGTTAAGATCGAATACCCGCACCCGCACCAGGTAGGTGCCCGGAGTCAGATCACGCACCGGAAAAACAAATTCGCCACCCCGCCCGTCGGCCGTTCCGCTGTAGTAATCGGCAATGCGCACGGGGGCGTTGTTGTCAAGTTGCAGTGTGGGGCCGTGGTTAGCCGTGGTCTGCGTCAGGTTCACGCCAGTGTCGTCGGCCACCTGCACACGCACATTCACCACCGGGCCGGGCACCTGCGGGCGGGTGGCGGCGGGGTCGGCACCCACCAGCGAGAGCGTCAGGCTGGGTGGGCGGGTATCGGCAGGCAGCGTACTTTTTCCACCAAAAACAAGGCTCTGGTAACCCCCAACGGCATCAGCAGTGCTGTCGGCTCGGACGGCATAGGCATACACCCGGCCAAAGCCTACCGCCGGATTCACGTCGGCCGGTACGGTAAACGCCACCGAAAAACGACCCTGTTGCACCAGGGCATTGCCCGCATAGAGTACACTTTCATAGGCACGGTACGGAAACGGATTCGTGCGCTCGGTGCCGCGCGTGAGCAGGTTGAGGGGTTTGTCATAGACCACCACGCGCACCGTGCCGTTGAAACCGGTCTGAAGCTGAGCCGTTGTCAGGGTTCTTACCTCGCCCGAAAGCGTTACGCGCTGACCACCGCTCAGGGTATCTGTTTTTAGCTTCGCTAACTGGTCAGCCCGGAGGGTGTCGAGCCGCACGGTGGGAGTAGCCCGGCCATTCACCTGCGTAAACGCCACTGACAGCCGGGGCGCGGCCATGGCCATAGAGGGGTCGCCGAGGAGGGTAAAATTTCGGTTCAACACGTCGCTAAAGCTGTTGTTTTTAGTATCCCGCATTACGTCGCCCAGCCGCAGAATCTTGCCCTCTACGGCTTTAAAAATGGCTCCGTAGAAGGCTGTGTTAAGCATGAAATTGGTATTAGCATACACCGGACGGGCGGTGGTGAGTAGCCCAATGGCCCCGCCCCGGTCCAGTTGCGCCAGTTCGGCCCCCGACACCACGCTGGGGTCGTCGTAGCGCCCAAACTGGCAGGTAGCCGTCACGAAGAGCGGCAACCGGGTGTTTTTCCATGACAAAATATCGCCAACGGTCAGAATCTGTTCCTGCGCCCAGCCTGTGGTGCCGCCGTGTCCGGCATAGTTGATAATGAGCCGCCCCTCATCTACGGCACGGTTAACGGTCTGATTCACCAGGGGCGCTCGCTCCGTAATGTAGTTGGCGGGCTGACCGGGTAGCTGAATGGTATCTTGTTTAAAGGTATCCAGAAACAGACGTTGGGGCCTTAGTTCGGGGTGGTGGCGCTCTACCAGACTGGCCAGTTGGTCGGCCTGCTCCTGGTGGATGTTGCCGTCGCCGTCGTCGGCTACGAGCATCAGGCGGGTGCGCCAGTCGCCCAGGAGGCGGGTATCGGAGGTGTATCGGATGAGCTTATCCACCACGTTGCGGGCTTCGGCGGGGGTTTTCACGGCCAAACGCCCCACCCCAATGTCGAGCGGGTGGTTGCCGGACGCATTCTCTACCCATTCGCCGGCGTCGTCCTGCAAAAACCCAAAATAATCGTCAGACGTGAAGCTCCGCACCGGGTCGAGCGACTCGCGACTTTCGTAGGTAGGAATCAGGTTGGGCAACTGCGCGGGCGTGACTGACAATGTTTTGTTGCGGTAGTCGAAACTGGCGTCGCCCATGAGCAGCAAGTAGCGCAGGGTGCCGGGCTGTTTTTTATCGAAATATCGGCAGGCATCGCGCAGGGCCGTGGGGTCGGTTTGGCCCGACGAAAATTCGTTGTACACCTGCGCCGTGGTGACTACCAGCACCGTCAGGTTATCATTCCTGCGCCGAAAGCCAGCCAGCCGCTCGGCCTGATCGCGCCAGGCATCGGGTGTGATTATGAGCAGGTTAGGCGTTGTAGCCGCCCGGATATTCTGGTTTGGCAGCGCTTTCACCGACACCGGGGCACCAGCCATCGCCAGCGTGTGCAGCAAAAACGCCGAACTATCCGGAGCCGACCAGGTAGCCTGGCCGTTAGTCAGCGTGTAGGCCTGTTGAACGGGCTGAGTGACGTTGGTGATGTTCCAGATCAGCAAATCGATGGTGGCCTGTTTGGCGATGTACTGCCCCGCCCCACCCCGCACGGTAGCGGGCCGGTCATATTGCCGGATTTCGCGGGGGGTCTGGATACTGAAATAATCCATGTAGGCCGCACCACCGCCGTTGCCATCCCGGTTAAACGTGATCGTAAAACGTAGCTCGTCTGTCGCAGTGGGCAATACCGACCGACTAACCAGTTGCCGATACGACCCGCGCGGCGCGAACTCATAGGCACTGACGCTATCGAATTTGGCTGTGCCCAGGTCGGCACTGTTCAGCGACAATGAAACCGACGAACTCCGCGGGGCCACTCCCACCATAGTCAGCGCCACAATACTCGGCGCACCCAGCACCCGCCCCGGCACCATAAACGGAAAAATCTGCTGCGGGTAGGTGCCAAAATAATCGCCCCACCACTGCCGCCCCGAATTGGTCAGCGTGGTGGTGTCGCGTTCGTAGAAATCGTAGTGGTCGTAGGTAGTGATGACCCGGTTGTTTGGCGGCGCACCTGCGGCTCGCGTGGTAATGCGCTTGCCGGGACCGTCGGTAATGGTCAGGAAATAAAACGCGGTGTCGGCATAGGGGTTAAGCTGATGACGCAGGCGTTTCTCGGCCTTGTCGAAATAGACCGTTTTGGGTCCGGCGGCGTAGAAATAAAGCGCGTCGGCGGCATCTAACCGGCCATCGCTTTCGCCCGTTATCTGAATCGCGTTTTCGGTCAAGTCTGTGGCGCGGGGGGCACTGTTGGCCTGTGGCAGCGGGGCACCACCATTGCCATAGATGCGAAACTGACGCGGGTCGGCGGTTTTAAAAACAGGGTCAAGCTGCGTCAGCGTAGCATAATCCAACTTATACACCCCCGTTCCCAACACCCCAATTTTAAACCATTTGCCCGTTTGCAGCACGGATTGGGCTTTTAAAGGAATGAACAATGAACAATGAACAATGAACAATGTGAGTGACCATTGGCATAACCTCATCCGTATATCTGAAGCTGCTGTTAACGCAGAGAGCCTATGCCAGATAGTCATTGTACATTGTGCATTATTCATTGTGCATTCAATACTTCCACCCGCACGTCGGCCAGGATGGCGTAGGAGCGGCCGGTGCGCACTTCTTTACAAACGACGCGCGTACGCCGGAGCTTACCCCGCACGAAGGTTTTTTTCTGAAATACAAAGGGTTGCCCGTCAGGCAGCGTCCAAAGGGGTTTCCCAACGTTAACAACGCACTGTTTGTCAGTCAATTGCGTTGACGCAGGGTCATATTGGCGAAGCGCCTGCCGCAGGGCAGGGTGCCCGGCTGTGGTGGCAGCAGGCTTCTGAAAATAGCGTTGCAGCAACGGCAGCAGATCAGGCGGAAAAACGGCCTCGGTGAGCAGCGGGGTCATCAACCGCTGAAACATAGTCTGCCAAATTTTTCCGTGCGGCGGTCCCGGCCGTTTGTAGGTACGGTACACCGCACAGTGGGCCACCTCATGCACGTACGTTAGCAGGAAGGCGTAGGGGTTCAGGTCGGCGTTGACAGTGATGTGCATCGACCGGTCGGGCAGCACACGGAAATCACCGAAGCGGGTGCGGCGGGGCCGCACCACCCGAAACTGAAAGGGGTATTGAACGTGGAGTTGCTCGCAGTAGGGCAAGGCAACCGCCGGAATATGGGACGTGAGTAGGTGCAGCAACGGTGTAAAAAAAAAAGCCCTACGAAAATAGGGCTTTTTGAGTAGTTGCCGGTGGGCAACGAATTACTTCTTCGCGCTGTCGGCAGGGGCAACGGCTGACATCGAAGCAGACGCTGAGTCAACAGCGGCCTTAGCCGACGTGTCAGCAGCGGCGGCTGATGAGTCAAGCGCTGCAGCCGTTGAATCGACAGCGGCTTCTTCCGTCTTGGGTTTGCTTTGGCAAGCGGCGAACGTCAGAACGCTGCCTACGAACAGGAGGGCGATAATTTTTTTCATGGTACTCGTCTTGGTGGCTTTAAAGTTTCCGCCGCAAAAGTAGCTACTGCCTTGGTTATGTGCAATATAGAGGGCCAAAATCTTTTCAAAACGGCCTGTTGTCTTGAAAAATTACAGAAAACTAGTTCTATAGAGTTCGGCTAGAAAGTGTCCTGATCCTGTCGATTCGTGCGCGATTTTATGCGGTCATACACGCCCGTACTACGGAAGGTGAGCAGCTTATGGCCAAAGAAATTGGCCAGGAAACTTAGGCCCATACCGACCACGTGTGACCCTGTTTCGCGCCAAATTTTAGACAGGCCGGGGAAGAGCGGATTGGCCACGTATTCTAGTGTCAGCTTGGCTACATATACCTGTACAATTAGCGCCACACCAGCTATGATCAGAAATTTAACTGCTTCTCGCTTCGTGTTACCTGTATTACCAGCGGCAAAGGCATATTTTTTGGTGGGAATGAACGTTAGCACAGTGGCCGTGAGGTAGCCAAATAAAACGCTCGTACTGTAGTCAATGGTAAAAAATTCGCGGTAGAGAATGCGACTCACAAAGTTGATGGAGGCACCGAGCAACGCCGTCAGGAAGAAGGAGAAAAACTCCCGTGGCGCTTTGTATTTGTCTGTCTGCACGATGCTGATATCAACTGGCTGCACGATGAATGAATTGGGGTTGGTCCGTTTAATGCCGCAAAGGTACAGACCGGCGCTTTTTTCAACTCAATTAACTTACCTGACTGAGCTAACGGGACAATTGGGAGTTGGTGGTCTGTAGTTGGTGGTTTGTAGTTGCTTCGCGCTCTAGGCCCCTCGACTGCGCTCGGGGTGACAAGCCGCTAAGCAATCCTCTTGAGTTGAATCTAGTTCCCTGTCACCCCGAGCGCAGTCGAGGGGCCTAGAGCGCGAAGCAACTACAAACCACCAACTACAAACTAAATCCCCCCTTGAAATAAGTTAGGCAGCAAGCCTAGTAGTAACGTCAGCACCGTAGCGGCAATCAATACAATTTTATAGAACGGTGCCACGCGAATTTCGTCTGTCTGCCCCTCTCGGAAGTACATAGCAATGACCACCCGGAAATAATAGTAGATACCCACCGCCGACATCAGCACGGCCACCACCAGTAGCCAGATAGCCCCACGGTCGGCGGCAGCTGAAAAGACCATAAACTTACCCCAGAAACCCGCCGTGAGCGGAATGCCCGCCAGCGACAGCATAGAAACAGCCATAACAAAGCCCAGGAGTGGGTTTTTCCGGGCCAGGCCGTTAAAGGCATCGTAGTTTTCGTCGGTGCGGGCCAGCGTGGTTTGGTCACCGAAGGCTACTGCGTTGAGCGGCCTATTGCGAGCCACCAGCATCAGTACGCCAAAAGCAGCAATGGTTGACAACGAGTAAGCCAGTGAATAAAACGCAATCGCCTGCTTCGACGCCTGCGACAAGCCCACCAACCCAACGAGCAAATAGCCCGCGTGTGAAATACTAGAATAAGCCATCATGCGCTTGAAACTGGTCTGGTACACCGCCGTAATATTGCCGATAAGCAGCGTGAGCACCGTCACCGCCGCCAGAGCCACCCACCAGAAGTTGTACACACCACTGAACGAAACCGTCAGGATGCGCAGCAAGGCCGCAAAACCAGCCGTTTTCACTACCGTCGACATATAGGCGGTAAAGAGCGAAGGTGCCCCGTCATACACGTCGGGGGTCCAGAAGTGGAACGGCGCCGCCGACACTTTAAATAGCATTCCGATGAGTAGCATAAACATGCCTACGTAGAACAGCAGCATGGACCCGCCCGCGTTGGTAGCCCCCACGGCATAGTTGCCAATACCCGACAGAACAAACGAGCCGGTGGCTCCGTAGAGCAGGGCCATGCCAAATAGCAAAATACCCGTGGCAAAAGCCCCCATCAGAAAATACTTCAGCGCCGCCTCGTTAGAGCGGAGGTTGCGCTTGTCGCTGCCTGTAAGGATGTACATGGCTACCGACAGGATTTCGACGCCCACAAAGAGCATAATCAGGTTTTCAAACCCGATCATCATGATGGCTCCCACCAGCGAAAACAATAGAATGGCGTAATATTCAGCCGGTTGCGCGTCTTCGTCATCGGCCAGACTTCCCGACAGGGCTACCACCATAAACGTAGACAGCAACACAATGCCGGTGAAAATCATGGCGAGGTTATCCACCAGCAGCATATCGCGGAAGTACATATACGTCTTTCCCCAATCCAGGAAATTAGTAACGAACGCAATCAGCACAAACAGCAGGGTAGCCGGCAGCAGCAACGCCCGCGATTTCTGAAAACCCAGAAACAGCAACGCAATGCCCGAAAGAGAAAGTAGAATGATGGGAAGCATCTGAAGGCAGTTTATTGTTTGCTGTTTACTGTCTTCTGTTTCTTTGCGGGTCAGTAGGCCGAGGGCGAAGCAACAGAAGACCGGGCGGCGGGCCGCAGTAAACAGCAAACAATAAACATTATTTAATGAATTGCATAAGGTTCAATACGGCGGGTTCGGTGAGTTTCAGGAACGAGGCGGGGTAGAGGCCCATCCAGAACACAAACACGCAGAGAATCAGGAGCACATAACTATCGCTGCCCGCCAAATCGGCAAAAGCGGCGGTGCGGGGCGCGGGTTGTCCGAACATACTTTTCTGGTACATCCGCAGCATATACACCGCTCCGAAGATGATGGTTAGCCCAGCCGCCAGGCCGATATAGTGGTTGTAGCCATACACCCCCGCCAGCAATAGGAATTCGCCCACAAAGCCGTTGGTCAGGGGCAGGGCCACGCTGCCGAGCAGGATAATGAGGAAGTAAACCGTGAGCCGGGGCGTGTTGCGCGTGATGCCGCCGAGTTGATCGAGTTGCCGGGTGCCGGTGCGCTGCAAGATCAGTTCGGCAATGAAAAACAGGCCCACCACGTTGATGCCGTGCGCCAGCATCTGAATCAGCGCCCCCTGCAAGCCCATCTCCGACCGCGAGAACACACCCGCCGCCATCAGGCCCACGTGCGAAAACGACGAATAGGCAATGAGCCGCTTCATGTCGCGCTGCCGAATGGCGATGATAGCCCCGTAGACAATGCCGATCACCGCCATGATCATGGCGGTGCTGCCCCAAATGTTTACACCTTCTGGTACAACGGGCAGAATAAGCCGGATAAGGCCGTAGACACCCATTTTCAGCATGATGCCCGCCAACAGCATCGTGGCCGGGGTGGGCGATTCAACGTAGGTGTCGGGCTGCCAGGTGTGGAAGGGGAACAAGGGCATTTTCACGGCGAACGCAATAAAAAAGGCCCAAAACACCCAGCCCTGGGCTTTTGCCGGTAGGTTCAGGGCGTAGAAATCAGCAATGGCAGCCGAATGTACCCCGTTGACCAGAGGCGTTTGGCGGTAGAGATACACCAGGGCCACCAGCATGAGCAAGCTACCGAAGATGGTGTAGACGAAGAATTTGAAGGTGACCGCAATCCGGTTTTCGCCGCCCCACATGGCTGCCAGAAAATAAATCGGGATGAGCGCAGCTTCGAAAAAGAAGTAGAACAGGAACCCATCACGCGCCACAAAAACACCCATCAGCGCGGCCTGCATAAACAGGATTAGGGCATAGAATGAGGTAGGCCGGGCGTAGGTCTGTTTAAACGTCGAGAGAATAATAAGCGGCGTAACCAGGCCCGTGAGCACCACCGGCAGCAGGCTAATGCCGTCGATAGCCCCGCTCAGGCGCACCCCGCCCGTGCCGTTGGCGGCAGCCTCAAACCAGGCGTAGTCAAAACCGAACTGGTATTGATCGTTGGCAGCGAAGGTGAAAAAGGCCAGTCCCGCGATCAGCAATTCGCCGATGGCACCCACCAGGGCGGTGGTTTTGGCGGTGGCATTAGTAGATAACAGAACCGCTGCGGCCGCTACGACGGGAAATAAGACTAGAAATAACGTAAGCATAGTGACATATGACGATTGAGATCAATTAAACACCTTCCAGTTGAAGAAGCGCAGGGCAATAAACAGGGTGATACTCAGCACCATCAACAGCACATACAGCCCAATCGAGCCACTTTGTGCACGGCGGAACACCCCCGCGCTGCTCCGCACCGACCAGGCTACACTGCCCACTACGGCGTCGATCACAAATTCGCCGAGGCTGTAGAAGGCATCGCCCAGGCCGCGAACGGGCCGCACAATGAGCCGGTCGTAGAAATCGTCGATGTAGTATTTGCCATACACCACCTGCTGCGGCAACGACCGCGCCTGTGAGTCTGGAGCAGGTACGGCGGCGTTGCGCACGTACATGATGTAGGCAGCTCCGGCCATGATGATAGCCACCCCTGCCGAAATGCTCATCAGCATCAGTTCGGTGCCGTGGTCGAGGGCGTTAGCCTCAAACAAGGCTGGGTTGGCCTGCCGCGCCTGATCGAACAACGGCGACATAAACTCAGCCAGCAGACTATGTCCGCCCAGCACTTCGGGCACGTTCATAAACCCGCCAATTGCCGACAGCACCGCTAGCACGATCAGGGGCAACGTCATGCTCAGCGGCGACTCATGGAGGTGATGTTTTTGTTCGTCTGTACCCCGGAACTCGCCGAAGAAGGTCAGGAACAACAGCCGGAACATATAGAACGATGTCATGGCCGACCCCAGCAAACCCAGCGCCCAAAGCACCTTGCTGTGTTCGTAGACGTGCGCCAGGATTTCATCCTTCGAGAAAAAACCGGCCAGGGGCGGAATACCGGCAATGGCGATGGTGCCAATCAAAAACGTCCAGAACGTAATGGGCAGCGACTTCCGCAGGCCACCCATATTCCGAATGTCCTGTTCGTTGCTCATGGCGTGGATGACGCTGCCGGCACCGAGAAACAGCAGGGCTTTGAAAAAGGCGTGGGTGATAACGTGGAACATACCCGCCGTATAAGCCGCCGCGCCCAGACCCAGAAACATATAGCCCAACTGCGACACCGTAGAGTAGGCCAGCACTTTCTTGATGTCGTTCTGCAACAGACCAATAGAGGCTGCCAGCAGGGCCGTAGCAATGGCAATGCCGCCGATAATGTCGAGCGTGAGCGGGGCCATGCTAAAGAGTACGTTGGCCCGCACCACCATATAAATACCCGCCGTGACCATGGTGGCTGCGTGAATCAGCGCCGACACCGGCGTAGGACCAGCCATGGCGTCGGGGAGCCAGGTGAACAGCGGAATCTGCGCCGATTTGCCCATTGCCCCCACAAACAGCAGCAGCGTAATGGTCAGAATCACGGGCGCACCTACCTCCATGCCCACCACCTGTTCGAACACGTCGGTGTATTCAACCGAGCCGAACGTGGTCATAATCGTGAAAATGCCCAGCAAAAAGCCCAGGTCACCAATGCGGTTCATGACAAAGGCTTTGCGGGCGGCGTTGTTGTAACTCGTGTTGGTGTTCCAGAAGCCGATGAGCAGGTACGAACAAAGCCCCACGCCTTCCCAGCCAATAAACATGATAACGAAGTTGGACCCCAGCACCAGCAAGAGCATAAAGAACAAAAACAGGTTCAGAAACGCCATGAATTTGCCGTAGCCCTCATCATGGTGCATGTAGCCAATGCTGTACAGATGAATGAGCGAGCCAATACCCGTCACGATGCCCAGCATGAGCATAGTGAGCTGATCGATCTGAAACGAGAAGTTGATGTGCATCTCGCCGACGCTGATCCAGTCGAAGAGGGTGGTTTTAATAACGGCGTCGTTGCCCGCGTGGAAATGACCCCAGAGCAGGCAGACGCACAAGAACGCCAGCACCGGCCCCGCCAGACCAACAATACCCACCAGACTGGTCGGCACTTTGCGGAAACCCAGCCCGTTAACGACAAACCCCAGCAGGGGCAGCAGCGGAATTAAGATACAGAGTAGATCAGGAGACATAGAAACCGAAGGGGTTCCAGTTTGGAGTTTACAGTTTAGAGTTTTCAGTTAGCTGACGCTAGAATAAGTTTGCGTCAGCCAACTGAAAACTCTAAACTGTAAACTCCAAACTGGTTTACCATTTAAGCTTGTTGAGCACCCCCACATCGATGGTGCGGATGTTGCGATAGATCATGACAATGATGGCCAGGCCAACCGACACTTCGGCGGCGGCAACAGCCATAATGAAAAAGACGAATACCTGCCCCGTGGGGTCTGACCGGTACGACGAGAAGGCGATGAGGAGGGTGTTCACGGCGTTGAGCATCAATTCGATAGACATGAATATGATGATGGCGTTGCGCCGGGTCAGTACGCCAATGATGCCAATGACAAACAGGGCGGTGCTAAAGATGAGGTAGTAATTCAGCGGAATCTGTTGAATAACCTCAGGAATGGTGACCGCTACGTCGTTTGGTTGCATAAGTGCCAATGAATGTTAACGTGCGGGCAAAGGTAGGATAAAATCTATTTTTCCCGTGAAGCGCCCCGCGAATGCGTCCCATTCAGTGCGCCCGTTAATGAGCGAAGGCGGATTTCGGTGAGGCGGCGTTTGGTATCCAGCGAAAAGTCGCCTTTCTGCATCCAGTCGTAGAAGGCAGGCTCGGTTTTTAGCACGTCGAGCACCAGTTTTCCGGCATGTTTGCCGAAGTTAACCACAGCCTCGCCTTTGTCATTATATACCATCCGCCCGGCCAGATCTACGTTGTTATTGCGGGCAATGGCGTCCAGCGCTTCTACGTCGTTGCTCAGGACGAAATCAAGCTTGCGCCCTTCGTCGCGGATGGGGCGGCCCAGGTGTTGCTGCACCATCGTGTCCAGAATCTCGAACGTGGCAATAGTATCGACTTCGGCACCGTGGGCACCAATCAGTTCTTTCCCGCAAAAATGCCGGTAGGCCGCCGTGAGGTTGCGCGGCTCCATGAGGTGGTAAATGCGCTGCACGTCTACCATCCGCCGGTTTTTCACGTCAAACTCGACGTTGGCGCGGAGAAATTCTTCTACCAGCAGCGGAATATCGAACCGGTTACTGTTGAACCCGGCCAGATCGCAGCCTTCCAGAAACTGTGCCAGCGTGCGGGCAATAGCCTTAAACGGCGGCGCGTCCTTTACGTCGTCGTCATACAGACCGTGTATCAGGCTCGTTTCCAGCGGAATAGGAATACCCGGATTCACCCGAAACGTTTTCACCTGCACCTCCCCCCCTATCATAGCCTTGGCCACGCAGAGTTCCACGATCCGGTCTTTGGCGGGGTTGACGCCCGTGGTTTCAAGGTCGAAAAAGGCCAGTGGCTTCTTCAGGATAAAGTGATGGGTCATGGTCGGCTATGTCTCGCAGGTCGGACTGGTAAGCCACAAAAATACATGAGGATTGCTTCCGGTAAGCGCCGTTCCGAACCCCGCCCCGGCCAACGGTGTTTTATACCTATGACCGAATACCTCAAAGATGCCCTGCGGAAGATCGCTTCGTACTGCGCGTATCAGGAACGGACGCAGCAGGAAGTGCGCAAACGGCTGGACAAATGGGACATCTACGGCGACGATGCCGAAGAGCTTATTGCCGAACTCATCACGCAGGGCTACCTGAGCGAAGAGCGGTTTGCTACCAGTTTTGCAGGAGGTAAATTCCGGGTCATGGGCTGGGGCAAACGCAAGATCTCGCAGGAATTAAAACAGCGCGGCATCACGGGCTACAACCTCAACAAAGCCCTTGCCAACATCACCCCCGACGACTATAAATCCCGCCTCACCGAACTCCTCGACAAAAAGCGCGGCCTCATCCGCGACGATAACCCGCTGATTGTCAAACAAAAATTAGCCCGCTACGCCCTCAGCAAAGGCTACGAATCGAACTTAGTCTGGGAAGTGCTGGGCGCGGAAGAGGAATAAATTTTTAGATGCATTCATGTCCTGTGTGACTTCGCGCTTTAGGCTACGCGCCGCCACACAGGACAGCAAACTATACAAAGGGCGCAACGAGAATAACCTTCGTTGCGCCCTTTGGACTTTAGACATTAAACGTTAAACTTAAAAATCTTCCTCCATCGAGAATTTGCCGACTTCTTTTTCTTTGGTAGTTGAACTCATCACGCCGGCTTTTTGGTACTCGCCTACCTTCTTTTCAAAGAAATTAGTTTTGCCCTGTAGCGAAATCATATCCATGAAATCGAAGGGGTTGGTGGCGTTGTAGATCTTTTGCAACCCCAGCGTTACCAGCAGGTGGTCGGCCACAAACTCGATGTATTGCTTCATCAGGCCCGCGTTCATGCCAATCAGCGAAACGGGCAGGGCGTCGCTCACAAACTCCTGCTCGATCTCTACGGCGTTGCGGATGATGTCGTACACCGCCGCTGGGTCCATTTTGTTGCGGATGTGGTCGGTGTAGAGCAGGCAGGCAAAGTCGCGGTGGAGGCCTTCATCGCGCGAGATCAGCTCGTTGGAGAACGTCAGGCCGGGCATGAGACCCCGCTTCTTCAGCCAGAAGATAGAACAGAACGAACCTGAGAAGAAAATGCCTTCTACGGCTGCAAACGCAATAAGCCGCTCGGCGAAGTTGCCATTTTCGATCCAGCGCAAGGCCCACTCGGCCTTTTTCTGCACACACGGAATGGTGTCAATAGCGTTGAGCAGCCGGTCTTTCTCGTTGGGGTCTTTGATATACGTGTCGATCAGCAACGAGTAGGTCTCCGAGTGGATGTTTTCCATCATGATCTGGAAACCGTAGAAGCATTTCGCCTCGGCATACTGCACTTCAGAAAGGAAATTGACCGCCAGGTTTTCATTCACGATGCCGTCGGAGGCGGCGAAGAAGGCCAGCACGTGCGAGATGAAATGCCGTTCGCCGTCGCCCAGCGCGTTCCAGTCTTTCATGTCCTGCCCAAGATCAATTTCTTCGGCGGTCCAGAACGATGCTTCGTGCTTTTTATACATCTGCCAGATGTCATCGTGCTTGATGGGGAACAGCACAAAGCGGTTTTTATCTTCTTCCAGAATGGGTTCTACACTGACTTCGGTAAGCATAAGGTATGAGTTGTTTAGCGATGAAAGACCGCCTGGTCGGCCCGTTAAAATTGGTTGTGGTAGACAAAAATAACGATTCGACCGGCCCCGCTACCAGTTACCGCCAGATATATTTCTGAGGTTATCCAATGGGCATTTCTGTAAATAAAAAGCACCCAATCCTATCGGAGACGGGTGCTTTTTGATACGTACAGGCAAGTTAAAACAGCGGCTTTAATCTAGTAATTACTCAAGCAATTTACTGATTATCAACCAATTCAGGTTTCAGCTTGTCGGCCAGATGTTTCTTGAATTTTTCTACTTTGGGCGTTGATACACTCATGATGTAGAAATCGTCGGGGTGAGCGCGGTAGTAGCCCTGATGATACACCTCGGCGGGGTAAAACGCCTTAAACGGCACTACCTGCGTCACCACCGGGTCTTTGTATTCGCCCGACGCATTGAACCGGGCAATAGCTGCCTCCAGCGACGCTTTTTCGGCGGGGGTGCGGTAGAACGCCACCGACCGGTATTGGGTACCCCGGTCGGGTCCCTGCCGGTTAAGCGTGGTGGGGTCGTGGGCCATCAGAAAAGCCTTCGCCAGCGTGTCGTAGGGAATCACCTTGGGGTCGTAATACACCTGCACCGACTCGGCATGACCCGTATTACCCGAGCCTACTTCTTCGTAGGTAGGCTGTCCGCCCGGCCCGCCCGCATAGCCCGACACGGCATCACGCACGCCCTTGAGCAATTCAAACTCTTCTTCGATGCACCAGAAGCAGCCCGCCGCAAATGTGGCTACGGCCTCGCCGGGTTTGGGTTCGGGCAGCGGGGCAATGGCGGTGTTTTTGGCTTCGCTCCGGGCTTCTTTATCGGCCGCTTTTTTGGTAGCGCAGCCCGCCGAAAACAGAGCAAGTAACAGGGCAACGGCAACGTAAGGTTTCATAGATCGGATCGGTTTGTTAGCTAACCGTATATACGTATAACCAGCAACCGGATGATTTAGAACGTAAGCGGGTCTAAATTTTTAAAGTGCCCATTCAACCGGATGCGTTCTTTGGTGCGTTCCATGTCGGCTACTACGGGAATGACTTTGTCGAGGTGCTGAATAAGCAGTTGCTGCCGGTCAGACTCGCGGTCGAGGGTTAAAATCTCATATTCCTGCTCAATAGACAGGCCTACTTTATGGCTGATGCGGTACGAAAAATCGGCCCCTTTCTTAGGGTCGTAATCGGTCTCGATCTGCAATAGGTCGTAGAGCCGCCCCAGCCGGTCGAGCAGGGCGTTGAGGTACTGATTGGGCGTAGGGTCAGGGGCGGGCAGCACAAACTGAACGGTACCCCCGGCGTAGAGCTTGCCCGGCAGCGGATTTTGAAATTCGTTCATCTTGAACACGCGTAAGCCCTTGGTTTTCACGTCCATACGCCCGTCATCGTAGCGCTGATGAAGCATCGTTACATGTACTTCGGTACCATAGCCGGGCAGTTTGTTGTCGATGAAGGCGGGGATGCCAAAAGCTTTTTCTTCTTCCAGGCATTCGTTGATGAGCTGCCGATAGCGCGGCTCAAATACGTGTAGATTGAGGTCTTCGCCGGGGTAAACCACCAGGCCGAGGGGAAAGAAAGGAATGGGTGTGTCCATAAAGTGTGCACGAATGAGAGCTTACTGACTGCTTTTTTCAACGCTGATACCCACGCTGACCAAGTCGGGCAGGGGGTCCTGACGCATGTACTGCTTAATGCGAAGGATGTAGGTACCGGGTTTGGGAAATCGGTAGGCCCGTTTCAGCACTACCTTATTATCATACAAATCGCCGAGTCCTTTGCCACGGGGTTGCCCGGTTTTAGGGTCCATCAGCAAGAGTTCGTCCAGACGTGATTCAATCTCGTGGCCTTTTTCGTCGGTGAGGTAGCGGGTCAAATACAGGTTATAGTAGGGGTAGGCCAGTCCGTTGCGTACTGTGTAATACAGGTCGTAGGGAACGGCAGCGTTGGTAATGGTAAACCGAAACGACGGGGTGTTTTTCACGTACCACTTGCCCCCCTCAATGTCCACGTTTTCTTTGTAGACAACAGATGGGTCTTGCTCACAGGCGGTTACGCCCAGGAGCAGGGCAACGTATAAACAATAGTGGCGCATACGGATTCCTTTAACAACGTACACAAAGCTACTCACGAAGCAGTTCATCACCCCAACGTATGCTAACCCAGCTAGCCCGCCTCGATGCACACCACCGGCTACTCATTGGCCTCGGCGTGGCAGCCATTGCGCTTGGTGTTTCTTATCAAATCCTCACCCTGCCTATTCGTGTACTGGTCGTTTACTTGTCCTATTCGTTGACAATCAACGCGTTGACGCTCATCACTATGGCAAATTTACATCCTAGCGAAACCCGACAAACGTACAAGCTTCAGGATCAGGGGCGGGTGTTTATACTACTATTTGCTGTTTCAGCGGCCTTTGCCAGCCTGTTTGGCGTTGTTTTTTTGGTCGACATGGTGAAGCAAGCCGACCCTGGGCACCTTAAGCTCTACGCGGGACTGTCGGTGATTACGGTGCTCAGCTCCTGGACACTGTTGCACACCCTGTTTACTCTTCGCTACGGCCACATGTACTATCGGTCTAACCCCGGCACAGGCCTGAACTTTCCGGATACCGAAAATCCTGACTATCAAGACTTTGCTTACGTGGCGTTTGGCATTGGCATGACTAGTCAGGTGGCCGACGTTGGCCCTACCAATCAGCGTTTCCGGCGCATGGTGTTGCAACACAGCCTCATCTCATTTGGCTTCAACACCCTCATCATCGCCCTCAGTATCAACGTCGTGGCCAGTTTGTTGTAGTAGCGGGCTGGCGGAGGGGCATTACGGCTTTTCACTCGCTAAGTTTTCTCGTGCTGCCTTGCGATACTTAGCTGAAAGGGGCAATTTGCCTTGATAAAACCGCATCGCTTTTCATGTTTACGCAAGCCGATCTTGACCAAATTGCCGCGCAGGGTGCTTCAGTAGCCCTGGTGGAAAGACAAATACAGCATTTCGTCGACGGGTTTCCTTTCCTCCACGTCATCCGCGCCGCCACCATCGGCGATGGCATGGTTCACGTGCCCGACGACCGTCTGACGCGCTACATCCGTCAGTATGACGAGCAGGCGGGCGACCTCGACCTCATGAAATTCGTACCGGCGTCGGGGGCGGCCACACGCATGTTCAAATCGCTGTTTGCGGCGCTGGAAGGCAAATCAGACAAGGCTACTGACCAGTTTTTTGAGCGTCTCGACGACTTCGCTTTCTACGACGACCTGAAAGCCGCCCTGGCTAAAGACGGTCTGGAGCTAGATCAGTTACTGACCGCTAACGACCGCCACACGGTGCTCACCTACCTGCTTACCGACAAAGGCCTGAACTATGGTAGTTTGCCCAAAGGCCTGCTGAAATTCCATAACTACGCTGACGGCCCGCGCACACCTGTGGAAGAACACTTGGTAGAAGGAGCCGCCTACGCCAACGCCGATGGGCAGGTACGGGTCCATTTCACGGTCTCACCCGAGCATCGGCAGCATTTTGAAACCCTCATTAACAATGAGCTGGCTGACTATGAGTCGTGGCTGGGGGTCGATATCCAGGTGTCGTTTTCAGAACAGAAAAAGGCTACCGATACCATTTCGGTGAACATGGACAACACGCCCTTCCGCAATGCCGACAACTCGCTGCTATTTCGGCCGGCGGGACACGGGGCACTGATTGAGAACCTTAACGACATCGACGCGGACATCGTGTTCATCAAAAACGTGGATAACGTGGTACCCGACGAGTTGAAGGAGACCACCGTCACGTTCAAAAAAGTGCTCGCCACGGTGCTTCTCGATGCCCAGAAGCAACTCTTCCGCTTCCAGGAATTACTAGCCGACGATAGCCCCAGCGAGGGTGTACTGACCGAAGTAGATACGTTCTTGCGCCAGACCCTGTGCGTGACCCCACCGGCTGGTTTCGAGAACCAAAGCACCGCCGACAAGCTGACTTATTTCCGTCAGAAACTCGACCGGCCCATTCGGGTGTGTGGCATGGTGAAGAACGTGGGCGAACCCGGCGGCGGACCATTCTGGGCCAAAAACGCCGACGGTTCGGTGTCGTTGCAGGTGGTCGAATCGGCGCAGATTGATATGGACGACGCGTCGCAAAAAGCCATTTTTGAACAGGCCACGCACTTTAACCCCGTCGATCTGGTGTGTAGCCTAAAAAACCGGCAGGGTGAAAAATACCACCTCCCTGATTTCCGCGACCCGCTGACGGGCTTTGTGACCCAGAAATCGAAAGACGGCAAAGACCTGAAAGCGCAGGAGTTGCCCGGCCTCTGGAACGGTGCCATGGCCAACTGGAACACCCTGTTTGTGGAGGTGCCACTCATCACGTTCAACCCCGTAAAAACCGTCAACGACCTGCTCCGCGCCGAACACCAGCCAGCAGAAATTGGTCATTAGTTATTCGCTGCGCTGTCATTGGTCGTATCCCGTCGGACCGTACCAATGACTAATGACCAAAAACAAACCCCTCACTGGTTTTAGCCAGTGAGGGGTTTGTTCTTGAAATAGAAGTAGCGTTATATCATACGCAGACCATGAGTTAGGCCGACATGAGGCCGACGTCTGAGCCAGAAACGGCAGGTGAGCCAATCGAAATCTCTTTTGTTTCCAGCGACTCCAAGTTCTGGAACGTCAGCAGCGAGGTGTTCTCATATACACCTAAGTTCGCATCCCGAACGCGCTCCATAATGGGTTTCAGGGCACAGGTAACTTCGTCTTCGCAGTCGTCGCATTTCACGTAGAAATTCAATGAAACGCAGGGAGTAGGAGCAATGGGGCCGTCGATCACACGCAATACCTGGGCCAGATTCACGCGGGCCGGGTCTATGCGGAGCAGGTAGCCGCCGCCTTTGCCTTTTTGGCTTTGCAGAATGCCGTGGTTACGCAATTCGAGCAGAATAGCTTCCAGAAATTTTTTGGGAATGCTCTCTTTTGCCGAAATGTAAGAGATGAGAACGGGACCCTTACCAAACTCTTCGGTAAGTACTTTGAGCGCCTTAATGGCGTACTTTGCTTTCTTTGAGATCATTGGTTACGGTAGTCGAACCGTTCATCGCGGCTAGGTGAGAAGAAACACAGATTAGGTAGTAATTACCAAACAACAAACGCCGAAGTTAGTAACCAACTCTATATCAGTCAAATTTTAACTTCGTCAATTACCAAGTCTATCATATATCGGGCCAAAAAAGTTCCTATACTCTATAGGCATACCGTTTCATCTCCCGTTCAATACTTTCCCTATAGGGGTGAAAATCAACTTGCAATGTATGCCGCGCCGACTCTTTATATCGCTGCAGGTTCTGTTCGGCATCACGCCTAATAGCCCCCAGCATGGTGGTGCGGTCAGGTAGGCGGCACTCGCCCACAATTAGGCTGGCAATCCAGTTAGCCTGCATTTCGGCCAGGGGCATAATGGCCCCCAACGGTTGCACCAGTCCCTGAAAATACAACCCCGGATAGTCGGGATGCACCACCCGCCGGTACAATTGCAGGTTATTGTCAGCTTCGACGTTGATGAAATCAGGAGCAAAAAACGGGAACGTCACCTTGTAGCCTGTGGCATAGATAACCATGTCGAACCGTTGCCGGGTGCCGTCGATAAAGACCACGTCGTGGCCCTCAAACAACTGAATATTAGGCTTAAACTGCACCAGTCCCCGACCTACTATGTTAAGCAGATCCTGCGAAATGGTGGGATGCTCACTCAACAAGGGGCGCTTGGGTACGGGCACTCCGTAAGCATCTTGCCGCCCCCGCGCCAGCAATAACGAGGCTTTCAGCAATAGCCGTTGCAGGGTCATGGGCAGTTTGGCCGTGAGCGGGCTGGCCAGCGAATCAAACGGCATGCCCATTAACCAGTTTGGAAGAATATAGGCCCCACTCCGCGTAGAAATAACTACTTTATTACCAGTGGCTTGCCGGGCGGCTTCGCAGGCAATATCGACCGCCGAGTTGCCAATGCCTACAATCAGGATGTCTTTGCCCTGAATTTGTTCGGGCACTTTATAATCGTGCGAATGCATCACCTGCCCTGCAAACTGCCCTGGAAAAGCAGGGTCGGGATAGCGCGGATTCCAGTGGTGACCGTTCGAGACAATTACGTGGTCGTAGGTGTGTTCCTTCCCATCGCTGGTGCTTACGCGATAGCCCCCCCCCTCATTACGCCGCACGTTGGTCACGGTGGTGTTGTAGGTGATCTTGTCGGCTATGCCGAAGTGCTGTACGTAGTTTTCGAAATACTGGATAATCTGGCTATGGTGCGGAAACATGGCATAATCGGCGGGCATCGGAAAATCGCTGTAGGCCATCACCATACGATTGGTGTTGATGTGCAGCGACCGGTAAGCACTTGACATGCCGTTGTCGTTATTGTAGCGCCAGTTGCCCCCAATGGCCGATCCTTTCTCAAAACAGTCGAAGGCTATACCCTTCTGTTGCAGCACTTTAGCGGCCGAAATGCCCGACGAACCGGCCCCGATAATACAAACAGTAGGTGTCATAACGCAGTAGCAGGCTGAGGTTGTAATGTCTGAAGAAAAGGGGTTATCAGGCCCGCTATGATCCGGGCACCTATGCTGTTGAAATGGAGCATATCCTGGGTAAGCTGATTGCCGTTGGCGGCACAGATTTGGTCCCACGAATGGCCAAACAGATAATGACGGGCTACACTCACCGTCAACAACCGCCGCGCCGCCTCATAACCGTAACGTCGTTTGGTAGGGAAATCGCCTAGGTAAGCCTTCATCTCTTCGCGCACGGGCAGGTAGGTGAGGCCTTCGTCAATACATAACTGTTTAATAAACAGACTATAGCTATCAGCGCGTAGGTTGGCTTCGTGGGTAAGGTCTTCGCCCATAACAGGCAGTGACGCCAGCGCAATACGGGCCTTTGTTTCAGCCCGTAACCGACTGATGATCTGCCGATAGTTAGCCTGAAACGACTCGAAACTGGGCGTTACGCCGGGGTCAATTCGCCCGATGTCGCGGTATTCTTTCAGCCGCCACTGGCTCAGTGTGGCGTTAACATCATTGGTACCAATCAGCACCGTAACCAGGTCGGGCTGAAGTTGAATAACATCGTCCAGCCGGTCGAGCAGGGTGTAAGTCAGGTCGGCGTTACGTCCAGCGTTGAAAAACTGCCAGGGCCTATCGGCAAAGGTGGTCGCTAGCAGATCGACGTAGTTAGCCCCTGTGTTGCCGTGGGTGATGCTATCTCCAATGCAGACAACTACCTGTTTATCAGCCAGTTTCAGTGCCGTATTGGGGTAATTTTCTGGCCGGTGGTGTAGCACTTTGCTGCGTAGCCAGAAGTAAACGCCAACCGGAATGCTGAGCAAAAGGCCGACAATTACATACCACATAAATAGACCGATGTCAAGATTTTATAAAACAAAACTTATAAAACAAAGGTAGGCCTTTTTGTTCAGTTGCCAGACAGCAAACCACCACGACCACAAAAAAACCGATACCCGGCTAGGGTATCGGTTAATAATATTCAACATCGTTCTGCTTTATGTGGTCACATCGGCGAGTTCTTCTTCGCGGATGGGTTGGCCCAACAGCGTGGCAAAGCGATTCACGTTGAAGGTAGGCTCAAACCAGACCTCGCCCAGCACGGGGTGCTTCACCGGCACGTCGGGATTCTGTATCTCCGCCAGCAATACGCCCGTTTCGCCAGTGGTGTGCTGCTTCACCTGCCTGATGGTGTAAAGCGTATCTTTCTTCGGCGTTTGTACCCCAAATTCGGCGTAGAAGGCCAACACAGGGGCCGGAAACTTGTCGTTTGTGCAGATAACTTCCATAATCAATAAGACTTACTCTGTTGAAAAACGGTCTCGCTCTGTCGAAAGTTCGGGTGGCTTTACGGGCCAGTCGGCAGCTACCTGCTCACAAACGGCCAGGAAGTTATTCACCACCGGATTCGGGTCGTTCATGCGCCAGATCAGATAGAGCTGTGTGCTGTTAGGCAGGATCAGGAAACGCAGGTTGAGCGAGGTACCCGACTGGTAAGAAATAGGCAATACCGCCAAGCCTAGCCCTTTTTCTACCAGCCGCAAGATGGTGGCCCCGTAGTTAGACTCATAGCGGGCTTTTGGCGTGTAACCATGCGTGGCAAACAGGCTTAGTAGTTGCCTGGTGTAGGTGATGCTCTTGCCCAGAGCAGGCAGAATAAATGGCTCATCGTGGCACTGCGCCAAACTCGTAAACGTGCTGGGGTTGAGCCAATGATTGCGCGGCAATACCAGGGAAAAAGGTTCTTCCAGCACCATTCGGCTGCTCAGGCGCGGGTCCTGCGGCAACTCACGCACAAAACCGACATCAATTTTTTGTTGCAACAGCGCCTCCTGCAACTCAACCTCGTTGACCTCACGCAACGAGGTGACTACACCGGGATACAGCCGCGAAAAGTCGGCCAGTGCATCGGGCAGGACAGAGTAGAGGGCTGATCCGGGATGGCCAATGCGTAGGTCGCCGAGGTCACCGTTGTGAATACGCTGCGCTTGCTCAGTGAGGTGGTCCAGGGTATCGAACCAAGAGCCTAGCTGTTCGTTGAGGTATGCTCCGGCGGCTGTCAGGCGCACAGTTCGCTTGTCGCGGTCGAACAAACGCACACCCATAGCATCTTCCAGGCTCTGAATTTGCCTGCTAAGGGCCGGTTGCGCCACAAATAATTTCTCGGCCGCCCGTGAGTAGTTCAGATCGGTAGCCACCTGACGAAATGCGCGTAATAAGCGTAGTTCCATGGATTAACTGGTTATGCCCCGGCGGCATCAATCCATGTAAAAATAGCATTTCCGAACATAAATAAAGATGCAGTGCTTTACAATCAAGTCATTGATCTCCACTCAGTTTAGACGCGCTGCTTTATGAAAAACGCCTACTACAGCTTCCTAACAGCTTTCGTCTTCAGCCTGTTAGCATTATCGACCAGCTATGCACAGCTGAGCGAAACCTATGTCAATGGCATAGGGTCTGAGACTATTCGGCAAGAGGCCTTCACGCTAATCATCACACCTGTGGGTGGCGCACTGCTCGATATATCGATCGACAAAAACCCCTATGCCAACACGAGTATACGGTTACGAGACGACCAAAAAACAACGATATACACTGCTCACTCACGATCTGACAACCCGCTGTTTGCCCGTCGGCTTGACCTGCGGGAATTAGACAATGGCACGTATTGGCTCGACGTCTGGGTAGATAAAAAGCACGTTGTGCGGCGCCTACAACTGACTTCTGTAAACGGCGAATACCAAGCCGTCATACTTCCCTAACGAACATCCAGCACCCAGGAAGGGTTACCTCCGGCCTATGCACAGCACAGACGATCCGTACCAGCCACTGGGCAGGAGTTTACTTTCCCAATACATCAGGTGGCCAATAAGGCCATGGGCCAGCGCAACAACGCCTTTGGGAGGTCGTTGCTGCTCGTTGCGGTCAGTACGCGAAAACCGCGTTTTAGCAAAAAGCAGGCAGTAAAGCGATTGAAAAAAGTATCGGTTCGTAACAACCTGAAACCCAAGCGCCTCCACCACCCGGCGCATATCGGGCAGGCTATAGCGCATAAAGTGACGGTTAAATTCGTCGAAATTCGTCCAGATTTCCTGCCGGGCTGGCACGGTGAAGACCAGTTCTGTCACATTGGGGTAAGCCTTCAGAATAGTTTCCAGAAAAGGAATGGGCTGCTCAATGTGTTCGATGACGTCGAAAAATGTGAGCGCCCCCACCTGAAGTCGTAACGTCTCGGGCAGCTCGGTCACGTTCGTTTTGTAGTGTATCGGTACCGTGTTGTTGGGCATGGGGTTCGAATCACCCAGTTCGGCGCCCTCAATAACAACCCCATGTTTGAAGAGGTAATCGGTCACAATACCCCGTCCACTACCCACATCCATATATAACAAACCAGGCGATAACGCATTCATTATCAGTCGATTTCGGCAGGTATGCCAAAAATTCGCTTCGATACCCTGGGGATATATTTCGTCAAACTCTTCGTCGGTAAACGCCGTTTCGTCGCTGGTTATGGCACGATTAGTCATTGGCTTGGGATTTAAACAAAACGCTAAATCATCTTGTAACCCCATAGGTTGTAGGCATTTACTCAACGACGAACGCAAGCCGAAAGGTATCTAAGAATAGCATGAGCTTGTGTATCAGCCCTCAAACAAATTACCCAATTGCCCCAGCACCGAACCGCCCTCTTTGTTGGCGTTGCCACCATAGGGTGCCAGCCGCTGAATGAGTTTCGAAATGGGCATAGACTGAATCCAGACGGTACCCGTGCCGCGCAATGTGGCCAAGAAGATGCCTTCGCCGCCAAACACCATGCTACGCAAGCCCCCCGACCGCTCGACGCTGAAGTCGATTTGTGGTTCGAAACCCACCACACAGCCGGTGTCTACCCGAATGGTTTCATTGTTAAGCTGCCGTTTCATTACCACCCCACCGGCGTGAATAAACGCCATGCCATCGCCCTGCACTTTTTCAAGGATGAACCCCTCACCGCCAAACAGGCCCGCGCCCAGTTTTTGGTTAAAATGAATGCTGAGTTTTGTGCCCAACGCGGCACACAAAAAGGCATCTTTCTGCACAACCAGGGTATTCTGGTAAATATTGGCCAAATTGATGGGCATGACTGTGCCGGGATACGGAGCCGCAAACGCCACCTTTTTCTTGCCACTTCCCCGGTTGGTGAAGTGCGTCATAAACAGCGATTCGCCCATGACCAGCCGCGAGCCGGCCTGCATCAGCTTGCCTAGAAAGCCCCCAGTTGCCTGCGAGCCGTCGCCCATTTTGGTTTCAAACGTGATGCCGTCTTCCATAAACAACATCGCCCCGGCTTCGGCAATGACGGTTTCGTTGGGGTCCAGTTCTATTTCAACGACCTGGATGTCCTCGCCAATAATCTTGTAGTCTATCTCGTGAGAAGTCATGTTTCACCAGTGGATTGGTTATGACACGAAAGCTATCAGATTAGCCGATTTGACCCGAAGGAAATTGGATAAACGGACGTGGAAGGGGCTTTGATGTTCAAAGTCTAAGGTCTAAAGTTTAAAGTTGGCTGACGCAAGAGACTAAGTGCGTCAGCCAACTTTAAACTTTAGACCTTAAACTTTGAACCTTGTTCCCCTCTTTTACTTCCCTTCGTCGGGCAGAATGTCATCGGTTTCGTCGAAGAGTTTTTCGGGGTCGTCGGCCTCATCAGCATCGTCGTCGCTGTCAGGTGATTCACCCTTGAGGGCTTTCAAATCGTCGCGGTGGCGTAGTTTTTTATCGTCTACAGTCCGGTTCAGAAACTGGTTGATCTTGTCGATCTCGAAGCTCGTGACGATCTCGCCGAACGAGTTAATCTCAATATTGAACCCTTCGAGTTCTTTGTGTACCCGTGGCTTTTCTGGCTCGTCGGGGTTGGGGAGTGGTTTCTTCTTAGCCATAAACTGACGGATGTAGGGAAGTTGCTGTATCGTTAGCCTGGTCCATGATTCAAACCGTGGACTAGAACATGCATTGCTTTGCAGTTAACTGAATAAGCCAGACTACAGTTTTGCCAGTGCATTCTCCAGTCGTGCCACTACCCCCTCTTTGCCCATGATCTGCATGCTCAGCATCAGATCGGGGCCAACGCCAGAGCCGGTGAGGGCCAGGCGCATAGCCTGCATGATCTTGCCCTGTTTGATGCCCGCGGCCGTGAGGGTGTCAGCCAGAAGGTGTTTAATCGCATCGGCTTCAAAAGGACCATCGTAAGTCAGCAGCGCGTCGCGAAAGACGGTCACGGCCTTGCGGGCGTCGTCGTTCCACTTGGCGGCGCGGATGGCTTCATCGTAGGTGTTGGGGGCATAGAAAATGGTATGGGCTTCGGGGAAAATGTCCCTGGCGAAGCTTACTCGCTCCTTCAGCAAACGCACCACCGCTTCGGCCTTTTCGGGCGGACAATCCAGTCCAGCGGCGGTTGCCTGCGTTTGTACGGCGGGGGCCAACTCAGCATCGGGCCGCTGACGCAGGTACTGCTGGTTGAACCAATCGGCCTTTTCAATATCGAAACGGGCACCACCTTTGTGGATTTTCTCCAGGTCGAATGCCTCGATCAGCTCGTCCATTCCGAAGAGTTCCTGCTCAGTGCCGGGGTTCCAGCCTAGCAGGGAGAGGAAATTGACTAGGGCTTCGGGCAAATAGCCGTCTTCGCGGAAACCCCGTGCCACGGTACCACTAAATGGGTCGGTCCATTGCAGTGGGAAGATCGGGAAACCACCCAAATCAGCATCGCGCTTGCTTAGCTTGCCGTTGCCTTCAGGTTTCAGCAGCAGGGGCAGGTGGGCAAATTGCGGCATGGTGGCCTCCCAACCCAGGTACCGATACAGCAATACGTGCAGCGGAGCCGAAGGCAACCATTCCTCCCCCCGAATCACGTGCGAGATGTTCATCAAATGATCATCAACCACGTTGGCCAGGTGATAGGTAGGCAGCCCGTCAGACTTCAACAGTACCTTATCGTCAATGGCCGATGAATGCACGTTGACCCAGCCGCGCACGATGTCGTTGAGCCTAACTTCCTCTTTGCGAGGCGTTTTCAACCGAATCACGTGCGGTTCACCCCCCTCAATGCGGGCCTTCACATCGGCGGCGGGCATGGTGAGGGCGTTGCGCATCTGTAGTCGGGTAATGGCGTTATACTGCGCGGCGGGGGCGTTGGCTTCTTCCAGCCGCTTGCGCATGGCGTCGAGTTCGTCGGCAGTGTCGAAGGCGTAATAGGCTTTACCTTCTTCTACCAGCCGGAGAGCCTCGCGCTGGTAAATCTCGCGCCGTTCCGACTGCCGGTAAGGTGCATCAGGCCCCAGGGGACCATTGGCAGTTTGCCCCTCGTCGATCTGGATACCTACCCAGTTGAGGGCCTCAATAATATAGCTTTCAGCCCCCGGCACAAACCGATTTTGGTCGGTGTCTTCAATACGGAGGAGCATTTTGCCGCCCGTTTTCCGGGCGAACAGGTAGTTATACAGTGCCGTACGGACCCCGCCAATGTGGAGCGGACCGGTGGGACTGGGTGCAAAACGGACGCGCACGTCGCGAACTAAATCAGGCATATCATGGTGTCAAAAACGAACTTGCAAAAATACACCCACAAAGGAGTCTTCTGTTTACTGTTTACCGAAGACCCCCTTGTTATGATGCCCGCAGGCGGTGGATGAACTCGTCTTTGAAATTTTTGCTCATGGGCACACTGTGCTTACCCAGCGTCACCTCATGGTCGCTGAAGGTGTCTACCTGACTCACGTTGACGGCAAATGACCGGTGTATCCTGACAAACCGTTTGGCGGGCATTTTCTCCAGAACGGAGGTTAGCGGTAGCCTAAGGGCATACTTGCGAACTTGGGTCACAAACGTAGTATATATATTGTCGGCTTCGAGCAAGACAATATCGGCTAGGTTTACTTTTACAAACTGGTAACCCTGCTTCAGAAATAGCTGGTCGTTTACCAGCAAAATGGGGTCTCGCACCAGGTCACGTTCAGTAGGCGAGGTTGTCGTTGCCATATCGGCAGGTGCTACGTCGGGGCTGTTGCGCTGCACAAAATTATGGATGGCTAGGTCAATAGCCAATCGTAAACTACTGATATCGAACGGTTTAGACAAGTACGCGGCAGGATAAGTCTGTTTGGCGCGGCCAACGGTTTCGTTGTCAGCGTAAGCCGTTAGGTAGATCACTGGCACGGGGCGTTGCTGCATAAGCTGGTGAACGGTCTCAATACCATCCCACGGCCCTTTGATCTGAATATCGGTTAAAATCAGGTCAACAGGATTGGCCATAAACAGGCTCAGGGCCTTGGCGCCGTTGTTTGCTACACCTACTACCGTATAGCCTTCGGCTTCTAATTTATCGCTGAGGGTCATGGCCAGAACAGCCTCATCCTCGATCACTAAAATATGTACAGGGGTGTGCATGCGGGCAATAACTTGTCAGGCCGATGCCAGCGGCGATGCTGGCACGTAGAGCCGGAAAGATAAGCCATCGCGGTTGTTTACAGTGACTTTTGCCCCAATTTGTTCGGCCAACCCCTGAATCAGCCGCTTACCAAACGAGCCTTCGGGTTGGTGCCAGGTTGCCAGGTCAAGACCGGGGCCGTTATCCTGCACGTCAAGCAGAAGCCCGCCAGCGCCGTTAGTACCAACGGGCTGATTGAGTTGAATACGCAGACTGGGACGGGCCACGTGTTCGTAGGCATGTTTGAAGGCGTTGGTAAGCAGTTCATTCAAAATCAACCCTACCGGAATGGCCGTGTCGGTATCTAGCGTACTAACGCCCACCTCTATGGTCAGGTCGAATTTACCAGCCATATGGCCATAGGCATGCATTAATGAACTAGCTAGGTGCTCCACATATTCGCGCATGTTGATAGTGGCGATGGCGTCGGACTGGTAGAGGCGCTGGTGAATAAGGGCCATAGCCTGCACCCGCTGTTGTCCTTCCTGCAATACCCGCCGTGCCGCACCATTGGGTAACCGACTGGCCTGTAGTTCCAACAGTCCTGATACCACAGCTAAGTTATTCTTCACGCGGTGGTGCAGTTCTTTCATCAGCATCTGCATCTGGTCGGCCTGCTGCACAATCTGTTCGCGGTTTTTCCGAATACGTACCGACTGCCGGTAGCTTAACAATAACAGTAACAACAGCAGTGCCACCCCCCCACTAAGCCATGCCATCTGCCTGTTTTTCAGCTCATTGGCTTTATTCAACTGTTCAAAGCGGGCTTGGTTTTTTTCTAATTCATAGCGGCTTTTCACTTCGGCCACGGCACGGGCTTTTTCTACGTCGGCGCGGCTGCTAATCAGCGAGATCCGGTGGGCTTTATCTGCCTCAATACGGGCCAGGGCTTGTTGCTGACTAAGCAGCAGGCGGGTTTTCACAGCGCTAATCTGCTGCTGCTTCTGAGCTTCGATAGTGGCCAAGTCGCGAGATTGGCGGTTGGCGTATTGAGCCTGTAATTCTGTCACGGCCCGCACGCTCTCGCCCCGTTGCAACGAATCTTCCAACGCCTTTAACTCTTTCAAATGCGCCAGACTTTTGGCCGGGTCGCCCGCTGCCTCGTAAATAGCCTGCGCCGCTCCTAACGACCGCAATAGTCGGGCCGACTCATTGAGCCGCCGCGCCATCTGTACTGATTGCTGCACATACGGAACAGCTTTTGCGTAATCTTTCTTGCCCTCATAGGCCCGGCTCAGCCGCAGGTTGAGGTATTCAGAATAAACAAGGCGCGGTTTAGCGGCATTGAATACTTGTGCCTTTTCCAGCAGCGCAATGGCTTCATCATACTGCCCCCGCGCTATCAGTAGTTCGCTCAAGTTGCCATAAAGCACCACCGGGTCACTGATCTTCCTGGTTTCAAGCAGCGAAATGGCCGTTCTGAATACCCATTCAGCCTCGTCATTGCGGTGGAGGTCGCGCAGGATAATACCCATCTGGTTATAGGCCGACGCGACGTTGTTCCAGCTTTTAGCCTCTGAATAAAGCGCCAGGGCCTCGCGGGCATAGACGAGGCCTTTTTCTAACAGGGGCTGAATATGCTGCTCGCCGCTGATGGTGGCCATTTGCTTATACATCAGCGCCATCTCGTTATATACCCCTGCCACGCCCGTCTTTCGCTTAATCGACTGATAAACCCGCAGTGCCCGTAGCTCATACTGTATGCCCCTGGTATAATCACCCTGATCAGCATAAACCCGGCCAAGCAAAAAATAGCCCCGCCCCAGCGCTAACGGCACGTTTCGCTGCTGCCCTAACGACAAAATCTGCCGGGCATAGATCGCCGCCGAATCTTTGTTGTCGTTTTTAATGGCCAGATACCGGTCGTAGAGCCGTTCGGTCAACATCGAGTCGGCGCGGAACGTGGCACTCTGCTGGCATGGTGCTACCAACGGGCCGCCCAGCAAAGCAGCCCAGAGTATTCCCATAAGCCAGCAATGCCATCTGTTCATGTGGCCGAAGAAAGAGCGATTTCGACCCAATAAGATGCACCCTACTACTTTACATTGGTTGCGGTTGTATGCGAAACAGACTGCTGCTGTGGTCAACGGCCTTTTTTTGTAGGCCAACGGGCCAACAACGCCTGCTACCCTACAGCAATAACCGAAATTTCGACGTTGACATCGCGGGGTAAGCGGGCCACCTCGACGGTTTCACGAGCAGGATAGTTGGTAGCGAAATAGCTGCCGTATACCTCGTTGATAGCGACAAAATTGGTCAGGTCTTTTACGAAAATAGTGGCCTTTACCACATTGGCATAGTCCATGCCGGCAGTACGGAGAATGGCACCAATATTTTTCATCACCTGCTGCGTTTCTGCCCGGATATCGCCCTGCGTTGCCAATTCGGCTGCTATTTGGCCCGACACAAACAACATACCATTCGCTTTTACGGCCTGACTGTAGGGGCCAATGGCCGCCGGGGCCTGATCAGTATAAACAATTTCGGTTGCCATGGCTTATTGAAGTTGAGATGTACACCACTTGACTTTTTTCTCAAAAGTAAAAAACGATGCCTACCCACCGCCTGGTTATTTTCGTTAAAAATCCCATTCCCGGCACCGTCAAAACACGAATTGCCAAAACCGTTGGTGCTGAGAAAGCTGCACGAGTGTACCGCCACCTGGTTCAATACACCCAGCAGATCACCCGGTATAGCCCGTGGGAAAAAATAGTGTATTACGCCGATTTCGTTAACCCCAATGACGGCTGGAGTGGTTATCAGAAAGCCCAACAAGCTGACGGCAATCTGGGTCAGCGAATGCAACAGGCTTTTCAGGATCAGTTTTCCACTAAAGCGGAGCGGGTGGTACTCATAGGCAGCGATTGCCTGGCTATTACCGAAACGCACCTCACCCAGGCATTTGCCGCCCTCGACACCGCCGATGTGGTCATTGGCCCCGCCACCGACGGCGGCTATTACCTGTTGGGTATGAAAGAACTACACAACAACCTATTTGCCAACATGCCCTGGAGCCAACCAGACTTACTGCTCGAAACAACCAAAGCCATTACCAATAGCAAACTCACTGTCAGCTTATTAGAGCAACTACCTGACATCGATGAGTGGAGCGATTACGTCAAGGCTATGGGTCATACGGTATAATTCTATTGCTGGGCGAAACTATTGGCCAAAGAAGTAGTCATATGTTGCATACGCCGATTGACAGGGCAGCATGGAGCACCATTGGCAAACTAGATAAAGGCGTTTTTACCGTTCGTTAAACCAATGACCCGCTTCATAAACCGTCCAACTAAAAAACAGTCCGTAGTCAACACTTTTGCGGTTGATATGTGACCACTACTTACCTTTGTAACCGATGAACGAAACAACACGTGTGCGGCAGGCAATTCGACAGATGATCTTCAGTTTGAACTACTTACTCAGGATGGCCATAACTGACCCACTTCGTGCGAAGCGCTAGTTAGCCCACTGGTTTTGTCCGCACGTAGATTCCTGGCTCTGTCAGGAATTTCTGCATTATATGGGTTTACTTGGTCATGAAACCATATCAGATTATCTATTACCGGGGGTTTGGGTCACCCAGCGCCGTCTGGCTAACAGGCCGGGTGTTGCGCCAGAACGAACTGGTATCTCCCGCTGATGAAGCTTCTTTCTGGGACAACCTATCCTCTTCTGTTGGCCGTTTTCTTACCCATGAAGTAAGTAACATTACCGTCAGGATCGAAGCATTCGGACAGGTTTTTCGTACCGTCACCAACAAAGAAGGCTATTTCGACATCACCGTCGACCCTGCCATTGACCCGCCCGTGGCACAGGCCTGGTTTCCAGTTCGGTATACGCTGGAAGGGATACTACAGCCCGAAGGTTACGAAGGCGCGCGCGAAGTAGTCAAAGACGGGCAACTGATGATTGCCCCGGCCTACAGTCAGTTTGGCGTTATTTCCGACATCGACGACACAGTGCTGGTAACAGGCGCCACAAGCTTGTGGCAGACCTTGCGGCTCACGTTTCTGGAAAATGCCTTCACGCGGCTGCCTTTTGCCGGGGTAGCGGCGTTCTACCGGGCGTTGCAAAGCGGTGCCGTCACTACGCTCTTTAACCCGGTTTATTTTGTGTCGAGCAGCCCGTGGAATCTGTACGATTTACTGATCGATTTTTTCCGGATTCAGGGCATTCCCAAAGGTCCTATTTTGCTGCGCGATCTGGACATAAGCCCCACCATGCTCTCGGCGGGGGGGCATCACCTGCATAAGGTGGCTATGATTCGGAAAATAATGGCCGTAAACCCACAGCTAAAGTTCGTGCTTCTGGGCGACAGTGGGCAGCAGGACCCGGAGATTTACGCCGACATCATCAGCGAGAACCCCGACCGGATTGTGGTAGCGTATATTCGTGACGTCTCGCGTGAGAACAGCCGTGACACTGCCGTGCAACACCTGATTGAGACAGCCGCCACACATAATGTACCTATGCTGCTGGTACCCAACACCGTAGCCGCTGCCGAGCATGCCGCCGCCCTCGGTCTCATCGACCCCGACACCCTCCCCGAAATCCGCGCCGACCGCAAAGCAGACCAGGAATAGTTTACTGTTTACAGTCTACTGCGGCCCGCCGCCCGGTCTTCTGTTGCTTCGCGAGAGTAGCTTCGCAGAGTCGTAGGATCACAAGCGCGAAGCTACTCTCGCGAAGCAACAGAAGACCGGGCGGCGGGCCGCAGTAAACAGCAAACAGTAAACTTTTTTTACATCAATGAATCCCACAACCCTCCATCCCGACCTGCGTTTTCAGTTTGCCCGTAGTGGTGGCGCGGGTGGCCAAAATGTGAATAAAGTGGCTACCAAAGCTGAACTGCGCTTTTCGGTGCGTGACTCAGCGCTGCTCACCGATGAAGAGCGGGCCACACTGACCGAAAAATTGGCCAACAAGCTCACCACCGAGGGTGAACTGGTACTGACGCATCAGACCGAGCGCACGCAGTTAGCCAACAAAGAGAAGGTAATCAAAAAATTTGACCGGCTCATTGTCCAGTCGTTCGAGGTGCAGAAACCCCGCCGTGCCACTAAGCCCAGCAAAGCCGCCCAGATCGAACGAATTGACACAAAAAAACGCCGCGGCGAGGTAAAGGCCTCACGACGGCGAGTGGAAGAATAGATTTACGAATTACGATGTACGACTTACGATTTGTTGCTGACGCCAGCGTATTCATGCGTCAGCAACAAATCGTACATCGTAAATCTATTCAGCTTTTTTGGCTTGCGCGGAATAGTTTCTGCTTCTCTTCGCGGGTGAGGCTCTCATAACCGGAGCGGCCAATTTTGTCGAGGATCGCGTCTATTTCATCCTGGTCGGGAATCGACACGGAGGGGCCGGGGCTACCGGCAGTGGCGTAGGCGCTGGTGGCTGTTTGGGTGCTGCGTTGCCGCTGCGACACTTTCACGGGCGGTTTTGGCCGAAGCATATTGCTCCAGAGATCCATGACCCAATAGATAGGCCGTCCGATGTCGCTGCCGTTTTGCAGGAATTTGATATACGAAAAGCCTACCAACGCCCCGCCGAGGTGCGCAATATTACCCCCTGCATTGTCGCCGACACTGTTGAAAAAGGACAGTACCACAAAAAACAGTACGATGTATTTGATCCGCACCGGGCCGATAAACAGCATATGAAACGTGTAGTTGGGCAACAACGTGGCCGCACCAACCGCCACTGCCAGGGCCGCACCCGACGCCCCCAACAAAGGCTGCGTACCCACCGGCACTGAGAAATAGGGAATAAAATTGTAGCAGACAGCGTAACACAGCCCGCCGCCAATAGCACCCAGCAAATACAACCCAACCAAACGCCGACTGCCTAGATACTCTTCAATGAGCCGTCCGAAATAGTACAGGAACAGCATGTTGAACAGAATGTGGAAAGGCTCAACGTGGGTGAAGGCATAGGTGATTACCGTCCACGGCTTGCGTGCAATGTCCCCCGGTGCCCAAGGCATCTGCAACTGGCTCATCACCCAGTGTGATACATACCCACGGCTCGACACCTGGGAGACCACCTTAATAATTACTACGGTCAGAAACACCACCGTGTTTATCAGAATCAACTGCACCAACGTGTTGTTGGGCTTCTTGAATTCAGACCGGAAATCGTCTAATAAGCCGCTCATACATCAATAGAATGTTTTTCGTTGAGATCCCCAAAGTTTTACCAGTATATACGCAAATAACATTCCGCCGATGTGGGCAAAGTGAGCGACGTTATCAGACTGCGCCTGGTAAATACCCGAGTACACCTCGTAGAGACCATAAAACAGCACCAAATACTTCGCCTTGATCGGAATTGGCGGAAAAAGCAGAATCAACTCGGTGTTGGGGAACAATAGGCCAAACGCCATGATTACCCCAAAAATTGCTCCAGAAGCCCCTACCATAGGCGTATCGACCTGAGCACCCACTATCGCGTTTACGTAAGCCTGTCCTTGCTTAATATACAGCGGATTGGTCGGGTCTGCATCAAATTTCTGGATAAACGGCGCCAACCGGTCGTAAATTGAGCTAGCGTACTGACTCATAAACCCAACAAACTCACCATTGGTTGGATTGGCCCGGTACATATTGTAGGCATCGACCAACGAAGACGTTTCGTAATAATTTACGCCCAAATACAACGCCGCTGCGCCAAGACCCGTGAGCATATAGAACAGAAAAAAGCGCGGTCCACCCCAAACCCGTTCCAGCATAGGCCCAAACACGATCAGCCCAATCATATTGCTGAAAATGTGCGTCCAGCCGCCGTGCATAAACATGTGCGTTAGCAGTTGGATAGGGCTAAACTTCTCCGACAGCACCGAATGCAACCCAAACCGGTCAACAGCCCAGTCGCCCATCTGCGAGGTGATGAAGAAGACAATGACGTTGGCAAACAGCAACAGACGAACTACCGGAGAGAGATTAAACATGAGCAGGCCAGACGCAGAAAATGACTAGAAAGACGAACGAATTGTGTAAACTCGTCTATCCTGACGAGGCGCTGTAATAGGGGTAACAACTTACGCTTTAAAAAGTCCCGACAGTTTATCGAGCGAAACCACCGACGTGATGGCTTCGCCCCCCGGTGTATAGCTCGGATTGGCCGATGCAAACAACTGGTCAACCAGGGCACGGCGCTCGGACTGACTTAAAAATTTGATGTAACGGCTCGCTGAACGCCGCGCCAACGACCGGGCCAGGGCTTCAGACCGGTCTAGTTTCAGTTTGCCCGTGTCTTCGCGGAGTTGCGCCAGCAGGTTGGCAAACAGTTCTTCCTCGCCAGCCCGCCGCCCCGACTCATCGGCAATTTGGGCGGGTACACCCCGGATCACGAAGGTGTTAGCCCCTAGCTCGTCGAACTGGAAACCCACGCTTTCCAACTCGGTGCGGAGATCTAGGGCCAGTTGGTAATCGACCGCCGAAACGGTTACAGTTTTCGGGAAAAGCACCTGCTGCGACGAGCCGCTATGTTTGGTCAGGGCGGTATGGAACTGGTCGTAAAGGATGCGTTCGTAAGCCCCGCGCTGATCTATCAACAGCAAACCCGATTTCACGGTAGTGACCAAAAAGCGGTTCTGAACTTGAATAACGGCCGTTTCAGCCTCACTCGGCAGGGGCTGACCTGCACTGTCCTGGCCCATGCGGTTGGCCCGGCTACCCATGGTCAGGGGTTGTTCGGCAGCAACCACGTCGGGTTTAGCCTCCGACGAGTCGGGCTGGCTAGCTGATTCAGGGGCCGTTGCCGGGTTGGTCGGTGCCCGATCATCGAGCCAGTTCACGTCGTCGCCAACGGGCTTTTCGGGGCGCGCTTTGGCCGTGGTAGGCCGGGTGGCACCCTCAAACATAGCCTGCCAGTTTTGCGGCGCGGGCTGTGGTGGGCGGGCGGGCGTGGGGTTGTCGGCCACCGCACGAGGGGCAGACGCGGGTTGTGCCCACGAGGGCGTAATGGGCCGCGGTGCCGACGGGCCATTGCCACCTTTACCAGCCGCCGAATGCCGCCCGCCGGGTTCAAATTGCTTGGCAATGGCCGCCCCTCCCCCATCCAGAAAATTAACATCCGAATCGAAATCGAGCGAAGGGGACAAATTATAAATACCCATGGCTTTCCGCACGGCCGCCATCACGATAGCATATACCGACCGCTCATCGTCGAACTTAATCTCCGTTTTGGTAGGGTGAATGTTGATGTCGATATGCGACGGGTCGATGTCGATGAAGAGCACGTAGAACGGGTGGTGGCCTTCGGGAATGGTGCCTTCGTAGGCCCCCACCACGGCATGATGCAGGTAGTTGTGCTTGATGAAGCGGTTATTGACAAAGAAAAACTGCTCGTTGCGCGTCTTGCGGGCCGATTCGGGCTTGCCAATGAACCCGTGTACCGACACGTAGGGCGTTTCTTCGTCGCAGGCGGCCAGTTGTTCGCGGTAGGCCTTGCCAAACATATCGACAATGCGGCGGCTTAGCTTTCCCCCCGGCAGGTTGAAGACCTCCTGATCGTTGTGAAACAGCGAAAACGTTACCTCCGAATTGGCCAGCGCCACCCGCTGAAACTCGTCGATGATGTGGCGCATCTCTACTGAATTGGACTTCAGGAAATTGCGCCGGGCGGGCACGTTAAAAAACAGGTTTTTGACCAGGATATTGGTCCCCGGCAAACACGACACCGATTCCTGCGCCTTGGTGTCCGAGCCTTCGATGCGGATGAGCGTACCCACTTCGTCGTCGGCTTTGCGGGTGCGCATCTCTACCTGGGCCACGGCGGCAATAGAGGCCAGCGCCTCGCCCCGGAAGCCCATAGTCCGAATCTTGAACAGATCGTCGGACGTGCGGATTTTGGAGGTGGCGTGGCGCTCGAAGCTCATCCGGGCGTCAGTTTCGGTCATGCCCTTGCCATCGTCGATCACCTGAATCAATGTCCGGCCTGCCTCCCGCACCACCAACTGCACCGACGTAGCCCCCGCATCGACCGCGTTTTCGAGCAGCTCCTTCACCACCGACGCAGGCCGCTGAACAACCTCGCCGGCGGCAATCTGGTTGGCAATGGAATCGGGCAGGAGGTGAATGATGTTTTGCATGGAGGAGCCAAATGACCAATTTCTTAACAGCAAAACGGCCAAAATAGTGGCCTTGCCCCTACCGATTTTGCCAGGTTGGCGAACGTTTTTCCAGGAACGCTGCCATGCCTTCGCGGGCGTCGGCGGTTTGCTGAATTTGGGTGAATTGGTCGTGCAAAAAAGCCTGCTGTTGGTCGCTGGGCAGGGTTTTTAGCTGCTGAAAGGCCCGCAAACCAAACTGCAACGCCATAGGCGAAACGGCGATTAAATCGGTCACCAGTGCGGCTACCGTTTGGTCAATTTTGGCCAGTGGCACTACCTGCGTAGCCAGGCCCGCGGCTAGGGCGTCGGCGGCGCTGAGGGTGCGTCCCCGCAGGCACAAATCCAGCGCCTGCCGGGCGGGCATTATGTCGAGCAAGACGGCCAGCACCTGAAATGGAAACAGGCCACGTTTTACTTCGGGCAGGGCAAAAGTGGCCCCCTCGGCCACTACGGCGTAGGTGGCCGTGCCTGCCAGTAAAAAGCCGCCTGCGTACACCGGTCCCTGCACCCGCGCAATGCAGGGCTTATGCAACCCGGCCATCAGTTCGGCCAGCCGCACCGGGCCACTCGGTGGGGGTACGGTGTCGGGTTCGGCGGTGCCATTGCTGAGTGCTTTCAGGTCCATGCCCGCGCAAAAGGTGTCGCCCGCAGCAGCCAGCACCACCACCCAGACATCAGCCTCAACATGGGCGTACGCTATCGCAAAGGCCAATTCGGCCAGGAGCGTGGGGTTCAGGGCATTCTTTTTTTCGGGCCGGTTCAACGTCAGCGTCAGCACGTGGCCGGTCTGTTCTACCAGTAAATAGCGCAGGGGTCGGGTAAGCAGATCAGTAGTTTGGGCAGCGGTGTAGAGCATGATTAGGGGGTTAGGTATTTACGAAAACAAACGCTATCGGGCATTCCGATGTATTGGCCGTAGTTTGGCGTCCGCTGGTAGCCATGTTTGGTGTAAAGATGTACGGCAGCAGGCAGTTTCACGCTCGTCTCCAGCACACAAACCCGAAAGCCCAGTTCCGATGCCCAGGCTTCTAACTCGGCTAGCAGGGCACCGCCAACGCCCCTACCCCGCTCAGCCGGATCGACATACATGCGTTTAATTTCAACCGATTCTGGGTCAACCTGTTTCAACGCCCCACAACCAACAGGTATGTTGCCATCGTCATAAGCCACCACCGCGTGTTGCAGAGCCGCGATGCTGTTGAACTGATTGTAGAAAGCATGGTCATCGCCATTGATTTCGGCCAGATACGCATCGAGCTTAGCAACAAGCTGCTGAAAATGAGCGTTTTCGGAGGAGGTTCGTGTGAGGGTCATGGAGAGTAATGCCGAAGCTCCAGCTTCGGTAGTCAATAGTACAGCAATCACTACCGAAGCTGGAGCTTCGGCATTACCCGTTACTCTTTCGGCAGTAGCAACGGGTGAAAACGCAGACCATTAACGGGGTTGTACTCTAGGGACGGGGCGGCGATTTTGAAGAACTGCACCGTACCCACAAACCGCTGCCAGGGTAACGGCTGCAACGGATCGGGCTGATTGATGCGCGACAAATCGACGTCGGGCGAGAGAAAAAACTGACGAAATCTTCTGAAAGTCAATGGTTTACCTTCTGCATCAGTCATCGGCGGGTTTTCGTGGCCGCCCGTCATGCCGGAACCACTATAGCCCAGGTCGAGGTTTAGCCACCGCGGAAAATCCGGTCCCACGGGTAGTATTGACGCCAGGTTGACCGACAGCCAGTACTGCTGCCCGTTATAATCTTTCAGCATCTGTTGGCCGGTGGTTTTGCCCAGCAGGTTGGGGCGGTAGGGCGGAAAAATCGTTTTGCGGAAGCCGTATTTCAGGCTCACCACCTGATGCCCCGCGCCAAACTGCTGCCCCATAAACAGGGCCGTACCCGCCACGTTGGCCACCATATCGCCTTTAGAAAAGCCCCAGCCCTCGGCGTGACCGTCATAGACTTCCAGCGTGGTTTGGAACAGTAGCGCTAGCAGCCCGCCGGTCAGGATGCTGGCCCGTTCGTCTACGCCGCTCCAGCGCATGAGTTCATACCCCCCCCGGCTCATGCAATAGGCCGTGGCCACGTGGCCCACCTTGTCCATTTGCAGCCATTCGCGGTTGTCGTTGAAGGTGTGGAACGGCATTTTTTTCTTGTACCATTGCTTCCGCAGGAGCAATAATGTGATGGTATAAAACGCCGCCGTACCCGCCACCACACCAATAAACCGACCCTGATTGATACCCGACTCGGCAGGTACTACCGGCGTTGGCTGCGCCTGCGCGGGGCGTTGCAGCAGGACCAGCAGTTCCAGAATCAGTAGGAAACGGAGGGGGATAATCATACGCCAAACCTACTGCAAAATAGACGAAGCAACAGGCCGAACAATTAATATCTGCCAGGCCTGTATACGTAAACGGAGGGTCGGTTAGTTATAGGGTTACAAAATCCGTCAACGTCTATTCCGAAACTTTCCATGCGCCCCCTTTACTGTCTCCTGCTCCTGTTGCTTAGTTCATCAGCCGCCTTCGCCGATCATATTTTCGGGGGTTACATCCGGGCTGAGCGCGTAAGCAATACCTCATTGACTTACGCCATCACAGTCACCATGTACGAAAATCCGGCAGCGGGTGGCGATCCCCCGCCCGCCCGTGTCGTGAACCTGTGTTTTGGTGATGGTCAGTTTAGAGAAGTACCCCGTGCATTTCCTGTTATGTCGGCAGACGGTAGCAAGCTATCTATCTCATTATATAAAACAACTTATACGTACACTGGGCCAGGTGTTTACGCGCTTGTAGCAACAGTAGTGAACCGGACTGCTATCATACGCAATATTAATAGTGGGCTTAGTAACGACCAACCATTTGCATTACGAACAACCATCCAGGCCGCTGGCTATATAAATACGAAAACACCTTTCATACCGTCTCCGCCAACGGGTTTACAAATACCCCTCAAGCAGCGTTTTTCGATGTTGGTAAACGCAGCTGATGCTGGTGGTGATAGTCTCTCTTACGCGCTAGCAGTGCCACTGACTAGTGCTCTTCCACAAAGCACAACAGCTGACTGGTGTACTAGCCTGTCGGCAGTTGCTACCTACCAGTTTCCCAACAATGCAAAGCAGGTTGGCACGTATCGCATTAACGCTAAAACGGGCCTACTCACCTGGGATGTACCTACCGAACTAGGTTCCTTCTCAATTGCCATCGTCGTATCAGAATGGCGATATGGTCAATTGATCAGCGAAACGCATCAGGAGCTGCTACTGACGGTGGTTGACAAGGGAGGCACGCCTATAACCCCGCCACCCTACGAGCCAGCCTACGTTGGGGTGCTCACGGCCACTGACGACCGGGCACCGGATGCGTTGCAGCTCACAGTATCGCCTAACCCTAGTATGGGGGGCGTGGTGCAGGTAAGCCTGCAAAATCGGCTTGGCCTTCCGGCGGTTTTCAGCGTGTTGGACAATCAGGGCCGAGTGCATCAGCACATTGAGAAAAATCAAGTGCTTGATCAACAAGGCTTTCAGCTTGATTTGAGCAATCAGCCTGCCGGGCTATACTTCATCCGCGCCGAGAGTGGGGGACGGCAAGTGGTGAGGAAGTTGGTGAGGGAATAGTCATTGGTGATTGGTCATTGGTGATTAGTCATTAGTCATTAGTCATTCGTAGCTGGATACGACCAATGACCAATGACTAATGACTAATGACTAATCACCAATGACCAATCACCAATGACCAATCACCAATGACTAAAACAACTGTTTCCAAGTCCCCTTCATGTAGTTGTATTTCAGGGTGCTGGGCAACGCGCTCCACCAATATTTAGATAGCTCAACGGCGAAAGAAGGCTGCATGTAGCAGTTGATCACACAGCCTTCGCAGGCGGGCAGGCGACCTTCCAGCGCTACTAGCTTTTGCACGTCGGCGCTGTGATAGAGATCGTGGAGTTGGCCGTCGATGGGGAAGTTTTTTAGTCCGAGATGGTAGCAGGGTAGCACCAGTTCGTTTTGCGGCGAGATAACCACCGTGGTGCTACCCGCCCGGCAAATGGGTTTGTCGATGTGGTTACCCCCATCACGCCGGAGTTGCACAAAACCATCATTCAGGTACACGCCCGGCTGTTTCCCCCAATGCGTGAGCATCTGCAATGCCGTTTCCGATAGCGGATTATCCGGTGTAGTTTCTGCCGAAGTACTCGCACCCGTATCAACGCCGTTATACCCAAAAACGGGGTTTAGAATCAGTACAAGGCCATTTGGTCGGCAAATTTGGCTGTACATCGCCTCGATTTGACCGATGTTGTGCTCAAAAACGGTGAAGAGAATATCGGGGCGTTCGCCCAGTTGTTTTGCCACGGCAATAGACTCTATCACTTTGTCGAAGCAGCGTACCCCGCGCCCAGCATCATGCTCAGCGGCGTCAGGTGAGTCGAGCGAGAAGTGAAGCATATCGACCAGGCCACGCAGGCTGTCGGCCTGTTTGGGGTAAAGCAGGCCGTTGGTAGTGACGGTGGTAATAAATTTCTGGCGTTTGGCTTCGGCCAGTAGTTCGGGCAGTTGGCGATGCAGCAGGGGTTCGCCACCCGTAAAATCAATCACCCGCACACCCAGCCGTTTCAGGTCGCGCAGGTTGTCGCGTACGTTCTCCAGCGTCACATAGGGCGAAGGCCGCTCCCAGATATCGCAAAACCCGCACGACGCGTTGCAGCGATACGTGACGTAGTAATTGCACAAAACCGGGTGGCGAACGAGGCGCATAAATCAGTTTATAGTTTTCTGTTTGCTGTCTTCTGTTGCTTTATGCACCGAGCGATGTTTCCATAGGCGAACAAACAGAAGACAGCAAACAGAAAACTGTAAACTCCCTTTATTTGATCATTTTAAGCAGGCAGGCTACTTTGTCTTTCAGGTCTTTACGATCTACGATAAAGTCGAGGAAGCCGTGTTCCAGTACGAATTCGGCACTCTGAAAACCTTTGGGCAGGTCTTTGCCGATGGTTTCGCGGATGACACGCGGCCCGGCAAAACCGATCAGGGCACCCGGCTCAGCAATGTTGAAATCACCCAGCATGGCATACGAGGCCGTCACGCCACCCGTGGTAGGGTCGGTCAGGAGCGAAATGTAGGGTAAGCCTGCCTCAGATAACCGCGCCAACTTCGCCGACGTTTTGGCCATTTGCATCAGCGAAAACCCTGCCTCCATCATCCGGGCACCGCCGCTCCGCGAGATCATCAGAAACGGCGTTTTGTTGGCCAGCGCATAGTCAATGGCGCGGGCAATTTTCTCGCCCACCACCGACCCCATCGAGCCACCGATGAAGTTGAAATCCATGCAGGCAATCGTGATTTCGGTTTCTTCCATTGGCCCATAGGCGGTGCGGACGGCATCGCGCAGGCCGGTTTTACCAATCGTGGCCCGCACCCGGTCGGGGTATTTTTTGGTATCGGTAAACGACAACGGGTCGGCCGACATCATTTTTTCGTCGAGTTCGGTAAACTGGTTATCGTCGAACAGGATCGAGAAATAGGCATCAGAGCCTATTTTTTCGTGGAAATTGCAGTGTACGCAGGTGTAGGCGTTGAGTTTGTGTTCGCGGGTGTGCATCACCTGCTTGCAACTTGGGCACTGATACCACAACCCATCGGGAGCCTCCCGCTTCATTTCGGTTGGGGTCTGGATACCCTTATCTTTTCGTATGAACCAGGACATAAACGTGCGTCTGACGGTTAGGCGTTTGCTGTTGCCGGTGTTAGCCTCCTCAGCAACGCAAACGGACGGCAAAGATACAAAGGTGACACTTAACCGAACGCCGCGCTACAGATTCAATAATGCCTGCCGTTGGGTGGGTTCATGGCGTTCGATAGCATAGCGCAGGGCCGTGCGGGGCAACTGCCGGATGTGGTCACGCAAAAATTCATCAAGCGCGGGCTGATCGCGCTTGCCCACTTCGCGGAGCATCCAGCCAATGGCTTTGTGGATCAGGTCGTGCGGGTGATTCAGCAGCAACTCGGCCAGAGCAAACGTGTCGCCAAACTGCCGCTTTCTGATAAAGGTCAGCGTGGTCACTATGGCCATTCGTTGGCTCCAAAGGTGCTCTTGTGCTGCCAGTTCATACAACATAGACCTGTCGCCGGTAAGCATGGGCAACCCCAGCACCGTGGGGCAACTGCTATCGACCAAGTCCCAGTTGTTAACAAACTGCCGGTTACGCACATAGCGCTCAGCCAGTTCCTGCTGTTGTAGTGGCCCGCTACTCTTGCTTTGAAGCACCCAAATTAGCAACCCCACCATACGGCATTCGTGGTAAGGATCCTGCACCAGCCGCTCGGTTTCAGCCATAGATAAGTGACTGAACTGCCGGGCAATAACGTGCTGCTGCGGCATGGAAAGCCCCAAAAACACGTCACCCTGGCCATATTGGCCAGGGTGCGTTTTGAAATACCGGGAAACAAACGAAGCTCGTTCAGGCTGTTCAAGTGCCCGGATAGCCGCTTTGACCGTTGCCGAAGTCATGCTAGTCAAACAGCCGGGTGCGAATTACCTCGTGGTCGGGCAGCAGGGGCAATTCATAGAGCGACACGCGGTGTCGGCTGAAGGCAGGTGCTTCCAATTCACGCTCTGTGAAGCGGTTGTTCAGAAAGTCGGTGACCAATTGCTTCACTTCTTCTGTATCATCGGGGCGTGTGGGGTTGAGGCTTACCCCCGTATAACCCGCGTTGCCAGCCAATCCGTTGGAGAAACCGCCCGTCATAGGCGGAAGCATTGTGGCGGCACCGTGCGTAAACGTAGGTGTACCCACACCGGTTTCGTCGGCTACCAATTCGGGGGTGTTAGTTTCTTCTGTAGGTTGGTCAACTAATACCGCTTCCGCAATAACCTCTTCCTGTTCCGCTTCGGCGGTAGTATCGGTGAGGGGTTGAATGGGCAACCCGCCAGCCGTTTCAAAACCAGCCGCAATGATGGTCACCCGCATTTTTGGCCCCAGCGAATCCTCGAAAATAGCCCCGATTTTAAACAGCCGGGCTTCCTCGCCGATCTTCTCGACAATGTAGTTCGAGATAATCGTTTGTTCTTCCAGCGTGGCTTCGTGTTCTGAACTCGACGTAATCGTGAGCAGGATCCGCTTGGCTCCTACAATATCGCTGTCGTTCAGCAGCGGCGAATTCAAGGCCTCCTGAATAGCCTGAAGCGCCCGGTTTTCGCCTTCGGCTTCGGCCTCGCCCATCACCGACGGACCCGCGTTTTGCAGCACCTTCTTCACGTCCATGAAGTCGGTGTTTACGTCGCCACGGGTGGTGATCACTTCGGCAATGCTCTTTACGGCTGTGGCCAGCACGTTGTCGGCATGGGCAAACGCTTTACGAATACTCAGCTTTCCGTAGAGTTCGGCCAGTTTGTCGTTCATGACCACCAGTACGGTGTCGCAGCTTTTTTTCAACTGCTCGATACCCTCCGTAGCCTGACGCCGTTTATCGATGCCTTCGTACTTATAAGGAGCCGTCACCACTGCCACCGTGAGCAAACCCAGTTCGCGGGCTACTTCGGCCACCACCGGGGCGGCACCTGTGCCGGTACCACCGCCCATACCCGCCGTGATGAACACCATCTTGATAGACCCACCCAGCAGGTTGCGTAGCTCGTCGATACTCTCCAGCGCGGCTTTCCGGCCTACTTCCACGTCCATACCGGCTCCTTCCAGGCCCGTACCGAGTTTTAGTTTGGTCTTCACGTCGCTGCTCATCAGGGCCTGCCGGTCTGTGTTGCAGATCGCGAACTCCACGTCTTTCACACCCATTGTCACCATGTGCTGCACGGCATTGCTGCCGCCGCCCCCCACACCGATCACTTTAATAATAGGTGCGTTGTTGTCTGGTATTTCGTATGTAAAACCGTGGTCCAGCATAGCCTGATTTCGGAGCGGGGTTCGAGTATTCATCCTAGTGGTTGGTGTAAGCGGTGGGGTAGAAAGCAATGTGCAATAGGACCAAGGTAAGCGCAGGCGTTTACTCTTTGTAGGTATCGTTCACGTCGCCCAGGTTTGGGTTGAACAGCTTTTTCACCCAGCCAAAAAGGCTGCCTGACCCATTCGTAGCTTCTTCTTTCGGCCGCGGGGTGGGTTGGCCCGTATTGTTGGTACGGGTGGTGGGGCGTTGCGGTTCGGGCTGACGTACAGGAGCAACCGTTGTGCCAAACGACTGCCCCGGATCGCTGATAAATGAAATGCGGTCGTCTACACTTCGGAAACCGGCCCAAACCAGGCCAACAGCTGTGGCAAACGCCGGGTCGCTGACCAAGTCGGCCCGCAGGTTGTGTTCCAGCTGCTCTGGATACCCCACGCGCACGTCCATATCGGTAACACTCTGAAAAATATCGTCGATGCCTTCGATCAGGGCCGAACCACCTGTGAGCACAATACCGCCCAGCAGTTTGTCCTTATACCCCGACCGGATCACCTCGGCCTGCACGAGCGCGGCAATCTCTTTCAGCCGCTCAGCAATGATGATCGATACGTTTTTGAGGAGTACGTCTTTGGGTTGCCGACCAGGCAAACCGGGCACCGACACCACTTCGTTGAGGCGGTAAGTGCCGGGATTGGCATTGCCGAATTTGGTTTTGAGCACTTCGGCCTGCTGCGGCAGCACTTTGCACCCCTCCTGAATGTCATTGGTAAGGCTGTTGCCCGCCCAAGGGAACACCGCCACGTGGCGCAACACATTGCGGTAGTAAATGGCCATGTCGGTGGTGCCGCCGCCAATGTCTACCAAGGCCACGCCTGCTTCCCGCTCTTCGGGCGTGAGCACAGCCATGGCCGACGCCAGCGGCGAGAGCAATACCTGATCGCGTTGCAAGTGCCCGGCGGTGCGTTCAATGCAGCGCCGCACGTTCACCGCCGCGTCAGACTGGGTGGTAATGATCTGAAAATCAGCACCCAGCTTCACGCCGTTGCGCCCCACAGGGTCTTCCACACCCGACTCGCTGTCGACGGTGAAGTCCATAGGCAACACGTGCACGATTTCCTTACCCGCCGACTGGGGCGTACGGTACATATCGCGCAGGAGGTGGTCAATGTCGGCGGGGGTCACTTCGTCGCCCGGCGAAAGCCGTGTAATACTGCCGGGCTGCTTTTGTGAGTTAATATTGTGGTTGCTGAAGCTAACATTGACCAGCCCAATATCTACATTCGACTGATTCGACACTTCTTCGATGGCCTGGTTGATGGCGGCAACCGTTCGGGTAATGTTCATCACCTTACCTTTCGTTACGCCTTCTGAACTGGCCCGGCTTACGCCCAGTACCTCCAGCGTGAGCTGGTTGTTGCTGCCTCGAGACATCCGACCCGCCACGGCACACACCTTGGTGCTGCCAATGTCGAGTCCTACCACAATCTTGTCATCCATAAGGTGATGGGTCATCACTCACACACTAACTGGTTACGGTACTGCACATTCACCCGGTGGTAGCGGTCCCAGCCACGGCGGGGGGCTATTTGGGTGTAGAACAGTTTTACTTTTTTAAACTTCGTGGCTAGCCCGTCGGGTGTGCCAAAGTCAATCTGGTAGTTGCCTACCTGCGGCCAGAGTGTCACTTCACCAACCGCATCTATGTTAATTTCAGCAATCTGTGCCCTCCAAAGCTCATCCTGCCGAATGTACTGTAACAAAGTAAGCAACGGTTGCCCGGCTTTGTCGGCCAGAGTACGGTGCTTGTTGAACCAGGCACCTGACACCACCGGCACACGGGCGGTATAGTTCATCGACAAAGGAAAGAAACGACCTTCATCGCTAATATACTGACCGCCAATCCACCGGGTAGCTTCATTGGTACCTTCATCTACTAACCGGGCCAATGGCTGCGGCTGATGTACATCAACCAGCAGGTTACCAGCCAAATCACGCGACAGGTGCACCTGTTTAATCAAACTATATTGCTGAAGCCGTTGCTCCAGTACACCCAAATCAATGGCATCATAGGGTTTTCCAACCAGTGGGTCTGCACCGTTATTGGTTAAATAACCTGTGACATCCCTACGCGTCAGAAACCGTTGCCCGTCAACCTCGTGGAGACGAACAATGATGGCTTCGCAATGCGATTGGCGGATGCGGTGTTCAGTGAACGCCACCAACCCGAAAAGGGTTACGGTACCTGCTATGCTCCAAAGCCATTTTTTTGGGTTACTAAAAGTAGGAAACATCTGTAAATAAGCTCAATCGGCCATTTAATTATTTTATCTATTGGTGTCAAATTCTTGTTTAATGATCGAAACTAACAGATCAATGTCGCCGGCGCCTACTGTAACTACCAAGGTAGCCTTCTTATTTCGCAGAACGGACAGTATAGCGTCTTTGGTGCTTATTTCTTTTGATTTGGTTTGAACGTGATCCAAAATCAGTTTCGATGTCACACCGTCAATTGGTAATTCACGAGCCGGATAAATAGGCAACAGCACCACATGATCGGCCAACGACAAACTTTTGCCAAAGCCTTCGGCAAAATCGCGGGTACGGGTGAACAGGTGCGGCTGAAAAATTACGGTCAACTCCCGGTCGGGATACAGTGCCTTCACCGATGTCAGAAACGCTTCTACCTCAGCAGGGTGATGGGCATAGTCGTCAATCAACACCATATCTTCGGTATCCAGGGCGTACTCGAACCGACGCCGAACGCCCCGGTACGTGTTTAACCCCTCGCGCAGAGCTTCGGGCGAAACACCCACTTCAAGCGATACTGCCGCCGCCGCCACCGCGTTTTCGACGTTGTGAAAGCCCGGCACCATAAGCCGGACGTCGGCAACGGTGCCACCGGGATAGACCAGATCAAACACAAACCGGGCCGCTTCGATACGCAAATTGGCGGCATGGTAAGCCCCCGATTTCAGCGAGTAATCGCGTACTTCGGCTTGAGCAGCGTCATTCAGATTCAGCCCCTGCCGCTGAAACAGGATGCCGTCTTGCTGAATTTGGCCGACAAACGCCCGAAACGAACTCAGCACGGCATCATGATCGCCGTAGATGTCGAGGTGGTCGGCGTCGGTGGAGGTAACAATGGCATATTTCGGGAAAAGCGTCAGAAACGACCGGTCGAACTCGTCGGCTTCTACTACGCAAATGACCTTTGAGAGGTCTTCGGATGGTTCGTTGAGCAGGAAATTGGTGCCGTAATTCTGCGTGATACCACCTAAAAACGCCGCACAATTGACCTCCGCATGACGCAGTAAGTGCGCCACCATCGACGAGGTGGTGGTTTTGCCGTGTGTACCCGCCACACCAACGGTGGTCATGCGGCCCGCCAGCAGCCCTAGCACCTGCGACCGTTTTTGGATGGTAAACCCGTTTTGAGAAAAGTAGACGTACTCGGCGTGATGTACCGGCACGGCAGGGGTATATACTACCAGCGTGTCGGCTGGGTTTTCGCGGAAGATAGCGGGTATCTGGTCAACGGCCTCGGTATAATGAATTACCATACCCTCAGCAGCGAGTGCCTCGGTAAGGGCGGTAGCTGTTTTATCATAACCAGCTACGTTATACCCATTAATGAGAAACCAGCGGGCCAAAGCACTCATGCCGATACCACCAATTCCCAAAAAATAGACATGACGAATGGACGAAAGTGTTACGGTTGTCAACGTGATAAATGAAAAGAATTTAACAAATGTAAGGTGGTGATTTTCATTCTTACAACGGGTTTATACGTCTTTCTACATCAGCTTAATTTTAAAATTTCGGCAACAATATCAGCGGCGGCTTGCGGTTTCCCAAATGACTTAATATGACTACTCAATGTTTTCTTTTGAGCATTATTCGTTAATAATTCGAGCACCCGGTCTACCAGTTTCGTGCGTGCATCGCGGTCAGTTACCAACAGAGCGGCCTCGTGGTCTACCAGCGCCATCGCGTTTTTAGTCTGATGATCTTCCGATGCCTGCGGAAACGGCACCAAAATAGCCGGACGACCCACCAGACACAACTCGGACACTGACAATGCGCCCGCCCTTGACACTACCACGTCGGCCACGGCGTAGGCGCGGTCCATTTCATAGATGAAATCGTAGGGTTTCACGTTGGCAATGCCCGCCTGTTGCACTGCTGCCCGTGCCCGGTCAATGAAGGCCGTACCCGTTTGCCAGACCACCTGCACGCCCGCTTCGGCAAAGCGGGTCAGTCCGGCCTCAATGCTCTCGTTAATCGTGCGGGCACCCTGACTACCGCCAATGACCAGCACCGTAGGCTGGGCCGGGTTGAGGCCAAACTGAGCCTGCCCAGCTTCGATTTGGGCATCGGCTTGCTGAATATCGCTTCGCACAGGGTTGCCCGTTACCCGAATTTTTTCGGGCGAAAAGAAGGCTTCCATGCCGGGATAAGCCACGCAGATGCGCTTCGCCCAGCGCGACAGCACTTTGTTGGTCAGACCCGCGTAGGAGTTCTGCTCCTGGATGAGAATAGGCACACCCTGCAAAGCAGCCGCCAGCAGGGTTGGCCCGCTGGCATAGCCCCCCACACCCACAGCCACGTCGGGACGGAAATCACGCACGATCTGCCGTGCCCGCAACAGGCTTCGCCCCAGCTTCAGCGGGAAAGCCAGATTGCTCAACGTCAACTCGCGCTTGATGCCTACCACCGGAAGCCCTTCAATGCGATAGCCCGCACGAGGTACTTTCTCCATTTCCATCTTCCCCTCGGCCCCTACAAACAGGATATTTACCGACGGGTCGACACGTTTTAACTCATTGGCAATGGCAATGGCCGGGTAAATATGCCCCCCCGTTCCACCGCCAGATATGATGATGTTCACGTTCTGATTTACGATTTACGACTTACGATGTACGATTTAGCTCCGCAAGACGAAATAGCCTGCCAATCGGCAACGCATAAATCGTAATTCGTAATTCGTACATCGTAAATCAAAGCTTGCTTTCGTCTGCTTCGTCGCGGCTGACGCTGAGCACAATACCGATGGCTGCGCCGGTGAAGAGTAGCGACGTGCCGCCCATGCTGAGCAAGGGCAAGGGCAGACCTGTAACGGGCACCAGCCCCACCGCGACAGCCATGTTGATCATAGCCTGAATGACAATACTGAAGGTAAGGCCCGCCGACAGCAACCCGCCGAAAGGCCTTGTACTACTCTGGATCGCTCGCATCCCGCGCATCAGTAGCCAGAGGTAAGCCAGTAGCACCAGCACGCCACCAATGAGGCCATATTCTTCGATGATGATGGCATAGATAAAATCGGAGTAGGGGTGCGGCAGGAAATTTCGTTGGTGGCTATTGCCCGGTCCCTGTCCGGTTATGCCCCCATTGGCCAGCGCGATGTAGGACTGTTCGACTTGATAATCAATCTTTTCGGTATCCTGGAATCGGTTCAAGCGGCCCAGCACGGTCTCGAATCGCTGACCCAGCACGAGCGCGAAGCCACCTACCACCAGGCAAAACAGCACCATGCCCGCCAGGTAGTTGCGCGGCACCCGGCCAATGTACATGAGCAGAAAGCAGGTCAGACCCAGCAGCAACGCCGTGGAGGTGTTGGAGATCACGATAAGGGCGCAGATGCAGCCGATCCAACCAATCATATTCACCAGCACCTGCGGTTCGTAGGGTACGCGCTGCCGTTTGGCCAGCATGGCCGCCAGATTCGAGATCAGGGCCAGCTTGGCTAAATCAGACGGCTGAAACGTCTGATTAATAATCGGGATGGTAATCCAGCGCGAGGCGTCGTTGAGGTTGGTACCTTTGAAATAGGCCCACACCAGCAAGGGCACCGACAGGTACAGGCCAAACTTAGACAGCCGGGCGTAATGGATGTAGTTGATGCGGTGCGCCAGAAACATGCACCCCAGTCCCAGCACCACCAGCGCCCCATGCTTGAACAGGTAGGCCTCGGTGTTGCCGCCCATTTTCTGGTAGGCAATGGTCCCGGTGGCGCTATATACTACCAGTACGCTCAAAATAGACAGAAACAGCACGATCCACCAGATTTGGCGGTCACCTTTCAGATTGTCACGGGCAAAATCGCGGATGGAGAGGGTCATAGTTTTAGTGGTGAACGATAAGTGGTGAACGGTAAGTGGTGAGTTTGCTTCCGCAAGAATATTTACTCTTGAGGAAGCAAACTCACCACTTACCGTTCACCACTTACCACTTTTTTAAATTGCTCCCCCCGGTCTTCGTAGTTTTTGAAGAGGTCGAAGCTGGCGCAGGCGGGAGAAAGCAGCACCACGTCGCCGGGTTGGGCCAGGGCCGTGGCCTGTTGCACGGCTTCCTCTACCGAATGCGTGTCGGTAATGGTGGCAATGCGACCACTAAAATAGTCGATCAGTTTTTGGTTGTCTTTGCCCAGACACACCAGCGCCTTCACATGCTGCGCCACTACAGCGTCTAACTGACTGTAATCGTTGCCTTTATCCTGGCCACCCGCTATCCAGACCGTTGGTGCAGTCATGCTGGAAAGGGCATAAAATACCGAATCGACGTTGGTAGCTTTCGAGTCGTTGATGAACTGTACGCCGTTGATAGTGGCCACGGGTTCCATGCGATGAGCGGCATTTTTGAAACTCCGCAACCCCACCGCAATAGCCTCCTCCGGTACCCCCACCGACTGCGCCGCCAGGATGGCCGCCAGCATGTTCAGGGCGTTATGCGGCCCCTTCAGTGGCAACTCTGCCAGGGTATCGGTGTACATCTGGTCACCGAAATGAGTGGTTAACTTCCCATCTATCGCGTACCCTCCCGGCGAAACGGGCATTTCCAGCGAGATAGGCAGGGCTTGGGCTACGGCTGGTCTTTGGGCCAGTTGCCCTACCGTGGGGGCGTTTTCGAGAAAGTAAATGAACGTGTCTTCTGGTCGCTGGTTTTGGGTAATGCGGAATTTGCTAGCTACATACTGGTCAAAATCATACCCATACCGGTCGAGGTGATCAGGGGTGATATTGAGCAAAATGGCCGTATCCAGCCTGGCTTTGTACATACCGTCGAGTTGGAAACTGCTGATTTCCAACACGAAATAATCGAATGTATCCTGAATGACTTGCTTGGCAAAGCTCTCACCAATATTGCCCGCCAAGCCTACGTTCAGGCCCGCCGTTTTCAGCAGGTGGTAAATGAGCAGCGTAGTGGTGGTTTTGCCGTTGCTGCCCGTAATGCCAATAAGCTTAGCCCGCGTATAACGCGCCGCAAACTCTAGTTCCGACACCACTGGTATGCCCTGCGCTCGCAGTTGCACTACCAGCGGCACCGTGTCGGGAATACCGGGACTTTTCACCACCTCGGTAGCGTTCACAATCAGCGCCTCGGTGTGTTGGCCCTCTTCAAAGGCAATACCCGCTGCTGTGAGCGTGTCGCGGTAAGTCGGCTTTAGTGGACTACGGTCTGACAGAAACACGTCGTAGCCCTTGGCTTGCCCTAGTAAGGCCGCCCCCACCCCCGACTCGCCACCGCCTAGAATGATTAATCGCATAAAGGTTTAGGGTTTTCAGCCACAAAAGTACCAAACAAAAAAACCCCGGCTACTGGGCCGGGGCTAAACGATGGGTTGGATTTGCAAACGTTACTCTTTAGGCGCAAATGAGTCAGCTACCTTCGCCCGGTTGGCAGCTTTTACAATCATAAAGATCACCCAGGCAATGATCAGAAACTGAATCAGCACATTTAGGAAATTGCCATATCGAATAGCCACTTCCGGGGCTGTTCCCACAGCTTCTTTAAGCACAATCTTCAACTGGCTGAAGTCAATACCACCAGTGACCAGGCCAATGATGGGGTTAAGGATGTCTTCCACCAATGAGGTGGTGATTTTACCGAAAGCGGCACCGATGATGACACCGACGGCCAGGTCTAATACACTGCCTTGGGCAATGAATGTGCGAAATTCTTTTAGCATAATGTTACGGGTGTTTTGTAAGAGGTTAAAAAAACGGCGGTAAGTAGTATTAATTAAGTCAATTTGCCAAGTAACCGTCCAAAAAATTTATTTCTTTCTGAACGTACTAGTATTATAAATCAGACCGATACCCAACGATTGCTGCAACTGTAATCCATCGTAGAAATCCTTGTCGTACAAGGCTATTAGACCAAAATTTGTACTTAAGTAACGGTTCAATTTGGCCGTCAGCAAAATATCTACGCGGTGATCAATGGCATCCAGCGTTTCATAGTTGGCGTAGAGCTGGTAGCGAGCTGTCAGGCTCACATTTTCACCCAACTTTTTGTTTAGCGCGGCCTGCAACTGCAACGCCAGCCACTCCGACCGTACTGACTTCCCCGCCTCTACGCCATAGGCCTTTGCTGTTTTATCAGGAATAATTACGCCACCCGCGCCCTCGCGGAATCGCACGGCATCGTCGGCCAGGAAAGTAAACCGGGGGGCAAACGGGCTGATGCGCAACGAGAACTCGTCGCTGGGTTTGTAGGCTACACCCCAAGCCAAGGTCAGCTGAGCGGGTGCAAAGAAATTTGCTATTTTGAAGTCTTCGGCACCAGCTGGCAGTTTGTCGTACCGGTAGCCTGGAGCAAAAAATGTGTTGAATGTGCCTGAAGCGAACAGATCCCAGTGAGGCGCAATTTTATGGCCAAGTACAGAAATCAGAATGAGTTGGTCGGCGGCTTTGCGGGTACGCCCTCCCTGCGTGATAAAGCCAAGCTGAAAATCGGCGGTGTTGTCCCACGAGGTTCTACCTTTTTCGTATAGGGCGCGGCCCGCCAGAATACCACCAATAGCGATTGAGTTAACCCCGCCACCGGCCCAGTTACTGAAACTGGCCTGGTTGAAATTGATTCCTCCCGTAACTGATTTCTGCCAGTATGTCGTGTCTGGCTTCACCGAAACCGTGTCTTTAAAATTGGTCGTTACCTGCGTGGTGGCAGGATCCTGGGCATAGGCCGTATAGGCGAAGCCCGTGGCCAAAATGGCCATTGCTACGTTTCTTTTCATGGGTACAAGTGGTGAATGGGTACTGAACTCCGGCGGAAACTTACAACTGTATAAGTGTCAATCCAAAAACTCAACTGTCTTTGTTTGAAGTAGTTGCATAGGCACGGTGGTTGTTGAGTCGCCTGTTTTCAGCGTCAGGGTGGTGCTCTCTACGCTAACAATCTGACCCGTGATGCCCTCTACCCGTATACGCTGTCCCTCTTTAAACTTGTTTTTCGTGTAGAACGACGACAGCAAATTGGCCATCACATCGCGTGAGGCGAGGCCATAGCCCACGGCAAAAGCGAAGATGACACCGCCAATAAGCAGGTTGAAACTCGATTCCAGCAACTCAGTATTGATGCCCGCCTGCCCCAGTGCCGAAATGATGGTGATAAGCAGAAAAAAAGCAAACACCACCGTGCCTAACAACCGCCCTGAGGCAATATTGAACGACGCACAAAGGCTGACAACGCCCTTTTTGAGCACATCGGCCACGAGCACACCCACTTGCAACATAATGGCAGCAGCAATCAGCTTCGGGATAAAATTCACCAGCGACGTGACCATGCCAGTGATGGCAGCCACCCCCAGTGTTTCGGTAGCGGCGGTGATAAACACCAGCAGGATGAAGTAGTACAGCACTTTAGACACGATCTCGCTCAGCTTGATCTCGGTCTGTAGTTGCCGGATTACGTCGATCTCGTTGAGCTTGTCGCCTAGCCGGTCGAAGCCAGCCTGTTTGAGTACTCGCCCCACCAGCGCTGATACAATTTTGGCCACCAGCACGCCAATACCCAACACGACTATCGCACCAATCAGCTTGGGTACAAACGAAATAAACTGCGTAATAAGAGTCTGGAATGTGTTAATCAGGATTTGGGTAATGTTTGGTAGCTGTGGGTTCATGAGTGCGGTGAGTTTATGATTAACAACGAATTACGGATTGGCTGGTGGTGTTTCGGCAGAGTCAGCTAACATAGCTGAAAAAGCTCCGAAAAGATCACCAGTATACAATTCCACGACTTTGAGTGCGTTACGGATCATATCAATCTCCGACACAATTTGCTCACGCAGGTGAGGGGGGCAGTCTGCATCAGGCTCAATTAGTTTGAACGGGTTTTCCATGACGATGTGTTTACAAATAAAATTTTATTTGAAACTGGTGAGCGCTTTTATGCCGACTAAAATCCAGAAAATGAGTGCTTCCAGATAGCGTTTGCGTAGCTTTTCTTTAGCCCGCATTAAGCGCATTTTTACGGCACTTTCGGTAATCTGCTGCGCATCGGCAATGTCGCGGATGCTAATATCGTCTTGGTATTTCATCATCAACAGCCCCCGCTCGTCAGAGGTGAGATGGTCGAGGGCCTTGTTCAGGCGTTGCGCTTCCATCTCGGCTACCTCGGCATCGTCGTCGTCATACATGCCTACGCCTTCATACGGCTCATCGGAATACACTTCTTTCTGCCGGGGGCTACGCAGCTGGTCCATACAGTAGTTGTAGGTGACTGAATAAAGCCAGGTTGAGAATTTAGCCTGTTCGCGAAAGCCGCTCAGCTTCGTGACTACCCGGATGAAGATATCGTGCGTAAAATCTTCCGCCCGTTCCGAGTTTTTCGTAAACGACAGACATTTCCGGTACACTTTATCGCAGTAACGGGTGTATAAAGCCTCAAAATAGGGGTTACGCTGTGTACTTACATATAGCCGTACCAGCTCTTCATCTGACAAGTGTTTCATGATAGGCGCTCCTATGACCACGTGCGGAGCTAAAAGTAACAGCAATAAACGCAAAAAGCCCGACCAACTTGGCCGGGCTTTCCACCAAAAAACAAAGAAGCAAGAGGTAAGAAGCGAGAAGTAAGACTATTCTCTTGTTTCTTGCTTCTTACCTCTTGACTCTATTTATCCAATTGACACGCGCTTAAACGCTGATACGGTTAGGCCCTTGCTGGTCTTATCGAGCAACTGCGCGATAGTCAGGGAGTTGTCTTTCACAAACTCCTGATTCAGCAGGGTGTTCTCTTTGTAGAATTTGTTCAGCTTACCCAGCGCGATCTTCTCCAGCATAGCTTCGGGCTTGCCTTCCTGGCGAGCCTGATCTTTACCAATTTCAATCTCACGCTCAACGATAGAGGCATCAACGCCGTCTTTATCGAGTGCAACGGGCTTCATAGCGGCAATCTGCATGGCCACGTCTTTGCCCACTTCTGCCACATCGCTGCCGTTGGTGTTACTCAAACCAACCAGTACGCCCAGTTTACCATTTGAGTGGATATATGACACCACTTTGTCTGCGCTGATAGTCTCAAATGACACCACATCAATCTTCTCTCCAATTTTGCCCATCAGGTCGGTGATGTGATCCTGTAGGGGGCGACCGTCGGCCTGCACTTCAGCCAGCAGCACTTCTTTGCTGGTTACGTGGTCGGCAACGGCGTTGCTCAACACGGCCATAGCCAGATTCTGGAAATCGGCCACTTTCGATACAGGCTCGGTTTCACAAGCTAGCGCTACCACTTTACCCGTTTTACCGTCGGGGCTTACGTGGGCCAGCACTACGCCCTCTGAAGTAGCATTGTCGGCACGTTTGTCGGCTATTTTCTGCCCCTGCTTACGCAGAATGGCTTTTGCCTCGTCGAAATTGCCATCGGCTTCAACAAGAGCTTTCTTACAATCCATCATGCCGGCACCTGTTTCCTGCCGGAGTTTATTTACGTCTGCTGCGGTAATTGCCATTTTTAAAGGAAGTTTTCAGTTTACAGTTTTCAGTTCAGAGTTGGCTCACGCATTCATAGAATTGCGTGAGCCAACTCTGAACTGAAAACTGTAAACTCATTTAAACTGAATAAAAAATAGCCCATAGCCGGGTTGGTGTGGCTACGGGCTATCCGGTCAAATCGTCTGTTGTCTGTTAGAACAAGTTAATCGGTATTGCCTACGGGCGTAGCGTCGGCGGCAGGAGCGTCTACCTCGTCAGCAGCTTCGACCTCAACGGTTTCGGCTACGGGCGTGGCGGCACCTGCTGGTTCGTCAGCACCTTCGGCGGCGGCCCGGCGCTGGTTTTCCTGACGCTTAGCATCTTCCTCCTCCTGCGCTGCCTGACTGTCTTTGTCCTGCTTCCGCTCCATCAGGCCTTCTTCGATGGCCTTACCAATGGCAAGCGTAATTAGTGAGATCGACTTGTAGGCGTCATCGTTGGCGGGGATAGCGAAATCAACCAGGTTTGGGTTCGAGTTCGTGTCGCACATAGCAAACACGGGGATACCCAACCGTTGTGCTTCCAGCACCGCGATGTTTTCACGTTTCACGTCGACTACGAACAGCGCCGCAGGTAGACGCGTGAGGTCGGCAACACCGCCCAATACACGCTCCAGTTTTTCTTTTTCGCGCGACAGCGTCAGGCGCTCCCGCTTGGCGACGTTCTTAACGAGGACTTCGTCTTTGAGCATCTTTTCCAGCGTCTGGAGTTTCTTCAGCGACTTGCGGATCGTGGCGAAGTTGGTCATCATACCACCCAGCCAACGGTCAGTTACGTAGGGCATTTTCAGCCGCTTCGCTTCTTCGGTTACAATTTCCTGGGCTTGTTTCTTCGTTGCCACAAACATCACCTTCCGGCCAGAACGTACAATGCCTTTAATAGCATTCGACGCTTCTTCGAGTGAGGCCAGGGTTTTGTTCAGGTCAATAATGTGGATGCCGTTTTTCTCCATGAAGATATACGGAGCCATCCGGGGGTCCCACTTGCGCGTAAGGTGGCCAAAGTGCACACCGGCGTCTAAGAGGTCTTTATATTCGATTTGTGCCATTTTCAGCTAAAAAATGAAAAATGATTGACGTACGCAGCACCCCGCATCGGCAACGTCTAAGCGGGGTCTGGACAAAGGAGCTTGGCGCTGAGAGCATAGGGCTCAGAGAATGTTCTCTATGCTCATGGCTCTCTGCTCTTCGCTTATTAACGTTTCGAGAACTGGAACTTGCGGCGGGCTTTTTTGCGGCCTGGCTTCTTCCGTTCTACCATGCGTGAATCCCGCGTGAGGAAGCCTTCTTTCTTGAGGGCTGGGCGGTACTCGGCGTTGGCTTCTACCAGCGCACGAGAAATAGCCATGCGAGTGGCTTCGGCCTGACCCGTTACGCCACCACCGCGCACGTTGACTTTCACGTCATACGTAGCGTCGGCTTTCACAGTAGCGAAAGGCTGGCGGGTGATGATTTGCAGTACTTCGGTCGGGAAGTACGTATTGAGTTCTTTTCCGTTTACCGTGATGGCTCCGCTACCTGCTGACATGTAGATGCGGGCAACAGCGGTTTTCCGGCGACCGATGGTGTTGATACGATCCATTGGTTAGAATTTGATTTCTTTCGGTTGCTGTGCCGCGTGGGGGTGTGAATCACCCGTATACACGAACAGATTGGTGAACAGGTGGCGGCCCAGACGATTCTTGGGCAACATACCCCGGATGGCGTGCTCCAGCACGCGCTCTGGGTGTTTCTCGAGCCATAGACGCGGCGAAGCGAACCGCTGACCACCGGGATAGCCCGTATGGCGAACGTACACTTTGTCGGTCATTTTGCGACCCGTGAAGCGAATTTTTTCGGCGTTGATGATGATGACATTGTCACCGCAATCAACGTGGGGGGTGAAGTTGGGCTTGTGTTTGCCGCGAATGCGGGCCGCTACCTGGCTTGCCAGACGACCAACAACGGCATCCTTAGCGTCAACGACGATCCACTCCTTGTTTGCGGTCCCTCTATTGGCCGAAACAGTTTTGTAGCTTAACGTATCCACTGGATTGTGAGCGGTATTGATTGATTAACAGACGATTGTACCTAACAAAAAAAGTCCCGTCTCGAAACGGGAGTGCAAAGGTACAGCCTATAGGCCTGAAAAACAAGGGAGAAGCGGTAACTGGGATTTACGAATTACGAGGTACGAATTACGATTTATTGCTGACGCAAGCGTATTCAAGCGTCAGCAATAAATCGTAATTCGTACCTCGTAAATCTTTACTTCCATGTCAACGTGTTCAGCATCCGCATCATATCGGCCTTGACGTAGTCAATGACGGGGGCGAGGGAATCGTTGGCGGTGGCGATGTCGAAGTAGAGGGCACCGCGCAGGAAGTGCCGACTGGTGTCGGTGGTGACGAACTGAAACTGGGTGGGTACCTCGCCCACTAAGGTGATGAGGCTGGCCGACAGACCGTTTCTGAGTTGTACCCGCTGCTGGTTGATGGAATAGGCTTTTACGTTGTGCTTAGCCGTGAGTTTATACGCATCGGCAAGCATACCACGCAGATTATCAAGGCTTTGTACGGGTTTATAGGTCAGTTGCACGGTAGCTTTCAGCGTGGGATAGTACACGAAAATCCAGTGCGGCTCAGCGCGTTTGAACGTATCGGGCAACACGCGGGCGATCTTGTTTACGTCAAACTGATACGGGTGTATGGGGGCCATGGGCACGTATTCGGCCACGGGCAGGTCGATGCGTGGGTAGCCTTTGGGCTTGGGTACGTAATCGGCCTGATCTGACGAACCGCAGGCCCATACCGCCAATAGGCAACTACCAATAAAGCCCGTGTAGCAGAGGCGAATAAGAATAGTACGAATCATGCTTTACCTAACGCAAACGTAGCCCGGTTCGTTGTAACCACCTTAAATTACCCGCTCATGCCTACCACTTACTTTCTCACCGGCTGCGCCAACGGCATTGGCCGCCATATGGCCCAGGTCTTCTACGACCAAGGCCATAATGTAGTAGCCACTGATATTGACCCCGTTGGCCTGGCCACACTCACCGCGCACTGGGACCAAACCCGCGTATTCGCCCTGAAGCTCGACGTGCGGAGCGCAGCAAGCTGGCAAGAGGCTATAGATCAGTCACTTACCCGCTTTGGCTGTATCGACGTGGGGCTGAACATTGCCGGGGTAGTGCACGTGGGCTACGCCGCTGAGTTCAACCCCGCCGACGTTGACCTGGTGGTAGACGTGAATCTGAAAGGCGTGGTGTTGGGTACGCGGCTGCTGGCGGCGCAGATGGTGAAGCAGGGTGGCGGGCAGATCGTCAATATAGCGTCGCTGGCGGGGGTGGCTCCCATTCAGGGCCTGAGCCTCTATTCGGCTACCAAGTTTGCCGTGCGGGGTTTCTCGCTCGCGGCGGCGGGCGAACTGCGCAAGCAGGGTGTGCAGGTGTCGGTGGTGTGCCCCGATTTGGTCAACACTGACATGCTCACGGCCCAGATTGACCACCCGGAAGCCGCCCTGAGCTTTTCGGGTGGGCGCATCCTGACGGTGCAGGACGTAGAGCGGGCCATTGTACGCGAGGCCCTGCAACGCCGTAAGCTGGAGGTGCTGATTCCTAATAGCCGGGGTTGGCTGGGTAAAATCGGCAACCTCTTCCCCGCCCTGGGCTTCTCCATCACCGACTCGCTACGCAAAAAAGGGTTGAAAAAACAGGCGATTTGGCAATCACAGAAAACAAGCGACGGCCAGAAAGTTGCTTAGGCTTACTTATACGATTACCGAATCACGCACTGTTATTCAGATAGTTGTGCTGCGCGACTGGCTTCGTATTACGGTCTACTCAGGGTCTAGCCGTTGCCGCTTGGCTCTACCCGGTGCACCTAGCCAAGCGACAGTGACATTGCAGATTTTTACTCGACGCGCTTACAGGTATACGTAGGAATATAGTCCATCATTAACTCATTCCTCAACGTTAACAGGTCGTTGCAAACGAAAAAATGGGTATTCGACACATCCAGATCACCACTGGCGGTGTAGGGGACAGAGCGACTCAGTTGTAGGTAAAACCCCGGATGACCCGGACTATATATTGGCGGGGATACCGTAACAGTATAGTTTATCGGAGCCAGCTCAAGACCGTCTTTCGTGACAATCAGCGTGTTATCGGGCCGGAAAACCAACGTGATGTCTTTGGTTGCCCCTATGTCTTTGGTTGTCCAAAGATTTGGATTGTCTACCGCACCAGATACATACAGAAATTTCCATTTTCCCAGCAGCGCCTGCTGGGCCTTAACGGTAGACGTGACCGTTAAGGCCCATGTGTAACAAACTGGCTGCGGCTGATCGACTGACTCCTGATGACACGACAGCAACAGACCAAGCAACCCGATGCATATTACTTTAAACATCTTGCCTTTTTTCATAAACGTTTGATTTATTGCCTGACCCACTATCCTGTTGATGGGTTGCAATCCAAACGTACTTTTCTCTACCTGTTCAGCGTGATATTCCCGGCGGCGTTGTAGCGGAGTTCTTCTTCGGCCAGCATCAGGCGGACGGTCTGGGCCAGGTCCTGCTCGTTGGTTTGGTTGAAATAGTTGGCCAACTGGCGGGGGGTTACGCCTTTGTCGCGGGCCAGGGCTACGTAGCTGCGGACGGCCTCGCGTACTTCTTTGGGCACCAGCGTACCGTTTTCGGCCCGTTTCTTATTGGCAATGCAGTTGTCGCACACACCGCAGACGGCATCGGTTTCTTCGCCGAAATAATGTTGTAACATCCGGGTGCGGCACTGAGTCTGGTGCTGGGCGTAGTCGATGGATGCCTGGGCTTTTTCCAGCGCATGCTGGCGGCGCTGGTTTAGGCCCTGCACGTCGAAGGGAAGTTGCCGGGCGTCGTGGCGGGGGGTGAGGTAGGTGAGCTGGGGCTTGTCGGTCTGTTTTTCGTAGAGCAGTACCTCCCGTTGCGCCAGTTGTTCCAGCAGTTGAATCACCTCATTTTCAGACACCAGGTACGCCCGCGACAGGTTGCCCTCCGAGATGGGCGTAAAGTCGGTGAACAACTCGCCGCCGTACATGCGCATGAGCAGTTTGATAAACGGGTCGAAACGGGGGTTCATGACCTGAAACTCGTAAAGCGACCGGTTGTCCATGTTTAGCACCACGCGCGAGGGCCGGAAATAAGCTTCGCTGAGGTCGATGTAGCCCGCCAGTTGCAGTTGTTTCAGGGCGTAGTGTGTGTCTTGCGGGGGCAGGTTGAAGGTTTTGATAAAGCTGGCCAGATCGAAATCGTAGGTGGTCAGTTCGCCCCCACCGGTGGGCACGGCGGTGTAGTTGGCCAGCGCCTGATATACCCGCCGGATTAGCTCGACCGGTGGATATTGCTGTTCAGTTTGCTGAATAACTCGCTGGCAATCAGCATTGGTGTATAATAACACGGCATACGATTTTTGCCCGTCGCGCCCGGCCCGGCCAGCTTCTTGGTAGTAAGCCTCGAGGGTATCGGGCGGTTCCAGATGCACCACCACGCGCACGTCGGGCTTGTCGATACCCATGCCAAAAGCGTTGGTGGCCACCACCACGCGGGTACGGCCCGCCATCCAGTCGTCCTGCTTCTGCGACCGTTGGGGGGTGGTCAGCCCGGCATGGTAGAAATCGGCCGAGATACCCTGCTGCACCAGCCATTCGGCAATCTGCTGGGTCAGGCGGCGGCTACGGACGTAGACAATGGCGGTGCCCGGCACATTGGTCAGAATGGTGAGTAGCCGGGCTTCTTTGCCTTCTTCCAGCCGTGCCGAATAGGACAGATTAGCCCGCGCAAATGACTGCCGGAAGGTCTTGAAATTGGTACGAAAGTCCAGCTTATCGGTGATCTCGGCCTGCACTGCGGGTGTGGCCGAGGCCGTAAGGGCTACCGTGGGGATAATGCCCGTGAGCTTCTCGCGGAATTCGGCAATTTGCAGATATGGTGGCCGAAAATCATGCCCCCAGGCCGAAATACAGTGGGCTTCGTCAACAGCTAATAGGCAGACTTTCATCTGTTTAGCCCGTTCAATCATGATCTCGGTACGGAGCCGCTCGGGCGACACGTAGAGGAATTTAATGTTGCCGTAAATGCAGTTGTCCAGCACCGTGTCGATCTCGCGGTAGTGCATGCCCGAGTAGATAGCCGCTGCCGCAATGCCCCGCCGCCGCAGTTGGAACACCTGATCTTTCATGAGCGCAATAAGGGGCGTCACCACAATGCAGATGCCCTCCATACCCAGCGCGGGCACCTGAAAACAGATGGATTTACCGCCACCGGTGGGCATCAGCACCAGGGCATCGAACCCGTCGAGGATGGTGCTGACGATGTCTTCCTGCAAGGGGCGGAAGTTGGTATAGCCCCAATAAGTCTGAAGAAGCTGGCGTGCGGTCATAAGCGACTACAAAAGTAATAGAGGGGTATCTTTGCCGACTATGATTTATCACATCACCACCCGCGCCGCCTGGCAGCAGCAGGCCGACCAAGCCGAATACGAGGCCGAGAGTCTGCACTCGGAAGGATTCATTCACCTCTCGACCACCGGTCAGGTGGCGGGCGTACTGGAACGGTATTATCAGGGGGTACCCGATCTGTTGCTCCTGCACATTGACCCAAATAAGCTCACCCATGATCTCCGCTACGAGGCAGCGACTAACAACGAACACTTCCCCCACCTGTATGGCGCATTGAACAAGGATGCTGTAGTGGAGGTGGAGGCCATTCGGCAGTGATTATCAGTTATCAACGAACAAGTAGTAGTTATTGAGGAACCTTGGCCTAACCCATCTCCTGAACTTCCTATAAGGAGTAGGCTTGGACGATTTTGGTGTTCATTGATAACTGGTAATCGTTCATTGTACCTTTTTTGAGATGAAACGTTTTCTCCTTTTTCTATTTCCGCTTGGCCTGGTTGCTCTGTTTGTGTTTGTGGGCGTGTTACCCCGCATCCGCAACCAGCAGGAACTTCGCGCCGATGCCAACGCCGAGCGCACCCGCGAACTGGTTGTCAACGCCGTGCCGTTGCGACAGGGCATTGACTCTATGGGGTTAACCTTGCCCGGCCAGATTCGGCCTTTTCTGGAAACGCCCATTCGCGCCCGGTCGCAGGGGTTTGTGCGGAAACGCTATGGCGACATTGGTCAGACGGTACAAAGAGGGCAGCTTCTGGTAGCTCTCGACGTGCCGGAAATAGAGCAGGACATTGCCCGCGCCCGCGCCGATTTGCAGCTGGCCCAGGCTAACCTCAGCCGTGTCACAAGCGTAACGCTACCGGGTGCTATTTCGCGACAGGACATCGACAACCGGCGGGCAGCGGTGGCCGTAGCTGAAACAAACCTGCGTCGGCTCCAGTCGGTGCGGGGGTTGCAGGAGATCCGGGCACCGTTTAGTGGTATCATCACCAGCCGGGGCGTGGAAGTAGGCGACCTTATTTCGCCCACCAGCACCCAGCCTATGTACACACTTGCGCAACTCGACCAACTCCGGGTGCTGGTCGACGTGCCCCAGACGTATTACCAGCAAATCAAGGTGGGAATGTCCGCCGTGGTGCGTATTACGGAATTGAAAAACCGTGTGTTAACAGGAAAAGTGATGCGCACGGCTGGTTCGCTCAATAATGATTCGCGGACGTTGCTGACCGAGGTAGTTATTCCCAACCCAGGCCGCGCCATCCCGTCGGGGTTGTTTGCACAGGTATCTTTTTCACCCCGCGGCCAGCGTGGCGGGGCCGTTCTGCTGCCAGCCAATGCGCTGAAAGTCACTGCTAAAGGTGCTCTGGCAGCCGTTTTGGCAGCCGACATGAAGGTCCATTTTCAACCCATCACGCTTGGCCGCGACTATGGCAATGTGATTGAAGTAACCACTGGACTCACCGGCGACGAGCGCGTCATCACAAACCCCAACGACCGCCTCAAAGAAGGCATGAAAGTACGCCTCCGCCAGTCCGCACCCGCCAAGCCGGGGCAGGTATAGCTTTTTTTAAGTCGAATGAAACACCTCATTTACTTTCTGCTCCTTACTGCTCCCACCTTTGCGCAGGTCTCGCCTCCGGGCGGGGCGGTCACGTTGCAGCCGGGCGCAGGCACGGTACAGCCATCGGCTAATGGGCAAGCACAGGCAAACACGACACTGATGCCAGCTGGGCAAGAAGGGTGGTCTACCACTACAGATCTAATAATCAACGGATTATCTCGCTTTTCAGACCCTCAACTGGCTGAACTCATCCAGGCTGGTCTGGTCAACAGCCCAAACCTGAAAGCCGCCGTGAGCCGCATTCAGGAGTCGCGGGGGCGGGTGCGGATTGCGCAGTCGTTTTTGCAGCCGTCGGTTCGGAGTAGTGCGCTGATGAGTACCCAAAGTTTATCGGAACACCGGCCCGTGGCCATTCCCCTGGCCACTGACAAACTGCCTCGTTTTCAGCTGAATACTTTTCAGTTTTTGCCCGTCGATGCCAGTTGGGAGCTAGACTTGTTCAAGCGGATTCGAGGTGGTATTGCCCTGGCGCAGGTACAGGCGCAGGCGTCCGAGGCCGATCTTCAGGCCCTCCGCCTCGCTCTGGCCGCCGACATTGCCCGGACCTATTACCTGATTCGGGGCAACGAATCGGAACAGGCGGTTTTCGGGCGAAACCTCTCGGCGCGCGATTCCACGCTGAATATTGTTCGTGAACGATTCCGGGTGGGGCTGGTCAGCCAGATCGACGTACTGCGGGCCGAAACCGATTTGGCACAATTGCGGGTACAACTGGTTGGTTTACAGCGTGCCCGAGTTGAACTGGTGAACGCACTGGCGCAGTTGGTAGCGCAGGACCCGGCCACATTTACACTCAATACCAGTGCTTTACCCGCCACGTTGCCCGCCATTCCCTACGCACAAATACCCCCCGACCTGGTGCGTCGCCGCCCCGATCTGGTCCAGGCCGAACGGGCTGTGCAGGTTGCCGATGCCCAGGTGTTGGTGCAACAGGCCAGCATTCAGCCGCGAGTCACGGTAATAGGATCAGGTGGATTATTATCGGGGCAAATTGGACCATGGTTTACGCCCACCAGCGCGACGTATTTGCTGGGGGTAAACGCGTCGGTGCCACTCTACGAAGGCCGGAGAAACCGCGAAACGGTGTCCTTGTCGCGGCAGCAAATCACCACAGTGCAACAGACCTACCAGCAGGTGGTACAGGTGGCCCAGCGTGAAGCCGAAACCGCCCTGGATAACCTTCAGTACCTGCGCCTCCAACTCGACGCCCAAAATCAAGCTTTGGCCCTGGCCCGCCGCACAGAACTGTACAACAGAGAGCTGTATGTCAAGGGGTTAGTTACGTACCTTGAAGTGCTGGATGCCCAGCGTACGGTGCTGGCATCGGAGCAACAGATAGTTCAGCTTCGTAGCCAGGAGGTGCAGTTTGTAGTGGCCCTCATCCGCGCATTAGGCGGCGATTTTTAAGTCATTGACCGATGACTACTTCTTCTTCCGGGCTTTTGTGGGCCGGGCGGTTTCGCTGGCGATGAGTTCGCGCTGGAGGTAGGTGGGCAGGAAAAAGCCCGTAAGTCGGCGCACTTCGGCTCCGCTGGCATCGACCACCAGCATGGTTGGGTAGGCCTCCACCTTATATTTTTCGACCAGGTCCATACCCGAAAAATCATCGATATTGACGCGGTAGGGCACAAACTTGCTGTTTACGTAGTCGCCCAGGGGTACGTCGGTGAAGGTTTCGCGGTCGAGGCGGTGGCAGGGTGCGCACCAGGTAGCCCAAAAATCGAGCAGGATCAGCTTATTCTCTTTTTTGGCCTGCTTCAGCATGTCGTCAAACGTGCCGGTTTGAAATAATACGGCGGGCGGCAGGGCCACGGGTTCGGCTATTAAAACGCTGTCGGCGGGGGCTGTCTCTACCGAATCAGCTTCGGGCTGACCTGTTTGGGCAGAGGTAGTCGTTGGTAGCAAACCAACCAGCAGGAAAAGCAAATAAGCGAGGCGAATCATAGGTTGTAGTAGAATGGTACGGGTAATATACCAAAAAACGAGGCCAACATGGTTAGCCCCGTTTTTTGGTTACCCCGGTTCACTTGCGCAAACCGTTTTACACCAGCCAGTGTGTAGCGTTTGGTTGGCGTTGGTCTTGGTTAATACTGTACGCCTAGTGAGCGCATGGTTTCAACATTCATGTTGCCTTCGGGCAGCTTATTGTCATGCTGGTATTTTAGCAGAGCGGCGCGCGTTTTGGGTCCGATCACGTCGTCGAGGGGGCCGGGGTTATAGCCTTTGGCCTTCAACGCATTCTGGATGGCAATGATGGTGGCTCTGGTCATTTTGCTGTCGCAAACTACCTCAACCCACTCACCAACTACCTGCGCCTCAACGGTGGTCGTTGTTACCGTGCCGTATTGAGCCGGGATCTCGATTTCGCTGGTTGAAGCAGGCGTTTTCACTACCGTACGCGTAACAGCCTTATATTCAGCCGGAATCTCGATCTCGCGGGTGGCGGGTGCTTCGGCCACTACCTGCTTGCTGATCGACGCGTACTGTGCAGGTATCTCTACCTCACGTGTGCTGGCAGGGCTGGCCACTACCTGACGGGTGCGGGTGGCGTACACGGCTGGAATTTCTTCCTCCTGAATAGATGGAGCGCGTACCAACTCCTGACGGGTGTGCGTGGCATACACGGCCGGAATGTCGATCTCTTTCACTTCGGCAGGCGACACCAGCGACGTTTTTGAGCGCGTAGCGTATACAGCCGGAATCTCGATTTCACGTACCGAGCCGGGCGTGGCTACTACCTGACGTTTCACGCTGGCGTATTCGGCGGGGATGTCGTACTCCTTCACTTCGGCCTGACGGGCTACAACCTCTTTCTTGATGGTCTCGTATACGGCCGGAATAGCAATCTCCTTTACTTCACTTGGGCGAACCAACACCTGCTTGGTGATCGTGGCGTATTCTGCTGCCGACGTGCTGGGGCGGGTCATGCGGCTTACGCCCGTGGCGGGATCAACCGAGGCATCGCCCACAAACACCTGCTTGGTTACGGTGGTGTACTGAGCCGGAATGTCGAACTCACGCACGGTGGCGGGCCGCACCAGGGTCTGCTTGGTCATAGCCGTATATTGGGCCGGGATAACCTCTTCACGTACGGAAGCAGGCACTTTCAGTACCTCTTTCTTTACGGTTTCGTACTGAGCAGGCACTTCTACCAGACACAGAATCCGGCAATCGTCGGGATTAGCCGAGAGACAGTTGGGATCAGCTTTACCTTTCTCGTATTTGGTGTAGGCATCACGCACTTTCACGCGCTCAGTTACGGTTTCATAGACGGGCGGTACCGTAATCAGGCGCTTGCTGGCTTCTTTCACCAATACTTGCGTGGTCATGGTTTTGTATTCGGCCGGGATGATCTCGATGCGCTTGGTGGCCTCTTTTACCAGCACCTGCTCCGTCAGCGCCTTATACTTGCCTTCCAGCGGGGTATATTGTGTGATGGCTTCTTTTACCAGAAAACGCTCTGTAACCGTCTTATATTCAGCCGGGATCACTTCATAGCGTTTGCTGGCATCTTTGGCTACCACGCGCTCCGTGGACGCTTTATAGCTGCCGGGGATAATTTCCATCCGCTTGCCGGCGTCTTTCGACACGTACTGTTCAGCCACCGTTTTGTACGTTGGTTCTACCACTTCATAGCGCTTGCTGGCTTCTTTAGCCACGTACCGCTCGGTTTCGGTTTTGTATACTGCGGGGATCACCTCCAGCCGCTTACTACCTTCTTTTACCAGTACTTGTTCAGTTACGGTTTTGTATTCACCAGGAACGATTACCTGGCGCTTCGACGCGTCACGGAGCAACACCTGCTCCTGTACGGTCTTGTATTGAGCAGGTACTACCTCTACACGGGTACCGGCGGCACGGCTAACGAGTTGCTCCTGCACCGTTTTGTACTGACCGGGTACTACCTCCAGGCGCTTACCGGCATCCTTCACCGTCACCTGTGCGGTTTCGGTTTCGTACTGAGCCTGAATGGCTTCCAGGCGCTTGCCCGCTTCCTTCACCAGTACCTGCTCTTTGTTAGTGATGAAACGTACTGGCTTCAGACACTTCGCATAACACTTGCCCGGCAACGCATTGGGGGGCAGTTCAGACGGAGCCTGAGCTAAGGCAACACCGCCGAATAACATGCCGCTTAGCAGCAATAGGTAGGACTTTTTCATAAATATTTATGGGGTTAACTACACACACCGCAAATTAGACAAAAGGCCATTCAATAAGTTTCTTCTGCAGATGAAAAAAATTTGCAAAATAGTATTCAATAATTTCCTATATAGTCCAGTATATCAATAGATTGTTAACGGTTACTACTGGATAAAGCTTACCTGCTGATGGGTAAACCCGTTACACCTGTTTCTTTTTTTGCTCTGAACCATAATAAACACAGGTACCCAGATGACTACCAAGGAAATCAACGAGTTAGCGGCTGATCGCCGTCAGTTTTTAAAAACGTCGGGGCTGCTTACGGGTAGTGCGTTACTGGCTCAACTCCCGCTTGGCCTTTCGGCAGCACCGCGCTTTGGTGCCCACTCATCGGTCGACGATACGATCAAGGTAGCTCTCATTGGCTGCGGCGGCCGGGGAAGGGGTGCCGCCATGCAGGCGCTCAACACCAAGCAGAACATCAAAATTGTGGCCATTGCCGATGCGTTTCAGGACCGAGTCGACATTGCCTATAAAACACTGACAAGCAGGCAGGATGCGGCTCAGAAAATAGACCTACCGAAAGAGCGCCAATTTGTGGGCCTGGATGCTTACAAGCAAGCTATTGCGCTCGCTGACGTCGTTATTCTGGCTACGCCACCGGGTTTCCGACCCAGTCATTTTGAAGAGGCCGTCAAACAGAGCAAGCATATTTTCATGGAAAAGCCCGTAGCTACCGATGCGCCGGGTATTCGGCGGGTGCTGGCGGCGGCAGAAGAAGCCAAAAAAAAGAAGCTAAACGTAGTAGTAGGCCTACAACGGCATTATCAAAGCAACTACCGCGAAGCCATCAAACGGATTCATGATGGTGCCATTGGCGACATCGTCGGGGGCAGTGTCTATTGGATCAGCGGGGGGGTGTGGGTAAATCCGCGCAAACCAGATCAGACCGAAATGGAGTACCAGTTGCGCAACTGGTATTACTTCAACTGGCTCTGCGGCGACCATATTACTGAACAGCACGTCCACAACATCGATGTGGCTAACTGGGTGAAACGCGGTTATCCTGTTTCAGCGCAGGGCACGGGTGGGCGGCAGGTACGCACTGGTAAAGAATACGGCGAAATATTCGACCACCACACCGTCGATTTTGTCTACGCCGATGGCACGACGATCAATAGCCAATGCCGCCACTACGAAGGCACCTACAGCAAAGTAGATGAGCAGTTTTTGGGCACAAAAGGCCGTATCGACTCGTTCAATGGCAACAAGACGATATTGAAAGGCTATAAAGGCCAGCCGATATACGCCCACGGGAGTGCTAAAACAGACATTGATCCCTACCAGGTAGAACACAACGAACTTTTTGAGGCTATTGCCAAAGGGCAGTACAAATTCGCTGATGCCGAAAACGGGGCCAAAAGCACCATGACGTCTATTTTGGGGCGGATGGCTACCTACTCGGGCAACCTTATCAAATGGGACGATGCCATCAATTCGCAGATCAGCCTCTTCCCCGATCAGCTTGCCTGGGATGCCAAACCCAAAATCCTACCCAACGCCGACGGCTTCTATCCCGTAGCCGTACCCGGCAAGACGGTGACGGTGTAAGGGTGAGGGCAGAGTTGGTGGTTTGTAGTTTGTGGTTTGTAGTTGCTTCGCACGCTCAGTGTCTAGTGCGAAGCAACTACAAACCACAAACTACAAACCACCAACTGTATTTTTGCCCCCATGACCCCGCCTACTCGTTTACCAATACCCCGCACCAGTGCCTGGCTCTTGCTTTTAGCGGGTCTGGCCCCGGTGCTTGTTTTTTATGCTATTGTCTGGCAACAGGCCGTTAACGTACCCTTCCAGGACGACTACGATGCCCTTTTCGAGCCAGTAATGGCCCTTAGCCACGGGCCTAATTCACTGGCGAAAATCTGGAAAGTCTACGCTACCCAGGACGACGAACGGCGCATTATCACCGACCGGTTTGTGGCGCACATGCAGTATCTGTTCACCGGTCAGCTCAGCTTCCGTACTCAGACCCTGATTGGTTCGCTGGTGCTGCTGGTGGTGCTGGCGGTGTTTATGGCCTGGTTCCACAGAAGCCAGCTGCCGTGGCTCTGGGCCGTGCCCATCCCGTTTGTGCTGTTCAATATACAGTACTACGACGCCGTTTTCTGGTCTATGATCCCCTTGCAGCACATTGGGGTGTATGTATGGGGGATGCTGGCCATCTGGTGGCTATCGCGCAATACCAGGTTTTTTTTCTGGCTTGCCCTGCTCGCCACGGCTGTCTCGGTGCTTTCCGACGTTACGGGCATTTTGCTATTGCCGGTGGGGGCGGTGCTGCTTATTGGGCAGCACCGCTGGCAACGGCTGGCCATTTGGCTGCTGGTTGTAGGCGGCATGGTGGGCCTGTATATGCATGGGCTGGAGGTGCCCCCCTACCGACCGTCGCTGGCCGATAACCTGAAGCACCCGCTTGTCATTATTCAGTTATGGCTGGCCATGCAGGGCCTGTGGGCCGACGTGCTGCCTCATGCCGGGCTGTCGGGGCGCGTGGTACTGACCATAGGCTGTGGACTGGTGGCAATCTGGCTGTGGGGAAGTGCCATGTGGGGCAGTATCCGGGCTTATTTCACTAACCGACAACTACCTAGTGGGCAGGATTTATTTCTGTATGGAGGGCTGCTTTTTCTGCTGGGCACGTTCACCCTCTTCGCCGCCGGACGGGCACTGGAGGGTGTCAACGCCGCATTTATTTCGCGCTATAGGGTACTTTACCTGCTCTGGCTCATACTGCTTTATCTGCTGATTTTGAGCCGATTAAACAAAAAAACGCTGTCTAACCGGCTGGCGGGATGGGGCATGGTTGGGTGCAGCCTGTTTTTTTGCCTGAATACGTATTTTCAGTCGTGGAACGACTTCACGCTCTTTCGGCAAACGTTGCTGGCCGATCTTCATGGTTGGCGCTACAACCGGGCCTTGCCCTCGTCGCCTATCTACCTCAACTACCGCGTGGCTATTGATACATTGTTTGAGAATGGCATGAAACGGGGCATTTTTCAGTACGAAAACCCTGGCTATGATGCCCTCCGCACGGCCCCGGTAGTAGGCAAAACCGAGGTGGTCGTTCAGCAGACGGCTAGCTTTGTCTCGGTAACTGTGCCGCAGCAGCCCGGTGCAGGCAGTGCCCCGCCCGATGCCGTATTTGTCCTGCTACGAACCAAAACCGGGGCGGTGCATATCTTTCCCACCAAAGCCACAACCTATTCGCCCCTAACGGCGTTACGTCGGCAGCAATACACCACCTCGCCCTATACGGCCATCCCGATTTTGCGAAACTACTTGCGCTCGTCGGTCTATGCGGTGGAGGTTGGGGTGTGGCGTGGTGGGGAGAAAGTGCGTTACCAAACAGGACAGGTAATCAGTTTCTAACTACCTTTGCACCAAAATTGACTCTCCAAGCAACCAGCTATGAAACGCGTCGCTTACATGGGTTTGTTCGTGCTGGCCGGTCTCTCATTGGCCTCATGCGACTACCAGAAGAATAACACCATCCGTCAGGAAGATTTCCGGCGTAATGATTACCGCGCTGGCTATAAAGCGGGCGATCCAGAAGTTTATGGCACTGGTAAAGATTCAGCTGCCGTGCAAGCCAACTACAAGTATACGCCCCGCCCCGAATTGGACCAGAAGGTTCAGAAAATTCGGGAGAAGCTCTTCGGCAGTGGCACCATTGGTGAAGGCGCTTAGATCAGGCTTTGACACCACTGATACTCAAAGCGATGCAACCTGCATCGCTTTTTTGTTTGTTAGCAAGTGGTGCCAGCCGATATAACTTTTTTGCGTTACTTTGCCCTTTCATCGGCTTGATGAATTTGGATTTTTTGAATAGATAATCTGCCATACAATATAGTTACGCTATGAAAGTTGCACTCGTTACAGGTTCAGCCGGTTTGATCGGCAGCGAATCAGTTGCCTTTTTTTCAGAAAAGTTCGATCTCGTTGTTGGCATTGACAACAACATGCGGCAGTACTTTTTCGGAGCCGACGGTTCGACCGAATGGAACCGCAACCGCCTGGAGGAAGCCTATTCGAACTACGCCCACCGCCCTGCCGACATTCGGGAAGTAAGCCAGCTGGAGCCTATTTTCAAGGAGTTTGGTGCCGACATCAAGCTCATCATCCACGCCGCCGCCCAACCCTCGCACGACTGGGCCGCCCGCGAGCCGTTCACCGATTTCACCGTCAACGCCAACGGTACGCTGAACATGCTGGAAATGACCCGGCAGCACTGCCCCGAGGCCGTTTTCATCTTCACAAGCACCAACAAAGTGTATGGTGATAACCCTAATTACTTACCGCTGATCGAGACCGAAACGCGCTGGGAAATTGACAAAAACCACCCCTATTTCGAGAATGGTATTGATGAGCACATGAGCATCGACCATACCAAGCACTCGCTGTTTGGCGCCTCGAAAGTGGCCGCCGACGTACTGGTGCAGGAATATGGCCGGTATTTTGGCATGAAAACGGGCGTGTTTCGCGGTGGCTGTCTTACGGGGCCAAACCATTCGGGAGCACAGTTGCACGGGTTCCTGAGCTACCTCATGAAGTGCGCCATCACGGGCAATCAGTACACGGTGTTTGGCTACAAAGGCAAGCAGGTGCGTGACAATATACACAGCTATGACCTTGTGAATATGTTCTGGCACTACTACCAGAACCCCCGCGAAGGCGAAGTGTATAACGCCGGTGGTGGCCGCTACGCCAACTGTTCGATGCTGGAAGGCATTGCTCTTTGCGAAGAAATTTCGGGCAACAAAATGAACTACACCTACTCAGAAACTAACCGCATTGGTGACCATATCTGGTACATTTCTGACCTAACGAAGTTCAAAGACCACTACCCCGACTGGAACTGGACCTACGATCTGAAACAGACGCTGGCCCAGATTCACGACAGCATGGTTGCCCGCTTAGCGGCAGCGCACTAAAAAAGAGTTCAAGGTTCAATGTCTAAAGTCTAAAGTTGGCGGACCGGTCCGCCAACTTTAGACTTTAGACATTGAACCTTGAATTGCAACCAAGATGCATACGGCTTCCACTGTATTGGTTACAGGCTGCGCGGGGTTTATTGGCAGCCACCTCACCGAAGGACTTCTTCAGCGCGGCTACCGCGTCATTGGCATCGACAACTTCGATCCGTTTTATGCTCGAACACTGAAGGAAGAAAACCTATCGAACGTATCGACTCATTCGCAGTTTCAGTTTATCGAGGCTGATATTCAGGGGATTGACTGGCAGGCGCAGGTAGAGGGTTCCGTTGATTCGGTGATTCACATGGCGGCTAAGGCGGGCGTACGGCCGTCTATTGAAGCACCCGACGCCTACGTGCAAACCAACATCGTAGGCACCAACAACCTGCTCTCCTGGATGCACCAACGGGGCGTGGGCAAATTGGTATTTGCCTCATCGTCATCGGTTTACGGCAACAATCCGAAGGTGCCATTCAGCGAAAACGATGCCGTTGAGCAGCCTATTTCGCCTTATGCGTTTACGAAACGGTCGGGTGAATTGCTGACCTACAATTACCACCACCTTTACCAGATGAGCGTGGTGAACCTGCGCTTTTTCACCGTCTTCGGCGAACGGCAGCGGCCCGACCTAGCTATCAACAAGTTTGTGCGGATGATTGCCGCCGATCAGCCCGTAACCATGTACGGCACCGGCGACACCTCCCGCGACTACACCTACGTGGGCGACATTGTGACAGGCATTTTGGCCGCGCATGACTACGTGGCCGCGCACCCCAACACTTACGAGATCATCAACCTGGGCAACAGCAGTCCTGTAAGCCTGCAAACGCTGGTCGACACGCTGTATGACCTGATGGGCAAAACACCCAATATTGCCTACCTGCCCAAACAACCCGGCGACGTAGAGCGCACCTACGCCGACGTGGCCAAGGCTACCCGCCTGCTGCAATACCACCCTTCTGTTTCGTTGCGCGAAGGACTCCGCCGGTTCATCGCCTGGCACGAAGCCAAGTCGCTATGAACCGACTAAGTACGTCCAAACCCATTCGACACCCGGCTGGCTGGTTGTTGCTGGCACTGGTGGTTAAGGGGACGTTTTTTGCCTGGTATCTGAGCCGTGCCTATTACCACAACATGGATGGCTTTTGGGGCCAAAGCAACGGCGACATGATGACCTACCTCGCGCCAATTGAGTCGTTGCTGGCGCATCAGGGGTTCAACACCGACTACCGAATGCCGGGCTACTCGGCGGTGTATCTGGCGTTTCGGCTATTTATGAGTGCCCCCCATGCCTGCAATGCCATGATCCTGAGTCAGTTAATTGTCTCAGCATTTTCCGTTTATGTGCTGGGTTTGGTGGCGCAACGGCTGTTTAAGGACCGCAGGGCGTTTTATTGGGCCTATTTCATTTATCTCTTCAGCACGTTTGTCAGCGTGTTCGACACCTACATCCTGACTGAAAGTCTGGCGGCGGCTTCATCAATCTTTTTTCTGTACGCATGGCTCCGTTTCGAGGCTACACCCCGCCAATGGGGCTGGCTGCTGGGCGCGGGGGTCTGGCTGGCTTTTTCGGTGTTTCTGAAGCCCGCCCACGCGGGTACACTGGCTATTCCGGCGCTTGTTTTCGGCGTTCAGTGGCTTCGTAGAAATCTGTCGTTCAGACAATTGGTCGTTCGTAGCATCCTTATGCTGCTACCTTTTCTGGTGGCCGATGCCGCCTGGATGGTGCGGAACTACAAGGCCTACCATGCCGTGATTCCGCTGCTGAAAAGCGCGTGGTATCCCGAAAGCTATTGGCCCACCAACTACTTTCCCATGATTGCGTTTTGCGAGACCTACGGCGAAGATTATTCATTCTGGTTTCCGAACGCGGGGATCCGCTGGTTTTCGGGTTGGGGCAATGACAATTTCCTGCCGCCCGTACGCTGGTACGTGCCCGAAACGCTTGGTCCGCCACCTAACTATGTTTATACCAGCCGGTTCAATGAAGATTCGATGCGGGTGATGCGGCAAACGTTTCTGGACATGGACCTGCTCCCCGCCTCCGATTCAGTAAAACGCCGCGCCATTCACGCTGATATTCGTCGACAGTTGGTGGCCTACACTGCATCAGTGAAGGCCGAGAAACCAAATGTGTACTATGGCATTGCGCTGAGCCGCTATACGTTTGATTTCCTGAACGGCACACGAGGCTACCAATTCCTCGACGACATGATTCAGGCCGTTTGGCCACGTTGGCTGCTGCGGGCCTACCACTGGGTGCTTGTGCTACTGCCGGGCCTGGTTGGGCTGACCCTATTGCTTATTGCTGGCTTGCAGAGAAGGTCTACTGCCAATGGCCTGGGGCTGGTGCCGCCCCTGATGGTAGGGTATGCCGTGGTGGTGTTTGCCATAGCCCTACGGCATCCCGAAACCCGTTATCTGGTACCTTTCTACCCGTTTTTAGTGTTGGGGGCCGTATCTTCGTTTTCTTTTCTGATGAATTGGCTGCGCCCACAACAGTCTCACAACCTCTTGTCATGACCTACCTCTCCGTTGTTTTACCCATCTACAACGAGTCGAAAAGTATACCCATCCTGTTCGATGCCCTTGCCAACGCCGTAGGGCAGTATGACTACGAAATCATTGCTATCAACGACGGCTCGAAAGACGATTCGTACGCGCAGCTTAAGAAAATCTGCGCTGTTGATCCCCGCGTAAAAGCCATTAATTTCCGGCGCAATTTTGGCCAAACCGCTGCCATCAACGCCGGTATTCAATATGCTTCCGGTGATGTTATCGTGCTGATCGACAGCGATTTGGAAAACGACCCGAACGATATTCCGAAGCTGCTGGGTAAGCTCGACGAGGGGTATGACGTGGTGAGCGGCTGGCGGCAAAACCGCTGGGCCAATGAGCAACTCACGCGCAAGTTGCCCTCGCGGATGGCCAACAACCTCATCAGCAGCATTTCGGGCGTTCATCTGCACGACTACGGCTGTACACTGAAAGCCTACCGCCGCGATGTGATCAAAAACGTGTCGCTCTATGGCCAAATGCACCGGTTCATTCCGGTTTATTGCGCCTGGCAGGGCGGAACAGTTACCGAAATGCCCGTTAATTACCAGCCCCGGCAGTTTGGCAAAAGCAATTACGGCATCTTCCGCACCTACAAAGTGCTGCTGGACCTGGTGCTGATCAAGTTTCTGGAAAAGTACATGCAGCGGCCTATTCACTTCTTCGGTGGGGCAGGCATTCTGGCGTTATTAGTCACGTTTGTGGCTACGATTTTGGCCGCCTATTTCAAGCTGACCGGTCAGAAAGACCTGGTCGAAACACCACTACCCACCATTGCGTCGATGTTTTTTGTGGTGGGTATTCAACTGATACTCATGGGAGTTATGGCTGAAATTTTGATGCGCACCTACTACGAATCGCAGCATAAAATGCCCTACAGTGTAAAAGAAACGATGAACTTGTAGCAGGAAGAGGCAAGAAGTGAGAAGCCAGAGACAAGAAGTAAATCGCTTCGGCAAAACTGACTATAGATCTTATCTCTTGTCTCTCACCTCTTGTCTCTCATATCTACTCTTAGCCTTATGTGTGGAATAGCAGGGTTTACGGGGCGCGGTAGTGAGGCTGACCTGCTGCGCATGATTAAAAAATTGCAGCACCGAGGCCCCGACTTTCAGGGCGGTGACCACACGCCCGGCGTGGGGCTGGGTCATGCCCGGCTCAGCATCATCGACCTTAGCTCCGGGGCCAATCAGCCGTTTTATACCGAAGATCGCCGGGTAGGGATGGTCTTCAACGGTGAAATTTATAACTACCTGCCACTAAAGGCCGAACTGGCCAAAACAGGCCGTTACCATTTCCGCACTACATCAGACACCGAGGTACTGCTGTACCTGTATCAGGAACACGGCATCGGGCTGTTCGACAAGATCAACGGCATGTTTGCCTTTGCCATCCACGATTTCGAGCGGCAACGGACGTTACTGGCACGCGACCGGATGGGCAAAAAACCCCTTTACTACGCTGTGGTGGGCCAAACACTGATCTACGGTTCTGAACCAAAGGCCCTGCTGCAACACCCGCTGATATCGAAAGAACTGGACCTGGATGCCCTCAACGCTTACCTCACGTTTGAATACGTGCCCACGCCATTTAGCATTTTCAAGGGCATTCGTAAGCTGGAACCGGGCCATTACCTGACGTTCGAACGGGGCGAAATCACCGAAAACAAGCCGTTCTGGACGGTGCAATTCAATCACCAGGACATCAGTTTCAACGACGCCAAAGAGCAGTTTGACACGCTGCTGAACGATGCCACCGCCGCCCGCCTCATTGCCGACGTGCCGCTGGGTATTTTTCTGAGCGGTGGGCTAGATAGCTCAGCTATAGCCTATTACGCCCAAAAAAATAGCACCGTTCCGCTGAAAACGTTCTCGATTGGGTTCAACGAAAAGTCGTATGACGAGGCCGATTATGCCCGGCAGGTGGCCAAGCACCTGGGCACAGATCACCACGAGAAAATCCTGACCGCCCAGGATTCGCTGGATCTGCTGCCAACCATCACCGAAAAACTCGACGAACCCTTCGCCGATGCGTCTATCATTCCTACCTACCTCCTCTCGCAGTTTACGCGGGGGCAGGTAACGGTGGCGCTGGGCGGCGACGGCTCAGACGAACTGCTGGCGGGCTATCCCACCTTCCAGTCTGACTATGCCCGGCCTTACTTCGCGCGGTTGCCACGGGCGGTGCGGGCTATGGCGGGGCAGGCGGCTAACCTGCTGCCCGTGAGCGATAACAACATCAGCTTCGATTTTAAGGTAAAGCAGTTTTTAAAAGGCTTCGAGCAAAGCCCCGCCTACACGCATACGCTCTGGCTGGGTAGTTTTTCGCCCAACCAAAAGCAAGTGCTGCTCAGCCGCGCCGTGCGGGAGCAACTGACCGACCCCACAGGTATGTCGCTGATTGACAGGCACCTGCGTGAGCTACCTGCCAACACCAGCACGTTCGACCAGACGTCGTATATTTATTACCAGACCTATTTGCTGGACGATATTCTGACAAAAGTGGACCGGGCCAGCATGTATAATTCGCTGGAGGTACGCGCGCCTTTTCTGGACTACCGGCTGGTGGAATTTATTAATACCCTGCCCGATAAATTTAAGCGCAAGGGCCTCACGGGCAAGTACATCCTGAAGGAACTGATGCGCGGCAAGCTGCCTGAGAACATCATTGACCGACCCAAAAAAGGCTTTGGCATCCCGCTGTCGCACTGGCTACGGCACGAACTGCGCGACCTCTGCGACGAGTTGCTCTCCGAATCGTCGCTCAACCAGCACGGCCTTTTCGACACTGCCTTTGTGGCAAAACTGAAGAAAGACCACTTCGACGGCAAACAAAACAACCGAAAACTGCTCTGGACACTCATGGTGTTTCAGCAGTGGTATAGACAATATATTTAAATGTACATTGTTCATTATACATTGTACATTAATTCATCATGAACTGGACCAAACTCGGCCTCATTTATAAGCCCGACGGCTCGTTGCCGTTTAGCCAAACCCACGCGCAGGTGCCGTTTGGGTTTCCCGTTGCCGACGACCGGCTGCGGGTGTATTTCGCCACGCGCGACGCCAACGTACAATCGGCTACGTCGTTTGTGGAACTGGATGCCCATGACCTCAGCCGCATACTGTATGTGCATGACAATCCTTGCATCACACACGGCGCGGTGGGCATGTTCGACGAAACGGGGGCCATGCCGTCGTGGTTTTTGCGCGTTCCTGCCGAAGATGGCACGGACGAAATCTGGCTCTACTACACGGGCTGGAACAAAAGCGAAACCACGCACTATCGCCTCGGCATTGGCCTGGCCATCAGCCGCGATGGGGGCCTGACCTTCGAGCGGAAATTTACCGGCCCCCTACTCGACCGTTACATTTTCGACCAAGTGTGGGTGGCGCAACCCTGTGTCATGCGTGAACCGCAGCCTGACGGCACCGTGCGTTGGCGGATGTGGTATTTGTCATGCACCAAGATTGAGGTCATCAACGGCCACCCGGAGCCTTTCTACGATGTGAAGTACGCCGAATCGGCCGACGGTATTTACTGGAACCGCACCGGGCAGGTATGCGTGGGCTACGATGCCTTCACCGACGCCATTGGTCGGCCTACGGTGTTCAAAGATGGCGACACTTACCGGATGTATTTCTCTTACCGCTCGGCCACCAACTACCGCACCGACGTTGAACGCAGCTACCGCATGGGCTGCGCCGAATCGGCTGACGGCATCACCTGGACCCGCACCGACGACCAAACCGGCATTGCCCGCTCAACCGAAGGCTGGGACTCGCAAATGATGGACTACTGCCACATTTTCAACCATCAGGGCCGCTGGACGATGCTCTACAACGGCAACGGCTTCGGCGCGTCGGGGTTTGGCGTGGCGGTGGAAGGGTAAGAGAATGTACAATGAATAATGTACAATGAACAATGGGCTGACGCACAGATAGTTTGCGTCAGTTCATTGTACATTATTCATTGTACATTCTCTTGCCTTACTTCCCCTGTCCTGATGAGAGCAGGTTGAAGAACTGATCCAGTTTGGGAGTCAGGATGATTTCGGTGCGGCGGTTTACGCGGCGACCTTCGGGCGTGCCGTTGTCTTCTTTGGGCACAAACTCACCACGGCCACCGGCGGTGAGGCGGGCGGGGCTAACACCAAATTTGCTTTGCAGTACCCGCGATACAGCCGTAGCCCGGAGCACGCTCAGGTCCCAGTTGTCTTTCAGGTTGGTCGATGAGAAAGGCACCGAGTCGGTGTGGCCTTCTACCAGAATATCGAGTTCGCTGTGGTCATTCACCACTTTAGCCACTTTGGCCAGTACGGCTTCGGCCTGTGGGTTTACGTCGAACTTACCTGAGTTAAACAGCAGTTTGTCTGAAATAGACACGTAGACCACGCCTTTTTTCACTTCCACCTGCACATCCTGATCGTTTATGTCGGCCAAGGAGCGTTTGAGGTTCATGACTAGGGCCAGGTTCAGCGAGTCTTTGCTGCGGATCGAGCTGTTGATGTTGTTGACGTAGCGGGTTTGCTCGTTGAGCGTCTCCAACGATTTCTTGATACTCTCAGCACCCTGCTTGCTCACCACCGACAGGTCAGACATCCGGTCGAGGAGGTTGTTGTTGGTCTTCTTCAGGTAATCGATCTGGCTTTGGAGGTCGGCCATTTGATTGGCACGGGTGGCCAGGTCGCTGTCTTTGCCTTTAATCGTCGCCTGAAGTTCAGCCGTTTTTTTGTCGCAGTTGTTGAGGTCAGCAACGGTTTTTTCGTGAGCTGCCTGAAGATTAATCAGATCTAGCTTCCGTTTCTTGCTGGCAGCGCAGGACGACATCAGGGCCAGTCCGGCGCAGAGAATCAATACATTTTTCATGTAACTTATTGGAAAGTTATTGTAACACTACTCACAGGCCATTGCCTTAGACTAACCCTGGCACCAGTGCCACGAATTCAAACTTAAACACAAAACAATTTTTGAGCCATTTCTTCTCATGTACCAACTGTAAAATTAGAAGTATTCGTATCTTGTTACCACCATGTTTGGACTGTTCAAGCGCAAAAAGCCAACCGAAAGCGCCGCTATCAGTAGCCCGCTGTACCCCTTACCAGCCCACCTGACTTCGCTGATTACGCCGGAGGAGTACAACCGTGTGCTCCAGTTAACCATTGAACAACTGAGCCTAAAGGGTACCATAGAAGCCATTCACGACGATGGCAGCCTGTCGGTGCTGTTTGCTGGACAGAACGGGGCCACGCTCTTTTTCTTGGATAACCTGCTACGCAAATGTAAAGCGGCCGACGTGAGTGAGTGGGAAGCCATCGTGATCAACCACGTGAAGATCTTGCCCATCAACAGCGCGGCCATTACCTATATCTACAAAGATTTCGAGTTTGCGGCCCCCTTGCTGAAGGTGCAGGTGAAACCTAAGGGTTTTGCCAAAGAAGTCATGCAGGACTGTGTGTATCGTCAGGACTTCCCTGACACCTACACGTTTCTGGTCATCGATTTCCAGGACGCCCTCCACTATGTGCGCAGCAATGAAGCCGAAGAGTGGGAAAAACCTATTGATCAACTCTTTGACGTAGCGTTGGCCAATATTGCCCGCGAAAAAACCGACGTCAACGCTTACCTCCTCGCCGAACGACTGCCGTTTTTTACGCTCTTCCACAACGACTTTGCCGCCGCCTACGCCATTGAGCTAGGCCAGAACATCGAACAGGCCATTGGCTCATTCGGGGCTGTGGTGAGCATTCCGGCCAAGGGTGTGGCGTTTGTTCACCCCATCGAAACCGACACCGTTTTCGACTACATCGGGGCCTCGCACGAACTGGTGCAGTCGTTCTACACCGACGAGATTTATACCGTCACAGACCGGTATTATTGGTATTACGAAGGTCAGTACCAGCTATTTCCGTACCGCGTAGAAGGCAACAAAGCCTACCTCTCCTACCCCGCCAAGCTGCGTACGTTGTTGGAGGAATAGGTCATAAGTCATTGGTCATTCGCTACGCTGTCATTCAATGGTCATTAGTTGTAAAGACAATGAATGACTACCGAATGACAGCGTAGCGAATGACCAATAACTAAAATAAGCTTCCCTGCACTACCTGCGGTTGCAACACGGGTTCGCTGAGGTTCAGGCCGCAGTGTTCATTAAGTTGGCGCACCCAATAGCGAATCAGTTCTGGGGCGGTGTCGTTGTCGCCGCCGCCGTGAACAAACAGATAGGCCGTTTGCAGGCCCTTATCGAACCACTTTTTCAGGCGTTGCACCCACTCGTCGGTCCGGCTGTAGTCGGTGGGGTGGCCCTCATTAGCAATGAAGCGGAGGGTTAGCACGGGGCTGCTGAGGCCCATGTGTAGTACGTCGCGCCGCCCGGCCACGTCAGTAATGACCGTGTGGCGGTGCAGGTTGCGTAATTTCTCCAGCGTTTGGCTCCAGATTTGGGGCTTGAACCAGTCGGGGTGGCGAAACTCAACGGCCACGTCGAGGTCGTCGGGCAGGTGGCTGAGGTAACGTTCCAGCACGGGCCATTTGTTCGGCGCAAACACGGGCGGCAACTGCAAAAACGACATACCCAAGAACTCTTCCAAGCCAAAAATGGCGTTGATAAACTCATTAGTAAGGTTTTCGGCCCCTTCCAGCAGGCGCTCGTGGCTGATGATCTGCGGAAACTTCGGGCAAAAATGAAACGAATGCCCCGCCCCGGCGGCTTCGGTTTTCCACTTTTCAATCATGCCCGCCGTTGGGATCTGGTAGTGCGTCAGGTTCAACTCAATGGTATTGAATTGCCGGACATAGTGGTGCAGAAAATCGCGCTCTTTGGCCGTGGCCGGATACACTTTTCCGACGTAGTCTTTATTGGCCCAAACCGGCCCACCAATGTAAACGTCGGGCCGACGGCTGGGCGTCACGTCGGTCCAGATGCGGGCGTTGAACGCGTGGCCGGGTGGCAACGAGAACGTGACAGCGCCGGGGTTGATTACTTTGCCAAAATCCATGATGAAGTGTGCAGCAGGGTGCTTTGCTGCTATAAGTCAAAAGCCGTGGGCATTGTTTTACCTACCTGCTTTTGCACTGATCAGGCCGTAAACAGCCTCCACGTCAAGGTCTTGCCCGGCCGTTACGGCGGGCAGCGTATAGGTCACCGGCACGTCGGGCATGACGCCGTGGCCCTTGTCCTGACCCGGAATAGCCAGCACGATTTTATAGAGTGGCAGGCGCAGTTGCACACCCGTTTCGGGCAGGGTCAGGTAGGGCGACGTGAACGCATTGCAGCCATACTCGCCGCCGCCGCTTTCGCGACCTACCACCGTTACGCGGTCGGGGGCATTGTGTTTGGCAAGCGAGGCAAAGATGGCCGCCGCCGAAAACGTGCCGCCGTTGATAAGAACAAACACCCGCCCCCTGAAGCCGTTGCGCCGAACGGGTTTAATGATACCCGTTTCGCCGGTGCGGCGGTAGGTGCCTTCAGGGGTGCGGCGGGTGAAGAAGTTACGGAGGAAAAAGCGCCAGAATTTCCAGCCTAGGTGCTCATTAAACGACACCTGCCGTACGGGCGCATCCACCTGCGTATAGGCCTGAAAGGGTTTATTCACCAGGTACGACACCAGGTTGATACTCGCCCCCGAATTGCCCCCCAGGTTGCCCCTGACATCGACAATGAGGTTTTTGATGCCTTTCTGTTGCGCCAGCGTGTGAAAACTTTGCTTGAAAAATCCCCGCTGCCCCCCACCCGAAAACGAGGTGATGGTCATGATGGCCGTGGTGGTGTCGCGGTCAGAAAAAACAAACGACCGGAGTTCGTCGGGCTTGGTTTCGGTAGCGGGCTTACGTTTGGGCTTTCCAGCCGGAATGGTGCGCTTATCGAGCGAGTCGAGGCGGGGTTTAATGCGGTCGGGGCGGGTGCGGAAGCTCAGCGTCTGCGTATTGCCGGTCGAGTCGCGAAGGGTAAGCTCGTGCGCCACCGAATCGGCTCCGAACGCCAGCGTATAATAGCTACCAAAACTGCCCGTATTAATCACAAACGGCTTAAAGGTCTGATTGTAGCCGTCAGACGAGATATAGTTATAGATCCGTTCCAGCACCGCCTGCGCCGCCCGCCCATTGATCTTCGTAATCTCGGTACCCCGCCGAATGGTGGTGTCGGTGCTGCGATTTTCGCGTACGTAGAGCTTGTTATTGAGCACAATAGCGTCTACCGGAAACGGCTTCAGCGGGTTGCGCTTTCTAAACCGGGTAAAGGCTTTTGAAGCGTAGAGGTCGGTATGTCCGCAGCCAATGTGGTCAACGGCGGGTTCGATGGCCCGGCGAAATTGCAACTCGGTCATGGGCCGATCAATGCGGGCGGCGGCAGCATCGAACCAGCGGTTTACGCTGTCGCGGGGATGGTAACGGTACAAGCCGGGATGGGCTTCTTCAAGCGCCCGACGGATAAGTGCGAAATCGCTGCGCAGTTGATCTACCGAATAGACATGGTTGAGTGGGTTGGGCGGTGGCGTCAGTAGCGGTTGTGCCGCAGCCTCCGTATTGAGCAGCCGTAGCAGCCCAAAAAGCCAGTAACAAATGCCGCGGATAACGAAACGTGTCACGAAGATTGGTGGTGTTATAGGCCAAAGGTACACCCCGGTTGCCAGACAACTAACCCAAAATATGACAGGCGGATTCCTTAATTTAGTAGCCGAACAAATAGGCCAAACAACACGTTGTGAGGGCACAAAAGATAACTAGAAAGATGGCACGTCCAACCCCGGAATTGATCGACGCTCTCCGTCGCACGGCCCGCAAAGTAGCCGACGGCGCCCCCTACCAGTGGGGCCATATGGGGAGTTGCAACTGTGGTAACCTGGCTCAGGAACTGACCCGGATGACCAAAGACCAGATTCACCAGTATGCGATGCAGCGCTACGGTGACTGGAACGAACAGGTAGCTGACTACTGCGACACCAGCCAACTGCCGTTCGACGTGATTATCAACCAGATGCTTGGCGCGGGCTTGTCGCTGGAAGACCTGAAGCACCTGGAAAAACTGGACGACCGCGAAGTATTGCGCCGGTTTCCGCTGGAGGCTCGCTTTCTCAAACACAACCGCCGCGACGATGTGGTAGCGTACCTCAATGAGTGGGCTAACCTGTTGGAAGACAAGCTGCTGGAGAAAATCAAACTTCCCGAAGAATTGTTTGAGCTGCAAGTGGCGTAGCGGAGTTTATACGTAAAAAAGCCCTGCTGGTGAGCTATTTAGCTACATTAGCAGGGCTTTACTTTGACCTAAACTCGACCACAGTATGCGTATAATCTGGATTATTCTGGCCCTGCTTGGCTTGTTTGTTGCCTTTTTCGTCGTGGCCACCGCTTTGAGCAAACCGTCGACTATGACGCTGAACGTGCCAGACACCAAAGGCCCCAAAACGCAGGTGGATGTACACAAGACATTGACACTGTATTTGGGTGATAAAAAGACGTACCTGCTCGACCGGGTAGATCCCAACACTGTCAACGCCGCCAAAGCCCTCGTAGCCGTGCCAACCGACTCATTATCGGGGGCTATTAAACGCGTAAAGCAGCAGGCTGAAGCCACCCTCGGTACCGATTCGCTCGTGCTCATTATCAAGCCATTACCCACGTCATCTTACAAAAATATGGTCAATACGCTTGATGTGCTGGCCGCGCTGAAGATCAAAAAATACGCACTGGTCGGTGAATTGACGGAGGAGGAGAAGGCGTTGGTGAAGTAGATGAATGAATAATGTACAATGTACATTCACTTTAACGTACCCACAGCCTCCCGAATCCGGCCTACGGCTTCGACGAGGGCTTCGTCAGACGCGGCGGTTGAGATACGGATGCAGTTGGGCGCGCCAAAACCCGAACCGGCCACCGTGGCTACATATCGGGTATTGAGCAGCCAATTGGCAAAATCGTCGGAGTTATGGATCGTGGTGGTGCCGTCTGACTTGCCGTAGTGGGCGCTCACGTCGGGGAAGGCGTAGAAAGCTCCCTGCGGCACGTTCACTTTGAAACCGGGTATCTCTTTCAGCAATTTCACCACCAGATCGCGGCGACGCTGGTAGGCCTGGGCCATTTCTTTTGTCGGCTCCAAGGTGCCATTCAGGGCCGCTACGGTGGCTTTTTGGGCAATCGAGTTTGTACCCGACGTTACCTGACCCTGCAATTTCTCGACCCCTTCGGCAATCCATTTGGCCGCGCCAATGAACCCAATGCGCCAGCCGGTCATAGCAAACCCTTTGGCCACGCCGTTGACGGTGATCACACGGTCGGCGATTTCGGGCATGGAACCCATGCTGAAATGACCTTCGGGCGTGAAATTGATGTATTCGTAAATCTCGTCGGCCAGGACGTAGACCTGCTCGTGGCGGGCTACTACCGCGCCAATGGCCCGGAGTTCGGCTTCGGTATAGACTGAGCCGGTAGGGTTGTTGGGCGAGGCGAACATAACCACTTTAGTGCGGTCGGTGATGGCGGCTTCAAACTGTTCGGGCGTGACTTTGAAATCGTTGTCAAACGCCCCGTCGAGCACCACTGACACACCTTCCGATAGCTTCACCATCTCGGAATAGCTAACCCAGTAGGGCGAGAAAATAATGACCTCATCGCCGGGGTTTACCAGCACCTGCAACACGTTGGCCAACGAATGCTTGGCACCGGTTGACACCACCACGTTTTCAGCTTTCCAGTTCAGGCCATTGTCACGGCTGAACTTGTCGGCAATGGCTTTGCGCAGGTCGGGGTAACCCGCCACGGGGCTGTAGCCGTGGAAGCCGTCGTCGATAGCTTTTTTGGCAGCTTCGCAAATGTGGGCGGGCGTTTTAAAGTCGGGTTCGCCCACGCTGAGGCTGATCACTTTATGACCCTGCGCGGCTAGTTCACGAGCCATTTTGGTCATTCCCAACGTCGATGATTCTTCCAGCGCGTTGATCCGGTCGGCTAAAAGAGTGGCGGTACTCGCTACGGCGGCAGACATAGTTTTTGTCTTTTTATTGAAAATTTGGCAAGTATTCTTACACAAAATTAATGAACTTCAATTGATTACGCCCCGTTGTTACGAGAATTTAATTACCTCACTCCCATCTTGGCAGACCTCAAGCAGTTGCCATACGGGCATTTTCAAGACGGGATGAGTCAGGTTGGGGGCCACATCGGCAAGGGGCTGGAGCGTGAACCGGCGGAGATGCAGGTACGGGTGCGGCAGGGTGAGGGCGGGGGTATTCAGGATCAGGTCGTTGTAGAAAAGCAGGTCGATATCGATTACGCGGGCACCCCAGCGCTCGGCCCGGACCCGGCCCAGGGCCTGTTCAATGGCCTGCGTTTGGGTCAGTACAGCCTCAGGAGAAAGCACCGTTTCCAGCAACAGGACCTGGTTGAGGTAAGCCGGTTGGTCGGTAAGGCCCCAGGCGGCGGTTTCGTAAAGGGGCGATGCCTGCGTGAGCGTGCCTACCTGCTGCGCCAGCTGCGTTCGTGCCTGCGCCAGCGTCTGCGCTCGGTCGCCGAGGTTAGCCCCCAAAAGCAGGTAAAGCAGTTGCGACGGTGCAGTCATGCCAGAAGGGCATTATCGTTGTAAATAACGGGGGCTAACATTAGACGAACGTTGGTCAGAAGCACTTCTGGAAGACAGCAAGCCCGTTTTTCGCAAGCCCAGATACACACCCACGCTGCTAGGCAACAGCCCGCCCAGGTCAACTCCCAGCGATCCATTTAGCAACGTGCCACCAAACAGTGTAGTAGGCAACGCCGCCGTAATCAGCCCCGAAAACTGCCTCGGCTGCGTGGGGAAGGGCTTGCCATAGGTACCCAGGTTCTGGCTGAACGAGAGCTTCGAGGTTACTTCTATTCGATTAAACAGCAGCCCGGCCATGCCCACATGCACCGCGCTCACCCGATTGTTAGTAATGCCGATGGGGTTGGGCAACGATGGCCGGGCTTCACCCTGCGGCGTCAGAAACGGGGTGCCGATGGTGTGGTGGAAGTATTGCCAGCCATCGATGAACTGCCCCTGGTTGAAGTAGTTGTCGCGCCCACGCTGGTCGGGGTCGTCAACAACAAACGCATCGCCGCCCTGGCTTTCGGTATATAGAAATTCGGCAGTGATCTGACGGAGAAAAAAGGCCTCGCCAGCGGGCTGACGGTGGCTTTTGAGACGCAATCCATTCAAGCCGTCGGCCAGGTTGGTGCCGTAGAACAGGGAGCCATCGTCATATACAAACTGTCGGTAAGCCAGCAGATTCCAACCGGAAAAATCAATATCGGCAGCCACGTCGAGCGAGCCGAGGTGATTGCCGATGCGGTTGTCTTCAAACGAGGTTACGTTGGGGTCGCTACGGTCACCCTGCCCGCGTGTACCAAACACTACAGCGGGGTAGTACTTGATACCGGAGGGCAACACGCCGTTGTTTGACAGGTTGGGGCTGAGCACACCCGGCGGTGCTTTACCCGACCACACCACCTGATGATTGAAACCACCATAAAGCCGAAACCGCCAGGTGGGTTTGCCTAGTCGGCCGTAGACGTATTTTTGATGCAGGTAAGAATCAGTCACGATACGCCCGTTATTCTCGAACCAGCCGTGATTGTAGGCCCCCATCACCGAAATCACGCCTTTGGTGAAGGGCACAGCCGTAAACACGGGCAGGGCAATCTGGATTTTTGGTATGGGCAGGGCATTGCCCGACCAGGCGTAGGCACCCGTGGTGAGTAGCGTATCGACCAAACCCACGATCTCGCGCCGACGACCCACATATAGCTCAAAAGCACCCAGACGGCCTTTTATGTGGGCTTCGGGAAGGAAAAACTGGTTGGTTACCCCCACATTGACAACCCCATCAACGGCATACCCCCAATCTACTTTGGGTCGATAGCCGGTACTGTCGGCCAGGCGGTAATCTGACCGGATATTGGCTTGCAGGCGCAGAACGGGGCCTTTTAGGGGCACAATACCATATTGGTTGGCCCGGAGCCAGAACGGCGTCTGGTCGGTGGCCAGGATTGTGCCGACTTCAAGATTGGTTTGCGTAAGGCGCTGTGTCTGAGCCAAAACCGGAATGGTCAATAAGGTCAGAACACTACCCAAAGACGCCGATAAGCAACGATGCATAGTTGGATGATAAATGAGGCGGTACCCATTATATACGTACGAAGGTACGGCTTTAGACATTGCCCTCGCGGCCGGTCCGTTGCCTCAATATCTGGATCAGGTGGCCAGCGGCGCCTTGATTTTATAGCCCGGCGGGGCATCATAACTCACCACTTCCTGTTCAACGAAATGAGGGAAATCACCCACGTCAAAAAATGATTACGATGAAAACTAACACATTGGGCCAGTCGGGTCAGTCGGTTTCAGCCATTGGCCTGGGCTGCATGGGCATGTCTGATTTTTATGGTCAACGTGATGACAATGAGTCAGTTGCTACCATTCATGCTGCGCTGGATGCAGGCCTGAACTTTCTGGATACGGCCGATATGTACGGCCCCTTTACCAACGAAGAGCTGGTAGGCCGGGCCATTCGTGACCGCCGCGCCGATGTGTTTCTGGCTACTAAATTCGGCATTGTGCGCGACCCCAACGACCCCACCAAACGCGGCATCAATGGCCACCCCGACTACGTGCGTCAATCGTGCGAAGGGAGCCTGAAACGCCTCGGCATTGACCACATCGACCTCTATTATCAGCACCGGGTAGACCAGAATACACCTATTGAAGATACCATTGGCGAGATGAGTCGACTGGTAGACGAAGGTAAAATACGATTTCTGGGCCTTTCGGAAGCTGGTGCTGATACCATCAGGCGGGCCAACGCGGTGCATCCCATTGCAGCGGTGCAGTCGGAATATTCGCTCTGGAGCCGCGACATTGAGGCCGAAGTGATCCCCACCGTGCGCGAACTGGGTATCTCGCTGGTGGCCTACAGCCCGCTGGGACGGGGTTTCCTGACCGGCCAGATCACCCAGTTCGAGGACCTCGACGCCGATGATTACCGCCGCCAGTCGCCCCGGTTCCAGGGCGACAACTTTCAGAAAAACCTCGACGTGGTGAAGCAGATTCAGCAGTTGGCAGCCGAGAAGGGGGCCACGGCTGCGCAACTGGCCTTAGCCTGGATTATGGCGCAAGGGCGGGAATTCATCCCGCTGGTAGGTACCAAACGCCGTGCCTACCTCCAGGAAAACCTTGGCGCCCTTGATCTCACTCTCACCCCCGACGACCTCGCCAACATAGATGCCATTTCGCCCAAAGGCTTCGCCGCCGGTGAGCGTTACCCGGAAGTAGGCATGAAGTTGGTGAACGGGTAAATACTAGTGGTAAGTGGTGAGTGGTAAGTGATGAGTTTGCTGCCGCCGGAACAAATACGCTGGCGGCAGCAAACTCATCACCGGGCGGCGGGCCGCTTACCACTCACCACTTATCACTCCCTTAAACGATTGCCCGTTGCTGCCGTGGGGCAATCAGCCCCCAGATGGCGAGGAGCAGGGCGACGGCGGCACCGGCCCAAGCTACAATTTGGAGCGTGGGGTAAGTGGCCTGTTTTACGGCGATGGCGGCATAGGCCCACGTAAACACCAGCATGTAGGCCACGCTACGGTACCGATTGTACAACACTGCACCCACAACAAGGGCCAGTACTAGCACGCCCGATGCCCAGACAGTCTCGGAAATACCCGACAGACTAAAGTTGGTCGCTTTGAGCCAGAGTGTGATGTTGAGGATCGTGGCCACGGTGAGCCAGCCGAAATAAACCGAGAAAGGTACGCGTGCCAGCCAGGTTTCGGGGGCTTTCACAGGGCGCATCATAGCGGCCTCGGTGCGGGGGTTGATGCGCAGACCTTCCATGACCATAAACAGGCTGGCAAACATCAGCAGGATTACCACCAGCGCCGTGCCGATCCACTCCTGGTTGAAAATGGGACTCCAAAGCGCGTTGCCGATGCCGTTGATGATGTACCAGGGGCCAGCGGCGCGGAAACGGGGGTTATGGCGTTGCGAGGGTAGCGCCTGATAAACGGCAAAGCCCAGCAGACCCAGAAAAATGAGTCCCCAAATAGAAAACGCATAGCCTGCTGGTGTCACCAGCGTAGTGTATTTGGCCGAAACGTCTGCGTTGGTGGTAGGGCCGAACATGCGCACATTCGACAGGCCGTTCATGACAATGAGCGACACCGTGACGAAGACAACCAGAATCTGACGTAGACGATCATTCAGCATGAGAAGGGGGGATTATTGATGCAAAACAGACAAACCAACAAACAACCAAACAGACAAACAGCCTCACCTGTTAAGGTTCGTACGTAAACGGCAGCATATCGGCCATTTTTTCCCAGCCCCAATACCCCTCAAAAATGACGCCCAGCGGGTTGTAATAGTTGCCGTTGGCTTCGACCAGGATGTAAGGCTGTACCAGTCGCATGATCGACGTTTGGGGAGGCGCAGTGAATGTACTCGAGTTGAAAGTTGTGTGCTCGTTTCGGTACTCTGTTGCCTCTTTTTCAAGCGTATACGTTACCTGCACCAGGTTTTCAAACTGCACTTTTGTCAGTTCGGCCGATGATGAATCACTGTCGACCAGGAAAGAGCCAGGCAGGGGGTCTTTTACCAGATACCGTTCTATTTTTACCCGGTTAGTCAGGGCCGTTTTCGAGCTGTCTTTTCGTTCAATAATACGCCGAATCACAAAGCCCTGCTGCTCGGTCATACCGGCACAAAGCGCCCGCATAAAGTGCATACTCGACCCCCGGAAGGCTTCTTCACGGGCTTTAAACCACCGTTTTTCCTGGGCGTTGCTGCGGGGTTTCATAGCCTCGAAAACAGGGTAGCCGAGGTAGCTCACGTAGCGGCTTCCGTAATCATAATCAAACTGAGCCAGCACGTAGCGAATCCGGTAACCCAGAGCACCATTTTCAATCTGCAACGGCTCCCGCGCCCCGCCCCTGAGCACCAGGCTGTCGCGGTTATCGTCGAACCAAAGAACGTTTGGATTCAGGATTTTACAATCACGCGCATTTTTCGACGTGCCAATAAACAACTTCGTAAACTGCTCCAGATTGACCAGCCATTCCGGATCACGGTTCGCTTTTACCTGAACCTCAGACAGCTGCATGGCATTAGCTTTCATCCTGATCAGCAATGAGGCCGTTTGCCTGGTCTGTATAGGCGCGGCCACCGTCTCGAACCCCACACTCGACGCCACCAGGTCGTAGCGCCCATCGGGCAGGTTGGTAAGGGTGAAATTGCCGTTCTCGTCGGCGGTGGTGCCTTTAGTGGTGTTGGCCAGAAACACGCTACAAAACGGCACCGGCTGCGCATCGGCGTCATTAATAACGCGGCCTTTGAGGGTAAGCTGGGCGTGGGCGGTGAGCGTAATGAATAGTAGGAAAACGGTTTTCATAGACCAAATGTAGGGGCGGGCCGGCCCGAATCGGTCGTGCCCGCCCGCTCTCGGACACGTAGTGGCCGCTAGATTTATTCACTCATTATGCAAAAACCCCGCCTGTGAGGGCAGGGCTTGCGCAGTACAAATTGTTGTTTCCGCTCGGTTTGGGCGACCTTCGGCCGAAAGCGGGCGGGCACTGTGGCCCGCCCCTACAGTGCCAGCACTTTAAACTCGGTGCGGCGGTTGCGTTGGTGTTCTTCCTCGGTGCGGGCGTTTTTCACCACGAGCTGCGTTTCGCCGTAGCCTTTGGCCGTAAGCCGGTCAGCGTCAATGCCTTTCGATACAATATAGTCAACGGCGGCTTTAGCCCGATTTTGCGAGAGGCGCAGGTTATACGCATCTGGCGAACGTGAATCGGTGTGGGAACTCAATTCGATTTTCAGCGTCGGATTGTCTTTCAAAATCGTCACCAGCTTGTCCAATTCAGGAGCCGCATCGGCGCGGATGTTGTATTTGTCGAGGTCGTAATAAATGTTCTCCAGCACAAATTTCGTGTTCAGTTCCACCTTGTCGAGCAGCAGGGCTACATTAAACGTGGTGTCTGTTTCGGGCTTAATCAGGAAAATGTCGGGGATACTGCGGCCCTGCATCGTGAAGGGTTCGCGGCGGGTGAGGTAGCCCCGGCGTTCGGCCAGGATGCTGTAGGTCTTGCCCTCCTGCACCGGAAACTTGCCGAACGTACCCGGCTGACCTGTGGTCACTTCGGCCACGGTGGCATCGTTGGCATCATCCACAATTCGTACCCGCGCCGAGTCGAGGGGGTTGTTAGGTGTGGTGTTGGTGGCTACGGAACCCGCCAGGAAATACCGAACTACCTTGGGGGCGCCCGGTGTGCCCGGCTTGGGTGGGTCTTTTTTGGCAATGGTTGTCGTGTCTGGCTGACCTGATTCGACGAGATAGATGTCATCATCGCCTTTGCCCCCCGCCCGGTTGCTGGCCATATAGCCTTTGTTAGCCTCCGGAAAAGTCAGGCCGAAATCGTCGGCGGGCGAGTTGATGGGTTGGCCCATGTTCTCGATCCGGATCACCCCGCCCGAACGCGTGGCTACAAACACGTCGAGCTTACCCAGACCCGGATGCCCGTCAGACGAGAAGTATAGTTTGCCATCGGCGGCTACGAAGGGGAACATCTCGTCGCCAGGGGTATTAATGTCGCGACCCATGTTGACGGGGCGGCCAAACCGGCCCGACGCGTCCATGTTGGCCCGGTAGAGGTCGATTCCTCCCACGCTGCCCGCCCGGTTGGAAGCAAAATAGAGTGTCCTGCCATCGGCCGAAAAAGCCGGAGAGCCATCCCAGGCCAGCGAGTCGGAAATGGGCAGGCGAATAGGCATCCCCCAGTTGCCACTCTGATCCTGTCGACTCAGGTACAGGTCTACGTCGGCACCGCCTTTGCGCTTGCCGTTGTTGCCCCGCGCGAAGACCATGGCCTTGCCATCTTTCGAAAACGCAGGCGTACCCTCGTTCACGTCGCCCTGGAACACGTTTCCACTGAACAACTGCGGCCCGCCTGCACCAGTCTCATCGGGTGTTTGGCCCGTTTTGACTTTGTAGAGGCCCGTCATCGGGATGCCGTTGTTCTTGTAGACCACGTCTTTCCGCGAAGCCGTAAACACCAGTTCGTCGCCGCGCAGCACAGGCGCATACTCAGTACCGGCCGAGTTAACGCCGCCCAGGTTTTTGAGCCGGAAATCGGTTTGTTTGGCCGAAATGGCGGCGATAGCTTTCAGCGTTTCTACCTCGCGGCGGGCTTTGTCTAGGGTCACTTTGTTCTTCGGCCGGGCATCTACGTACTGTTGCAACTGAGCCAACGCGGCGGGGTAGTTACCCTGCGCTTTCAGGGCGTAGCCGTAGTTGAGCCGCAGATCGGTCACGGCGGCGTCTGAAATGCCCGCTGCTTTGGTGGCGGCATCGGGCGCAGAAACGGTCCCTACGCCCGCGTCGAGAGCTTTTTGGTAGAATGGAGCCGCCTCGGCAATGCGGTTGGAGAGCCGGTACGATTCGGCGGTGTAGTAGTTGAGCCGGGCGGGGTCAATCTGGCCTTTGCCAGCCTTTTCAAACTGACCAAGGGCCATGTTGTATTCTCCCGCCTCAAAATGGCGAACGCCTTTTTTGTAGGCCTGCATGGCTGAGTTGCAGCCTCCTAACCCAACGGCAACGGTCAGTATCAGCAGCGAAAACTGCGTATGGAATCTCATAAGTCGAACAGGGCAAAACAGATTAACCGGCCCAAGATAATAACGTTTTGGCGCGGTCTTATACTAAACGAATGAGACACTATTTTATTAGCTAACGCGCCACCGCTGCCGATGGCTGGATTTACGCTACCATTTCGGATTTCGTGGCATACCTTTTGGACTATAAACCCTTTAAACCGGCCAGCTTATGTTTAGTGTAACCGTTCTATACCCTAACACCGCCAATAGCCAGTTCGACATGGACTATTACCTCAACAAGCATACGCCGCTGGTGCACGAACGCCTGAGGCCCATGGGCCTCACCGGGGTGGATCTGAAAGAAGGTATTGCAGGCGGCGCTCCAGGCACTCCACAAGCCTATACCATGATCACGCAGTTAAATTTCGACTCGATGGAAGAACTCCAGAACGCACTGGCCACCCACGGCCCCGAACTCATCGGCGACATTCCCAACTTCACCAATGTGCAGCCCCAAATGCAGATCAGCCAGTCGGTTTAGATTGACGCGGATTTTTTTGACAGGATTATCGACTATATGCACTACCAGAAATACAAACCGGCCCCATATCTGGCTCCGTTTGTGGAGTGCTATTTCGACTGGTCGACGGATGGGCCGCTGGGTGCTCCGCTGCGCATTGAATCGCCGCCCACGGGGTTTGCCTCAATGGTATTTACGTATAGTGATCCCTATCAGGTACGTGTGGGGCAGCACACAACCGTTGCACCCCCGGCGTTTCTGACCGGGCAGGCCACCCAACAGTATGAACTGCACGTGTCGGGCCGGATTGGCATGACCGGCATTGTGTTTCGTCCGGCGGGGCTAAGCACACTCTTCGGCCTGCCCATGCACGAATTTACCGATCAGCGTTTGCCTCTCGCCGATGTACTTGGCACCTCGGTAACGTACCTGTACGAACAACTGGGCGAATGCCCGACTTCCAGCGGTAGAGCAGCCCTGCTGGAGCAATTTTTAAACCGGCAGTTTCTGCGTCGTGGTGATTGTTTCGACCGGACCGATTTTGCCGCCAATTTGATCGTTGATAAGTTTGGCGTGTTGACCGTCAACGAGTTGCTAGATGAACTGTACGTTTGTCGGCGGCAATTTGAACGCCAGTTTCTGCAAAAAGTGGGCGTCAGTCCCAAGTATTATGCCCGCATCCGGCGCGTAGGGTATGTGTGCGCGCAATTGGCCACGCAGCGCTGGCAGATACACGACTGGCAGGATTTCATCTTCCGGGCGGGCTACTACGATCAGTCGCATTTTATCCGGGAGTTCACGCAGTTTACCGGAAAACGGCCCACGCTCTACGTAAAAGACAATGTGGAGCTAAGCCACTATCTGTGAGCAACGTACCTGCGAATGTCGCATTTATACAATTGGGGTTGGGTGATGGGGCGTAGTTTTGACCCAGCAAAAATCATCCGCAACCATGAAACAAATCTTATTTTTCCTGCTGATTACCAGTCCATTACTAGCCCAGACGCCCACGAAACTCTGGACCGAAACCGACCGCCAGTATACCCTCGATAACCTGCGCCGCACCCGCGATGAGCTAACCCGCGAAACCGAAAACCTGACCCCAGCGCAGTGGGCCTTTCACGAATCGCCCGACCGGTGGAGCATTGGCGAAGTGGTAGAACACCTGGCCTTATGGGAGATTATCTGGGCGCGCGAAGTCAACGAGGGCATCAGCAACAAACCTCAGCCCGACCTCAATCAGACCAGCAAACCCGACAGTTTTTATGCCGAGTGGATCATGGAACCGGCCCCGCACCAATCGCCCGACTATTCGCGACCAACCGGGTTTATCGAGGGCAAAAACAACCTTGCCTTTTTCCTTAAACTACGTGCTCAGACCATCGGCTTTGTTGAGAAAACCACTGCCGATATGCGTGCTCATTTTGGCCGAACCAACGGCAACGGACCGCGCAACATGCACCAGGTCTACATCTTCCAGTGGGGCCACGTAGACCGGCACCTGCGCCAGATCAGGAAAATAAAACAGCATCCAGACTATCCACAGGCTACTCTTTCAACCAAATAAACCACACGACCATGCAGACCAACACACAAGAATCTCTTACCGACCTCAGCCGTCAGGGGGCGGCGCTCGCTTTCTTCACAGCCTATGACGACCTCGACACGGCCCGCATGATCAACCTGGCCGCACCAGATGCCACGGTGCATTTCCTGCCCCTCGGCAAAGACGGGGTGGGTACGTTCTGGGAGTTTGGCAAAGCCGTCTGGGATTCGCTCATCGACTGCTTCCCCGACATCAGTAACACCGTGGATAGCCTGTCGGCGGAAGGCAACACCGTCACGGCCAACGTTAGCATTGGCGGCACGCAGGCGAAGGAATTTATGGGTATTGCCAGCAAAGGATTCCGCTTCGATAGTGACCACGTATTTGTGTTCACCTTCAACGAAGCTGACCAGATCCAGAGCCTGACCATCAACTGGGACGGAGCCAGTTTTGCCCAGCAGTTAGGGGCGTAAGTACGTTCGATAAGTTGACGCAACGGCATCACTTACCAATTAGTACATTGCGCCTGACGCTAACGTTGCAACCAACGTACCTGACAGCGCAGCCACCCTGATGCAACACTATTGTTTTAATAGAAGTCTGGTTATCAGCATTTTATTTGTCTCAGCTTTAGCCCTATCTACTACCAGTGTGGCGCAGTCGCTGGGAGGTACGTCGTGGCAGGGCACGCTCACGTCGGCGCAAAATACCGCCCTGGCGTATCCATCTACCATCACGTTCCGCGTCGAGGGGACGCAGCTAACTGGGAGCATCATCATGGAGGCGCAGGGCCTGAAGGAACTGTATGTCTTGCAGGGCATAGCCCAGGGTGGTCAGGCGGCAGGCACGGCCACCTACCCCAAAGATGGCTCGGTGTTTCAGTTCGAGGCGCAGCTCAACGGGGCGCAGCTGGCGTTTGGGGTGGGCCTCAACAACACGCCCATCATGGCGGGTATGCTGTCCCGACTTGGCGCGGGTGGGCGGGCGGCGGCACCCCAGGCACAACGCAGCACACCGACCGCACCTAATGACCGCCTCCCACGCGACGGCCGACTGGTAGGCGTGTGGGCGCACACGAGTAGCTACCGCAGCGAAGGGCTTCACGCCTCCACGCGTACCCTGCTCTATTTTTTCCCCGACGGGCGGCTGGGATCAGGCGGGGGGCAGGCCTTGGCCAGCTACGACGGGGCCGATGGGTCGTCGAGCCTGAATACGGGGGCGGATGGGGTCAATGTTGAACAGGGTTTGGTTTGGTACACGAAGGGCAACCAAATCTGGCTACATGCCACGCAGCAAAAAGTACCTGACCAGGTATGGGGGCAATTTGTGCTATCCAGCAATGGCCAGGGCATGCACCTCAACCGGGGTACTGGCAACGTCCTCTACGAGCGAACGCAGTGAGCTTAATTACATTCGTTTGTCTAGTCGTTCTCACCACAATCCGTATCACACCTGTATACCATCCCGCCATTATGCCATTTTTGAGATTACCCATCTTCGTCGGACTGCTCCTGCTCATGGTGAATTGCAGCACCCGCACCTACTACATTGTTCGCCATGCCGACCGGGTGCCCAACGCCGATGCCATCACGCCCGCCGGGGTGACCCGTACCCGCGTTCTGGCCGATTCGCTGAAAAGCAAGGGCATTCAGCGGATTTTCAGTACTAACACGCTCCGTACCCGCCAAACGGCGCAACCGCTCTCAGAGGTTATCAGCGTACCCATCACACTCTACGGTGCCGACACGCTCGCGGGCTTCGCCAATTTCCTGAAAACACAGCCGAACAGCCTGGTGGTGGGTCACAGCAACACTATTCTGGAAACGGCACGGGCCTTGGGCGCTACCCCCACCGCCACCACCATCGGCGACCAGGAATTCGACCGGCTGCTGATTGTTACGCGCAAAAGGCAGTGGTTCAGCCCTATCCGGATTTCGGTGGTTGAGGCTCGCTACGGAGCAGCGGCGCATTGATATGCGCCGCAAAGCCCAATACCTGCTCACCTGCGTTTACTAAAAATAGCTTTCAGGGACAATCAGGAATAGATACATTCGCTGCACTACATCAACTGATTATGAGGCAGCTACTTATCATCGACGATCACCGGCTGTTTGCCGACGGCCTGCGGTTTATGCTCGCCCAAACACCAGCCTACGCGGTGGCAGGGATGGTGCATACGGTGGCCGAGGTAATGCCGTTTCTGGCCCGGCACCCCGTTGATCTGTTATTGCTCGACGTTGATCTGCCCGATGGGTCAGGGATCGAACTGGCGGAGGTTGTTCGGGCTGTTTATCCCACGTTACCCATGCTGGCCGTGTCGATGCTCGATGACATCAGTTCGGTTCGGCGCATGATGCAGGCTGGCGCAACGGGCTACTGCGTGAAAAGCGCGGGCTACGACGAGTTGCTCGCAGGCCTGGCATGTGTATCGGCGGGCACCCCCTATTTGCCCGCTGCCTACCTGCAACAACTGCAAAACCGGCAGCATGGCCTCGACCGAACCAGCCTCACCGACCGCGAAGTTGACATTGTTCAGCTAGTGGCACAGGGCATTGCCAACCATCAGATTGCCGACCGGCTTTGCCTCAGCACCCGCACCGTCGAAACGCACCGGAAGAATATCTACCGCAAACTGGGTGTCCACAACAACGTAGAACTGATCCGGTTTGCCCGGCAGCATTGCCTGCTCTGACCGCCCTATGCGTTGTCGTCTATTTTGCCTGCTACTTGTTAGCCCGCTAATTGGGCTGACCCAGCCAACCCCGCCGCCCGAACCGTTTCAGTTCGAGCACTACGGCCAACGCGAGGGCTGGGAGATGGACTATGTCAATGACATTACCAGCTGCGGCGGTTTTGTGTGGTTTGCTACGCAGAACGGGCTAAATCGGTTCGACGGGGTGGGGTTTCGGGCGTTTCGGAAAGGGGGTCGCCACTCACTCACCGATAACCTGGTGCAGGCGCTGCTGACCGATGCTCAGGGCCGTCTCTGGATTGGCACAGGCAGCGGCATTGACCTATACGACCCCAAAACAGAGCAAATGCAAACCTTCGCGGAGGCATTTGGCATGAACCCGCTCGCCGGGCGGGTGGCGGTACACGCGCTCCTCGAAGACGCCCAACGTCGCATCTGGATATTGACCAACGCCCAGGGCCTGTTTTGCTTCGATCCGCGCACTCGTCAGATACAGCACTTCTTTCCGGGAAACAACGAGCTGATTAACAGCAGTTTATCGCCAGATGGGCAGGTCTTCGTAACCACGTTCACAGAGGTCTACCAGTTCAACGAAGCCGCCCGCTCATTTCGACCATTGGCCATCCGGCAACGGCTGGGTGCGTCGGTGCTGTTGCGCGATATGCTCTTCGATAAGCAGGGCACCGTGTGGCTGGGTACGTCGGGCGGGGCGTTTACCTTCAACCGGGCCGAGTGGGCCATGCCGGGCCGGGGTACTCGCCGCCACTACACCCAGGGCAACACCCCAACTACGCTCACCGACGGCGACGTAACGAACCTCCTCTGCGACCACACGGGCCGCGTGTGGGTTGGCACGCGCAAAGGCGGCATATGCCTGTACAGTCCTAAAACAGGTCAGTTTCAGCAACTTCAGCATGACCCTTTCAACCCGCGCAGCCTGGCCGAGGGCATGATCTCGTTTATGTATGAAGGACCGCAGGGCATTGTGTGGGCGGGGGTGGGCAACGCAGGCATCAGCAAATATGATCCTGGCCGGTTTGTGTTTGGGTTGCTTCAGAAAAACAGCTTTGCGCCAGCCAACACCCTGCCCGACAACAAAGTACTGCGGCTCGAAGGCCTGAACGACGACCTCTACATTGGCACCGACGTGGGCGGCTTTGCGCGCTACTCCATTCCGCGCCGCACCCTCACAAACTACCCCCCAACCTACCTGCCCAGGGCCTCGGCCCTGCATGACCAGGTGTGGGGCATCACCGCCGACAAGACCGGGAAACTCTGGTTTGCTAACTGGCGCGAACTGACGGCGTATGACCCACGGCGGCAAACGGCCCAGACCTACCCCGTCCATAACCCACACCAGCAGTTTGCTTTTGGCACCCATGTGCTTTACGACCAACAGGGAACACCTAGCGAGGTGTGGGTGGGCGGGCACAGCGGCCTCACGCGTTTCGACCTGCGCACCAAACGCTGGCGCAACTGGGACGACAACCCCGCCCTGCGGGCCATCTCGACCTACAATATCCGGTTTATGTATCAGGCTACACCTAGCCAGATCTGGTTTGCCACGCTCCGCACGGCCCTGGTTGGCTATGACCTCCGCACCCGCCAGACCATCCACTACGACTCTACGCGGGGTCTCACCTGTCCCTACATACGGTCGCTGTGGCAGGCAGGGCAAACCCTCTGGGTGGGTACGCCCTGCGGCCTCTACCGGGTCGATTTGCGGCGGGGGCGCGTGGTGCGGCACTATACCACCGCCACCGGCCTGCCCAACGACGTGATCTACGGCATCCTGCCCGATAACCGGGGCAACCTCTGGCTCAGCAGCAACGCGGGTCTTGCCTGCTTCTCGCCCTCGCGGGGGGTGGTGGTTAAAACCTACGACGTAACAGATGGCCTGCAAAGCAATGAGTTCAACACCAACGCCTGCTACCGCCACCGCGACGGCACCTTGTTTTTTGGGGGCGTGAATGGCATCACCTACTTCCAGCCCGGCCAGTTTCGGACCAATACCTTTGTGCCGCCTGTGCGCATCACGGCGGTGTCGGTGTTCGACAGTGCCTGCAACCCCAGTCAGCCGCACCTCTCGCTTGGGCCAGACCAGAATTTCCTGACGTTTGAGTTTGCCGCGCTCAATTTTTCCAACAGCCGAAAAAACCAGTACCAGTACCAGCTGGAGGGTATTGACCATACCTGGGTGCGAACTACCACGCGACGTACGGCCAACTACACCAAACTCCCCCCCGGAAACTACGTGTTTCGGGTAAAGGGCAGCAATGACGACGGCCTCTGGAACGAAACCGAGGCCACGCTGCGCTTCACCATCCGGCCGCCCTTCTGGGCTACCACCTGGTTCAGGGCGGGGCTGATCGGGCTGTTGCTGGGGGGTGCCTACGGCCTGTATCGCTACCGGCTGGGGCAACTCAGGCGGCAACAACAGCACACCCTGACCGTGACGGTCCGCACCCAGGAACTGGAACGCCAACGCTTCGCCAAAGAACTCCACGACGGCATCGGGGCCAACCTGGCCGTGTTGAAACTGTACCTAAGCGGCCTGAACCAACCCGGTTTTTCGGTGAGCGACATCCACAGCCGGGCGTCGGCAGTGCTCGACGCTTCGATGAGCGAGTTGCGGTCGCTGGTGCATGATATGCACCCACGTGGCCTGCGCAACGATGGCCTCGTTACCACCCTTTGGCAGATGGTACAGTTGCTGAACGAGAGTCATCAGCTGACCATCGCCTACACAGCCCGCGACCTGCCGCCCAAGCTACCTGAGAGCCTGGAAATCAACCTGTTCCGGGTGGTGCAGGAGTTGCTCCAAAACGCCATCAAGCACGCCCATGCTACGCACATCAGCCTTAGCCTGCACACCGAGGCCGACACCGTGCAGGTTATCTACCACGACAATGGCCAGGGCTTCGACCTCACGCAGGTGCGGGCAGGCAGCAATGGGCTGCTCAACATTCAGCAACGTATAGACCTGCTGAAAGGCACCTGCCAGATCGACTCAGCACCGGGCGCAGGCACAACCATACGGGTGAGTGTGCCCCTTTTCGCGTAAAAACACCCCCCGGAATACCGTATGCATGGTATGGACTTCAGCGCCTAAAGTTCCCAATTTTGGCTTGACTAACAGGCACTTAGGCACATGAAAACCACACTCGTTCTGCGTAATGAAGGTACCCGGCCCACCGTTTCTCTCGCGCTTCACGTTTCTTATTTCGTAAAGGCGAAAACGGGCGTTCAAATCGACTCGCAGCGTTTTTCCGTTACGCTCAAGCCCGCCCACGACGAACTGATCTCGGTCGATTTCGGCACGGCGGCCCTGACCGACCATGAGGTGATGCTCCGGCTGCAGCAGGTGGAAGGAAGCACCGTGACGCAGAAGCAGTTTATCCTGGGCGACGTCATCGACAAAGAGGCGCTGGTGGCGGTGCAACTGAACGAAGAAATCAACCCCGACGCCACCCCCGAACCACCCGCCGAACCCGCCCACCCGGCCTTTGTCTACGGGCGCCTGCTCGACAAAAAGGGCGTTCGGAAGATGGACGACGTGCAAATTATCATACTGGTACAGACCGAAGCCGAGGGCAATTTTGTGCCACTTACCACCGTCAGGACCGAAGCGCAGGGCTATTTTGCCATGGATTATCCCGTCGGCACGTTCATTGCCGCCACGGCGCAGGTAGGCCTCAACCTCACAGAAAACCCCATTCCGATTAAGCTGGAGCCGCAGAAACGGCTGGTCGCCAACCCAGACGGGGGAGAAACGGAGGTAACGGAACTGGTTTTCCCACGCCGGGTCATCCTGGTGGCCAACCTTGCCGACGCAACCACCCCCACCCCTGACGCCGGCGACTGCGATTGCGGCTGCACAGCGGGTGAATTCGACCAGAAGCGGGTGTTGGAAGAGTTTTCGTTTTACTCCCTCGTGCGCACGTCCGAACCAGCCATTAAGGGCTATGTGCTTGAAGATGAAGACGAACTAACCCTGGGCGACATCCTGCGGCAACTGCCCTACACGGTGTTTGAGTTGCTGGAACCGCTGAAAGCCCTGCCGTTTATTGCCCGCGAATCGCCCCTGAAAACAACGGCTACCATACGCAACCGTAGCCGCGCTGCGGCCGCCGCCGACGACTTTCTGAAGACCATCGAAACGGTGAAAATTCGGAAAGGCGTACTGGCTGATTTTCTGAAAGACGAAAAGACAATTACTAAAGAAAACATCAGTAAGCTCTTTACCCTCAACGAGATACGTACCTTCCAGACTACGCTGGTGGCGCCGTTGCCCCCACCCCGGCCGTTAGGGCGCGTTGAACTGGGCCCAACCAACACCGTTGACTGGGACGATGAACCCACGATCTACCAAGCCGTGGAGGTAGCGCACGGGCATCTGCTGCATTTTAAGTCGGAATGGGTGGCCGATGGTTATTCGCTGGGCGATCTGCTCTACAGCCTGCCGCTGGCACCGGGTCAGAAAAAGCAACTCGTGGTGTTCGACTGGGAGCGGCGCGAGTCGGCGGCCAACAGCCAAAGCGTCGATGTGGAGGAGAGCCTCTCTAACTCTCTCAGCCGCGACCGCGACATTCTGGAAATAGCCAGAGGAACCACTTCAGAAAACCTGCGGGGCAGTTCGCGGGCCTCAACGGGCGGGGTGTCGGGGTCGGCAGGAGGCGTTTTGGGCGGGGTGCTATTTGGGGTATCGGGCGGCTACAGCACGTCAAGCTCGCGGGCCTCGCAAGACAGCTTCCGGCAGGTATCGTCGTCCGATCAGCAGCGACTCAGCGACCGACTGATGCAATCGGCCAACTCGGTGCGGAGCATGCGGTCGACGGTTATTCAGACCGTATCGCAGGGGGAGCGGTTCGAGGTGTCTTCAGAAAGCGTTGCCAACTACAACCACTGCCACGCCCTCACCATTCAGTATTACGAAGTACTGCGGCATTTCAAAATCCGGCAGCGGTTTGCCGAAGCCCGCGAGTGCCTGTTCGTACCGCTGCTGATGAGTAGTTTCGACCTGAAAAAGATGCTCCGCTGGCGCGAACCGCTGGCGGCGGGCCTGCTCGACCGGCGGCTCCGTGCTGGTTTCGACGCCGGCGACCGGGTGGCCCACGAGTGGCAGGACAGCAATTTCCCGTCGGGCACGTTTGCCTCCGAACCCATCATTACGGCATCGGGGCAGTTGCAGTTCCGGTTTTCCATTCAACGCCCGCTCGACGATATTGTGGAAGTTGATGATACCGAACGCCCCCCGGTGTTTGCCGGCGGGGGCGGACTGGGGCCGATCTGGCACAAAAAGAAGGTCGGGCGAATTATCGAAGCCAACTGGGCCAAGCTAAGAAGCGTGGTGAACAACCCCACCGAATTCTATACCGATTTCCTCGCCAACGCGGCTGACAAAGACGCCGTATTCCACCAAATGCTTGGCGAACGCATTGCCCGCCAATTTGTTGATTCACTGCTGTTTACGGTACAAAACGAAGGGGGTAACGGCATCGGTGCCATTACGTTCGACCCTTCGGTGTCGTCGAGGTATGTGCGCAACGGGTTGCTGACGGTATCGCTACGGATACAGGGGCCAACGGGTCTGCCCCGCGACCGGTTCCACTACCTGCGCATCGGTATTGACCCGACCAAAGATGTACTCACCGAAGGCTCATTCGCCACCGTGCAGTCGGGGTCGATGCGCTACCGCACTCGCCACCACAGCGACTTTTTGTTTCGCTACCAACGGCTCAACGACGACCTGACGGCCAACGACGCGGCCACGATCTACACAGGCCCCACCGACGAGGAATTGAAAGACCCGCGCAAGGAGGATCTGGTGCTGGTAAACAAATTGATTGCCCACCTCAACGACAACCTCGAATATTACCACGAACGCAGCTGGCTCGGCATGTCGGAAAAACGGCGTTTCATGCTGCTGGATGGCATTTTTCTGAGTGGCAAGGGCGAAGGCCGCAGCCTGGCCTCGCTGGTGCAGAACGAACTGCTGGCCATTGTGGGCAACAGTCTGGTGTTTCCCGTGGCGCCCGGCCTGAACCTCAACCCCGATTTTGGCATGAAGGAGTCGCTGACCGAGTTCTACATGACCGCCACCGCCGACCCCGTCAGCGTGAGCGTACCCACAAAAGGGGTCTTCGCCGAGGCCGTCATGGGCAAGTGCAATTCGTGCGAGAAGATCGACGACAGCCGGTTCTGGCGGTGGGAGGAATCGCCCATTCCCGACAGCCCCACGGCCATTAGCCCAATCAGCACCGACAGCCGCCGCGCCGACCCCGGCACCTTGCAGCCGTCGGCCCTGCCGCAGTCGTTGGTCAGCATCCAGAATGCACCCAACGCCCCCGACCCTACGGGCCTCGCCGCCACGCTGGGCGTATTGGGTCAGGCCAGCCTGTTTAAAGACATTACGGGGCTAGCCGAAAACCAGAAAAACGCCATACAGACGTTCCAGACTTCAATGGAAGCCGCCAAAACAATTGCCCAGGAAGCCGCTAAACTCGACGTGCAGAAAACAATGGAACGCCGCCTCGACCGAAGCCTGAACGCCATCGACAACGACAAATCGCTCTCGCCAGCGAAAAAAGCCGAATTGAAAGAGAAAGCGTTGAACGCCTACATGGGCAGCGGGGCCACCACCGTCGAACCCGAAAAACCAAAAGACCCCAGCAATGCGCAGTTCAAAGAGGGTATGCAGTTGATCGACGACCTTCAGAAAGGGGGTGCCCTAACACCCGAACAAGCCAAAACGGCAAAAGAAAACCTGGCGAAGAAATACGCCGAAAGCGGGGCAAGCGAAGCCAAAGCGATCATCGAATCGGCGGCGCAACATGGCGTAGAAGCCACCGTGACGAAACCCGACGGCACCAAAGTCGATGTGAAAAAGCCGGGCGGGGTGGGTATTAGTGGGCGAACCGAACTTCACACCATGAACCTGCCACACCTAAAAGACCACGAAGGGTACGAAAACAAGTTTCGGTTCAAACTGACACTCAACGACCGCACCTTTGTGGTGGAATTGGTCAACGACTCGAACGATTTTGCCGAAATTGGCCCTCTCCACGCCAAAGACGAGTCATCGTTGACCTTGACAGGCAACAGCCTTCGGTTCGGTACTATTGTGCCGCTTAATCCCAAGTCCACCACGCAGCTCTACGAAGGCACGGTGAATGCCGGGCGTGAGATCACCGATTTTCTGCCGGGCGGGATGCCAATGGCGGTCGGTATCCGCTTCAACACTACCAAATCAGACCTGCACTATACACTGCCGTTTGCGCCGGGTACGAAGGTGCCGTGTGTGCAGGGTCGGGGCGGAGCGGCCTCCCATACAGGCGCGCAGCAGTTCGCCGTCGACCTTGGTGTACCGCGCGGTACCAAGGTGTTGGCCGCCATGGATGGCCTGGTGGTCGATATCGTGCGGGTTCACCCCAATCAGGACATCGGTACGCGAGGTACCGCCGACACTGGCAACATTATCCGAGTGCGCCACGACGACCTGTCGTATGCGGTCTACGGCCACCTGACGGGGTCGTCTATCAACGTGACGGTAGGGCAGCGGGTCAATGCGGGCGATCTGCTCGCGCTATCGGGCAATTCGGGCAATACCAACGGCGACCACCTGCATTTTGCCGTCGAGCGGCGAGGGTCTCCCTCCTCAGAAACCATCGACTGGGACTTCTACGACGCCAACGGGCAGACGTATGTTCCCGTCACAAACAGCCTCTATGAGCAGGCGGTAGGGCTGGCACCGGGCCAATTCAGCTTCGGCAATGGGTCGCCCGAAGGGACTGTGGCGGGCAACTTGGGCGACATCTACGCGCAACTCGATGGCACGCCGGGAAGTCTCTATTATGTAAAAGCAACGGGAGCCGCCGGTACCAAAACCGGATGGGTAGCAAAAGCCGTGTTCCCCTAGTATGCGCCCGCTCAAACGCTACCGCGCTTTAATCGGGCTAATTCTTTCTTTATTGGCCATTGGCGTTGCTGTAGCGGGCCTGCTGCTGCTCTGAGATGCCATTCGCTTTCTGAAGGAAGTGTATGCCCCTACCGAACCACGGCCAGCCACACATTCCAGCCGCCCAGCATGGCCGTAACGAGTACGACGAAGCCCATGGCCACGTTTTGGCCCGTTGAATTACGGTGTTCGCCCAGCAAAGCCCGGTCGTTGACAACCCGCCAGAGAAACACCGTGACAAAGGGCAATAAAATGCCGTTTATGGCCTGTACGGCCACTATTACGGGAATAGGCGTCACGTTGAACAGGCCAAACGTGACACCCGTGGTCAGCACCACCAGCCAGATTCCCCGAAAAATGGGGCTGTTTTTAGGTACGTTTAGCAGGCTCTGCGCCGTAATAGCCGCCGCCAGCGGAGCCGTGAGCGACGAGGCAAAACCCGCCGCAAACAGGCCAAACGCAAACAGATTCCCCGCCCACGGTCCCAACCGTTCGGCGAGGACCGTAGCCATGTGGGGGTACGAAAAATCGTCCGGAATAAGCATGCCTGCCAGCAGCAACACCACCGAAATGATGCCGCCCAGAATGACCGCTACCCAGATACCCAGCCGCATATCGGCAAGGGATTGGTTAGGCGAAATGCTGGACCCGAAAAAGAGGTTGTAGGGCACAATGGTGGTACCGATTAGCCCGTTGACCAGCAGCAGTGAGCCGCCAGGCAGGTTGGGTACCACCAGTGCCTTGGCCACGGCACCGGGCGTGACGGGTGCGCCGAAGGCCACATAGACAAAGGCCCCACCCATGGCAAAAACAATAATGCCCAGAAAGTTGGCGAGGTTCTGCGTAGACCCTACCCAGAGCAGCCCAACGCAGGCTAGACCCACCACCACCGTGAGCGTGGGCGCGGGCAGACCCGTCATGAGAGAAAGCCCCGCCACGGCTCCCAGAATGTTACCCGCCTGATAGGCCGCGCACCCCAAAAAAATAGCCAGAAACAGCGCCCAGGCCACCCGTAGGCCAGTTTTTCCCGAATAACTCTGCCGAATTACCTGCCCCAGATCACGCCCTGTCGTGATCGTAATGCGCGAGGCTGCCTCTTGCAACCAGACCGTGCCGAGCGTGGCAAACGTAAGCACCCACAGCAGATTCAGCCCGTATTTGGAACCTGCCATGGCACAGGCCGTTACCGAACCCGGCCCAATAAACGCCGCCGAAATAACAGACCAGAACAGAATGCTGCCAAGACCAGCACGAAGGGAGAGAGATTTGGGCATAAGAGAAGATTTCGGATTGGGGCGGTCCGCCGTTGCGGATTTCGGATTGTTGCTTTCGCTAGAGCAAACCCATGCCGCACCGGCGGACCGGTCAGCAACAATCCGAAATCCGCAACCGCAACGGCGGACCGGTCAGCAACAATCCGAAATTAGTTAAACACACACGCCCCTTCATCATTCACCACATAGTGCGCTTTGTAGTTTTTCGCCCTGCGGTTCATGCAGCCTTTGAGGTTCAGGAGCTTCAGGTTGCGGAAGTCGATTGGATGGCTTTCGGCTTGCAGAGCAATATACCCTTTAGTCAGGGGTTTGCCGGCTCGTGCCCGCCAGAAGGCGGCATCGGCTACGCCTGCCTGCTCGAAGTCATTGCTTTTGCTGATGAAGTATTCATCAGTAACCGGGTGTTCGTAGGCCAGTACCGTTTGTCCGTCAATGTGGTGTTCAATGAGCGAATCGCCCAAGACTAGCACTTCCACAGCTACCCACTGATCGCCGTCGTAGGTTTTCGAACTCGATTCGATGCAGTGGAGGGGGTTTACCTGCCCTTTCTGCTTCACCAGCGTACCCGGCGAACAGAGGTTGGCCGTTGGTCGGGGTTTACCGTTGCTCAGGCCACCCAGCGTCTGCACCTCCAGCGAAACGGGGAAATCCTGCTTTAAACTCACGCTCTGCGCCGACTGCGAATGAAACATCACGCCGCTATTCCGCACATTCCAGACAGCCCCGCCGGGGGTCTGGTTGCCCGTAAACCGATATTCGAACCGGAGGATATAGTGCGAAAAAGGCTGTTTGTAGTACATATGCCCAAACCGCCCGTCGAAGGTTTTGTATTGGTCATAGGTAATGCGAATCATGTCGTTTTCCACCCGGAAGGTGTTGCCGTAGTTTTCACCCAACGGATAGCCCGTAATTTTGATATCCCAGTTGCTGAGGTCTTTACCGTTGAACAGCGACAGCCACTCCTTCTCAGCAGGGATTTTTTGTGCAAAAGCAGGGAAGGCAAGGCAGGTCAGAAAATATAAGAGCTTTTTCATGTCAGAGAGGGAGAAGGCTGCTCACCCCCCACCCCACCGCCGCCAGGAGTTTCCAGACGGATGCGTTCGTTGGGGAGCATCTGCCGGGTAAAGATGCCGGGCAGGGTTTCTTCCTTACCATTAGGCGAAATCAGCGTCTGATATCCTATTGCGCCAGCTTGCCCACCGTTGAGGCCGTAGGGTGCCTGCACCCGGTGCTGACTCAGCAGCGTTACCTGCATGGGGGTCAGAAATTCAATCTCGCGGATGAGTCCGTCGCCACCACGCCACCTGCCCGCCCCGCCCGAATGGGGCCGGAGGCTGAACCGCCACAAGCGCACGGGGTAGCGCCGTTCCAGGGTTTCAGGGTCGGTGAGTTTGGTGTTGGTCATGTGCTGATGCACCCCCGACCGCCCCGCCATACCCCGCACGGCCCCCGCCCCGCCACCGATGGTTTCGTAGTAGCCTAATGTATCATTGCCAAACAAAAAGTTGTTCATCGTGCCCTGACTACACGCCGCCAGCCCCAGCGCCTTCAGCAACGTATCGACCAGCCGCTGACTCACCTCCGTATTACCCCCCACCACCGCCGGACACTCGGCTGGTTTTGCCGAAAAAATGGGGTTCAAAAACGACGATTCGGGCAGTACCAACTCTACCGGAGTCATCAGTCCTTCATTGAGTGGAATGTCCTGCGCTACCCACAACCGCAACACATACAGCACTGCCGAATGCAGAATAGATACGTTGGCGTTGAGGTTATTCGGATGTACACCCGACGTACCCCGGAAATCAATAGTGAGTCGTTTGTTGCTGACTATCAGTCTTGTGCAAATTTGATGACCATCGTCTAACGACTCAGTTGTGCTAAATTCCTGCCCTTCGTGACTGGCCAAAACAGCCCGGATGGCCTCCGTAGCCGACTGTTGTAACCGACCCATGTAGCGATGAACCGTTTCGATGCCGTGTGCTTGTGCCAGCGTTTGCAAGGCCGTTTCGCCCGCCCGCAACGAAGCCAGCGCCGCCTCCAGGTCAGCCCGGTTTTCGGCCAGGGCGCGGGTTGGGTAGGGGGCCTGGGTGAATAGGTCAGAAAGACCGTTTTCCCACAGAAACACACCCTGCCTGACAATGAACTGCGGTTCCAGCACCACGCCCTCTTCCATCAGCGACGTGGCATCGGGCGGCATGGAGCCGGGCGTTTTACCCCCAATTTCAGCATGGTGCGCCCGGTTAATCACGTAGCCAATCAGTTGCGGTCCGGCCACCTGGTTGTCAGCCGAATAGACCCCCTGCAACAACGTCACGTCGGGCAGGTGCGATCCGCCGTAGGCCGGGTGGTTGGTAATGGCTACGTCGCCGGGACCGAGGGGCGTACCGTCCTGCGCCAGCTTGGCCAGCACCAGCCTGGCGCACACACCCAGGCTACCCAGATGCACGGGTATGTGCGGAGCGTTGGCCACCAGCCGGGCGTCGGCATCGAGCAGGGCGCAGGAAAAATCGAGGCGCTCTTTCACATTGACTGAAAAGGCCGTGCGCTGCAACTGCGCGCCCATTTCCTCGGCAATAGCCCGGAACCGCTGGGTGAATAGTTCAAGCTGGATGACCTCATTATCAACCGACTGTCGCTGTGTTTCTGCCGTCGATGTCCATTCAATTCGCGCTGTTCTATCCGCCTGAATAGCCACCGACCACCCTTCCTCCACAAAGACCGACGAGGTTGTATTGAGCAATAACGCCGGACCAGAAAACGTGTCGCCGGGCTGTAGTTGCGTCCAGTCATAGTCGGGGTATTGGTCAGTCTGAAAGGCTGGAACGGCGGGACGAGGCTGGAGAGGAATTGTCTGACTTGGTACGTTGTCGAGCACAGTGCTAACCCTAACCCGAACGCTTTCAACCTCGATAGGCTGGTTGGTAGGCGCATAGCCGTAAAGTTTGCGATATTCCTGTCGAAACGTTTTTGCTAAGAAACTGACCGTATAGATATCGTCGTCCTGGAAATAAGCGTCATCACACTCAATATCTAGTGCTGTTTGCTGCCCAACAAAGCGGAGATGCAGCCAATAGCGATACGTTACTTTACCTATACCGTTAGGCATTTCGTCAATAAGTTGATGCCATGCGTTTTGCTCTGGTTCATCGAAAATAGATTCTAATTGCCCCCTGTTAAAGGAGGCGAGTGGCTTCAATATGTACTGTATTGCCATGCGTTCAACCTTCGCCTGACCCATGCCATAGGCGCTCAGCAAGCCCCCATCGAAAGGCAAAAACAGACGGCGCATGCCCAGCAGCTCAGCCACGGCACAACCGTGCAAGCCGCCCGCCCCACCAAAAACCAGCAAACTATACTGCGCCGGGTCGAAGCCCCGCGCCACCGAAATTTTGCGGATTGCCCCGGCCATAGTCTCGTCGGCAATACGCTCGAAACCGCGCAGTAACTCATCCAAAGGCATTTTTTGGCCCGTAGTCAGGGCAATTTGCTCAACAACAGCCTCTAGTGCAGCCTGGGCTTTTTCGGGGAAAATCGGAATACCGAACTGCCGGGGGTGCAACTTGCCCAGCAGCAGATTCACATCGGTAATAGTCAGCAGTGGCACCGCGCCGGAGGGAGTAGCGCCATAACAGGCCGGGCCGGGACTGGCCCCCGCGCTCTGCGGCCCTACGCGCAATTGCCCGGCCACCCCATCGAACCAGCAGACCGAGCCACCACCCGCCGCCACGGTCTCAATAGCGAGCGAGGGTAGTTGCAGTTCAAAGGGGCCAATGGGCGTGGAAAAGCGGTAGTCGGGCTGGCCATGCTCAATCCGGGCCACGTCGGTGCTGGTGCCGCCCATGTCGAGGGTAAGTATGGCCTCCTGCGGGGCGACAGATGCTGCCCCAATCACGCCCCCCGCCGGGCCGCTGAGCAGGCTGTCTTTTGGCTGGAACAAATCAGCCCGGACCAGCCCCCCAGCGCTCGTCATCACACGTACCTGATGCCCCCCCAACTGAGTTTGAATGTTGGCCAGGTAGGTTCGTAGTACTGGCATCAGGTAGGCGTTGGCCACCGCTGTCTGGGTACGTGCTACATAGCCCGGTGCTGTAGACAGTGCCGTAGAATAGGTCACGAACTGAAAGCCCGCTGCCGTAATGGCGTCGGCCAGTTGACGTTCGTGTGCTGGATTCTGATAGGCATTGAGCAGCGAAATGGCTACCGCATCTGGGTTGATTTCGCCCAGTTGTGCTACAATATGGGTAATGGCCTCGTCTGTCAGTTGAGCCAGTTCAGTACCGTCGGCGGTCATGCGTTCGGGCACTTCCAGCACCGTTTCATAGAGTACTTCAGCGGGGGGGATGGCCAGTTGGAAGAGATTGGGGCGTTGTTGGGTGCCAATCACCAGCAAATCGCGGAAGCCCTCGGTCACGAGCAGGGCCACCCGTCCACCCCGCCGTTCGAGCAGAGCGTTGGTGCCTTTGGTCGTGCCTAATCGCATTTCCAGCACTGGAAACGGCTGATTCAGTGGCGTTTGCGTCAGCAGCCGCGTGGCTAGTACGGGGGCTTCTTCGCCTGTGAACAGTTCTACGGTTAGAAGCGTGTGGTTGGGAAACCCCTCCTGCTTTACCACCAATTCACCCGTCACCGACAGCGATTGAATAGTAAACGTTTCATCGGCCTCCACCACCCGTAGGGTATACCCGTCGAAAATAGGAGCGGTAAGCCATGCAGCCTGCAATTGGCCGTTTATGAGTTGACCGCGCAGCCGGGCGCTGCTGAGCACTTTGGTTCGGTGAAGGGTGCCGATGGGGGCGCGGGCGAGGCCGTCCGTGAAGGTGCCCCCGGTGTCAATCCAGATTTGCCACATAGTTGGCAAAATAAGGCAACAGAACGCGGATTGGGCGGATTACTTATTTCAATCCTGAATTGAAACAAATACATATCGTTCATCATAGGGAATATCGAATTTTCGCAAGAGGGCTTTATATTCTTGCAAAAATGTCCGTTCACGGTGATGATGTTCCTGATTTTGAATGTACTTAACTACTACGTCTATTTGTGAATGACCGTAAGAAAAAGCGCCATAACCCGTTTGCCATTCAAACTGAGCTGATGTCAACCGCTTTTCGTTAATCCATTTCGATGAATCCATTTTAAGGTATTGCATCAATTCTGAAACAGCCTGTTTAGGATTGAAACCAATGAAAACGTGAACATGGTCAGACATTCCATTGATGGCAATCAGTTTGTGACCCTGCTTTTGGATAATACCTGTCATGTAGCGGTAAAGATCTTCCTTCCATTCGGGTCTAATTAATCCGTGGCGGTGTTTTACAGCAAAAACGACCTGTATATATAGTTGCGTATAGGTGTTAGGCATCTAATAAAAATGACAGTTAGGTGAATTTAAATATAGCCGTCACGTGAACAGATACATAGTCAAATCGAACATAACCTTTATTAGAAAGGAGCCAGCGCGTTTTTTCGTCGCGTAGCGACCCAATGTTTGTAGAAAAAGGGGTTCATGCAACAGATTTCCGTCGCGTAGCGACCAAACAATATGCGTTAATCGTTTGGTCGCTGCGCGACGGAAATCTGTTGCATGAACCCCTTTTTCTACAAACATTGGGTCGCTACGCGACGAAACGATGTGCTGATCACGCTTCGGTCCAATTCCTTCCGAAAAGCGCAATTGACCATTCTGAAAAATCTGCGCTGATTCCGCACCGGCAGACCAGTTGCACTCACCCAATTTGCGTTTTCACGCTCCTACTTCTTCACGATTAAAAACTCCACGCGGCGGTTGCGCTGACGGCCTTCGTCGGTGTCATTGGGAGCCACGGGTTTTGTTTCGCCAAAACCTTTGCTGGCTAGCCGGTCGGGTTCAATGCCCTTGCCAATGAGGTACTCCCGCACCGCGTCGGCGCGGTCTTGCGAGAGCTTGGCGTTCAGCTCGTTTGAACCTACGTTATCGGTATGACCGCCCAGTTCGACGCCCAGTTTGGGATTCTCGTTCATCACCGTCACCAGCCGGTCAAGCTCCGGGGCGGACTCGTCGCGCAGGATGGCCTTGCCCGTGTCGAAGAAGATATTCGTCAGCCGCACCGATTGGCCCACTTCGATAGGTACAAGCTTGAGTTCCTTGCCTTTGATCTCCTCGAAACCCTTGTTCTTATCGGTTGGGCCACCCGTCAGGTCCACGTTGGCTCCTTCGGCAATGAAATCCGGGGCTACGGCGCGCATGGTGTATTTCTGGCCGTAGGGCAAAATGATCTTGTATTCGCCCGTGGTGGGGTCGGCAGTAGCGCGACCGGCTTCGGCCCCGTCGGGCAGGGTGCTATAAATGATTTCGGCGGCAATGGGCCGACCGGTTTTCTGATCGATCACCTTCCCCGAAATCAACGCTACTGGGTCGGGGCTGGTCAGGTCAGCTGGATTTTTACCACCGCCCACCTGTCCCGGCGTTTGCGCCAGCGTGGTCGAATCGCCGCCGGGGGGCGTAAGTGACCGCAACCGGATTTGCACAATATCACCGCCTTTGCCGCCTTCGGTGCCCACATGTTTGAACGTGGTCAGGTAGGCTAAGTCGCCGAGGGCCGAAATGGAATAGTAGGCATCGTAGCCGTCGGTGTTGGTGCCGGGACCCAGGTTTTGGGGCTTCGACCAGCGTTTCCAGGTCTTATCCACCCGACGCGCCACCCAGACGTCGTTGTCACCTTGCCCACCAGGGCGGTTAGTTGAAAAGTAAAGCGTGTTGCCGTCGGGGGCCAGAAAGGGCGTGGTCTCGGTATAATCGTCGGTATTGACATCAGCCCCTAGGTTCATGGGCTGGCTCCAGGAGCCGTTTTTCTGCCGAAACGAAACGTAGAGGTCGTCTTTTTGACCGTTACGTTTTTCGCTGAACGACAGCAGCAGCGTCTTCCCATCTACGGTCAGGTACGCAAAGTCGAACTGGCCTTTGCTCATTTTTTCGTAGTTGGCAATGTTCAGCGCTTCGGGGGTGCTCCAGCCGCCGTTGGTGCGTTTGCTGATCGAAAAGCCACGCGTTTCGTAACGGCCGTTGGTATACGCACCGCGTAACAGCAGCGTGTTGCCGTCGGGTGTGATGCTAAAAACGGCGTTGTGGTTGAACTGGTTGAGTGGAGCACCCATGCGTCGCGCCGGTCCCCATTGGTTGCTGGGTTGCCACTCCGAATACCAGATGTCGGCGCTGCCGTTTTCTTTGTCGGCAAACATCGTGTTGTTGGGATGGTCTTCGCGGGTGTAGTACAGCGTTTTCCCGTCGGGGCTAATGAGCGGGTTGCCTTCGTTATAGGTCGAATTGACCTGTGGACCCAGATTTTCGCCCCGATACGGCGACGCAGCCGACACCGACGTAGGGGCCTGCGCATGGGCAACGAGGCCGTTTAGCAGCAACATTCCAACCGCAAGGCCGTTATTCCATTTCATAGTCAGTGGGCAACTCATTATTCGCTAAACGAAGATAGTAGCTACCTTCGTCTACCAGTCAATACATACCAATCTTCATGCCGCAGGCCTATCATTTCATTGCCATTGGCGGAAGTGCCATGCACAACCTCGCCTTGGCGCTCCATCAGCAAGGCCACACGATCACGGGTTCCGACGACGAAATTTACGAGCCTGCCCTGAGCCGATTAACCCAAAAAGGCCTCATTCCAGCCGAAATGGGCTGGTTTCCACAACGCATCCACGCCGGTATCGACGCCGTAATCCTGGGTATGCACGCCCGCGCCGACAACCCCGAACTGGCCCGTGCGCAGGAATTAGGCCTGCCTATCTTCTCGTATCCTGAATTTATCTACGAACACAGCCGCCAGAAACAGCGCGTGGTCATTGCCGGCAGTCACGGTAAAACCACCATCACGTCGATGATTCTGCACGTGCTGAACTACCATAACCACCGCTTCGATTACCTCGTAGGTGCGCAACTGGAGGGGTTCGAGACCATGGTCAGCCTCACCGACGACCATTCGGCCACGGCTGCGCCGGTGATCATTATCGAAGGTGATGAATACGCCTCCTCGCCCCTCGACAAGCGGCCTAAGTTTTTGCATTACCAGCCCCATATGGCCCTCATTAGCGGCATTGCCTGGGACCATGTGAACATTTACCCGACCTATGACAGCTACGTGGCGCAGTTTGAGCTGCTGGCCGAACAGATGCCCAAATCAGGCGTGTTGCTCTTCGACGAGACCGACAACATGCTCGACGTGGTGGGTCAGAATGGCCGCGAGGACGTGCAAAAAGTGCCCTACGATGCTCACCCGCACGTGATCCGCGACGGACATACGTACCTGACCACACCCGACGGCACCGAGGTTCCGCTACGCATATTTGGCTTGCACAACATGAAAAACATCGCGGGGGCCATGGCCGTCTGCGATAGATTGGGCGTGACCGATGCGCAGTTCTACGAGGCCGTCCAGACCTTCGGTGGGGCGGCGCGGCGGCTGGAAACCGTAGCCCAAACCGCCGATCAGATCGTGTTCCGCGACTTTGCCCATGCGCCTTCCAAGGTGACGGCCACTACCGAAGCCGTGAAAGCGCAGTTTCCCGACAAACACCTGCTGGCCTGCGTGGAGTTGCACACCTTTAGCAGCCTCAACAAAGACTTTCTGGCTCAGTATGCGCACAGCCTCGACATGGCCGATACAGCGGCAGTCTACTACAACGCTCATACGCTGGCAATCAAGCGCCTCGCCCCCATCGCCCCCACCGACGTACTGGCTGCGTTCAGCAAACCCGGCCTGCAAGTATTTACCGAATTGACTGATCTCCAAACGTTTATCACCCAACACGCCCCCGACGCTGACGTCATTCTGATGATGAGTTCCGGCACGTTTGGGGGGATGGACCTGCGGTCAGTGGTAAGTGCTGAACGGTGAACGGTAAGTAGGTGGTCTGGTCATTAGAATAATAATCGTTTTTGTGGTAGACTTGGCTAACCATCGAACGCAAAAGTCCATGAAACCTCAAAGTCACAAACCCAGTGTACTGCGTGATAAAACGCTAGAATTGGCCATCAGAATTGTTAATCTCAACAAGCACCTTGTTCGTGAGAAAAACGAATTAATAATTAGTAAGCAGATACTTCGATCTGGTACAAACCCAGGCGCAATGGTCCGGGAAGCCACGAACGCGGAATCAGGCATTGACTTTATTCATAAACTGAGTATCGCTCAAAAGGAGGCTGGCGAGACACTATATTGGCTCGAGCTTCTCTACAAAACACAGTATATCACTCAAAGCGAATTTGAATCGATCAGTGCTGATACAGAAGCCGTACTACGGATGTTGAGCAGTTCGATATTAACTCGTAAGAAGAGCTTGGCTATAAAGGCAAGTTCTGTTTTACTTGCCTTTATAGTTAGTTGCCTTGCGTTCTCAACGTTTTAAAGCGGCCTACTTACCGCTTACCGTTCATCACTTACCACTAAATAGATGCAAAGCCTTGTCGTGTATTGCGGGTCCTCGCCGGGGACCAAGCCTGTGTTTAATGAAGTCGCCACCGAATTGGGGCAGAAAATGGCCACGCGGAACATCCGCCTCATCTACGGCGGCGGGGGCTACGGCCTCATGGGCACCGTGGCCGACACCGTGCTCAGCAACGGCGGTGAAGTGACGGGCGTGATTCCCAACTTCCTGGCCAGCCTGGAAGTAGCCCACAAAACGCTGACTGAGATGCACTTTGTGGAAACGATGCACGAACGGAAATACAAGATGGTGACCCTGGCCAAAGGCGTGATCACCCTCCCCGGAGGCTATGGCACCTTCGACGAGTTATTCGAGATACTGGCATGGCGGCAACTGAAGCTCTACGACGGCCCCATTGCCATCATCAACGTTAACGGCTACTACGACCTTATGCTTCAGCAACTCGACCGCTGCGTAGCCGATGGTTTCCTGAAACCTGAAAACCGCGCCCTGCTTATCGTGGCAGAGTCTGTAGATGATGCTCTTACAGCGATTGAGGCCTTCTGGGAGGAAAAATAAGTCCAAGGTTCAATGTCTAAAGTTGTGGTTCCGTTTTAATATCAGCGTACAAACACGCTAAGACGTTGGCGTGGCGGGATCGCAACTTTGGAATTTGGACATTAAACATTAGACCTGAAACTCGCCTTGAAACACAACTTCTGTCCCAACTGCGCCGCGCCGCTGGTGCTGGCCGAAAACGCCGGACGGGAGCGGCTCGTTTGCTCGAAACCCTGCGGTTACGTTTTCTACGACAATCCGCTGCCGGTGGTGGGGGCCATTGTGGAGTATGACAACAACGCCGTGGTGCTGGTGCAGAGCATTGGCTGGCCCGCCGAGTGGTTTGGCATCGTAACGGGTTTCCTGGAAAAAGGCGAAGAACCCGCCGAAGCCGTGCTACGTGAGGTGAAAGAAGAGATTGGCCTCGATGCCGAGATCGTGGAGTTTCTGGGCATCTACACCTTCTACCAGCGCAACGAGGTTATTTTCACCTACCACGTCCGCGCCAAAGGCGAAATTGTGCTGGACACCACCGAGCTACAAGCTTACAAAGTCACGCCCATCCCCGAACTCCGCCCGTGGCCTTTTGGCACTGGCCCCGCCCTGAAACAGTGGCTGGCGAAACGCCGGGATGTGTAAAGGACGGGTTATGCACATGATAGGTAATCATCCAATAGCGCTTGGCGTTTTTCGATTCGATACACCACCCTCGTCTAACCCTGTATTCTTCTAAAAACGGTAAGCAACACGAGCAGCAGGGCAATAGGCACAAGCAGAAAATAGAAGGCGGTTTGGCCGTTGTAAGCTTCGAAAATGCGGGCCATGAGGAGTGAGCCGGTGGTACCACCCAGGGCCGAAAACACTACAATCAGGCCTGCCATAGGGCCGTGCTGCTTCAGGGGCAGGCTGCTCAGAATAGCCGAGTTGATGGCCGGGTAGATAGGCGCGATAAACAGACCAATGGCCGGAAACAAAAACGCCGCTAGCGGAGCGTCGGCCCAGCCATAGTTGGTGCCAGCCACGGCTGCCAGATTGGCTTTTTCGGCCAGGGGAAGCGCCAGCAGCAAGAGTGCGGCAGCTACCACAAGCGAGGTGATTAACAGCCAGTACCACGCTACTTTTTTCAGGACAAAACCACCAATAAAACGCCCCAGGGCCGTGGTAGCAGGCACAATGCTGGCCATCTGTATGCTCAGCGACGTAGGCAGTTTCAGGTAGTCTTTGTTAAATGTGGGTAGCCAGCTTTGCAGTCCCTGTTCCATTAGCACGTAAACAAATGCCGTAGCCACAAACACCAGCACCAGCGGGCGTAGGGCCAACTGAAGCATGTCGGCGATGTTATTGAGGCCCACGGCCTTGCCCTCGTCCCGTATCTGCGACTCGTCGAGGGGTGTGGTGAGCATGAGCACAAATGCCAGCCCGGCAATGCCCGCCAGCACATAATAGGTGTTGAGCCAGCTAGTCGAGGCCGGATTGTCATTGTCGACAAAGGCGCTGAATAAGAAAAACGTGGACATGACCCCCACCATAAACAGCGACTCCAGGAAGTTCATAAAGCTGGCGTGCTCGTTAGTGTCTTTAGTAATAAGGCCAATGGTGGCAAAGACCGATACTTTGATGAACGCGAAACTGGCTCCTACGGCTGCAAACAGCAGTTTGGTGGTCCAAAACGCCGGTACTTGCGGCATCAGCAAGCAGGCCACCGTAACAACGCCGAGGGCAATGAGCATGGCCCGCTTGTAGCCGATGCGGGTAATGTAGGAAGCCACCAAAAACGACACTATGGCGATGGTCAGGTCTTTAAACGCCTCCAGTATCGAAGCATCTGTTTTACTAACGCCGTAGCTGCCTTGGACTTGCAAAATCACGATCCCGACACTATTGAGCAGGATAGCAAAAACGATGTAATTCAAAAAGAGGGAAAATTTTAGGCGCATGGGTGAAAGAGTGAGAGAGTGGAAGAGCGAATGCTTAGAATGCTGAAAGTATGATTTCTTTGCGGTTAATAGAGCGCGAAGCTATGCAAGCTCATTCGCTCTTTCACTCTCTCGCCCTTTCACTCATGTCTCTCTTCAACGCGGTACAGCTTGGTCAGGTGTTTCCCGACCAGAAAACGTTTGTCGATTGTGTGCCGAAGCAGGACCCGACGCAACTGGAGGTGCTGTATGAACAAGCCCGACAGCAACCCGATTTTGATCTGAAAGCGTTTGTGTATGAGCAGTTTACGGTGCCAACGCCTGCCGCCTCAGACTACGTCAGCGACACCAGCCTAAGCACCGCCGAGCATATCAACCGCCTGTGGGACAGCCTCACGCGCCCGGCCGACGTGCCCGTACCGCACGATTCGCGGGTGGCGCTGCCGCACCCGTATGTGGTGCCGGGCGGACGGTTCAACGAAATTTTTTACTGGGACAGCTACTTCACCATGCTGGGCCTGCGTGAATCGGGCCGGACGGATTTGATTCGGGACATGCTGGCCAATTTTGCCCATCTCATCGACACGGTTGGCTTCATTCCCAACGGCAACCGGACGTATTTCCTGAGCCGGTCACAGCCACCGTTTTTTGCCCTGATGGTGCAGCTTCTGGCCGAAATCGACGGCCCCGACGTGCTGACTGCTTACCTGCCGCAGCTTCAGAAAGAATACGATTTCTGGATGCACAAAACGACCGTAACGCCCTCTGGACAAACGACTTACCAACGACGCGTCACCCTGCTTAGCGGGCAGTCGCTGAACCACTATGCCGATGACCTGACCACGCCCCGCCCCGAATCATACCGGCAGGAGATCGAACTAACCCCCGACGCCGAAGCCCTGGGCATAGCGCCCGAAACGCTGTACCGCCACATCCGCGCCGCCTGCGAATCGGGTTGGGATTTCAGCAGCCGGTGGTTTGCCGACGAAAAAACAATGGCCATCATCCACACCGCCGACATCGTGCCGGTGGATTTGAACTGCCTGCTTTTTTCACTCGAAAAGACCCTGCAACACGCCTACACGCGGGCGGGCAATCAGGCGCAGGCGGTTGATTTCAGCTACCTCGCCAGTCAGCGCCAAACGGCTATGCTGGATCATTGCTGGAATGACGAAACCGGCTTTTTCCACGATTACGACGCCGCGCATTTCCAAAAAACGTCCGCCCTGACGCTGGCAGGGGCATTTCCATTGTTTCTGAAACTGGCCACACCCGAACAGGCCCGCCGCGTACATGACCGGCTCAAGGCCGATTTCTTACAGTCGGGCGGGTGGGTGACCACGCTGAACCACACCGGCCAACAGTGGGACTGGCCCAACGGCTGGGCACCGCTGCAATGGATCGTGTATAAAGGATTGTTGAACTACGGCTACGTAGAAACCGCCAACGAAGGCCGCAACCGCTGGCTGGCGCTCAACGACAAGGTCTTCAAAGCCACGGGCAAGCTCACCGAGAAATACAACGTAGTGGATGCCGCCCTCACCACCGGCGGTGGCGAATACCCCAACCAAGACGGCTTCGGCTGGACGAATGGGGTTTATTTGGGCTTCTTAATGTACAATGCATAATGAACAATGTACAATGGGCTGACGCGAACACACTTTTGCGTCAGCCCATTGTACATTGTTCATTATGCATTGTACATTAAGAAGCCTTACCCAAACAACTCACTCCACATAGCCTTGGCTTTGGCGGTGGCAGCGTCTACTTGCTGGGCGGCTTCGGCTTTGATCTCGTCAAGTTTGGCTTGAGCAGCCGCGAGTTGCACGGCAGCTTCGGCGCGGACGTCGTCAAACTTGTCTTCGGCCAGGTCCTGAAGTTCATCGGCTTTGGCGGCGGCAGCGGCATAGGCGGTTTCGGCCTGCCCCTGCAAGTGGGTGAGGGTTTCGGCGGTGGCGGCTTTAGCGGTGTCGAAGTGCTGCGCGGCTTTGGCTTTTAGGTCTTCTACGTCAATGTCTTTGCCCATTTCCTGCGCCTTGGCTACCAACTGATCCTTCAACTCATCCAGTTTAGCGGCGGCAACGTTGAGATGTTCACCCGCTTCGGTGCGGATGGCATCTAGTTTCTCGGCGGCAACAGCTTTCGCGGCCTGTAGTTGTTCGGTGGTTGTTTTCGTCTCCATGAATGGTTTTTTTAACGGGCGAAAGATAGGGTAGGTTAATGTACAATGTATAATGAATAATGGCTTCGCGCTCTAGGCCCCGCAGCGGCGGACCGTCTCGACTGCG
>NZ_JAFMYU010000018.1 GCF_017353255.1 Fibrella aquatilis | reverse complement strand
GACGCGCCGCACCGGCGGACCGGTCAGCAATACACCCTGGCAAGAAGCATACCTCAATCTAAAAATTCAGCTTCTCCATGTTTTTAAAGCTGACGGCGATGGCTTCGATGGGGGGCTGTTTGCAGACGTCCTGCTCGACGAAGAAGTGCTGGATACCGCCGATCTTACGGGCATCAATGATGCGCTGAAAATCGATGGATCCAGTGCCTACCTCAGCAAATTCACGCTTCTCGGTTTTAGCCATATCTTTCATGTGTACCAGCGGGAATCGGCCGGGGTTTTTCTTAAACAACGCCACGGGGTCCTGCCCGGCAATGGTAGCCCAGTAAAGATCCAGTTCCATCTTCACCAGCTTAGGGTCGGTTCCTTTCAGCAGGATATCGTAACCCAGTTGGCCGTCTACAGGCTGGAATTCAAAGTCGTGGTTGTGGTACACAAACTGGATACCTGCCTTCTTACACACCTCCGCCGACTTGTTGAACAGTTCAGCAAACTGCTTATAATCGTCGGCTTTTTTGCGCTCGTCGGGCATGAGGTAGGCGCAAACCATGTATTTCTGGCCTGCTTCGGCTCCAGCCTCCACAGTCTTTTCCCAGCCAGAGCGGAGTTGGTTGGGCATATAGTGGCCGCTGGGGGTGGTCATACCCAGGCCGGTCAGGTAGGCCTTAAAGTCTTTGGGTGTTTTGCCGAAGAATTTGCCTTCGTTGAAGCCAAACGTTTCCACCTCCTTATAGCCCAGCGCGGCCACTTGTTTCAGCACCCCATCGGGGTCTTTCATGATGGTGTCGCGGAGGGTGTACAGTTGTAACCCAACGTTTTTCAGGGGCTTAGCCTGCGCGTCGAAACGGCTAAGCAGGGGGAATGATAGGGCCAGCGCGGAGGCTTTCAGGAAGTCGGCGCGGGTGGGCAAGGAAGGTCTTGACATGGGTACTTATAGAGTTTATTAGTTGAACGAATCGCCAGGGCGGTTTGGCATTGGATTGAAAAACGGACCAAAAGTCAAACATCAAACTATTTTCAGTCATTACCATACTCAACCGTTATTCAGTGCATCAGTATTCCAAACCATCGTGGAGGCGACCCGTTGAGTGTAGATAGCCACTGACAAACTGCATAACAAAATGAAACGAGGCTGGATTATTGCGCTGACCCTGCTTTTGGTAGGCTGCCTGGGAGCGCTTATTTGGTATAACCAACTGAAAAACAAGGCCCAAGCTGAAGGAGGCGCGTATGATGGTACGTTGAAGCCCCGCCTGGAACTGAGCCGGTTCGATATCAGCGACGTAAGCGACGAGGCCATCAAGTTAAACATGCACTTGCTCATCGACAATCCGTTGCCCGTAAGTTTTACGGCCAAAAAAGTGGATTATATCATCTTCATCGACAACGAGGAAGTAATGCGCAGTGCTTACGAAAAAACCATTTCGGTGAAGTCGCAGGATAGTACGCTGGTGTCACTGCCCGCCCGATTGGAGGTAAAAAAGCTCACAGCATTGTTGAAACGGCTCGAAGCGAAGCATATAGACAGTGCCGACTACCGCGTGGTCAGCGTCTTCGCCCTCGACGTGCCCCTGGCGGGCGAACGCACGTTCACCAATACGCAGACCAAGCGAATGCCCACCTTTCACATCCCCGAAATCAAGATTACCGATATTGATTTTGGCAAACTGGGTCTGAAAACCACCGACGTGACCGCCAAAATCAGTTGCCTGAATAAGAACAAATTTCCGTTCGAGATTCGGGATACACACTACACCGTCACTATCGACGACAAGGAAATTGCCGAAGGAGACCAGCCACAGCCCATCCGAATCCGGGCACAGGCTACTACCCCCTTTGTGATGCCCACAACGGTGAAGCCCGGCCAATCATTGGGATTATTGCCAAAGATGATGTTCGACCAAAAAAATACCAAAGTGGCTATTGCCTTCCGCTGTAAACTCATTGATCCAAATAAGAACCCCATGTTCAACGATAGCAAGTTTGCCAGCACCATACGCGGTACGCTAGCCGACTTTGTGAAGAAGTAGGGGCTGACGTTAGACACTGGATACTGGACGTTGGATGACAAGCAGTTAGTAGGCCATCTACCATCCAATGTCCAGCGCCTAACGTCCACTATCCAACATCCAGTATCCAACGTCTACTATGAACACGCACTACGACATTATCGTGATTGGGGCCGGGTCGGCGGGGCTGAGCGTGAGCATTGCCATGCGCCGGTTTGGGCTGTCGGTATTACTCATTGATCGGCACGAACGCCGCATTGGTGGCGACTGCCTCAACGACGGCTGCGTACCCAGTAAGGCATTGCTTCACGTCAGCAAGCAGGTGCATCAGGCCCGACTGGCAACCGCCTACGGCCCTACACTGAGCGGCGACGTTGATTTGGCGCGGGTGATGCAATACATACGCGACCGGCAGGACGCGATCCGGGCGCATGAGAATGCCCAATACCTCCTCGACGCCGAATCACTGGACGTAGCAATCGGTACGGCTGCTTTTGTGGGGCCAAAAACGATCAGGATCAATGGCCAGGAGGTGTCGGCGAAAAACATGGTGCTTTGCACCGGTTCGCAGCCGCAGCCGCTTAAAGCCGAAGGGATTGAGCAAGTTAACGTGCTGACACACAAGACAATTTTCGATTTGACCGAGTTGCCCAAACACCTCTTAGTGGTGGGTGCAGGCCCCAACGGTATCGAAATGGCGCAGGCTTTCCGACGGCTGGGTAGTGAAGTAACGGTGGTAGGTCGCGACGAGCGAATTCTGCCCAAAGAACCGGCGGCGGCATCGGCGCTGTTGCAGGAACGGCTGGCGGGCGAAGGCATTCAATTTTTGCTCAACGCCGAGATAGAATCATTCACCGACGCGCACACTGCCCAGGTAAAAGTGGCTGATGGTCAACAACATACCGTACAATTTGATCAGGTACTAGCCACGCTGGGCCGCACGTTCGATTACGGCGACATAAACCTGTCAGCAGCGGGCATTGAACTAGACGACAAAGGCCGATTACGCTTAAACAACCAGTTGCAAACCACCAACCAACACGTATTTGCCGCAGGCGATGCCGCCGCCGGGGCACCCGCCGGTGAGCGGTATTTCTCGCACGCGGCAGCGCTGCACGCGTCGTTGATCATCACCAATTTTATTACGCCTGTTTTCGACAAAAGCCTCAGCTACGACCACTTTTCGTGGGTCACTTTCACCGACCCCGAAGTAGCTACGTTTGGCCTGTCGGCGAAGGAATTGGCCACGCGAAAGATTGCCTTTGACACGATTGAGCACAGTTTTGACAAAGACGACCGCGCCGTGGTGGAAGACAATCAGTATGCCCGCATGTGGCTACTGGTAGAACCTGCGGGCCTCAATCCGCTGAGCCGGAAAATTCTGGGCGGTACCATGGTGGCCCCCAACGCAGGTGAGTTGATTCAGGAACTGATTCTGGCTAATCAGCAGGGCCTACCCATCAGCGCGTTCGTGGGCAAAACCTACCCCTACCCCACCGCTAGTAACGTCAACAAAGCCATTTGGGTCGACACCATCGGCAGCAATATCCCCGGCGCACTGAAAACCGCTGTGCAGTGGCTGTATTAGAAGAAGCAAGAGGTAAGAGGTAAGAAACAAGAGGAAATAGCGATGCCATCACTTTGAGTGATGGCATCGCTATTTCCGCGTGAACCTATAGGCATCATATTCCACAAAATCAGACGCTTTCAGATCAAAGCTCGTAGGCTTGCCATTGGTGAGCAGGAATGTGAGCGGGAAGACACCGAACGCCCGGTTTGCGTAGCTGATGCGGAACGTCTGACCGTCCATGTAGTCAAGCTGGGCAGTCAGGCCGGGGTGGTGTTCCAGCGTCATGGTGAGGCCATTGGCGGCAGGTTTGATCGTTACAGTGCCGTATAGCTCGTTGGTGAATGTGCCCGTGTAAGCTGTCAGGAGCATTTCAGATTTATTCTTTTTGTCAACACGCGCCTGCAATACGGCCAATTCCTGCTGCTGTTTAGCTATTTCGGGGCGGGCGCTATTGAGGAAAAACTGACTGCGGTTGGTGTAGGGCACACCCAGGTAGGCATCCAGAATCTGGTAGCGCAGGGCCTCGAAAAAGTTTTGATCGTCGTTGTTGGTCAGGATCGTGATGGCCAGCTTTTCTTCGGGCACAAAGCAGGTGTTGGTCACAAAGCCAAACGCCCCGCCCGTATGCCAGTACACTTGCCGCCCAGCATAATCGGCCTGGAAAACGCCTAGCCCATAGGCACTGTAATGCACAGGAAACACCGGCGACTTACGGCTACGGGTAACGGTGGTCACATCGCGCGTTTTTTGCAGCACCGCCCACGGCAAAATCCGCTGCCCATCCAGCCGTCCACTGTCGAGCTGCATCATCAGCCAGCGGCTGAGGTCTTTCACGCACGAAACCATGCTACCCGCCGGAGCCAGGTTATCAACGTGATCGTAGGGCAAGCGCGTTAGGGACTGAGTGCCGCCCAGCCCGAAACTGCTGGTATGGGGCCGGGCTATATTGGTGCGGTTTTCGGCCCCTGCCGTGAGCATGTAAGTGTTGGTCATGCCCAGCGGCCGCACGATAGTTTGCTCCACGTACTGTTCCCACGATTGCCCCGTTACGACTGGAATCAGTTCGCCAGCAGTCAGGAAGCCCGCGTTACAATAGCCGTAATCCTGCCGAAACTGCCCGGTGGGTTTTAGCAGCCGCATCCGCCTGATGATTTCGGCGCGGGGCAGGTCAGTATCCCAGAAAGTGAAGTCGCCCTGAAACGTTTTAGTGCCAAAGTGGTGGCTCATCAGGTCGCGGACGGTGACGAGTTGAGTGGCGGCGGGGTCGTAGAGGGTAAAACCGGGCAGGTATTTCGTGACCTTATCGTCGAGCGAGAGCTTCTTATCGGCATCGAGTTTGGCCAGGGCCGTGCCCGTAAACAGCTTGGAGTTGGAGGCAATAAAAAACAGCGTATTCTCGTCTACCAGCTCCGGCTTACCTACCTCCCGAACGCCATACCCCTTTGAAACCAGCACCTTACCATCTTTCACAATAGCAATAGCCAGCCCCGGAATCTGCCAGTCGGTCATGCCACGCCGGATGTAGGCATCCAAGCTATCACGAACAAAAGCAGGCTGCGCCGGAGATTGTCCCAGCGACAGGGTTGCGGTGAAAAGGAGGGGGAGGAGGTTCTTTATCATAAATGCAGAATTGAATGAATAATGTACAATGGCTTCGCGTGGGAACACTCCAGTCGCGAAGCCATTGTACATTATTCATTGTACCGCATCGGCGGACCGATTGTTCATTCAATTCTACAACTTCTCCCAGTTCAGTTGCCAGCCGGAGGCTACGGCGTCGCGCATGGGCATGGGAACACCGCGTTGACGGCTTTTTTCTACGGCTACCAGTTTCAGGGGGAGCGTTTCGCGCGTTTGTGACGATACCACGCGGTCGGCACGGAGGTATACCCGGCCTGAGTTGGGTTCGATCAGTTCGACGTAGGCATAGACCAGATCACCAACCGACAGCGTTTGGCCATCGAACTCCTGAGCATTAACTACTTCAAAGACAAACTGTTGACCTTCTGTCACGCGTTCGTTGGTGAGGCTGCGCGTCCGTACCGAGGGCCAGTGACGGGGGGCGGGGGCAGGCACGTCAGCCGCAATAGGTTTAGCCACTGCGGCTACTGCCGTAGTGATCACAGGCCGCACCTCGTTTAGCCGTACTTCGGTCAGTTTGACTTCGGTGGGGCGGCTGGCAGCGGGTTTTTCAGTGGCCAACATCACCACGGCGTTGGTAGGCAGGCCCGCCATTGTGGCTTCGGCTACCTGCTCGTCGGCCTCTGGGTGAGGCTGCTCAATAGCGGCCAGAATGGTTTGGCGTTCAGTGGGGGTTACCACGCCCGTGCGCTGACTCAGTGCCAACACGGTCCGGCTGCTGAGCAGGTCGGCGTAGTGTTCGGGGCGTGAGAGCAGTTCTTTATAAGCAATGGCCTGATACACATAGCTTACCGTTTCAGCTTTGGCAAACGGCAGCATCAGCGGGTGTTCTGAGGGAAACTGCTTGGCTAGTTGGGCAATGTAGGTTGGCCCGGCGTTGTAGGCCGACGCAGCCAGCATCCACGACCCCGTTTGGCGGTACAGTTCCCAGAGGTATTGGCAGGCGGCGTGGGTGGCTTTCACCAGGTTGTAGCGCTCGTCGTTGCGGCGGCGGGTGCTCAGCCCCAGTTTGCGGGCTGTTTGCGGCATCAGTTGCCAGATACCGGCGGCTCCCTTCCGCGACAGGGCATGCTCGTTCAATTCGCTTTCAACCAGTGCCAGGTATTTTAGGTCTTTGGGAATGGCGTATTGCACCAGAATAGGCTCGATGATGGGGAAAATAACGGCGGCCTGTTTCTGAATCTCCAGCAGATCATCAGTGTAACGGGCGCGGCGGCTGAGGGTCTTTTGCCAGCGTTGCGCTACGGTGGGTAAATATTGGGGGAGTTGTTCGCCGCAAAAGCGCAGGTCATCGTCGGTGGTGAAGGCCTGGGTGGTGGGTTGAGGCTGCGCCATCGCGGCGGGACCTGCCAACAGGCCGAAGCCTGCCGTAAAAAGTAGTAGGTGTTTCATGTATGGGTTGCCTAAGAGGCTGATTAGGTTTCGCATCAATGGGGTTACCCCCGGTACTGCTGTTTCACCACGCCTCTTTGCAAACTCCTCATGCTCAACTCAATCCAGCGGGCGTATTATAAAATTCTTCAGGGCGTTTTTTTTAATCACTTTCGCCAAACGGCCGTGTTCGTAGATGTACTCATCTTCCCGACCACCTAAACTGGCCCTGTAGGCTGAACGGGTGGTCGACGTTAACGTAAAGTCATCACCAAAGTACTCGGCGTATACCCGCTGTTTTCCAGCAGGTTCGCTAAAGTACAACATCGTAACGGTATAATCAATCTTTCGCCGCTCCGTAGTCTTACGGGTGTATTTATACTGATTAGCATCAATGTCGTAATGATCGCCTTTCCAGACAGTACTCGACGCGTAATTACCCTTGTTGGTGTGCGCATCAACGGTGGCATTAATCATTTGCCCATTGCGAAACAGACTCACCACGTTGTAATAAATGGTCAGTTTGTAGATCAGAAAATTCACCTGCACGTCGCTGATTTGGGTGTATACTACCTCATTGCCAGGCATAAACTGGCGCGTGGCGGTCATGGTGCCAATGCGCACGCCCGCAACATCGATAGCAAATCGACGCGTTTCTACAGGGCGTTGTTGCGCCACCGAGGGCTGTTGCACCAGGAACAGGAGTAGTACTAGACAAGTAAGCGGACGCATAACACGAGAGTAAAATAAGCTGCAACAGCCGCATCGGCCCAAGTTTTGGGCGATAGCCTGTTCTTGTAAGTACGTCAGCAATTAATAGCTGGATTGGCCGGAGCACGTTACGCTTTCGCTATTTTAGCAGTGCTTAACCCAAACCTTAACTAACGATGTACCCTCATGATCAACGCTTTACGCCACCGTATTTATGTGTTGTCTGCGCTTACCTGGATCATGCTGGGTGCTACCACCTACGGGAAAGGCAACCACGCTAGTCCTGCTCCCACCGCTAACAACCCCGTATGGCCAACCCTGGCCTGCACAACACCTAACATCTACACGGCCTATCCGTCGGTGAATTCGGTGCAACTGGCCTGGGACAACGTAGGTAGCCCCGCCTATCAGCTCGACTGGCGGGTAGCCGGCGCAACCACCTGGCCTAATTCACTGACAGTCAACAGTAATTCGTACGAACTGACCGGACTAAACGGTATCACGTCGTATGAGGTCCGGGTGAAAGCCCTCTGCGCTGACGGCAGTCAGTCGGCCTATTCAACCATTGCCGGTTTCACCACGCTGGCCTGCCAGCCCCCTACCAATTTGCGCGAGTCGACTATTGGCCCCACCACCGCCGACCTGGCCTGGGATAAACCGTATCCCGTAAGCACGGTGTTTCAGTGGCGGGTGGCGGGTACTACCACCTGGCCCAACTCGTACTCGCTACCTGCCAACGGTGGGTCCAGCTACGGCTACAGCCTCACGGGGCTAACCACCGGCACGGCCTACGAATGGCGCATCAAGGCCGTCTGCTCGCCCACCGACGAGTCGGCGTTTACCAGTCCGCGCTCCTTTACGGCCCAGTGTTCACCCCCTGGCCTGATCTATGGCTCAGACGTTAGTGCCACGGCGGCCACGGTCTACTGGGCTGATATTCAACCCTATAACTACGGTGTGCGGTGGCGGGTGGCTGGCAGCAATACAGCCTGGACCGAAAGCCCGACCATTGCGGGCAATTTCTACACCATTACGGGCCTGGTCAACGCCGTTACCTACGAATGGCAGGTGCGGATGATCTGTAGCGGCACCCCCACCGGGTGGTCGGCCTTAAACACCTTTGCCACCCAGTGTTCGTCTACCTACATCTACGGCATCATCCCCACGGCCACCTCGGCGACGTTCAACGTGGCTACCCGCCCGGCGGTGCGCTACCGGATCGAATATCGGGGAGTGGGTACCACCACCTGGCCCAATGCCTTCACCACTACCGAGTCGACGGCGTTAAGCCTGAGCGGGTTAACGCCCAACACCAACTACGAAGCCCAAAGCACGGTACTCTGCGCCGATGGTAGTCAGGCCCCCCCACCATACACCAGCACGTTCACCACCCTACCCGCCGCCGACCTGTCGCTGGCAATGGCCGTAAGCAAGCGGGCACCCCGACTCAGCGAGGTGGTTGTCTTTTCCATTACGGTGAAAAACAGCGGCCCACAAGCGGCCAATAACGTGGTGGCACAGAGCCTGTTACCACCCAACATGACTTTTGTGGGCAGTGCGCAGGGTGCCGTTTCACACAATAACGGCACCGTAAACATAGCCGTGGGTACGGTGCCAGCACCAGGTTCGGCCACGTTCTCGTTTAGTGCGCTGGCAACTGCACCAGGCATCTACCGCACCGCTGCCCAGCTCACCGAGTCGAGCGTGTACGACCCCGACAGCTACCTCAACTCCGGCACTGCCGACGGCGACGATGATGCCGCCACAGTGGACCTCCGAACGCGGGAAACAGGCAACACGATCTATGTATCGCCCAACCCGATCTTCCGCATCTTGCCGCCCGTACAAACCAATCAACCCGCCCCCGGTGCCACTGAGGCCGATTTAAGCCTGGGGCTGCAATCCGATGTCCGGTCACTTTCGGCGGGGGCAAGACTGAATTTGTCGGTAGTGGTGGCCAACCGGGGGGCACTGGGGGCCACGGGCGTGGTGGTGCAACTAACCTTGCCTGCGGGCTGGCAACTGGCGGCTGGTAGTGGGTTCACGCAGGTAGGGCAAACCGTTACACTCCCGGCTGTTTCCGTAGGGCTTAACCAACTAAGTGCACTGGTCGTGCCGCTTACAGTGGCAGGCAGTGGCGAACAGACCCTCCGCGCCCTCATCACCGCCGCCGCGCAACCCGACCTCGATTCCTCTCATAGCAACGCATTCGGCCTCGGCGAAGACGACGAAGCCACCGTGAGTGTGCGGGTGAGGTAGCGTGTGGCGGTTCATTGCCCTACCTTTGCTTCATGAATCAACCGGTTGTTGTTATTACGGGTGCCTCGTCGGGAATTGGCGAGGCGCTGGCGTTTGCGTATGGGCGTACGGGTGCCGCCATCGCGTTTTGTGGTCGCAAGGCCGATGCCCTCCAGCTTACGGCGAAGGCCCTCACCGAAGCGGGCATTACCAACCTGCCCGTGGTGGCCGACGTGAGCATTGCTACCGACATGCAACGGCTTATGGATGAAACCATTGCGCGCTTTGGCCGGATCGATATCCTGATCAACAACGCGGGTATTTCTATGCGGTCGATGTTTGTCGATGCCGACCCGGAGGTGCTGCGTAAGCTGATGGATATCAACTACATGGGCACGGTCTACGCCACGCGCTATGCCCTGCCGCACATCCTGAAAACGAAGGGGTCTATCGTGGGGATTTCGTCTATTGCAGGCTACCGGGGCCTGCCCGTCCGCACGGGGTATTCGGCTTCTAAGTTTGCCATGAACGGGTTTCTGGAAGCCCTGCGCACCGAGTTGCTGCACACGGGTGTACACGTGCTCACGGCCTGCCCCGGCTTCACGGCCTCGAATATCCGCTTCGCCGCCATCGACGGGCACGGGCAGTCTACTGGCGAAACCGTCCGCGACGAAGCGGGCATGATGACCGCCGAAGAATGCGCCGACCATATCCTCCGCGCCGTCAAAAACCGCAAACGTGAACTGGTACTAACCGCCCAGGGTAAGCTCACGGTATTCCTAAATAAATGGCTCCCCGGATTGGCCGATAAGCTTGTGTATAATACGTTAGCGAAAGAAAATAATTCCCCGTTGAAAAGGAAATAGTTTAGAGTTTTCAGTTTTCAGTTTACTGTTGGCTTTGCCAGATAGGTTGCTGTCGCATAGCCGGAACGCCGGACCGCCTTCGACTGCGCTCAGGGTGACAACAACCTTGAATCATCTCTTTGAGATTGCTTTAGTAGCCGGTCCGGTCACCCTGAGCCTGTCGAAGGGACGGGCGACAGCAACCTACCTGGCGAAGCCAACTGAAAACAGCTATTATCTCATACATATTTTATATAACACACTGATCTATAAATACTTAAAACTAAGCATTCACTCCTTCCAAACAACCTGCTCATCTCCCTTTTCATCAACCATCAGCAGCGTCTGTTCATCGTTCCATCTATAAACAGGCCACAGCGGTGCTAACATCTGTCGATGCAAGATGGGGTAAGGCAACGTAGTTAATGCCGTACAGTCATAAATAACCAATTCAAATGGACAGGCCCAATAACAACCATCTACAGCGATTTTTTTGCCGTCTGGCGATGGATAGATAGTGAGCCAAATAAATGGGTCATCGTGATTATAGTAGCTGATTAATTCACCTAATTCAAGATCAATAATTGATTGCCCACCCTGGCATTCAGGTAATAACAAATAGGGTTTATTATTGCGATATAACCAGGCATAAACCGCATCGTCATGGTCGGCAAAAAACGCTAGAATTGGTGTCTCGGTTGCCGCCAGACAGATGGTCGCTTTTGTTATTACCCAGTTTCGGTCTGTATCAGCCTGGTAATACCACTCAAGCGTAAGTCGGTATACCCCACACGGCGATAACACAACCGTGGGTGGTTCAACAGCCTGATTGGCAACTTCGGCATACCGAAGTACCTCAGCACGGACTTTTTCCAGCGTATCCAGCAGCATATTTGAGTTTACTGTTTTCAGTTGGCTGGCGCGAGCATTTGCTCGTGCTTACTATATGCAAGCATCCGCTTGCACAGCCCGCAAGGGCAATACTGTATTGCAAATTCTAATTACCTCATTGCGCATTCGCGCTGTGCAAGCGGATGCTTGCATATAGTAGGCACGAGCAAATGCTCGCGCCAGCCAACTGTAAACTGAAAACTGTAAACTCAAATGTAGGATGCCACACCCAGGATACTGCTGGGGGTTTCATCGTCGGAGAGGGTGAGGTACTGGTTGGCTTCGTCTACGAGGAGGTGGTCGATTACATCGGTTTCGGCGGGGAGGAAATATTTCGTCAGCAGGTTCATGATCTTCCGGCTGCGACCGTCGGCCAGGAAGTCGTTTAGCTGTTCGGCGTTGAGTGGCCCCACCCTGATCTCGTAGGCGGGCATGGTGTCCTGGTACAGCCCTTCCAGCGAAAAGCCGCCCAGTTCTGCCTTCGACAGCGCGTTGGGCGAGGGCACATCGTCGTCGGCCAGAGTGATCAGGTGTACCAGCGGCGCAATGGTCCTGATTTCTACCGGAACGCCCAATATCAGTTCGTACACCTCTGTCACCAGCACGTTGTTATGCACCAGCCGGTGGGCAATGGGCAGCAGGTGGAGCAGGTTATTGAGTTGCCGAATGTCGAGCAGGTCTTTAGGCAAATCCCAGAACTGCCGCAGCACGTCGCCCTGCCCGTTTGGCGCTTGCGACTGTTGGCGGAGCGTCTGTTCGTTCACCAGATACGTGCGCTCTTCCAACTCCATCAGCAGCCCCTGCAAGTAAAATTCCTGCTCCATGGGCTGAAAAAACTGCCGCGCCCCCCGCTGCCGCCGGGCCTGCTCGTCAATATCCTCGAAAACCTCTTTCTGGTCGCGGGTTTCGTTGCTGGGCTGGTGAAACAGGCCTTCGGGAAGGTAGTCATACAGACCCTCGCGGTTCACCTTCACGTTCAGGTACGTGCGCCGCCCTGGGTCTATCGACGCCTCGCCTTCGCCATACACATCGGCGTTGCCCACGCGGGGTTCGCCGATATCCTTGCGGTAGCTCCGCTCGAAAAGGCCCACCGGATGCACCAGGAGGTCTTTTTTGGGGTCGAACCCCTCGAAATACAGTTCCGCCAGGATCACCTCCAGCCGCACGTCGCTGCGCAGTCGGCTCAGTTGATCGGCATAGTGTTGCAGCTTCATAGCGGACGCAGGGCGGGGGTAAGTGGCTGCATTTTCACGCGGTAGGGCAAGTTCATAGCCGACCGTTCCGACAAATACAGCCGACAGCGATCGCATTCGGCGGCCCACTCGGCGGCAGTCAGGTCGGTGCGGCTGCGGGGAATCACCGTCACGTCGAGGCAGCGCACATAGCCTGCCCCTTCAATCAGGTTTTCGGCAAAAGCCTTCTCTACCGTCACATCGACGGGTATGCCGCCCAGCCGCCCGAAAAAGTACGCTTTGCACTCGGCTTCGATGTCGGCCACGGTCACGAGCCGTTGGCGGGTAAGCAGCGTTTGGCGGAGGTGGTACTCCTTTTCGGCAATGCCCGGCTTGTCGCGACCGCCGGTGGTGGTGGTCACCAAAAACAGCGACGCCGGGTCACTCTTGATGGCGTCGTAGCCCCCGTTGTAGGTCAGCGGCGTACCCGCCCCGATGAAGTTACCTGCCTTGCCGTTGGTGCTCCAGAACTCCATGAAAATGTTGCTGTCGTTCTTGCGCGGCTTGATGAATATGTACGGATGCCCGGCCTTGAAACCCTCGTTGGGCATCGACTGTATCTGCTGCCGGAGGTCTTCGAGGTTGCGGTTCAGCTCGTCCAGGGTCTTTACAAACCAGCCCGTTCCCAAGGCCCGGAACGCTCGATTTTCGTCGAGAAGCAGCCGTTGCACGTGCTCCAGTAGCTCACGGGCGTTGCGCTCATCGAAGCGCCCTACGTCGTGAGGTCGCCACATAAACGTGTTGTCGTCCAGTTCGTTGATGTCGCGCAGGGGCGACGACCGGAACAAATCTTTGCTATCGGCATCGTACACGCGGCGGATAAACAAAAACTCGGCGTCTGACTTCAACGGAAACACGTTCAGGGCCGGATTCAGGCGTTGCTGCTGCCGGTTCAGAAAGCGGTTCATCACCGGAAAACAGTTTAGCCGTACCTCCATGGTGGCCACGGCCCTGGCCGGAAACGACCGGCTCAGCCGCAGTTCGAGCCAGAGTACCTCGCGTTTAAACAGTTGCCGCTGCGCCTCGGTCAGGCTGAAACCGGGCGGGTATAAGCCCACCGCCGCCCCCCACTCCGACCGGTCGGGCAGGTCGCCGAGGGTTACAAACGAACGGTGGTGCTGACTCATAATTTCCTGTTCCAGTAGGTGCAGCACGTCGAGCTGCGGCCCCAGGTGCTCGGCATGAGCCGACGCGCTGATGAAGCCATTGTAGACCGGAACGGGCTGGCCATTAAGGTGCCACGAGGTCTGGTAGGGGTCTTGCAGCTTGCGGTAATACGTGGCTTTCTGCTGCACCGATTCGGTTTCCCAGTCAATATAGAGCGGTAGCCCCGCCACCGACGGCACATAGCTATTGAGTTCCAGACCCAGCCAGACCGACTGATAATCAGTCATAAACGTGGGAACCAACTGCTTCTCATGCTCTACCCGTTCGGGGCCGCCGTATTCAATGATCCCTGCTTCGCTCACCATAAACAGCACCGACCCGTTCACTACGCGGCTCTTCACCACGGGCGAAAAAAAGATGTCAGGGGCTACCCCCTCGCGGGCGGGTGGGCGGTGAAAAAACTGCACCGACGGGTCGAGGTCGGCAAGGGTATCGTCGGGGCGGGCGTGGAGAATGGCGTGGGCGGGGCGGGGCAGATCGACCACCTCCGGGCACATCACGTTGGCCAGCCGGTCTATGATACGTCCCCGCGTTTGTTCAATGGCCTTGGCGGTGTTTTCCAGTTCAAAAGCGCAAGCCTCCATCAAATATGTCACCAGCGGATCGACGGTCTCCACATCTTTGGCCCGCATCTGCCAGACGGCGGCGGCGTGTTGCGTAATCCGCTTGCGAATCTCCTCGCGGCTAAAATCTTTCTGCGTAATAGGCTCCATGGAAGGATTTGGGATTTTGGATTGCGGATTTTGGATTGGGCTGACGCAACAGGATTGGGGATTGGGGATTGTTGCTTTCGCACGGGTTTGCGCTGGCGTAAGCCTGCTCTGGCGAAAGCAACAATCCCCAATCCCAAATCCTATATCCTGTTATCTTATTTTCGAAATAAACGGGGCAACGACCACTTCGCGCTGGTAGACGAAGGGGCGGCGGTTGGAGGGGGCAATCTCGGCCGATATCTTGATAACGACCAGCTTGTGGGCATCGGGCGTGCCTTCGCGGTTCACGCTTACCTCCACCTTCACGCGCTCCAGCCGGGGTTCGTACCGCTTAATTGCCGACCGGAGTGAGTTCTCGATGCGGTCGGTCCAGAGGATATAGATCGAGTCGTTGCCTACGTTAAAATCATCGTCCCAAATGGTGCAGCCGAACTGACTGTCGTAGCGGGCTTCGTTGTACTGCGTGGTGGTGATGAGATAGAGGTTGTTGCGAATCGAATCTTCCAGCGAACAGTGGGTGCTGCGGGCCGGGGCCGACTTTTTCGTCAGCAAATCGAGGCGCAGGGGGAGTTTATAGAAGTCGTCGGCCATACGATAGATTGGTTGGAGTGGAAAGGGGCAGTAAGCATACAGACTACCCTAAAACGATATTTTCTAGTATATTTATATACCTTATGGTCTGTCAGCGCGTTATAGTGAGGTGTCATTTCCTGGAATGGCCTGGCAAAAGGGAGCGGTGACCGTTAACTAAGTACCCTCCCATAATGTGCGAGTAAGCCCATAGGAACAGTTGTCAATATACGTAGCTTTGTTTAATTTAGTCGCTCAATCCATTTTTTTGGTTCGTTAAACAGCTAACTAATGTTCAATTTTGACAATACCATGCCCGGTGCCTGGCCCGGCCTGCGCGAGTTGCCCCCCAGCCTGTCGCCTATCAGCATGAACAAGACGCTGTTCGTGTCCAAGTTCACCGACGAACTGCCCTCGGAAGCTGAAGCAGTTGCTGATATGGAGTCGGTCGACGATGTGCTCGAACACTACAAGCCTGAAGTAACGGTCATGCTCAGCAGCCAGAAGGGCGAACCTATGGCCGAGACTTTCCGCTTTAGTCGCATGGGTGATTTCACGCCCGAAGGCTTCGTAGACCAGAGTGAATACCTCCAGGAGCTAAACGACCAGATGCGCGACCTGCAACGCATCAACTACCAGTTGCGGTCGAACAAGATGCTCCAACACGCCGTGGCCAACCCACAGGTGAAAGCCACCATGCTGGCCATGGTGCAGCAAATGATCGACGAGATCGATCAGGCGAGCTAATCAAAGGCGTTATCCACTCCAAACAGACATATCCTGCCATGGCCGAAGCACAGCAGAATCAGGTTCCCAACCAAAAAACGGCCGAGCGCGAAGCGCCAGTCCGCTCATTTTCGCAGCACATCGCCGAGCTGCAACAACTCAAATTTGGTGGTTTTAAATTGCTGGAAACCGCCATTGAAGGTGCCGACAGCCTGAATCCCGAACGCCGGGCCAAACGCGAGATCTTCCTCAAAGAAGCTGACCGTCGGCGCGACCGGCAAATGCTGAAACGCCGCCTGGAGCTTTGGAAGAAGGTGCTGGAGACCGAAGGCACCGTGGCCGAAATGGCCGAAACCACCCAACAACAGTTCGATACCACCGAAGAACTGTATAAGTCGAACATCAAAGAAATTCTCGATGCCAGCCGCGAACTGGAGGCCACCTACCGGGGCGTGGCGCTGTATTTCGCTAACGCGGCCGTCAGCGGTTTTAAAGTGCGCAACATCGTGTTTGTCAACGCGGGCATCAGTCAGCTCGACCCGGCCAACGTATATAATAATGACACGATTGAGTTTGTCCGCAACGAAATTCACCAGGTCTATAACCGCTTCGACTTGCAGGATAGCTATTCGCTGTTGGTGATTCCGGGCTACCTGGGCAAGAAAACCGTAGTTGATGCCTGGGCCAAGATTGCCTCCGACCACAAGCTCATGCTCATCACCGACTACCGGAACATGGGCGATCTGAAAGACACCATCAAGGAGTTTCAGCGCGAGCGGCTCAGTCAGGACGTGCCCCGCTACGCCAACGCCATGATGACCGTGAACCACCTTATTGGGCGGGGTAAGTACGAAGAATTTGGCGAAGAGGAAGACCTCTACATCGAGCCATCAACGGCTTTAGCGGGCAAAATGCACCAGAACCTCATCTCGCAGGTGTCGGCTGGTTTACAGTTTGGTTCGCTGGAGGAGGTAGACGGCGTACGGATGGATTTGCTCAAGACCGAAGTGGGTGAACTGGAAGGGCTGGGCCTCATTCCGTTCACGAAAGAGTTTGCGCGGATCATCCCATTTTCGGGCAAAACGCTGTTTGCGGGCAACAACGTGGGTTTCAAGACCTATTCGGTGGTGCGCGTATTTGACTGGATCATGAAGGTGATGATGAACTTCCTCAACAAGCGCGCGATGGAAAACTGGAGCGGCAAAGTAGAGAAGCAGCTCACCGACGAGATCGTGGCGTTCCTGGACCGCATCAAAGGTCCCGGCAAGATCATCGACACGTTTGATCCCCCCCGTTTCCGGCAGGACCCCATTCAGCCCGACCGGATCATTGTTGACTTGAACATCACACCCTTCTTCCCGGCCAAGACGTTCATCATCAACCTCACCGGCGAAAAAGGCCGCAACGAGAGCACTGGCCGCCGCGACGACTTTAAAGCGGAGATCAAGTAAGCACGCAATTAGCCTAATGACAGACAACCTTGCCCGGAGGTGCTTTTGGCACCTCCGTCTGGCAAAGCTTTGACTAAACCAGCCGAAATTATGGGTGATCCTAAGAAGATAAAACCAAAAGGTCTGCTGCATAATGTGGCGGGAAGACCAGCATTCACTGATGGACAAATAATGAAGAGTGATAATACTCGCGTCACAATAAATAGAACGTATTATAATCCCTACGTCGAGTTGTTAAGACATATTGAGAAAACTCGTTGCATAAATATTACGATTGTTAATGAGACAAGAGAAAAAATTGACGATGAGTTGTTACAGAAATTGCAAGTAGGTTTACCTCCTGCAATGTTGAAGTTAGGATCACTTCATGTTAGGTATAAATATAGAACTGTGGACAACTGGACTAGTTTGAATAAAGAAATCAATCAGGCTGAAAGGGTAACAGATATAGGTGTGAATGACATTGCCGTATCTATTTCGCATGATACTACTCATGCACTATCAAAAGATCTATCAGTTGCAGTTGCCGACAACACAAGAGTTTCAGGACCTGACAGGCCTAAACAACCGTCTAAACCGCCTGGTTTTAAAGTAAGTGTGTATATTCCACCAGTTTTACTCAAATTAATAGCAAGTGATGCTTTATTATTTGCAGAACGTGTTGAGTTAAATAGCAAAGCTACTAACAGATCGCCAATACAGTTTTCTGATAGAAATTCTCAAATATTTCACAGTCGAACAGACACTGTATCACAGTCATCTACACGTGAAAAAATTAGCGAAGGTCTAGAACTTGTAGAGGGTAAATACAATAACACCAAAGACAAAGTAGATTTGTCGAAATTGGTTATTGAGCAAAGAATGCAGAGAGGTTTGCCTGTTTTTGATATCAACAAGATCAGGAAACAAGCACCTTGGATTGCAAAATCAATAAAAGCGGCAGATCGATTAAGTGAAGATGTTGAGATAATAGAATTGCTCACAACAAAGTCTCTACCTAATAAATTTAAAGGTATAGGAACATTGTCTAACGCTCTTACAGCAATTATGATTGTGGATAAAGCTGCAACGGATACTTGGTCTGCAGCCACTATAGTTGACGGCGTATTTTTAGGCGCTGGACTTATTGCTGCGCTTACTATGATACCTGAAATTATTGCTGGAGTTTTGATTGTGACAGTTGCTTATCAAATAGCTGACCTATTTGTAGAAAAGTTGACAGGCAAGTCATTTGGAGATCTTTGGGATGCTATTTTTCCTAGAAATAAACCATACTCTCCACCAATTTACAGTTTTATTGTTGATAGTAAAACGTCTGCTCTCAAATGATCGACCGTTTACTCATTTTGCTTTTCCTTCCTTCAATCTGTAGAACATCTGCCTATGGTGCGACAGACACACCTATTGAACGCACGGTGAGAATAACTAGCTGGCTTATTCGGTCTCCATTCCATTTTTTTTCAATCTATGGAATTGCGATCCCCATGTTAAAAGGCCCTGGCTATTCTATTCTAAATACCATCTTTCTTGTTATTTTAATAATTGGTCTTTGGGAATTAATATTCAGAAATATGAGACTTGACAACCATATAGCTCAATTTTTTGAAAAACATCGAACTCAAAATCAAGCAGAGCAGCTATATGAAACAAATCCAAGCAAAGCTATTTTATATTATAGATTTGTAATATTTTTTTTTATGTTGTGGTCTTTTTTTTGGATGATGAGTTTTTTGTTTTTTGTACAATGGTAGGTGGTATTAGCTGACTAAAAAGAAATTTATATGTTTATACTCTTGACAAAAAACATGCAAGGAAGATTTCTCATTTATCTTTTTTTGCCATTCGTAAGCTTAGAAACTTATGAGAAACAAACAAGGCCTGTTGACCGTGCTGTTCGTACAATCAGTTACCTAATCAGAACACCCTTTCATGCTTTTCTTGTTTACGCTATTGCTGCACCTATAGCAGGTAGACATGCAGATACTATCAATGTAGGTTTTATTGCATTAGTATTGATAGTAATTTTTGAATTTGTGACCAGTAAATACCTGCGAATTGATCATCTCATTGAAAAAAAATTTGATGAGTATAATAGTCAGTCTCAAGCAGAAGGATTCTACCAGAAGGATTCGAAAAAAGCTGTCGCAATTTCTTGGATAGCGATTGTGCTATTTTTTTTATGGGCATTTATAAGCTTGATCAGCATCATATTTTTCATAAAAAGATGAGAACTCATACAACTTATTCACGTGTAATGAAAATTGTGTTTCCATTTGGTATAGTTCACTTTTTTTTTGAAAAAATTATCATTATAGACAAAGTACTTATTAACGCTTTTCATCGTATTTCAATAGTTGCTATTGCGAATGATTTATTAGAAAGAGAAGATAATAATATAAAAATACAGGCATATTTTACAGCTTTTCTTATGATAGCTTTGTATGTGTTTTGGGGAATGAGTCTGTTGCTTTTCGTAAATTGGTGATGTATATCAACGTCTTTCCCATAACAAGTACATAATTAATGGGTTTTGTTCATGTTATTTTGCGTAATGACCGTTTTTGGCGAATCGTGGTAACAATTTGACAGACATTACTATGGCATCATTCCGAGGGATTCTTAAAGTGGGTGCGTTCACGACAGACGTTAACTTTTTCCATCTGTCTATTTTTCAGTCGATGGATTCGCTGGGGCGGCCGGCGTCGTCTACGCGAGGGGGAAGTATCACGGTAGAATTTAATTCTACCTCAGATGGCGTCGTGGCTGAATGGATGATTAACCCGTCGTTGCGGATGGATGGGTCAGTAACGTTTCTGGACATTAACTCTAAATCGACGCTGCGGACTATCACGTTTAGCAATGCGTATTGCGTGAGTCTATCTGAACACGCCGACAATTCGGGGGGGGGCAATCAGATGACGACCACCATCGTTATCTCGCCCGAAGTGGTCAATGCGGGTAGCGTTAAACTAGACAAAAAATGGCCGCTTACTGAATAAGGGAACCACTTACCAAAACAACAGCAACATGGCAGCAGGTATTAGTGCGAAAATGACGGTTGGCGGGACAGATTACCTGCTTAACACCTGTACATACCAATTCTATCAGCCAACCGACCACCTGGGCCGGGCGAAGGCGGGGGTGCGGAGTGGGCTGATCGAGATCACCATCCTGGGGAACAACCATGATACGTTGACAACGTGGGCAATTAACCCCTTCAAAATGTTCGACGGCGATATTACGCACCTCGACAACGATAAGAAGACAATGAAAACCGTTAGTTTCAAGAAAGCCTACTGCGTGTCGTACCGGGAAACGTTGATCCCAAACTCGGCGGGTATTGCTTACCAGTTTGAATTGGGCATCTCGGCGGCGATGATCACCTACAACGGCGTAGAGCACGACAACCAGTGGTCACACCTGAAAGACACGTATTGAACCGGTAACTAATTCGTAATACATTATTGACAATAGTATGTTGATGTATTCGTAAATTAGCTATCTATTCCATAGATCAAATGGCACAACAAGTCGATGTAAACGTTCAGATCGGGGGTACCAAGATTGAGCACTTTACAAGCCTGCGCATTGACCAGGACTTGTTTACGCATCACACCTTCGAGATTGTGGTGGCGTTTGAAGACCTGGAAGATAAGACCGAATTCTTCTTCAAGCGGGCACACAAAGCGTTGGTAGGTAAACCCGCCACGATCAGCTTTACCCCGCGTGCCAAACTGGTTTCGGCCGATTTCAACTTCATTGGTATCGTTACGGAATTGGCCCTGCTCAACAACAGCGAAATGGTTAATTCCTACGTGATCAGGGGGCATAGCCCTACGGTGATGATGGAAGACGGTCAGCAGCGCCGGGCCTGGACAGAGTCTACGCTGAGCAATATCCTGGGTACGGTAGCGGGCGATTACTCGGGTATCGACTTCAAGGTTGCCCCGCAGTATGGTGCGCTAATCGACTACAAAGCGCAGTATGACGAGTCGGCCTGGGCGTTTGTGACGCGCCTGGCGCAGGAGTATGGCGAATGGTGTTATTACGACGGGCAGTCGCTGGTGATTGGCAGCCCGGGTACGGCGAGTCAGTCGTTCGAAATCGATGGCATTCAGCACTTCGAGATGAGTATTGGTCTAAAGCCTACGAAGTACCTGATGCACCATTATAATTACCAGCAGCACAAGTCGTTCGATGCGCCACACAAGCCGGCCACGGGCTACGGACCCTTCGGCGATTTTGCCTACGCCACGTCGTCGGCCACGTTTGGCAACCCTGCGCAACTGATGCCGCTGAAAGATGTCGGCTCGGCGGGTGAGCTGGATGGCCACCGGAGCACGATCAACGCCATCAACGGTACTGACCTGGTACGGTTTAACGGCTATGGTGAGAACCCTAATATTAACGTGGGTACCATTGTGGCCGTAACGGGTCAGAAACTGGTGGCTCCCGGCAAGTACAAGCAAGAGAGCGTGGGCAACTACCGAGTGCTGAACATGAGCCATTTTGTAGACGAAATTGGCAACTACCAGAATCAGTTTGAAGCCGTTCCGGCCACGGCCAGCAAGCCGCCACACAACCCATACGTGCGGCAGCCCATGGCCCTGCCGGAGGTAGCCACGGTGCTCAAGAACCAGGATCCCCTGCAACTAGGCCGGGTGAAGCTGCAATTTCACTGGCCGAATCAACTGGCAGGTAAATCGAGTTGGGTACGGGTGGCAATGCCCTATACGGGTGGCGCACGGGGCAACCTGATGATTCCCGAAATAGACGATCAGGTGTTGATCTCCTACGAAGCTAACCACATCGATTTTCCGATGGTAGTAGGTAGCATTTATCATAAAGACCCGTCTACAAATTATTGGTCTGATAATAATTACAACAAGATTATCAGGACCAAAGGTGGGAATAAGATTGTGATGAAAGACAAGCCCAATGAGCAGGAATTTTTCATTACCAATGCCAACAATAAAGGTACCGGATTGCACATCTCATTTAAAGGCGATGGCACCATCAAGATTTATACAAAGGGTCTGGTGGAAATAACGGCCAAAGACATCACAATGGATGCTACCCATGATATTAACATTCACGCTGAAAATGAAATTAATATTGCCTCAACGAGTGGTAGTATTAATATTAATTCAGGCAAGGAGATGAATCAGGCCGCCACCAACGACATTCATATCAAAGCTACTAATGTAAAAATTCAGTAGCAATAACCAGGCATTTTTATAGTCCGCCGAGGTTCATACTGACGATAATCATTTCTGTTAAATGACTTATCTCTAAGTAATAAATCAGCATTACCCGAGTCCATTTCATAAATCTAACGTTCAACCAAAACAAGTACCACTATGGCTGAAGTATCAGCAGTATCCGCTTATTTCACGTCAGGAGGTTATAGCGACCAGGAGGTCGTGCATTTCTCCTACAAACTAGGTCGCAGCATCGACTCAAAAGGTCGTCCTTCATCGGTGGTGCAGGGCGGCGTGGTGGAGATCGAGGTGATCTCTTCACCACAAGACGGCCCCTTGGCCGACTGGATGGCCAACTCCTACAAAGGGCAGGATGGCACGATCCGGGTGGTCGATCAGGAGAAGAGCACGCTTAAGGAAATCCACCTGACCAACGGTCGGGCTATTGGCTGGGCTGAGCGTTTTGACAAGACGCCCCGTGCTGAGCGCCCTGAGCGTCCTGCGGGCACCTTCACACTGACCATCTCGGCCGAGAAGATTACCTTCTCCGGCGCTGAGCACGACAACAACTGGGGCGACAAAGCATAATCGACGCTTCGTAGATACCCGTTTGATTGTCGGATGGACGAGGTCAGCAGTTGGCCTCGTCCATTTGCTCTACTTAGTATTCCCTTCTGTGCTGAATTAGCAGCTAACACGTAAACAGTACGATTGTATGCTATTGGCGATGCCTCAGATGCCAGGTGCTCAGCGTTGTTTGGTTGACGTGCAAACAACATCTATTTTGGGCAACCTAGCTTATGATAATGTACGTAAATCGGAATTTATAAAGACGCCATTGAAACAGACACCAACCGGCTGGCAATTCCGCGTTGAGCTTGTTCAATTTAATCAGGAAGAGACCGGAGGCCTGGCCCGACTGGATAGTGATACGCTTCAACTACGAAACAATATGCTGGTAGAGACAGACCATACCGGTCAGTTGATTCGCATACTGAATAAAGAAGAATTACGCCTGAAATGGGCAGCATTGCGCCCATCGTTATTGCATAAATATAGCCATGACGAGCAAATTACGCCCGTCATGATTGAGGCCATTGGTTATGTATTGAATGGCGACGGTTATCTGGAAGAGACATTAAACAGAGGATATGAATACAGCCTTTTATTTCCGCCACTATACACAAAAAATTACACAGAGAAACCAATAGCATCGCGTCCAAGAATTATTGCTCGTTTTTTGGGTGATCTGAACCTGACTTTTACCACAACAGCAACACAACGCACCGACCTGCCGCCCGATGCTGCCTATGGTGTTTTCATGGAAGGTGCCGTTGACAAGGCTACCTACCCGACAGAGGCTGTCAGGCAGGGGCTGCGCAACATAACAGACGAGCCTTTACTGGACACAACCCTGAATGCCCAGCATATGGAGAGCTATGAGTTCGACGCCTCCAGCAACTTGCTCTACGGGGCACAATCGACCATGTATGGCGTTTCGGGGGTCTTTTTCACCAGAAATGTAGCCACCATCCAAGCTAGTTTGCTTTAACCAGTTGATCCAACGCTGTTTATGTCTGAACAAAAGTACATACCGGCTTTCTCGCTGCTTACATGCAACAAAGGCACTATGATGGCTCCGTTGCTGGTAACGTTTCATAAGAACACCACGCTCTACGGTCCCAACCTGGCTACCGACCTGGACAAAATGCCGGTGGTGAACATTCCGCCGCTTGGGGTTTGCACCATTACCAAACTACCCTGTGTGCTGATACCCGTGCGGTGGAGTCCGGTAAAGGATGATACGCAGATTGGCTCTGCCCATTTATTGCTGGACAACTCGAAGTTGGAGTGCGGTGTGGGAGGTAAGATCAGCATCCATTTCACCCGCGCCGATGCCATGGCGGCTTTGCCAGCTGCGCCGGCGCCGGATGAGAGCCTGGCTGACAAGGCCGACAATTTTTTCAAAGGAATTGGCGGTCCGTTGGGCACCTACGGCCGGTTTCAGGTGGGTGTAGCCGAGGGCCTATATGAAGGTGGCAAAGGGCTGGTAGGCGGCTTGTGGGGGCTGGCCAAGGGGGGCTGGAACGCCGTTACCCATCCCAGAGAAACAGCGGCCGCCATAGGGCGTGCTGCCGAATGGACAACCCATGGCGAAAACTGGGTCAACGCCGCCACGAGTGCGAAGAATACTATATCAAGTGCAGCGTCGGCAGCCACGAACCCCGACAATTGGGCCAAGGCTGCTGAGTGGGCGCGCACCCGTTCGCCCCGTGACTGGGGCAATATAACGGGGCAGGTAGCCTTTGAAGTTGGCTTGACCGCCGCTACCGCAGGGGCTGGCACAGCCTTGAATGCCGCCGCTAAAACAAGCCGAGTGGCCCGAGCAGCGCTGGCCGTGGGTGAAGCGCTAAACGTAGAAGCCAAAGTTGCCCGGGCTATCACCGCCGCAGGAAAGCCGCTGATGCTTGGTCTGGCCAAAACGGGCGCGCGCCTTGTGCCGGCAGCGCTGAAAGAAGGCAAAGCCGCCCGTGCGTTGCAGGCCGTTGCCAAAGTTGCCAAGCCTGTTAAGTGCTTTCTGTTTGGCGATCCCGTCGACGCAGCCTCTGGTTCGGTGCTGATGCAGGCAACCGATTTTACCATCGATGGGCCTATTCCGCTGGTTTGGGAACGAACCTGGTACTCCCGGTCTATCCATCAGGGCGCGCTGGGGCACGGTTGGCATCACAGCTATGACCTTGCCCTGGTGGTAGAAGAAGACGGGCAGGTAGCCATACGCACCGCCGAAGGCCAGTTAGCTTTATTTGAAGCACCAGTCCGGGGTGGCGAGGGTGTACTGAACCGCACCCACCGGCTGGAGATCTTTCTAACCCAGGCGGGTGAGTACCAGGCATGGCACCTCGACGAGCGGCGTTGGTATCACTTTCTGTCTGAGCGCGAAAGCCACCTTGTTCAGCCCCTGATGGCCATCAGCGACCAGAACGGCTTCGCTGTGCAGTTCGACTACAATTCGGCCAATCACCTGCGCCGCATTACCGACAGCGCCGGGCGGGTTCTTCAGGTAGACACCGATGACCGCGGACAGGTTCGGGCCATCTTCAGTCCGCCGGTGGGGGGCGCGTCCTTTCCGCTGGTGCGGTATGGGTACGATGCGTCGGGTAATTTGACCCAGATTGTTGACGCGGAAGACAACATCAATTCGCTTCAATACCACGGTCATCTGCTGGTTCAACGCACCAACCCACGGGGGGTCAATTTCTTTTTCCGCTATGATGGCCAGCACCACAAAGCCCGTTGTGTACAAACCTGGGGCGATGGCGGTGTATTGAACTATAAGTTCAGGTACGACAGCGACGAACAAACCACCATCTGGAATTCGTACGACCAGATGGAGGTGGTCAGGCATGAAGACGGCCTGGTGTACCACCACGTGAATGCGCTGGGAGCCTCCTACAACTGGTCTTATAACAACTACCAGGAATTACTGACTGAGGTAGACCCGCTGGGCAACGCCAGCAGCTACAGCTACGACAGCCGGGGCCACCAGACTACCCAAACCACCGCTGGTGGAGGCTCCCAAAAAACAAGTTACGACAAGCGCGACCTGCCCGTATCTGGCTCCGACGCACAGGGCGGTTCCTGGCAGTGGACCTACGACGAGCGTGGTAACCTTACAGAACGCGTTGACCCATTAGGTGCGGCTACTACCTACAGCTATGACGCTCAGGGGCACCTGCTCACCATCACCGACGCCACAGGGCAGGCCACCCAACTGCGCTACGACCGTGAACATAACCTAAGCCATATTGCCTCGCCGGGTGGAGCCATCCGCTCGCGTAGTTACGACGAACTGGGTCGGCTCATCAGCTTAACTGATCCCAGCGGCGCTGTTCAACGCCGCCGTTATGACCGGCTCGGCCAACTCATCGAAGTGCTCGAAGACGACGGCACCCGTCGCGCCATGCAGTATGACGGGTCGGGCAATGTAGTGATGGCGCAGGAAGGTCAGCAGCAGGTGAGCTTCAGCTACACGGCCCTCAACCAGATGGCGCAGCGGCAACAGGCGGGTCAGCGCATCCAGTTTGGCTATGACCTGGAAGGGCGACTAACCGGCCTCCTGAACGAAGCGGGGCTGGCCTACCAGTTTGAACTCGATGCCGCCGGACAGGTCATTGCCGAACAGGGGTTCGACGGGTTGCTGCGCCGCTACGAACGCGACAGTGCCGGGCGCGTAGTTCGGGCTATTCGTCCGGCAGGGCGCGTAACCGACTACACCTACACGGCGGGCGGTCAGGTGAGCGAGGTACGCTACAGCGACGGTACAGCCGAACGATACCAGTATGACGGTGCAGGGTCTATTACGGAAGCCAGCAATGACCACACCACCGTTCGTCTGCAACGAAACGGCCTGGGATTGCTCACGGCCGAAACCCAGGGCGAACACACCGTTAGCTACGAGTATGACCAGTTTGGCCAGCGTACGCATATCCGCTCGTCGCTGGGTGCCGACGTTCAGCTAGGCTACGACCGGCTGGGCAACATCGAACGCATGAGCACGGGCGGCTGGCAGGCCACGTTTGGTTATGATCAGCGCGGGCTTGAAATTCAACGGCAACTCAGCGGGGGCATCAGCGTAGGCTGGCAATACGATTCGGCGGGTCGTCCGGTGCAGCAACGCATCAGCGGGGCGGCGGGCCGGGGACGGCAGCGTACGTACCAATGGCGAGGTGGCGATCAGCTGGCGGCCATCGGCGACAGTCAGCGAGGTACCAGCCGCTATGCCTACGACCCCGTGGGTAACCTGGTGGGTGCCACCTATGCCGATGGCACCACCGAAGTGCGCGTGGCTGACCCGGTGGGCAATTTATTTGAAAGTCAGGCCGGGCAAGATCGCCGGTATGGGCCGGGTGGACAGTTGTTGAACAGCAAGCAGGCGCAGTACACCTATGATGCCGAAGGGAACCTAACCCGAAAAGATACCGCCGACGGTCCCTGGCATTACCGCTGGAACGGGGCCGGTATGCTGACCGAGGTGACGCGGCCCGATGGCCAGACCGTGCAATTTGGTTATGATGCCCTGGGGCGGCGGGTGAGCAAAACCTTCCGCGGCAAAACCACCCGCTGGGTCTGGGATGGCGACAAGCCCCTCCACGAGTGGACCGAACTGAGCCTGAGCGACAAGCCCGGCAGCGTTGAGGACGTCATCACCTGGCTGTTTGAAGAAGACAGCTTCGTACCTCTGGCCAAGCTTCAGGGCAGCTCGCGCCAGAGCATCCTGACCGACCACCTGGGCACCCCCCTGGAGATGGTTGACCGGGCGGGGCAGCGTACCTGGGAGGCGCAGACCACCAGCTATGGCCGCATCCGCCTGGGGCAGGGCACCCGCGCCGAGTGTCCCTTCCGCTTCCAGGGGCAGTACGAAGACGTTGAAACGGGTCTCTACTACAACCGCTTCCGTTACTACGCCCCCCAGGAGGGCATATATATCTCACAAGACCCGATTAAATTGGCTGGTGGAATATCCTTATATTCTTACGTTCATGATCCTTTAAGCTGGATTGACCAATACGGACTTGCCAAAAAGGGTGGTTCATATTCTTCAGTCAGAAAAGACAATAAGGGCGGTGAGGTTCACCATACACCTGCTCACAATTCTTATGATGGGTTAAATACAGGAGCGACCCATAGTACTGGTCCAGCTTTCCATATGGACCGTGCAGACCACTTGGGAACTGGCAGTCATGGACATCAAGGTTTAGACGGTAAAGCTTACCGAGCTAAACAACGTAAACACATCCAAGCAGGCAGATGGGACAAAGCTGTTCTAATGGACATTAAAGATATTCAGGGAAATCATGGCAAAAAGTACAATTCTCATATATCTGAAATGCTTGATTATACACACCAAAAAGGCTTAATTAGTGATGCACAACACAAACGACTTAAAGCAAGACTTAACTGCAAATGAAAAGTACAGCCTTAACTTTCTCAATCGTCCCTTTCAAACAGGTTGGCCCATTAGTATTCGGCATGTCTCAAGAAGAGATTCGGAATATCCTTGGTGATCCGGATAAAGAGTCGAAGACATTTACTGGAAGACTTGCTGAAAGCCGAAAAGAAATATCAGTAAAATATAAGAAAGGTCAAATGGAGGAAGTTTCATTTCTTCAGGGGGTAGACCTGCTATTTGAGGAGCAGCGGCTATTAACACAGAGTGGAATCGATTATCTTCTAAACAATTACGAGCACCAAAGTGATTTAGGCTTCACTATCTTTCCAACATTAGGAATTGCATTCACAGGTTTTGGAAAATCCAAAGACACCAAAACGGTATCTGTCTTCAATAAAAAAGTATTAAAAGAGTATTTAACTCAATAAAATTGAGCTAGCTAAATCGTATAGCGAATTAGTTCGCGCCAGAGCATCCTGACCGACCACCTGGGCACCCCCCTGGAGATGGTCGACCGGGCGGGGCAGCGCACCTGGGAGGCCCAGACCACCAGCTATGGCCGCATCCGCCTGGGGCAGGGCACCCGCGCCGAGTGCCCCTTCCGCTTCCAGGGTCAGTACGAAGACGTCGAAACAGGCCTCTATTACAACCGCTTCCGTTACTACGCCCCCCAGGAGGGCATGTATATCTCACAGGATCCGATTAAATTGGCTGGCGGTAGCGCTATGTACAGGTATGCACATGACTCAAATAGATGCATAGACCCACTTGGACTTGCGGAGTCGGTTTACCAATTAGTGGATAGTAACGGAAAGGTAATCTATTATGGAATCACAGACAGAAAGCCTCAAGCTCGAGTGAATGAACACAGGAAGGCTGGCAAACAATTTGATCACATGGAAGTAATAGCTGAAAATCTAACACACGATCAAGCTCGTTCTCTTGAAGGCGGTTTAATCCGAAATAGATTAGCTGAAAGAATTGGCGATTATGGTATAGATGACTCTATTGAAACTAAACTTCAGAAATCAGGTCTTCTAAATAAGAATCGCGGACGTGAGATAGGCCGATGGAACCCAACTGACCCTTTGACTGATGTTCCGAGGTTGAAAAAAACTAAAATTTTACGTCCTAACTGCAAATAAAACAGCAAACAGCTTTATGAAAATTTACAACACGCTTCCCGATGGTAATGAAGCAGCAGACATGGAACCCGCTCATTACTTTAATTTGGCTATAAATCAATTGAACAAAAGTGAAGAACATTTACGTAACACTGACAAAGCCATTCAAGTTATGTTGGTACACATAGACATTTTGGTTTATTTAAGTGAGAAATATCCACGAATGGCAAACTTAAGATTGGAAAAAATTAAAATCCAACAATGGAAAGGCAGTTTTTATTCTTGGTACGAACGTTGCTCTTCTAAAATTCCTGTATCTTACCGACAAGGAATAAAGGATTCAGCGGATTCCTTATTCGAAGAATTGCTTAAATATGGACATTGAACAGAGTATTTATAATTCAAAAAATTAATCTATATGTGGGAGATACAACCTTGGGATAATGATGTTGCTGCTGATTGGTTCAGTAGTATCATGGATAAAAGTAAGCTAGCAGTGCTTGTAAGAAAAACATTGACGTTAGCAGTTGGCGAAACTATTGATCCAGAGCATTCGCCCAAACTTCGTTCAGCAGCTTATTTTTTACTGCATCTGGGATATGTATACGTATGGCCAATTGAAAAGTTAGATGATGATTTAACATTGGCTATTCAGGCATTGAAAGTAGTATTAGCTGATCAAGACTACTGTTATTCAACTGAAATGACTAATCAGGTTAAAACAGAGATTAGGCTTTTAGAGGACAGACTTAATAAATATAAAATTAATAATTAAACGCATAATTTAGCATTATAACAGAATCCATACATAATTTTTCATGGAGTATACTTACTATTTAAGGAACAGCGACAGTCAACACAGAGTGGGATCGATATTTACCATCCTGACGGTACTGGTGGCCGCAATAAATGGGGCGGTGGTACAGTTTGCAGATAATTACCTCATTATGAAACGTTTTAACAATTTCTCATCTGTTTTGCAGGATTGGGAATCAATCCCTGTCCCGGGTCGTCTTTACATTCAAGGTGATAAAAAAGATGGCTGGCAAGAATCTGTTTTTTGGGCGGTATCGAGCAAAGAGGCAAAAGATGCTTTGTTTGTTGATGGGCCATACGGTTCTGTACCCGATTTTTTGAAAGAGGAAAGGGCGAAATCGTTTCTGGAAACAGCTACATTTCAGGACATCATTGACAATAAATTAGAGAATAATCCTCAACTTAGCATCAGTGAAGAAGCCGTATTTTACAATGCTGTTCTATACTATTTAGAGCAGGATGATTTCGAGGATTAAGGCCGAATGCTATTCATTTCCCTCCGGCCCTGGGAAGGTTTTCTAGGTGTGCCTGCCTATGTAGACATGACGCTCACCGAGCAGATTGATGGCAAAGACCCCTACAACAAACCCGTTCGCACAACCAAGTGGTTTGACTACGATGTCTATCAGGGCAATCCCGTACCACCGTCGGGTGAATTTACCTTGCCCGACGAGTTGTACTGCCTCTGTAGTGGTATCAAAACATTCGACACCGATTTTTATTACAGCGGCTACTTCTACCGGTTTATTGTGTCGGAAAAATTCCTCTTGTTTATAGAAAACAATAGCTTTCTGGAAGGAGCCTACGACTATTGCCCGCTGACTGTTTTATCGAAAAAACTAGAGCCGATCACGCAGCAGTCATATTATCTGCTGCGCGTTTTTCGCTTCCATCAGGAGCTGATAAACTGGCAGGATTCGCCAACGGTGCCTAAGAAAGAGTCGTTTAACAAGCAGGTATATTACCTGGAGTTAGTGTTAACGAAAGCAGAGCAGGAGATTCCCGGACTGTTTTTTGCTAATCAGCGCGGTTTTTCTGACTGTTTTTTCTGCACGGAGCCAACAAAACAACTAATTGACGAGCAACGATTTAGGGGCATCGCTCTAGTCAGCCCGGCCGATTATGTAGTCGAGCAGCAGTACCGGGACGATCACCTGTCGGCTACCCCAAAAGAGGCCCGGCAACGTGACAAAATACGGTTCGCCCAATAGCGTTGAGACAGATCTGTGTCTCTGGCCAAGCTCCGGGAAAATATGGCATTCGACGACCCTCCTCACTCATGAGATTCACTGCAAAACCACATAAAGGGCTACTTCCGATTAAATTCGGTATGAGCAAGTCGGACATTAAACCTTTTTTACCCACCATCTCAGATTTTGACATTCCAACTTTTGGGAGCGCCGAAGTAATGCCACTATCTTATTTAAAAATTCACTTCTCAAATGGTGAAGTAGACGAAATCACGGTTTTTACAGGCACCAATAATCACAAAACGGGGCAACTAGCGCAGACAGAACCTGACCTTGACCTTGTTATTGATTATCCTGACTTACCTGAAGACACACTTCTACTAGATCAGGCTTTAGATGTCATCAATAAGAAATTTAAAGCTAAATACGAACCTACCATATGGCTATATCCAGACTTATGTATGTCGTTTTGTGGCTATGACAGATCGCTTGACTACAGGAGCATAACTATTTTTTTAAAGAAAGATTTAGACTTCTTTCTCGAAACTATGAAAGATGCACCACTATCTACTCAGCTTAGAAAGCGCCGGTAAGCCTTTCTGTATCACTACTAACGTTATCAGAATATGAGGGAACGGGGCCGGTATGCTGGCCGAGGTGACGCGGCCCGATGGCCAGACCGTGCAGTTTGGCTACGATGCCCTGGGGCGGCGGGTGAGCAAAACCTTTCGGGGCAAAACCACCCGCTGGGTCTGGGATGGCGACAAGCCCCTCCACGAATGGACCTATGAGCGTAACCGACTGATTCGAAAATATTGTCGATGATCTCTGAGTTAATAAAAAGCCACCAGGCAAAAAAGACACATTAACCCACTTATTTGAAGTTAAATGGAAAATGTCAACCCTTACATTTCAGTAAATTCTATCTATTTTGGCATGCAGCCTTTCCAGGTAGAATCTAACTTGGGAAAGGCTGATCGTATAAAGCCAGTCAGCGCCCAAGAATTTTATGAACTAAGAGATGTTTTCACAATTTATTATACTAACAATGTTGTAACCTCAATCATATTCAACGAACTGGTTGATTTACACATTAATGGTAAATTGTTATCATTTGCAAAAGATATCAAAACTGTTCTTGATACAGAAGATCCTTTTTTTGTCAACGATAATTATGTGTTTCCACAGTATGGCCTGAATGGTTACGGACTTGATCATCCTGAAAACGGTGTAGAGATAATAGTATATGCAAAGAGCATGAAATCTTATTATGAAAAAGACATAAATAGCTTTCCAAGACACTCTGAAATTTTCAGTAAGGAGAATATAAAAAATAATGATTACACAATTATACCTTACAGGTCAGTTGGACGATTACTTTTCGGGAGTTCACCTGATGATATTGAGAAAGCTATTGGCAGACCGAACAAAAAAAATCAATACACAACTGGCGAACTGAGCGAAGTTAGACAAGGGGTATCGACAAAATACAATAAATATAAGAGATTGATTCAAGTTCGTTTTTCAAGAGACGTACCCGTTTTTCTAAATGACGTCTTAATCTCAGACGATGGAGATAAGTCAGCTATTTTTAAGCATTCTGAGATTTATTTGAACAGAGCTTACAAGATATATTTTGAATACGGTATAGCATTTACAGGTTACGACAGTCATCAAAGCGATAATGGTAGTATCATTGTATTTTCAGAAGAGTTGATTTCTTTTTGGAAGAACAAATTTCGACCCTTGTTATAAAAGTACTTTCTATATGCTTATCCATTAAAACCAATTCCTACCACAACAGTTTCCGCTACTACGCCTCCCCAGCAGGGCATGTACATTTGGAATAACTAGTAAACATGGCTGTGAAACATCTTGAGCTACTACCAACTGATAGCCAATCGACATCTTTTTTCGGGGGATTCCCCTGTTTGACTGAATCAACCCCTTGGCCTGCGTGCCCGCTTACCAATCAGCCTTTGTTGCATCTGATGACGCTAGGCGCTGATTTCTTTTACACGCCAACCATCAGGCAGGCTGATTCATTATCTGTTTTTGTCTCGTTTGACTTTGGTAATAAAACCAATGCCATTGCCCTGTCCAGACAAATGGCCGTCAATAGTCAAGATCAGTTTGGCAACACCAAGGCAGGCTACTGCCGGGTTGTGTTACATCAGGCAGGGAACGCACCAACCCCACCACCGTCAGCCGATTACGTTCCCCTCCCCCTGTGCCAGGTGAAGCGAAGTGACTTTTCAGCAGCGGAAATGGCCGACGAAGTAGCCGAACCTGGCAGGGGCCTTGATGTGAGCAAGTTTGGTGGCATACCCGGCTGGCTACAGGATGATATCTTTTTCCAGCCGCGGTATGATTATGCGCTGCAACTGAGCGAGTATGATATACGCCGCCTAAGCCCGGCACACGAGGGCATTTTCCGGGGTGGAATGGGGTATTTGTACATCGACAACAACGCAAAAAAATTATCAACGCCTGCTGAAGGTGGTTATTTCTTTATTCAATTCACCTGATAGGAAGCTGTTCTATTGTGAAACGTTTTAACAATTTCTCATCCGTTTTGCAAGATTGGGAATCACTCCCTGTGCCGGGTCGTCTTTATAGTTAGGGCGATAAAAAAGATAGCTGGCAAGAATCTGTTTTTTGGAAGACAAAATGCCATTTATTTCTCTCCGGCCCTGGGAAGGCTTTCCGGGTGTGCCTGCCTATGTAGACATGACGCTCACCGAGCAGATTGATGGCAAAGACCCCTACAACAAACCCGTTCGCACAACCAAGTGGTTTGACTATGATGTCTATCAGGGCAATCCCGTACCACCGTCGGGTGAATTTGCGTTGCCCGACGAGTTGTATTGCCTCTGTAGCGGCATCAAGACATTCGACACCGATTTTTATTACAGCGGCTATTTCTACCGGTTTATTGTGTCGGAAAAATTCCTCTTGTTTATAGAAAACAATAGCTTTCTGGAAGGAGCCTACGACTATTGCCCGCTGACTATTCTATCGAAAAAACTAGAGCCGATCACCCAGCAGCCGTATTATCTGCTGCGCGTTTTTCGCTTCCATCAGGAGCTGATAAACTGGCAGGATTCGCCAACGGTGGCTAAGAAAGAGTCGTTCAACAAGCAGGTGTATTACCCGGAATTAGTATTGGCTAAAACGGAACAAGAATTACCAGGGCTATTTTTTGCTAATCAGCGCGGCTTTTCCGACTGTTTTTTCTGCACAGAGCCGACAAAACAACTCATTGACAAGCAACTGTTTAGAGGCATCGCTTTGGTTAGTCCTACAGACTACGTGGGCGAACAGCAGTATCGGGATGATCATCTGTCGGCTACTCCAAAGGAAGCTCGGCAACGTGACAAAATACGGTTCGCCCAATAGCGTTGAACATCAGTCGACAGGGCTATCACCTTTTCCACCGCGCCACCCAAAACTCCAACCGGATGCACCCCGTGACTAAACCGCCATCAGCCGGATGCCGGAAAAGTGGAAGGTCCCGGCCCTACGGCCAGCGCATAGAGTGGTTTATTTTACCAAGTTTGCGGTCGCCTGATAACCACGCCTGATAACCAAAGCGTTTGGCCCTACCGCCGTACCACATTTCGCACCCCACCGCCCGGATTGGGTACGTCGCCCACATAATGCGGAATGACGTGGATGCTGGCGTGGGCGAATTTTTGCCCGGCGGCGGGACCGATGTTGAGGCCAACGGTGAAGCCATCTGGTGCGTAACGTAGCTGCAATCATTCTTGTACCTTATTGACGACTTGCCAGCACATCTACCTTATTTAGAGCCTGTTTCATTTATAAGCGTACCTCCGGCTACCGTAGAGACGCAAAATCTTGCGTCTCTACACGTGCGTCAGCAACACGCCCGCACAAACAGATTCCGCTATCCTTACATATTAATAATCCACCCCAAACTATATATTTACAAATAAGACAAAGCCACGCCACCATTCATGCTGCCTGATATTGAATTCCCGAAAAGTGGCGACTACCGGACGGGGGCGGAGCATGACCCGCTGACGTTTTACATGGAAGCGTTGGTAGAAAGCACCCGGCTTGATTTGCTGTTGGGGTATTTCAGTTCGTCAGCTATCAGCGTATTGGCGTTGGGTTTCGCCAAATTCATCAGCAACGGCGGTCGTGTCCGGCTAATTATCAATCACATACTATCTGAGCAGGATAAAGCAGCGGTGCTTGCAGGGTCAACCACTAGTGCAGCAGCGTACTCATTTCACGTGGCCGATTATGAATCCCTTCGCCGGGCGTTGGATAGCTACGGCCACCATTTTTTCGACTGTATAGCGTGGTTGATTGCGACAAAGCGGGTGCAGATCCGGGCCATTAAACCCAAAGACCGGCGCGGCATTTCACACTATAAATCGGGCGTCTTCTACGACGGTGAAAACAAGGTTCGGTTCAAAGGATCATGTAATTTCACAGCATCGGGATTGCTCGAGAACCTGGAAGAATTGGCTGTTACCCTGTCATGGAAAGCCGACCCCGACGCCTTCGCGGAGTATGAACGTACTTACAACCAACTCTTTGACGGGCAAAGCGATTACGCCGAACTTATCTCATTTGACGACATTGAGGCCGTCATCGTGCGCGATTATGGCGGCAAAGACCTTGACGAATTACTGGTTAACGAACAAAAACTAGCCGCCCAAAAAGCGGGCGAAATCCGCAGTCAAACCCACCAAAGAGCCATTAACAAAATCTTGCAGAAGATAGATACGTACCTCGCATCGCCCCGCTTCCCCTACGAAAGCGGCCCCCGCGACTACCAACGCGACGCCTACCAAAACTGGGTGGGCAACGACTACAAGGGCATTTTCGCCATGGCCACCGGCACGGGTAAGACTATTACTTCGCTCAACTGTGTCTTGAACGAATGGGCAAAAACGGGGCAGTATCAGGCGGTTATTTTGGTGCCGACAACGGTGTTGGTGGAGCAGTGGACGCACGAGGCTCGGAAGTTCAATTTTCGCGAGATTATCACCGTGTCGGGCCAATCGAAGGGTTGGCCTGCTGAACTGGGACGAATCACTACCCAGCTTAGCTTTGGCGTGGGTACGTCGTTTATCGTGATTGTGACCTACAAGTCGTTCACCAAACCCGCGTTTCAAACGTACTTTAAACGCTTGCCCAAGACGACTGTTCTCCTCGCCGACGAGGCTCATAACATCGCTTCACCCTCGGTAGCTCAACTTCTCGACGGGGTTCACCTAACCAAGCGTATTGGCCTGTCAGCCACGCCCCGGCGGGTGTATGACCCCGAAGGATCGGCGCATATGGAGGCGTTTTTCCATGATAGCGAACCGTATACGTACAATTTCTCCATGGAACGGGCCATTGCCGAGGGCATCCTGTGCCAATATTACTACTTCCCCCACATTGTGAGCCTAACGCCTGAAGAGATAGTGGACTACTCAGAGATTTCGGCTAAGCTCGCCAAAATCTATGCCCGTACAAAGGGAAGCGATCAGGCCGCAAAATCGGTGGAAATGCTGCTGATGCAGCGGAAACGTATTATTCACAAAGCGCAGGGCAAGCTGACCGCCTTTGAAACGATCCTGAACGACATCATTGCCAAACGAGAGGAAATTGACTACACATTGGTCTACGCGCCCGAAGGCTTCTACGCCGATACGGAAATTGATGAGGAAGCCTTCTCTACAATGACTGAAGACAACCGGATCATTGACTTCTATGCGTCTATAGTGCGGCAAGTGTCACCCACCACGACTATCACACAGTACACGAGCAATTCAGACGATAAGGAACTGGTATTAAAGCAATTTGAGGCCGGACAAATCAACGTCCTGCTATCGATGAAGTGCCTGGACGAAGGCGTTGACATACCTCGAACGGAACAGGCAATTTTCTGTTCAAGCACGGGCAACCCCCGGCAGTTCATCCAACGCCGAGGCCGGATCTTGCGGCAACACCCCGATAAGGGGTTTGCATACATCTATGACATGGTCGTGATCCCCCGCGCCGACCCCAACAGCCCAACCTTCCAACTGGAACGCAAACTGGTGCAGAAAGAACTCGAACGGGTGGTTCATTTTGCCTTTATGGCCACCAACAAATACGAAGCCATGAATGTCTTCCGCGAGGTCTGCGCCGCGTATGAACTCAACTTAGATACCATTCACACCGAACTGTCGGCCTAACGTACCTATGACACAACTCGACATTGTTAAATCATTCCTTGAAGACAGCGAGATTCAGGAGAAGTATAGCCTCTCGCCTGCCGATGTGGCACAAATGACGCTGACAAGCCACTACAACGCCGACGCGCAGGTGTTGGTGGGGTTAGTTCGGCAGATGGTAAACGTAGTAGAAGATGGTAGTACGCCTAACCTGGCGGCCAACCGCCTGAATGCTCATCTCAACACGACGCTCCTGTAGATTATGCTCATCCGAAAAATCAATATCACTAACTTCCTGTGCTATTACGGGGCCGCCAATCAGTTTGAGTTTGTGGAAGGACTGAACATTGTGCTCGGTGCTAATGGCTACGGTAAATCAAAGCTGTATGACGCATTTCAGTGGGTTTTTAGTGATGGTATCACCGATAATGCGCCCCGTGCCACACCGGGTGGGCTAAAGCTGACCAATGCCGTCAAGGGCGACTTAGTATCAGAGAAGGCCAAAGCGGAGTGCGATATAGGCGATAGTGTTGAGACAAAGGTGGTGATCGAGGTGGACGATCAACGCAACGGCAATCCCAGGAAATACCAATTAGTTAGAACGTACCGCACCCGCCGGACAGACGAGAAAACATGGGTGGAACCGGGCAAGAGCGAGTTTCAGATCTTGGAATATGATATTGTCTCTTACAAACCGGTTGCCGAGGCCAAACAGGCCGAAATTCTTGAACGCCTGATTCCGGTCGATGTGCGGCCCTATGTCTGGTTTCAAGGCGAACGGGGCATTAGCAACCTCATCGACACATCAAGCAACGGTTCGTTGAAGAACGTGATCAAACGCCTGTCGGACATTGACCGGTGGGACACCTATATCGAGGTAGCCGAGAGAGCCTACAAAACTGCCCAATCTGCTTTCGATCAGGTATTAAGCAAGTCGCAGAAGAATCAGGTACGTATTGGCGAGTTACAAACCGAGCAGCGATTATTGGAAACGCAGGTACGTCGGCTGGAAGAACAGATTACCAATGCTTCGCAGAATCAGCAGGAGGCGCAGGAGAAAATAGACGCGCTGTCGGCAAGCATTGAGTTTGCCCAAACAATCAGCAAACTGAACCAAGCCCGTAGTCAGGCCGAAGCTGCCTACACCGCTGCCGTGAAACAGTCAGATGCGTTTGATGAGGGGTTAAGCCGGAAGCTGTTTTCCGACAATTGGGTGCTCTTGGGTACGTCGTCGTTGCTCGATAAGTTTGAAGACAAACTAACGGCTTATGATGACGCCATTGCCATACGGAAAGCCACGGCAAACTTAACCAAACAGGCGAACGAGAAACTACAAATCCGGCTACCCGACAACGTACCTGAACCCATGTATGTGCGGCAAATGCTTGACGAAGAGCATTGTAAGGTTTGTGACCGGCCCGCGCCCAAAGGCAGCGAAGCTTATGATGCCATCGTCAGTCTGCTGCTGTCGGAACCCGAAATCATACAGCCCGAACGCCCCCGGAAAAACCTGAAATCATTTTTCAGACAGTTCTATGCCAACGGCTTGGGCATGAAAAGCAGCATCGACAGCATCAACCAACGGGTGCAGCAATCAATACAGGAACAAAACGCTGGACGCGAACGGGTTCGATCTTGCAAAGAAGAGTTCGAGGCGAAAGCCCGCGAGTTGCAGCAACAGGAGCAGTTAAGCGGCATCGTCAACGCCCGCGACATTGTGAACTCGATGAACGGCGCAACGGCAGACATAAAGAAGTTTGAGGGCGATTTGGTGGGCGACCGGAATAAAAAGAAACAGCATGAAGACCGACTGCGGGAGATCAACAGTGAGTTGAGCAAGTTGTCGGAAGGGCAGGTGCCTGCTCATCTGACGCAAAAGAAAACGATCCTGTTTGACCTGATGGAATTGACCAAACGGGTGAAAAAGACGAAGTATCAGGAATTGGTTCAGCAGCTTGAAGACACCGCCAATACCCACTACCGCAACATAAATGCCCCAACGGGCGCGTTCTACGGCACTATTCGCTTCATAGAGACGTCGGACGGAGGATACCGACCAGCCATCTTGGATAACGATGGGCGCGAAGTTGGCAACCTCAACACGTCGCTCGTTAGTTCGTTGAAACTGTCGATCATCATGGCAATTGTGTCGGCCAACAAAACCCGCAACTACGCCTCGTTTTACCCTCTGATCTCGGATGCTCCCGTGTCTGATTTCGACGTGGTGAAAGCCATGACCTTCTTCCGGGAAACAGCCAACACGTTCAGACAGAGTATCGTGATTGTAAAGGAACTACTGGTAGAAGACACCACCCGCATAGGCCGTTACAAACCCGATTTAGTCAGATTGCACGAACTCCGGACAGACTTACAAGCGGCAGACAAGACACTGAACGTTTACCAGTTAGATATGCCCGATGGTGTATCAAACGCGTTTCGTAATGAACTAGAAGTCACGATTCAAAAAGTAAATTGTTAGATGCAAACCCTACTCGACCGCTTCGATAAGAAGACCCCCTATTACCCCAACCGCTACCGGGACATGATCGACAAACTGTCTCGCAAACGCGCCTTCGACACCTCGTCGGGTACGGAGGAAGAGAAGTTTTCGCAGGGTAAAATCTTTGCCAACTACTACGAATGCTTCCTTTACGCTGCCGTACTGGGCATCCGCCAGAACTATCGCGTTCCACTTGACCGGGCTACGGAAGGCACTAAGTTCATAGCCGTTGAATTCTGGCGGCCCCGCCCGCTGGTCGAGTACGTATTCATGGCCCTGTTAGCCCTGTCTGATATAGAACTGATTGACCTAGAGGAAATGGACGAAGATCAGATCGACAGTAAAGCCTTTGACCTGATTAAGCTCATTGAAGAATACGCCTGCGGCGGCTTTGACCTTATGCAGTCAAGATTAGTTGACGAGCCTCAATTATTTGAAAACCCTTACGGCGCGGTAGGATTCTTAAATAGTTTAGAAAGGTCAGCAATGAATTAATCCAGGATTAAAAACTAGATCTATGCTACTGCGTATCTTCTAGCAATATCGCCTAAAAACATGTCGATAAATTCCCTATCTGCTCTATTTTCCTTTGAATATGATAGCATTTCAGCTATTAAACAAAAAATATCTTTCTTATGGACTGCTTTGCAGATAAAATCATCAAAAGAAACTTGACCAATAGGAGCATTTAATTGAAAGATAAACCAGAAAAGCTTACCTAGCTGAAAAATATCTGATTTTTCGTCAATACTGCAATCGAAATTAGTATTAGTCTTTTGCGTCAACATTTTGTTCATAGCTTCGGGCGAAAGCCAACCTATAGGACCGATTCGTTCACCGATATCATCGTAGTCTTTATCTCTATGAGCAACAAGCCCTAAGTCACCAAGCTTCCAAACAGCTTTCTCTTTTTCATCATCTTGATAAAATAGCAAAATATTGTCAGGCTTGATATCACGATGATAATAATCCTCGTCGTGGAGTTCTTTTATAGCATTATAAATATTTAAGCAAAATTTTACCTTTTCTTGCTCATCTATTTCTTGATTCTCTTGCAAATACTCTTTTAGATCAGTATCTGCTTTCTCCATAACGTAGTATGGAAACATATTACCTTTTAGCTCTATAAAACCATCAAAATCGTACTGAACTATGTTCTCTTTACCTTTAGTACCTAAATCTTTCAGTACTTCTATTTCATTTATAAATCGTCCATATCTTCTTATAACAGTTTCTTTAGCATTTCTTCCAGGTTTTGAATAATTACATATTTTTACAGCTCTATCCTTTTTTAACCCAGATAGATCTTTCAGGATGTACACGTTGGAGTTTGCACCTTTTGAAAATTTATATTCAGATAAGTATCTCAAATGATACTTGACCTCTTCGTGCTCTATCCAATTCAAATTGTCATTCAAATCGCCACTCTCTGTCTCGGAAAGGACAATACTTCTGTTCTTGATATCCATCTTCAAAAATAGTTTCTACCAGTAGCTCTTTCAAGTTCTCCTAAATTAACTAGCCAGTATAATCCCTGTTGGGTAAGACTATCATCGTTTAAATTATAAAAGGTTAACAAGTCTAAAATGACGAAGTTAACATCTGGATCATCTTCTGGCCTACTCAAAGGGTGTTCATCCACATTAAGTAATAAGTCATTTAAGAACTTTGATCTTTCATCTCTAGCTCTCTTAGAATTTGATTGACTCACACAATTATTTGCATACTCTCTGAAAGAATAACACCGTTCATTAGAAGGATATATATCTTCCCCGATCAGAACGAGAATTTTGTAGAAATAATCTAATGTTTCTCGCTCAAGATTAACATTATCTTTCAAAAATCCATAAAGCGTATAAAAATCGTTTCTCTGCTTATATCTGGTTCTATTTAACGGGTATATGGCATTGAATCGTTGAAAATGTACTAAAACTTCGCCAAATTGCTCTTCTAAAGCCCGAGCGTCTTGTTCTGTAAAATCTATATTCTCATAAAATCTTTTTTCTACCTGTATTTTTTTATCGGTATTTCCTAATTTTTGTAATGTCAGTAACTCTGCAACTAAGTCTGTATCATTCAATCTTTTTAAAGTAGCATCAGTAAATAGATTCAATGAAGTAAAATCATTCTCCGTAGAAAGTTTTTCAACAAGATTTTGCTGTTGAGTGCTAGAATATTGGGCCCTTGCTATTTCCGGTCTATTTAACTTAGTACCATACTTATTTACTCTATAGTAAAAGTCCTCAATTTCTGATTCATTAGTTTCGGAAATTATGTAAACAGCTATTTGATAACTAGAGTAGAAAAAATTAGCATCTATTTCTTGAATGTACAATTTATCCATATCGGGAAAATAACCTTTATGATATCCAAGAATAGCCCTAGTTCTTTGTTGGCCATCAACCATCTCAAATTGACCATCTACATTACGATATATGAAAAACGCAGGTAAAGGATATGAATGTTTTATTGAGTCAATAAGTTTTCTCTTAGCAATCGGGCTCCAGATATCACCACGTTGATAAGGAGGATTAAGATTTAACTCTCCAGAATCAAATAATGAGATCATTTGTCTTAGATTCCAAGTCTCTATGTTAAATACCATAAGTTATCTATTAAATAAAACAAGCTGCACAACCCTCACTTTCTGCGTCGTTAAGGATGTCCAACAAGTATGGTGATTTTACTTTTTCGGCGTTGCGTTGAGTCCTCTTAAGATACTCTTCTTTAATCGCCTGTATTCGGGCGGGCTGTATCATCTGTTCGAGGGTTTCTTCGTCATTCCATGAGTAGCCGTCTTTCTCGTAGGTCATTGCTTCGGCGAAGCGGTCGGGGTGCTGTTCGTAGAGCCAAATCCATTCGATCTTCTGCTGATAGAAGCAGAAAAAACAGCCCGACCGGCTCCGGGCGTACTGCCCCTGCTTGCCGTTGACGCTGAAATCAAGCTTTTCGTAATAGGCCGGTACGCCCACGCCGCTTTCCCGCAGCAGCCGGAAAATATCGTCGCGCACCAACACCTCGTCATTGTCGATCAGCGGAAAGGTCGGTTCCTGTGCTAACGGGTAGGCCGTTTGTTGCAGGTACGTATGCACCAACCGGTTGAACAGCCGCGTGTCGGTGTCGAGCAACAGGTTCAGCTTCTGCACCTGTGGGAAACTAAACGAGGTGGGCTTGCTCAGAATGTCGGCAAAGCGCGGGTTGCTCCCCGGCAGACCGGCAGCCGGGGCAAGTGCGGCGTGGAGGTCAGCAATCGCGGCGGCGTTGTTGTTATTCAACACCTTGCTCACCACGTCTTCGCTCCAGATATTCTTGCGGAAAGGGAAAATCGACTGAATGTTCGTCTTCTTCGAGATGTAGCCCTCGCGGTCTTCGTCGCCCCGGATACCCACATACGAGATCACCGGGTCGTTGCCTACAAACGCCTCAAAGGGGTCGAGTTTTAGTTTCTTCGTACACCACCGCGTCTGCGACGAGGGCAAATAGCCGCCGTAGAGCCGCAGGTAGTGGTCAAACGGCGTTTGTGTGCTGTTCTCGGCAGCCCGAAGCCGCTTAATCGGCTTCCCCAAATAGTTCTCCAGGTTGTCGATCAGTTGATACGTGTCTTCCAGCTCCCGGCCCGTGTCGCAGGTGTAATACTCGATATTAAGGTCAGGGTAAAGATCGCGCATGTAGATCGCCAATGCAGCACTGTCTTTGCCCCCTGAAATTCCCAGTACGTGTCTGACGTTTGTCATTTATTGAGCAGATCCTTGAGAATGTTTGTCAATGCAGCAATATTAACGACATTATCGTTGCTAAGCTGTTTGCGAAGGACTTTTTCGGCGGCTTCTACCTGCGGGCGTTTATTCCTCGGCATTCGGACCAATTGCTCGTGCAGCCCTTCCACCAACGTACCTATTTTTAGGCTAAATACCTCTTCCTGCTCCCCGTCAATGTCGGCGGGCGTTAGGTACGTTACGTTGTCAAGGTCGCGCATCATGCGCCGGAATCGGTCGTGTAACACGGCCTCGTCGGCATCGCGCAGGGTGCTCAGGGGCTTACCTACAAGGGCCTGCGAGAGCGAGTTGAGCCACGCGTTGCGGTCATCGAGTTGCGACCGCAACCGGCTCAGGAACGTGCGTTGTGGGGGTTGCAGCAGGTCGTCGGGTACGTTGGTAAACCGGTTCTGTAGGCGGGCCTGATACACAGCAAAGTCTGCCTTTTCGCCCAAAAATTCGGTCAGCAGAAACGCTTCAAACCGGCCAATCAGCCCGTCGTAGGCCGTTCGGATGTCTTGCACGGCATCTTGCAGGCCGGTAACGAAGGCCACAAAGCGGTCGGGTACGGTTTGCAGTTCGTCGGCGGTGTAGCCGAGGGCCGTTGGCAAGTCCTCAAAAAACGTCTTCTCCGGCTCCTGCGATTTCTCGATTGCCAACCGCACCGCCACGGCCTCGCGGCTCAGGCGTTTGGTGTGCTTGGCGTAGTCGGGCAAGTCGCGGTAGAACGTCAGCAAAGGCTTGATCGTCTCGATAAATGACTGATTGCTAAACCGTAGTTCGGCAGTTTGCTGAAACAAATGCCGGTATTCGTTCAACAGGTTCAACCGCAATCCATCTACCCCGAATGTCTTGATCGCATACCGTTTCGGGTCTTTCAGAATCAGCTCAAGCGTTTCCCACGACAGGTTGGGTACGTAGATACCATCTTCAAAGAAGGCATAATCGTCGCGCCGCAACAACAGGTACGTAGGCACCCAAAACTCAATTAGGCCTTGCTTTAGTTTCAGCGGGCGTTTGTTCAGCGTCTCCACAAATTCGGCCACCGACCGCCGCCCCTGCTTTGCCGAGTCGATAAAGTCACCCGATTTTTTCCACAGTGGCTCAAACGTAGAGCCGGGCGTCAGCGTCGGGGTAGTGGGTACGTAGTCGCCGGAGACGCGGTCAGTACGGAACGTGTCATACAGGCCGTTTTGGGCCAACAGCGTCAGGAAGATTGTCTTTTCGGGCGGGAACAGGTCTTTGCTAAAGCCCAAGTCCGGCTCTCCCCACTGTTCTACCATCGCTTTCAGGTAATTGCGTTTCGCCAACCCAATCGACGAAGCGTACTTGTGGCGATTCACTAGCTCGTTACGGAAGACAGGGGCTTCTTCATAAACGGCTTCGCAAACCTCCGAGAGCAGTTGATTCAGTTCGCGGGGACTTGCTACGGTTTTTGTTTCACCCTGAAATAACCACGTTACCTTTTTCGGCTCAAACAGGCCGTCCAAGATCAGGTGATTCAGCAGCTTGGTTTGGTGTTCCAAAATCTGCTCCAGTTCGCGCAGCGCCACCTTGTCTTCGTCGTGTCGCTCCATCACGAGCTTGGTCTTCTCCATCCCAAACAAGTGATCGCGGATCTCGACGGTGTGTTGATAATACACGTACAGGATTGCCTCCCGCTCACCCGCTACCTGCGCCCGGATGTCTTCGAGAGACAAGTATTCCGTGAAAATCAGGTTGATATATCCGTCAATTTCACCTTCCGGCACCTTGGCGAGGGGGCGTTCTGAAATCCAGTACTCAAACACGCGGGGCGTTCCGGTGCGGTAAGCGTCACGCTTTGCCATCACCGGCGGCAGTTGATAATACCGCTGCAAAAGCGTTGCCACGTCGCGTACCTGATCAACGTCGTTACCCGCCCGGCTCAACTCAACCTGCACGTCGAGGTCAGAGCCTTCATTCAATATGTAGCGGCCCCGGTAGTTGCGGTACTTGATGATGTTCCACGTTTCCAGTTCGCCAATGCGCTGCTCGGCATCCAGGATACCTAAACACCATTGGGCATACTGCACCAAAAACGCCTTGTCGAGCGTGGCTGAGTGGGGCATGAAAATCGCTAACAGCCCTACCGTCTTCACCAGCTTCTCATACGGCTCGGCAGCAGTACCAAACTGCCCTTCTACCTTCTCCAGCGTCATTCGAATACCCCGCCAGGCAATGTAGTCCGGGTTGGTATTGGTGCTCAGGTACGCGTAGAAGTTGAACGTCAGGTAATCAACTACGTTGGCGACGTTGTAAAATGGATTCTCCTCCGATAGTCGTATCCGGCTCAACCCTGTGTGATCGGTCGACTCCAGGAATGAAAATAACGACCGTTCGTTTTGTCCGTAGCGTTGCAGAGCCAAGGCTAATGTACTGGCACTCAGTGGATCAAGCGGCGACAGTTTAGCCGCAATGTCAGTGGCCTGTGATTTATCGAGCGACAGTGCTTTGCTACTCTGCGCCAGTTTCAGCACGGCCTTCACCTGTGCCTTTCCAGGTACCGCGCCGGCGGACCGGTTAGCGATCTCGGCGCGATTAGCGAGGTGTTCGCCCGCCAGGAATAACAACTGCTCGACCGGCTCGTTGAACGTGATTTCGCGCAGCCGACCCTTCACCTTTGTCCACTCTTTCCGTTGCGCCTCGCTCAGTTTTGAGGCGTAGGCGTCGGTATTTTGGTGGACCGTCGTAACCAAGCAGATATTGTGCTTGGTATCGTTGGCAAACTCGGCCAACCGCTGCACAAAATACAGTTCCTGTTCCGGTTCGTGCTTGACGGCATATTCCAGGAACTTACCAAACTCATCGACCACCAACATCAACAGCGGTTGCCGCGTCGGGTACTGCTTGCCGAGGTCATGGTAGCGGTCATAAATCGCTTGCAACACGTGATCCGTCTGCGTGTCTTCGGCCCCAAAGCGGTTGGCTATCGTTTCGATGATTGAGGCGTACTCACCCACCACGTTCACCACGTCAACGGCGGCGTCAGGTAGCAGGTTAACGTCGAAAAAGCGTTTGCGGTCCGGCTCGGTGGCAGCCCGCAGGCTTTGTTCCAACGCCCACAGCAACGACGATTTACCCGTGCCGTAGGCCCCAATGACGTTGAATGCCCGTTGCCCCTGCTTGAAATCATTGGCAATCTGACTCACCACCCGCATGGCGTTCGGCGTGGGGTAATAAACCAACGGGCGGTTGGCATCACGAATGATGTTGACCGACGGGGTGTACGTATTAGCGGGCATAGTAAGTAGCTAAAACGGTGGGAGGGTCGAGGCGTTTGGTAAATGACAGTTCGCGGATTCCCGCCTGATCGCTGAACACAGCGTGGTTATCGCGGTTTGCGGCAATGCGCTCCAGCTTAGCATACAACCCCGACGAATTCAGCGCAAAGACGGTCCCAACCTGAAAATCGTCTGACAGCAGCGTGTTGAAGTTGACAGACATCGAAAACGAGTCCATCTGCCTCAGCATACCGTACAGTAGCACTTCGTCGGGCAAATCAGGCCGGTCGTCGTTGATAATGCTGTAGTATTCTTCCTGCTTAGGCCGACGAAACGACTGCACAAGAGCAAGGTCGGTCAGTAGCCCTGATGAACTCTCATCACGATCTTTCTGCTGTGCCTCCGTGCGGGTGTACATCTTCGTGAAGACCTCAAAATCGGCCTTCACCGTGTTTTCGTTTGTCGATTCGCCCTGCGAGGCGGCCTGCCGGGTGGCGTAGGTGAAGAAATGCGTTTTAGTAAACTCAATCTTATCGCGCCGAAGCCCATTAAAAATCAGGTGGTAGGTAGAGGCGCGTTGGTAGCGAACGAGTTCGAAGTGCAACAGCCACAGTGAGGCTTTGTCTTCCAAGTACGGGTCCCACCCGTTAGTATCGTTGAGCAGTTTACGGGCAAGGTCGGTGGGGCGGTCGCCGTCTTTGGTCAAGCCAAAAGCCCGAAGCCAATACCGAATAGCGTTGACCATATTTTTGCCCACACCAAGCTTCATCACCGCCTCTTCGCTAGTAAACGAGTTGCCTGCCTCCAGAAAATCGAAGCCTTTCTTGAGCCATAATCCCCGGCATTGGAACGAGTCGTGGCCAGAAAAAGATAGTTTGGGCGGAGGAGGTGCTAGAAAAACCATAGGTGTTACGGGTAGATCAATTACCCAAATCTACGGCCTTTTCTGCCCCCGCGCTGGGGAATGTGCCGCCCCGTAGAGACGCAAAATCTTGCGTCTCTACACGTGCGTCAGCAATGCGCTGATTATCAAGATTTTTTCCCCTATGGGTGGTGCAAAAACCGTCCGGGTCCGTAGAGACGCAAGATTTTGCGTCTCTACACACGCGTCAGCAATACGCCTGAGTCAGCAATCAACGTGGATATTTGGACGGGTAAAATCATTTATCGGCGTACCATCCGGCGGCGTAACCATCCGGCGGACCGGTCTCTACAGGCGTCAGCCCACGCGCGTCAGCAATACAAGCACACACCTACATGAACAAACCATCCAGATTATTTTTGTCGCGCTTCCAGTTGGCGGGGTTCTGCACAATGTAGTGGCGGATGCGGGCTAATTCGTTGGCGTCGCGAACCACGCGGTCATGGAAGCGGGGTTGCCAGCCGAAATCAATGCCTTCATTAGTGGCATATTTAGTCACACCGATTTTATAACCCCGCAGGATCGAGGCGAGGTTTTTACTCTGTGGGCCAAAGGCATTTGGCTGCCAGTCGTCATAATCCGGCTTATCAATCCATAGCAGGCCATGTATATGGTTAGGCATGACCTGAAATTCGTCTAGAATGACAAACGGAAAATGATCCGGGATGGCCAGCCAACAATCAATCGCCTGCTGACCAAGGCACGTTGGGTTCAGGAAATGACCAGTTGGCCCTTCCTCAATATCGCCGAAAAAACAGGCCCGGTTACGCGTGCAGATCGTGACGAAATAGATACCATTTGACCCGTAATCATAGTCGATTAATCGCGCTGAATCGATTCGGTATATACCCCGGAAATGGGTCTCGTTGTCCATAGGGTCAACCGTTACTGAACGTCAATAGTTAGTTTTTGCAAAAACGGGGCGCGGGTGCGGAGGGTGATTACCGTCTGCTTTCCCTGTTGCGTAAATGGCACCGGCTGCTGCGCCTCGTTGCGAATGGCTTTGATGCGGAGGGTTTCCGTGGGCAGGGTGATGGTGCCGAGGGCGGGGTTGTAGACAAAAAGATGGATGGTTTTGCCCCGTTTTGTGCTCGTAAACGACCCCTCCTGTACAAAAGGGCCACCGTCGGTACCGTAGATGGCCGAGGCGTATTTTTTCACCCATTTGCCCGCCTCGCGCAGGGTCTTTTCGGCTTCGGGTTCAAAGCGGCCGTCGGGGCGGGGGCCAACGTTGATGAGGTAATTGCCGCCATCGCCAACGGTGCGGAGCAGGTCAACGACCAGTTCCTGAGCACTCATAAACGTAAACGCCGGTTTCCAGGACCATTGCGACCGGTCGAGGGTGACCCAGGCCTGCCAGGGGTAGGGCGACTTACCCAGCGCGTCGGGCTGAACAGCCTCGAAATTTGTCGTGATCCGCTCGCGCTCTTCAAAATCGCCGGCAAAGAGGTCGGCGCGCCAGGGGCCTTTGGTTTTGTGGGGCGGGGGCGGATAACGGCTTTTGTCGGTGCGGTTGTTGATGAGCAGGCTGTCGTTGAGCTTCCGCAGGTAGACATACATATGGCTCCCTACTTCGTGGGTCCAGGTGCTGTCCCAGTCGCCGTCGAACTGGATGATCTGCGTGTGGTAATCGTTGACCAACTCGCGCAACTGATTGCGGGCGTGTATCCAATAGCGGTTCAGGTTGGGGGTGTCGGCCTGCCGGGGAAACAGGTTGCCGGGGCCACCGTGCCCATAAGGCTGGTAGTCGGGATGATACCAGTCGAGGGTGGAGTTTTGGTGGTGAATACGACATACTTTACCCCAAAGTCGGTAAACAGCTTCGCCCACTCGTCGGCGTTATAACGCGTTGGGTTAAACGACTGATAATAAGCATCATAAACTGCCTTGGGCGTCTCCTTTCCGCGCGACCAGCTGATCTCGCGGCCACCAGTTACGTTTGGCCCCCAGTGGATGCTCACGCCCACCCGAGCCTGCTGAAACCGCGCCAACGCCGCCCGATTCGTGTAGATGCCGGGGTTAAGTTCACCACCGCCAATAGACTGAGCCGACACCGTCCGGGCCAGGCAGGCAAGCAACAATAAACGGTAATGCATACGATCTTTCACGTTTTACCGACGCAACATAACACCTGCGTCGACGTAGACTGTACTTTTAACCATGCGCTCTTTCGTTTTCCTGACCCTGCTCCTGACCGGTTGTCAACAGACCGCCCCAACCCTCTTCACGGCCCTCGACGCTGCCGACACCCACGTTACGTTTGCCAACACCGTTACCGAAACCGCCGACCAGAACATTCTGGCTTACGAGTACATGTATAACGGCGGCGGCGTAGCCACCGGCGATCTCAACAACGACGGCCTGGCCGACATCTATTTATCTGGCAACCAAGTCGATAACAAATTGTACCTGAATCGATCAGTCCCCAAACAGGGACCGGGCGAAACGGCGCTGGTGTTTGATGACGTGACCGAAACCGCGCACGCGGCCGGGCGGCGTGGGCACTGGAAAACGGGCGTAACCATGGCCGACGTGAATGCCGATGGCTGGCTGGATATCTACGTCTGCTATTCGGCGCTCAGCGACCCGGCAGCACGAGCTAACCAGCTGTTTATCAACAACTGCCGAAAGCCCGGCGATGTGCCCACCTTCACCGAACGCGCTGCCGAATACGGCCTCGACGCCCCCGGCACGTTTTCTACGCAGGCCAGCTTTTTCGACTACGACCGCGACGGTGATCTGGATATGTTTCTGGTCAACCACGGCAACATGTTCTATTCGCCGTTTTTCAACACCCACAAACTCCGCAACCAGCGTCATCCGTATTTTGGGAATCGGTTGTATAGGAACGAAGGGGGGCACTTCACTGACGTCTCCGACGAGGCGGGCATTCACGGGGGCGGTATCAACTTCGGGCTGGGAGTGGCGGTGAGCGACCTGACCGGCGACGGGTGGCCCGACCTGTATGTGGGCAACGACTACGAAGAGCAGGACTATTTCTACGTCAACGATGAGCACGGCCACTTCATCGAGGCCACGAAATCGGCCTTTGCGCACCTCTCGCGCAACACCATGGGCATCGACGTGGCCGACGTAAACAACGACGGCCTGCCCGATATCGTCACCACCGACATGCTCCCCGCCTCGTGGGAACGCCAGAAATTGCTGAAAGGCCCCGACGAATACGACCGCGTGCAACTCATGGTCGACAGCGGCTTCGGCTACCAGCACATGCGGAATATGTTGCAACTAAACAGGGGAGACAAGAGCAGAGAGCGTAGAGCAGAGAGCCAGGGGATAGCTAACTCCACGCTCTCTGCCCCTAGCTCTCAGCCCCACGCCCTTCGCTCTTCGCTCTCCGCGCCTTCTTTCTCCGAAACGGGGCAGCTATCGGGCATATCGAACACGGACTGGAGCTGGTCGGCGCTGCTGGCCGATTTTGATAACGACGGGCGGAAAGACCTGTACATCACCAACGGTATTCCGCGCGATTTCACGAGCCTCGATTTCCTGAAATACGATGTCGAAACGGCCAAAGAGCAGGCCATGGCGCAGGGGAAAGCAGTGGCTACCGACGCCGACAGGATGAAAAACCTGCCGACCGCCGACCTCATTGCCAAACTCCCCGCCACCCCCACCGACAACGTAGCTTTCCACAACCGCGACGGCCTTCATTTCGACGACGTTACCCAGCGTTGGGGCCTGGCCGAAGGGATGGTATCGACCGGGGCGGCCTACGCTGATCTGGACAACGACGGCGACCTGGACCTGGTGATCAACAACACCAACGCCCCAGCAGCTATCTACCAGAATAATGCTGCTCAACAGTTTGCTAATCAGCACCTTACCATCCGGCTGGCGGGCGAAGGCGGCAACCGTTTTGGGGTGGGCGCACTGGTCACGGTTACGCGGGGTAGTCTGCAACAAACTCAAGAACTCATACCCACGCGGGGCTTCCAGTCGGCCGTGGCACCGGTGCTGACGGTGGGGCTTGGCGCGGGTAAGGAACCTGTTCAGGTGAACGTGCGCTGGCCCGACGGACGGGTGAGCGTAATGCCAAACGTAGCACCCAATACGATCCTCACGGTACAACAGTCGGAGGCAATTTCGCCCGAAAAAACCTCATCGGTGGCCCAGAATAGCCTTTTTGGGCCACCAGACGATGCGGGCATTTCGTTTGTTCACCACGAAAACCCCTACGTCGATTTCAAGCAGGAGCCGCTCATTCCGTACCAGCTGTCGCGGCAGGGTCCCGCCCTGTCTAGCGCCGACGTGAACGGCGACGGCCTGACCGACCTGTTTGTGGGCGGGGCCACGGGGCAACCGTCGCAGCTGTTTTGGCAACAGGGCAACGGTCAGTTTTCGCCCGCACCGCCCAGCACATTACCCGCCGTAGAAACCGGTATGAACCCACCCGCCGACGCCGTGGCCGCCCTCTTTTTCGATGCCGACGGCGATCATGATGCCGACCTGTATGTGGTGCGCGGCGGCAACGAATATGCCCCCGGTTCACCGGCCTATCAGGACCAACTGTGGCTCAACAACGGCGGTCGGTTTACGTTGGCCCCTGCTGGCACGCTACCCGCCGAAACCAGCCCCGGCAGTTGCGTGGTGGCGGCAGATTATGATGCCGACGGCGACCTCGATCTGTTTGTGGGCGGGCGGGGCGTACCGGGGCAGTTTTCGGTGGCAGCCCCCTCCTACCTGCTCAAAAACGACGGACAGGCGGGCGGCAGGCCCCATTTTTCGATAGCGCAAACCCTTACGCCGGGCATGGTGACGGGCGCTACCTGGACCGACCTTGATCAGGACCGCCGCCCCGACCTGCTGCTGGTGGGCGACTGGATGCCGGTAAAGCTGTTTCGGAACAAAGCGGGCAAACTCACCGAAGCCGATGCCCAAACAGCGGGGCTGGCGCAGACCGGGGGCCTCTGGACGTGCATTGTGCCCCATGACCTCGACGGCGATGGCGACGTGGATTTTCTGCTTGGCAACCTCGGCGAAAACGTGCAGTGGAAAGCCCGCGGCGACACCACCCTCACGCTCTTGTCGGCCGACTTCAACCAGGATGGTCGCGTAGACCCCATCATGTGCCAGCGCATTGGCGGCACTCATATTCCCCTCGCCTCGCGCGACGAACTGCTCGATCAGATCAATGGCCTCCGCAAGCGGTACGTCCGCTATGCCGACTACGCCAAAGCCACCGCAGAGACCATGTTCGATGCCGACGCGCTGGCCAACGCGCGGGAACTGACCGTCAATACCCTCAGCAGTTGCCTATTAGAGAATCTAGGCAGCGGAAAATTTCGGCTGCGTGCCCTACCTGCCGAGGCGCAACTGTCTACTGTTCAGGGCTTTATAATACAGGATTTCACCCACGACGGTACCCCCGATATTCTGCTGGCAGGCAACTATTACCCCCTTCGCGCGCAGCAGGGCCGCTGCGATGCCGGACGGGGATTGCTACTTACGGGACGGGGCAAAGGTCAATTCGTACCCATGCCGGGCCAGCAAAGCGGCCTCTTCCTCACCGGCGATCTGCGGCGGCTATTGGCCCTACCCACCCGTGCAGGCACATTGGTGGTTGGCGCCTGCAACAACGGCCCGGTGGTGGGGCAGGTTAATGTACAATGAATAATGTACAATGGCTTGCACACGAGCATTACGCGTACGCAGACCATTGTACATTGTACATTATTCATTGTGCATTGCCCTACCTCCCAATCACCCGACTCGCCACACCTTCTTTGGTGATTTTGACGGGTTGAATCTGGCCCTTTTCATCGAAATACATCCGGTCGATGCAGGTTTCGCGATGATTGCCGTCGGTTTCGGTGAGGGGGCGGCGGTGGTAGACAATGTACCATTCATCGGTACCAGGAACGTTGATGACCGAGTGATGCCCCGCGCCGGTAGCCACGGTGGGGTCCTGCTGCAAAATTTTACCCACCCGGCGAAACGGCCCAAACGGCGAATCGGCTACGGCATAGGCTACTGAATAATTCGGGCCTGTCCAGCCTCCTTCCGACCACATGAAGTAATACTGCCCATTCCTGATGAACATAGTCGGCCCTTCTACGTAGTTCTGAGGGGTTATCTCGCGGAACGTGGTGCCGTTGCCGAAGGGAATGAACCCGGTATAGTCGGGTTTGAGCTGCGCGATGTTACAATGGCCCCAGCCGCCGTAGATGAGGTATTCTTTGCCGTCTTTGTCCCGAAAAACAAACTGGTCGATAGGCTGCGCTTTGTTATGAATCTGGCCGATGAGTGGCTTGCCCAACAAGTCTTTAAATGGCCCGGCGGGCGAGTTGGCTACGGCTACGCCAATGCCACCCACCTCACCTTCATGCACATCGTTGGCCCCGAAAAAGAGGTAGTACTTGCCCTTTTTCTCCACCACGGCAGGTGCCCACAAGGCCTTCTTCGCCCATTTGATACTCGTGGTATCCACAATGCGCGGGTGCTTCGTCCAGGTAATCAGATCATTCGACGAGAACGCGTCCATGAATGTCTGCTTCTCATACTTGTCCGAATAGGTGGGGTATATCCAGTAGGTCTTGCCAAAAATGATGGCCTCCGGGTCGGCATACCAACCGGGGAAAATCGGATTTCCAGACGTGTTTTGGGCCGTCTGAGCCGTGGCCACCGTGGTTACTAACAGGCAGAGAAGAATAACGTGGAGTCTGGCGCGGTTGGTCATAAGGCAGGTTATATTAATTACGTGGTGCTCTGGTTTCCACTTGTATTAAAAGAGGATGTTGCTCGCAGCTTCGTCGTTCAATACATCTACTGGCTAAAACCCAATCTTGCCTTTGCGGGTGCTGTTGCTGCTTTGCTCACCGGCCCAATCGCGCATTTGGGTGAGTTCTTTCTCGAAACCGCCAGAGAGGATCGGGAAGCGCATCCAGGTGCGGGGGTCCAGGCTGTGGTCGTCGAGGTGGAAGCTGGGGGCGTAACGTTCGCGCTTCCACTGGTTGCGGCTCCAGAGCTTGAAAAACCGCTCGATCCAGATCAGCAGCTTGTCGCGGTCGTGAGTACCGGTGAAGCGTACTTCCATCAGCTTCAGCACATCAAGAGGTGGCTTTTTGTCGCGGATGGCGGCGTTCTCGATCTCGTTGAGCACGTCGTAGGGCATCAGATCGTCCTCGTCGGTTTGGTTGCGTTCCAGGGGGCGGAGTTCGGCAGTGGGTTGCAGGTTGTTTACCCGGTGCAGGCCCGTAAGTTTGATTCGGTCCTCAGAACTAGGCGTGTTAACCACATTGAGGCCCTCGTTTTCCAGCCAGCGGAGCCACTGCCGCAAAAAGTGTTTGTCGATGCCCGTAATGGGCGAAATACTGCCCGCCGTGTCGCCGTCCATGGTGGCGTAGCCTACGGCGGCCTCCGAGCGGTTGGATGTACTCAGCAACAAGGCATTTTTCAGGTTGGCCAGCATCCAGATGCCCGGCGCCCGCACCCGCGCCTGAATGTTTTGCAGGGCCAGGTCGTCGGTATCCCACGACAGTTCGCGGCCCAGTTGCGCCTCGATCAGGCCCCGGTAGGTACCCACTAGTCCGTCGATGTCTATGTTCATAAACGTGGCCCCGATGCTCTCAGCAAGCTCTTTGGCCGAATTGAACGTGTCGTCCGACGAGTTTTGGGTGCCCTGATACATGGTGGTCAGCAGCTTACCCACCATGGCTTCGGCGCTATCGCAGTCCTGCACGGCGGTCAGGTAATGCAGCTTTTTCTTCACTCCGTCCAGCCCGATATTCTCCACCGCCATCCGCACCATAAGGTACACCGTGGCCGCAATTGCCGACGAATCGGCGCCACCTGACAGGCTTAGCACATACCCCTGCGACCGGCTTTTCCGCAGATAGTCGAACAGGCCGAGAGCCACGGCGCGGGCAAATTCTTCTTCTTTGATGAAGCCGAACCGCTCCCACGGCTCCAGTTCGGCAGTCTGATAAACGGGCGAAATCTCGGGCCAGTCGAAGCGGTCGGTCACGCGCAGGTTGGGCAGGGCAAAAGCCAGGTTCACCCGGTTTTGGGTCTGGTTGAGCCGTGTCTGCTCCACATCCACGGTGGCCGACACGATATGCATGTCTTCGTAGCTCAGGCGGGGACCCGATACCAGCAGTTCACCGTTGGAGGCCACCATGGCGTCGCCGTCGTAGATGGCTCGGCCTGCCTCGTTGCCCAACAGGTTTGAGTACACATAGCTGATACCGAACGACCGCGAGGCGTCGATCACGAATCGTTCGCGTACCACCGACTTACCAAAGGCGAAGTGGCTGGCCGTCGGGTTCAGAATAATGTCGATGCCCCGTTCATACAGCGCCCGCCCCGGTCGGCCCGCTACCCAGGCATCTTCGCAGATTTCAAACCCGATACGGATACCGCTCAGATCGAACACCAGATCGCCAATGGGGTAGCTGAATTCGCCGACTTTAATCTCATCGCGCACGCCGAGGGTCCAGGGCTGAAACCAGCGCGTTTCGTAGTGAATGCCGTTGTTGGCCAGGTACTGTTTTACCGGGAAGCCGATGATGCGTTTGTTGGCCATAAGGCAGGCCACGTCGTAGGTGCGGTTGTTATAGCGCAGCGGCAGGCCCACCGCCACCACGATGCCGGCGGTATGATCAACGATTTCCAGCAGCGACGCAACAGACTGATCTATTGTGTTTTGCGCGAAGAACATATCGTCGCAATTGTAGCCGGAGATGCAGAGTTCGGGCAAACAGAGGAGGCTGACGCCCTGTTCACGAGCCGCGTCGATGGCCGCAATAATATTCTGCCGGTTATGGTCCCAGGCCAAGGGGGTCTGGTTGAGCACACCAGCAGCTACTTTAATCAGTTTCATTCAGTGATAGAGTGATAGCGCGAACGAGTGAAAGAACAAAAGGTGAAGGAACACCCGATGCACTCATTTATGCCTGTTTACAGGGGTAACAACGATGGCGCTGGAAAGGATTTAGCCGAAATGCCTCTTCACTAGCCCCTTTCCAGTTTTCAGCTAAGCTGTTCACAAAAAAATAATAAACAAAACAGCCATACAGTCTATTTAGCCACTAGTCTTTAACTACAACAAACCACAGTCATGACTTCACAAGCATCAGACGCATCGGCCCTAACCGACCAAACCGTACAAGCCCTCAGCGGCAACCCAGCCAGCGTTTCACCCACCGACGGTGCCTCGCTGATCGACAGCTGGATTAGCAGCCTGGGTGACAGCCCAATAGCCAGCGATTTATCATCGCTGAAAAGCGCGTTGCAGAGCAGCAGCCCCGACAGCCAGGAGATCTCGTCACTGTTGATGAGCCTCTCGCAGCAAACGTCGGCGGCGGCTTCACAGGCGGGCGGTGGCGCTCAGGGTTCGCTGCAACAACTTGCATCGGCTCTCGAAAGCTTCGGCAAACAAATTCAATAGTACCCAGCCAGCGTACTGCTTTTCAGTATACCGTTGGCTATCTGAAGCCCCGCCCACCCGGCGGGGCTTCTTTTTTGCCCAAAAACGCAATATCAGAGCCGCAACAGCGCGGGCAGGTCGCGCACCACCAAGCCCGCGTGGGTCGATTCGGTGGTGCCCGTGACCAGCACCGTGGCCATGCCCAGGGCTTCGGCGCCCAGAATGTCGCGCTCCAGGCTGTCGCCCACAAACAGGGTGCGGGCGGGGTCTGCGCTTAATTCGCGGAGGCTTATCTCAAACAGTTTGGGCGACGGCTTAATAATGCTGTAGTCGGACGAAAACACGAGTGAATCAAAAAGGTGCAGGATGCCGTTAGCCCGAAAGGCCTCGACAAAGGGCGTTTTTTCTGACCATAGGTTGCTCACCAGACCAAGCCGGTGGGTAGTGGCCAGGGTGCGCAGGGCGCGGCAGTGGCCGTCGGGAATGCGGCCCATTTCGTGATAGGCAAATACGTCATGCAGGCAGTCAAGGTCGACCTGTGGCAGGTCTAGGTCAGTCAGGCTGTCGGCAATATAGACGGGGGCCGGGCGGAAACTTTCGTAATAGGCCGGGTCGCCGTAGTGGGTGTTCATGGTGTGGTAGGTATGCTCGATTACCCGCTGTACATCGTCGTCAAGGTGGTAAGTACCACCCAGTTGGCGGTACGTTTGGGCGTAATCCTGAGGGTCGGAAAAGCGGTTCCCACCAAACATGAGGGTATCCATCAGGTCTAGTAGAACCAGGTCATACTGATCAACCAATCGGCTTGGAGTGTGCATAGCTAAGCAACGGCAATGGGCGGTTAGATGTTGGTAAACGGGCAAAATAGTCAGGAATTTGACAAGAGCGATTGCTCTGAAAAGAATCACCTTGCAAACAGTACTTTTCTTGATTATCAACCAGTTAACTCATAAGCCGAAGGCATTTTACGAGATACCTTTTACTTTTTTATTGACAAGATCAACAAAACCTAGTTAAATTGGTCTGATAATTGAGGGGCCGCTACTACCAGCCACCCTATCCACGGTCTATTTGCCCTAACCCTACCACCTAGTTATGCAGAAACTTAGTCTTAGCCAGTCGCTACAACAGAAGTTGTCGCCGCAGCAGATCCAGTTCATCAAGCTTCTGCAGATTCCCACGGCCGAACTCGAAAATCGGATCGAAGAAGAGCTTGAAATCAATCCGGCGCTGGAAGAAGGCATGGACGAAGAGTTCGAGACAAAAGACGAGTACGACGATGATTTCGACGACAAAGACGATTTCAGCGAGCGTAACGACGACATCGACATCGACACCTACCTGGCCAATGATGAGTTTGCGGGCTACAAAATGCAGGGCGACGGCTTTGCCGAAGAAGACCGCGAAATGCCCCTGGCGATGGGGTCTAGCCTGATCGACTCGCTCATGCAGCAGTTTGGCTACCTCCGCCTTACCGACGAGCAGCGCATTATTGGCCTTCAGTTGCTAGGCAGCATTGAAAGCGACGGTTACATCCGCCGGTCGATGCAGGCCATCGTCAACGACCTGGCCTTCTCGCAGAACGTGTTTGTCGACGCCGACGAGATCGAGGCCGTATTGCACAAAATTCAAACCTTCGACCCGCCCGGCATTGCCGCCCGCGACTTGCAGGAGTGCCTGCTGCTGCAACTGCGGCGCAAAGATACCGCCGACGCCTGCGTACAACTGGCCATCCGAATCATCGAAGAGTTTTTTGACGAGTTTTCAAAAAAGCACTACGAAAAAATTCAGCGGCGGCTCAACGTGAGCGACGAATCGCTGAAAAAGGTGGTGCAGATCATTATCAAGCTCAACCCTAAGCCCGGCTCGGTGGAAGGCGATGACAACGCCGCCCCCTATCTGACGCCTGACTTCCTGCTCTCGAACGTGGGCGGTAAGCTGGAATTGACCCTCAACTCGCGCAATGCCCCCGAACTGCGCATCAGCCGGTCGTTTGCTGACATGCTCGATACCTACGACAAGAGCAACAAAACCAACCGGGCGTTGAAAGAAACGGTCAGTTTTGTGAAGCAAAAGCTCGACGCGGCCAAGTGGTTTATCGACGCCATCAAGCAGCGGCAGCAGACCCTGCTCCGCACCATGAACGCCATTGTCCAGTATCAGTACGACTTTTTCCTCACCGGCGACGAGACCAAGCTGCGGCCCATGATCCTGAAAGACATTGCCCAGATGATCGATATGGACGTCTCGACGATATCGCGGGTGGCTAACAGCAAGGCCGTACAGACCGAATTCGGCATTTATCCCCTCAAATATTTCTTCTCGGAAGGTATCGCCACCGACTCTGGCGAGGACGTCAGCAGCCGCGAGGTAAAGAACATCCTGAAAGAGATGATCGACGGGGAAACCAAAGTCAACCCCCTCTCCGACGACAAGCTGGAGAAGATGCTCAACGACAAAGGCTACAACATTGCCCGCCGCACCGTGGCCAAATACCGCGAGCAACTCAACATCCCCGTAGCCCGGCTGCGGAAGCAGTTGTAATTAAGAATTAAGAATCGGTCCGCCGATGCGGCAGAATTAAGAATGAACAATGGCTGACAGTGCCGGTTATTTTTACATTCTTAATTCTTAATTCTTAATTCCCCTTTTGCACCCCCGCCTCGCTCAATTCCTTTCCGTTGTCTGCCATCCGTTGCTGATGCCGACGTACTTGTTTGGCCTGCTGATGTACGTCACGCCGGTTCGGCTCAATGTCGATACGTATTCGGTGAAGGCGCAGGCAAGCATACTGCTGCTGCTGTTTATCGGCACGTTTATGGTACCCAGCATGGTCATCTACTACCTCTACCGCACCGGTCGCCTGGCCGACATGACCATGCCCGAGCGCACCGACCGCAAATGGCCGATGCTGCTCACGGGCCTGATTTATACCGTAGTTACGTACCTGTTTGCCTTTCGGATGAACCTCCTTTCCGACACTTCGCCTCAACTGGCCGTGGTGCTGGGGGCCATTACGCTGTCTATTCTGCTGGTGGCCATTATCAGCCTGTACTGGAAAATCAGTGCCCATACCGTGGGCATTGGCGGGGTGTTAGGCGTGGTGCTGGCCCTGATGGCCAAATACGGCGACACTGATCTGTTTGTGCCTCTTGTAGGCCTGCTGGCACTGAGCGGGCTGGTGGCCACGGCGCGGCTGCAACTCAACGCCCACACGCTGGGCCAGGTGCTGGCGGGCTGGGGCCTGGGCGTGTTGGTGAGCAGCCTGGCCGTGTTTGGGCTTATTTAAGTATATTTACGGAGAGCGCTAACCAGCATTGGGCTTTTCCCGGGCGAATCGGCAGTGCTTAATCCCATGCAAAAACCAAACCGCCCAACCAGCCTGGTAGACTGGTTGAGTGACCGGTACAACACCGTGTTTAGCGACAATGCCGTTGGCCGGGTAGAATTGTTTATTATCAATATGGCCCTAGTGGGCTTTGTGCTACACCTGCTGCTGATCTTTCTGGCAAAACACGCGCTGCTCGGTCCGTACTTTTCGCCACAGATTCCCTCCAGCTACCTCCAGACGATCTATACGCCGTTCAGTATTTTTCTGTTCTATGAAGTGCTGACACTGGTGCTTATTCTACCCAAAAGCATTGCCAGCTTCATAGGCAAGCAGTTTGAGATCATGACGCTGATCACGATTCGAAGTTTTTTTCACGATATCGCCGACTACGACCTCGACAAACCAGATCTCTATACCATCGAGTTCCTCGGCGACATTGGCCTTGATCTCTTCGGGTCGCTCCTCTTATTTTTTCTGACGATTGTTTACTACCGGCTCTTTGCCCGTACCAGGCGCGTCGCCACCACCGATGCTGCCGAAACACACGCCAAACGCAATCAATTTATTCAGGTAAAAAAAGCGGCGGCGTTCCTGCTCTGCCTGCTGCTACTGGTGCAATCAGTAATTAGTCTGGTGGGTTGGTCTGTTGAATTGTTTGGTGCTATCCAGGCGGGCGGACATCTACCCAACCCTAATGCTGTGTTTTACAAGGAATTTTTCAGCGTGATGATCTTCGTCGACGTATTTCTACTGATCTTTTCGTTCATCTACGCCAACTCCTACGATGTCCTGTTCCGAAACGCCGGGTTTGTTATCTCCACTATCCTGGTTCGCATTTCGCTGACGGCTCAGAAACCATTTACCGTTTATTTCGCCCTCACAGCAGTGCTTTTCGGCGTGCTGCTAATGGCCCTGTCTATTTTCTATAACCAGAAAACGGCCACCAAACCCACCGTTACCGTGGCTGATGAAGGCGTATAACGGCGTGAGCCTTTGGCCGGGTGTTGACCTATTTAGGTAAGTTTGTGGCATGCAACCGCTAGCCCTTCATCTCGACCTGTTTGGCCTCATTATGCTCCTGGGTGTAGCACAGGGCCTTTTTCTGGGTTTTTTCTTTCTATCGGGCGTACGGCGGCGGCATGTGGCTAATCGGAGTATTGGCTGGTTGATGCTGGCGCTGGCGGCCGTGTCGGCTGAGATTCTGCTGTGTTATACCAACTACATCAGCCGCCTGCCCCAACTCGTCGATTTTTCGGAGCCGCTTAATTTTGTGCTGGGGCCGCTCAGCTTCCTTTTCGTCTTTGCCCGGCTGCATGACCGATTACCCCGCCGCTGGGGCTGGCACCTGCTACCGGCGGGGCTGTGGGCCGTCAACGCGATTTCGTGGCTCTACCAACCCGCCGAATTCAAGTACAATAACTACCTCGAAGCCTACCATCCCGAACTACCCCAAGTTGCCGAACCAGCCCTGTATATGGCCGAAGATTTTTGCTTCGGCCTGCGCAACTACGTCAGTGAACTCACGCTGCTGAGTGCCCTGATCTATGCGCTGCTGGCACTGTACCAAATCAATAAATCGTACCAGCAGGCTGGGCAGTCGTTCTGGCAGTCGCCACCGGGACCCCTCAGGCAGCTGCGCAACCTGGGCCTGGCAAACCTATCCTTTCCGCTGCTGATTGCGCTCGTAAAGCCCCAGTTCAACGAAGACTTGGGCGACTATATCCTGGCCTGCTATATCACGCTGACCATCTACCTGATCAATTTCATGGCCATGCGGGGCGTGGCTTTCTTCAGCAGTACTCCCCCGGCAGCCATGCCAGCGCCTTCACCCATGCCCGACGAGCCAAAGAAGAAATACGAAAAATCGGCCCTGACCAACGAAGCCGAAGATGCCGTACTCACCCGCCTCGACCAATTGCTGCTCACCGACAAACCCCACCTCGACAGCACGCTCTCGCTGCCTAAACTGGCGGGGCAACTTCGCACCAGCCCCCACCACCTGTCGCAGTTGCTCAACGACCGCCTCGGCCAGACCTTCTTCGACTGGCTGGCTACCCACCGCGTGGCCGAAGCCCAACGCCTGCTCACCGAACCTGCCACGGCGGGCCTCAAAATAGACGACGTTGCCGAGCGCGTAGGGTATAATGCTACGTCGGCGTTTCACACCGCTTTCAAGCGCATCACGGGCCAAACCCCAGCGCAGTTTCGCGAGGCAAATCGGTTGGGGGCGGGTTCGTCCCGGTCGGCGCGAAGTTCGTAGTTATCGGCAACTAGTGCCCTGGCGGGGCTACAGAGCATTTTTGTGGTGTTAAACGCAACAGCACATGCAACCCACAACCCCGCCCCAAGCCCGGCCCGCTGGCCCGCTGCCCCAAGCTCCCGGCTCCATGCTCCCCACCCGCCGCTACGACCTCGATTGGTTGCGGATTATTGCCATCCTGACCCTGTTCTTCTACCATACCGGCATGATCTACGTCTCGTGGGGGTGGCACATCAAAAGCCCCGAACACAGCCAGTCTATGGAAGAAGTGATGCGATGGCTGCACCGCTGGCGCATGCCACTATTGTTTTTCATCTCCGGCGCAGGTACGTTTTTCGCCCTCAAAAAACGGAGCTACGGGGCCTATGCCGGTGAACGCGTCCGGCGGCTGTTTATCCCGCTCGTCTTCGGCATGTTTGTCATTGTACCCCCGCAGATCTACATCGAATGGCTGTTTCGGGGTAGGTTTTCGGGTAGCTATCTCGATTTCTACCCCAACGTGTTTGGGTTCCAGCCGTATCACGACGGCGGCAAGGGCGGCGCTTTTAGCTGGCATCACCTGTGGTTTATCTGCTACTTGTTCTTCTACTCACTCCTGAGCATACCGGTGTTCCGCTGGTTGACAAGCCCCGGCGGCCAACGCTTCACCGACCGCGTGGGCAGCCTGCTGGCGCGGCCCGGTGGCGCTATGTGGCTGATGATCAGCGTCATTTGCCTGAGTCAGTACGCTTTGCGACCGTTTTATCCGGAAGAAACCCACGGGCTAACCAACGACTGGGCCTATTTCGTGGAAAACCTCCTGCTGTTCTGGTTTGGGTACGTGTTCATCAGCCGCCGCGAGTTCTGGCAACTGCTGGCCGATGGACGGCGCCTGTTTGGGGTGGCAACACTGGTCTGTACGGTCATCCTCTACGGTATACGTATGCGATTTACCGACGATGAGATCGACCGCCTTTTCTGGGTCGATTTCACGTATGCTACCAACAGTATGTGTCTGATGGTGGCCTCGGTGCTGATGACCATCGGTTACGGCTATACGTATCTGAACAAAAACCACCGCTGGCTTACTCAGCTCAACGCCGCCGTATACCCCTTCTACATTCTCCACCAAACGGTTATTGTGGTGTTGGGCTACTACGTGCTCACCCGCACCCACCTCGGCGTGTACACCGGCTTTCTGGTCATCAGCTTCGCCACGCTGGCCATCTGCGCCGGCCTCTACTGGCTTCTGATCCGACGGGTTGGGCTTTTGCGTCTCGTATTTGGAGTAAAGTAACTACGGCGATGGTGCTGCTTGCACCGCACGAAACAGCAGGTCATTTTCTTACCGATAGTCCCTTCGTAAGAAGAAAACGCCCCCCGGCAAGAAATTTCCACCCCCCGGCAAGATCGGCATTGCGACAGACCCCGTTGCGAGGCATGTTTACCAGCGTACTGCGGTGCAGCCATCTATCTACATCTTAATTTTCATGAAACAACTCTTCCTAAAATCAGCCCTGGTGGGCTGTTTGCTGGCCTTTTGTGGCCAACTGATGGCGCAGAGTGCCCGGTCGATTATCAAGTACGCGCCGGTAAGCAACGTCGGCTACGAGCACGTGCTCAACGAGAAGCGGTCTATCTACGGTGGTCTCAGCTATTACTCGTTTGGTGGGGGCGACATTGGCGTGTCGGCGCTGGGCTTGAAAGCCGAATACCGATTCTATGGGCTGGCCAACAACGGCAAAGAGGCTCCTGAAGGCCTTTGGGTGGCTCCTACCCTGCTGTTCTGGAACATCAGCGCCAGCGATGGCTATGACAAGGGCAGCGTGTTTGTGACGCAGCTAGGGGGCATTGCGGGCTACCAGTGGCTGTTCAACCAGAAAATCTCGCTCGAACCTGCGCTGGGCGTGGCCTTCACCGCCGTGGGTTCGGGCGGGGGCGATTCCCTGCTGGAGGCGGGCGTCCTGCCCCTCTTCGCCCTGCGCGTTGGCTACGTTTTGAAGTAATTGCTGGCCGGGCCATAGCGGCCCGGCCAGGTCATTAACCACACCTACATTATGAAAACAACCCTATTGCTTTGGCTCACGCTACTGAGCGGGTTAGCCTACGCCCAACCGAAAAAATCAACCAAAACGGCCCCCAAAGCCCGCACATCGACAGTAGCCAAGCCTGTACCGATGATGCAATACAACGACGTCATCTACAAAACCGACCAGGCAACCATCAATGCCAAAGTAGATGAGATGACCGATGCCGACGTGCGCTACTTCGTGGCTACCATGCCCACCACCAAACAGGCCATCGCCCGCAGCGAGGTCTGGAAAATTGTCTTCGGCGACGGTAGCGTGGAAATCATCACAGCCCCGCCCGCCGTAGAAACGCCCGCCGTGACAACTGCCCCCGCCGCTGCAACAACCCCAGCCACTGCAACAACCCCGGCCACAGCCACCCCGTTGCGTTCAGAATCAACCGGTTATAAAGCCCCGGTGGCTACGGGGCGCTACCGTGCCCCCGCCAATTATGGCAAACTAAACGTAACGGTGGGGCCGGAGGCATCGCTCTACACGCTGATGAACCAGACCCGCTGGACCAACGAGTATTCGGGACTGGGTATGAACCAGAACATTGGCGGCAGCCTGCGGATCGACTACCGGCTGGTGAACTTCCTGGCGGTGTCGCTCACGGGGGGCTATTCGCGCTGGGACCTGGTGCGGAACTACCAGCTGGGGGGCGTAGAGAAATACGACGAGACCGTGCAGCTCAGCCGTATTCAGGCGCTGGTGGGCATCAAACTATACGCCGGTAGCCTCTACCTGCTGCCCGAAGGCGGTGTGAACCTGACCACCACCAAAACCAGTACCTCTGGTGCCCACCCCAAACCCACCAATGAGCAGGCCAGTTCGACGCCCATTACCTACGGGGCCAGCCTGGGCTACGAGTTCAGGATGGGCGGCTTCCTCATCGACCTCAGTGGGCGCTACCAGGTGCTGGACGTCAAGAGCCTGAGCTTCGGCGCCATTGCCCCCGCTCTGACCGAAAAAATCCAGTTTGCCAGCCTGCGGGTGGGCATCGGCTTCAACGCCTTTCGGAAATGAGTTATTGGTCATTGGTCGTATCCAGCCGACCCGTCGGACCGCACCAGTGACTAATGACCAATGACAACCTACTTCTCCATACCAATCCCATGAATACGAGCCAATTCCGAGGTGCACTGCCCCTGATGAGCGTGTGCCTGTTCCTGTTGCTGCTGAGCGGTTGCCAGCGCGAAGTGACCATTGACCTGGACAAAGGCTTTTCCAGCCAGATCCAGCAGATTGTGCCACAGCCCATTATCGATAGCCTGCGTAAAAAAGGAATGGTAATCAATGAAGGGCTTATACCGCCTCAATTGGCTGGCATCTACCTGGCGCAGAACTACAAACTACTGTCACCCTACGGCCCGGAAGATTCCTATAAACTGGGGAAAGTAATCAACCCCTATTACTACCGCTTCTACGGCCAAAACGCCGCCAATGACATTACCTACGATTTCACCAACAATGGCAGCGACAAAGGCAACGGCCAGGGCGCGTTCGTGTCGGGTAACGGAACCAAGTTCACCATTTTCTCGCAGGACGTCGGCGTGTCCAGCAGCATTCCCTATAAAACGCTGGCCGTGGTGTCGGGCGAGCTGACAACCAAGGGCATCAAAAATTTTCAGTACGCCTTTGTCATGAAAGAAAAAACGGGCGACAACAACAACAACACGCTCATTCCTGTGGGTAAAAGCCGCATCTGGATCGACGAAGACGGACTGGCCGAAACCACCACCTATTTCCCCCAGGCTATCAAGCCTAAACCGCAGTCGGCCCGGCTGTCAGCCGAAGGTGATGCCCCAACCATGTCTTCGGCAAACTAAGCGCTTTTTATGAAACAGCTATATAGCCTGTTGCTGGTCATGCTGGGCGGGGCGGCGCAGGCACAGGATGTGGTGTACCTTACCAATCAGGCGCGTTTGGAGGGTACGCTAACGGAACTTTCCGCCGAAAAAGTATCGGTGCGGGTGGCCAAAGGCGAGTCGTCGGTGAAGTTCACTTACGGGGCCGACAAAGTGGTGGTGGTGGTCAACGCGCGGGGCAAGTTTGTGTGCATGGATCAGTTGGCGGCCCTGCCCGCCGACCGACGTAACCGGTTTCTGGCCGGGTTTATGGACCCCCGCGACCTGCCCACCTACGACATGGTGATTCGCAACAATCCCGTTACGGTGAGCTACGGCAAGGTCTCGGCGGCAACGGGCGACGTGATCACGTTTACCCCCCACAACGGCACCACCATCCGGGTGCCCAAAGCCGACCTGATTGGCATTTTTTACCAGAATGGCACCCACCTGCTGGTGGCACCGCCCACGGTGCTCTGCGACAAAATAGACCTGCTGGGTGGTCCGCCACCCGCTGTGGCGGCCACGCCTACGCCGCCAGTTCCGGTGCAAAAACCTGCCCCCAAACCTGCACCCGCGCCCGACGAAAGCCGCTCCACCAGCCGCAACATTCTGAAAATGAGCGACGAAGAATACAGCGACTACCAGACGCAGGCCCTGGAACGGGTACAGGAATTTGGCGTCATGCTGGGTATCGTGGCCGACAAAACGGTGGAATCGGGCCAGAAAGACAAGGCCATTGCCGCCATTATGAAGTTGTTCAAGCCCGACGCCGTCATCCAGGTAAGCTCGGTGGTGCGGGGCGGGCAACCCAGCGCCTACCGCCTGAAAGACTACCTCATTCGGCTGAAGCTGCTACCCTACAAAAGCGTGACCCTGGAATGGACCGACGTGCAGTATGTACAGGACCTGACCCAGAAAGCCGACGGTAATTACTACGGCAAAATCAGGGGCGAACAGCGCTTTACGGGCCTGAGCCAAACCGACGAAACGCAGTATAGCGACGTGACCCAGAAAGACGTCGACGTGATGCTGACCCCCTACCGCAAACAGAAAGAAGGCGAAGCCCTGCCCAAATGGGCTATCCTGCTGGGCAACGTAGGCATTGTGGCCACGCGATAATCCCATTCGGCATGAGGTATTTTCTGCGCAGTACGTTTGTTATTCTGCTGACAATCAGCAGTTTATGGGGTTATACCCAGCCACTCACCACCCGCGACAACGAGGAGGTGAAGCTGCTGGCACGCCGCAAAGTGGAAACCGGCCTGAACGACCTGCTGAACGTGTTGAGCCTGACCGACCTGGGCGAAGCCGAACGCAATGCGCTCATAGGCGAAAGCTTTTCGGCGGGGGCCAACCAGTTGTTTGTCGACAAAGACGCGATCATCGAAGACGACATCAACCCCAACCGGGCCGCCACGGGCACCGTGCTCGACATGCCGGTTGAAAAATACCTGGCCAATTTCGACCTGCTCTACACCAAGTCGGCGCAGGGCACGGTGCGGTTTACCGACGTGAGTGTATCGAACCTGAAACGGGCCAACAGCCTGTACGTCAAAGTGTTGTTTACGTCTATTTTTGGTGGGCGGAATACCAAAATAGACAAGCCATATGGGCCGGTTCGGCGGGTGGCCGAAGTGCGAGCCGAGCAGGTAGGGGCCAAATGGACAGTGGCCATTGCCCGCATCGCCTTCGCCCTCCCCGCCGACTCGGCCAATGCGCCACTCAACAATGCACCCTTGGCTGAGGCACCCCGCCGCCTGCTGGCCTCAGCCGACTCTACGACCCAGCGCCCCGATTCTACCCAGACCGCCACCGTGGCCGCACCGCCCGCCGACCCCGAAAAAGAACGCGAAAAAGCCGCCCTCCTCGCCTACCAGAAACTACTGGCCGACGGCAAAACGGCGTTCGACAATAACGACCTCGAAACCGCGCAGCGGATTTACGAGCAGGCCGAAAGACAGCAGCCGTTTGAAGACCTCACACCCAAAGTGCGCCTGTTTCGTATTCAGCGGGTGTTGGAAGAACGCAGTCGCAACTCGCTGGCCGAACAGAAAAAACGGCTGGCACTGGCCCTCCGCAAGCGCCACTACGCCGACGCGCTGGCCCTGCTGCAACGCATTGCCGACCAACAGCCCGACTCAACGGGCCTGGACGAACAACGTAGAGACCTGATTACCAAGGCTCGTCGAAAAGCCGAACTTGACGAACGCTTCGCGTCGGGGCAGTACCGCGACCTGGTGAAAGAATACGGCAGGCTGATCGATGCCGAACGGAAACAGACCAAACAGACAGGCATACAGACCAACGCCTCGGACTGGTACCTGGGGCGGGGCAAAAGTCAGACCGAACTCGGCGAGTATAAGGATGCCCTGCGCGACCTGAACGAATCGCTGACCCTCGATTTCCAGAACCTCGACGCGCTCGAATCGCGGGCCGACCTGTATGCCCGCCTCGGCGATTTCCCCAAAGCCGCCGCCGACCTGTCTGTTTACCTCACCGTAGACCCCACCAACGCCGATTTGCTGGCCCGACGGGCGAGCTACCGCGTTCGTACCAACCGCACCGCCGAGGCCTTCGCCGACTATGATGAGGCGATACGGATCAGCAACCAAAATCCGCGTTTCTACCTCCTGCGGGGGCTGTTGCACCAGCAAACGGGGGCCTGCGACAAAGCCGAAGCCGATTTTTCGGAAGGCATCAACCGCAGCCGCCGCCAGCCCGAACTCTATTTTCGGCGGGGTGTGGCTCAGGTTTGCCTCAAAGACTACGCCGCCGCCGGGGCCGATTTTGGGCGGGCCATCGAGCTTGGCCTAGACCACCAGAACCGTGCCCGCGTCGACTCCATTGCCGCCCTGTTTTACGGACAAAGCGACCAGGACCTGCAAGCCCGCAAAACCCCCGAAGCGCTGAGCCAACTGGCCATTGCCCTGCAACTCAAGCCCGACTATGCCGACGCCTGGCTGGCCGCGGGCAGGCTCTATAACGCCCAAAACAACTACCCCCGGGCCGACAGCACCCTCACCAGGGCCATTCGCTATAACCCCACCAACGCGGCAGGCTATTACGAACGGGGCCTCAACTACCTGAACACCAACCGGTTCGATCCCGCCGCCACTGACTTTCGGCAGGCCGTTTCGCTCCAGCCTACCCTGCACAACGCCACCCTGGGCGAGGCACGTGCGCTGATGGGTCAGCGGCAGTATGACCAGGCACAAGCCGCGCTAAATGGCCTGCTCAACCAGCGTAAGCAGCTCGACAAGACCTACCCGCCCACGTTTTTTGCCGACGCCTTTTTTCTGGCCGGCCGCTGCGCCTATGCGCTACGGCATTACGACGGAGCCCTGGACCGGTTAGACGAAGCCTTGTCGCTGGCCAAAAGCTGGGCCACCGCTTACACCGAACGGGGCCGCACGTACGAGGCCATGGGTAAGCCCGACCGCGCCCGCGACGACTATGCCCACGCGGCCCAACTGGAACCTACCGTGGCCGCCCACCACCTCCCGCTGGCCCTGCTACTCTATAACCGCGACAAACCAGACGAGGCCCTGCGCGAATACAGCCGCTGCCAGGAACTGGACAACGACCACCGGCTGGCTTCGGTTACGGCGTTGGGCAAAGGACGCTGCTATGTGGCCACGGGCAAATACCTCGACGCGCTGAACGAGCTAAACCAGGTGGGCCAGTACGACGGCCTGCCCTGCACCGACGAGTGCCTTTACCTGCGCACCTACGCCCAAATACGCACCGGTCAGCTACCCACCAGCGCCCGGCTGGGTGGCACGCTCACCAAAACGGCCTCACCCGACTACGCCCCCAAGATGCGTTACCTGCTGGCCTGCGCGCACCTTCAGGCCAACGACGACGCGCAGGCACTGACGCAGTTGGAAAAGGCCCTGCAAATGGGCGTGGCCAAAGACTTTCTAAAAAAAGACCCCCTGCTCGATTTCGTGCGGAAAGATTTCCGAAAGACGTCCGCCTATAGTGAACTGGTTGGGCGATACCGGTAGCGGAAAGTGGTATGCATGCATACGGTTTTCTGCTACCTTAGCGGGAAGAACGAACTGCTTCCCGTCTGTCATGTACGAAAACCTCCTCTACAGCGTCGAAAACGGCATTTGCCGCCTCACACTCAACCGGCCGCAGGTCTACAACGCCCTCAGCCCCGGCCTCATCGCCGACGTCACCGCCGCCATTGGTGCCGCCGGAGACGATGCCGCCGTGCGGGTGGTGGTGCTCACCGGCGCGGGCGAGAAGGCCTTTTGCTCCGGTGCCGACCTGAAGGCGGGCTTCGCCAATGCCACCGCGGGGGCGGGTTTGCTGCTGGGGAAATCGCTGCGCGAAGGCTATAACCCCATGATCACGGCCATGCGTAACCTGCCCAAGCCCATCGTTGGGCGTGTCAACGGCGTGGCGGCAGGCGCGGGTTGTTCACTGGCCCTTGCCTGCGATGTGCTGGTGTGTGCCGACGAAGCTTATTTCAGCCAGATCTTCATCAACATCGGCCTCCTGCCCGACGCTGGCTCGACGTTTTTTCTACCCCGCCTGGTGGGGTCGTTGAAGGCCTTTGAACTGTGCAGCACCGGTCGGCGCGTGTATGGCCCGGAGGCGGCGCAGTTGGGGCTGGTCAACAAATCAGTAGCGGCGGCGGAGCTGGACGCGGCCGTGGCAGAACTAGCCAGTTATTACGCCACAGCCCCCACGGCGGCTATCGGTGCGATGAAAAAAGTGCTGAACGAATCGCTCTTTTCCGACCTGGCCCACATGCTGGAGCAAGAAGCTGACAATCAGGATCGTTTAGGCCAAACCGCCGACGCCGCCGAGGGTATTGGGTCGTTCCTGATGAAAAAACCCGCAAAATTTCAGGGCCGCTAGCTTGACAAACCCCGTTTTTGCCCTACTTTTGCAGTCCCAACACGGGAAAAACAGTATGCATTTGTAGCTCAATTGGATAGAGCACCTCACTACGGATGAGGAGGTTTGGGGTTCGAATCCCTACAAGTGCACGAAAGCCAGTCAGCAATGACTGGTTTTTTGTTTCCAGGAACTTAATCGGATAGAGCACCTCACTACAGATGAGGAAGTGGGTGAAGCCCGATTTCGAATTTATAGTTCCTTGCCCCTATGCTCACCGAGCCGGTGGCCTAGAATAGTTAAGGCAGGAATTTGGCTTCGACATACTGGATGTACCAATCGGGCACTTCCTCAACTGATACCATAAGTTCATTACCAACCTTGTGGGCTATTTCAATACTATCACCCCCATCAGTAGAGTTATCGAATAGGTACGCCTCATCGGCCAGGCGTAGGGCACCCGCCAGGTTGTTCAACGAGTCCCAGTAACGGCTACGTATTTTAGCTTCATCCACCGGGTGTCCACCATCGGCCACCCGGTAGCTGACGCGAGCTACGTTGATATCAGGGTCGCGGGTGGTGACGTAATAAAGACGTACCTGAAAACCTGCCTTTCTGGCCCGTCGCATGATGTCTAGTTTACCAGCGTGCGACATCACCGTCTCGAACGCGAATGACTGCTCGGTCCTTATTAGGTGATACCGGATGAAGTCGATAATGAGGGCAGCAACATACGAATCGACCTCCATGTAGTATGGATCAGTATCGGTAGCTTCCGTTTTGATGCCAATGCTGCCACGTACCAGTTTGATGCAGGTTAATACCTGATCTACGGTTAGTTGTTTGGTTTGGCAAATTTTATCGGTCAGGGTAGATTCCTTAACAAACCGATTCCATTCGGCCAATGGCAACGTGTGCAGTCCGTAGGGCCGCAAATCGCAGATAGGCCTTGACCGTAGCTGTTTCTCCAGGTCGTCGGCGTTCAGGTAGAACGTGCCGGGTGGATATGGGTAGGGATCGTCGGTGCGGACAAAATTGACAATGGTGCTCTTGCCAGACCCATTAGGTCCGGCAAATAGGGTCAGCGTCGGCACAGTTAAGCGATGATGAGCAGCCGCCGGGCAGGCTTTTGCAGCGGTGGCAGTTGCTTCAGCACGGTTCGGCTATTGTCTGGCCCCACCTCAATAAGTTGATCGCCTTCGGCAATAACAACGGGCAGGCGCGACTCACGAGCTTTTAGAAAAGCGGCGTGAACAGCCTTAGTGGCGACTTCCGACATATCAATGGCTACGTCGGTCTCGTCTGGGAGGTGAAGCATAAGGTGTGTGGTTGTCATGTAACAAAGGGCTAAAGCTAACCAATAACGTTGAGCAAGTCAATGACCGTATACTGGATAACTGGACCTGCAATGGTTTGATTTATAACTGATTGACCGGTTTAGCCTATAGCTCAATCCACCAACAAATTCTGTGCCTGGTCATTTTACAGGCCCTTGCCGCCATGCTCACCGAACCGATTATTGATTAGCATACCTGATCTATGCATGATCACATAGCATTCATTTTTTGTACTAGTTGCAGTGCTGTTACCAAAAAAAGGTCGATAAACGCAAGTTGGTCAGTGAGGGACTGCGCGTTAAAAGCTCTTTCTACAAATTTCTTTGCGGACAAGCCGATGGCGAGTTATATCGCCTGTTCCCTAACCTCGAGTTGATGGCCGATATGCATGGTAGTCAAGAATTCGCCGCTAGTTTTGACCGGTATATCAAGGCCGGGCATAGTCCAAATTTGTTCGATCAGGCAAGTTTTGGTAACGCGATTGCTTAAATCGGCATATAACCACCGAAGGATTATTGATCTGCCAGATTGAGTAGCTGTAATCTCCAGACAACAAAAAGCCGGTTCAATCGGGATGACTGAACCGGCTTTTTTGTGGCAATGTCTATTTCTTGCCTTTGGGCGCCACCTTGGCCTGTTGGGCGGCAGAGGCATCTTCGCGTTGTTCGTACTTGGGCACCTTATGCCCGGCGGCTCCTTTTTCGACTACTTTCTTCGCCTTCTTCGCATCGTTGCTCATGATAGCCGTTGGTTAATACGTACCCACTGAACACGCCAGGCCCGGAAACGCTTTTTATTCGGACAAATAGCTGGTTTAACGGCTAGTTTTCTACCAGCAAATCCATGCCTGCCAGTCGGCCCTGCATAACGGTGGCGATACCCTGGGCGCGGAGCAAGGCTTCGTTTGTACGTTCGCCCGCGAAGTGTTCGGTCAGCGTTTGCCGGAAAAGAGCCAGCCACTGGTCGAAGTGGGCGGGGCGGATGGGCGTTTTTCGGGCCAGGTTGAAATGAACGGGCATGGGGTTACCTGTATACGTGCCTGTATTCAGCAGCATCGTCGACCAGAACCGCTCAATATTGGGCAGGTGCGTCGGCCAGTCTACCTGCGCCACGGTATTGAAAATGGGTCCCAGATCGGGGTCCTGACGGATGCGTTCGTAGAAGCGAGCCACGAAAAGGGCCACATCAGCTTCAGTTGTTATATCGGGAAGAGTCATCAGTTCGCAAAGCTACGCATAGGTTTCGTGGCAGCTTAGGCGGCGGACTGATAGGCGTTAGCGCCGGGCATGGATTTCATCAACCAGTGCCCGTTTCGTCAGTCAGGGGTCATGGGTGGGCCAACTACCTTCATGTCGTTCTGGGCAAAGATGGCGGCCATTTCGGCGGCGGTCGGGGGAGCCTTCAGCGCCGCCATAGCCACAAAAAAATCTTCGAGCTTCCCGGCGGGCTGCATCGTCACCATCATCTTACCCCGTTCGCTGAGCTGAATCCACGAATGTGGCACCTGCCGGGGCAGAAAAATGGTCTCGCCGGTCTTGAGCCGGTACTTGTCGTCGCCAATCTGAAAGGCATACTCCCCGTCGATTACGGTGAAGACCTCGTCCTGGTAGGGATGCACGTGCATAGGCGTACCCCGGCCCGGCGAGAGGCTGGTTTGCTCGAAAATGGCCAGGTCGCCGTTGGTATCCTTTCCCGACACCTTCACCGCCAGAATGTTGGCATTGACGCCCTTCAACTGGATTGGACCGTGGTAACGCCCCTCACCGACGGTTACTTTGAAACCTTTCTTTTCCCGGTCAGCGAAGGCAAAAATGGGCTGGCTGGCCACCAGTGGTGCGGCCGCTAAGCTGTTGAGCATAAACGTTCTACGCTGCATAAGTCTGTGGCGCGTTGGCAGTTGCGCTACACCAAAGCTACGCAGCAGTTGCCCCGTTTGGCTTACCGTTAACTAATGCGGCCTCACCAACTGGCGCGTCTACTTGGTTAGCCCGTCGAGGATGCCGTCGTAGGCGGGTTTGCGGGCGTACTGTTTGTCGAAGGGCAGCGGAAAATCCTGGCAGCTACAGAAATTCGGAATCCAGCTGTCGCCATCGCCGATGTTCCAGGTGGTGATGCCATGTTGCTGGGCCTTGGGCACCAGCGTCTTGTAGGCCCGCACAATAGCCGCAAACTTCTGCCGCTGCGCCAGTTTGTCGGCATCGGTGAGCACATAATTGGCTTGTTTGGCCTGGTTCACGCGCACGTCCAGCTCCGAAATATGCACCAGCAGCCCCGTGGCGGCCACCTGCTGGATGGCGTTCTGGATAGCCGCATCAGACTGACCAATGTTGGTGTGCATCTGCAACCCCAGCCCGTCGATGGGGATGCCCCGTTTCTTGAAATCAGCCGCCAGGGCCACGGTAGCCGCCAGGCGTTTGGGGCTGTATTCGTGGCCATATTCGTTGTAGAACAGCTTCACGCCGGGGCTGGCCTCGCGGGCATACTGAAACGCCCGGGCCACGTAGTCGGGACCCAGGTGAGTGAGCCAGACGGATGGCCGCAGGGTGCCGTCGTCGCCGAAGGCCTCGTTGACCACGTCGAATGAGGCCAGCCGGTCTTTGTAGTGCGCTATTACGGTTTGAATATGGGTTTTGAAGAGGGCCTCCCAAGCCAGCGAATCACCTTTAAAATTGGTAACCCAGGCAGGCACGGCCTGGTGCCAAACCAGCGTGTGACCGTGCATACGCTGTTTATTCTGTTCGGCAAAGGCCACGAGCACGTCGCTGCCGGTCCAGTCGTAGCGGTCCTGGGCAGGGTGAACGTTCTCCATTTTCAGGTAATTTTCGGCCGTAATGCTGCTGTATTCCTGCTGCGCTACCTGCCGGTAGGCGTTGTTGCTGGTGAGCAGATTGGGGTTCAGCGCCGCGCCAAATGGAAACTGGGCAGCCGCCCGGAGGGTGACGGCAACGGGTTGCGGCATAACAGGCGTGGTGGTGGCTACAGGGGTCGAACTGCATCCTACCAGCAGCGAAATCAGGGCCGCAAACCCCTGATTAATCCATTTGTTGCCCCCTGCTGGCGGGCTGTTCATAATCACGTTTTTCATAGCGTTGGGGTAGCGTAGTAGGGATAATAGCTCACAGAGCGTTATTAGTGTTCAAGGCAGGTTCTGGCGTGGGCACGGGCATTTCCTGGGGCGGGCGGCGGTGCCACCACGAGGCCAGGATGGAGCCGGTCACGTTCATGAGTGGCCCAAAAACGGCCGGGGCCAGGCCCACGGTGGCTATTTTGCCCATTCCCTTGGCAATGCCCGACGCCAGGCCGCCGTTTTGCATGCCCACTTCAATGGCAATGGTCCGGCAGTCACGCTCACTCATGCCAAACAACCGTCCCGACCAGTAGCCCAAAAAATAGCCCGACAGGTTGTGCAGCAGCACCAGCCCAATCAGCGCTGGACCAATGGTGAGCAGGCTGTTATGGCCGGCGGCGGTGATGATGACAATGATAAAGCCTATGCCGAACATCGACACGTAGGGCATGGCCTCGTCGAGCCATTTGGCTTTGCCACTCAGGAATTTGTTGAACAGCAGCCCCGCGCCAATGGGCAGGATCACCATCCGGGCAATGTCCCAGGTCATGTCGAGCACGTTGATGTCGACGAGGGCACCAGCGTAGAGTTTCATGAGCATGGGCGTCACAAAAGGGGCCAGCATGGTAGAGAAGGCCGTAATCGTGATCGACAGGGCCAGGTTGGCTTTGGCCAGGTAAGAAATTACGTTGGAGGCCATGCCGTTGGGCGAACAGCCAATGAGGATGATACCGGCGGCAATTTCGGGCGGAAAACCGCTCACGCTGGCCAGGGTAAAGCCAATGAGCGGCATAATGATAAAGTGGCTCACCACGCCCAGAATCACACCTTTGGGCATTTTAACCACACCCACAAAGTCGCCGAAACTCATGGACGTGCCCATGCCAAACATGATGAGCTGGATCAGCGGCGTAATTAACTTACTGAATTTGAAGCCGTTTAGGTCAACGAAATAGGCCGGGTAATACAGCGCCGTGGTGACCGCCGCGAAGATCATGATGGTATAGGCAAACCCACGCAGGGCTTCACTACCCCGAAACGCCAGTGCCAGTGCAGCAAAAAAGAGGATGAAAAATGGCCCCGCCGAAGCCAGCTGCCCCATAAGGGCCATGCCAATGGCAACGGATAGACTGACGGCGGCAACGATCCAGGCGGCTTTGTACATGGTGAGTGGCAGAAAGAGACCAGACTACTTTTTGCGAAAAAGCAATTCGGGGCCATTACTACTTACCACCAGGATGCACGCTACACCGCCGATGCCGTTGAGGAGCGGAGGTTCCAGAGTAGCCCCCGCAAAAAAGCTCTGGCGTGGGGAACCTGGCCCGCCAGCAGGTACGAAGCTACGTGTTTGGGCAGTACTGCCACGCCAAAAAAAGCGAAAAAGCCCAGCCGCTGCGCCCACGACCCGTGCCGACGGATAAACAAAATACGGTTGCGGGTCATGTAGTACGTCCGCAATGTACTCTGCCGCCCTACCGAAACCGATTCTTTGTGCAAAATATTAGCAGTAGGCTGATAATGAATGACATAACCCGCGTCTTTGATCCGCTGCGACCAGTCAAGTTCCTCATAGTAAAGGAAAAAACGCTCGGCAAAACGGCCTACTTTGGCTACCACGGCGCGGCTTACCAACATGGCGCAGCCGTGGGCGAAGTGGGTAGGGCCGGGCCGGTTATACTGCACGCCGTCGGGCTGATTGAAGCCCACCAAATGCGCCGTGCCGGTGAGCATGTTCATGGGGCCGTAGCCTGCAAACTGCACCGTATTGGGCATGTCGAAAAACTTGATTTTGGGGCACACCACGCCAATCAGGGGGCTGAGTGCAAAGGGCTTCAGGAGTTCATCGAGCAGGCTGGCGGTGAGTTCGGTGTCGTTGTTGACGATGAAAAAATAGTCGCCCCCGGCCTGCGCCATACCCAGGTTGTTGCCCCCCGTGAAGCCCAGATTCACCTCGCTGCGTACCACCCGCACCCGCTCCCAGAACGCCCCGCCCTGCGCGGCTTCGGCGGGCAGGACAAAGGGAATGGTCGAGGCATTGTCGACCAGGATGATTTCGTAGTTGGGGTAAGTTAGCAGTTTTGCCGACTGGAGGAAATCATGCGTTACGTCGGCCTGATTGTAGTTGATCGTGATGATCGAAATAAGCGGCGTTTGGTGAGCGGGTGTCATGCGTTGTGGGGGGTATGCATGAACGATTTGAACGCCCGGCGCATGTTGAACGCGGCTTTTATGAAGCTGAACATAAGCGAAAAAACCACGCCCAGGTCACGGAAAGACAGTTTTTTCCAGAGGTATCCCGGAATAGACAGGAGTAAACTGGCCACAAACAGCACCAGCAAACCACCCAGCGCCAGGGTTGCGGGCGCGTAGCCCACCAGCAGGCTGACACCGAAAACCAAGCCCAGCAAGCCCAGCAGCAGCACCTTTGGCAGGGCCATTTCCTGCACCAGTTTCAGCCCGCTAAGCCACTGTCCGCGCAGGAGTTGCCCCATGCCGGGGCGGAAATAGTCGGCCACAAACTGCCATTGCGCGGCAATCCAGCGGGTGCGCTGCTGCTCGAAAACAGCCCGCTTCGCCACTTTTTCGTCATACACAAAGGCGTCTTCGAGGTAGCCGATTTTGTGCCCGCCGATAGCCAGTTTCATAGCCAGTTCCTTATCAAACCCACCTATGGTGGTCAGGCCCGACATCGCCGCTTTCATCAGCCGCAGATCAACCGCCATGCCCGACCCGATGATGGTGGCCGACAGCCCGGCAGCGCGGTAGCCTTTCCGCGTGATGTGGTTGTTAATCTCCTCACTCACCGCATCTAACAGGGCCACGCGGGTATCCAGATTCTTGGCCACGCGGTGCCCCTGAATGGCCCGCCACCCACCCGCAAACGCGGCGTTGACCCGGCTCAGGAAATCGGGGGCCAAGTGGTTGTCGGCATCGGCTACAATCACAAGGTCATAAGCATCCGGGGCCAGCGAATCAAGAGCGGCGCACAATGCTCTGGTTACGGTAGACACGGCAAACGACACCGGCAGCACCCGTACGGGCAGCTCGGCCAGGGCTGTAAGCGTATGCGGCTGAAACCCATCGGCGATGACGATGATGTCAAAGCGGTCACGGGGGTAGTCCTGCCCCAGGTTGGCCCGCACCGAGTCCAGAATGACGGTATCTTCTTTATAGGCCGGTACCAGCACGGCAATTTTCCGGACCACATCGCCTGTGGCTGAGGGCGTTACGTCGTCGGCCCGGCCTAGCCGCCCCAGCACGGCGTAGAAAAAATAGTGGAGCGTATTGAGGGCCAGAAAAATGCCGATGGGTAAGCAGATAAATAGGTACAGATAGACCATTATAAATCGAGTGACCTGATTACTGTTTAGGACGTCAAACATCAGGAAAGGCCACAGATTAACTGTAGTTTTAACCAAACCTATAAAGTCTTGGAGACCTTATAGGTTTAAAAAACCGCCCCACAGTACCCTCCGATACGACAGCCCCCTTTCGCAGGAGTACACTTTGTTGGGCATGGTTTTAGTCGCTATCAACGTTCTGGCGAAGAGTCACACCATATGCAAATACCACCGGTTGCCATCGGGGAAGGCGATCTTACTCCCCGTTATATTCAGGATTGGGTCGATCAGGCACTGCTTCGTTATGCCGACCAGATAGCCGTGGTTTTTGGCCATGAGCAATTGACTTACAGTCAGTTAGCGCAGCAGGTTGAGCGCGTGAGTCAGGCTATTCTGGGCGGGCAACCCCATGCCGACATTGTGGCGCTGAGTACGGCGCGGAGCCTAAACCTGGTGGGCAACCTGCTGGGTATTCTGAAAGCGGGCAAGGCCTACCTCCCCCTCGACCCGACCTACCCCGCCGCCCGCCTTACCCAGCTCATCACCGATTCGGGCGTGACAGCCTGCGTGTGTGACGAGGCTGAATGGGCGTTTTTTGCCGAATTGGGACTGAAACCGATTCAACTGGCTGACTTACAGGAAATAACCAATGCATCACCCAGCACCCGTTCCGACACTGCCTGTGTGCTCTATACGTCGGGGTCGACGGGGCGGCCGAAGGGGGTTTGCCTGACCCACGCCGGGCTGATTGAACTGCTGAACTGGCAACTGAAAACGTGGGGAAATACAAGCCTGAATACGCTCCAGTTTTGCCACCTCAGCTTCGACGCCTCGGTGCAGGAAATCCTGGTTCCCCTGCTCACAGGCGGCACCATCCACCTGGTCGATGAGACTATCCGGCTCGATGCGGGACGGCTCGTTTCATACCTTCAGGAGCGGGCTATTGGGCGAGTGTTTCTGCCGTATGTGGTGCTGAGTTACCTCGCCGACGCAGCCCACGCCATGCAGACCTACCCGGCCCAGTTGCGCGAGATCATCACGGGTGGTGAGCTGCTAAAAATTACCCCGGCCATTGCCCGTTTTTTTGCCAAAATCCCCGCCTGCTCGCTCCTGAACGTGTATGGCCCCACCGAGGCCAGCGTCTGGGTGACGGAACTGCGCTTAACCGGCGACCCGCTTCAATGGCCCGAAATACCCACCATTGGCAGTCCCATTGCCGGTCGGGGGGTGTGGCTGCTGGCTGAAACTGGCCTGCCCGTTGCCGATGGCGAGGTAGGCGAAATTTGCCTCACCGGGGCCTGTCTGGCGGCGGGTTACCTGAACCAGCCCTACCGCACCGCCGAGCAGTTCATCACCTGGGCCGCCCCCGACGGCACCGCCCACCGGATGTATACAACCGGCGATCTGGCCCTGCGCCAGCCCGACGGTACGCTGGTGTTTCAGGGACGGCGCGACGGACAAGTGAAGATCCGGGGAAACCGCGTGGAAGTAGGCGAGATTGAGACCGTACTGGCGAAGCAACCCGCTGTGCAACAGGCCGTTGTGATTGCCCGCGAAGACGTGCCCGGTCAGAAAACGCTGGTGGCCTACCTGGTGGCCGTCGAAGCGGTTGACCTCAACGCCATCCGCCGCGCCCTCGCCGATACCCTGCCCGATTTCATGCTGCCCGCTCATTTCGTGGTCCTGCCCGAACTACCCCGCACCACCAGCGGCAAGGTAGACCGGCTGGCCCTGCCCAGGCCCAGTAGCCAGCGCCCCGCGCTGTCAGTACTGTACCGCGCCCCGCAAACCACCACCGAAAAAACCGTTTCGGCACTGTGGATGAACCTGTTGCAACTGGCTCAGGTGGGCGTGGACGATACTTTTTTCGATCTCGGCGGTAACTCGCTTTTGGCGCAACAGACCGTGGCGCAACTGGCCCAGCAGCACGGCCTGACCCTGCCCGTCACCAAACTCTACCAGTTTCCCACGGTGGCGGGCATTGCCCGTTTTCTGGATAAATCCGATATTGATTTCAACACCGAAACGGCCATGAAACCCCGTCAGGCCCGTTTTTCGGGCGAAGACCGCGACGTGGCCGTGATTGGCATGGCGGGGCGTTTTCCGGGGGCCAGCACCATCGCCGAACTCTGGGATGTGCTGCGCGAAGGCCGCGAAACCACCCGCTTTTTCACCCCCGACGAGCTTGACCCGTCTATACCCGCCCATCTCCGAAACTCGCCCGATTACGTGGCGGCACGGGGCGTCATCGACGGAGCCGATGGGTTCGACGCGCCATTTTTTGGTCTGAACCCACGACTGGCCGAGGTGATGGACCCGCAGCAGCGCATCTTCCTCGAAATCGCTTACGAGGTGCTGGAAGAGACGGGCTACCGGACCGCTTCGGCCACCGATACCATTGGCGTGTGGGCGGGCTGCGGCAACAATACGTATTACCTGAACAACGTGCTCACCAACCCAAAACCGGTGGCGCAGGTGGGCGCGTTTCAGGCCATGACCGTCAACGAGAAAGATTACATCGCCTCGCGCACGGCCTACCAACTGAATCTGAAAGGCCCCGCCGTGAGCGTCTATTCAGCCTGCTCCACGTCATTACTCGCTATTTGTCAGGCGGTTGAGGCCCTTCGCGCCGGGCAATGCACCGTGGCGCTGGCGGGCGGGGCCAGCATTACGGCACCCATCAACAGCGGCCATATCTACGAAGAAGGGGCCATGTTCAGCCGCGACGGACATACGCGTTCGTTCAACGCCGGGTCGAGCGGCACGGTCTTCAGCGACGGGGCCGGGGTAGTGCTGCTGAAAACCCTGGCCGATGCCCGGCGCGATGGTGATACCGTTCTGGCGGTCATCAAAGGCGTGGGCGTGAACAACGATGGTGGCGGCAAAGGCAGTTTCACCGCGCCCAGCGCCGAAGGGCAGGCCGGGGCCATCCGGCAGGCGCTGCACGACGGGCAAATTGACCCCGCCACCATCAGCTACGTCGAAGCCCACGGCACGGCCACGCCTCTGGGCGATCCCATTGAAATAGAGGGACTTACAATGGCCTTTGGCCCGGACGTGCCGGTAAAAAATTGCGCGATTGGGTCCATCAAAAGCAACATGGGTCACCTGACCCAGGCGGCCGGCGTGGCGGGTTTGATTAAGACCGTGCTGGCCCTGAAACACCAGCAACTGCCCGCCTCGCTCGGCTACGACACGCCCAACCCGCACATCGACTTTGCCCACAGCCCATTTGTGGTTAATGTAGCCTTAACCAACTGGCAGTCAGACAGCTTACGCCGGGCGGGGGTTAGCTCGTTTGGCGTAGGAGGTACCAATGTGCATGTCGTTTTGGAAGAATACGTGGCCGAACCTGCGCCAAAGCCCACGCCGCAGCCCCGCCCCTATCAGCTGCTGACGTGGTCGGCGCGGAGCGAAACCAGCCGCGAGGCCTACGCCCAAAAGTTGGCCCGGCACCTCCAGAACAACCCCGATTCGCTGGCCGACTCGGCGTTTACGCTGCAAACCACCCGCCCCGATTTTGCTCAGCGCCGGTTTGTCGTGGCCGCCACTGCCGACGATGCCATGGCGCAATTAACGGCCCAAAATGTACCGTCGGGCACGGCGGGCGAGGTGCGGGTGGTGCCCGAAACGGTGGTGTTTATGTTCCCTGGTCAGGGGGCGCAATACCCCGGCATGGGCCGCGAATTGTACGAATCCGAACCCGTTTTCCGGCAGGCCGTCGACGACTGCGCGGCCCTGTTGCAACCCCACCTGGGCGGCGACATTCGGACGATTTTGTACCCCGAAACGGGCGATGGTAACAGCCGCGAACGGCTCAAAAACACCCGCTACGCGCAGCCAGGGCTGTTTATAACGAATTATGCGCTGGCCCGCCTCTGGCAAAGCTGGGGGATTGAACCCACCGTGATGTGCGGTCACAGCCTTGGCGAATTTGTGGCAGCACACCTGGCAGGTGTGTTCAGCCTGGCCGATGCGCTGCGGCTGGTAGCTACTCGCGGACAGCAGATTGGCAGCCTGCCCCGCGGCAGTATGCTCTCGGTGAAACTGGGGGAAGCCGCCCTGCTGCCCATCCTGCCCGACACGCTGTCGATTGCGGCCATCAACAGCCCCACAGTCTGCGTGGTGGCGGGACCAGACGAAGACGTAGCCCAGTTCGCACAGCGGCTCGACGCGCAGTCGGTGTCGAACCGGGTGCTGGAAACGAGTCACGCCTTCCATTCGGCCATGATGGATTCGGTGGTGGAACCCTTCGCCGAGGTGGTGCGCAGTATTCCACTGGGCATTCCGAAGCGACCCATTATTTCGACCGTGACGGGTACCTGGCTTACCGACGCGCAGGCTATCGACCCGGCGTACTGGGCTAAACACCTGCGCCAGACGGTGCGTTTTGCCGATGCCGTTGCCACGGTGCTCACCCTGCCCACACCGCTCGTTTTGGAAGTAGGCCCGGGCACTACGCTGACCACACTAACCCGCCAACAAGCTGGTTCACAACCGCTTACAACGATAGCCAGCCTGGCCGTTCGTCCCGACAAACAGCCTGAAACGGTCTCGGTCCTGACCGCGCTGGGGCAGCTTTGGCGCACTGGCTTAGCCCCCGACTGGGCGGCCATCTACGCCGACCGGCACCCCATGCGCATTAGCCTGCCTACCTACGCTTTTGACCGGAAGCGCTGCTGGCTCGACCCGCCCACGAGCGCCGTTCCGGTGATTACGACCGATGCAGTCGGCCAAAATAGCTTTTTCCAGGCCACAGAGGCCCTTTCTTCGGCATACAACCAGGATACTCCCGTAACAGCCGCACCCATTATGCGCAAAGACTATCTACTCACCACCGTTAAAAACCTGCTGGAAGACGCCTCTGGCATTGAACTCGCCAACGTCCGGCCCGACGCATCGTTTCTCGAAATTGGCCTCGATTCGTTGCTGTTAACGCAGGTGGCCCTGACGCTGAAAAAAGAGTTTGGCGTGCCCCTCACCTTCCGTCAGCTCAACGACGACTGCGGCACCCTCGACGGCCTGGTCCACTACCTCGACACCACCCTCCCCGCCCATCAGTTCCAGCCACCCGCAGCGACGACAGTGGCCCCGCAGCCGATCAGTTTCGCCCAAAACACGGCCATGCCGACGCTGGCAACGGGTGTACCCGGCGGCGAAACGGCTATGGAACTGATTGCCCAGCAACTGCAACTGCTGGCCCGGCAGGTGGCGCTTTTGCAAACCGGCAACGCCGCCCCGCCCGCCACCACGCAACCCGTTTCGGTGCCCACCGCAGCGCCCAAGATGGCCACGCCGGTTAGCCCCGCCAAACCGGCTCAACCGATCACTAGCCTGGCCGAACTGTCGCCGGAAGAGGCAGCGGAGATCAAAAAACCGTTTGGTGCCACGGCCCGGATCGAGCGGCAGGCCACAGAACTTACACCGGCGCAACAAGCTTTCTTACAGACACTTACAACTCGATATACCCAGAAAACGGCGGGTAGTAAAGCGTCTACGCAGCAGCACCGCCCCTACATGGCCGACCCCCGCGTGGTGTCGGGCTTCAAGCCGTTGACCAAAGAAATCGTGTATCCGCTGGTGGTGAACCGGTCGGCGGGGAGCCGGTTGTGGGACGTTGACGGCAACGAATACATCGACGTGCTGAATGGCTTTGGCTCTACCATGTTCGGCTACCAGCCTGATTTTATGAAGCAGGCCCTGCACGATCAGATCGAGCGCGGGTTCGAGATTGGGCCGCAGCACGAACTGGCAGGCGAGGTGAGCCGACTCGTTAGCGAGATGACCGGCAGCGAACGCGTGGCCCTCTGTAGTACCGGTTCCGAAGCCGTTCTGGGGGCTATGCGCATTGCCCGCACCGTTACGGGCCGGTCGCTGATTGTGGCGTTTACGGGGTCGTATCACGGCATTGTGGACGAAGTGCTGGTGCGCGGCACCAGGAATCTGAAGACCTTCCCGGCGGCGTCGGGCATTATGCCGGAGGCGGTGCAGAACATGCTCATCCTCGACTACGGCACCGACGAAAGCCTCCGTATCATCCGCGAACGGGCGCACGAGCTGGCCGCCGTACTGGTGGAACCCGTGCAAAGTCGCCGCCCGGAGTTCCGGCCTATCGCGTTTTTGCAGGACGTCCGCGCCATCACCGAAGCCGCCGGTACTGCCCTTATTTTCGACGAAGTGATTACCGGTTTTCGGATGCATCCGGGCGGGGCGCAGGCGCTGTTTGGCATCCGGGCCGACATTGCTTCTTACGGAAAAGTAGTGGGCGGCGGGCTGCCCATTGGTGTGATTGCAGGCAAAAAAGCCTTCATGGACGCGCTGGACGGGGGTACGTGGCAGTTTGGCGATGACTCCTTCCCCGAAGTGGGCGTGACCTATTTCGCCGGTACGTTCGTGCGGCATCCGCTGGCCCTGGCTGCGGCCAAAGCGTCGTTGTTGCACCTGAAGGAAACGGGGCCGGCCCTGCAACAGGGGCTTACGGCCAAGGCTAACTACCTCGCCAAAACCCTCAACGCCGACTTCGAGCGGCAGCAGCTGCCGTTTTTCATTGCCCAGTTTGGGTCGCTCTGGAAGATCAAATTTACCGAAGACGTCCCCTACAGCGAGCTGCTGTTTACGCTCATGCGCGAGGCGGGCATCCACATCTGGGACGGCTTCCCCTGCTTTATGACCGAGGCCCATACCGACGACGAGGTTGAGCAGATCATTGCCGTTTGCCGCCAAAGTGTAGCCGCCATGATCGAAGCGGGTTTCTTCAAAACCGCCCCCACAGCCCCGCAGGGCACTGTTCCAAACGGCAACGGCAATCACCAAACCGCGCAGCCCGTACTGGAAACCGCTACTGTTGGCCCCGACCAGCCGCCCATGCCCGGTGCCCGCCTGGGGCGTGACCGCGCCGGCAACCCCGCCTGGTTCATTGCCAACCCCGACAAGCCCGGTACGTATTTGCAGGTAGAGTAGTTTTCGCGGTATACCACTTACTCGTGTGCGTAGTTACCCCCGCCTGATGGCGGGTTTGCGCGGTTTACAACGGGTATGGATTGATCTAGGTTTGCATTGACTTCACTGGCCAGTCGAGTCTATTCACAACCATCAATTCCTCGTAAACCATGCAAAAGCACCTAAATCCGGTTCGGACCCACGGGTCGGAACTACCACTACTGCCTTCTGTTGACGAGCCTTGTCTGCTCGTACCGCCGTCGCCGGAGTTGAAAGAAAAACTCAACAAAGACCTCGAAAAACTCCGTAAACGTGACAGTGCGCTGTCGGCCAACCTCACCTTCCGTGAAGAGAAATCCGTTGGTCTCGACGATGGCCTGATCTACCCCGGCACCCTGTTTCCGCTGGGTACCACGGCGTCGGTAGCCAGCCGGGCTGCCGCAGACCGGGCACCCCTGCGTGGCACCGTGCGCGTGGCGGTGATCCTGGTCAATTTCAGCGATAGGGCCATGGCCCAGCCAGCCAGCCACTTCAACGACCTGTTCTTCTCTATCGGGGCCGTACCCACGGGCAGTGTCCGGGAGTATTACCGCGAAGTGACCAACAACCTGGTCGACATTCAGGGACAGGTGATTGGCCCCGTCACGCTGTCGCACACGATGGCCTACTATGCCCACGGGGCCAGCGGCACGGGCAATGCCGCGCCCAACGCCCGCAACATGGCGCAGGAAGCCGCCCAACTGGCCAACCCGCTCATCAACTTCGGTAATTACGACAACGACGGCGACGGGTTTGTCGACGCGTTTGTGGTGATTCACGCGGGCGGTGGGGCCGAACAGTCGGGGTCAGCGTCGGAGATCTGGTCGCACAAGTGGCAGTTGCCCAGCCCCTTTGCTGCCGACGGCAAAACAATCTACGCTTACCTCACCGTGCCCGAAAACTGCCGACTGGGGGTGTGCGCCCACGAACTGGGCCACCTGCTGTTTGGCTTTCCCGATCTCTACGACGGCGATTATTCGAGCGAAGGTATCGGCAACTGGTGCCTGATGTCGGGCGGTAGCTGGAACGGCAGTACCCCTGGCGACCGCCCCGCGCACCCCTCGGCCTGGTGCAAAGTGAAGCAGGGCTGGGTGACGGTAGTAAACCAGACCACCAACGCCGCCGTGAGCCTTCCCGACGTGAAAAGCAGCCGCCGGGTGCACCGGCTCTGGAAAAACGGCGCGGCCGGCACCGAGTATTTCCTGGTCGAGAACCGCCAGAAAACCGGCTTTGATGACCACCTGCCGCAGGGTGGGCTGCTGGTCTGGCACATCGACGATGCCGTGAATGGCAACACCAATGAAGCCCACTACCAGGTGGCGCTCATGCAGGCCGACGGACTCCGCAACCTGGAGCTGAACAACAACCGGGGCGATGCGGGCGACCCATTCCCCGGCAGCGCCAACAAACGCACGTTCAATGCCTCCAGCACCCCCAACTCCAACTCCTACGCAGGTTCGGGGACGTGCGTGGCCATCACCGACATCAGCGATGCCGCCGCCACCATGACGGCCCGATTCCAGGTGCGTTGCAAAGTGATTCTTAAGGAGTTTAAGGATAAGGATAAAGACAAGGAGATCATCAAAGACCACAAAGACATCATCAAAGACCACAAAGAGATCGTCAAAGAGCAGAAGGAGTTTGTGAAAGACTTCCACCCCGACAAGCCCATCAAAGAGAAGGACAAGGAGAAAGACATCTTCGAAAAGCCGGGCGATAAATTCGGTGACGGCAAATTCGGTGACGGCAAATTCGGCGATGGCAAGCTCGGCGATCAGGGCGGCGGCGGTTTTGGTGGTGGAGGCGGCGGCTTCGGAGCGGCGGCTCAGGCTGACCCCATGGCCCGGCTGGCGGCGGTAGAAGGGCGACTGAATGCGCTGGAACCGTTTATCAGTCAGGCACTTCGCCCCGATCTGACCACCGGAGCCTACCGGCAAGAAGATGACCAGACTACCGACGGTGAGCTGGATGCAGCCACAAAAAACAGCCTGGATACTAAGGTTCCCGACACGATCACGCTGAATAACAAGCACACACACCCCATGAAAAAACTACTCATTATCAGTCAGTTGCACGATGCCGTAGCCTTCGCGCTGGCCGATGTACTGCATCAGCAGGGGCAGCTACAGGTAGACTGCCTCACCGATGCCGACCTGCTGACGGCCCCCGACTGGCGGGTGTGGCTCACCACCGACACTACCCACTGGCAACTCACCCTGGCCGACGGCCGGGTGTTCACCAACGCCACTACCCAGGCCATCTACAGTCGGCTGACGCTGCTGCAACCCGCCCCCTTTGCTAACCCTGCCGACACCCATTACGCGCAGGCTGAGTGGTATGCGCTGCTGGCAGGCTGGCTGCAAAATCTGGGTACTACACGGCGGCTGGGTGCGTTGTCGCCCACTACTCTGGCAGCCAATACGGCCAACCCGCTGCTACGGCTGAGTCAGCTGGCGCAGGCCGGTCTGCCCGTGGCCGATATGACCGCTTCGACTCAGGCAACCACAATGGGTCAGCCCGCCCGACCCGATTCTACCCCTGGCGTTTGGCAGCAGGAACCACTACTCAACCAGTACCAATCGGTGCTGGCCCTGGGGCAAACGCTGACCGGTTCGTTGGCCAGTTTGTTTGGCGAGGGCGTTCAACAACTTCAGCAACAGCTTGATTGTGAACTACTTCAGGTCTATTTCACCCAAACCACCAGGGGCGACTGGAAAGCCACCAACTACCAGACCGTAGTACAACCCGATACCCCCGACGACCTGCTGGCTCTGGCCCACTACCTCACCCAGCAAACCCTTGCACCCACCCCCGCGCCCCACGCCCTTAGCCCCGTGCGCTTAACCCCCGCCCAGCCATGATCCTCGTTGCCGGTATTGCCACTGAAGAACCCCTGGCGCGGGTGATTGATAGCGCCGAAGCCCTGGGGGTAGACTGCGCCGTGTTTAACCAGCGCGACGCGGGCCACTACGACCTGCGCGTCTCCCTGAGCGACAACCACCTCCGCGCCGACCTGTGCCTGGCCGGGCAGTGGATCGACCTGACCACCGTGGATGGAATTTATGCTCGCCTGATGCCGCCCGACACCTTTCCCGATACCCACGTCAACGGCACCACCGTCCGCCTGCCCGCCGTGCAGCATCAGCGTCGACTGTTTATCAATACGCTCTTTGCGCAACTCATTGATATGCTGCCCGTTAGAATACTAAACCGACCGGAAGCGATGGGATCTAACTTCTCGAAACCCTACCAACTGGCGGCCATCCGGGCGGTGGGACTGGGCGTACCGGCCACACTGCTGACCAACCAACTCGCCGCAGTCGAGGCTTTTGAAGCCGAGCAGGGTCCGCTCATCTTCAAATCGATCAGCTCGACCCGGTCTATTGTGAAGGTACTGAATGATACCTACCGCCCCCGGCTGGCCCATATTGCGGCCTTGCCTACCCAGTTTCAGGCGTGTTTGCAGGGCCACAACATCCGCGTACACGTGGTGGGCGATGTTCTCTTCGCCGCCTACATCGACAGCACCAACGTTGATTATCGGTATGCGGGGTCAGATGGCGGCACCACCACCATGCAACCCATCGATCTACCTGAATACGTTGAGCAACAGTGCTTTACGTTATCGAAAAAGCTGAATCTGCCGCTCTGTGGTATCGACCTGTTTCAAACCATCGACGGTACGTATTGTTGCTTTGAAGTAAACCCGTCGCCGGGGTATTCGTATTTCCAGAACGAGGCGGGGCTACCCATCTCCGACGCTATTGTCCGCTACCTTGCCACCGGCTCGGCCCGGTAACGCCATGCAGCTCATTGAAAACCGTACGCAGCTCACCGGCCTGCTTCAGCACATCAAGCCCGACAGCGACATCGCCGGTTTCGGCGAAGTGACACTAATCGTCCACCACACGGCCCCCCTGCCCGGCATTACCGACCTGCTTTCGGCCCGTTCGCCAAAGACCGTGTGTATCTATGTACCTGATGCAGAGCTTACTAACCCTCTGCTAAAGCTCGACGAAACCGTAACACTGGTGGTGCGGCTGGCCTCCCGCGACCACTTTTTCGCGCAACCCGACACCCTGCGCTTAGCGGAGTGATGAATTTTTTCGGGAAAAGTGCTTGATTGTGAATACATTTCTGCGCTTACTTTGCAATTCAAAGTACTTTTTAATTTAGACACTCATGACCCCTCCTCCTTACCAGCCTGAGTCGTTCTTCGACCGGGTCAACGCGTGGCTCCGCACCTCGACCATGATCAAGCTAGCCGTCGTTGGCGTGTTGGTGCTGATTCTGCTTATTCCCACGTTCATGCTCGAAAACCTCATCCGCGAGCGCGAAGCCACCCGGACAGAGGCCATTCGGGAGGTGAGCGAGAAGTGGGGAGGTACCCAAACCGTGAGCGGCCCCATTCTGAGCGTGCCGTACCTGATTCACACCAAAGGAGTCGACGGCAAAGAAGAAACGAGCACGGCCTACGCCCACGTCCTGCCCGATAATTTGGCCATTACGGGTACACTTCAGCCCGAACAGCGCAACCGGGGTCTGTTTCAGGTTATGCTCTACAACACCCGCCTCACCATAAAAGGCAGCATTCCGCGCCCCTCGCCCGAACGCCTGGGTATTGCCCCCGCCGACATGCAGTGGGACAAAGCGTTTGTGTCGCTGGGCGTGACCGACATGAAGGGCATCAAAGATCAGGTCGATTTGCGGGTCGACGGGAAGGCGCTGGCTGTTGAGCCGGGCATCCCCACCACCGACGTCCTGGAGTCGGGCGTGAGCGCGCGCGTACCCATCGCCGATTCAATCACGTTCGATTGTGCCTTGAACATCAACGGCAGTTCAGACCTGTATTTCATGCCGTTTGGCAAGCAGACCACCGTATCGCTCACCTCGCCCTGGACCACGCCGAGCTTTGTGGGGGCGTCATTGCCCGACGGGCGTACGATGACCAACAAGGGGTTTACGGCCAACTGGAAGGTGCTGCAATACAACCGAAACTACCCGCAGCAGGGCGTAGGGGCCTTTTTGAGTCGCCAGATTGGTAACAACCCCGACAACCGCGAATCGGTAGCGGCCAACACATCCTTTGGCGTACGGCTGCTCCTGCCGGTGGACGAATACCAGAAAACGATGCGGTCGGCGAAATACGGAGTGATGTTTATCATCATCACGTTTACGGCGTTTTTCTTCGTCGAAATCCTGAACAAGCAGCGCATTCACCCCATCCAGTACCTGCTGGTGGGCTTTGCCGTCTGCCTGTTTTACCTGTTGCTGCTAGCCATTTCGGAACACATCACGTTCAATATCGCCTATGGCATCAGTGCCGCCGTGACCCTGGCCATGATCTCTTCTTATGTGCGCTACGTGTTCAAAAACGGCCGACTGACCATCCTCTTCAGCAGCGTATTGGCCTTGCTCTACGGCTTCTTTTTCTCCCTGCTGCAACTCGAAGATTACGCCCTACTGCTGGGCAGCCTCGGCCTGGCCCTGATCCTGGGCATCATCATGTACCTCACCCGCAACGTAAACTGGTACCGGGCGTATGAGGGGGCGTGAGTCTGGAAAGTCGACTATCGACTTTCCAGACTCACGATGCCTCTATCTGATTGAGTGGACCAACTTGAATGGTGTTTGGGTGGTTGTATAAGTAGTATGAGACTATATCACTTTATGATCGGGCTCACTACCACCCCCATCAGCTTGATTCATCTTAGTTTTGCCGGTCTGGCCCTATTTACGGGCACCTGGGTGGTACTGAACCCCAAGGGCACCCGCCGCCACCGTTGGTTGGGTTACAGCTATGTGGTCAGTATGGTGGTAGTGCTGACTACCGCCTTTGGTATCTACCACTTGTTTGGCCGGTTCGGCATTGTGCACTGGGGCGCCGTGGGTTGTTGTTTGGCCCTGTTGGGTGGCCTCTGGCCGGTCTGGTTACGGCGTCGCGTGTCGTCGTGGCTGTTTTGGCACCAATTAGGCATGGGCGTGTCGGTGTCGGGCTTGTACGCTACGTTTGTGGTCGAGTCGACGTACCGGCTTTTTCCAGCCCGGTATTTCTGGCTAACCACCGTTGGCACGTCCATGCTGGTGCTACTGGCGGCGGCCCTGCTGCTCTACAGGCAGCTGACACCACAACTACTGACGCGCCGTTCGGTAGCGAAACAGTAGCAATCAAAGCGATATTAACGACTCCTATGTGGCTCTTCTACGCACTTCTTTCTGCTGTTTTTGCTTCACTGACGGCTATTCTGGCCAAAGTCGGGATTAAAAACGTAGATAGTAATCTGGCCACGGCGGTGCGCACGGTGGTGGTGATGTTGCTGGCCTGGGGCATCGTTTTGTTCCGAAAATCGGCGTCAGGGCTGGGGTTTTCGGCACAGCTGTCAGCCCTGTCAGGCACGAACTGGACATTTCTGGTGCTGTCGGGGGTGGCTACGGGCTTGTCGTGGCTCTGCTATTTCAAAGCCCTGCAACTGGGTAACGTCTCGCAGGTGGCCCCCGTCGATAAGCTTAGCCTGGCCCTGACCATCCTACTGTCGGTGGTGTTTCTCGGCGAGGTGCTCACCTGGAAAATCGCCCTCGGCGCTGTCCTGATCGTGGGCGGCACGCTGGTGTTGATCTGGTGAAGGTGGCTATTGCCGCTCGAAGTTGTAGTAACCCAACGAACCTGCTCCAGGGCTAATACTCAGCCGTTTACTATCGACAGACACCAGATCGAACGTCTGCCCCGCCAACGACGACATACAGACGGCCCGAATCCGAATCTGTTTGTTGGTAAGCTCATAGTTGCCACCGCCGCAACCTAGGAAAGCATATTCAGCGGGAAGGGTGTTTGAATACGTTTCGTTAAAGGTGCCATCGTTTGCGAAAGTAACCAGCACGGTTTTGCCGGAAGGAACACTGACCGGCGCGCTGCTGATTGAGGGGTTTCTGACGTACCCCACCAATCGCCAGTTGCCCACCAGTTCATTGGCGGGCGTAGGGTCTGTTTTGGTGCAGGCGGTGACGAGTATCAGGATGGCGAACGTGAGTAAGTGCTTAACCATGTGACTATCATGTGAATTAGTTATCACAAGACCCAAGCGACACCGAAAGCGTTGGCATCGTATAATACAATGACATATTGCCCCCTCGTCATTTTCCCTCGAACCACTGCCGGAAGGAGCTGGCTTTTTCTTTACTGATGGCTAGTTCCAGTCGGCTATTGGGGGCTTTCAGCCGGAGAAGTAATTTGCCTGTGTAATGCAGTTCGTAGCCGCTAATAGCCTCTAAGCCAATCAGATACTGCCGGTTAGCCCGAAAAAACAGCGTCGGGTCGGCCAGCTCTTCTACTTCGTCCAGCGTTCGGTAGTCGGTAACGAGTTGCTGGCCGTCGGTGGTGTGGAGAAAGATGAGTTCGTCGCGGCAAAAACAGGCCACCTGCTCCTGAGGAATGGGGACAATCTGCCGGAGGTGGTGAGCCATAAACCGGCGTTTGTAGACCGGTGCGGTCAAGCTCCCCGACAGCTGACTCAGAAAAGTCCGAAACTGATCGGCAAAGTCGGCACCGGAGGGTTGCCAGCGGTGGAATTTGGCCAAGGCGGCTCGCAGTTCGTCGGGATCGATGGGCTTGAGCAGGTAATCGATGCTGTTGAGCTTGAACGCCCGGATGGCGTATTCGTCGTAGGCGGTGGTGAAGATGACCGGCGTGTTCAGCCCCGCCTGCCGGAACGCTTCGAAGCTCACGCCGTCGGCCAGCTGGATGTCGGCAATGACCAGGTCGGGACGGTGGCGGGCAAGGTACTCAACCACCTGCTGCACGCTCGTTAGCGGACCGGCCAGGGTAGCCGTTGGCTCCAGTTGGCCCACCAGTTTATGGAGTTGTTTGCCCACCAGTGGCTCATCTTCAATCAGCAGAATTGTCATGACAGCAGGGGAATGCGTACCCGAAAAACGTGCCCATCGTTTGCAATGTCAACGGGTTGTTCACTCATAAATGCGTAGAGTTGCTGAAGGTGTTGCAGGCCTTGCCCGTTGGAAGTGGTCACCAGTTTTTTGCGCTGAACCGCATTCGTCACGCTCAGGTAGTCGCTATCGGCAACCAGTTCCACCACCAGCGGCTGGGCCTCACTGATAACGTTATGTTTAATGGCGTTTTCGATCAGAATCTGGAGCGTTACGGGGGCAATGAGCCGGTCACGGGCCTCGTCGCTAATATGGCAATGTACCTGAAACTCGCCGTTGAACCGCGTCTGCAACAGCGACACATACTGATTAATGAACACCAGTTCGGTGCTCAGCGGCACCAGGTCACGACTTTTGTGCTGTAATACATAGCGAAATACCTTCGACAGTTGTTGCAAAAACTGCCGGGCCAGGGCGGGGTCGTCGTCAATAAGGCTATCGAGTGAAGAGAGGCTGTTGAACAGGAAATGCGGGTTAAGCTGGTTGCGGAGGTTATCATACTGCACCTGCGCCTTTTCCTGCTCCAGCCTCGCCGTACGGGTCAGGTTCTCCTGCCACCGCACAAACAGGTGGTGCGCAATGAAGCCCAATCCTACTACGATGTTGGCCATAAACGCCCCCCAACTGATGGTCAGGAGCATCAATCGGTTTATCAGGTGACTGAGGGTGGGCACGATGTAGTGCAGAATAAGCAGGCTGCAAAAAAACAGCACCGTTTTCACGATGGCCCAGCCACCCAGCAACTGAATGGCCAGGCGTTTTCGCACGTTTTTTTCAAGCGGAAACCGCCCGTTCAGCCATTGGTTGAAGCCATAGTGAAACGCCCACACGCCGTTGAGCATGGCCAGGGTCATCACAAACAGGATGGCTTGCTGCTGCCAGCTGATGTCGGGCAGCACCCATTTGCGCCCCGCAATGCCCAGCAGCGACATGCCCAGAAACAAAGCCTCAACCCGCCTGTCGAATTTGATTTTCATGGCCGCTGATGATTTGGCCGTCGCTCATTTCAATGATGCGGTCGGTGCCCGCCGCAAAATCGGGGTCGTGCGTGACGGTGATGATGGTCTGCCCTTTGGCGGCCAGGTCTTTAAAGATATGAAATACATTCTCCGAATTGGCCCGGTCGAGGTTGCCCGTTGGTTCGTCGCCCATGATGATCGTCGGGTCGTTGATGAGGGCGCGGGCAATGGCCACGCGCTGCTGCTGCCCACCCGATAATTTGCTGGCGGGCTTGCGGGCGTAGTCGGCCATGCCAATGAGGCGGAGCTTTTCCATGGCCCGTTCTTCCAGTTCGTGGGCGGGGTATTTGCCTAACTTCTGCCCCGGCAACATCACATTTTGCAGGGCCGAAAACTCCGGCAGCAGGAAGTGAAACTGAAACACGAAGCCCAGGTGCTCGTTGCGAAAATGGGCCAGAAAATCCTGGCTGCGGCCCGTGAGGCTTGTACCCGCCATCTCGATCTGCCCGTCGTAGCTGGTGTCCATAGTCGAGAGCAGGTAGAGCAGTGTACTTTTCCCACAGCCCGACTTGCCCACGATAGCCATAAACTCGCCCTGTTGCACATCAAACGTGATATCGCGCAACACCTGAAATTGATCAGGGTCGTAAAAGTATTTGTTCAGATGCCGGGCCGAAAGAACCATAATACTAGTGATGAGTGGTAAGTGGTGAGTGGTAAGTCACCCTCTCAGGATGGCTACGGGGTCTACTTTCGAGGCTTTGCGGGAGGGAAAATACCCCGCCAGCAGGGTGGTGATAACGCCGAAGAGCAGGCCCATGACATAGTACTTGGGGGCGAAAATGACGGGGAAGGTCTTGAGACTGATCATATTGCCCGTGTCGAAGGGTGTAATGGAGAGCAGGTAGCTCAGTCCAAACCCGATGCCCAGGCCCAGCAGCCCACCCGATATGCCAATGAAGACCGCCTGAAGCAGGAAAATCGCCACGATGTCGCGGCTATCGAAGCCGGTTGCTTTCAGAATGGCGATGTCTTTGATCTTGTTGACCACGGTCATGTTCATGATGTTATAGATGCCAAACCCGGCCACCACCAGCAGCGTAAACGACACCACGAAGGTCATGACGTTGCGAATTTTTTCGCCCGCCAAAATTGCCGTGTTAGCTGTGGCCCAGTCTTCGGTATGGTAGCCAAACATGGCCTGAAGCTGCTTACCGAGCGGAATAGCCCGCATGGGGTCGGTCATTTTCACGTGGATGTCGGTGATGTAGCTGGGGTCCTTCTGCAAAATCTCCTGCACCGTCGACAGGTTGGCGTAGCTGCGGGTGTTGTCGACGGTGCTGATGCCGAAGCCAAACGTACCCGCTACGCGCAACACCCGTGTGCCGCCGGTGGGCGTGGTCACGGTCACTTTGTCGCCCACGCGCACGTTCAGGTCGCGGGCCAGGCCGGTGCCCATAATTAGGGCGTCGGGGTTGGTTTTCAGGGCGTTCAGGTTGCCCGACTGAAGGCGCGTGGTGAGGTGGTACAGCGCATTTTCGCGGTCGATGTCCACGCCCGCAATAATCCCCGACAGCTGGATGGGGCCGTTGTTATAGAATACCTGTGTGCTCAGCTGCGGCGACACGCCCAGCACGCCGGGTTGCCGCCCGATGCGGTTGGCGATGATGAGACCATTCTTCAGCCGTGCCGATTCGGCCCTGGGTTTTTGGTGATACACCACGTTGAACCCACCCGGATGCGCTTCGTCAATCAGGCTTGCCCGTTGGGTGTTGACTTTGTTGAAGACCCGGATGTGCGGGCTGGCGTCGAGGGCCGAATCTTCCAGAAACTGGTTGACGCCCTGCATAAACGAGATCATGGTGATGAACATGGCAATGCCAAACGTAACGCCAAGCATGGCCACCAGGGTCTGCCGCTTCTTGGCCAGCAGATGCGTCCGGGCAATTTGGGAGGCAATGGTCAGGTTCATGAGGAAGTGATGAGTGATGAACGGTGAGTGGTGAGTGGTGAGTTTGCTTCCGCAAGAGTATTCGCTGGCGGAAGCAAACTCACCACTCACCGTTCATCACTCACCACTAATTTAGTTTGTTCGGTGAGGCCGCTTTTAACCTCCACTAGGTCAAAGTTTTCGGTGCCTTTCTGGAAGCGGATTTTTTGTTTCTGGCCGTCCTGCTCCACCCAGACGCTATCCGTGCCGACGACGTAGGCTTTCGGGATGGTGAGCACGCGGGGCCGCTGCCGGATAATAATATTGGCCTCGACAGTCAGGCCGTAATAGGCATCGGGGTTAGCGCCGGCAAACTCCGCGTCGACCCGAAACGACTGATCGGTGCGGTTCAGTTTCGGGTAGGTCTTCGTGATCCGGGCGTTGAACACCTTGTCGGGGTAGGCGTCGGCTTTGAGCGTGACGGGCTGCCCCACCCGCACCCGGCCAAAATCGCTTTCATCTACGGCAAGCTGGGCGTAGAGGCGCCGCCCGCTGCCCACCAGCGCCAGCGCATCGCCAGGGCGCACCAGTTCGCCGGGGTCTTTGTACACCTCATACACCTTGCCCGCCACGATGCTGCGGACACGGGTATTCTGCCCCGCCACCTCCGAGGTCACCAGCTGGCTGCGGTTGTTGGCTATCTCTACCTGAAGCTGATTGCGGCTGCGCTGTAGGGTGTTTTGCTGTGCCCGGAGTGTGTTGCGTGCCAGTGTGTAGGCCAGTTCGGCGCGTTCGAGTTCGGCGCGGGAGGTAGCATTCTGGGCGTACAGCTCCCGAAACCGGGCGTAGTTGATCGAGTCGTTGCTCAGGCGGGTGCGGGCGTTGCGTACCTGCGCGTCGAGTTCGGCCAGCACGGGCGAGTTGGCACCCAGGTTGGCCTGCGACTGCCGTAGCGCGGTTGCCGCCGCCTGCTGCCGGGCCGTTTCGGTGGTGCTTTCCAACATAAACAGCAGGGCACCCGGCCGTACCGAGTCGCCCTCGTTCACCAGCCGCTGCCGAATCAGGCCCGTAGCCTCGGCGGTGACCGTATACTCCTGACGCGGATACACGTTGCCCGACGCATAGACCGCCTCCGTCAGCTCGCGGTAGGCAGGCGACAGGCCTTCGGGTGCTTTTTTGCAGGCAGCCAGCGTGAGCAGCACAAATAAGTAGAGATAAGGCATGGCTTTCATAGGCCGCTACGGATTTGGAGGAGCGTCTGGTTAATAAATACCGACGACCGGGTGTTGAGAAAGCGATTTTGCGCCGTCAGGGCTTCGTTAAACACGTTCAGGTACTGATCGTAGGCAAACAGCCCCGACCGGTATTTGACCAGCGCGATCTGCACGTTCTGGTTGCTGAGTTCGTACTGCTGCCGGTTCAGGTCGAGCGACCGAACGGCTTGGTTATAGGCTTGTTGCAGGTCGTCGGTGTCGGTTTGCTGGCGATTTTGTTCGTAGGCCAACTGCGCTTGGGCCAGTTTTAGCTGCCCTTGCGCGCGGGCAATACTGCCGGTGCGCAAGCCACCACCATAGAGCGGGAAATTAAACTGCAAGCCCGCCACGCCGATGGTAAACCAGCGCTCGCTGGGGTTCAGAAAGTTAAATTCGTTGCGCTGCGCCTGTTGGCTATAGCGCCCATAGGCCGAGAGCGTGGGCCACCGCAAAAGCCGCTCCCGGTCTAGTTGCAGCCGGGCCAGTTCCACCTGCGTTTCGCGCAGCGTGATCTGCGGGCGCGGCACTGCGCCCGGCTCAACGGCCCTGGCCGTGGGGGGCGCGTCGAGGGTTTCGGTCAACGAAAGGCTGTCGGTGGGGGCTAAACCCAGGAGCAGCTTAAGCTGATTCTGATTTCTGGACAGCTGTAACTCGTTCTGCGCCAGCGCGTCGGCGGAGGTCAGCTGCACGGTTTTGATGCGATTGTATTCGAGCGGTTCAATCAGCCCTTTGTCCAGCCGTTGGCGGGCAATCTGCACCAGCGTATCGGCGGCCAGCAAGTTGCGGCGGGTAATGTCGATGGCCGCGCGGGTGAGTAGCACGGCATGGTACACACGGACCGTTTGGGTCGAGATGTCGTCCTGCAACACCAGCGCCTGCTCATCAATGATCTGTAGGTTTTGTTTGGCAATGCCCAGGTCGGCACGGGCGGGGCGGTTCAGGATAGGTACGGTGGCTTCTACCCCCGCCGTCAGAAACAACGGCAGCCCAAACCGAAACTCACGCACTTCGCCGGGCCGACCGCCGGGCAGGAATTCAGCGGGTACCAGCGAAACGGGCAGAGCATAGTTGTAATCGAAATTGGTGTAGAACCGCGCCGTGGGCAGCCAACCGGCCCGAGCAATGGTGCGCTGCTGCTCCTGCGCCGTTCGGTTCAGGCGGGCGTTAACCAGTTCCGGGTTGCTGCGCCGGGCCAGCGCCAGAGCTTCCTGCACCGACGACACAACGGTCTGCGCCGGGGCAGCAAACGAGGCAAACAGCATAAAAAGTAGGGTAAACCGGTTCATGAGCGTTGTGAAGGGACACCCAAAACAAGCGGGCCGCTCCTCCTTGACCGCACGTTTGCCGACGAACCGGGCGGAATGCCCCACGAAGCCGACGTTTTTTGGTATTAAACAGAAACGTTGCCGTAGCTCCGGTACTCTTTCGTCCAGAGATAGGCCCCCTGCGCGGCGATGAAGCAGAAAATGAAGTACTCTGCCGACACCAGCTTCACGCCCTTCACATAGTAGACGTACGTCAAGATCAGGTCCACACCAAGCCAGACGTACCAGCACTCTACCCGTTTCTGGATCATCAGAAACGTGGCCACAACGCTCATGACCGTCGTAAACGAGTCGAGGTACGGAAACGCCGAGGGCTGGCTGAACAACAGCGGCAAGAGCGTGTGCAGGTGTTGCGCAAACGTACCCAGCCCGGCGGTGGCCACCGTGCCTAACACCAGCCAGAGCAGCAGTTGCCGAGGGGGCATCTGACTGATTTTCAGTTCAGCATTCGCATTCTCTTCGCCCGATTTAGGGTGGGTCCAGCGCCACCAGCCTTGCAGGTTTGTCACGAAAAAGAACACCTGTAAACCCATGTCGGGGTAGAGTTGAATCTGGTAGAAGAGAAAGAAAAACAGCACCACGCTCACCGCCCCAATAGGCCAGCTCCAGATGTTAGCCCGGGCACTTAACCAAACGGCCACGGCTCCGCTCACCACCCCGGCAAACTCGAGGTAGCTCATGGAATAGCCCCAGAGCGTGAAAAATACAGATTTGATGTCGAGGATGTAGGGCATGAAGGAACATTCAAGGTGTAAGGTCCAAAGCTAGCCACTAGATGCCGTGCGTAGTAACTAACATCTTATTCCAAAGGCATAGGGATAGGCTTGCGACGGCTTTTTCACTCAATCACCATTTGCTCGATAATCCTAACCCCCGCCCGGCGGCTGCCGTTGACGGAGTATAGCTTATCTGAACAAACAACATGGCAAGGAACATTGGCCTTTGGGCATTGCTGGGCGTGGGTGCCGTGGTGGCCCTGCGCAGCACACAACGTCGCAACCGGCGCATCAGCTTTCAGGATAAAACGGTGGTCATCACGGGCGGCTCGCGGGGGCTTGGGCTGGTGATGGCCCGACAACTGGCGCAGGAAGGCGCCCGAATCGCTATCTGCGCCCGCACCCAGGCACAACTCGACATCGCCGAAGCCGAGCTACGCGCTATGGGTGCTGCCGTGTATGCCCACCGCTGCGACCTGACCGACACAGACGCCCTGCGCGATTTCTTTGTGGCTGTGCGTGAGACACTTGGCCCCGTAGATGTGCTTATCAACAACGCGGGCATTATCCTGGCCGGTCCCTACGCCAACACCACCGACGCCGACTTTCACGATGCCATGAACAGCAATTTCTGGGCCGCCTACCACGCCACCAACGCCGTGTTGCCCGACATGCAGGCGCGCCGCTTTGGCCGCATCGTGAACGTAGCCTCGTTTGGTGGGAAGGTCTCTGTGCCGCACCTGCTCCCCTACTCGACCAGCAAGTTTGCGCTCGTGGGCTATTCCGAAGGCCTCCGCGCCGAGGTGGCCCGCGATGGGGTGTTTGTCACGACCATTTGTCCCGGCCTCATCCGCACGGGTAGTCCACGGCAGGCGTTGGTGCGGGGGCAGCACGAAAAAGAATACGCCTGGTTTAAAATTGGCGACTCATTGCCGGGTCTGTCGGCCAATGCCGAATATGTGGCGGGTCAGATTATCGAGGCCGCCCGTTATGGCGAATCGGAGCGGATTATATCGCTCCCTGCCAAGTTTGCCGGAGCCATCCACGGTCTCTTCCCAGGCCTGATGACCGACGTACTATCGCTGGTCAATACCCTCCTGCCCAACCCCGACCCATCGGGCCACGACAGCCCACTGAAGAAAGGCAAAGATCTGGAAACCAGCCTGACACAGAGCTTTTTAACCACCCTAACAGAGCAGGCCGTGGTGGCGAATAATGAGGGGTAGAGAGAATGTACAATGAACAATGTACAATGTACAATGGCTTCGCGCCCTAGGCCTCTCAACTGCGCTCGGGGTGACACCGGGCTGGCGCACCAAACCACTATAATAGGTTCTTGACTTGATTCAAGGTCGTTGTCACCCCGAGCGCAGTCGAGGGGCACGTAGCGCGGAGCCATTGTACATTGTTCATTATTCATTGTACATTAATCCCCTTCCTTGCAGTTTTGCAACGAATTGCTCAGATTGACGGAGTTAGAGCAAACTATCTTCATTCACTGCGTTTATCTGTTCATGCATACTCTCTTGCTTCGTTGGCTGCTTTGCCTGGCCATTAGCGGTTTGCTGCCTTCCAGCACCTTCGCAACCCCCACTGTTGCCATCTCACCTATTCCAAACTGGGTGTTACCGGTGAAACCCGGGGGGCACAATCCGCCAAACAAAGACATCACCCAGGGCTATTTCGTCTCGCTGTTCGACACACAGGTGCATGTTGACAAGCAGGCCTCATTCACGCGCCTCGTGCGCGAGGTTCGTACCTCGACGGGTGTGCAGAATGCGTCGGACATACTGGTCTATTTCGACCCTAACTACCAGCGGCTGACCCTGCACGAAGTAGCCATTATCAGGCAAGGCAAGCGGATTAATAAGCTCGTGGCGGGGGCTGTAAAAGTGGAACCAAGCGAAACCGAGCGCAGCAGTTTCATCTACAACGGCACCTATGTAGCCTCGCTCCTGCTCACCGACGTGCGCCCCAATGATCAGATCACCTATGCCTATACGCTGACGGGGCAGAACCCAATTTTTGGTGGGCGCTACTCCCAGACTACCTACTTCGGCGCGGGCGATCCGCTGCCCAACCGGCACCATGCCCTGTTTGTCGACGCCAGCCGGAAACTAGCCTTCAAAACCGAGCATACATCCCTGAAGCCAACCGTAACCCGGCAGGGTAACCTGTTAGTGTATGAGTGGCAGGCTTTCGACAATAAACCCACGGTGATGGAGGATTATACGCCGGCGTGGTTCAACACCGAACCCCGGATACAGGTGAGCGAATGGACCTCGTGGGCCAATGTGGCCAACTGGGCGGCGGGGCTGATGGCACCCCCTCCCCTGCCACCTGCCCTGCGGCCACTGGTCGATCAGTGGCAAAAACAGGCAGGCGGCAACCCTATACGGTATGCCCGGCAAGCCGTAGCATTTGTGCAGGATGAGATCCGGTATGTGGGTATCGAACTGGGCGAAAACTCGCACCGGCCCCACCCACCAGAGCAGGTTTTTCGACAACGTTACGGCGACTGCAAAGACAAGAGTCTACTCCTTTGCACGCTCCTGGCAGCCAACGGTACGCAAGCCAGTGTAGCGCTCACCAGCAGCTACCTGACCCACTCCATGCCCGCCCAGCTACCCGACCCTAACGTGTTCAACCATGCCATTGTCTGCACACAACTTGGCGGAAAACCAGTCTGGATAGACCCCACCATGACCAATCAGCGGGGCAACGATGCCGACTTTTATTGCCCCGCCTACTGCCATGCCCTATTGGCAAAAGTAGGCGAACAGGCCCTGCGTCCCATCCCCGTTGTGGGGGCTGGGCGGATCGTGATGAACGAAACATACCGTATTCCCACGTCGCTGGTCGATAGTTTGGCGGGGCAATTGGCCGTGCATTCAACCTACACGGGTCGTGCTGCCAACGACATGCGGAGTGCCCTGGCGCAGCAAGGCAAAACATCGCTCGAAAAATCGTATCTTGATTACTACCAGCAGTCGATGAGCGACCAGGTTGTTGACACGGAGGCACCCCTGACCGACACTGACGACCCCGTACGTAACCTGGTTGTTACCCAGGAGCGGTACCGACTTACCAACGTATGGCAGGCCGACAGTGGCAGTACGGCAAAGCGGTTCGAGATTCGTTGCCGGGGGTTTGTCAACGAGTTGCGCAGCATTACGGCCCGGCAACGCAAAACGCCCCTTGCGCTGGCCTATCCCTACGAAATTGACTACACCGTACGGCTTCATTTGCCCGAAGTCTGGACCGTAGAGAACGATAGCTGGGCCATTGACCGACCCGCCTATTCGTGCCATTTCCAGAAAACCCACTACCCCGCTGATAGCTTGGTTGTACTGCATTTTACCTACAAAAACCTGCGCGACCACGTGGCGCTGACCGACATAGCCACCTACCGCGCCGACATAGATAAGATAGACGGCGATCTGGCGCTCAATCTCACACAAGACCCTTTCGCTGAACCCAGTACCGACATTAACTGGCTCATGGTACTGGTGTCGGTGGTCACGCTGGCCGCCGGAAGCTATGCAGGCTGGCAGCTGTACCAACATGACCGCCAACCCGAACTACTGTCGTCAAACCCGCCGCTGCCCATTGGTGGCTGGCTGATCGTGCTGGCCGTGGCGTTACCCCTCGGTGCGTCGTCGTGGATCTGGAACCTGGCCACCGACACCAGCTACTACGCCATAGGTACGCAAACGACCCTAAGCCAGTTGGGAGGAACAAAGGGTACCATAGCGGTGGCTATGTTATATACTGAACAGATTACGACTTGTCTGTTCTGCCTATGGTCGATGCTGTGTATGGTGTTGTTCTTTCAACGGCGCACCACATTTCCGCGCTTTTTTTCGCTACTGTTATTTGTACGGTTCCTCTTCACGTTGGCCGATACCGCCGTCCTCAACAGCCTGATTAAGACCGATTCGACCAGCACCCGCGAATTGGGCAGTGCGCTCGTCGGGGTACTTATCTGGGTTCCCTACCTCAACAAATCGAGCCGGGTGAAGCGCACCTTTCTGCGACTGCGTGATGGCAGCTACTGGCAACCGCAGGCCGAAGCTATTCCACAGGAAAGCAGCGTTGATGACAACTAGTTATTGGTTGTATTAATTGACGAGGTTGTTCTCCTGCGAGGGACCACCACACCAGCCAATACAACCAGCGATGAGGGACGACAAATTGCGAATCCATTTCTGAAGCCATGCCTCGCCAAGACAGCTCACCCAGCCAATCCACTCACTGATAACTGTTTACTGATAACTGACAGCTGTTCCACCGCCCTATCCACATCCTGGCGTTTGGTGGCGGGGGGGTCGAAGCGGTTGAAGGGGCGGAGTTCGAGCACGAATGTCTCGTCTACGTCGCCCTCGCCGATGGGAGTAAACAGCTTATAGCCCATCACCGTAACGGGCATAAGGCCATGTCGGGCTTTGAATCGGCTCAGCACATTACCCAGCCAGGTTTCCACCGCCGCCACGGCAACACTATCGGCGGGGACAAACCGTACTTCGGCATGGTTGCGGTCGCGGAGGGTTTGCTCCTGAGGGTCGAAATGTCCTTCACAGCTCGAAAACGTCCGCACCAAACCCACATTATTCAGGGCCTCCACAAGAGGCAAAATACCGGATTCGATATCAGTCATAATTGAGCACTGTTAATTTTTAATGATTGACTTATATTGGTCAATATAGTTGAAATAGTGCCATGTATTTTCGGATGGTGCATCCGAATTTATTTTATAATTCGAGAACCGGGTCAGCACGTAATCCTGTGGCGTGATGCTATTTGTCTGAATCACTTCGATTGGCAAATTTGTTTTCTTATCAATAATAATCCGATACGTAACAAGCCGCTGACTAGTCAGCGGCATCAACTCGCCAAGGTTTTTTATCACTTGGCTATCAAGTGTAAATGATATCAGGTAGCAGGGTATTTTATTGATACTTGTATCGGCTGCTGTTTTCACCACATTATGTTCAGCCAAAATGATCGGAATTGCTTTTCGGAGTGTTATCAGGGAGTTATGAAAGAACGAGAGGGATGAAAAATCGTTAACAGTTGGCTGTTTCTTCACGTGCATAATCTTTGTCTTCTTATTCACGTCAAAGAAAGTAGTACCATCATATACCTTTTTATCTGCGTCACTTTCTAACTGAAACACAAATCCTGTTACGTTAACAGAAGGATTAAATTTTAAGTACGTACTACCAAAAATTTCATTATGGTATTCTTCTGATTTATAATTCACGTCACGATAATACGCGTAATTTATATTATTTATATTTTGCAATTTATTCGAAACCCGCTGTAGTATATTTATAGCTTCTTTCTCAGTTGATTTTGTTTGAGCCGATACACAAAAAAACGCTGTCCATGAGAGCAGCGTCAGAAGGGAGATCACGTTGAGTTTCATGCAAAAAAGGCGAGTTTAGATTTGTCAGATGTGCCCAATTAACGCCCTGTTGAGAGAGGGTATTGCTGAGACGATCTCCGGTGTGTCAGCAATACCCCTGATTGAACCTCAGTTTGCGCTGCCACCCAATGATGTCTTGCGGCTCACAACCCGGCCAGGGCCGCTGTGGCTGATGCTGCCGCCGGTAGAAGCGCGCAGGAACAGCTCATTGTCGGCATAAACCCGTACCGTGGCCCCGCTCGACGCGTCGGCCTGGCAGGTGGTGGCTTTCAGGCTGTTGGCCCGCACGGTAGCCCCACCAGAAGCATTGGCCGTGACCGTCTGTGCCGACCCTTCTACGTTGGCCGTGGCCCCGGCACCCGCGCTTAGTTCTACGTCGGTGGCGGCTATGTCGAGCGTTATTTCGGCACCCGATTTACTATGCACAGCCAGCCGGTCGGCCTTGAAGGTACCCTCGCCGGTGAGTTGCGCGCCCGACGTTACCGTGATATCGGTAAGGCGCTTGGCGGTGAGGTAGGCCTTCACGTAGCGGCTGGTGTGGCGGTCGGCACGGTCGCGGCCCAGCCAGCCCTGTAGCCGGATGCTCAGCTTCAGTTCGCCGCCGTCTACGCTGGCAATGATGTCGTCCTTATCAAACCCCCGCGCCTCGATCCGTACCGATTCGGTCTCGCCCTGGGTCAGAAACACCTGTACGCCCGAACTTACTTTCAACGTAGAAAAGTCCTTGACGGTGGGCGTCAACGTCATATCCTGCGCATCGGCCAGGTAGTTTGTCAGCAACAAAAAGGCCATTACCAGGCCACTGATGTACGTTTTCATATGTATTGTGAGTTGAGACAATGACTAATGACTATTAATATCTCCCCCGCCCGATGTTTGGCGGCTTACTACCTGGCCTGGTCCGCTGAAGTCGATGTCGCCGCCGCCGCTGGCCTGGAGGCGGAACTCCTTGCGGCCATACACCTTGGCGTCGGCACCGCCGCTGGCCTGCACCTGACAAACATCGGCGATGAGCTTTTGCGCGTGCAGGTCTGCCCCGCCCGACGATTTGGCCACGAGCCGTTCCGTCGACCCGCTCAGTGTGGCGTCGGCCCCGCTACTCACCGACACCGTCATGTCGCGGGCTTTCACGTTCATGGTCAGGTCGGCACCGCTGCTGACGTTGATGGCTAGCTGGTCGGCGGTAAAATCGGTTTGCCCGTGCACGTCGGCCCCCGACGATACATTGATAGCCGACAGGTTTTTCACCGTCAAATACGCCTTTATATAGTTGTTGCGGCCCATACCTCCCCAGATACCCTTCCGGTCGACGGCCAGTTTCAGCGTACCGTTGCTCATCTCCACCACGATCTCGTCTTCATCGAACCCCCTGGCGTCAATGCGTAGCGATTCGGTGGTGCCCTGCGTCAGAAACACGTCGACGCCATTGCGGACGTTCAGGGTCGATACGTTAGCCACCGAGGGCGTGAGGGTAACGGTTTGGGCCAGCGCCGCCGGGCTGGCAAGCAGGCCGAGGGCAGTTGTGAGTAGCAGGGTCGTTTTCATACGAAGCCGTGTTGATTGGTTCGGAGGAAAGATGCAGCAATGGAGCCAAAGGTTGCGTCTGATATTGACAAACGGTATTACCACGGGTTGGTTTCCCGTTTTACCTTTGCGGCCAGCCTGTGCGCCCCCGGCCCGCCACCCCTTCATCTGGCCCGCCACCGCACGGCCTTCCGCTCTATGACGCTCTCTCGTAACGCCAAAATCGGCATCTACATCGCCTTCACCGTCCTGTTTGTGTCGTTCACGTTCTATGCCTGGCAACTGGTGAAGACGCCCAACCTGAACACCCGCGACCCCGACGACAAGCCGTTTTCGCTCTATATTCCGAAGGGCGCTACCTACGAATCGGTGCTCGACACGCTCAAAAAGCATAAGATCGTAGAAAACGAAACGGCGTTTCGGTTTGTGGCCAAGCTGATGAAATACCCACAGCGCGTGAAAGCAGGGCACTACCTGATTAAAGCGGGCATGGGCAACTACGACGCCATCGGCAAGCTCCGCAGCGGCAGTCAGGACCCCATTCAGCTGACGTTCAACAGCAGCATCCGCCTCAAAAGTGAGCTGATCGACAAGGTGGGCAGCAAGTTTGCCTTTGGTGCTGAAGGCCTCCGCCCGCTGCTCAACAGCCCCGACTCCTGCAAACAATACGGCTTCGACACCACCACCGTCATCTGCCTCTTTATTCCGAACACCTACGAGCTGTTCTGGACCGTGAAACCCACCGCCCTCATGGAACGGATGGCTGCCGAATACAAGAAATTCTGGACGCCTGACCGCAAGGCCAAAGCCGCCGCGCTGGGTCTGTCGCAGACGCAGGTGCAAACGCTGGCGTCTATTGTGCGGGCCGAAACCATCAAAGCCGACGAGCAGCCCCGCGTGGCGGGCGTGTACCTGAACCGCCTCAAGCGCGGCCAGAAACTTGAGGCCGACCCCACCGTGATCTTCGCCAACAACGACTTCACCATCCGGCGCGTACTCAACAAGCACCTGACCTTCGACAGCCCGTACAATACCTACCGCTACGCAGGCCTGCCCCCCGGCCCTATCAACCTGCCGCCGCCCGGTGCCATCGACGCGGTACTTAACCCTGAACAGCACGACTACCTCTTTTTCGTGGCCAAAGCCGACTTCTCGGGCTACCACACGTTCTCGCGCAACATGGCCGAACACCTGGCCAACGCCCGCATCTATCAGCAAGCGCTTAACCAGCGAAAAATTATGAAGTGAGGGTAAACAGACATTCGAACCGGACGTTCGGCACCATCCCGCATACGTTCGCCATCAGCGGCAACCAGGCTACGGGCTTCGACCTGCGGATGAGCAACTTTGTCGAATACGACACGTACCCGTTTCGGCTGGCTAACTGATCCACTCAGCAATAGGTCTTATCCCATCGGGGAAGACGACAGCGGTACACGGCTGACGCAGTTTTGCGTTATGCTACTCAACGTTTTTAGTTTTCATCGGTGCGGCAGGCGGTCTGGTTTGGTCCGTTGGCTGGCGGTGCTTGGGTTAGGTGCCGGTTTGTTTGCCTGCCAACTGCCAACAGTAGATCAACCCGGTACGTGGGTGCCGCCCACCGCCGGGCAGGACCCGGCCCTGCCGCAACTTGCCGTGACTGTAGCCGGGTATCGGCGCGTGTTGCACCTGCAAACCTTCGGCAATCCGACCAGGCCCGTTGCCTTTGTACTACCCGGCGGGCCGGGGGCCGACTTTCGGCTGCTGCTACCGCTGCAAGCCCTGAGCGACCGCTATTTCGTCGTGATGTGGGACCCACGCGGGGCGGGGCTGTCGGAGCGAGTTACCCGTTCGGAACTGACCATCGACTCATTTCTTGATGAAATCGACGCCGTCTGGAGCGCGTTGGCTCCCGGCAGGCCCGTTACGCTTATTGGGCATTCGTGGGGCGCAAACCTGTTTCTGCGCTACACGGCCCGCTACCCGGAGCGCGTCAGTCAGTTGGTGCTTATCGAGCCGGGTGGGGTAACCAAAGCCGGACGCGACCACGAGAACGGCGGGGCGGTCAACTGGTTCGATGGGCAGGATTTTTTCTGGCAGAACCAGCTCCTGACCTCCAGCGACCACGCCGCTGCCGATTACAAAGCCGTCAGTCTGCTCCCCGGCGCGTACCGCAACTACACCTGTACGGGCGAGCGCGTCAGCGACGAACCCATATGGCGGTTCGGAGCCTACCAGTACTACGTATTGACCCAGACCCCGGCGGGCAGCGCAGCCGACGAGTCGTGGCTAACGGCCTTCCGCCAGTTTGCCGGGCCGGTGTTGATCGTAGCAGGTACGTGTGGGGCCAACCGGGCTGATTTTCAGAGCCAATATGTCCTGCCAAACCTGCCCGGTGCCCGGCTGGAGACGGTTCCGGGCGCGGGTCACATCAGCCTGTTCTTAACGCACCGGGAAGCGATGCTGCAACGGCTTCGCGCCCATTTACTAGCCTACCCATGAATCGAAACCATTTCTATCGTTGCTTTCCGGGTGGGCTTGCCTTGCTGCTTCTACCCCTGTTGGCTTATCGAACAACAGCCCAGGGCGCTTTCGGCGTTCGCTCTTCAACTGACCGAAATCAGGCCGGTATCGGGATCGGCATAGAACCTGAACTAACGACATCGGCAGGGTATAACTACCGGGTCAGTCGCCTACCCAATCCGTTGCAGTTTCGGGTAGGTGCGGGTCTGTTGTTGCCGCCCTATCTGGCGGGTCAGGGCAGCGTTCGGCTGAATGGTCTGGTCGCGCTGGACTGGCAACCCGCTCCACAGCCGACCGGGCGGGGCTGGTGCGGGCGGCTTGCCCTGCTTCCCTACTACGCCCACAACCGCAACGACGCCAGTACGCTGGACGGGCTGGGGCTGGACGTACGCCTGCTCCCCCTGCGCCGGAGCAACCGTTGGGCGGGTGGGCTGGACCTGGGCTGGCAAGCCACACTACTAACTCACGTTCAGCACAGCGACCGGGTTAAGGGCACCTTTACGGGTCGCTACCCAGCTAGTGAACCGCCTGCCGGGCAACCCCGCGACGGATGGTACCGAGGTACGGCTCACCGCTTCCGGCTGGGCTATACAAGCGCGTGGGCAATGGGACAACGGTGGAGCGGTCAGGTGTCGGCGGGTACGTTGGTTGGCCTTCAGCGACAGGGCGTCCTGCTCAGTTTCGCGCACGGGCAGGTGCCTGTCTATCTCGAAACAACCATCAACGTTGGTTGGTGATGGGGCCGCGATGGTCAGGTACGTAGTTGTTTACGGTAGCCGGAGGGGGTCTGGCCGGTGTGTTTTTTGAACGCCTTGTTGAAGGCCGCTTTCGACTCGAAGCCCGCGTCGAGGGCCAGGGCCAGGATGGTCAGGTGGTCGTTTCGGTGGTCTGCCAAGGCCCGTTTTACGGCCTCGACCCGGTAGCCGTTGACGTAGTCGTAGAAGCTCACGCCTAGCGTTTGGTTTAATACTTGCGAGAGTGTATGCGGCGACAGAGCCAGTTCATCGGCTACCTGTTTGAGCGTCAACGTACCATCGAGGTACCGTTCCTGTTGGACCATCCAATCCGCCAGTTGCTCAGCATGCGACCTACCCTGCTCGGCGGTTAAGGCCGATTTTTCGTATCTGGGTCGGCTCAGTACGTTTGGGGAGGTGCTTACCGGCTCAGGCTCAGCAGCTGGTTCGGGTACGTTCCATTGCTCAGGAGTAAACAGGACGGGCTGGCGCAACTGCCGATACCCAATCAGGTACGTTACTCCGGTTAGGGCGAACGCCAGTACGTGCCCTGCCGGATGCAGCCCAAGCCCGTAAAGGATACCCGCAAACAGGCCATAACACACGATAAAGCCGATTACCAGTTGCCGTAGCCAGGTTAGTCGCCCGGCTTCGATGGCCGAGTAGTGCGTCATCAAAACCGCGTCGTGCTGGCGAATGAGTCGGAACACGGGCACCAGATAAAGCAAAAAATGAACGAGCGGCAAGTGCCCCCACCAGTCCAGGTGAGGCTGGTTATAGTGGTTGTTGATAAACGTCTGCTTTTGGGCAAACGGCTGTGTATAGAACGGAATGTGACCCAGCACCACCAGCACAAACGGCACCACATGCCACCCATACGCCCATCGCCAACGGAACGCCGGACTAACGGACACCCTCAGGTAGCCATATAGCAACGGCCCAAACAGAAACGGCAGGGCCGAACCCAGCGCGATCAGGTCTGGCACATTGGCGAGCAGGTGGGAATCATGCAAAGCCATCCAGCCCATGAGCAGACAGGCCGCGCCCAGTAAGCCCGCCAGCAGACGACCACTCCAACCACTCAGGTTCGCGCTACGCCACCCGGCCAGCAACAGAAACAGTCCCTGTGCGACGCCCAGTAATTCGATGAGAACGATTCCCCGCATAGCCCATCCTGTATCATCGGATGCGTGTAAATGTCTGCTCTAAATCTTCTTCCCAAGTTGTGCCTTCTTTACTAAGTTCACCTTTTTCGATGATGGTATTGCCATCGTCAGCAATTATCCAGGTGTATCGTTGCGAGAGATTCGGTGCATTCCGCCACCACCTCACGACATTGTCTTCAACGGAAACATCATATTTTCTCGAAACTTTCCGCTCGTCGAACGTGAGCATAAACAATTCGCCGGTCGCATCGTCACTACTGAAGATGGCAATGCCGACCGGAAAACCTTCTTCATCTACCTCGGAATACCACCGTAGAAAAGCACCGCCCTCAATCCACTGGAAGGATGCCTTTCCGGCAAAAACTTTACCGGGAAGCTCAGGATGGGTACCAACGGTTTCCCATTCGCCAACCAATTTGCCCAACTCGTCCAGGGCCGGATTCTGAACTTGGGCTTTGTGAATACCTTGAATCCGTTCCATATGTCTCAAAATGTGGGTGGTTTAGAACTCAAGTCGGAATCCAGGAAATCCGTGATCATCGGTATCAACCAGTGCGTTCGCTGTAGCATACCGACGTGGGTGGTACCCGGCAGAACAGCCAACCGCGATTTGGGTAGCCCGTGCAGATCGCCCTGTTTGCCACCGCCTTTGGCCCGGAGCAGTTCTAAGGCGTGCTCGTAACGTACCCCGTCGGCGTCGCCGATAGCCATAAACAGCGGGACCTGGCTACTTTTTACGGCTTTAGACCAGTCATAAGGCTTCAAATCAATGCTGACGACCTTTTTAATAAAGTCCGGGAAGTGGGCCGGGTCGTTTCCAAACGTATCGTACTGTTCCCGTATCGGCGTACCCTTGAACATATCGGCGGTGAACGTAGCAAAACTCGCCTCTGTATCGGGCCACCACCCATCGTGGGCATAGGGGGCTGACAAGACAACAAGCCTGCGTACCTGCTGAGGGTGCCGCACGGCTGTCTGGAAGGCTACCCCGCCTCCCATGCTGTAGCCCAAAACATCGGCACTGTCTACCTTTAAATGCTTGAGCAGACCCGATACGTCGTCGGCCATTCCCTCATAGCTGATGTCACGCGCTATGTCCTTTGTTCGGCCATGCCCCTGCATTTCGGCTACAATGACTTGTCGATCTTTAGCCAGTGGAGGTATGAAACGCGACCAGTTCAAGGGTATGGTCATATAAGAGCCATGCAGCAGCACGAGGGGTTTGCCTTCGCCATACACCTCATAGTACAGCTTAAGCCCGTTCACGTCGGCATAGCCTGTTTTGGTCGGCTTCAGGGTCTGTTTCGTATCCATGTTAGTTGATCCGGTTGACGCACCTTCTCTCTGTTGCGGTTGGCAGGATGCCAGGCCCGCCACAATAACAGCAACCTGAAGGAGATATAACCTGTGCCTCTTCATACCAAACTTTTTGTACCATTCATGACGCAGAGCACCCAGGGCTAAGCTCAACGCATTGACGTCGGGCCAGTCTCTGACGGACGGCCATTTTTCTGGCCTTGAAAGATCTTCGTACGTTTTACGACCCAGCAAAAGGGTGTCTACGGTTTCCATGGTTTTTAAGGCGCATTCGGAACCCGCTTCTATAAAGGCTTCCGTGGTCCAGACCATAAAGTTGGTTTTGTCCTGGCTTGGGTCGCCGGTGACGACTCCGTTCAACGTGCTGTTTATATACACGATGATCTTGCGCATACGTTCAGGGTGTGTTTTTGGCAAAGCAAACGCGCCGATTCAGAACAGACCTTAGAAATCTTGCTTTCTTCGGCAACGGGCCACACCACCGAACCGCCATACCCTACGCTAAAAAAGCAAGATTTCTAAGCCTCAACCCGGCCTAATCTGTTTGTTTTGGTTATCCTTCTCCTCAACGGTTATGAATCAGCAGCGCGTAACTACCGGTAGGACTGACCTTATTCTTGATCCAGATCCGGCGCATCCGGTCAGGCGGCAGCACTTGTTCGAGGCTGATTTTTATTTGTTCAAGCAATGGACGCTCGACCCGAACGGTGCTGGTTTACCCTACATGGGCATCAGTCCGTGTTTCGCGCTGGTATTCAGTAACGCGGGTCAGATCAAATTCGATTTAGCGGATAAAGCCTATGAACTGCACACCGGCTACGTTGTTGTCGAGAAAGGCCACAATTACGATTTCCGATTATACCCGTCGGCAGGGGTGTTTTCAATTCTTGACTTCACCGACGACTTCTACGAACAGCTCCAGGACGAATACGGCCTGCGCCATTCCTTTTTCTTCGGCAATCCGAACCTGCTCACGCTGGGCCTGAAAACCTCACCCGCCATCGACTACCTGCATTACCAACTGGGGCAGCATGGGGCCGAGATGGACCGCTTGGAACGCGATCAACTGGTATTGGACCTGGTTCGCCAAGTAGTTGAGCGCATGAACCAAAGCCTGACCGAACCCCTCTCAACGGCCTACAAACGTTTCCATCTGACGACCATTGAGCAGGCCAAAGCGTACCTGAACCAGGAGTTTCACCGCGACCTCTCGCTGCTAGACCTGGCCAGTCATTGCTGCGTCAGCCCGTTCCACCTGGGGCGGCTCTTCAAAGCCTGTACGGGCTATGCCCCCCACCAATACCTGCTGACGGTCCGGCTGACCCACGCCGAACGGCTATTGCGCGATACGGGCCTGCCCATAACCGACGTGAGTTTTGCAGCGGGGTTCAACAGCATCGAGCACTTCGCCACCGCCTTTCGGCAGCGGTACCACGCCAGCCCGTCGCAGTACCGCAAGCAGGGCCGCTATCAATGACTGAGTTTGTCGTTTACTTATCTTTTTTCAGTTGTGGGAAGAGGATAAGATTCATATCGTTTAACTCTCCTTCTAATGAAACCACTACTTGTGTTGCTGGTAACCTCGCTGATCGCGTTGCTGGTTATCTTTTTCGTAAAGAACCAATGGAACTTTACCCTGGCGGCCCGGATCGGAATGGCCGCTATGTTAGTGTTTACAGCTATTGGCCACTTTGCTTTTACTAAGGGCATGGTCCTGATGATGCCCGAATTTCTGCCCTATAAGCAGCCGCTGGTTTATGCCACTGGCGTTCTGGAACTAATAGCCGCTATTGGATTACTGGTGCCTGCTACAACTACACTAACGGGTTGGTTTCTGCTTATTTTTTTTCTGCTACTTCTTCCCGCCAATATAAAGGCAGCCGTTGAGCACATTGATTACCAAAAGGCAACTTACGATGGTAGCGGTAGCTATTACCTTTGGTTTCGGATTCCTTTGCAGGTGTTATTCATGGTGTGGGTTTACATGTGCGCCATCAGCCACGCGCTACAGTAATTGTGTGGCTGTTCCCTAACCTTCCCTAATCGACGGAGTAGCCAATTTCTCACACCTTGTCGGTTTTGTTCTATTAAGCCATATAGCCCCCGCCTACTTTTGCCCGAAGTTAATTTATCAACTAAAAAGCAGAAAATGGCGCAGGACATAACAAAGACACTGGTATTGGGGGGAACTGGAAAAACAGGTAGCCGAATCGTTCAACAACTGATAGACCGCGATGTAGCCGTACGGATAGGATCCCGGTTTGCCGACATCCCCTTCGACTGGCTGGATCAATCGACATGGGTACCTGTTTTGCAGGACGTAAAAGCCGTCTACATTGCCTACCAACCCGACTTGGCGGTTCCCGGAGCGGTTGATGCTATCCGTGACTTTACTCAACTTGCCGTTAAAAATGGGGTACAGCAACTCGTTATGTTGTCGGGGCGCGGTGAACCTGAAGCGCAGGACTGCGAACGGGTGGTCAGGCAGTCGGGTGTTGACTGGACAATTCTCAGGGCAAGCTGGTTTTGTCAAAACTTCAGCGAAGGCTACTTGCTGGAACCCATTTTGGCTGGTTATGTGGCACTGCCGGTGGCCGATATTGGTGAACCTTTCATTGACATTGATGACCTTGCCGATGTAGCCGTTACCGCCCTGACTCAACCAGGACACAGTGGAAAAGTATATGAGTTGACGGGTCTTCGGCTATTAACCTTTGCCGAGGCTATTGGCGAAATTGCCCGTGCAGCAGGACGATCCATTCAATACGAGCAGGTACCTATCGAAACTTACACTGCCACGCTGACCGAGTATGGTGTTCCTGAAGAAGCCATTGCGTTAATGACTTATCTGTTCACGGAGGTCATGGATGGCCGCAACAGTACGCTCACCAATGGTGTCGAAGAGGCATTAGGCCGCAAGCCTACCGACTTTTCCGATTTCGTCCAAAAATCAATTGCGCTGGGAATATGGGCCGAAACGCCAGGCGGTGAAGAAGCGGGGGCAACCCGCTCACCAGAAATTGAACCGCGGCAGTAACTAAACAGGCTGATCTGCCCGGTCATCATCAGGCAGTATGAACCCCGGCCAACCCTGCTGCTAGTGCTTCCTGTTTGGTTTTTTGGTGATATTCCGTCGGCAGAATTCCCGTAAACGCTTTAAACGTTCGGGTGAAGTGCGAATGATCGGCGTAGCCGCTTTCGTAGGCGACGTCGGAGAGCTTGTCGTAACGTCCATTCGTCAACTGGTTCAAGGCAGCCTGAAAGCGACAAATGCGGGCAAACAGCTTGGGGGAGATACCCACGCTCTGTTTGAACCGGCGCTCCAGACTTCGTTCCGTAAGCCGCAGAGTATCCTGCAATGCCTTCAGCGTTATGTTGCCATTCGACCGGATCATCTCGTTCAATGCCTGGGCGATTGCCGGGTCTGTGTTCGGGTTGTGGTCCTGAAGGTGAGCCGATACGTACCCGAACAAACTGTCGACTGAGTTGGCCGAAGCAGGCTGCAACAGTCGTTCGAGCAGAGGCTTGTCGCGGACGCAGAATAGCTCGCTCATATCCATACACGTATCGGTCAGTTCGAACGCATCGAGACCAAAGAGTGCCTTTAGGGCATCGGGATAAAAACAGATGCCTAACACGGTAGATTCTCCGGTCAAAGTAAGCTGCACCGGCTTGACAGACTGCCCATACAGAATAATCTGGGGCAACCTTTTGTTGTGTCGATGCACCTCCCCGTTTGGCATGCACATAATTCCGGGGCAACCATCGGCCACTACGTCAATGGCGTCAAGGTGCGGGTGGCCCGTCTGGCTCGTTAACCGCCAGCCGTACCGGATGTAATCAGTTAGCGCGGGAGGTGGCGAAATGAGTTCGTATGGCATAAAAATCTCGCTTTTAGAACACTCGGGCATCTCTGTCGTTGGTTTGTTGCTGCCTAAAAGTTTTTGTGGCACACAGACAAAAAACAGTTAGCTGAATAAACAGAGGCCACCCGTCGGCGCCTCAAAGCACGCGACTACGTGCTGCCGTTGCCGCCGAAAAAGTAGCAGTATCTGATTGTAGCATAGTGGCATAGTATCGCGGCCGTTCTGGTAAAACCTATCGATTTATACGGCCTGGCGAAGTAGTGCTGACAGTGCCCTGAGCTAGCTGTCGTCACTACCATCAAACAGGGCTAGTAACCCTTCCAGGCGAGGGCGGTACGAGATCCCGATTGGAAGCTGCGTTTTCCCTAAGTAGATAGAGTGTCGGTCATAGCTAGTGATCTTCCCAAGGTTAATAAGGTACGATTTATGGATGCGGATAAAGAGTCGGGCAGGTAATAACTGCGTCATGGCCGACAGGCGTTCGTTCACCACAAATAGTTGTTCATCCGCGTATACCTTAGAATAAATGCCGAAGGCCTCCACGTACAGTATAGACCGAAAGTCGAACCGCTGAATACGACGGCCCATCTTCAGAAAAATGGCTTCGTCTGTAAGCGAAGGCTGGTTTTGCGACTGAAGCTGCGAAGCGCGATTGAGGGCCATATGCAGGCGCTCGTCTGTATAGGGCTTAAGTAGGTAGTCGGCAGCCCGACCAATTTCATAGCTATCAACGGCATATTCCGGATACGCACTGATGATGATAACCGGCGGCAACGTAGCGCCTATTTTCAAGAGGGTCATTCCGGATTGGTTGGGAAGATGAACATCAAGAAAAATAAGGTCGATACGTTGTGTAGCTAACATGTTGAGAGCGGCCTCGATTGTGCTGACTGCACCCACTGACTTATAGAATGTGAATTTATCAAGCCGCTGAGTTAACAACTCGACATCCTGTTCGCTGTCATCAACGACAAGGTACTGCTTTATGGTCATAGGTATTGGTAATGGGCTGTAAGGAGAGCATCAGATGGTGATTAATCCGGATAGCCTACCAAGCAAATATACGTTAATGGCTATCACCTGGATGAGCTTTACGAATGACTATAGCAACAATTGTAAATACAACTAAGCATGGGCAGAAACATTTATCCTGCCAGTTTGTGCTGTTAAATGGTGAAAAGTGCCTAAAAAAAGACGATCAAAAGCTATTTTAAGCACAGTAAATCTATATGTTCAGGATAAAAAAAGCCGCCTTCGTGTACTAATTACCTCTGTGCCGAAACTCGATTTAGTTACATCGTTATGGGAATAGTTGACAGGGAACGTTCACGTAATCAAATCGCTAAGTCCACTAACTAAAGTGGCCTTTTGAGAGCAGAAACCGCCCACAAGCGCATTAGCACAAAAAGTTGCGCCGTTGTTTGCTCCTGCAACTCTACTAGTTGGGTAAAGCAACATTGTTCAATGCTGGTGCGTCTGTTCAGGCGCACCACATTTTTGCTTCGCTACGGGGCTTATCATCACCACTATATACGCCTGCGTACGCTGACGCACCTTAACAAACTAGCGACGTATATACGATACCGGTAGGTGCCGATCTACGTGCCCATTAGCTGTTTAAGATAAATCAATGGAACGAGTAACACACCTGGTAGATACCTACCTGAAAAGCCGGATGGCTATTCTAAGAAAACTCGACGATGGGGCACTTAGCGTTGGGGACCTGGCACTATGGTTAAATAGTACGCCCTACAAGGTTCTCCTGCGCAAGAGAAATCCTAACAGCTGGCGACCCACGGAACTTGAACAACTGGCTACTGCACTTGACCAGTCCAGTACAACTATCCGGAGCCTGCGCTACCTGGCCGACCACTTGTTGCAACTACCTAACCCGGTTTTGCGGCAACTACTGAAGAAAACTCAATTAAACCGGGTCAAACTCAGGGACCGGGACGCCGATGCAGACCGGTGGCGGCAAAATGAGCTAATGCTGCTCGATTCGGCGCTTAGGTGTTACAAGGCCAGTGCGCCCCTCTGCATAGCTGCTGGTTCAACCACTGTAGCCAGTGACCTGGCTGCCAGAGAGCCAATCGTGATCAGCATACAACTCACTGCTTAATCAGCCAATCAACTAACCGTTGCTCCCTCACACTGGTGAGATGCGGGGGAGCAAACGGCCCAAAATAGCTCAATCATGATGACAGTCAGTAATTACCAGGAACACCCGTTGTATTACAATGACGTCAATAGCAGGCGTTTGTCGATTAACCAGTTGACCGAGACGTTTTCAGTAACGACTACGCTGGTTGACGGGAAACGGGCCCGTAAGCGCATCACCGAAACTGTTGCGCATAGCAATAAATTCTTTTTTACCGAAAACGTGCCCCCTTTTTTTCGGCAACAGCTGAGGGGCGAAACGCGAATGGATGTATTGAAAGAGTTCTGTCAACTGGCTACCAACCCGACAAAAGCCATGTTGCGCGTAAAAGTCGACCTATCGGCCGATGTGCAGCTGGCGGCAGCAGAATGGCACAGTATCATCGACTACTGTATCACTAGCCTGGGTCTGGCAGGCTCACCGGCTATTGTGCTGCATGCGCCAACGGCGACCCATTGCCTTCACCTGTTTGTACTCAGCCATAAGCCCCTGAAAGGAGAGGAAACAGTAGAACATCAACGGATAGTTAGACGAATGATGGCCATCCAACTGGCACTTTGGTGGCACAACCCTGTGTATCGAAACACGGTGTTCAAACCTACGCCGCATGAACTGGCAAACGGTCACTCCCAGACCAGTTGCGGGTCATTTATCAGCCGGGCTATTTATGACTTATTAGACCACAAGCAGATTGAAACGATCTACAGCCTTAGAGAGCACTTGTGGCTGATGTATCAGATTAAATCATACTGCCGCTTGGATGATTATTCATTCTACGAATTAAGGTTTCGCCATAAACAGTTTTCCTGGATTAACGCCTGTGACCTTAGCCTGGATGTGGGCGTGATTCGGATATGGCTGGACTTCAACCGGCTGGTTAAGCAGCCACAGGTACGAAACCGTATCATGGCCAACATTAAGTAGAAAGCAGAAAAACGCGCGTTAGGGGCAATAAACCAACCACAACGTGCAGTTTAACCACGCCGCCCTTGTATATCACGGGTCATGGCGTCTATTTGCTGTTGTCTGTGTATAGGCAGACAACAGCCCGAAAACCTATTTGCCCAATGATACACTGTTCATTCTACGCTCGTTCACCCCAGGGTCATGAGTCATTTGGTAGCTTAATGCGGGAGGACCCCAGGCCCTACCTGAAGTGGATAGTAACGATAGCTGCCAACAAGCAGCTATTTTTTTTGTGCTTGCCTAACCGCTTACCACCGCAATCGGGCCTTAGCGGTAGTGATTACTCAATTGGTGGGCGGTGATTTTCTGGTAAGCATTATTCTTGCCAAATGATAAAAGTTCAGTACAGGAATGAAGCAGTTAACAACACAGAACTCGCTATTCGATGTACAGAATGGGCTATTCAGATAGACAAAACATAGTGTTGAGGATAGTTTTGATAAACCAATACAATAACAAAACGTAGCCTTATTGGTCAACTTCAACAAATAGCCAATTAGGGTAGATGATTCCACTAGTTGAGCATAGAAAACTCGGTGTTCATGTCAGATTTTGGCCGAAGAATAAATCAATGCTCATGTTTGTCAGGGCATTTGCTTTAGGGTTATCAGGCTGGCAAGGTTATGCGCCAGTACACTTACCCGCCTAATTCCATGTACATACGTTGTCAGCTCTCTCCAGGCTGACGCGCCCTCCAAGTTTTCGGCTGCCCTATGTGCGGTAGACCGTGTTGACAGGTAGACGTATATACATATCCGTTACCCACGGTAATTAATGTGCCCTAAACCCCACTTTTCTAATCAATCACACTGACGTAACTAACTGACGTAGTCTAAGCGTATGGAAAACTAAAGAGCGAAGGTGGCAGCGTTAAGCTTCCCACCTCAGAGGCCAATCTCAATAGGCGAGGCAGTAGCTGCAACCAACGATCAATTGGGCTGTACTCCCGTGATTATCAACAAAGAATACGTTTATGAACCGAAAATTACACAACCTTATGCATAATGGTCCCACAAAGACGGACCGGGCATTTCGGCCGCGACTGGCCTGGTTTGCCCTGCTGCTAGCCCTGCTACCTCCTTCGGTCTACTACGCCCAAACGCTCGCTGTTAATCAGGCAGGCGTGGCGCGGGTACGTACGGGGTACCAGCCTGGTGAAACTCCTAGGCCTGTAGCTCGTTTAAGAAGCAGGCCTGCACCACCCACCACCCTATTTTCGACCGAGTTTTTGCTGGGCAGACCCACTACCAGTGCTGACCGGGCATTTGCGTTTAGTGCCGGCGCTGCGGAAATCTGCGACAATGGCCTCGACGACGACGGCGACGGCTACGTAGACGGCTACGACTCTGACTGTAGCACGACCACGGTGCCCGCCTGCACAGCCCCGGCCACCGCAGCGGCGTTTAGCATTGCGCAGGGCTGGGTCACATCAACGGCTAACGGGTTGGCCTGTTCGCAGTCGCCCACGGTAGCTGACCTGGACGGCGACAAAAAGCCCGAACTCCTGGTGGCCGCTGCCGGTGGCACGGGGTATCGCTATTACAAGGGTGATGGCACCAACCTTACCAAGAATACCAATGACTACATAATTCCGCTGTATACAAGCGTAACGCAACCTACTTCGCAGCCCGCCGTTGCCGACATTAACAATGACGGTACGCCAGAGGTCATCGCTGTAGCTGCTACTGGGCTTGTTTATGTGTTTGGTAATGTGGGCGGTAGCGCATCGGGGGGGCAAACATCCACCGGAACCGCTGGATTTCGCTACAGATCGAATGTGGCCTCGCAGTTTGCCTTTGGTTCTCCCCGTGTGGTCGATATTGACGAAGACGGCACCCCGGAAATTGTGGTGGGAACCGATGTGTTCCAGTTCGATTTTGGGGCTGGTTCACTGACACGGGTAGTGGCTGGTAGCTTAAGCCTGCCCTACGGTCGGGATGGTGTTGTTACCGCCGCACCAAATGGTCCCTGGGGTGCCGATCCTGTGGTGGTGGATCTGATTTCATCTAACCCCGGCAAAGAGCTTGTTGCCGGTTCGCGGGTGTACAAGGTCGATCTGGTAAACGGCACACTCACGACCCTGAAAAATTTGAACACCATCAGCCCGGCCAACGTACCGGCCAACTCTGACGGCCCTACGGCGATAGGTGATCTAGACCTCGACGGTGATCTGGACATAGCCTATGCCGATGGGACAAACTTCTATATCTGGGACCCCAACGGCAACGCCCTGCTGATGCGGCAGGCTAACTGGACAGTAGGCGGTTACCGGGGTATTCCCCTGATTGCCAACGTATATGACGAACAGTTCAACGAAGGTCGGGTCAATAACTACCCTGAGGTTGTGCTGACATCACAGAGCAAAATTTCGGCTTTCAACCTAAGCAAAACCACTGGGCCTGTCTGGACCATTGTCACCACCGACAACTCAGGCCAGACCGGCATTACGGCATTTGACCTGAACGGCGACGGTACTCAGGAACTGGTGTATAACGACGAACAGAACATACGGGTTATCAACGGCGACCTGGCTGCGCCGGTTAATTTAGCTTCGTATCCATCAGGTACGGCCACCTGGATGGAACACCCGGTAGTGGCCGACGTGAACGGCGACGGAGCCGCTGAATTTGTTTGTGTCACAGCGGGAGCCGTTGCTATGGTTGGTGAACTGCGAATGTTTAAGTCAGGGGGCGGTGCGCCCTGGCAACCGGCTCGTACGATCTGGAATGGGCGGGGCTACCGGTATGTTAGCATCAACGATGACCTGAGCATTCCGGCGCAGGAGCAGAATATTGCCCTGCCTTTTCCAGCCAGCAGCACCCGCAAACCGCTGAACGTATTCAACGCGCAGCTCAACCCCGACGGGTTTATGCTGGCACCGGGCACCGTAGCGGCAGCCAACGCCAAGCCCGCCATCATCGGGTCGGTGGTGAACTGCCCGTTTATGTACATCAACTACAGCCTGCTCAACACGGGCGACGCGGCCCTGCCAACGGGTATGAACGTTAGCTTCTATGCAGGCGACCCCACGCAGGCTGGCAGTAAGCTTGTTGGCACGGTGCAAACACCCGCGTCGGTTTCGGTGGGGCAAACCAGTTCATTCACGGCTACATTGCCCGTGGGCAGCAATGGTTTCCCGATTAATCTTTTTGTGGTGGCCAATGACAAAGGCACCCTGACGCTGCCACTGTCGCTGTCGGCGCTAGGCACCTCTACGGGTCTGCCTGAGTGTAACTACGCCGACAACACGGCCAGCAGCAGTGTGACCAACGTGGTGGGCTTTTGCCCCTCGCCGGGTTGCGTAGCGCAAAACCTGCAACTCTGGCTCAAAGCCGACGCGGGCGTTATAACGGCGGGCGGCACAGGCAGCACCGTAGCGGCCTGGACGAACAGTGGCACCCAGCCCTTTAGTCTGACTCAGTCGGTAGTGGCCAGCCAGCCGTTGTTTAACGGGGCAGGCAGCAACGGGCTGATCAACTTCAACCCCTCCCTCAACATGCTTGGCACGCGCTCTATGGTGCTGCCGGGGGGGATGCTGCCAAGTGGTACTATTAATAACGTGCATTTCTTCGGCGTGCTGCAAAATACGGCCCTGGTCAATACGGCCATGGCCTACGAAGAGACCCTGCCCTTAATTGCCAACGTACGGCCTCAGAATAACTGGGCTGTTCACTTGCCCTGGGGCGACGGCATCGTGTACTGGGACGCTGGCTCGTCTTCGGCCACCAACCGCCTGCAAGTGGCCTGGGGAGCCGCCCTGAACGTGCCGTATGTGTGGAGCCTGCTGGCCGACGCCACGCCCACCCCGTCGCAGCAAATTCTGCGCAATGGCACCCTGCTGGCCTCCGATGCCACCATGACCGCCTTTAGCAAGCAGTCGCCGGGTGCGCCGTTTAACCTCGGCAATGGCTACAACGGGCTGATTTCTGAAATCCTGATCTACACCGGTCCCCTGACGCAGACTGAGCAATTCCGCATCGAAACGTACCTGGCCATCAAGTACGGGCAGACGTTGGGCCATAATTACCTGTCGGGGTCGGGGCAGACGCTCTGGAACACCAACACCCAGGCCGTATTTACCAACGACGTGGCCGGTATTGGTCGCGACGATTGCCAGGGCTTGTACCAGAAACAGTCGAAGTCGAGCAACCCCAACACCATCGTAACGGTTTCGCTGGGCAACGTGATTGCGCCCACCAACGCGGCCAACCCGGCCAATTTCGGCGGCAACGGGCAGTACCTGCTGTGGGGGCATAATGGGGCACCAACCAGCTTCACGGCCACAGGTGGCCCGGCCAACTACACGGCCATGATGGACCGGCGGTGGCGGGTGCAGGAGTGGAACGGCTCCACCAACACCGACGCTATTCAGCAGGTAGTACTGGCGTTCGACCGCACCAACGCTGGCCTGACGGGTAAAGACACCGATTATGCGTTGGTCATCGACCGCGATGCCGACGGCAACTGGGCCGAAGAAACGCCCATTACCAGTGCCACTACTGTAGGCAGCAACCTGATTTTCACGGGTATAAACCTCAACCACAACCAGATCTTCCGGCTCGCGCTGCGCGATACGGACAACGATGGCGTGGCCGACGTAAACGACCTTGACGACGACAACGACGGTATTCTGGACACGCAGGAGCTAGCATGCACTACGCCGGTTAACCTGAACATCACGACGCTTGGTCCTAATGCAACCGCAACGGGCGTTCCACCGGGTGTCTTCTCCAGTTGGACGGTCGTAGCAGGCGATATTCACTTAGCCGGCGATGGCGGGTATGGCTGGCGTTCACAGGTAGGCGGTAATATGATTGATGGAGGAAACGGAAATGGCCGAATTCAGCGCATCGTACAAACAATTCCCGGACAGGCTTATAACTTCTCATTTTACACCGCAAAGCACACTACATTCCCCAGCAACCCACAGGCGGGTGCAGTCTCAGCCAGCAATGGCGCAACGGTGCTAGGTAGTGTGGCAGTGTCGCCAACGGCACTTGCGTCGTCTGCTGTCTGGAATGAGCAGGTACTCACATTTGTGGCCAGTTCTACGCTGACAACGTTGACTATGGAACAGACCAATGGTCTAAATCCTGGTTATGGCCCTGTTTTTTCAGGTATGGCCCTAACATTAGGTGACCCCTGTGACCCGGACGGCGATGGGATTATCAGCAGGCTTGATTTAGACGCCGATGGCGATGGTATCCCTGATAACATCGAAGCCCAGCCAACCAGCAGCTACTCCGCTGTAACCAGCAGTGTCGATGCAAACGGAGTTCCCGCCGTTTACGCCGGGGGAATAATGCCTATCGATACAGATAAAGATGGTACACCCGACTACCTCGACCTCGATTCGGACCGAGACGGCCTGCCTGATACGCAGGAGGCTAACATCACCAAAGTCAACGCCGACGCGGATGATGACGGGCTGGACGATAACAGCCGCACCGACAAAGACGTGACCAAGTTTGGTCCGGCGGGCGCGGGGCTGGCCAACAACGGCGTGCTGGCCTACTACCCCAGCTTCGACGGCGCCCAGGTCAACTGGCGGCAGGACGTGGTGCCCTCACTGGCCATTACCCAACCGGCCCGCAGCACGGCTACCAATAATACCAACCCGCCCATTGTGGGTACGGCCTCGCCCTTCAGCAGCGTCACGGTACTTGGCCCCAATGGTCAGTCGTGCGTGACAACCGTTCCGAAAAGCGGCACCTACACCTGCACCGGCCTGACGTTCCCCTACGGTCCGGCCAGCGTAACGGCCGTAGCCGCCAACAGTGGCGGCCAAAGTGCGCGGGTAGTGCGCAACTTCACGGTCATCAATTGCCCCACCCTGCCGGTGGGCGGCACGGCCGTCACCAGCAGCGGTACGGTTTGCGCGGGCAACAACAGCGGCGTGGTGAGCCTGACGGGTCAGACCGGCAACGTGGTGCGTTGGGAAACCAGCACCGACGGCGGTAACTACTGGGCACCGCTGCTGAACACGCTGCCGACGCAGTCGTTTACCAACGCGCAGAACGGACAGCAGTACCGGGCCATCGTAAACAACGGGGGGGGCTGTCTGGAAACGCCCTCGGCAGTAGTGACCATCACGACCAGTTCGGGTGCCTGCCCGCTGATCTGTCCCATCCCAATCAGCGTGATACAGAAGTAGACAGGCCCCACCCCACCCCGGCCCCTCCGCAACGGCGGACCGCCCTTAAACAAGGAGAGGGGAGCAAATCCAAGGTGGTCCTTCCCCCCTCCCCTGTTTTTCAGGGCGGTCCGCCGTTGCGGAGGGGCCGGGGGTGGGGTGGGATTCTAATGACCAAACATTCAACATAGTATATCAACATGAACATTCTGTACACACGAATGCGACTAAACCCTGGCCGATTCTGGCTGCTGTGGGTACTGCTTGCCCTGGCGGGATCAGGCTTGACAACGGTCGCGCAGGCGCAGTGCCCGGCCATCGACAAGGCCACGGTTTCGGGTTGTTATTATGCTAACGGACAAAGCCTGGCCACGGTAAGCGTGCAGGTTTCGTGGGGTAGCGTCAACGCCGGTACGGGCAATATTACCGTCACGCTTTTCCGCGGGGCCACCGTTGTGGGCACCCGCATCATTGTACCAGGGCCAATAACGGTTACGTACACGCCGACCCTCACGGGGGCTCAAACGATTGTATCGCCGCAGGTGGTAGCCTTCGACGTGCCTGCCAACGGTGCCGCGCTGACCCTCAGCGTAGCCCGGTCGGGTTGTGCTACCATCACCAACACCCAGCCCATTCAGGCTCCTTCGGGTTGTGCACCCACCACCTGTACCGGTAACGGGCTGGGTGGGGCGGTGTATTACGACTTCGATGCCAACGGGCAGCGGGCCGTATCAGAAACCGTGGGTGTGCCGAACGTAACCGTCACGGCCTACCCCAAAGCAGGTGCGCCGCTCACCACGACCACCGATGCCTTCGGGCAGTTCAACCTGGCGGTACCCCCCACAAGCTACCCCGTACGGCTTGAATACACCCAGATACCGCAGTTTTTGTCGGGTGGGCGCAGTGGTCCCAATGGCAGTGGCAGCCGCACTACGGTGCAGTTCCTGTCGGCGCCAACCTGCCAGGCTAACCTGGGGGTGCTAAACCAGAACGAGTTCTGCGATGCCAACCCTATAATCATGACGCCCTGTTATGTGAACGGTGATCCGCTGGTAGCGGGTACGGCTGGCACTGACCCCGCTATGGTAGGGCTTCCGTATAACTCAACGGGACGTGCACCGGCCAAAACGTTTATGGTGCCTAACTCCAGTTTGGGTGCTACTTGGGCAACAGCGTATAATAAATCAACGAAACGGTTGTTCACGTCGGCCGTTGTGCGCCGGCATGCGGGCTTAGGGCCACTAGGCATAGGTGGTATCTACCAGTTAGACCTAAGCAACCCTTCGGCTCCGGTGACGACCAACTTTTTAGATGTGGTCAATGACCTGGGTATCAACGTTGGCTCTATCGGCTCGAACGCGGCCCGTGGTATGGTGGGCGACAAAGCGGCCAAAAGCAACGACCCGCAGGCATTTACCGCTGTGGGTAAGGTGGGTATCGGCGGTATGGACTTCTCCGACGATAACTCGAAGCTGTATTTTACCAACGTCTTCGACAATACGGTCTATGAAATCGACATGTCGGCCTATAACCTCGGCGGCCCCAAGCCCACGGCGGCTAACGTCAAGTTGTTTCCAATACCTGATCCTGGTTGCGTGGGCGGTTCCCGCCGAAGCTGGGCCTTAAAAGTATCGCGTGGGTATGTGTATGCCGGTGTTGTGTGCGACGCGTCGACCTCGACCAAATCGAACATGATTAGCTACGTATACCAGCTTGATCCGGCAACGGGCGCCTGGAAGCAGGCTTTCTCTATTCCAATGACCTATCCAAAAGGTTGGGCTGGTGGCGTCAATATCACAGGCTGGTTTCCGTGGAGCGATGATTTCGCCGTGTATCCACAGCCTTCTGCTGGCCTCGTGCTCTACCACCAACCCATGCTGACCGACATCGAGTTCGATGTAGATGGCTCTATGGTATTGGGTTATGGAGACCGTGGGGGGATGCAATTCAGCGCAGAGAACTATGGCCCCACGGGCACCACGATACTTACCACCGTTTCGGGGGGAGACATGCTACGGGCCTACTTAAGCAACGGCACCTTTATTCTGGAAAATAACGCCAAAGCTGGACCTGCTACGGGCTATAAACCCAATAACAATCAGGGGCCAGGTTTTGGCGAATTTTATAATGACGACCTGCTGATGACAACTGATCCTAACTACTTAGGCCACGCTGAAAACGCCTTGGGTGGGCTGGCCCTAAAGCCTGGATCTGGTGAAGTAGTGGCAACCATTATGGACCCCATTAATTTGCCGAATGCCACCGTTGCCGGCGATTTTGTGTGGGCAAACGGAGTACGGCGGTTAAGCAACAGCACAGGTGGGGTAAACGATGCCTTCATAGTCTACCAGCGCTATGTCAATGGTGTGCTCACCGGTCCAGGTACGTCAGGTAAAGCCACTGGCTTGGGTGACATTGAGCTGGCCTGTGCGCAGGCGCAGTATATTGAACTGGGTAACCGGCTCTGGAAAGATGCCAACCGCAACGGGGTGCAGGATGCCGACGAGCAGCCGATGGCGGGAGTGCAACTGCAACTCTACAAAGGCCCCACGCTGGTAGCCTCGACTACTACCAACGCCGCTGGCGAGTACTATTTCTCCACCTTGCTGGGCCATACTATCCTGCCCAATACCACCTATAATATCCTCTTCGGCGCTGGGCAGTTCAACAGCACAACCCAGGAGATGACCGTTGGTGGCAACAAATACAAGCTCACCACCCCCGACGTGGGGCAGGGCAGCAACCCCGAACAAAACGACTCCGACGCCGACCCCAACGTGCTCTCAACAGCCCTGGGTGCCCGTCCGGGGGGTGTTCCGCAGATTGTAGTCACCACCGGCGATTACGGCTTTGTCGACCACTCGTTCGATGCGGGGGTATATTGCTCAGACGTAGCGGCATCGGTATCGGCAGTGGCAGCCACCTGCAACGGGTCGACCAACAACAACGACGGTAAAGTCGAAATCGTGTCGGCCACCAGTGCTACCCATTATGCCGTGAGCGTTGGTTCGTCATTTACGGGCGTGTCATTCACCGCCGCTACCCCCATGTCGGGCTTCCCGGTAGCGGTCATCAGCAACGCACCCAATACCGGACAGGTCTATACGGTACGGCTTTTCAACGGGTCGGATGACTGCGTGCTGGATGTTATCGTGAACGTACCGCAAAGCTGCACCATCAACTCGTGTACTGCGGTGGGCGGCACGGTGGTCTACAGCGGCAGCGGTGCCCTCTGCGCCACCAGTAACATTGGCAGCCTGACGGTAACTGGCTCGGCAGGCAACGTGGTCCGCTGGCAAACATCCACTACCGGTGGAGCAAGCTGGAACGACCTGCCCAATACCGCCGGGCAGGCGTACTACACCTTCATGAACGCGCAAAACGGTCAGCAATACCGGGCGGTGCTGAATACGGCCACCGGCTGCCCCGACGTATATGCCACACCGGTAACGCTGTCCGTTAGTAGTTCAGCCTGCACGTCAGGTAATTGTGATACCCGCACGGGCAGTTTGTCGGTAACAACAAGTGGCCCTGGCGCGGGTGCCGGTCAGACGTCGCGCCTCGTAGCTGTTGACCCAACGGGCGTGATCCGGGCGGTGTCAACTGCCAACGGCAGCAGCCTGAGCAACGTACCCACCGGCGATTACCTGGTTTATCAGGTGGTATTCGACAATGCCCAGCCACCCACGCTGACGGTTGGTACGGCCGTTTCGGCAACGGGCGGGGTTTGCGTCCGCTGGTCGAACGGGGTGCTGATGAAAGTCTGCTCAGCCGCACCAACGGTAACCATCACCAGCCCAACGGCCGGGACCACGCTGACGACCACTACGCCCGCCATTTCGGGCACGGCCACGCCCAACGCAGTGGTCACCATCACGGGCGGTCCCGGCAGCACGGGTGGTCCCGTAAGCGTTACGGCCGACAACAACGGCAACTGGACGACCACGGGCATTACGTTTCCGTCGGGACCCAACACGGTAACGGCGGTGGCTACTACACCCGCAGGTGGCAACAGCCTACCAGCATCCACCAGCTTTACGACGGCTGCGGCCCCCACGCTGGTGGTTGACCCAACTATACCTGGCCCGCCCACGCAGCCCATCACGGGTACGGCCACGCCGGGTAGCAAGGTGACCATCACCGACCCCACGGGCAACACCCTCTGCCAGACGACCGCTAGTAGCAACGGCACCTTTGCCTGTACCATAACGGTGCCCGCAAACGTGACCAACGTGATCGTGACGGCCTGTAACACGGCTGGTTGCACCAGCAAAACCGCTGTGGTTAGTGTTGTGCCCGTGCCCACCATCGCTGTGGACCCCGTGCCCACCATCGCCACCGTCACGCCCACCATCAGCGGTACGGCCACACCCGGTGCCCTGGTGGCCATCCTGGGACCAGGCAGCACCACCCTCTGTAGCACCACCGCCACCCAGACAGGCAGCTACAGCTGCACCGTCAATGTGGCCCCCGGTCCCCAGACCCTGACGGCCGTGGCCACCAACCCCGGTGGGTCGGCTTCGGCGACTACCAACAGCTTCACGGCCGTGGGTTCACCCACACTGGTGGTAGACCCGGTGGGCAAGCCCGGTCCCCTGACCCAGCCCCTGACGGGCACGGCCACCCCGGGCAGTCAGGTGGTGATCACCGACCCGGCAGGCCGCACCCTGTGTGCCACCACGGTGGGCAGCAGCGGCACCTTCAGTTGCCCGGTCAGCCTAACGGCAGGGGTCAACACCCTCACGGTGACGGCCTGCAACGCCAGTGGCTGCACCAGCCTGCCCGTCAGTCGCACGGCTCTGCCTGTGCCCAGCATTGGGGTGGACCCTGTGCCAACTATAGCCACGCTGACGCCCACGGTGTCAGGCACGGCCACGCCGGGGGCTTTGGTGACCATCTTAGGCCCCAACAGCACGACCTTGTGTAGCACCACGGCCACCCAGACGGGCAGCTACAGCTGCACGGTGAGTGTATCTCCTGGCCCGCAGGCGCTCACGGCGGTGGCAACGAATCCGGGTGGGTCGGCCTCGGCGCTGACCAACAGCTTCACGGCCGTAGGTCCGCCCAGCCTGACCGTTGCCCAGCCCACTACGCCAACCCGGCTGACCGACCCCATTACGGGTACGGCCACACCCGGCAGTCAGATCGTCATTACCGATCCAACCGGCAACACGGTATGTGCCACTACGGCCAGCAGTTCAGGTACGTTCTCTTGCGGGGTTAGCCTGACAGCAGGGGTGAACAACCTGACGGTGACGGCCTGTAACGCCAGCGGGTGCATTAGTCAGCCAACCAGCCGTACGGCGGTGCCTGTGCCCAGCATTGGCATCACGGGTCCGACGAACACCACGGCTACTACCTCACCAACGGTGTCGGGTACAGCCACACCGGGTGCCCTAGTGGCCATTCTGGGACCAAACAGCACCACGCTCTGTAGCACCACGGCCACCCAGGCGGGTACTTATTCGTGTGTGGTCAACGTGCCGGGCGGAGTTAATAGCCTGACGGCGGTAGCCAGCAACCCAGGCGGTTCGGCCTCAGCCGTGACGAGCTTCACGGCGGTGGGTTCACCAAGTTTGGTGGTAGATCCCCTCGTGCCAGGTCAGCCCACGCAGCCTGTCACGGGTACGACCACGCCGGGGAGCCAGGTGGTGATCACCGATCCTACGGGCAACACCCTCTGCCAGACCACGGCTAGTGCGTCAGGTACGTTTACCTGTACTGTCACCCTGCCCACAAACGTAACGAGTGTAGTCGTGACGGCTTGTAATACAGCGGGTTGCACCAGCAAAACGGCGGTGATGGCTGGCGTTCCAGCGCCCACAATTGCGGTAGATCCGATGCCAACCGTAGCCACACTGACACCCACGGTGTCGGGCACGGCTACGCCGGGGGCACTGGTAGCTATTTTAGGTCCCAACAGCACCACGCTCTGTAGCACCACGGCCACGCAAACAGGTAGTTACAGCTGCACGGTGAGCGTAGCGCCTGGCCCGCAAACATTGACGGCGGTAGCCAGTAACCCAGGAGGATCGGCTTCGGCAGTGACCAACAGCTTCACGGCCGTGGGTGTACCCACGCTGGTGGTAGACCTTGTGGGCAAACCCGGCCCCCTCACTCAACCCCTGACAGGCACGGCCACGCCAGGCAGTCAGGTGGTGATTACCGACCCGGCGGGCCGCACCCTGTGTGCCACCACAGTGGGCACATCAGGTACGTTTAGCTGTCCGGTGAACCTCACCAGCGGGGTAAATAACCTGACGGTGACGGCTTGCAACACAGCCGGTTGCACCAGCCAGCCTATCAGCCGCACGGCCCTGCCGGCACCCACGGTGGCTATCTCCTCGCCTGCCCCCGGCACGACTACGGCTAGCCTGACGCCCATCTTCACCGGTACGGCTACGCCAGGTAGTGTGGTCACGGTAGTAGGTGGTCCCGGCTCGACGGGCGGTCCGGTGAGTGTAACGGCAGACCCCAGTGGCAATTGGACAGCCACAGGTATCCGCTTCCCGGCAGGACCCGCTACGGCCACGGCCACGGCGGGCAACCCCGGCGGCAGCAGCCTACCTGCCAGCACAAGCTTTACAGCTAGCGGCGGTGCACCCACACTGGTGGTAAACCCAGTGCCACCTACGGGACCCGTGACGGGTACAGCCACGCCGGGTAGTCAGGTAGTGATCACTGACCCCACAGGCAATACCCTGTGCCAAACTACGGCGAGTGCCTCAGGCACGTTCTCATGCCCGGCAACCTTGCCCACAAGTGTGACGAGTGTGGTGGTAACGGCCTGCAACAGCAGCACCTGCACGAGCGTGACGGCTCTGGTGGGTCCTGGCCTGGTGGTAGCTCCGCCTGTGCCGGGTCCGTTGACCCAGCCTGTGACGGGCACGGCTACGCCCGGTGCTCAGGTGGTGATTACCGACCCCGCGGGCAATACCCTGTGCCAAACTACGGCGAGTACCTCAGGTACGTTTAGCTGTCCGGTGAACCTCACCAGTGGGGTGAACAACCTGACGGTGACAGCCTGCAACGCCAGCGGGTGCATTAGTCAGCCAACCAGCCGGACGGCAGTGCCCGTGCCCACCATCGCTGTGGACCCCGTGCCCGCCATCGCCACCGTCACGCCTACCATCAGCGGTACGGCCACGCCCGGTGCCCTGGTGGCCATCCTGGGACCAGGCAGCACCACCCTCTGTAGCACCACCGCCACCCAGACGGGCAGCTACAGCTGTACGGTGAATGTGGCCCCCGGTCCCCAGACGCTCACGGCGGTGGCAACGAATCCGGGTGGGTCGGCCTCGGCCACCACCAACAGCTTCACGGCAGTGGGTTCACCCACACTGATCGTCGACCCGGTGGGCAAGCCCGGTCCCCTGACCCAGCCCCTGACAGGCACGGCCACCCCGGGCAGTCAGGTGGTGATCACCGACCCGGCGGGCCGCACCCTGTGTGCCACCACGGTGGGCAGCAGTGGCACCTTCAGCTGCCCGGTCAGCCTGACGGCAGGGGTCAACACCCTGACCGTTACGGCCTGCAACGCCAGTGGCTGCACCAGCCTGCCCGTCAGTCGCACGGCCCTGCCTGTGCCCAGCATCGGGGTGGACCCCCTGCCAACCGTAGCCACGCTGACGCCCACGGTGTCAGGCACGGCTACGCCGGGGGCGTTGGTGGCCATCTTAGGCCCCAACAGCACGACCTTGTGTAGCACCACGGCCACCCAGACGGGCAGCTACAGCTGCACGGTGAGCGTAGCCCCTGGCCCGCAGACGCTCACGGCGGTAGCGACGAATCCGGGTGGGTCAGCCTCGGCGGTGACCAACAGCTTCACGGCCGTAGGTTCACCAAGTCTAGTGGTAGATCCCCTCGTGCCAGGTCAGCCCACGCAGCCTGTCACGGGTACGACTACGCCGGGCAGCAAGGTGACCATCACCGATCCTACGGGCAACACCCTCTGCCAGACCACGGCTAGTGCGTCAGGTACGTTTACCTGCACCATTACGGTACCAACCGGGGCAACAAGCGTAGTGGTTACCGCCTGTAATTCAACAGGCTGCACCAGCAGAACGATAGTAGTTCCTGTCACGCAGGGTACGGTTAGCCTGAACGTCAAGGTGTTGCTTCAGGGCGCCCTGCTGGGTGTGAACAGTGGTTCATTGATGCGCGACGACCTGCGGACGGGTGGCTACGTGCCGCTCACTACGCCCTACTCGGCCACAGCCAATGCCCGCTTTACCCAGGCGGGTGGCGGTGGCGGCGAAACGACCACCCCGGCGGTGCTATCGGCCAATGCCGGTACACCCAACGCCATTGTGGACTGGGTGCTGGTTGAACTGCGCAGCGCGGGTAATCCGGCGCAGGTGCTGGCTACGCGCTCCGGCCTACTGCAACGTGACGGTGACGTGGTGCTGCCCGCCGATGGGCTATCACCGCTCAGCTTCACGGGCCTGGCGGGCACTCAGTACTATGTGGCGGTGAAACACCGCAACCACCTGGGGGCCATGACCGCCACGGCACTGCCTCTGAGCAGCATAGGCACCACCGTCGACTTTACGGCGATGACCGATGCACAGGTTTATGACAAGCCTGGTGCGGTTAATTACGACGGTGTAGAGATGGTCACGGTCAACGGTAAACGTGCCTTGTGGGCGGGTGATGCCAACGCTGATGGGAAGGTTAAGTACGTGGGTGGTGGTTCAGACAACGGTCATGTACTGAACGATGTTATCACCGCCCAGGGCGCCATTGCAAACCCGTCGTACAACTACGACTTCGCCTTTGGCTACTTCTTTGGGGACCTCAACCTGAACGGCAAGGCGAAGTACCAGGGATCGGTCAATGACCCCACGGTGGTCTTCGACAACGTAGTGGTTACCTACCCGCTCAATATGCTCCAGTTGTACAACTACGACTTTATGGTCGAGCAGTTGCCTTAATCAATCTACCGCCGCGTCAACCAGCCGGTTGACGCGGCAACCCATCGTTTTGTATTGATTCTGAGTCGTTAACAACCAGTTTAATCCATTCCTTTATGAAATTCCTATCATCGTTATTGCTGTTGCTCAGTCTGGCCGTTACCAGCTATGGTCAGAATCAGATTGACCTCACGCTGCGCTATAACATCGGGCAGAGCCGCTACGAAGTGTATGCCCGCCCTAACTTCTCCCAGACTGATTTTCTGTGGGGCAGTTCGCAGATTTCCGTTGTAACCCCCGCTTCGGTGAGTAACGCCCCCTTTGTCATCTCAAACCTGGAGGCCGGGGGCTGGGATGATTCCTCGCCTCTGTACGCCCCGTCAGCAGCCCCTTCGCTGGACTTCCACGGCATTGGGTCGCCGGGTAAAAAGATCACGTTGGTGGCTGGTCAGGAGAAGCTGCTCTTTACGTTTACCCTGCCGGGCAATGCGTGTGTGGCGGGTTTACGGCTTTTTGTCAATGGCAGCGACCCCGGCTCGAACTCAACCACCATGCCCGGCGACTTTGCCAACGTGGTTTATGCTGCTGGCAATGCCAACAGTTTTTACCGGGCTAATTACGCCAATACGGGTAGCACCTGCACGGCCTGTAACCTGGTTGCTCCGTCACTGAGTAAGTAAGCCACTGTCTGGCTAATTAAACGGGGCCGATGCCCATAGGAGATGATAACACGATTAGCAACGATGCGACGTTGGTGGCTGGCTCTGCTGATGCTGCTGCCACTAGTGCGGGCCGGGGCCGGTAGCCTGCCCGATAGTACGGCTCACCATATGCAACCACTGGCCACCTGCGATTACACCACCGCCAGCATTACGCTGGCTAGTACGGGGGGCAGCGGGGGCGGCACGGTCCGATACATACTGGCCGATTCGGTCGGGACCATAGTGCAGGTAAGCGCCACACCCACGTTCAGCGGCCTTACCGGTAGCCATACCTACCTGGCAATGGCCATCAGCCACGACGGCACAGCCACTAACTTAACGGCGGGGCAGTCGGTAAGTGCCGTTACGGCGGGTTGTTACAACTTGTCGACGGCATTGTCCGTAAAGGTGTGCGTAAGCAAGCCCGACACGGATGGCGACGGCATTACCGATGAGCAGGACCGCTGCCCCAACACCCCTGCCGGTACGCCGGTGAATGCCTACGGCTGCCCCCGCACCCTGGCCACCTGCGACTATACAACCGCCAACATCACCCTCGCTAGCACGGGTGGTAGCGGCGGAGGTACTGTTCGGTATGTATTGGCCGATTCAACCGGTAGCATTGTACAGGTGAGCACTACGCCCACTTTCAATGGGTTGAGTGGTAGCCACACGTACATGGCCCTGGCTATCAGCCATGATGGCTCCGTAACGGGCCTGACTGTTGGCCAACCCCTCAGCCGAGTAACGGCCAACTGCTACGCCTGGTCTGATGCACTGGTCACCAAAGTGTGTGTGCCGTCAGTTACCACCTGCGATTATACGGTGGGCGATGTCATTAAGCTACAGGCCCTGGGAGGAAGCCAAACCGCTGGTACGCAGACACGCTATGTACTGGTCAACGCATCGGGGCTGCTGGTGCAGGTAACAACCCTGCCAACGTTCAGCACGGCCGGTCTGCCTGGTGGTAACTACGCGGCGTATAGTATTGTGTATACCGATGACCAAAGCGTGACAAACCTGACCATTGGCCAACCGCTGGCTACCGTTCGAGCAAACTGTATGGTCGTCTCCGACGCGCTACGCCTGCAACTATGTCCCAATTGCCAACCTAAGTGCATTCCGATTACCGCCCGCCTAGTTCGGCGTGGGTAGTGCGAAGGTGCCATCAAACAAATAATGGTTATGAAATTAGTTCGATTTATCCTGGCCTTCGTGGCTCACCTGGTGCTTGGGGCCTTATTCTTGTGCCCGCCTGCTGTTGCGCAGGTCGATAAGCCACAGCTAACCGTCAACCTGACCTACAATGCAGAGGCCAAACGGTATGAAGTGTATGCGCAGTCCAATTTCACGCAGGAGCGCTTTCTGTTGGGACCATCTCAGATTTCTATTGTAGTGCCTGGTCAGATGCCTGATCAATCACTAAACGTGGTGAGTGCTACGGCACACTGGACCGATTATTCCAACGTATACGCGCCAGCGGTAGCTCCTCTCACTGACTTCCACGGCATTCACAGCATGGGTAAAAACATTGATGTGCAGCGGGACACCCCGTTTATGCTGTTCGCGTTTAGTTTACCCGCTGGCTACGTAGATGGGGTAAGGCTTTACCTCAACGACCAGGATCCAGGATCGGTTAAAAAGGGCATGATGGGGGGCGACTTCAACAACACCCTGTCAAATCACCGGGGCGCTGAACTATTCCAACGGGGAACCACACAGGCCGACCTGGATCAACTGGTGATGGCAGAGGCCAAACCAGGTGCACCAGCCATCAGCGTTTACCCCAATCCGGCCACGGGCGATGCGGTCTCGTTGACGGTGCGGCACTTTGAGGCAGACGAGCGGCTAACCGTTCGGTTGCTGTCTGCTTCGGGCGTAGAACTTTATAAACTAGAGAATAGCGCCGACCAACTGGTGAACTATCAACTGCCCGTACCCCGTCAGTTAGTCAGCCTGGTATACCTGCAAGTGGAACGGGCGGCTGGCAAGACCGGCCCACGGACTTTGGGTCAAAAACTACTGCTGGTACGTTAATTTTCTTCTCCACGCCCGACAGATCATTACTTAACGAAATGATAATTATTCAGTTACAGCGTACGGTAGATACCTACTTACAAGGCCGCGATGCCATACTTAGGGGATTGGCTGGTGTGGCCCTGAGCGTGTCAGATCTGGAGGACATCCTGGATGTGAAATACCATAAAATTTTGTTCCGACGTCGCAATCCGGCATCGTGGCGACCTAAGGAATTAGTGTTGCTGGGTGAAGCACTCCGCTTGCCTACAGATGCTATTGCAGGCATCCGTGCCCTGGTGTTTCAATTGAGTTGCCTGCCCGATAGAACGCAGAGTCAACTGCTGAAGCGGGCCGGTCTCAACCAGAAAAAATTGTCGATTCGTAGCAGGGATCATGATTATTGGCAGGTCGATGAGCTACAACGTCTTGCTGTGGCACTCCGTAACTGGCAAGACTCAATGGCTACGGGCGATGTGCCAGTGTCGGCAGGAACACCAGACGTTATGCCGCCCCATATGGCTTTCCCAGCTACGTTTCGTAGACGAGAACCTGTTTTTACCTCACTGTCAAATCCAGCAACAGACAGAGTCAGCCGCGTTGATTCACCGTCTGCCTAACTATGAAAAATAGCAGCACATCTATGAAAAGATTAGGACGGTTTTTAGTGATCATCGGTAGTCTCTTAACCAGCTTTCTGTCAAGCTACGGTCAAACCATCTCAGGCATTGTCTTTCGTGACTTCAACAGTGATGGTGTTTATACCAGCCTGCCTACTTCGGGGACGTACATCTACAGCGAACCAGGTGTGGGTGGGGTGCTCATTACGGCCTATACTAGTAGTGGAGCCGTTTCGGCTACGGCGGTAAGTAGTACAGTCAGTGCTACCCTGGGCCGCTATGTGCTGACCGTTGGCAACGCTGGTCCTTACCGTATTGAATTCACGAAGCTAATGGCAGGTGATCGTGAATCGTTTCGCGGAGCCTCGTCAGGTACGTCGATCCAATTTGCCAACGGCGGGGCATCGGGCGTTCATTTTGGAATCAACTACCCTACCGACTTCTGCCAGAGCAATCCCGAATTGCTAACGAACTGTTATGTCTTTGGCAATCAGCTGGCTACGACTGGGGCCGCCACCATAACCGGTATCTACGGCAACGACCCGGTGCTGGTCTCGTTTCCCTATGATGCCGGTAGCCGATCCATTGCCGCCAACACGAGCATCTACGATCAGCCCACCGCCCACCGCGTGGCTATTCTGGCCCGGCAGGTGGGCACCACCCTGGGCCTGGCCTACGCCCGAACCACCAAACGACTTTATACGGCCTCGTTTTTTAAGAAACACGCCGGGTTTGGACCCGCCGGGCCGGGGGCCATCTACGTCAGCGACGCCACCTCGACCTCCACCGTCAGCCAGACGTTTACCGTGCCGGGTGCCAACGCCAACGCCCACGACCCCACCGACTATAACCGCGACAATGGCGACATAGCCTGGGATGCCGTGGGCAAAACTTCGCTGGGGGGTATGGACCTCTCCGACGACGATGATACGCTTTACGTGATGAACCTCCAGAACCGGACGCTGTACGCGCTCAACCCCACGTCGGGGAGTGTGCTCAGCAGCAGGGCAGTTCCGCTCAATCCGTTGCCACCGGGTTGCCCTACCGCCGGGGATGTCCGACCCTTTGCTGTGGAGTACTACCGGGGTAGGGTATACGTCGGTGTCGTTTGCTCGGCGGAAAGCTCCAACGATCCCACCGACCTCAAAGCGTATGTCTATTCGGTGAATCCGGCTACACTAGCCTTCAACGCTACGCCTGCCTTTCAGATGGACCTGAACTACCCCCGTGGCAATGCAGCGTCGACGGGCAGTGCTACCTGGTTACCCTGGCGATCCACCTACGCCAACGTTAACATCAACCCAACCGTCCGCCTGACCTACCCCATGCCAATACTGGCCAACCTGGCCTTCGACAACGGCGACCTCATCATCGGCCTGCGCGACCGCATAGGCGACATTGCGGGCAGTCAGACACGCGACAACCCCGCCACGACAGATTTGTATCAGGGCCGGATTGGGGGCGACCTGCTGCGGGCCGGGGGTTCGCCCGAACGGGGCTGGACGCTGGAGAGCAATGGTCGCTCTGAGGGCAACGGCATGTCTGAGCAGAACACGGGGCAGGGACCAGGTGGGGCCGAATTCTACCACGGCGATGGCTACCCCATTGCGACGGGGGGCGTGGTGAATGGGGCTATCTCCGGCACTACGGGCATCGGTGTGAACCACGATGAGGTCAGCCTGGGCACCATGACCCAGATACCGGGCTTCATTGAAACCGTTGCGGTGGTGTTTGACCCGGCTATTGACAACGGTGTCGACGGGTTTTTCGACGGGGGTTTCCGCTGGATGAACAACACCACCGGAGCCTGGGCGCAGTCGTACCGATTGTATAACGGCAGTTCGACTGGCACCGACCCCGGCCTGGCCGACTTCGGGAAGGCAGCCGGTTTAGGCGAGGTAGTTCCCTTCTGCGACCTGCCGCCCGTGATGATCGGCAACCGGGTCTGGCTAGATACCGACAACGATGGGGTGCAGGACCCCGGTGAGGCCCCGTTGGCGGGCGTCACCGTGACCTTAAAAGGCCCCGGACTGCCTGCGGCGGGTATCAACGTGACAACCAACACCAACGGCGAATATTATTTCTCAACCGGTGTTGGTACAAACTCGACCGGTTTTGTCTATGGCCTAACGGGGCTGACGGCCGGTGGTTCCTATTCGCTGAGCTTCCCTGCCAGCGTAACAACCAGTAATGCTTTCTTGAGCAGCAAGCCCAACGCCGCGACGGGTACCAACGGTGATAATATCGACACCGATGTCAATAGTAGCGGGTTAATCAGTTTCGTATTGGGGCGGTCAGGCGAGAACAATTTTTCGTACGATGCTGCCTATGTACCCTGCGTTCCCCCTTCTATCACGATCACGGCCAGCAGTCTCTCAGTGTGTCAGGGCAACCCTATTAGCCTGTCGGCTCTGGTTAGCCCGACGGGTAGTTACACCTACGTCTGGGCCGCGCCCGCCGGCGTACAGCTAACGGGTGCCGCCACATCAGCCGTTGTGGCAACGGGTCTGACCACCGGCACCAAAACCTTCACGGTTACGGTGAGTAGTAGCCCGCTATGTTCTACAAGTGCTACTATCACCGTTCAAGTCAATGCACTACCGGTAGCCGGTTTATCTGCCGCGCAGGCAACAATCTGTGCGGGGCAATCCACCACGTTGATGGCCAGTGGAGGAGGCACCTACCGCTTTTCGACAGGCGGCGCGGCCAGTTCAGTTAATGCCTTAACCGTTAGCCCGGCGGCTACCACGCCCTACCAGGTGACCGTGACGACGGGGGGTGGTTGTTCAGGCACGGCCACAGCAATGGTTACGGTAAATCCAGTGCCTTCGCTGCTCACAAAGATTACCTGCCAGGGTATCGCTACGTACGACATTAGTTTTACGACAACTGCGGGTGCTTCCGTTGTTGCTTCAGCAGGCAATGTGGTTGGAAGCCAAGTAGTTGGTGTACCATCGGGGCAAACCGTTAGTTTAACTGTCATGCTAAACGGCTGTAGCCTGACCCGGCAGTTTACGCAAAACTGTGCTGCCAACGCGGCCGGCTTGGGCGATTATGTTTTCGTCGATACGGACAATAATGGTATTCAGAACGCGGGCGATACGCCACTGGCAGGCGTACGGGTTACGCTCTACACCAATGGGGTAGCCTCTGCCACAACCGTCACCAACGCCAGCGGGTTCTACAGTTTCACGGGCCTGGCCCCCGGCAGCGGTCTGAACTACTCGGTAGGCTTTACCACCCCCGCCGGGTATACGGCTACGGCAGCCCAACAGGGCGGCGACGGATCGAAAGACTCTGATCCCAACCCGGCCACTGGTCGTACGCAGTCGGTTACGCTGGCCAATGGCGAGTTCTATCCTGACCTCGACGCTGGGTTTTATCTACTAAAACCAGTTTTGTCGGTAAAAAAATTGGTAAACAAGTCCAAGGCCAGCGTAGGTGACATCATTTCGTACACGGTCATCCTGACAAATACCGGCAATGCAGCTGCCACCAACGTAGACGTTCGTGATTCTACGTCAGTGGGGCTATCTGTCCTCCCAACTGGGTATACACCACCCGCCGGAACAACCTTTACACCGGGCAAGCCAGTCGGCATCTGGCGAGTCAGTTCCATCGGTGCTGGTCAGCAAGTACAACTCACGCTTCAGACAAAAGCTGATAGTAGTGGTATTTTGTACAACGTGGCTACAATACCCGGCGGTACCGCTCAGGTGTGTACATCCGTACCCGTCCGGCTGTGCGCAGGCGAATCATATACCATTGTATTGACCGCGCCTGCGGGCCGTGCCAGCTACCAATGGTTTAAAAACGGCATTGCCTTGCCTGGGGCTACTGCCGCCACCCTTGAGGTGAGCAGTCCGGGAGCCTATAACCTAACCAGTAATCAGTTGCCTGGGTTATGTACCGACTACAGCTGCTGCCCCTATATTGTGGAAGAAGACATCCTCCCCAACTTTACCGCACAAGCCGTAGCCGCTAGTTGTACGGGTAGTACACCGCAAACCAACGGCTACCTACGCTTAACGGGCTTCCAGGCGGACCATACATTCCAGTATTCATTGGGGACTAGCTTTGATCCGGCGACCTCACTATCGGGCACGGCCAAGGCGATTCCTACTAATGGGATAATAGCTGCCAGCCTGGCAAGTCCGGTTAGTGCCCAATACTATACGATCAGAGTGTATAATACCCAGGGGTGTTTTACGGATCGCACTGTACTACTCCAACCAACAGTATGTAACTGTCCAACGGCTGCCTGTGCGCCGTTTGTTGTCAGAAAGACCAGGGGCGGTGTCCGGTAATAACCAAACGGGCCGCTCATTCATGACGATTCAGTAAAAACTATATTCACGTATAGTGTTGGTACAAACCCAAAAATGCCTGCATTTTGCAGGCATTTTTGGGTTTTTTACGTACTTGTACCCCTCTCAGACATTTGCTCATGCGTATCCCTCTTTTGGCCGTAATCCTTTTTGTCAGCGCAACTGTGGTGTTGGGTCAACCTAACCATGCCGTTGAGTTGTCTGTATTGAAAAAGGCGTTAGCCCAATCGCCTTCTGACAGTGCACAAGTACGACTCTGCGCTTTGATTGCCCAACATTACTTCAATGAAAGTAGGCTGGATAGTGTCTATGTGTTCACCAAACGTGGTCTACGACGGTTGAACAAACCGTTCTCGCCAGCGTATGCCAGCGATTTACACTTTTTCCTTGCCCGATACTATCGACACCAAGGGCATTATCAACAAGGCATTCAACCCATCCGGCAAGCTATACGCTATGCGCAACAGGCCCATGACGATAAACGACTAGTAGAATACCAATATACCCTGGCAATGATCTATTCCGATGCAGGCCAGATTCCAGAAGCCGTCGACCAAATTGGCGAAAATTTAACGTATCTGATTAGCCACGAAGATGGCCCTACACTGGCTTCTAACTATCTGTTACTCATCAGCCTGTTTAATGAGATGAATAATAAGCCAATGGTAGCGTTTTACACGAACAAATACCTGGCATTGGATAAACGCTCTTGGCCCCCCGTCGACCGTATGTACGCCTGTTTAACCAGAGGCGAGATGCTGGAGAAAAAAGGCGATTTACAAGCCGCAGCTTTTCACTTTAAAGAGGCCATGTATTTTGCCCGCCTGACTAAATCGCCAAATAGAGTGATTGAAACGCTGGAGGTGCTGGGCATTAACCTGTGTAAGCGGCGGCAGCACAAAGCAGCCATTGAGTTATTCAGACAGGCTTACAAACAGGCACATGCGCTGAACCTAATTTCGTTTATGGCCAGTTCGAAGCGGGAGTCAGCTACTGCCTACCTGGCTATGGGCCTCTCTGGTGAAGCACTCAACCAGGCACGTTACGCCCTACAGTTGTCTCGCCAAAATAATGAAGCAAACGGAGTGATGGCTTCCCTTACCTGTTTGGGAGCAGCATTGGAAGCTAAAGGCAGTTTCCGTGAAGCATTAGCAGCCTATCGCGAAAACCACCATCTAAAAGAAAAGAAATTTACTGAAAATAATACAAAATTAATTGCGCAGATGCAAGCAAGGTTTGAGGCTGAAAATAAGGAGAAAGCAATCAAGCTACTTCAAAAAAACGTACAAATCGCTCAGCTAAATACATTACGTCAACAAGAGCAACTTTTGGTGGCCCAGCGAACAGGATTTGCTAGTGCTGCTTTTATCACGTTATTGATTATATTGATGGGGGTTGTCTATTATTTTTTACGAAAATCGCAACAGAAAAATACACTTCTCATACAGCAGCAGGCACTGCTTCAAAAAACAGCTAATGAACTAGCCGAGACAAATGCCGTAAAAGACAAGCTTTTCTCGCTGATAAGCCATGATTTACGTAGCCCCATAGCGATTATGAAAACGAATCTTCGCGAGGTCCGGTCGGCTAATGACCAACCGCAACTGTTGGTTCCGCTGATGAACCGACTCGATAAGCAGGTGGATAACGTACTTACCTTATTAACCAACCTATTAGACTGGTCGATGATACAACTGAAGGGCTTTCAATCCATACTTCAGCCAACCAGCCTATCTACCATCACCGAAGAGGTCATTAGTCAAGCCAGTGAACTTATCTATCAGAAGAACTTGATTATTATTAATCAGATAGATAAAGCTCATGTCGTGCTGGCAGATAAGCACCAGTTGCGGGCGGTCATACGTAACATAGTAGCCAACGCCATCAAATTCAGCCCGACAGGAGCCTACATTCGTATCCACTCCGTTCGTCAGGGTGAAACAGTTGAGCTTCAAATTCGGGATTCGGGCCTTGGTATGTCTGTGGAGCAATTGGAGACGCTGTTTGGTTCTCCTGATGTTCGTTCAGGCACAATGGGTGAAAAGGGAGTAGGCTTAGGCTTGCAGATATGTCGGGAGATGATGGACCGCCAACAGGGAAGCCTACGCATCAGCAGCAGACCCAATGGCGGTACTACTGTAAGTATTTGCTTGTCGGCACCCACCGAAAAGTCGCCATTGGCGCAGGAGTCAGCCGAATTTAACGTAAACCTGCCAACGCTGTTTAACACTGATGCAGCGTGAATGGTACTCGACAGACTTTGGGCATGCGGTGTCAGGCAGTTTGATCTCGTGGCAGGTCAACGTTGCAAGTCATGTAGTTCACAGTTGTGCAAACGGTAGCCTCCACTGGCAGCGTTGATGTTCACTCTTTTCCGTAACCCATGTATCATTTCACCACACACCCCTTCCGCGTTCGTTATGCCGACACAGACCAGATGGGGTACGTATATTACGGCAACTATGGCCGGTTTTATGAAATCGGGCGGGTAGAGGCGTTGCGGAGCCTGGGGTTTCTCTACCGCGAGATGGAAGCCTCCGGCGTGCAGATGCCCGTATATGAAAACACGTCGAGGTACCACAAGCCCGCCCGCTACGACGATCTGCTTACGGTGGAAGTGACCATTCCCGAACTGCCCCGCGCCCGGATTGTGTTTCAGTACATTATCCGCAATGAGGCTGGCGAGTTGCTCAACAGTGGGCAAACCACGCTGGTCTTTCAACGTATGGACACCGGGCGGCTCTGCGGATCGCCCGCCGCCCTTCTCGAACGCCTTAAACCTTTTTTTAACCATGAAGTTGGTACGGTATAAGCAACGATACTCAGCGAACATGTTTGAAAAATTAATGAGCCTCAAGGCTCTGTCGGGCGCACGAGTCTGGCTCCGTGACCATAACGCCCTTAATTCCAAACGCGACTGGTACACGTTTCTCAAGAAAATCACCGACGTACTCACCGACAATGACCTGAGCGAACGGGCTGCGTCGGTGGCGTATAACCTCATCCTGGCCATTTTCCCCACCATCATCTTTCTCTTCACGCTCATTCCGTATATACCCAGCGTTAATGAGAATGCCATCATGGATTTCTTTGCCCGTGTGCTGCCCGGTGGCACCTTCGACACGGTAGGACCTACGCTGAAGGACATCATCAGCCGACCACGGAGCGGGGTGCTGTCGGTTGGTTTTTTGCTGGCGCTCTATTCGGCCACGAGTGGCATGACGGCACTCATGAACGCCTTTAACTCGTCGCACGAGGTGCCGGAACAACGCACGTTTCTCTACAAGAAAAGCGTTGCCGTAGGGTTGACGGTGGCCCTGGCGCTATCGCTATTTCTGGCCATTACGCTGCTGGTGGTAGGCGGCGTAGTGATCGACTACCTGGCCCGCTTTGGGGTGTTCAACAATGCCGTGGTGTATTTTGCTCTTAAGGTGGCTCGCTACCTGTTGGTATTTGCCGTGTTTGTAGGTGTGGTGTCCCTACTGTACCGCTTTGGTCCCGACGTAAACATGAAGTGGACGTTTGTGACGGCAGGCTCGGTTACGGCCTCAGTGTTGATTGTACTGACCACGCTGGCGTTCTCCTATTATGTATCCAACTTTGGTTCATACAACAAACTGTACGGCTCTATCGGTACGCTCATCGCCCTGATGATCTGGACCAATTTGGTATCGCTGCTGCTCATCCTCGGGTTCGAGATTAACGTAAATCTGTTCGATCTGGAGGGCGAGAAGAACCCATCGGTTGGCGCAAAAACAACAAACGCCACCTCCAATAAATGAAGTGGCGTTTGCAAACCCTAACCCATAAATGTGATACAGAGTTAGGCAGGAAACCTGGCTGGCAACCTGCCCGCGTCCTGTACCCATTACAGACTAAAAATTGTGCCAGATTTGACCGTACCGTCAAAATAATCGCAGTTTTTTCCGGTCGCTAAAATCAATAGAGCTACTTAGTATTTTCTTCGTAAGTTTCATTGTATATAAAAACACACCAACCAGAACGTTTTGAATCGCCTGTCTGTCACCGTATCTCGCCCGCTGCTGCCTATGGATCCGTTCCTGAATCAGCACCGCCCCTGGGTGTCGGTTATTTGCACCTGTTATAACCAGGCCGACTATGTAATAGATAGCCTGCAATCGGTGGTCGATCAGCGCTATGCCAACATCGAACTGGTGGTCATCGACAACGCCAGCACCGACGATTCAGCAGGTCAGATCAGGCAGTTTTGCCAGCAGCATCCCGCCGTTCAGTTTGTTCAGAATACCACCAACGTGGGCCTGTGCAGGGCCTTTAATCAGGGTTTGGCGCTCACTACGGGCGATTTTGTGATTGATCTGGCCGCCGACGACTTGCTCATGCCCAACCGGGTAGCCCGGCAGGTAGCGCGTTTTTTGTCCCTGCCTCCCTTCTATGGTGTGGTCTTCACCAATGCCGCACTCATCAGCTCACAAGGCAACGTGATGGGCCACCATTTTCCCCTCAACGCCGCTGGTCATGCAAGTGTACCGGTACCCAGCGGCGACGTGTTTAAGGCCGTTTTAGAGCGCTATTTCATCTGTACGCCCACCATGATGATGCGCCGTAGCATGCTCGACGAGCTGGGTGGCTACGATGAGGACCTTGCTTTTGAAGATTTCGACTTCTGGGTGCGCTCTTCCCGCGAGTACCGATATGCCTACATCGACGAGGTGCTGACCCAAAAACGCCGCCTCCCCCACTCGCTGGGACAGCAGATCACATTACCCGAAAACGCCCTGCTTGAATCGACGTTGCGAGTGTGTTTCAAAGCGAATACCCTGTGCCAAACCCCCGACGAACGCCATGCACTGGCCATGCGGGTGCGGCAGTTTATCCGCAAATGTTTCTACGCCGAGCAGCACGAACTAGCCGACAAATTTGGGCGATTACTGCGCGAAATCGAAACACCAGACCTACTTACTCGCCTGATTCTCAGGCTCGGACACCTCAAACTGCCCATCAACGGCATGTACCGCTACTACCTCACCCGGCGGGCATTTAAAGGGGGTATGCGGCTGGAAATGAAGGGAGTTTAACGTGTAAAGTCTAACGTTTAAAGTTGGCTTACGCAAGAGTAGTGTTCGCGTAAGCCAACTTTAAACATTAGACTTTACACGTTAAACTCCCTTCTCATGCCCGCTCAACTTATCAAACTCTATCCGGCTAATCCTGACCTGCAACGGGTGCGTGAGGTGGCGCGTGCGCTGCGCGAAGGGGCGGTGGTGATCTACCCGACCGATACCATTTATGGACTGGGCTGCGACATTCATAATGCCCGGTCGGTGGAGCGGGTGGCGCGGATCAAAGGCATCAAACCCCAGAAGAATGACTTCTCGTTTATCTGCTATGACCTGAGTCATATTGCTGACTATGCCCGCGTAAGTAATTCAGCTTTCAAGCTCATGAAACGGCTACTGCCGGGGCCTTACACGTTCATCCTCGATGCCACAAATAACGTGCCTAAGTTGTTGAACACCAACAAAAAAACGGTCGGCATCCGCGTTCCTGACAACGCCATCCCCCGACTTTTGGTGCAGGAACTGGGCAACCCCATCATTACCACCACCCTCCGCGACGAGACGCCCGACACCGTGGAATACACCACCGACCCGGAGCTAATTTTCGAGAAATATTACCACGACGTCGACATCATCATCGACGGGGGCATCGGGGGATATGAGCCGTCGACAATTGTGGATGCGACCAACGATGACTTCAGGGTGGTGCGGCAGGGCCTGGGCGAAGTTGATTGGGACTGAATCTTTTCTCAACTTGAGCCGTAGCCTGACCGCACACCGCATTTCATGAGAAAACTCCTTCTGCTGTTTCTGTTTTTCACCCTTACCCTGGTCTCCTGCGCCCAAAACAAGGCTTCTGACAAACACTTTTTCACCAGGCCCTACTTGCAAATCGGGAAAGCCCCCTCGCCCACGTCGCTGCAACTGCTCTGGCACACTACCGATGCCGACGCCGAGTGGCGCGTTGAGTACCGCCCCGATAGCACCACAGCGTGGCTCAGCAGCCCCCCGCCTACCCACCGGCGTATCACGGTGAGCGGTATACGCAAACACCGGGTGTACCACGCCGCCCTAACGGGCCTGATACCCGGCACGTTGTTCAACTATCGGGTGCTGAAGGCGGGCAACGTTGTTTTTTCGGCCACGGGCCATGCCCCCAAAACCACCGACCAGCCCTACCGGTTTGTGGCCTTCGCCGATATTGGTGCCGAAACCGGCGACCAAAAACGACTGGCCTATCAGGCTTATCAGGCCAATCCCGACCTGGTAGTGGTGCCCGGCGACATTGTGTATGACTACGGACTGGCGTGGGAATACCGCACCAAATTCTGGCCGATCTACAACGCCGACAAAGCCAACAGCAATGGTGCCCCGCTGATGCGGTCGGTGCCAATGGTAGCCGCCCCCGGCAACCACGACACGGAGGTGCGTAACCTGGACGAAAAACCCGACGCCCTGGCTTACTATTACTACTGGAACCAACCGCTGAACGGCCCCGTGGGTCAGGAAGGTGGCCCGCTGGTGCCGCCGCTAATAGCCACCAAGCGCAATCGGGCAGCGTTTACCGAGGCCGCTGGTAACAACTACCCCCGTATGACCAACTACTCATTCGACTATGGCAACGCCCACTGGACCATCATCGACTCGAACCCCTACGTGAACTTCACCGATTCGACATTACTGAACTGGGTGAAGAAAGACCTGGCCGCCGCGCAGGGTGCCACCTGGCGCTTTGTGATGTACCACCACCCTAGCTTCAGCTCGTCGCGCACCCATTTTGAACAACAGCAGATGCGGCTGCTATGCCCCTTGCTTGAAGCCGGTAAGGTCGACGTGGTGTTTAACGGACACGTGCATAACTACCAGCGCACGGCTCCCCTGCGGTTTGTGCCCAACCCTCAAGGCGTGCAGCTCATAGCCAGCATGGGCAACCGAACTTACCGGGGCCGGGCCGTTAATGGACGCTGGACGCTGGACAAAGCATTTGACGGCAAAACCAACACTACTCCCAACGGCATTGTTTACGTCATTACGGGGGCCGGGGGCCAGATTCTGTATGACCAGGACCAAACTAACGAACCCGGTTCATACCAGGAGTTTACCACCAGATTTATTGCCAACGTACACTCACTAACTGTTGCTGATGTGGCCGGTAACACGCTAAAGGTTAAGCAGTTAACCAGCGACGGAAAAGAAATTGACTCGTTTACGATTACTAAATGAAATGGCCTGACTGGCCGCCTGAAACACGTTATGAACTTTTCGTTTAAATCGGCCTGGCTGCTGGTAGTTGCCCTGTGCGTTGCCAACGGTTCGTTTGGCTGGAACAAACCCACCCATATGGCCATTGGTGCCATTGCCTACCGAGATATGCTGGCCAAGTCGCCCAGGAAGCTGGCGCGGGTACTGGCCATTTTGCGGCAACACCCCGACGTGAACACCCGCTGGGCGCCCATGCTCCGCGACTCGTCGCTGACCGAGAGCGAGAAAAACGAGTACCTGTTTATGCTTGCCGCCCGATGGCCCGACGATATCCGCGGGCAGAAAAACCCCAACGACCACCCCACCTGGCATTTCATTAACTACGTCTATAACCCCACCCTGGGCATAGCCCGCACCGACACCACCCTGGCCACGGGCGAAAACATCCTGCAAGCCTTTGCCCTGAACCGGCAGCTGCTGACCAGCAACGCCCCCGACAGCACCAAAGCCATTGCCCTGTGCTGGCTTTTTCACCTGGCCGGCGACGTACACATGCCCCTGCATACGGCGGCGCTCGTGAGTCCGCAGTTTCCCGACGGTGACCGGGGTGGCAACCTCTTCAAAATCAAGGTAAGCATGAGCAACCCCACCTTGAATCTCCATGCTTTCTGGGATGGGATGCTGCTAGGCAGCGACACCTTCCGCGCCGCCGACCAACTGGCCGTGCAACTGGCGCAGGCCCACACGCGGCGGCAGGTGCCCCACCGCTGCAATCGGGATATCGGCAAGTGGTCGCGGGAGAGTTTCGAGCTGGCCCGCACCTTGGCCTACAAACAGGGCACCCTGATAGCCGGTACTGGCAACGACGGCGCCGTGCTCCCCCCCGACTATGTCGCCACCGTAAAACCTATTGCTGAACAGCAGGTAGCCTTCTCCGGCCACCGCCTGGCCACAGTGTTGAGGAAAGAAATGTAAAATAAGTGGTGAGTGGTGAGTGCTAAGTGGTGAGTTTGCTTACGCCAGCGTATTGCGCTGGCGTAAGCAAACTCACCACTTAGCACTCACCACTCACCACTTATTTCGGCGGTTTCGTGCGGATGACGGTCAGGCGTTTGATGAGTTCTTTGCGGCCCGATGGCTGAATGTCGAGGGCGGTTTTGCCGTCGAGGAAGATCAGGCTGTTGCCTTTGAGTTGCTTCACCTGATCCAGGTTAACCACGTGCGACCGCGAGATGCGGAAAAAGCTGTTGAGCCGAAAATACTGGGCCACGGTGGTGAGGTTAGTGGTGACCAGGTGGGTCGAGGCATCGGCCATGACGATGTTGGCGTAGGACTTATCGGCTTCGATGTAGAGCACCTGGGCTACGGCCACTTTTTCAAGACCCTCTTTGATGGGCACCCACACGTAGCCCGTTTGCAGGGCGTCGGCCATACCACCCTGGGTAGACTGAAAATTATGGTACGCCAGGTTAATGTTCATCAACAGTTCATCGGCCCGAAACGGCTTGAGCATGTAGGCCGCAGGCATCATCTCAATGGCCGACTGGTAGGTTTCCAGTTCGGGATCGGCGGTGAGGAAAATAATGGGCATATGCTGGTAGGCCAGCAGTTCACGGGCGGTGGCAACACCGTTTCCCGTCGATTTTTCGTCCAGTTGAATATCCACCAGTGCCAGATCAGGCAACTGGTTTTTCACGGCTGTCAGGGCTGCCTGAAGCGTCCGGGCCATGCCCGTTACGGTGTGCCCGGCCTGTTCCAGAGTCTGGCGCAGGTGCATGGCCGTGATGGTATTGTCTTCGACAATAAGAATGGTTAATGGCGTCATAGTGTGGATTATATGGTAAAGTCAAGCGTAAAAACTGTGCCCCGCCCGCCCATATCCTTACCCGAACCAAATTGTGCCCTGCCATTAAGTTGCATGGCCTGTGCTTCAATTAGCGTGAGGCCAAACGTACGGGTTTTAGCGACCAGCATATTATCAGTTTGCAAGACAGGCACATCATGATCCATGCCCGGCCCATTGTCGGCCACGGTCAGCATGATGGTTCGACCATGCTGACGGCACTCGATCCAGAGCTGTGGCTCGTCGTTGTCAGGGAAAGCATATTTGCAGGCGTTTGTAACTAACTCATTGATAATCAAACCAAGCGGCGTGGCTTTGTCAGCCGACAGTAAGATAGGGTCTAGGGCATACTGTACCGGAACGGTCAGGTAGCCGAAGGACAGTAGCACCCCACTAACCAGCTCCCGAATGAACTCGTCGACGTCTACCTGCGCGAGTTGGTCCCCGTCGTAGAGCCGCCGGTGCAAAATAGCCATCGACTGCACCCGAAGCTGGCTTTCTTCCACGGCCTGTTTGGCCACCTCGTCGGTAAGGCGGCTGGCTTGCAGGCTCAGCAGGCTCGACACCACTTGCAGGTTATTTTTCACCCGGTGGTTTTGTTCCTTCACTAGTTCGACGTTTTGTCGGCTGGTACGTGCCAATGTTTGGTTTAGTCGGAAGTAGTTCACCAACAGTCCAATGGTCAGCAATAACAGCCCCGCAATGGCCAGAATCAACAACTGCTGCTCTTTGAGGTTAGCCATTCGAAGTGCCAACTCCCGTTTTTGCGTCGTCAGCAGCGATTCCTTTTTCTGAGTGTCATACTCGATGTTCAGGCGGCTGATGGCCCCGTCGCGGTCGGCCAGAATCTGACTTTGCTCCAGTTGGTGTTGCCGCTTCAGCCGGTCGAACGCAAGCTGCCACTGACCGGTGGCGGTGTAGTAGGTCACGAAGTTACGCTCCAGGTCGAGCCGGATATGGTATTCGTTCAGGTGCCACCGGCTATAGAATTGCTCAGCCTCTTGCAGGGTCTGGTGAGCCAGTTCTAGTTTACCAAACCGCACATAGGCCGCCGCCAGTTTCGACATGGCATACACCCGAATACCTTCTTTACGCTTCAGAGCAAACAGCCGCAAGGCTTCCTTTAAGTTATTAATAGCCTGCTGGTCAGCCACTTTAGTATACAGCACACCGATATTCATATTGGCTTCGGCAATGCCCAGTGTGTCGTTTAGCTTGTAGCAGTACGATTCGGCCAGCCGGTGGTAGGTAAGCACCTGCCTGAATTTGGCGGTATCGGACCCTAGCTGGTTCGCCCATTTTTCTTCGCAAAGGAGTGCCAGATTACCATTGGCTCGCAGCAGTGCCTTATCTGAACGGCAGTCTTTAGCCACCTGAAGTGCCTGTTTGGCGTAAGCCAGCGCCTGACCGAAACGGCCCAGCCGGTTTTCAGTTTCGCTCAGCCGAACGTACAGTCGGCTCAGTTCAAACGAAGCACCACGGGGTTCTTGCACGTGCAGGGCTTTCAAAAAGTAAACCTGTGCCGTGAGGTAGTCGCCCGCAAAAACGTAGGTTTTACCATACAGGTACCAAGCCTCGGCCAGCCCCAGCGAGTCATGTTTTTGGGTTGCCTCCTGCTCTACCTCTCGGGCGTAGGTGAGGCGTTCGGGCCGCAGCTTCAGATGAACTAACGGCTGCGCCGACCCCAGACCGGGCGTCATCATCCCGAGCAGAATGCTCAAACAGAAAGCCAGCGTACAGCGAAACATCTCAAGGAGGCCAGGTAACGATAGGTATGGACAGGTACCCTACCAAATGTACTGACTAACACGGCTCTAGTCAACGCGTATTTCGTTCGCAGGAAAAAAACGCGCGCCCGCAAGAAAAAAACAACACCTGACAACCTCGCTCTTGACCTGACTGGCTGAAAACGCCACCTTGAGTACCGAACGGCCAAACCAGCCTGGTTTTCTGGTCCCATTAGTGTGCTTTCCGCTTATATCAACGCCAGAGAGACAGACCTCTCACCCATGACATGTGCCCTTAGTTAACTTCAGCTATCATCGCGAAATCGTCCCAAAAAGAAGGGTATGATTTCGCGACCACGCTGGGTTCTTCAATCACGACGGGACGCAACATGGCTATCGGCGCAAAGGCCATAGCCATCCGGTGGTCGTCATACGTGTCTACGCTAATCAACTCAGTAGCAATGGCTTGTTTGGAGGGTTTCACCTCGTAGCGGGCGTTCGGCTCTACTTCTACCAGGTCTGCACCAAACTTGCGGAGTTCAGTCTGGATGGCCAGCACCCGGTCTGTTTCTTTGATCTTCAGGCTCTCGATGCCCGTAAACGTAGCCGGAATACCTTTCATGGCGCAACATACGGCCACGGTCTGGGCCAGGTCGGGGCAGTTGGTGAAATCAACGGCAATGTGGTCGGTGGCGGCTTTCTTGGTCAGCCGAAACCCCTTGCCTGTATACGTGGCCTGCACCCCAAGCTGGTCCATAATGCCCACAATGGCACTGTCGCCCTGGAGCGACTCCGCTTTCAGACCCAGCAGTTCCAGTTCGGCATTGGCAGCCAGGGCCACCACGCTAAACCAGTAGCTCGCCCCCGACCAGTCTGATTCAATGGCATAGGTGGTGGGTTGGTAGGTACCAGCGGGAATATGAATGGTTTGTGCTGCCCAGTCGGCCCGGGGCGTTACGCCAAAGGTGGCCATCTGTTGCAGGGTCATGGTCATGTACGGCACCGACCCCAGGGCGCCCGTCAGGTGCAGGGTAAGCCCACCTGGCAAATAGGGAGCCAGCATGGCCAGCGCCGAAATGTACTGGCTGCTTACGTCGCCCCGGATACTTAACTCGCTTACGCCACTATGCCGAAAACCCCGCGTCTGAATGGGTGGGTAACCGTCTTTACCCAGGTAGGCTACGTCGGCCCCCAACGTGCGGAGCGCATCAACCAGCAGGCCAATAGGGCGTTCGCACATGCGCGGGGTGCCGGTCAGGGTTTTGGTCTGGCCGGTGAGGGCAAAGTAGGCCGTCAGAAACCGCATGGTCGTGCCCGCGTCGAGCACGTCGGCGGTGGGGTCTTCAGCGCGGAGCAGCCGGATCATGGTCTGGGTGTCGCGGGCTGAGGCGAGGTTCTGAAGATCACAGCGAAAGCCCGTCAGCGCGTCGATAATCAGGGCGCGGTTACTTTCACTTTTCGACGAGGCAAGGGCAATAGTTGCCCGGACGGGCTGGGTGGGTGGGGTGAGCAAAACGGCATTCATGCCGCAAAACAACGCATTTTTGCTCAACTGTTGGCATTACCGTCCGATTGTGGGGAGCGGGGAAGCTGAGCCGTGTTGAGCCAGTACAGTTCCAATTCCTGCACGGTGCGCAGCAGGTCGGCATACTGGTGGGGCTTGGTAATGAACGAATTAGCGCCCATTTCATAGGCCCGCTGCACATCGCTGGGCTGGTTAGACGTGGTCAGAATTACCACGGGCAGTGTCTCGTAAGCCGCTTGGCTACGCAATTGGGCCAGGGTCTGAAAACCGTCCAGGATGGGCATATTCAGGTCGAGGAGCACTAGCGTTGGCGGGGCTTTTTCAACCGTAAGTTGTTTCAGCAGTTGTTCGCCATTGCCAAAAAACTTAAGCTGGCAGCCCTGTCCGGTCGATGCAAAGGCCGTTTGCAAGAGAAACTGGTCATCCTCGTCATCATCGGCAATGTAAATGGTATGTGGGGTCATTGTGAGTAGTGATGGTCCGTAAAGGTCCTACTATTGGCCAAAAAGTCAACGGCACCAAGTAAGAATCTTACCCGGCGCTGGAGTTGATTTAACGAGTCCAAAGTATTTTAAGCCGATTGCGGCCACCCACGCTATAGGACCGGTGCGAAACGGCGTAGCTAACGCCCCCCCCGAGCATCATCAGGCCAGCCGGCACCAGATTGCGATGGTCCAGACGAACCGCCAGTTTGTTGTTATCGTCGCGGCCATTCACAAAATCGGCGACCAGATACACCACGGCAGCAACGGGTAAGATATACGCCGCCTGGCTCACAAACGGAATGCGATGACTAAAATATACCCGCCGCACGTCGGCCACGGCAATGGAAAGCGGCTGGGGCTGGTCGTAGAGTTCGTTCTGAAAGGCAATGACAAATGAAGTATCATTGACGCTGATGAGCGGCGAATGGTAATGTGTCCGGTCTGTTCTGGTTTTGAACGACATCACCTCGCCGGGAAAGGTACGGTACCGCCGAAACCGCCCCATCAAGCCCGTCACGTCGAGGGCCAGATACCTGTTTCTCATCATAGCCCGTTTAGTCGAGTCGACAATAGGCAGCCCCTGCGCATCAACGGGGGCCTGTTTGGGGGCTTGGTCAACAGCGCGGTTGGGCGGCTCCGACAGTTGCACACCCGGCACCGTTCCTGGCTGCGCCAGGCTCATTTGCGCCGCCAGACTCAGGGCCAATCCGATCACTACTACGAATCCCGTTTTCATACACACACCACTATATGCCCATAACCCCACCAAGCTGGGAAAGGTTGGAAAGCAGAGGAATTTGGGATTTTGGATTGGGGCGGTCCGCCGCTGCGGTTTCGGATTTCGGATTGTTGCTGTCGCACGGGTTTGCGCTGGTGCCGAGACGTCGGACCGCAGCAACAATCCGAAATCCCCAATCCAAAATCATTTTCCGCTCACTCCGCCCGACACGATGAGTTTCATGACGTCGGCGCTGGGGAGGTTGAGGAGCTTAACGTTTTCGGCGGGGACAATGTAGAGTTCACCCGAAAAAGCGTAGGAATGGGGCAGATAGACCATGATGGCGTCGGTGAGGCCCAGGCGCGTGAGGTCGGTTTGGGTGATGAAACCGATCTTGCGAATGCCCGACTCACGGTTCATCATGACGAGTACGGGCTGGTTGAATTTTTTCTTGTCGCCCACAAAGGCCGAGATCAGGTCTTTGACCGAAAAATAGATCAGGCTCACCAGCGGCAGGTGCCGAATGGCGCCTTCCACCAGCCCGGCAAATGACCGGGGCAACACCGTGGAAATCAGCACGCCCGACCCCAGGATGATGCCAAACATGATGAGAAACCCAATACCGGGCATGTCGATAGGTACTAGCCCGTCGACCCAGATGAAAACGCTATAGATGACGTAGATGGTAAGCCCCAGCGGTGCCACCCCCAGCAGCCCCCGCCCGAAATAGGTGATCAGGCGATTGATTATTTTTCTGTACACGTGTAAGAAGTCAATAGTCGTCAGTCGATAGTAAATAGTCAGTTGCAGTCCGGTGCTACGGCGCGAAGCTACTCACGCGCCAGCGACTATCGACTGACGACTATCGACTCTTGACTATTTTTGCTTTCATGATTCATGCCAAGCCGTTGCGCTCGTTTACGGAGCACATTTTTAGGGCCATCGGGTGTTCTGATGACGACGCCCAACTTGCCGCCGATGTACTGATTTCTGCCGATTTGCGCGGGGTCGATTCCCACGGCGTGGCCCGACTGCCGGGCTATGTGCGGCTCTATGACCTGGGTCGGCTGAACCCCACGCCCACTATCCGGGTGGTGAACGAGACCCCCTCTACCGCCGTAGTGGATGGCGACCGCGGGCTGGGGCTGGTGGTGGGGCCGTGGGCCATGCGCGTGGCCATCGAAAAAGCCCGCGTGGCCGGTACGGGTTGGGTGGCGGTGCGCAACTCGAACCACTTCGGTATTGCGGGCTACCATGCGCTGCTGGCCGTGGAACACGACATGATCGGCCAGGCCATGACCCACGCCGCGCCGCTGGTCGCACCCACGTTTTCGCTCGATAAACTGCTGGGCACTAACCCCATTGCCGTGGCCATCCCCGCCGCCACCGAACCGCCTTTCCTCGCCGATTTCGCCTCGACGGCCGTGGCCTACGGGAAACTGGAAATCCTACAACGCAAAGGCCAGCCCATTCCCGAAGGCTGGGCGCAAGGTGCTGACGGTCAGCCTACTACCGATGCTAACGCCGTGAAAAATGGCGGGGCACTGTTGCCGCTGGGGTCCGACCGGGAGCATGGCAGCCACAAAGGCTATGGCCTGGGAGCCATTGTCGATATTTTTTCGGGTGTACTCTCCGGGGCCAATTACGGGCCGTGGGTGCCGCCCTTTGCCACGGCGGGGTTCATGACCGCCGACGAAGGCGTGGGCAGCGGTACGGGCCACTTTTTCGGGGCCATGCGCATCGACGCTTTCCGCCCCGCCGATGACTTCAAGAACCACATGGACACCTGGATTCAGCGCTTCCGGTCGGCCAAAGCCGTGGAAGGAAAGCACGTCCTCGTCCCCGGCGACCCCGAGCGTGAGATGGAGTCCCAACGGCTGGTAGAAGGCATTCCCGTGCATGAAACGGTGCTGAAAAGTCTGGAGGAATTAGGCGAACGGTTTGGGGTGAGGTTGTGAAGGGTGAGGGGCGAAGGGTGAATGGCTTCGCGTCGACTACCCTGCCGCTACCCCCATTACCCTGGCCAGTGTCCCCACCATAGCCGTCAGGCTAAGGGCCGCCACCCTGGCCTGTG
>NZ_JAFMYU010000017.1 GCF_017353255.1 Fibrella aquatilis | reverse complement strand
GACTTACGACTATCGACTTGTGACTTACGACTATTTTCTCATGAAAATTGCCATTCACGGACGTACGCTGCCAGAACCGGCCCGGCCTTTTGTACAGTCGATGTTCGATACGCTGGCGGCCCGCGGCATTGACGTCCAACTCTCGGACGTATACCGCCGGGCGCTCGACGAGATGGGCGTGGCGCATAACAGCCATAGTACTTACGCCAGCCCCAAAGATTTGTTCGATGCTGATTTTGCCTTTAGTCTGGGCGGCGACGGCACCCTACTCGACGTGGTGTCGCAGGTGGGGGAGCGCGAAATTCCCATTGTGGGCATCAATATTGGTCGGCTGGGGTTCCTGGCCACGGTGTCGCCGGGGGGGATCCAGTTCATGCTCCACGCCCTGATGCACCAGAAATTCACTATCGACGAGCGGTCGTTGGTCAGTGTGCAGTGCGACACCGACATTTTCGAGGGCATTCCGTTTGGGCTGAATGATTTCACCATCACGCGCACCCAAAGCTCGTCGATGATTACGGTGCATACCTATCTGGACGGTGAGTTTCTGAATTCCTACTGGGCCGACGGCATCATTGTCTGCACACCCTCCGGCTCCACGGGCTACTCGCTTAGTTGCGGCGGGCCGGTGCTCTTGCCCCATACCAACAATTTCATTATCACGCCTATTAGCCCTCATAACCTCAACGTGCGGCCCATGGTGATCATGGATTCGTGCAAGCTGTCGTTTGAAGTAGAAAGCCGGAGTGGCAACTTCCTCATAGCACTCGACTCGCGCTCAACTACTGTCGACGTGGCCACCAAACTGCACGTGCAGCGCGAGCGTTTTTCGGCTAAACTTGTCAAGCTCAGCGACGACAACTTCCTGAATACCCTACGCAGCAAGCTCAACTGGGGGTTCGACGTGCGCAACTAAACCGGGGCTGCTCTGTAGAAAAAGCGTTTATTCGCCAATATTTCACCTTACCTGCCGTTTTCTGAACAAACCGATTGGATTGGGACAACCTAGTCTGGACTAAATTACATGACATACCGAAACATAACTACCTGGGGATTTTTGTCGGTGCTGCTGGTTGGTGTGGTTAGCAATGAAGGGTTAGCGCAGAGCCGACAAAACCCCAATTTTTTACCTTATTCGGAAGTGGGTTTTGGCGCCGGTACCTCCACCTACTTTGGTGACCTGGCCGGTATCAGCCGCCCGCTGAAGAGCCTGTTTACCCTGCCCCGCTGGAATGTGGGCCTGATGTATACCCGGCATTTTACCCCCCGAATCAGCGCACGGGCTTCGTTTACCTGGGCACGAATCACCGGCGACGATTACACCTTTAGCAAGGGTGACCCGGTAACGTATGCGTCGTTTTTTGTGCGAAACCTCCACTTTCGGAACGACCTGAAAGAGTTTGCACTCATTGGTACGTATGATTTTATTCCGGGTGGCCGCACTCCCCGCGAACGTCCCAAAGTAGCGCCGTACTTTTTGCTGGGCGTAGCTTTGGTAGGGCATAACCCTATGGGCTATACCCCGGCAGGCAGTGCCGATGGTCCTCAGCAGTGGGTAGCGCTTCAACCGCTGCATACCGAAGGCCTGGGGCTGCCCGGCTATGGCAAAAATTATTCGCTGGTGACGGTCTCCATCCCAGTAGGGCTGGGCGTTCGGTATGCCCTCAATGAGTCGTTCAATCTGGGGGCAGAGGTGCGATTTGCTCCCACCTTCACTGACTACCTCGACGATGTAGGCGGGCCATACCCGAATCCGAACGACCTGGAATCGCCACTGGCCAAGTCTTTTTCAAACCGGACCCAGGAACTTGTGGCCGCCCGCACAGGCGAGAGTCGGCAGCCGGGTATCGATAAGATCATTGCAGCGGGCGGCAACCCCGCTAACGAAACAGCGCGGGGCGGAGCCAGCCGACTGCCTATCAAAGACTCCTACCTGCTCACCAGCTTCCAGATCCATTACATCATTCCCGCCAAAATCAGATGCCCCTAGCCCCTGTCCACGTTCGGCTGTTTTTGGTGGGTTTGTTGCTGATACCGGTGCTGGGTTATTCGCAAACGATTGAAGTCGGCGGGGCGTTGGGTGGCATGCTCTATAAAGGCGATGTGTCGCCCACGCTAAACCCGCGGTTTGTACAGCCGGGTGGCGGGCTTTTTTTTCGCTATCACCCCACGCGCTCGTTTGCCGTGCGGGTGCAGGTAAGCACCGGCCGACTCATTGGTGTCGATAGCCTGACTACCGACCCCTTTCAGCAGGCGCGGGGGGCCTCGTTTCGCAATACCGTTCGGGAGTTTGCCGTGCTGGGCGAATACAAATTCAGAAATTATACACCACTGCGGAATGTGAAAAACTGGACGCCCTACGCTTTTGGGGGCATCGGCGTGTTTACGCATGGCCTGCGTCAGCCGGGTGAAGGCCCCGTAAACATCGCTTTTCCGCTCGGCGTGGGGGTTAAATATGAATTTCACCGGCCCTGGACACTGGGCTTAGAATGGGGCACCCGGTTTACCTTCTCAGATTCGCTCGATGGGCTAAAGCAGCCTGCCGCCGGTGCCTCCCGATTGAACCAGAGCGACCCCGATACCAAAGATCAGTATACGTTTGTGGCCCTTACGCTGAGCTACACGTTCTATAAAGTCTTTTGCCCATAGGTAGGGCAGTTAGCCTATCAGGTGGCCTTCCGGGTGTATGTTTGTAGGAAACTTACCCTCACCGATAGCCGATTCTTACCTGCTCATGCCGCCTGTTAGTCGTTTAACCAGTGTCCTGCTGGTATTATTGCTGGGGTGCGTCAGCGTTGCTTCGTCGCAAATACCGGCGCTCCTTGCCCCCGGCGCTACGCCCTACGCGCACTGTCAGCGTTTTAACACCCTATATGTAGAAATCAGGGAGCAGACCATTGCCCCTGATTCGGCGCGGGCCGTGTTTAGTCAGGTTATGCAGGGGTTACGCAACTATTACCGGTCTAACGCGAATTTCCCGGACACAACTACCATCGGTGGGCGCATCCGCACGGCCATGGCATTTCCGCTACGAGGCTATGCGGCAGGGGCCATTGGTGGCACGCACGGCGAAGGCTACCGGGGCAACGGCTTCGACCTGTTCGACTATAAGGTGCGGGGTAGCCACCCGGCCCAGGACATTTTCATCCGCGACCAGAATCAGGATTGTATCGACGACCGCACGGGTGCGCCGGTAGACGTGCTGGCTATGGGCGAGGGGCTGGTGCTGGCGGTGGAAACGGGCTGGACACCGGGGCAGGAGTACCGGGGCGGCAACTGGATCTGGGTGTATGACCCCGTCCGCGATGGCCTGTTCTACTACGCCCACAACAAGGTGGTGAACGTGGCCATGGGCGACTGGGTGCAGGCGGGCCAGAAGCTGGGCGAGGTGGGCCGTTCCGGCCTTAACGCCTACAAAGCCCGCTCGCCAACGCACCTGCACCTGATGTACCTGCAACTCCAGCCCGACGGGCTGCCACAACCGAAGAATACCTACGGCTGGCTACTAACGGCGAAAAAATAATGTACAATGTATAATGAACAATGTACAATGACTTCGCCAGCTACCGCAAAGGTTCTCTGGCGAAGCCATTGTACATTGTTCATTATACATTGTACATTATTAAGAGTTATTGATCAAGTTAAAACCAGCGCCGAAGAAGATCAGGCCTACGATGAAGGGGGCGGCGGCTTCGCCACGCGATACGTCGAGGCCCAGGGTAGGCTTACCGTCGGAGAGGAACGCCACGCAGGCAAACAGGATTACCACGGCCCCCAGGATGGTCAGGCCCGCGCCAAACGAACGACGAAAATTATTCTTTTCCATAGTGCTGCAAAACTACGCCGTAACTTTGCGGCTAACCGAATTACGATGAAAAAATACGCGTTTACGATCCTGCTGGGTGCCCTCCTGGCCACCGGCTGCAAACAGGCTGATCAAACACCCTGTAATGCCGCGACGGTGACGATCAAAGCACCCGATACGGAAATTGCCACCCTGAAAAAATATATCGACGATAACAAGATTGCCGCCACCGCCGATGGCCGGGGTTTTTACTACAGCATTCAGTCGACGGGGGCGGGTACGAAGCCTACGGTTTGCTCGACGGTGACGGTCAATTACAGCGGCAAGCTGACCAACAACAGCACATTCGACAGTGGCAATGGCGTCACGTTTGGGCTTAGTCAGCTGATTATAGGCTGGCAGGAGGGGATTCCACTGGTGGCTCCCGGTGGCAGCATCACGCTCTATTTGCCGCCCAGCCTGGCCTACGGCTCCGCTGCCCAAAACGGTATCCCGGCCAACTCAATCCTGATCTTTAAAATTGATCTGCTGAAAGTGGAGTAGTGATTAGTCATTTGATGACCAATCACTACTTACAATATATCTCCGACTTGATTTTAAACGTCCATTCGGGTTTATCGACCAGGTAGTCATTCTGGCGCAGGAGCCAGGTGGCTCCGCCGTCGAGGCTGGCGCGGAAGTCGTAGCGTTTGCCCACCTGAATTTTGTAGGACATCACACTGCGCTGGGTTTTGGTGGCGGTGAGCAGGTCCTGCCAGTTTTCTTTGCCTACCTCGCTATACTGCGCTTTCACCAGCGACGGCAGCGAGGCTTCGTCCAGTGCCTTGCCGGCGGGGCAGGAAAACTGGAAATCGAGTTTGGTGGCCGCCGGAACGGGTAACTCGCTCAGATTGATCGGCACGGGCGTGGCGTTGCAGGACTCGGCCACGCCCGATTCACCCATCAGCCCGCCTTTGGTGCCTTTGCCCCAGGCATCGGTTTGGTCGAAGACACGCAGCCTATAGCGCCGCCCCGGCTCCTGGTCGTAGATGCTGATAGTAATGCCGTTGTTTACGTTGGTGTAGAACTGACTTATCAGATTATTCGTCTGTGCATCAACGAGTTGGCAAAAGTAATTCACGTCTACGTTGCTGAGCTTGCTGCTTACCCTAAACACCGGGCCAAGTTTGCACACCGACTGTGTCCAGGCTGCAATGTAGGCTCCTGTTTTGCTCACGTCACTGTGCAGCACCAGACGGCCGGTGACGTCATCGCGCAGGATCACCCCCGGCCGTACCTGTTGCCAGCTACGCTCCTGAGCGTCGTACCGAAACAGCGGAATACTATCGCCTACCTGAATAATCCGGCCTTTCGCCTGGTTCGTCGTAACCGGATTCAGCTCCATGGTCAGGTGTATTGGTTTCGATAGTGTATTGACCAATTGATAGGCCTCGTTGTAGAGCGTCACGGTGAGTGAACCGGCAATGGTTTGCAGGCGCATCGTACCCGGCAGGGTACCACCGCTAAAGCCTGCCACATTGTCGAGGATGGTACCGCCCGGCAATTGTGCCCCTGGGTTGTTAGTCCGTGCGTTGGTGTGGATCAGTTGGGCGGTGAGCATACCAGCCACGGCAGCACCCTCGCGGTCGGTACATACGGTGCCCGGCTGAAGAGCTATACCGGCCCGGTCTACCGCAGGTAGGCTGGGCCTGGTAGTTAGCGAAACACCGGCCAACAACGCACCATCGGCACCGCCCTGCCCTGCCTCCAGTTGGGCGGGGGTTACGCTTTCGGGGGGTCTTGTCAGGCTAATAAGGGGCATGTATCGTCCCTGTCGGTTATTATTGGCAATGATAAATGGCTGCACTACAGTGAGGTAGCCCGGTGTTTCGAGCGCCAGCGTAAACCGAACCGGGTCGGCGGCCGAGGGCAACACGTTGGGCGAGGGGGCCAGTAGCAACACGCCGTCGCTGTTGATCTTGAAGTTCCTGGTGTTGAGGGTCGTCACCACCTCGCCCGCATCGGGTCCGGCCAGGATGATCTGGGTGGTGCCGGGCCGGGGATTACCCGACGGGTCGTACAGGCGGCAATCTACTATTCCCGCCTGTAGCGGATCTTTCAGCCGGATTGTAACACCATCCAGGGGATTGCGGCAGGCATCCAGGGCTATCAACAGGCTCAATAGCAGGTAACAGAGAACAGTACGATTCATGGGTGGCGTTGGTTAGTTAGGCCTGTTGAGTTGGTAAGTCAGCGTGACGTTCAGCGAGGGCAAATAACGATACCCGGAAAGGTTGCGGTTGATGGCGGGCAACTGATCGGCAAGGGTGGTGTTGTTGAGCGCCCCGTCTGAGTCGAGGGTAACGGTGGGCTTGCCCAGGTAAAAGACGCCCAGTTCCAGGCCCGTGCTAAACCGGCGTCTGGTCCTGATTCGTCCAAAACCAATGCCCGCATAGGGCATCACCGACTGCCAGGTGAAGTTGATGTTCACCGTGCCGATGTCGTCTGCTTTCAGCACCAACCCGCTGAGGTTTAGATCGCTACTGGTGTTTAGCATGAAACCCAGCGACGGCCGCCAGTTATAGGAAATGCCCCCTGTGAGGTACAGCGACCGCCGGGGAAACACCTGCCATTTCAGGCTCACCTCCGTGGCATTGATCCGCAGGTCGGGCCTGATCGTGATGCTCGACGTCTTGTCGATGGCCACATTGAAGGGCTTCTGATAGGCCAGGTAATGCGCGCCCAGGCGCAGGCTAACGCGCTGGGCTTTTCCCAGACTGTGGTAGTAATAGAGGCGGGCACCCGTCGTGCCAAGCTGCACCTGAACAGATTGCGTGCTTCGTTGGCCGGTGGTGTCGTGGGGTTGGTGCTGATTGGTTGGCAACGACCCGTAGAGGCTGGAAATGAGAGTACTAACCAGGAGTAGGTGCATGGGCTACGATGAGGCTTACGTTGAGGTAATCTGTTTTGGGTGTTATCGCGTATCTTCACTTACTTCATTGGTTTCTTTTCCATGCGTGTAGACAGTCTGGTACAGTCGTTTAAACAGTTGTTTTCGCTCGCCCCTGACAGTGCCGGGCTGCGCGAACGCATGGAAGCGGTCTGGATGGTCGATATGCACAATCACCTTTTGCCGGGTATTGACGATGGGCTGACCACCCTCGACGACACCATGGCCTGTTTGACGCAGTATGCCGAATGGGGCATCCGGCGCGTTATCTGCACCCCCCACGTCAGTCAGGATTACTACCCCAACACAGCGCAGGCGATCAGGGCGTTGGGCGAAACCGTTCGGCAGGCCGTGGCCGAAGCCAACCTGCCCATCGACCTGACCGTGGCCGCTGAATACCTCCTCGATGAGCAGTTTGACGTGCTCCTGCGTACCGACGAACTACTCTCCTTCGGGTCGGCCCGGTACGTGCTGGTCGAAACGGGCTGGGCAGCGGCCCCCATGCAACTCGACCAATGGCTGTTTGCTATGCAGCTCAAAGGCTATACCCCCGTTTTGGCGCATCCCGAACGCTACCGCTACTACCAGACCGACCCCGGCCGGTTAACACAGCTTCGAGACCAGGGCTGTTTACTGCAGCTGAACCTGCTCTCGCTGGCAGGACGTTATGGGCCGCAGGCTAAAACACTGGCTATGAGTTTGTTACAGGATCGAGCCATTAGCTTTGTCAGCAGCGACCTGCACCGCACTGCTGACCTTGCTGCACTTCAAAAAATTGTTGAAAGTGCCGTCTGGTACCAATTGAAAGAGCAACCCCTCGTTAGGCTGGCGTAGCAGCCTGACCCACCACCACACCAGTTTCTGGCTGTTGGCTGAGTACGGGTTTGGCCGCGGTGGCTTTGAAGCGGTCTTTCAGCTTCAGAATTGGCTTCTCCAGCACGTAGTACGAGAACACGGCAGCCGCCACGGCCAGCAACAGGTTCTGCGGGAACTGAGCAGGCCAATACCCTTCTTTATCCGTTAGAAACAATTGCTGCCAGACGTACAGTGAATACGACAGCACACCCACCTGCACAAACGCCGCCGAGTTCAGTACCGTAGCCACCCGCGACGGAACATGAATGCTCCATAGGAGAATAAATAGAATCGACATGTTGTTGAGCGTAATGCCAATGGGAAGAAAATAAGCCCCCTGGTACCGGCCACTCAACATGGGCGAAATGATAAATAGAAATAGGCACAACGCGGTAACAAATAACCAACTATGCAACAGTGTGAGTATACGTCGATTGTTCAAGATTTTGTTTTCTAGTAAAGCCCCCAGACAACCGGTCAAAATAGCGTCGCCGCCGGTATGTAGCATCATACCTATTTGGCCCCGACTATCGGGAACAAAAAAATATGTAAGTAGTCGAATAATGGGCATCACTAAAATGAGTGTGATTGTAATCTGAATCAGCCTGATTTTAGTCAATTTTTTAAAGGCTAATGGCCAGAGTAAATAAAATTGCTCTTCCATTGATAATGACCAGAAATGGCCAAAAAACCAGTTGCCTTTGTCGTCGGGGCTGACGGGTGCACTCAGCAAATGTTTGTAATTCCAGAGATACAAACCGGCAAACACCACCAGCGAATAACTACCGAACATATCGGGTACAACAAACCATTTCAGCAGTAAAACAACCAGGATGTACAGGTAGAATACGGGAAAAATTCGGAACACCCGCCGGATGTAGAACTGTCCGATATGAATACTGCCCGTTTTCTTTTCTTCCAGCAGCAACAGTCTGGTAATCAGGTAGCCACTGATGACAAAGAAGACTTTAACGCCCAGGGCCGAATTGGAAAAAAAGGCATAAATTGGTGATTCGGCAATGGATTTTGGCAGGGTGTGGGCCGCATGACCCAGCAGTACCATGGTAATTGAAATGGCCCGTAGCCCATCGATGCTTTTAATGCGATTCATAGACTTACTTCTTGTTACAGGTCTATCTGAAGAATCCCTCTTTCCGGATAGTCAACATACCCCCCAGGTTCGAGCTGAAAATACGCCCGCTGTCGAAGGCTAGCTTTACGCCGGCCTGAAGGCCGCTGGCGTTCAGGCGTAACAGATTGTTTACCTCAAGGCTGGTATAGAGCTGATCGTAGTATTTTTTTGTATTTGGCCATTCGTAATAACGATTTGCTGTTACGAGCAAAACTACTGGTATACGGTCAGACACGAGGGCATATAGACCCAAATGAACGGTTTGTACGGCATTATTATTTACGGGCAATACCCAGCCAGGTTTGTTTTTGTCGGTAACTTCCATTTTTCGGTTAAACCACTCATTATTGTACCGCAGATCATTCGGTAAATCGTTGGTTCTGGTGAAAATTGGCGTGCCGATCACGTTTTTTTGCTGTACCCAACCCTCAATGTATTGACCGTTAAAAAAATAATTATCTCGGCCATAAATGGGCGATGTACCGCTGCGGTTTATGGACGTCAAAAATTCAACTGTCAGTTGTTTTAGCTGCACGGCCTGGTGTGAACTGGGCCTGTCTTTACGCCAGCGAATGCCAAACAGGCCGTCGGGGAAATTCTGGAATTTTACGCCCGATCCATCCTCGTAAATATGCTGATAGTAGAGGTACAGGTTCGACCGGGCAAACTGAACGTCCATGCCCATGTCGATAGATCCCAAATGGTTGCCTACCTGATTCAGCGAGTCGATGGTTGATATCTGCCCATCGTTGCCACTGACGGCACCTACGGGCCAGACCACGTTTTTGTAGGCATTCCAGTCGCTGGCGATGTGCCCCTCTTTCGCCACGAAGCTGGGCAGGTAAGGCGAGTCGCCGCCCCACTGCACAAAATGGTTGATGCCCCCGTAGAACCGGACTTTCCAGTTGGGTTTGCCAATGCGCAAAAACACCGATTTGGCGTGCAGCTTCACGTTGCGCATAGAGTCGGTGTTGGCAAACCAGCCGTGGCTGATGAAAGCGTTGACGGCAAACAGCCCACCCGCCATTTTCAGCGGGGCAAAGCCGTTGGTGCCCAGGCGTATCTGGGTAATAGGCAGTGCATTGCCCGACCAGGCAACAGAACCCGAGGTGAGCAGAGTGTCGGTGAGGCCGTTGATTTCTTTGCGCCGCCCCACATACAGCTCCCCGTGGCCGAACCGAATGGCGGCGTAGGCTTCAGGCAGCACCAGGCGAGAAGCCCCGTTCAGATTGGCCACCACCTCGACACCCGCTTTCAGGTAGGGTCGGCGTTGGGTGGGGTCGCCCCAGATGCCCACGGCACCCACACTGGCCAGACCCGTGGGCGAATTGAACGGAATAGTGCCAAACTGGTTCGAGCGAATCCAGAACGGAGTGGTGCCGTTGCTGGCCGCAATTCCACCCAGGGCTACCCGGTACCGAACCCCCTGCGCCGTGGCGGTGTCGGCCACGGGCCGGTTATAAAACTGACCAAACGCGGCTGCGTGGGTGAGCAAAATTGCGCCAAGCAAGCCGAGGAGCGAACATGGAGATAGATGTTTCATACGTTGGTTGTATGCTGAATGATGGATTCTGGACGCATCCAGCATCCCTTTAGGCAAGTGAAAGCGGCAGTGAGCGTTGTTGAAGATGGAACAGATCGGCCTCGAACTGCCGCAGAATGGCCTCTTTGCTCAGGTACTTCTGGGCGTAGGCGCGGGCGTTATGCCGGTAGTGCGACAGGTCGGTGGTGAGCGCGTGGGTGAGGCCCGCAATGAGGGCCGGGGCCGATTCGGGTTCAATCAGCAGGCCCATCTGGTGCGTACTGACCACGTCGTAGAGCGTAGTGTCCGGTACCGCCGATACCAGCGCGCACCCACCCGCCGCCAGCATACCCGTCAGCTTGGACGGCAGCACCAGGTCAGAGGCCGATTTTTTCTGCAATACCAGGTGAACATCCGGCGTGGCCAGCAGGGCCGCCAGCTTCTCGTAGGGCTGTAACGGATGGAAGTATACGTTAGTGAGCTGAAGCTGTTGCACCAGGGCCTCGAGCCGCGTTTTGCCCCCGCCCGATCCCACAATCAGAAATTTTACGTCGGGCTGCTGCTGAAAATGCCGGGCGGCTTCCATGATCAACTCCAGGCCCTGCTTTTCGCCCAGGCTACCCGAATACAGCACCACTTTGTCGGTGTCGCTCAGCCCAAATTCGGCACGGAGCGACTGGCTGCGGGGTAAGGGCCTGATCACCGTTTCATCTACCCAGTTGGGAAACAGCAGCGGTGTTTCGGTCAGCACGCGCTTGTCGGCCACCTTCCGAATCATGCCCTCGCTGATAGTCGACACCACCGAGGCCTGTTTCAGCATCCGGGCCTCAGCCGAAAAGAGCAGGTCGATAAAGCGTCCGTTTTTAAACATGCCCAGTTCTTTGGCCATATCGATTTGCAGGTCCTGCAAGTGAATCCAGAGCGGCGTGTTGGTCAGTTTGGCAAATAAAACGGGGAGCAGGCTGGCATGGAACGGCGGTGCTACGCAGATGACTGCATCGTAACGGGTTGAAAAACAACGTCGTAGCCATAGCGGAAAGCTGCTGAGCTGAAACGAAAACTCGTGGATCACCCGGCTCAGCGACGTCACCTTGTTGGGTACGTAGAGCGGGCAGCGATGCACCGTCACGCCATCGATGTGTTCGGTAAACCAGCCCCGGCCCCGGTAGGCAGGGTGCACCCGCCATTCGGGGTAGTAGGGCATGGCCGTAATTACGTCTACGGTATGGCCCTGCGCAGCCAGCCAGGACCCCATCTCGCCGGTGTATTTGCCCACGCCCGTGAGTTCCGGTGCGTAGTTGATATCGTAGATTAACAGGTTCATCGGGATGGCGGCTATGATACACGATTGGATACAGCGCGAACGGGGGCGGCAGCGGTAGACGACCGACGTACGGCTCGGCTCACGTATTTTGCCAGTTTATGCGACGGTTTTTCGACTACTAAAAAGAAAACATACGATACCGCCAGGGCCACTACAAGTTGCACTATTTTTAAGCCAGCACCCTGTAGCCAGGCTACTCCAAGTAGTGTAATCATGGCCGGTATAGTCTGGTGAATAATGTAGAGCGAATAACTCCAGCGGCCTGCCCGCTCCAGGATGGGTGATGGGATCCGTTCTTTGAAATAAATAATCTCTAGCCCCAGCCACCAGCACACAGGAAAGGCAAATGCATTCAGGGTAAATATATTGCTGGCAAAGGGCGAGTGAACGTGGAATTTAATAACCTGGAGAAAGACACTTGCGAAGAAAATACCCGCCCGAAGTATCCAGATTTGCGACGTAGCCGTATAGGAGAAAAGCTGATAATTTTCGGCAAGCCAACACCCTAGTAACCAGCAGGGTAGCCCAATAATCCAGGTAAGCGCTCCCAGATCAATATAATTATTCTGGGCAGCGGCAATCTGATCGAGGTTCGTGAAACAAACCATAAAATAAACAACGAAACTTGGCAGAATTAATTTGCCCCAGCTTAGCTTATTTCTGACCTGTAATAGTAGTGGATAAAGAAGATAATAAATCAGCTCGCAGATCACACTCCAGAATACACCATAATGAGGTACCGTTAATTTCAAACCCACCAAACTGTATACACCCATAGCGATTAATGCTGGCAAACAAATTCGAATAATACGCCGACTATAATAGGGATATAGTGGTACCGATTTGCACCCCACAAACGGGTAATGAATGCAAAAGCCGCTGATGATAAAAAATACGATAACCGCCGCCGGTCCGTTGAAGGCGTTGTCGATAAAGCCATTGATCGCGAACAGGATGGGGTTACTGGCCGACGCGACCAGGTCTGGCTTTGGAAAACCGAAATGGCCCAGCACCACAATGAGTGCACACACAAAACGGATAGTATCTATCCCTTTAATCCTTTCCATGATCTTATTCGGTGAAATTGGTCCGTGTTTTAACGGGGCGGGCGGGGTTGCCGGCGTAGATGGTCCAGGGCCTGGTGTGTTTCGACAGGATAGACCCGGCCCCCAGAATACTGCCCTCGGCACACCGTACGCCGGGGAGCACCACGGCTTTGGCGCAGATCCAGACGTAGGGTTCCAGCACCAGCTTGGTTGGCAGGTAAGTAAAGGCCGGGCTGTTGTAGTCGTGGGTGGCCCCGCAGAGGTAAGCATGCTGCGACACAATGGCGTGGTGGCCAATGTAGACCCCACCCGGATTGTACACCTCTACGTTGGGGCCAATGATGACCACGTCTTCTGTTTCCAGCAGCCACGGTGCCCAGATTGTGCAGTTGGAATAGATGGCGTTGTGGCGGCCAATTTTCCCGCCAAACAGGCGAATGACCCAAATACGCCAGGCGTGCAACGGCCGGGGCGTCCAGCTACAGAGCAAGGCCCAACTCATGATCCAGACCAGCCGACGTAGTTTGTTCTGGATGGAAAAGACCGGTTGCCGATACGGATCTTCAGCTACAGCGGCTGGTTTGGGTGCCGTGAGGGTAGGAGATAGCATAACCTGATTGACGGATTGTTGAGAAAAGGAAAATTAGGCGGCCTGTTTAAGGGGTCTCAGCATAGGCAATTTGCTACTGACGGCTTCTTTGAACCGTTCGGCGGCGGGCCGGATAGTGAAGTGCTCCTCGAACGTGTCGCGGGCCTGCCTGCCCAGCATTTTCCGCTCAGCGGGGGTAAGCGTGATCCACTGCTGCAACAGGTGCAACGTTCCAGCCGGGGTGTTGGGCACCACAATGCCCCCACCGCCTGCTGCTATTTCGCGCCAGATGTTAACCTGATCGGAGATGAGGGTGGGCGTACCGCAGGCGAGTGCTTCGGCCACGGCGATCCCGAAATTTTCCTGATGACTGGGTAGCACGAAGGCATCGCAGGTATAAAAGGCCCCCCATTTGGCCGCGCCAGACAGCATACCCGGGAAAAAGACGTTGGCGCTAATGGCCGGGTGCCGCTGCACAAGCTGCTGTACCAACTGCCCGAAGGCCGTGTCAAGCCCCGGTCCGGCAATGACCAGTTTGGGCAGCTCCATACCCGACGACGCCAGTTGCTGGCTCAGCTCGATGTAGGCGTTTACCAATAGGTCAACCCCTTTTTTGGGGTGAATACGGCTCAGAAACAACAAAAATGGCGTATTGGCTACCTCCGGGCATCGGGCCAGAAACGCATCCTGCATAGCCTGCTCAAACGGGGGCGGGGCCTCAATGCCATAGCCCACGTTGAGCTCAAGCTGGGGCCGGTAGGGGCTGAAGGTCTCCCGCGCCAGCAGCAGTTCTGTTTCGCAGGTGAACAGAATCCCATCGGCCTGACTGATGACGTGCTGTTCAATGAATTTCCAGTAAAACCAGTTGCGAATGGCCTTGAGTTTGCGGTCAACAGCACGCTGAAAATAGGGGTCCAGCATACCGTGTGGCATGACAAACCACTGGAGCGGCTTTTTAACTTTTGCCATTCGGTTATACTGCCGTACGGCTTTTCTGACCGCCTGCGAATGGTAGGACCACAGGCCGTTTGTTACCACGACATCGAACCGATGTAAATTCTCGCGCAGCCAGGGGGCTAGTTTAGGGCTGTAGAACCACTGGTTTTTGCTCGTACCCAACGCATGAACGGGAAACGGGTCTGTGCCCAGGTAGGCAGCCGTGGGTGGATCGAAGCAGACTATCTCGCGGTAAACCTGAAGTGCTTCCAGCACCGGCGACGATGTTCGGATACCCTGGCAAGGCCCGCCAGACAGGGGGTCCATGCTGCTGATAATGTGTAGTACACGCATAGCGTAGTGAGCTTGTTCATAACATTGTTCCATTGAAAGAGCACAGTTCTAGTGGATAAAGAGGGCAAGCGTAATAGAGGTAGGCTAATAGACAAAGCCATCGGCCCGGGTAAAGTATTTTGCCTCGCGTGAGATGGTATTCACGGCTTTGGCTGGTACGCCGCCGTAGAGTACCCACTCGTCGGTGAAGGATTTATTTAGTAATGATTTTGCCCCCAGCACCGACCTGGCCGGTAAACTGGCCCCGCCCAGCACGACTACGTTGGTACCCACAAACGTGTAGGCACCAATATGAATGGGCGCGCTGTCCTGCCGACTGGTGGTGACGTCGATAGAGTGGGTAAGCAACTGCGAGTTGTAGCCCGCCACGGTGCTGAACGCCCCAATCTCGATCAGGTTGGTGCAGTCTATATGGTGGTTTTTGGTAATCGCCGCCGACTCGCCCAGGTGCAGTTCGGCCCGGCGGTCGGCCTGGTGCTGAAAATGCCGCGAGTGTTCGTGTTTCGACATGCCCGTGATCCAGTTGCCCCGGCCAATAGACGCATTTTTTGCCAGCGATATCAGGTCGAGGTGAATGGCCGTGTTGAAATGGTCGATCCGGCTGCCTTCGGCCATGATTAGTTTTCTGGGATATACCCAGGCCAGGCCAATGCGGGCGCTAGGGTGGATGTCGTAGTGAAACCACCGCCTCAACACCACTCGTTTCAGGGACCATGGCAACAAAACGGTCAGTGCTTTCAACAGCATAACGGGTTGGGTTTAAGCGTGATGGAGGTCCAGGTAGGCACTAATCATGGCCTGGTCTGAAAACCGGGTGCAGTTGCTACGCCCCTGCTCGATGAGCTGGGAACGAACGCGGGCATCCTGAAGGGTGAGCAGGGCGCGGGCAAACTCGTGCGGGCGGGTGGGGTCGGCAAAGAGAGCCGCCCCGCCGCTGACTTCGGGCATGGGGGCCAGCGTGCTGGAAATGACGGGTGCTTCGCAGGCCTGAGCCTCAATAACGGGCCAGCCGAAACCTTCCGAAAAAGAAGGAAACACCAGGGCCTCGCAGTGGCTGTAGAGCGCCTGAAGGGTGGCATGGTCTGGCCGGGCCACCGATACGACCCGCTCCTGGAGGTTTAGCTTCCGGGCGTGGTCAACCAATCGGCCTTCTACGGCCTGCCCGGCATAGCAGATAGACCCCTGCCATTGATCGCCCAATTGGGCCACCATGTCGAGGAGCATCGACCGGTTTTTGCGGGGTAAATCTGACCCTACGTACAGAATAAAAGGCTTGTCGGTTTGTAGCCCGGCTCTGGAGAGCAGGTGCTGGGCCTCGGTACTAACAGTAGGCGCAAAAGGTGCATTGAAGGCGTTATGGATGGTCAGCCAACGCTGTTCGGGTTGCCTGTTAACGGGAGCAAGCACCTGCAACTGGTTGAGCGTGGTTTGGGTGACGGCGGCAATTTTCCGGGCGCTGGTCAGGTGCTTGAGAATCCATTTCTGGTAGATCTTGCCCGTTTTGCTGGCCGGACAGTAGGCATCGGCATGACCCAGCGCCCCCCGAATGGCCAGCACGTCGTGGCAGGTGATCACGGTTCTGTCGGTGGGCAGCACCCCCAGGTAAGGCGCGTTGGAGTGGTCGCAGATGTGGAACCGAAGGTCTTTTTCGCCCCGCCTGCTCACGTTCACGCGCCACCACACCAGCAGCGAAAAAACAACCCATTTGTCCAGGTAACTCAGCCATTTGCCCAGGCCCGACGTGGTGCTTTTCGTTAGTTTGCCAAACAGCAGCGTGGGGTACCAGATTTCGGTCTGGACGGCCGCTTTTTCTAGTCCTTCCTGCAACATGAGCGCAAACCGATGCATACTCTGTTGACGATCAGGCAGGTAGTTTCCAAGTAAAATGATACGCATGGTGGAGAGATGGTTTACAATAGCTAACACCCATTAATAGATGACACGATACTGTTGCCGTACTGTTGCCAGGTGTAGGTGGCTGCGTGTTGCTGCGCCAGCTGCCCCATGGTGGGTATGGCGGCGCGGTTGTCGAGAAACCACTGGAGTTTTTCGGCGATGGCCGCTGGTGAACGAATAGGGATCAGGAAGCCTGTTTTACCTTCCTGAATCAGGTCGTGGCCACCGGTATTGGGTGTAATCAGCAGGGGTAGGCCCTGGCTCATGGCCTCCTGCATCACCAGGGCGCGGCCTTCTACAATAGAGGGCAGGCAAAACACATCGCAGCTGCGCATCAGGGCCAGTACGTCGGCGTGAGAGCGACCCGGTTCGTAGGTGAAATGAGGTAACTGGCTGCGGTAGAACGACATGGGTGCCTGTAGCGACCCCAGCACCACAAGTTCTATAGCCGAACTGTTGAGCAGTTTGATGGCGTCGAACAAGTCGCCTAGTCCTTTGCGCTGCCCCATAGACCCGGCAAAGAGTACGCGCAACGGGCGGTTGGCGGTGGGTGCGACGGGCACGGTAGCGGGGGTGGTGAACGTGGGCGTGCCGAAGGGGGCCATCACGACCTGTTTGGTTTTGGCCCAGTTGGGTAGCGAGTCGTTCACGAAATAGCTGGGTACCACCACCAGGTCGGCCAGTTCCAGTTCGTGGCATTTGCGCTCCAGCTTTTCGGGCGAATCCTGGGTGCCGCCGCCCAGGGTAATGGCCCAGGCGGGAAGCCGTTCGGCCTCTTCGTGCATCAGCCGACGACCCGTAGACCAAAAGGCAATGGGCAATTCATAGACGCATTTGATGCCCTGCTTTTTAGCCTCGGTAAAGGTAGCCAGTGCGCCATCTTCGTAGGCATATACCGCGTTTATTGGCCCGTGGGTGCTGGCGCTGAGGCGCTTAGACACTCTGCGGTCCAGCTGCCGGTATACGGCATCGACCGAAAAGGGGCCGGTTTCGTGGCGGGTTAACTGCCGAAAACCCGACATATTGGCCAGTTGCCGACCCAGTTCATACCAGGGCGACTGGTGCGAATAGGGCTTCAGCACGGCATCATACTGCCGACGATGCAACTCGTTGAAGTAAGGCAGCTGCCCAAGTTTCTCCAGCAGAGTGCCCGGAAACGTGGTCACCGTGGTGTGGAATTCGGCCAGCATATCGTTCTCCAGCAACGAGGCCGTGAGCGCCCGAACAAATGTGTTGCCCGTGGGGTGAACAAGAATGGTTTTGCTATTCATGGTTATAAACAGACTAAGCCGCCAGACCAGCCGGTGATTTTTTGAGGTAAGCAGGGCTCCTCCTGACCAGCAGGACCATCAGGATAAACATCAGGAAAGGCACTTCAATCCAGCCCCGGAAAAAGAAGCCGAAGAACTCAGAGATCGATTCGATGCCGGGGCCTGCGCTGGTGCAGAAAAAACAGAGGTTAGCTGTTTTAAGCCCTGCGAAATAGCTGAACGTGACGTTGACCTGCCCTTTTTGGGTTACTCTATCGTTCCGCGTCACGTTGATCTGCACCAGTTGATCCACAATGGTGAAGAGCAATAGTGCCAGACCGCCAATCACCAGCAGGTACCACCAGTCGAAGATGGCGTAGGATGACCCCAGCAGGTTGCCCACCCTGAACCCACCCACTACCCAGTCGTCGCCGGTGAATAGCTGAAGCAGAAAGTCGCCGCTGGAGCCAGAGAGCGCCTGCTTTTTGTTCACCTTCATGCCCAGCAAATCAATCACTGGCGTAGGAAACCAGCTCAGCGCCCGGTCAATTTCAATGTCGATAACGCTCTGCTTGTCTTTGCCAATGAGGTTGTTGGCAATGTCAATGCTGTTGTCGGCGTATTTGAGGTTACAGAGTCGGGAGAAAAACACGTTGTCGACATAGTTTTCGTCCCAAGTGTCAGAGGCCTCGTAAAAAGCGAGCGTGCTTTTTATTTTCTCATCATCGCCCATGGCGTCGAAGGTTTTGGCGATCAACTCAGAGGTGCTCATCTCGGTCCGGTCTTCGCGCACGGCCACCAGGCTCAGGGCAACACGGGGCAGAACACCAAACAGCAATACTCCCCCAACCAGCGCGTAGAGCAGCAGTTTCGATTTGTCAATAGATTTTGTCATGCCATACAGGTTGGCCAAAATCAGCAGCAAACCAATGTTGGTGAAGCCGAAAAATATGTCGGACCGGTGGTTCTGCGCGATCCCCACGATGACCGACGAGATAGGGTACAAGTAGAGTAAGCGGCGTTGTCCTTCGCTCATGGTTCCGGTTACGGGAAACAGCTTCGGCACAAACAGAATGTAGGGCAAATAGGAAATGATGGAGAAGCCTTCCAGCAGTTTGATAAGCGTGTCATCATTGCCGCTGACGTGCCTAAACGGCGCCGTGATGGAAATAAAAAACAGGCTGGCAAACCCCATCAGAAAGACCTGACTGACGTTAAGAGGCTGAAAAATGGTTAGTTTGCTGTAGACCGTCCTGTAAAACTTGGCCACGTTGCGGGTGGGCTTAAAATTCCGGTAGATGATGTGCGTCAGCACCAGGGTCACAAACAGGGCCGTTGTGTGCAGGTAGATATCGAGCGGGTTTTTCAGGTTGTTAATGACCTGTTTGCCTTCCAGCAGCGTGATAATTGGCGGGAGAATGAAGTAGGAGAGCAAATAGCCAAACAGCATCATAAACGAGATGGGGTAATACAGCATCTTCGGCCTGAACAGATACGACAACCCGGCGTAGCTAACGCCAATTGACAGTATATTGACAATGCAGCAGTCAACGTTGTCGAGGTAGAAAATTACCTGCAACAGACAGGCCAGTACAGACACCTTCAGCAGGATCCTTCTGACGTCGGCGACGTTATGAAAATGCTTGATAACCATAGTCGTGTTGAGTCGCGCTCACTTCGTTAATACCATACTATACACTTTCTGAATCGAGGGGAAGCGCATCAGAACAGCGTTGATTTTATGAATAGCCACGTCTGACAACTGCCTGATATACAGTCTTATGTTGACCAAAAGAGCTACAAACGTCAGGATAGTGATGAGGTCTTTGCCAGCGGGTATCAGCACCATGCCAATCATGCCAATAGCCGCAATCAGCACCGATACCGAAGCACGGGTAAACTCCTTGCGGGGCCACGCCAGCCCGTTTGTTTCCAGCCAGTTTTGGGCCTGCTTTTGCGCCAGCAAGGCCAGCATCAGTTCGCCACTCAGCAAGGCGTAACCCGCCCCCACTACCCCCACAAACGGCACCAGGGCCACCATGCTCACCAGCACCATGCCTGCCACCGCCCCAAAGATGCGGAGTTGCGCTTTCAGCAAATTATTGCCGATCAAGATGGCCATGGCAGGTTGGGCAATGGCATAGACCAGAATACTGAGCGACAGCAGCGCAAACAGCAGGGGGTTGAAGACTATTTTGTGCGTGGTCCAGTTGGCAAACAACGGTTTCACCACAAATTGAAGCCCCACAATGCCGGGTGCCAGCAGCGCCACCACCACAAACCAGATGGTAGAGAAGGCTGCCTCCATCTTTTTCTGTTCCCGCAGGGCTACAAAGCGCATGATCTCGGGCATGAGTGGGTTCACCAACGTAGACAGCCCCTGTAACGCCACGTTCGAGACGGTGCGCATGGTTGAAAACGCCGCCAGGCCTGCTACCCCCACTAGCGGGGCCAGCACCAGCCGAATACCCTGCTGCCGAAAGCTTTCCAGAAAATAGCGCCCGGCTAGTGTGAGGGAGGTGACGTAGTTGGCAAACCCGTAGCGAAGATCGGCTTTCTGGATGGCCAGCCCGTGTTTTTTCAGCAAGTGCCTGATGTCGATGTACTCGATCAGCACCACACACAACTGGCTGATTGTAAACACAATACCCACCGTGAGCAGGTTGCCTCCCAGCAGTACGGCCACCACCGTGGCCAGTGTAGACACGATGGCGTTGAGTAAATCCCACCAGCACATTCGGGGAAAATAACCGTATACGCTTAAGGCCCTGAAAAAAAGGCCAGTACTGTTGCCCAGAAACAATACCCCCGAACAACTGATCAGCAGTACCCACTTGGTCTGGTTCACCAACTCGGGCTGTATGGCGTGGTGGTAGTTGACCTGTTCGACCACCGGAAACGAAAACAGGACCAGCGCCAGTAGGGTTAGTTCGGCCACACCAACCAGTAACAGGACGTCAATGCCGGACCAGAGCCTGCGCCTGATGTCGTCTTTTCTGTGGCTGCCCAGCTTCAGAAACTCATAGCCCAGGTAGTCTACATGCCCTTTGTCGAGGGTAGTAATCACCAGCGTAATGGCCTGAACCGTGATCCAAATACCGTAGGTTTCTACTGTCCAGTGAGCCAGGTAGATAGGCACGAGCGCTAACTGTGTCACCATCGTGACCAGAATGCGCGCCCAGGATGCCAGGCTTCCGGAAAGTAATCGTCGGGTGGTTGACATGCGTAATGGTTGGTTAATAAACCAGCTAGAATGTGCTAACGCAGCTATGTATACGTTAAGACTTTCGCCTACCGGCTGAAGAGTTTACCAAACATGCCCTTCTGCTCGTGTTCGCCGTAGCTATAGCCCTTGCCCTTATAGCCATAGCCGTAGCTGTAGTACTGTTCTTCGCCATCACCCACGGCGTTGAGGACAATGTTGAGCTTGTTGAACCGCTTCTCAACATACAGCGACTCGATCATTTTAAGGTAGCTCTTGGGCGTTACATCGTGGCGAATCATAAACATAGTGGCGTCGGAGTAGGGCGCAATGAGCTGCGCATCGGTCACCAGGCCCACCGGCGGCGCGTCGATGATGATGTAGTCGAACCGTTGGCGCAACTCCGCAATCAAGGTTTCCAGCCGGGGGCCGCTCAACAGTTCAGAGGGGTTTGGGGGCAGTGGTCCCGACGTGATAATGAAGTAGTTATCGCAACCCGGCACCGGTTTTACCACCTCGTCGACGCTGATTTCGCCAATGAGGTAGTTGCTCAGGCCATTACCTACGGGCAGGTCGCCGAGCGAATGACGCAGCCGGGGCTTGCGCAGGTCCATTTCCAGGATCACCACCCGCCTGCCGGCTAATGCCAGGCTGGCCCCCAGGTTGAGCGACACAAACGACTTGCCCTCGCCGCTGATGCTCGACGTAAAGAGCAACACCTGGCTACCCTCGCGGCTATCGCGCAGGTATTGCAGGTTGGTGCGCAGGGTACGAATCTGCTCGGCAATAATCGACTGGTTGTTAAGGGCTACCACTAGCGCGCCCGGTTGCCGCTTCTTGACCACTTCGCCCAAAATAGGCACGTGGGTGTTCGATTCTACGTCGGTCCGGCGCATGATCCGGTTGTTGAGCGCATCGCTGGCGGCAATGCCGGCAATGGGTAGAAACAGGCCAATCAGAGCAAACAGCATATAGACCGTTTGCTTGTTTGGTTTCACGGGCCGCAGTTCAGACCGGGCCGCATCAACGGTGCGGGAGTCGGAAATGGTTGAGGCGAAGGACACGGCGGTTTCTTCGCGTTTCTTCAGCAAGTAGGTGTACAGGTCGTTTTTAATGGCCTGCTGCCGGGTAATGTCCATTAGTGCTCGCTCTTTGGCCGGCAGGGTTTTTATGACCCGCTCCATTTTGTTGTTGTTGCCCACGTAATTTTTCTGGGCAGTTACGAGCATGTTTTTCATCGTGGCCACGTTCTCCGTAATGTTGGCTTTGGTGGCTCGTATCTGGCTTTCGATGGTAACCAGCAACGGGTTTTCTTCCGACGTAGTGCGCGCCAGCTGATCGCGTTGCCCTTCCAGCTTTGTCATCTCTTCAATCAGGCCCAGTAGTGTGGGGTCGTTGAGGCCCACGGTGGCTGGCGCTCCTGCCCGCGAACCGGGTTGCCGCTTCAAATACGTTTCCAGGTCATGGAGTGCCCCCAGCTGGATGTTTACCTGGTTGAGTTGAGCGTCATTTTGTTGCACAGTTTCCAGGAAACCCTGCGCCTGGGTGCTCAGATCGGTGATTCCCTGGCTCGACTTGTAGTTTTCAACCCCCCTTTCAACCGTGGCCAGTTCGCCGGAAATCAGCTTCAGCCGCTCTTCAATGAAGTGCAGGGTGTTGGCCGCCACCTGATTTTTGTCCATCACGGCGGCTTCGTTATAAACGCTGATGAGCCGGTTCAGAATAGCCTCGCCTTTGTCAGCTACCGGGGTTTCAACGCTCAGCACAATCACCGTCGACGATTTGCTGGTTGGTTCGGCCTTCAGGTTTTTCAGCATGTTGTTGGCCACATTTACGGGGTCAAGCAACTGCACATATAGGGTCGGCAAGTTGTCGCTGATGGGCTTATTGGCCACAATGCGCAGTCGGCCATAGGGTGTATTCACCCCGGTATTGACCCGGTAGGTCTGGTCGTTGAGGGTGACAGTCTGGTTTGAATGGAATTGAATGGTGAGAAAATCACTGCCGGTCACAGTACCCCCTGATTCTTCAACAATGAGTTGGATAGGCGATTGCTTGTAAATCTCACGTTTGCCGTAGGGCGTATCGCGGAAGTAAACAGCGCTCAGGTTAAGTTGCCTGGCCACTCGGTCCATGAGGGTATACGATTTAAGGATCTCGATTTCATTTTCGACCACTTTTTTAGGGGCAAAAATTTCAAGTTCTTTCAATACGCTCTCCTGGTCAATACCCTTTTTTTCGTCTTTTATGAGGACGCTGGCCTTGCTTTTGTAACTGGGTGGCTGATAACGTAGGTATATATACGCCGCAGCAATAAGGATGCCAATTGACAATAAAAACCAGTACCAGTTGCGGAGATATTTGAACACCACCGCCCTGATATTGATCGTATCGGTGTCGACATTCTGATAGGGCACATAAGAGTAGCCCTCTTGCAAGTTCGTTTCCATTGAGTTGAGAATTAATAAGGTAAGTAAGCTGCCACCGCGCAGTTGGCTGAGGGTGGGAAGTTAAACGGCTGTAGTCAGTAGGCATTCGTGCAGCCCGTCAGCATTTGCCGGGCGGTTGCCCAGCAGAGGTAGACATCGAACAGGAGCGATTGCCGTTTCATGTAATGTAGATCATATTTCACCCGGTGCCGCATTTTCATTAAGCAAGCTTCGCCCCGTGCGCCGCGTACCTGTGCCAGCCCGGTTATGCCTGGCTTCACGGTATAGCGGTAGCGGTAGTTGGAGATAGACGCCCAATACTGCGCATCGTGCGCCACGGCATGGGGGCGTGGCCCTACAATGCTCATATCGCCCAGGAGCACGTTTAGAAACTGGGGCAATTCGTCGAGGTTGGTTTTCCGCAGAAAACGCCCAATGGCCGTCACCCGTGAGTCGCTGGCGGTAGCTTGCCTGAAGGTTGCGTCTGCCTGATGCCTCATGGTTCTGAATTTGAAGCAACCAAATACTGTGCCTCTACGTCCGGTGCGCTCCTGAATAAACAAAGCGGGTCCCGGCGAGCAGGCGCAAATAGCTAAACCCATCAGGGGGAATAACCATGAAAGGACAAACACACAGACCAGCAGGGCAACGGCTACGTCGAAGATACGCTTGCCGTACTGGGTGTACCAGGTTTGTTGAACGTCATTTGTTACCCAAATTTCGGTAAAAGTAGAACGCCTGTTTTCATTGACAGTTGAGTGGAGGGGAATCATAAAAATGCCCTATTAGAGTGAAACAGAACTAGCTATATGTCGGTCATTAACGATTGCAACGCGTTTATTGGCGCTTAAACAGGTACTAATTGAAAAGAAAAAGCGGATACTAATCGAAAAGAAAAATCGTCGTCAACTAAAGGCTGTTCGTACTAAAAAAGGCTGTTATCTACACACTACGGGGCTGTTGGCACTATGGGCAATGCACTATATGGGCTGTTGATATAAAGGGGGGTAGGCTACTTCCGCAGTAACACATTGGTCACGACTACGGCAATGACAGATAAGGTACTGAGTACGATGGGCATAACCTGGTAGAACCGGTCGGCGGCAGCGGCCCGCGAGGTGCCTGGCTCTACATACACCACATCATTTGGGTGCAGGTAGTAGTAAGGCGACCGAAATACGTCGCGTTTGGTGAGGTCGAGGCGGGTGTAGTTTCGCTGCCCGTTTTCTTCCCGAATGACCAGGATGTTTTTCCGTTGGCCATACACCGTGAGGTCGCCAGCCAGGCCGAGTGCTTCGGGCAGCGTGATGCGCTCATTAGGAATGTTGAAGAGCGAGGGGTGATTGACTTCCCCCAGCACGGTGATCCGGAAGTTGAGGTTGCGGACCGTAACGGTAGGCTCTTTGAGGTAAGGCTTCAGTTTCTGCCGAAGCCGGTCGGCCACCTGCGTGTTGGTTTGCCCCACCACCGGCACCCGCCCTATGATGGGCAGCGAGATGGTGCTGTCGGCAGCTACTGAATAACCCGTGGCAACCGGTAGTGGCGTTGTCGGGGTAGACAAGGTTGTTGGCGTGTTGGCCGGCACCGAATACGGATTGAAGAAAACGGTTGCTTCGGGGTTCAGGCTGTTAACCTGAATAGAAAGCAAATCGCCGGGCTGAATCACCGACGCATACGGTTTCAACAACGTGGAGTCTGGCCGATTGGTCAGGTCCTGGAAGTAGACTAGCTGTTTGGTATTTACGCAACCAGATAGACTATTCATCCCAGCGAGCAAGGCTAATATGCTCGCAAGTCGACCGGACACAATACGGATTGGTTCGTAGTGTTTTGGCATCTCATCATACGTGTAAGTGTGAGCAAATGGGGGGGCTGTCACCACAGCTATTTTGCCCCTTTTGCCTAGAAAGTGAGCGAAAGATAGAAGTGGTTGTCGACATTCCTAATAGCAAGAACAAAAAAAATAGTAAGTGGTTTGAGCCTTATTTATAGTTAGTCTGTTACCAAAACGGCATCTGAAAAAGCTATACGATTATACAATATATTTATTATTGTTTACTTAACGTATCTGCATCAAATTTGAGTAGTTCGGAAAAACGCTCAAACTGGTTATCTCAGAATGATCGTACTACTACCGATAAAGAATAGAATTTAAACTACTGATAATCAACTATTTAAATTATGGTGTATGTACACCTAATCTATGACATTAGTTATTAGTGACTAGTTCGTTGAATATATAAAATCAGTAGAATTAATTTGTAACTTATAGTAACTTAACTATGTAGCATACAGCCGCTTTTATAGGTAAAACAAGTTTTTAGAGCTGTAAAAAAATTGATTAACAAGCCAAATTTTAATGTGACCATGAACCACTTTTGGTCTTTCGGCACTTTTGGGTTAGCACAGATCTTGACTTTGGGTGTATCTAGCAACCTTAATGCAACGACTCAACATGGAACTTTTCTACGTCCCCTCAACAGCAGCGAGGCTGGCTGCCCACCCCCTTAAACTCGTGGTTATCTGTGTGGGTTTACTTTGGGTGCTGGTGTCGCACCTTGGGTTCATGCCACTCGATACCGGCGACGAAGCTCGCCGGGCCTTGGTGTCGCTAGAGATGATTCTCTCCGGCGATTATATTACGCCCACACTGCATGGAGAACGGTATTTCAACAAACCACCGCTCTATAACTGGCTCATTGTTAGCTCTTATTGGCTCTTTGGTACGTATTCGACCTTTGCCCTGCGATTTCCCATGCTGGTGTCGCTGGTGCTGTTGGGTGTGGTCATGTTCAGGTTTGTGCGGCGATATGTCAACGCAACGGTGGCCTGGTCGTCGGCGTTGATGATGCTGACCAACGGGCGCGTTCTGCTCTATGATTCTATGCTGGGGCTGATCGAAATCACGTTTGCGCTGGTGACCTACCTGACTATGCTACTGGTCTATCACTACGATCAGAAACAGAAATACTGGCTACTCTACACCACAAGCTACGGGCTAACGGCCGTTGGTTTTCTGCTAAAAGGGTTGCCCTCTGTTCTGTTTTTGGGCCTTACGCTGCTGGCCTGGTGCCTATATACCCGTCGGTTGCGGTTGCTGCTGCACCCGGCTCACTGGGCGGGTATGGGGCTGTTTCTGCTGCTAACGGGGAGTTACTACGTTGCCTATTTTAGCCAGAATCACATTTCCGTTCAGGACGTGGCGGGGGTGCTATTTCATGAAAGCGCTAAACGTACTGGTCTATACCTTGGCTGGCTGGCCACGGTCATTCACCTGGGTACGTTCCCGGCCGAAGTGATCTACCACCTGATGCCCTACTCGCTACTGCTGGTGCTACTGGCTCAGCGAAACATAGGGGCCGTGCTCCAAAAAAACAGGTTTATTGCCTTTAACGCTCTCACATTTGGTGCTACTATACTGGTTTATTGGCTTTCTCCGCAGGTATACGGCCGGTACCTGATCGATCTGGCTCCTCTGCTGTTTACGGTCCTGTCCTACCTCTACCATAGCGAATCGGCAGGGGCAAACCCCCGGCGTTTCTGGATTGAACGGAGCTGGCTGGTGTTGTCGGGGGTGGTGGCGGTGGGTATCTGGACGGCCGTGTTTTACCCCGCTACGCGCTCATTGCCGGGGGTAGTCTGGAAAACAGCCCTACTGTCGGGGCTGCTGGCTGCGCTGGTCTGGCAAATGAGCCGCCGCGATGCTAACCAACTACTGCTCATTGTAGGTGTGCTGATTGTGATACGGATGGGGTTCAACTGGCTGGTGCTACCGGGCCGGGCGCAAAAAAGGCAATTCTACAAAGACACGGCTACGCAGGCAGCGCAGGCTACACTGGGTCATCCCCTCTACAGCTACAAGGCCACCGTTGGGGCCGACGGCGCCACCGACCTCAGCGCATTTCATATTGCGGCCGTGCGGCGGGAGATTCTTCGCAAAACGGCCAGGAAGATACCAGGGGCCTATTATATCGGCGACTCAGCTACGTTGGCATTCGAACGCTACCAAACTATCGGGCACCTCGTTTTGTTCGACCGGCACCGGGCTAGTGTGGTACTGTTTGATTAAACATCCCTTCTGGCAAGCTATAGTAATAAATTATCCGGCGTTCAGGTAAGTACCCGTAATTATCCTATTAAAACTATAGATTTATAGAAATGACCAGCTATAAATACTAGTTTTTCTCAGGATTGTACCGGAGCGAGTCCCAGTTTCTGCCCTATTTTCAGCATAAAGGGCATTGCTTCCTCCAGGCGGTTGGGAATGGTGCCTTCCAGGATAGCCTCGCGCACGGCTACTTTGATCTCGCCAACTTCCTTAGACGGTTTCAGTCCGAAGGTCTCCATGATCAGTTCGCCAGTGATCACGGGCTGAAAGTTGCGGAGCTGATCGCGTTCTTCCAGGTCGTGGAGTTTCTGCTCTACCTGATCGAACCGCTGCAAGTGCCGCTGTACTTTGTCGTGGTTTTTCGAGGTGATATCGGCGCGACAGAGCGTGAGCAGAGCTTCCAGGTCGGGACCAGCGTCGAAGAGTAATCGGCGCAGAGCGGAGTCGGTGATGCCGTCTTTCACCAGCGGAATGGGCCGCATGTGTAGCCGGACCAGTTTCTGGACCTGCTTCATGTGTTCGTTGAGGGGCAATTTCAACCGCCGGAACAGGTTGGGCACCTGCCGGGCACCCACTTCTTCATGTCCATGAAAGGTCCAGCCCACGCGCTTGTCGAAACGTTTGGTCTGCGTTTTGGCAATGTCGTGCAACAGCGCCGACCACCGCAGCCACAAGTCATTGCTCATGCCCGCCACATTGTCAAGCACTTGCAAGGTGTGGTAAAAATTGTCTTTGTGGCCTTTGCCTTCCACCGTCTCTACGCCTTTGAGGGCTACCAGTTCGGGCAGGAGGTGTTGCAGCAGCCCGGCCTGGTAGAGCAGCTTAAAGCCATACGAAGGCGTAGGGGCCAGAATGATCTTGTTCAGTTCGTCGATGATCCGCTCCATCGACACAATTCCGATCCGATCATTCATGCGCATAATCCCATCGAAGGTGTCGGCGTCAATATCGAAGTTGAGCTGAGTGGCAAACCGGATGGCCCGCATCATGCGCAGGGGGTCGTCGGAGAACGTGATGTCGGGAGCCAACGGGGTGCGAATGATCTTCCGCTTTAGGTCAGTAAGGCCGTTGAAGGGATCAATCAGGTCGCCAAAAGCATAGTCGGCAGTATCGGCGTTGAGGCTGATAATCATGGCGTTGATGGTGAGATCGCGGCGGTTTTGGTCGTCCTGGAGCGTGCCGTTTTCCACAATCGGTTTTCGCGAATCGGCGCGGTACGACTCTTTGCGTGCCCCCACAAATTCCACTTCTACCCAGCCGTCTACGGGGTCATCCACGCGCAGCATAGCCGTGCCGAAGTTCTGATATACGGCCACGCTGACCTTCGCGGCTTTACCTACGGCCTCGGCCAGGGCAATGCCGCTGCCCAGACACACGATGTCGATGTCTTTAGAGGGCCGTTTCAGCACCAGGTCGCGCACGTAGCCCCCCACCACATAGGCAGGGATGCCCAACGCTCGCGCCTCCGTAGCAATCAGTTCAAAAATAGGTTTGGTATGGAGGTATGCTGCGAAGTTCATTTCCTTAAAAATTCAACCTCCCCACCCTGACCCAGTTTCATGATGCGGGGTTTGCGAAAATTGCGGGAAACCGTGCCTACGGTGTGGGCAACTGCCTTTTGGGCGGCGTCGGGCAGGGTGAAGCTCTCGAAGGGTAGCGTAATGAGGCCTTTGGTGAAGCCGCCAAGCAGAAACTGCACCGTCTCGTCGGTCGATTTGCGGATGGCAATTTCGCCGTTGGCGAGGTCGCCCGCCACGTTTTTGCCTTGCTCAAACACCACCGTAAGCGGAATCTCAGCAAACTCGACCAGGTCATAGGCGATGTCGGGCATCTTAAGCACGTACATCGCCACCTGATCGGTGTTCCTGGCCAATACCGTAAGCATACAGGGATTATTGGTGGCTTTTTTCAGGGCCAGCAACTGCGCAAGGGCGGTCTCATTCTGCGGGTCGGCTCCCACCGACCAGCCCGTTTCATCGGCGATGCCAAGGAGTTGGCCCTGACGGAGGGCATGAATCAGTTCGCGGTTGGTGGTTGTCATAGCAATTTCAACCCCGAAAGTAGCCCAACGGTTCCGGTCTCAGTGGTCGGGATCGGTTGTTCTGGTGGCCTGAACTGGTAGGGCTGTACCGCTTTTGGGCACCGTATACCGGAGTTTTGTCAAATAAAATACGTCACGCGGTGGGTTCGTCCCAGTGCGGGTGCTGGCAATTCGCTGGTAGCCGGTAGCCAGAAAGTAAGGGCCATACCAGGCATGAATCATCGGGTCGGCAGTGTTGGCGAATCGCTCGGTTTCCAGCGTGGGTTTCATGGTAAACAGCTCTTTGTTAGCCAGCACACTGTCGCGCTCTACCAGCTGACTGTGTAGCGCGTTCTCGTCGGGGTAGGCCATGACCACATACGGCGACTGGTGCATTACTTCTACCTTGGGAGTTAGTCGGGGGCTTTCTATGTTCTTGATTGGTAGGCAGTTATCCCAAAGTAGGTTTCCCTGCCGGTCGAACCCGCACAAAAATGCATGGGTGTACTGGTACATTTCTACCTGCCTGCCCTGCCGTGCGGCCTGGTTAATGGTGCTGATGCCGCCCGAATAGATCGTGTTGGTTGATCGGTATTGCTGGTAATAGACTTCGGCTACCAGCGTCAGGCCCTCATTGGTGGGGATCAGTTCATGCACCAGCAGCCGGTACCGAAACTTCACGTTTTTACCTTCGTTTTGCCGCCGTGTTACCCTGGCCAACACGCGCTGTTGCCGTTTGGGGTCGAGGTAGTTAAAGAAGTTTTTCAACTGCGAAAAGTCGATATACCGAATGGCCTCGCCGTGGTCGGTAGTGACGGTGAGCTTACCGGTTTCGGTGTGCTGAATGCGCGTGACATAGATACCCTGTGAATAAGGCGTGCAGTCGGCAGAGTAGTTGCCAATCAGGAGCGACTCGCCCGCGCTGATGGGCAAAATCTGACCCGAAATGAGGCTGTATTCGGTGCCGTCATATTCGATGGTACGCAACGGCTTACCGTCGGGAGAGTAGGAGCGGACCGTAAACTGGCACCGTTTTTTGGGGGAATGCGTGAGCACGTGCACTTCCTGCCGGTACTCATCGACGTCCATGCTGCCAATCTCGATGTTGTTCATATATAGTCCCTGAAAAACGCGGGTGCTGGCATCAAAAAAGGAGAAGCCCATCACCAGCGGCCGGTCGTGGTAATAGCCACCCAGGTAGGCCACGTTGCCCATAACGTTGAAATGGGTCAAGTCGATAGGTGAGGGGAGCCTGCCTTCAAACAGTTCGATATGGCCATCGTCGAGGTTGAGGCGAATAATTTGGATATCGTTGGTGCCCGGCTCGGTAAACAGTTGAAACCGGTACAAGTTGTTCGTGAACTCACTAGTGGGTACAAAGTGCGATTTTAGCTTAAATTCGGCGATCCAGCGCGGTTTTAGGGTCGTGTCGATGCGTGAAAAGGTGTATTTAAAGCCCACCGGCCCATATGACTCTTCGCGCTGGTAGATCAGCAGTGCACCCCGCTCGCGCAGTGGCCACACCGAGTAGGCATCGGACGCGCTAGGGTCAATAGGCATCTCTACGCGAGTCACGGCGGCCATCTGCGCCCAGAGCGGCACTGTAAGGAAACTAAGCAGGAACAGATACAGAAGGCGCATAGCACGGAAAGGACAGGAGTAAGCCAGCCAATGCCCTAAGCTACAGCGCGGACAGGTGCAGTACAACGATTTTCTACTCAAAAAACCGGGCCTGGTGGCGCAATTGCCCAAATGCGGGGGGTATTCGTACTTTTGCGGCATAATACACATCCCGGCCTTTGCGCAACAGGCCAACACCATGGATTTACAGGCAGACTTAACAAGGGCCATTCAACAGGCCATCCAATCGCTTTATACCGACTCATCTACCGCCGCCCCCGAACCTGGTCCGGTGCTGCTACAGCCTACCAAAAAGGAGTTTGCCGGTGCGTTTACCTACGTCACGTTCCCCCTTACCAAGCCCCTGCGCCTGGCCCCCGCCGAGATTGGGCAGCGCCTCGGCACCTGGCTTGTGGCCAACAGCCCGCTGGTGAGCGCCTTCAACGTGGTGCAGGGTTTTCTCAACATCAGCCTGTCAGACAGCGCCTACATCCAGTCGCTGAACGGGTTTATGGCTAAGCAACAACAGCGTGTTGAAACCACTGATGGTGAGCGGGTTATGGTCGAATTCTCGTCGCCAAACACCAACAAGCCACTGCACCTGGGCCACCTGCGCAACATCTTCCTGGGCGATTCGGTGAGCCGGATTCTGGCCGAAAATGGCTATACCGTGACCAAAACGTGCCTGGTCAACGACCGGGGCATTCACATCTGCAAGTCGATGCTGGCGTACCAAAAATTTGGTCAGCAACCCGACGGCACGTTCGAGACCCCCCAATCGGCGGGCCTGAAAGGTGATCACCTCATTGGCAAATACTACGTGCTGTTTGATAAGGCATTGAAAGCCAAGATTGCCGAACTCGTGGCGGGTGGTATGGCCGAAGACGAAGCCGCCAAAAAAGCCCCCGTGATGCAGCAGGCGCAGGAAATGCTGCGGAAGTGGGAGCAGGGCGACGCCGAAACCGTGGCGCTTTGGGAGCAGCTCAATGCCTGGGTCTACGCCGGTTTCGCCGAAACGTACCAGAAAGCAGGCATCAGCTTCGACAAGACCTACTACGAATCGCAGACGTATTTGCTGGGAAAAGACGTGGTTGAAGAAGGACTGGCCAAAGGCGTTTTTTACCAGAAAGAAGACAAATCGGTCTGGATTGACCTCACCGCCGAGGGGCTGGACCATAAGCTCGTGCTGCGCGGCGATGGCACGTCGGTGTATATCACGCAGGATTTAGGAACGACCGATCTGAAATTCAGCGATTACCACTCCACGCGGTCGCTGTGGGTGGTGGGCAACGAGCAGGATTATCATTTCAAGGTGCTCTTTGCCATCATGAAACGCCTGGGCCGCCCCTACGCCGACGGCTGCTATCACCTCAGCTACGGCATGGTTGACCTGCCCACAGGCAAGATGAAATCACGCGAAGGCACCGTAGTGGATGCCGACGACCTGATTGACGAAGTAGCCGCCGTGGCCGCGCAAGCCGCCGACGAGGCCGCCAAGGGCAAGCTGGACGAGTTTACGGAAGTCGAAAAGAAGGATCTGTTCCGTATGATTGGGCTGGGTGCGCTGAAGTATTACCTGCTGAAAGTGGACCCGCAGAAACGGATGCTCTTCAACCCCGAAGAGTCGGTCGACGTGCATGGGCATACGGGGCCGTTTATTCAGTACGTCTACGCCCGCATCCGGTCGGTGCTGCGCAAGGCTGAGGAAAGCGGTCTGGTCACCAATGGCACTGCCGACGAAACAGCCGCACCGGCGGACCACCCCCTGCACGAAACGGAACGGGACGTTATCCTGATTCTGGGGCAATATGCACAAGCGCTTGCCCTGGCGGGACGGGATTATGCACCGTCGTACATGGCTCAATATGTCTATGATTTGGCGAAGGCTTACAACCGTCTTTTTGCTGAGGTATCCATATTATCTGAACCCGACGCGGCCAAGACGCAACTCCGGCTTAATCTATCGGCGGCAGTGGGCGAAACTATCCGCAAAGGCATGGGTTTATTGGGTATCGAGGTACCTGAGAAAATGTAAAACGAGTTTACTGTTCAACGTCTCCTACCCATGCGTTCATCCACCAAATTTATCCTGGCAGCTACGGCTGTCGTTATTCTCATCACGGCTATGTCTTTTTCCCGCCTGGTTAAGCACGTCTTTAGCGACAAAAACGCGGCCCTTTCGGCCCCCGCATCCATGGAAGCAGCCCCCACGAAATCGCTGTATGATTTTACCATGAACAGCCTCGACGGCAAGCCCGTGGCCCTCAGCCAATACAAAGGCAAGAAGGTGATTATCCTCAACACGGCTTCGGAGTGTGGCTACACGCCGCAATACGCCGACTGGGAAAAGTTCTACGAAGCCCACAAAGACAAGGTAGTGGTACTGGGTTTCCCGGCCAACAATTTTGGCGGTCAGGAACCCGGCAGCAGCAAAGAGATTGCGTCGTTTTGCCAAAAAAACTACGGTGTTACCTTCCCCTTGTTCGAGAAGATAGACGTGGTGGGCGACAAGCAGGCTCCGCTCTACAAATGGCTGACCACCAAAAGTTTAAATGGCTGGAATGAGCAGGCCCCCGGCTGGAATTTCTGCAAATACGTCGTCGATGAAAACGGCAAGCTCACCCACTTCTTTGCCTCCGGCGTAAAACCCAACGATGGGGCGTTTAAGAAGGCGGTTGGTATTTAAATTAAGAATTAAGAATTAAGAATTAAGAAGGCCTGACAGCAGGTAGTTGCCTATCTGCCGGACAATTCTTGATTCTTAATTCTTAATTCTGCATTCTTAATTGCAGATGAACCCATGGATCGCAGCGGCGCGGCCGCGGACGTTGCCGCTGGCGTTGGCCAGTATTATTCTGGGCAGTTTTCTGGCGGCGGGGGCTGGGCGGTTTAGCTGGCTCACGTTTGGGCTGGCCGTGCTAACCACCATCTGTTTGCAGGTGCTCTCTAACTTCGCCAATGATTACGGCGACGCCGTTTCGGGCAAAGACACCCCCGACCGGGTGGGTCCGCGCCGGGCCGTTGCCACTGGCGATCTCACCAAAGAGGCCATGTTCCGGGCTATGTTGCTCACGGCGGGTTTGTCGCTGGTGTCGGGTGTGTGGCTACTGATTGAGGCCACGCGCGGGGCCGATGCCACGTTGTTCTGGGTGTTTCTGATGCTGGGGCTGCTGTGCATTGCGGCGGCGGTGGCTTATACCAACGGCAAACGGCCCTATGGCTACGCGGGCTACGGCGACATTGCCGTGCTACTTTTTTTTGGTTGGGTGGGGGTGCTGGGCACCTATTACCTGCACACGCAAACAATCACCTGGCCCTTGTTGCTGCCCGCTAGTAGCGTAGGCTTTTTTGCTACTGGGGTGCTGAATATCAACAATATACGTGATATTGAAACTGACGCCAAAACGGGTAAACATTCGATTCCGGTGCGGCTGGGTCGAGCCGGGGCCATCCGCTATCACTGGCTGCTGTTGATTGGCGGCATGGTGTGTGCAGTGGCCTATTCGCTACTAACCGCAACCACAGCCTATGATTTTGCCTACCTGCTGGCCTTTCCGTTGTTTATCATCAATGGGCGGGCCTTGGCCAACCACACTAACCCAGCCGAGTTGAACCCCCGGCTGGGTCAACTTGCCCTATCTACGCTGCTCTTTGTGGTGCTGTTTGGGGTGGGTGTTCTTCTATAAGTAAGGGTAAACCGTGGCGCCTTTGCGGTTTACTGAATAAACCTCAATACAAACATTTTGAAACGCTGGATTGCCATTGGTCTCGTTGTGCTGGTCCTGGGGGGCCTGATCGTCTATAACAAAATTCTCAAACCGGCACCCGGCGCAGGCGGTGGTGGCGGCGGTGCCCCGGCAGCGGGGGGCGCTGGTGGCAAAGGTGGCCCCGGCGGTGCGGCAGGCGGCGGGCCAACGTCGGTCAATGCGTATGTGGTGGTGCCCAAAGTCATTGCCAACGCCATTGTGGCCACGGGGTCGCTGGTGGCTAATGAACAGGTCGATATTTATCCCGAAATAGCTGGGCGCATTGTGCAGCTCAATATCCGCGAGGGACAGCCCGTGGCGCAGGGGTCGCTGCTGGTGAAAGTCTACGACGGCGACCTTCAGGCGCAGCTTCAGAAGTTTAAGGTGGTGGAAGAAAACGCCCGCCGCACCGAGGCCCGTAACAAGCAACTGCTGGAACGTGGCGGCATCAGTCAACAGGAATACGACATTATCGTGACGAACCTGAAAGGTGCCCTCGCCGACATCGACCTGACCAAGGCCGCCCTGCGCCGCACCGAAATTCGAGCACCGTTTTCAGGCGTAATCGGCATCAGAAACGTGAGTCCCGGCGCGGTGGTTACGCCTCAAACACTCATTACGCGGCTGCAACAGCTTAACCCCATGAAGCTCGATTTCACCGTGCCCGAACGCTACAGTGCCTCGGTACGGCCGGGTGAGCGGGTCAACTTCACCGTAGAAGGCAGCCTGGCCGGGTATACGGGGCAGATTTACGCCATCGAACCCGACGTAGACGTGGAAACGCGGAGTCTGCGCATCCGGGCGCGGGTGGCTAATACAGGGCGCGACCTGCGACCGGGCGCGTTTGCTAAAGTAAATCTGACGTTCCGCGAAGAAAAAGCATTGACCATTCCGTCGCAGGCCTTGTTACCTCAAACACGGGGCAAGCAGGTGGTGGTAGTGCGCAACGGCAAGGCTACGTTTGTAGAGGTGCAAACCGGCCTGCGCGACAAGAGCAACATTCAGATCACCAAGGGCCTAACCCCCGGCGATACCGTTGTTACAACCGGCCTGCTTTTTGTCAAGAAAGACGCTCCGGTTAAAGTGGTTAAGATTAGTCTGTAAAACGACCATTCTGCTTCGCTGTCATTCGATGGTCATTAAGTGGTCATTAGTAACAGGCTTCTCTAAAACAACGAATGACAACGTAATGACAGTGAAACGTAATGACTACTAATGACACTTCTTCGTTATGAGCCTTTCTTCCCTCTCCTTAAAGCGCCCGGTCTTTGCGATGGTGATGTCCATTGCCATCGTACTGTTTGGCGTTATCGGCTACACCTTTCTAGGGGTGCGCGAGTTTCCGGCTATTGACCCGCCGGTGATTTCGGTGCGGACGAGCTATACTGGTGCCAACCCCGAAATCATTGAGTCGCAGATCACCGAGCCAATTGAAAAGACCCTCAATAGCATCGAGGGCATCCGTACAATCTCATCAAGCTCGGCGCTGGGTGTGAGCAACATCACGGTCGAATTTAACCTCGATACCGACCTGGAGCGGGCCGCCAACGACGTGCGCGATAAGGTGTCGCAGGCGCAACGACTGTTGCCGCAGGATATCGACGCCCCGCCCGTGGTAACCAAGGCCGACGCCAACTCGGACCCCATCATTTTCATGCCCGTGCAGAGCACCACCCGCAACCCCATGCAGCTATCGGACTATGCCGAGAACGTGTTGCAGGAGCGGTTGCAGACCATTCCGGGGGTGTCGCAGGTGAGCATTTATGGCCTCAAGCGCTACGCCATGCGCATGTGGCTCGACCCCGCCAAACTGGCTGCCTACAAACTGACGGTGCAGGATATTCAGGCGGCATTGGTAGCCCAAAACGTGGAACTGCCGGGCGGAAAAATCTACGGTAACAATACCGAACTGACCGTAAAATCGGTAGGGCGGCTTACCACCGAAGAGGACTTCAATAACCTGATCCTGCGCGAAACCAACCAGCAGATTCTGCGCCTGCGCGACGTGGGCTATGCCACGCTGGGACCCGAAAACGAAGAGACCTCGTCGAAGCAAAACGGGGTGCAGGGGGTCATTCTGGTGCTTATTCCGCAACCTGGTGCCAACATCGTCAACATTGCCGACGAGTTTTACAAACGCTTCGGTCAGATCAAGCGCGATTTGCCTAAAGACCTGATTGTCAGCGTAGGTATTGACCGGAGCACGTTTATCCGCAACGCGATTACCGAGGTAGAAGAGACGCTGCTGATCTCGTTTGTGCTGGTGGTGCTGGTGATCTACCTCTTCTTCCGCGACTGGCTTATTGCCTTCCGCCCCCTGATCGACATTCCCGTTTCGCTCATCGGCGCGTTCTTTATCATGTACGTTGCCGACTTCAGCATCAACATCCTAACGTTGTTAGGTATCGTGCTGGCCACGGGTCTGGTGGTCGATGATGGGATTGTGGTGACGGAAAACATTTTCAAGAAAATTGAGAAAGGCATGGCCCCGGAACAGGCTGCCAAAGAGGGGTCAGACGAGATTTTCTTCGCCGTCATTGCTACGTCTATTACGCTGGCGGTGGTGTTTCTGCCCATCATTTTCCTGCAAGGTTTCGTGGGGCGGCTCTTCCGCGAGTTCGGCATTGTGGTGGCCGGGGCGGTACTGATTTCTGCCTTTGTGTCGCTTTCGCTCACGCCTGTATTGAGCGTGAAACTGACCAGCAAGGACCACGGGAAAACGTCCTGGTTTTACCGAAAGTCGGAGCCTTTTTTCCAGTGGCTCGACAACTCGTACCGTAGTAACCTAGAGGCTTTTCTGAAAAAACGCCGCTGGGCCTGGATCATGATGGTGGCTTGTCTGGCCCTGGTGTTTGGGCTGGGAGCCACGCTGAAATCGGAGTTGGCACCGCTCGAAGACCGGGGCCGTATTCGGATACCCATCACCGCGCCAGAAGGCACCAGCTACGAAGCCATGTCGTCTATTACCGACCGGATCACCAAACTCGTGCTCGATTCGGTACCCGAAACTAAGCTGACCTTTAGCGTGGTAGCACCGGGTTTTTCGGGGGCGGGGGCCGTCAATTCGGGCTTTGTGTTTATCAACATGGTTGACCCGCAGAATCGGAAACGGTCGCAGCAACAAATCGTAGATAACCTGACCAAGAACTTCAAGAAATTCTCGGATGCCCGCATGTTTGCCACACAGGAGCAGACCATTTCAACGGGTGGCCGGTCGGGGTCGTCGCTGCCGGTGCAGTTTGTGTTGCAGAACCTGAGCTTCGAGAAACTGCGCGAAAAACTACCGCAGTTTCTCGAAGAAGCCCAGAAAGACCCCACGTTCCAAAACGTCGACGTCGATTTGAAGTTCAATAAGCCCGAACTGAACATCAGCGTTGACCGCGAAAAAGCCACCGATTTAGGCGTATCGGTCCTCGATGTGTCGAACACGCTGCAACTGGCCCTGAGCAACCGGCGGCTGGCGTATTTCCTCATGAACGGGAAGCAGTACCAGGTGATTGGGCAGGTGGACCGCGAAGACCGCGACGAACCCACCGACCTGCGCACCTTCTACGTGCGCAACAACCGGCAGGAACTGATACCCCTCGACAACGTAGTGCGGTTTCTGGAGGTGAGCAGCCCGCCGCAGGTGTACCACTACAACCGCTTCAAGTCGGCCACGGTGTCGGCGGGTCTGGCCCCCGGCAAGACCGTTGGCGACGGCGTGAAAGCCATGAACGCCATTGCCGCGCGGGTATTGGACCCCAGTTTCCAGACGTCGCTCACCGGCTCCTCGCGTGACTTCGCTGAAAGTTCATCCAACACGCTGTTCGCCTTTGCGCTGGCCCTCATTCTGGTATACCTGATCCTCGCCGCCCAGTTCGACTCGTTCGTCGATCCGTTTATTATCATGCTTACCGTGCCCCTGGCGCTGGCTGGGGCCGTGTTCTCGCTGTGGCTCTTCAACCAGACGCTGAATATTTTCAGCCAGATCGGCATCATCGTGCTGGTGGGTTTAGTGACGAAAAACGGGATTCTGATTGTGGAATTTGCTAACGAACAAATGGCCGAAGGCAAAACCAAAGTAGCCGCCGCGCTCGAATCGGCCGCCATGCGACTGCGCCCCATCCTGATGACCACGCTCGTGGCGGCGTTTGGTGCGTTACCCCTGGCCCTGGCGCTGGGGTCGGCCTCGAAAAGCCGGGTGCCGCTGGGGGTGGTTATTGTGGGTGGCCTATTGTTCTCGCTAGTGCTGACGCTGTTTGTTATTCCGGCCATGTATATCTTCCTGTCGCGCCGCAAACCCGGTCAGCCCATCGGCGAATCCCCCGACGAAAAAGCATTGGAAGCGCAATCAGCGGAGGTGGTTTAGAGTTAGGCGCGTCTCTCTGCTACTACAAACATTAGACCGCTACGCGGCCAGCAAATTAAATTTGCTTCTATACCAGAACGGGTATAAGTTGACCTCGATGAGGTGGATTTATACCCGTTCTGGTATAGATGGAATGATAAAAGCACTAACGCACTGCTACTGTGAACGATAAATTGGTCATACTTGATTTGGATGAGACCCTCATTCATGCCACTAAGCATGAGCAGAATTGGCCGTGTGACTTTAAATATGAAGAGTATTTTATATACAAAAGACCACACGTCGATCAATTTCTAAACGACATTGCAAAGCATTTTACAATTGGTATTTGGAGTTCAGCCGACGATGATTATGTAGATGATATTGTGCGCGTTATCACGCCCCCCGTTGTAGCGTTTAGCTTTGTTTGGGGAAGAAGCCGATGTTCGATCAGACGAGATATAGAGTCGGATACGTATTGCTTCGAAAAGCGACTCGATAAGCTCAAGAAACGTGGCTTTCGTTTGGAGGATATGTTAATTGTGGACGATTCTCCTGAAAAATCGAGAACGAATTATGGCAATGCAATTCATATTGCAGAATTCAACGGTGATCCAAGTGATGAGGAACTTCCTATTTTGTTGACTTACCTAATGCAATTAAAAGACGTACCAAACGTCAGGAGTATTGAAAAAAGAGGCTGGAGAAACAGAACGAGTGGCACACTTGCAGATCCTGTTACTTCTGTTTAGCTATGCTCACAGCCCACAATCTGTCTAAATCGTTTGATGCGCTTACTGCGGTGCGGAATGTGTCGCTGTCGCTGGCGGCGGGGGAGATTAGGCGAGGAACGTTTTATCGGTAGATATGACTGCTCAGGTAGTCAATCGGTAAAGCACAATGCTCAATTACATGACCGCTCCCATCAAGAACAATAAGAACTGTTTCGCCTTGCCAGCCGCCCTGATTTAAATGTAAGCGGACATAGTAATTATCGTTGAGCTTAATGTGATGTGCCACAGTTAATCGACGGGCGTTTCGTTTAGTAAACGGCCACCGCAAATGTTTTTTGATTGGCGCAGGTACGTTGACATAAAAACGGTTTTGCACATTTTGGGAATAGAACGCGGAATCCGCACGTTGCTCGGTCTGAAAACGCCTTTGTATCGCTTGTGAGCTATTAGCCGATTTCAGTGAAAGGCATTTAGCGGCGAATGGAGTCAATAAAGTAGCGTCTTCTTCAACTAGGCCGTTGGAGTAAGCTGTGACATCACCATATATTTTTTGTGAAAGCAGGCTATCCGCATAGAACGTTACGGCGATTTGTTCGGGACAAATCGTAAGCATTGACAACAGCGGTGCGTTGGCTTGCAAGTACATTAAACTGCTATCCAGAACGGGGTCGTGACCAGCCAGCATAGCGTTGCGGTGGTGCATTAATGGCCAATCGACAGGTACCCCCTTTGCTTCATAACTAACTCGTTTCGCATCGACTATTTGGCCATCGGAAAGCGCAATTTCCCAACCATTGGGGAGTCGCTTGCCAAGCATCGGCGAAAATATCCCGTTTGACTGTTCGCCAGCCAATTTGACGTATGGAAACTCACGCAGGTAAAGTGCACAATGATCGCCAGCACTGATGGTGCTGCCACTCGTTAAAACAACAATCGGTTTAATGAGTTTTCGCTCACCACGGGGCAAAACATAATAGCTGGTCCAGGGGCCGTATTCGTAGCTTTTTTTACCAATGCGGGCTCGTCCGTATCCAACTAATCGCTTCACCTGCGTCAGTCGCCCAATCAGCTCACCAAGATAGGCCGGGGAGCCGCCCCCGTTGATTCGGATGTCCAGAATCAACCCCTTCACATCAGAAAAAGCGGCGACCATGTCATCTAATTGTCGCGCAAAAGCGGTCAGCGGCATTCCGCCAAAACCGTTTAGTTGCAGATACCCATACTCAGTGGATCGGCAATAGCCGCCAATGTTGTAGGGGGCACTCTGAAACGGCACGAACTGCCCAAATCCCCGCTGTTGCAAGAAAGCCAGACTAACCTGGTGAAATTGGGTCTGTAAATCCTTTGTGGGAAATTCCTGATAAAAGCGGGCGTACTTGGCACTCGCGGGTAAGTCGCCGGTAGGAGAAATCACCACATGCCCATCCCTTAACGGAGCCACCATCTGGTTGAAAATGGTCAATAATGCCTCATCTGATGTTGACGGGCTGATTGATGGCCGGAAGCGCCTGTACTGTTGTTGCCAGTCAACACCTCTGGTGTCAAAGTGAGCGTAGTAGCGGTTAAATAGCTGCCAGAAAGCCTCAAAATTACGTTCAGGGTCTTTATCGGTGAAATTGGCTGAGGCTGCGACTGAACCGAGGAGCCATGATACAAGGATAGTCAAACAGCTTATTCGCATGAGTTCAAGAGAGGTAGTGAGATTATTGATGCATGAACCCCCTTCTTTGCACAAAATCAGTCATGAATTTACTTAACGCACTATGCTCACAGCCCACAATCTGTCTAAATCGTTTGATGCGCTTGCTGCGGTGCGGAACGTGTCGCTGTCGCTGGCGGCGGGGGAGATGGTGGCGTTGGTGGGGGCAAGCGGGTCGGGGAAGAGTACGCTGCTGAACCTGTTGGCGGGGCTGCTGGATGCCGACCGGGGCACTATTCGGCTCGACAACGAGGCGGTGGCGGGGCCGAAAGATAGGCTCGTAGCAGGGCACCCACAGATACGGGTGGTACATCAGGAATACCAGCTGATGCCCAACGTGACCATCCGCGAAAACATTGCCTTTGCCCTGCGTTACTACGAACGCACCTACCGCGACCAACGCGTAAACGAACTCCTGCGCCTCTGCCGCCTTGAAGCCGTGCAACACCACAAACCCCGCGAAACGTCGGGGGGCGAAAAGCAACGCACCGCTATTGCCCGCGCCATTGCCGAACCCGCCCGTGTACTGCTGCTCGACGAGCCGTTTAGTCACCTCGACCTGCCTAATCGCCTGCTCATCCGCGACGTACTCATCGACCTGGTTCGCAACAGCACCACCGGCCCTGATGCGGGTACGGCATGCCTGTTCGTGACCCACGACGCCTCCGACGCCCTGTCTATCTCCGACCAAATTGGTCTGTTGCAACGCGGACGACTGATTCAGCTCGACACCCCACGGGCGGTGTATGGCCAACCCAAAAATGCCTACGCCGCCAGCCTCACCGGCCCTGTCAACCTCATCCGGGGGAAGCACCTGCCCTCGCTTGGACTACCCGCCCTGGGCAACCCCGACACTGAGTACGGCCTGCGCCCCGAGCACATACAAATTGACCCTGCCGGAACGGTATCGGGCAGGGTCGAGCGGGTATTTTTTGGGGGGCGCGACACCGAACTACTCGTGCGCCTAAACCGATTTGTGGCACTCCGGGCGCTGGTTTCGCAGACCGATAGGCGCATTGGCGACGAAGTCCGATTGCATATAGCTCAGGATAAGCTGCTGGTATTCAGTTGATTCTAATCAGCCAGAATCTTTACCACTTGGCGTGTAATTCCCACCTGACCTTCTAGCAGGTAGATGCCCGCGCCAACAGCCTGGCTCAGTTGTAGTTCAACTAGCCGGTCATTCTGGCTCACGATGCTGGTGCGGATGGTCTGACCGGTGAGGGTACGCAGTTGGTAGGTTGCCCCGGCCATGTTGCGCACCGCCAGCCTGATTTTTCCGTCAGAAATGGGGTTGCCCATGAGGGTCATCACTGGCGTTTCATCGTCGAAGGTGGCGGCCACTACTTTACTCAGCTCACTGCTGCCATCGCGGTCAATGGTGCGGAGGCGGTAGTAGTTAGTACCGGGTCGGGGGGCTGGGTCAATGAGGTTATAGGCCCGGCGCGTAGCCGAATTGCCCGCTGATGCTACCTGGCCAATGGCACCAAACTCGCTCAGGTTGGTGCTTCGTTCCACCACAAAATGGGCGGCGTTCTTCTCCATTGTGGTTTCCCAGTTCAGCACCACCTGATCGCCCACCACCGACGCCCGGAAATTGACAAGCTGCACAGGCAGGGCAGCCGTCAGGTTCAGCCCCACCACCAGCGGGTCGTGGTCGGCAGAGCGGTATTGGTCGGCGTTGTACAGGCTGGTCTGCTGCGCTGTTGTCTTGTTTTCAGTGTTGTAGTCCAAGGCCGTAGGCTCATCTGAATTGATATACCACTTGGTAGCACCCGTTACCTGACCTTGTAATGCACTGTTTGCTAAGGCATGATCCAGTGACCCCCACTCCCCTTTGAATGCAAACGAATAGCTGCTCTTGGGAATGAGCGCCGTGTAGCCGCCGTTTTCGAGTGTAGTGAGGGGCGTTTCGCTCGCATAGGCGTTCAGGTCACCCACAATCAGGTAATCGGGGTCCTGTGTGCCAGTTGGTTTGGTATTGATCCACTGGAGCAGGTCCTGCGCCTGACGGGTGCGGGTACCGCTCGAAAAGCCCTGTCCATCGCCCGCGTCGGCATCCCCTGCTTGGCCAGCTGATGACCCCTTCGATTTCCAGTGGTTGGCTACGAGCGTAAAAATGCCGTCGCCACCACCGCTAATTTGCTGGAAGGTCTGCGCAATAGCCGAGCGGCCCACCACGCCAAAAGCCCCCTGCCCGAAACTGCCCGGAATGGGTACGGCTTGCCCTACCAGCGACACCATGGCTGGTTTATAGAGGATGGCTACGGTAATGAAATCCGTACTGGCCAGCGTGTTAGGCGTGACAAACGCATAGGTACCGGCACCCGCTACGGCGTTCATGCCGCTCACCAGATCGTTCAGTGCCGTAACGCCGTTGTCATTTTGGGTTTTGTTCTGAATTTCGCTCAGGCCGATAACGTCAGCCCCCGTACCAATCAGGTTGGCAATAACTTTGGCCCGCTGCCGCGAAAACTCGGTGGCATTGTCGGCCCCCCGGTCGTTGGTTGCGCCGAAGGTGGTGAAGTAGTTGAGGACGTTGGCAAAACCAACCTTCAACGTTCCGCCAACATTGGGTATGGTGGCCGGACGAGGGTTGGCAGCGTTGAAATTGACACCGGTGTTGGTCTGTAGTCGGTAGCCATCGAACCGCTCATCGAGCACCGCCGTGATACTAGCCACGTCGTCGCCACCGCGCACGGTGTTGCTGGCTGTGAGGGGGTTTCCGCCCCGTGAATGAATAATGGTGGCCGGGTACGACGTGCTGCTGGCATCGTCAAGGATGATCTGGCGGCGATCAACGGCTGCCTCGTAGGCTGCATAGCCGCTCACGCTGGGTGTATTAAATTGCGTGTACTGGTCAATGCGACCATCGGTACCGGCCTGATTGGTGCCGTCGGTTGCCGAGAGGGTAATCTGTCCATACTGCCGCAGGCTAAACGTTTCAGTCACCGTGAGGTTGCCAGTGGCAGCACTCAGTTGAATAAGCATACCCTCATACCGCTCCAGGGCCGATACACCACCAGACGAGGCCGCAAAAGGCAGGGTCACGTTGGTGGCGGCAGGCAGGGTGCTGGCTCCCAAATTGACCACGCTGGTTAGGTTGGCCAACTGCGTAAGGCTACTGTTTACCCCGCCCGACGCGCTGGCAAACTCGGCGGGTGTGCCGGCTACCTGTACCTTGTCGCCCACATTGCCCGTAAACAGCCCGGCAGGGTCATAGCAGAAAATGCCTTCTGAAGTAGCCGGGTTACCATCCTGATCGGCGTCTTCTTCCTGTACGTAAAAACCATTCTGTCCGGTGGCTCCTGCAAACTTCCGCGTCACGATACCTTCAATGTTCTGTGCTCCCGTAACGGCCACCGCATTACCCGATCCCTGGATGGTGCTGATCCTGGTAAACGTACCTACCGCCGCATTCACCGTACCACTCGCCGCTACGTTGACCGACGTGGCCCCTGTGCTGGCATTGACAATATTGCCCGAAAAAGTCCCCTGTGTAGCCCCCGTTAAACGGGCATATATTGTGGCCGACGTAGTGGTTTGTGGCAGTGTAAAGCTGCTGGAAAACGTCGTGTTGTCAGGGCTAATCTCAATGTTGCTGTTTGGTGCCGTTATTGTAATGGCATTTGTCAAGTTACTGGCAGTCAGTACATAGGAGGCTGAAGAAGAGGTGTTTCCTTGCGTCGTCGCAGGAATCGTTAGCGTCGTTGGGTTAGCCGATAAGGTTGGGCCGGTAGGGGGTGTGGACGTAGTGAAGGTGACTGATAAGTCGTCTATAGCGAGTCCGTGATCAGTTCCTGAGTGGTCAGGATCATACCAACGTAACATTAATTCGTCACCAGAATTAATAGTAACAGTTATGGTGGCAGTCTTTGTAGCCCGATTAGCCGCTGCGTTACCATCAAGCGAACCAGCCGCTGCATTGTTAATGAGTGACGTAAAATCGAGCGATGTGTTAGCTACGTAGCCCGCCGGTGCTGCCGTGCCTGGCGCAGATGTCGTAATAGCAGCCGATGATACTAGGTACGAAAAAGTTACGGTCTGTGCATTCGATGTGGTACCGCCGCTTCGCCATTGTTCACCAGTGTAAGAGACTTGAAATGAGGTAATCGTACTGGTTGTGTTATTTTTAAAACGTACGCCATATGCAAAATTGCCAGCGGCAGCATTACCAGAACCAACTGAGCCAAGTGCACGCTCGGTGGTAGTACCCGTTCCGTAGCTATACAGGTTGCCTCCAGTGTTTGAACCAGCATCAGCTACAATGGTAGTCCCGGTACCAGTCCTTTCACCGTAGACACCAGTTACTATACTGTTTTGTACAAAGGCAGGTGTACCAGTGGTAGGCAGCGTGTTAAAATCTTGTGTGTAAGCTGTGCCGCCACTTGTGACAGAAATTTGACCAAAAACAGATGGCGTAAGCACAAAAAAAGCTCCTACAAACAGGAGCCAGAAAAACCGTAGTGGTTGATGCATACGAATTGGGGGAAAGCGTTGATGACAACATATTTCACCCAATATAACGGTGGTGCATTACCAGAATATTACCCATTTTTTATCTATAGAATTAGTTATACAATACCTTACATTAGTACATAAATTGGCTACTAGTAGAGAGAAGTATTATTTTATGACCATATATTTGTAATTTACAATTTACTGATCATTTGGCCCATCGAGCCGCTGCCGGATCAACTGCCGGATGGCTTGGTGCGGGCGGGGCATCAGCGGGTTAGCTTCATTACGACTAGGCGTTGAGTCGCGGTCGGCTTCGCCTTTGGCATACCCATCGGTATACTGCGCAATGCGCCGGTCGGTGATGGCGAGGCGGAGTTCATTGCCCAGGGTTTCTATGAACAAAACCAGTTCCTGACGATGTTGCCGAAGTTCAGTTAAATTGGGCAGTTGACCTAGTTGCTCAGTTAGCGCCTGGTGGTGCGTATTTCGCTCATTATGAGCTTCTTCCAATGGTGTCAACACGCGTAGTAACGCCCGTTCCCGCCGTCGCAACACGCCCCGCCGCCGGTCTATCTGCAGCCAGCGCGTCCAGAAAACGGCCAAAACGGGCAGGCCGATGCCCAGGCAAACGGCACCTGCCAGTGCAAACAGTAGCCCGCTCAGTACAAACGACAGCATGGCCCAGGGGCTACCTACCAACGCCACGTTTAGCTCACCCGACTGCGCCAGTTGCTGTTCAATCTTAGCCAGCACCGCCGGGTCGACTACCGTGGCGGCGGGGTCGTCGGTAGGCAGGGTATTTTGTTGCAACTGCCGGATGCTGCGGTTGATGGCCGCCTTGAGCTGATCGGTGCGGTAGGCTTCGTAACGAAACCAGCCAAGTACCATGAGCGTGATGAGCGCAAAAACGGCCAATAAGATTTTGAAACGACTATATCGCCCTCCATACCGCACCGGGTCGGTTTGGTAGGGGCGCTCAATCAGGCGGTCGTAGGTGGGTTTCAGCAGCACCGTCACCATCGCCAGCCCCGCCGCAAACGCCCAGGCCTCCAGGTTGTCGCGGATATTGAGTGCGTAGGCCACAATCTCGTGCGAGATTACCAGGTCGCCGAGCAAAAACGACAGTCCCGCTACGAAGAAAAACAACCCGCTCAGCAGCGAATATTCCGCCGTAAGGGCCAGCCTCCGCGCCACTAACTGCGCCTGTTCTGTCTGATTGTCAAACTGTTGCTTCCGCAGTTGGTCTACCCGCACCTGCCCCGCCGAGCGGGCGGCAGCAACCGACATGAGTTGCTCCTGAAGAACGACCTGTTGGGCCAGGGTCTGCTCAAGCTGACTGTCTAGCAGGACGATGTCGGCTTCGCGCCTAGTAATTTGTTTCGTCAAAAACACCTCATGTTCCTGACTCGACACCATACTTTCAAATGAATCGCGGGGCGAACCCTCGCGGCCACTGTCGTAGCCATGCAAATAGTCGGACATGGGGGGTAGGGAGGAGGAGGGGAGGAAAGGAGGAGGGAGGAAGGGAGAAACATTGGACTTTGGACATTAGACTTTAAACCTTAACGTCAAATTCCCTCTGAATAGCGGTAGTCGTTGGGGTTGAGGCTGTAGCGGAGACTGCGGGCCAGGTCGAACTCGCTCTCGAAGAGGCGTATCAGCCGGTCGCGGTGGGCATGCTGTGCATCGCGAATGGCTTCATACTGGTACAAGTCGGCAATTAATTGTTGCTTAGTTTGTTGATAATCAACTAGTTTACTCTCCGTTTTTGCCAGTCGCTGCTCTTGGATCAGCCGGTCGGCCTGTTGCTGATTGAGTCTGGCCCGCCCGTCGGCCGCATACCGAATCAAGGCCGCACCGATGCCCCCCAGGCCTACTAATCCGCCCAGCAGCACACTCGCAAATGGCGTTGGTAGTAACTGATTGGTACTAAAAATCACCGCTGCACACCCCACCAGCGACAGGCCAAACCTGATTAGCAATCGCTGTCCGGCAAGAGAAAACAGGCGTTTTTGGCCCGTTAGCTGTAGTGTTTGCAGCGCATTCAGGTCCGTCTGAGCGGCGTCAATGACGGCGTTCAAATCACTCACGTGCTCCTGCGCCTGCTCAATTTGCTTTTCCACCAGCACCGTACGTTCCAAAAAGGCCAGCCTGATCTGGGCCAGGCGTTCATCAGGTCGCGCTTCGGATAGACCAAACAACACAGCTTCATCAGCCAAACTAGCCTCATCGGCAAGCCAGTCGGGCAGGGGGGCGGTGGCGGGTGTTTTGGTGGTCATTGCCTAATCAAGCATGTTGAGCTTAACTGGAACGGCACGGCGGCCAACCAGTCGAAAGACCAGTAATGACAGGCCGCCAAGACCCAGAAACAGCGCACTTAGCCGGGGGTTAAAGTAGACGATGGCAAGTAAGCAAATTAAGGACAGAAACAGGGCCAGCAGGGGCAAAAAGGGATAAAATGGCGTTTTAAAGGGCCGTTCAAGGGTTGGTTCTCGCCGCCGTAAGGCCAGCAGACTAACTAAACTGATGCCGTACATGACAATGGCCCCCAGTGCCGACAGCACGATGATCTGGTCGGTGCTGCCCGAAAAAAGGGCCACTAGGCCAATGCCACCCCCCACAACCAAGGCCCAGTGGGGCGTGCGGAATCGTTCGTTTACCTGGGCCAGAAAAGCGGGAAGATAGCCGTTGCGGGCCAGTACGTAGATCTGCCGTGAATAGCCCAGCGTGTTGCAGTGGAACGATGCCACCAGCCCAAACAAGCCAATGCTGGCAAACAGCCTAGTCCAGACGCTGTTGTGCCCCAATACCATAGCTAGGGTTTCGGGGAGGGGGTAGTCGATGGTGGCGAGGCGGCGCCAGTCGCCGGCCCCGGCGCAAAGGAGCATGGTGCCCACGGCCAGCAGTACCAGCGTGCCGATGCTGAGCAGGTAGGCGCGGGGTATGGTGCGGCGGGGATCTTTTACTTCTTCGGCCACCATGGCCACGCCCTCGATAGCCAGGTAGAGCCAGATGGCAAACGGTAGGGCGGCAAACACACTCGTCCACTTAAACTGCTCGGTATGTGCCACCACATTGTCGAACTTAAAAGCCGGGGCTACCAGCCCCATAAACACCAGCAGTTCAACCACGGCCAGGATGGTTACGATAAGCGAAAAATTGGCCGAATCGCGTACACCCAGCATGTTAATGCCCACAAAGACCGAGTACGAAATAACCCCCACCCAAAGTGGCGACAGGGCTGGATTAAGAAAATGGGCGTAGGCTCCCAACGCCGCCGCAATGGCTGGTGGTGCCAGTAAAAAATCGACCAGGGTAGCGTAGCCTGCCAGGAAGCCCCCCGTTGGGCCAAAAGCGCGGTAGGCATAAGCAAACGGCCCGCCCGCGTCAGGAATGGCCGTAGTGAGTTCGGTATAGCTGAATACAAACGCGACGTAAAATACCGTGACAATGGCAGTAGCTACGCCAAATCCCAGGGTACCCGCTACCTGCCAGCCGTAGTTCCAGCCAAAATACTCGCCAGAGATAACCAGCCCCACCGCAATGCCCCAAAGCTGAACGGTGGTCAATACACGGCGTAAGGGAGGGTTCGTCAACGGATTGGCTGTTTGATTGTTTGGTTGTTTGGGGTTTAGCTGTTTGGTTGTTTGTGGGTTTGGTTGTGGCTTCGCCAGTCAAAACACCAACAAACAATCAAACCCCCTTTTTCTATCGCCAGAGGAAAATCTTCTTCAATGCTTCCCAGAGCTTTTTTTTCAGGGCTACGTCGGTCTCGATAGCGGGCAGTGGGTCGGCCATCAGGAAGGTGATGCCATCGAATCGGACGGGCTGATACCGGTCCATCAGAATGTCGAGGTTGATGCGGCTGAAGGGTACGCCAAACGTGAAAAAATGGTGAATGTATTTGCCCGACAGCAGTTCCTGAAAATTGACGTTGCTGGTACCATGCACATTCAGCAGATCGACCCCCTCAATATCGAGATGGACCGCTTTGAGAATTTTTTCGAGAAACAGTAAGTCGCTGGGCAGCAACTCATCATCGACCAGAATAAGCACTTTCTGGCCGATCTGTGGTGAAGCCGGTTTGCGCGAAACGGGCGGTTTGGTATCGGTCGGTGAACTGACCGGCGGTGCTACTACTGGTTGTGGTGCAGGAACTGATGCAGGCTCGGTAGGGGGCGGGGCAACCATAACAACGGGCTGCTCGGCCGGTATGGGCGGAGTAGTTATGGGTTCTGTGGGTACTGGGGCCTGTACGGTCACCGGAGCAGCGGGAAGTACAGGGTCGTTGATGGTGATAATAATAGGTTCACTATCAATAACTTCTGTATCAATGACTGTTGTTTCATCAAATGCCGGGGGGCTAAGTAACTCGTGGGGGGTGTCGTAGCGGGCCGGAAACGTCAGGGCTTCATCGGCGCGGCGGAAGAGTTGTTCGGTCTGATAAAACGTCTGGTAAAAAGCCTTGGCAGACATACGGTGGTAGGCGGGGTGTAAAGCCAAAGATAGGGCCTTCTACGCGAAAGCGCCCCGCTTATGGTCGATAAACGGGGCGCTTTTGGGGGCTTTTTAAGGGCCAAAGGTACTAGGGTTCGGTGCGTTGGCGGGTGTTCAGTCCCAGCATGGCGTAGACGGGACAGTTGCCTGTTAGTCCCGAATAGGCGGCGTAGGCAGCCAGCATAAGCGCCAGCCCAACTACCGAGCCTTGAATAAACGAGGCCAGGCAAAGCGCCAGTAGATCAATGGCCAGTAATCCGCGAATAAGACGGTCGATAAAGCCGACGTTGAGCATCCTTGGAGTCATCTTGTAGGAAAGTTAGGCTACCAATATAAAAGGACAATCATCTATTTCGGTACGATTCCCTAGTAAAAATGGCGAGATAGTTCAGTAAGGCAACATTACTCTAAGAGGTTGTTAACCCTGTAGTAACCGCTCAATAGAAATAGTTATCCAGAAATTTTCAGTTTTACTTATAATCTGTTTGCCATCGTCGGCAATGGCAGGTGCTTTGATGCACCTCTACTGCTTCACCAGCAAACTCATCAGCCGGGATTTCTTGGGCTGGCACGCCACCTTGCTCACCACCGACCGGATGCGCGCCACCCGAACGCCCGACAGCCGTTTGTTGCTCAGCAGGTAATCGGCCAGTGGGGTGGGGGTGATCACTACTTTGTGGTGATCAGACGAGGCGTGGAGTAAATACACCCGGCCGTTGCGCCAGGTAGCATAGCCCACGTGGCGGGTATCGAGGCCGGGGCGGGCGGCGGTCAGCAGCACAATATCACCTTCGTGCAATTTGGGTTCGATGGCCCGGAACTGATCTTTCCGGATAAACCAGAACGGTTGCTGACTGATGTCGGTCTGCACCTGCGTGATCTGCTTGAACACCGCCGGGTCGTTCAGGTGGGGGTATTTATGCACGGCGGCGGTCATATAATTCACAGCCTTCTGCACCTGCACGCCTCCAATCTCGCGGGTGACATCCTGCAACAGCCCTTTGCGTTCATTGTCGCGGAGCCAGTCAGATAGGTAGTGCAACCGGCTGGCATAGCCGTCTATCTGACCATTGCGGTAGCGAATTTTGGTCAGGTATTTCCGGAAAATGGGTTCGGCCTGAACGGGGCTGTAGCTGGCTACCAGTTCCTGGTCGGTGAGGGCCAGGGCCAGGGTGGTTTCAATAAACGTGGTGCAGTCGAACTGCTGAAGGTTCACCACTAGTTGCTCGGTGGGGTTGCCTTCCAGCGTGTAATGTACGTAGGGACGGCCCAGCAACGATTCGCCGGTGCGCACGGCGGTTTCGGCCACGGTTTTGCCCGGCACAATGGTCACATACTTTAACTCGTCGGTAGTTTGCGCCACCACAGCGTAGTGGGCAACGACTAAAATGAGGCTAAGGAAACGTGCATGCATACGTATCAGACGGTGGTAGTGGGCAAAAGACACCTTCAAAAACCAATAACCTAACTAACGTCGAGCTGATATACGCGTACACCGAACGGCGGGATGTCTACCCGGAAACCGGCGTTGCCACTGGCCGTAACGACCTCGGAGGTCATAAACAGATCGACGCCGCGCAGGGAAATCCCTACGGTTTGGCCCATCAACAGCAACGCGTGTTCAGGAATAACCACACTGGCCGACAAGGTATTATGAGGGTCGAAGTTACATACGATCAGCAGCTTCTGGTGTTCGGTATAGCGTAGATAACTGTAAGTCAGGTGCATGTTGTAGCCTGGCGTGTGCTGATTGGCCCATTGCAAATCATAGAAGCTACCAGTCCGAATGGCCTCAGATTGCTTTACCAGTGTGCCCAGTTTTTCGTACACGGCCCGCAACTCGCGTTGCACGGGAGTGAGGCCCGCCCCGTCATACTGGTGGCTGTTGAGGTAGCCCTGCCAGTCGGTGAGGCCCCAGTAGTCGAAGATGGTGGTGCGCCCGTCGTGACCGCTGAACCCTTCAGCATCTTCGCCCCGCACGCCCAACTCCTGCCCGAAATAGAGCAGATACGGCCCCGTATGCATGGTGGCGGTGATGACCATGGCCGGTATGGCCCGCCGGGGATCGGTGGCAAAAAAGGACGACGCAATGCGCTGCTCGTCGTGGGTTTCCAGGAAACGGAGCATGTGTTCGGCAAAATCGCCCGACTCGTTTTGCCAGACATGGGTGAGGTCATAACACGACCCGTGGCCTTCGGTCAGGCGGCGCAGGGCGTCGTAGAGACCCACTTTGTCGTAGAGGTAATCAAACCCACCCTCGAAAATGTACGTCCGGTAGAGGCCGGGGTCATAGATTTCGGCAATGAAAATAACGTCGGGATAGGTGGCCCGCACAATAGCCGTGACCCATTGCCAAAATGCCACCGGCACCAGGTGGGCCATGTCGCACCGGAACCCATCGACGCCTTTTCCGGCCCAAAACAAAAGGATATCGCGCATCTTGTACCAGGTATCGGGTCGGTCAGCCGAATCCAGCGAACCCACGTGCAGCGTACCGTCGAAAACGTTATAGCCGTAGTTGAGCTTGATGGTCTCGTACCAGTCGTCGATGTGGGGCGCTTCGGTAATGGAGCCGGAACCTGTGACTCGGGTGGGCATTTCCTGAATGGGCGGGGCCGAGTTCGTAAGTGGCGTGTGGGCGTCAACGCTGCCGGGCACAAACGGGGCTACAAACCGGGTGCCGGGTAAGTAATAAAAGTTGTTTTTCGGGGAAAACGCCTGCCGCACGTCGTCACCTTCGCCCAGGTCTTCTACCGCTGCCGGTTTGGTGTCGGACTGGTACTGCCGGGCTACGTGGTTAGGCACAAAGTCGATGATCACCTTCAGGCCGTGGGCGTGGGTTCGGGCCACTAGTGCATCAAACTCGGCCATCCGGTTGGGCACTGAAACGGCCAAATCGGGGTCAACGTCGTAATAATCTTTCACCGCGTAGGGCGACCCGGCGCGGCCTTTCACCACGGCGGGGTCGTCGGGCCGGATGCCCTGCGCCGCGTAGTCGGTCATGGTGGCGTGTTCGGGCAGGCCCGTATACCAGACGTGGGTACTACCCAGGGTTTTGATGCTCTCCAGGGCCGCGTCGTTCACGTCGGCCAGCTTCCCCGACCCGTTGTCGGCCAGCGTTCCCCAGATGCGGTTGGTGGTATTGGTGTTGCCAAAAAGACGCGGCAGGAGTTGGTAAATAATCAGTTTGTGCGAAGCCATGAGGTCGCAAAGATAAGTTCAAAGTCTAAGGTCTAAAGCGGTCCGCTGCTGCGGTTGCTTCGCACACCAGATGGGTAGTGCGCGAAGCAACCGCAGCGGCGGACTGCTTTAGACCTTAGACCTTGGACTTTGAACTATTCCTCAATACCGGATCGTCCAATACGGGTTTTGCTGCTCCTTCATTTGTTCGGCGATGTGGTTTTTGATGAGCGCTGCATAGCCCTTCTCATCCACTTTTTTGGCCTTTTTCGTCTTGGGCACCTTCAGGTCGGCGGCTACGGGTTTGAAGGAAACGTTGGTGGCTTCCAGGATGATGATGCCCTCGTCGACGTCGAGTTCCAGGATCAGGCCGGGCAGGCCGGCGTATTTTTCTGGTCCCGCCGGCACCGGAATGTCCTGCGCAAACCACGCCTTGATGTTATGCTGTTTAACGGGGTCGAAGGTGGTGGCTACCAGGCACATATGGCCCAGGATTTCACGAACCTGGTTGCCGATCTTCCATTTTGGCAGGCGCAATGTATCTTCTACCACATAGGTTTTGCCCAGCATTTCTTCTACGTCAACCACCTGTTCTTTGTCATATTCCCGGTAAAAGAACAGGTCTTTGTTACGCCAGGTGTATTTACCGTCGGGGCTTTCGCCCGATTCGCTGGCGAAGCTGTATAGGCTGGCCGTGGGCGTGAAGACGAGCTTCATTTTTTCGCTCCAGTCTTCGTCGTTCTTCCAGGTGTTGGCATAGCGGTCTTTTTGCTCCTGACTCAGGTACGTGAGCTTGGTGAGCAATTTGGCGTAGTCGGTCTTGCGCGAATACAACGCCACCCCCTCCGTGTTTTGGGCGTGTGCCAACAAGGTAGCGCAGCAGATAAAGAAAAGTAAGGTGTAACGAAGCATAAGAAGAGCTTAAATTATGTTGAAAACCAGAAATACTAATTAGTCGTCCCAGCCACCTTTGCGTATGCTGGCTTTCACGCCGCGCATGTTGTAGGTCATGCTGAACATGAAGTAACGGGCCAACGTGCGGGTGCTGCTGTTGAAAACAGCCGTCGGTCCGGCGTACTGCGACACGTTTACGTTGCGGTTCAACAGATCAAACGCCGACAACCGTACTTCCATTTTCTTGGCCTTGCCAACTAGCCGGTACACCGCCGCGTTCCAGATGGGCAGGTTCCGTTCGAACCCAAACCGTTGGTTACGATAGAGCAGGTAATTGAAGGTGGAACTGACAAAAATACCGCCCGGTAGTTTCACGTTGGCGTCGGCGCTGTAGTTGTTGCTGATCGTTTGGGCATCTTCGGCCGTGCTGATGGAGTACTTCGCGTTGCCAATACCAATTTCGGCGTTGCCGTAGAACGTAAACCAGTCGGCTGGCGTCAGGCTCAGCCGGGTGTTGATGTTGTAGTTGGTGGTATTGGTCTGGTTCAACTCGCCGTTGATGGGCGTCAGGGTACGGCCCGCGTTGATGTTGCCGCCAAGGTCGAGCGTGGCTTTTGTCTTTTTCAGCGGAAAGCTCACGTTGCTGTAGAAGCTGAAGTTGTTACCACCCGACACGTTGACGGGCACCGACGTGCGCACCAGTGTGCGGGGGTCAATGGTTTGTGCATACACAATCTGGTTAGTGATGGACCCATAGCTGACGCCCCCGTAGTAATTGGTAAACGAGCCGGGGTTAAAATACTGGAAGCCCAAGTTAACGCCGTGCGTGAGTGCGGGCAGCAGATCGGGGTTGCCCCGGCTGATAAATAAGGGGTTGCTGTTGTCGACCAACGGCTGCAAGTCACGCGAGCTGGGTATTTGCACCCGTAGGTTATAGCCGCCATACATGAACTTGTTGTTTTTCATGTCGAAGTTCAGCGAGACGTTCGGAATAAACGTGGTAAACACTCGGTCGATGGTTTGGCGCACGGGCAGGGTCTGGTCGAAGGCATATTGCCCGTTGAGCGTAAACCGCTGCACAGCCCCACCCACGCCGATGTTCAAACCCTTGTTGGTGTACCGAAAGCCCGTGCCCAGCCGGTTGTAGGTGTAGTTGTTGGTGTAGTACCGGCTCAGCGTGTCAACCCGCAGCAGTTGGTCAGTGCGGGTGTCGAGCACGTCGCGGTCAACGGCGTCATTGCGCAGGTTGAAGTTGTAGAACGATTCCCAGAAGACTTTTTTCGACAGCGGCTCTACGTATTGCAAGCTGGCCTTGTACTGCGCCACGTTACTGTTGGTGGCCTGCCGCTGCCGAATAAGGCGGAATTGATCGTTCAGGTCGAGGGCTTCGTAGAACCGGTTCTCGGCGTTGATGTTCAGCGTAGCGTCGTTGGCGTTCAACTGGTAGCCAATGCTGGCGGCAAAGCTGCGTCCCTTCTTCTTGAAATTCATTCGGTAGATGATGGAGTTGTTGGTGCCAAACGACTGGCTCGTGCTGTTGTTGTTAGTCGTATTGGACGTAGTAGGCGTGCTGGTTGCGCTAAGAATCCGCCTGATGTCGCGGTTGCTGAACAATAGGGCGTTGGCGGTGGCAAAACGGCTGTTGTTGACAAACACGATCTTATTGAGCGAATCGAGCTCTTTTTCAATCCGAAAACTGATTCGATGGGTGCTGTTGCGGTTGATTTGATTCGACGCCGAGCGGGTGTTGAGCGTGCCTGTGGGGAAAAAATTGTTTTCTTCACTCTGCGTCTCCGACCGCAACTTGGTCTGGCTGAAATAATAGCTGCTGCTGATCTTCGTTTTCTTGGTGTCGAAGTTGTAATTGACCCCCGCCGCCTGGTTGTCCGACAGGCCGTTGCCTCGGTCGCCGCCGCTGATCGGAATGGTCAGGCTTTCTTCGTCGCCCCCACCGAAATACATAAACCCCCCGCCAAAACCAAAGTCGGCATTATCGTTCCAATTGAAGGAATTACTACCCCTAAAATCTTGATAATCAGCCCAGGACAGACCGGTCTGGTTAGTGTTGTTGGCCAGGCCAATGACCGAAAACTGCTGCGTTTTATTGAATTTATTGTAGTTGCCGCGCACCTCGGCCCGCGCAGACAGGTTGCTGGCCGGGCCTGCGCCCCCCGTAATTTTACCAAAGCCGCCTTTCTTGAACTCTTCTTTCAGCTCCAGATTCATGGTCTTTTCTTTGGTGCCGTCGTCAACGCCCGTCAGCTTGGCTTTTTCGGTCTTATCGCTAAATACCTGCACCTTGGAAATGGCTTCGGCCTGAAGATTTTTGGTGGCCGTTTTGGGGTCGTCACTGAAAAACTGCTTGCCGTCAACCAACACTTTTTTAACCTCCTGCCCCTGCGCCCGGATGTTGCCCTCCCGGTCGACAATAACGCCCGGCAGCTTGCGCAACAAATCCTCAACGCTCGACCCCGGCGGCACCTTAAACGCCCGGGTATCATATTCCACCGTGTCGCCCCGGATCGTGAGCGGCGCGCGGGCCGTGCGGACCACCACCTCATACAGTTCTTTGGCAATGGGCTTTAGCTTAATAGTGCCCAGATCAACGGTGGCCTCCTGCTCGAAACTGACGTTTTTGGTCAGCGGCATCATGCCTACATACGTAATTTTCAGGATGTAGCTGCCGCGTTTAATGCCTTTTAACACAAAGGCCCCCGTCTCGGCAGAGCGACCGTAATTGGTTAAGGTTGAATCAGTTACGGTTTGAAGCATGACCGTGGCTCCGTTGAGTTTAGCACCCAGCGTGTCGGTAACGGTGGCCTGTAAGGCAAATCGGGAGGGGGCCGTTTGGGCCAAGGCTGACCCTGACAGAAAGCACCAAAAGAACAGCTGGAGTAAGCGATGTTTCATACAAAAAGGGAATGGAAGTTGAGTTGATTGCCTAAATGTACTGACGTAACTATTTCCAGAATGTTGCTTAACAAAAATTAACTAACTCAATAGTTATTAAACGGTCAGCATACTCTCACGATGCAAAAATCCCCCACATTCCATACGGCCTGTGGGGGATTTTTTGATTTACGATTTTTGATGTACGAATTACGATTTGTTGCTGACGCGTCAGCCTGCTCTACAGCATAAGGGATGCGTCAGCCACAAATCGTAATTCGTAATACGTAAATCCCTACGTAACGCTTCGCTGTCTGCTTCGGTAGCCTTGCTCCGGGGTGTAGCCAATGGATTTTTTGCTGTAGTAGCCGGTACCGTCGTAGGGGCGGAGGAGGGGGTCGGCTTTGCAGGCGTCGGTGCAGGTGCCCGCGTGGGTGTCGCCGCAGGCTTCGCAGAGGGGTACGTGGTTGTTGCAGGCGGGCGAGGCGCAGTTGACCATGCGGGTGCTGGGCGTGCCGCAGCGGTGGCAGGTAGCGATTACCGTGGGGTTCACCTGATTCACATCAACGGCCAGACGGTTGTCGAACACATAGCACTGTCCGTCGAAGCCTTCACCCTCGGCCTCCATGCCGTATTTGATGATGCCGCCGTGCAGTTGATAGACGTTCTCGAACCCCTGCGCGAGCAGGTAGGCCGAGGCTTTTTCGCACTTGATACCGCCCGTACAATAGGTGATAATCTTCTTGTCTTTCAGGTGCGCGATCTCAGCCACGTGGTCGGGTAGTTCGCGCAGATTTTCCATGTCGAAGGTGACGGCCCCGTTGAACTTGCCCATGCTGTGTTCGTAGTTCGACCGCATATCGACAAGGACCACGTCGGAGTCGTTTTTCATAGCGCGAAACTCGGCGGGTTCCAGGTGAATACCGGTTTGCACCAGTGGGTCAACGGGGAGTTCGGAATGGACAATTTCGGGCTTCACCCGGACGTGTAGTTTCTGAAACGTATGGGCCGGGGCGGTGTCTATCTTGAATTCCAGCGCCGCAAACCGGGGGTCGGCTTTAACCGTGGCCATATAGGCTTCGCAGTCGGCAGCCAGGCCCGACACGGTGCCATTGAGGCCTTCGGGCGCCACAATAATGCGCCCCAGCAGGTTCAGCCGTAGACATAGCTGATGGTGCTCTTCCCGAAACGCTTCAGGATCGGCAATAGGTGTGTAGCAGTAATAAAGAAGAACGCAATACATATAAACCCAACCCCCAACAGGCGATTTTTAGTTTGATTTCAGGGGGCGAATTTACGAAAAACGGGGTGTTTTCGGGGGAGGTGGGGGCGGTTTAGCTTCGCTTTAGGGCTTAGAGCGCGAAGCCTGAAACGCGAAGCCACACCTATCAGTTATCATTTCACACGTACGTAGCGCTCAATATTAATCCGGTTGATGCCTGCTGTTGCCACCACTTCCACGCCCTGCTGCGTAAGCGTATCATTTTTGATACTCACTGTAAACGAAAACGTGTGATTTTCCCAGTCTCGCTCGGTGCAGTAGTCCAGCTTTTCGGTGTACAGACTGTCGGTCAGGGTATAGCGCCCCCCGCCCGAATCGTACGCAGCGGTGTTGCCTTTCCCACCCGAAAGATCATGCTTCAGAAACGCAAAATGCGTGTCGTTGATGATCTTAATAAACGATTGATCTTTGGTGTAATCTGTTACCGTCGTGTCGCCTTTCTCAATGGTCGTTCCCGACATAAGCTGCCAGGTGCCCACAATAGGCACTGGTATTTTCTTGCCTTTTTCTTCACGAACATTTTGCTGTCCACAGGCAATAAACACACCCGACAGGATTAACAGAAAAAGCGATTTCTTCACAGACATGCAGCTTTTAAAAACCCAAATAATAGAACAATATTACCTAAGAAATTAGCTTACAGATACAGCCCTTTTTATTACTGAAACACGCGGATGTAATCCACTTTCATCTGCTGTGGGAATACCGTTGCCGAGCTTGGTTTTCCGGGCCAGTCGCCACCCACGGCCAGGTTCACAAGCAGGAAATAGTCTTCCTGAAATTCGCTTAATCCGGCGGGGGTTGTGTCGATGATGTGAAACTGTTTATCGTCTACATACCACACAATTTTCTTGGCATCCCAGATGATGGAGAACACGTGAAATTCATCATTGAAGGTGCCTGAGGCCAGTTTTGTGTTGCCGCCATACTGTGCGTGACTGTTGTTGTTATCCCAGTGGGCGGTGCCGTAGACGGTGTTGTCTTTGTCAGTGCCGCCAATCAGTTCCATGATGTCTATTTCGCCACATTTGGGCCAGCTTACCTGCTTAATATTTTTGCCCAGCATCCAGAGCGCGGGCCAGATACCCTGCCCCTTCGGCAGCAACGCCCGAATGTCGATACGACCGTATTTAACATTGAATTTATCCTGCGTGGTCAGTCGCGAAGAGGTGTAGTTACTAGCACCGTTTGTTTCAACGCGGGCTTCAATAGTGAGGTAACCATCTTTAACAGTTGTATTCTCTTTTTTATAATACTGTAATTCGTTATTTCCCCACCCGTTATTATTGCCGATTTCGTAATTCCAGTATTTTTCATTTAAATTGGTACCATCAAATTCATCGGCCCAGACCAGCGTGAGGTTCTGATACGAAGTTGGCGTTTTATACCCTTTATCGACAAAGGGTGTAGGGGCCACCACGTCGTTGTCGTCGTCGGCATTATCGACATAGCCAACGTATTTTTCGCACGATTGGACGCTGACATTTTTATCGCCCTTGCCGTCGCCATCGGCATCTTTATACCACGTTTTTTTAACGCAGGGCGTGTCTTCTTTTTTGCAGGAAGCGACGAAGGTGGTTGCTATAAAGAGCAACGAAAGCAGGGTAGCCTGATACCGTTTCATGATGAGTTGTTGTGCGATGATGATTGCCTGACAACTGACGGCACTTACCTACAGGTGTTTCGGTAACCAAACATACAACCTATGAGTGGTAGACGCTACCAATGGTCTGCCAATTAGTTTGTTTTGGTTTCTCCAGGTACCTGCTGAAGTACCTCGGGCAGTTTGGCCAGGTTTGCCACCGTCCCTACCACAATTACGGCGGGGTTTTCAATGCCCGTCCGGGCTACTTCAGCCACGATGCTGCCCACAGTAGCTACCACCACGCGTTGCTGCGGCGTGGTGCCGTTTTGGATGATGGCCACGGGCGTATCGGCTTTGCCCAGCCCAAGAAACAGGTCAGCCACGAGGGGTAGTTTGTGCATGCCCATCAGGATCACCACCGTGGCCGACGACTGCGCCGCGAGTTGCAGGTCTTTCGAGAGTTGCCCCTCTTTAGTGGTGCCGGTTACAACCCAGAAACTTTCCGACAACCCTCTGGTAGTGAGCGGGATACCAGCAGCCGCAGGCACGGCATAGCTGCTCGAAATGCCAGGGATGACCTCTACTGGAATACCATGCTGCGCAGCAAAATCCATCTCTTCCCACCCCCGCCCAAAGATGAACGAGTCGCCGCCTTTTAGCCGCACCACGTGGCCGTACTGCTTGGCGTAGTGCACGATAAGCGGGTTTATGTCTTCCTGTACGCACGAATAGGCTCCGCGACGTTTGCCCACATACACCTTCAGCGCATCGGGACGGCAATAGTCGAGCAGTTCGGGGGCCACGAGCGCGTCATACATGATCACGTCGGCCACCCGAAGTACCTTAATCGCCTTTACAGTAATGAGGTCAGGATCACCCGGTCCCGCACCAATGAGAGTGAGCTTCATTTTTGAACGGTGAGTGATGAGCGGTAAGTGATGAGTTTGCTTCCGCCAGCGTAAATGCTCTTGCGGAAGCAAACTCATCACTTACCGCTCATCACTCATCACTATTTTTAGCTGTCCTGCGCTTGTGTCAATTCCTGAAGTTCGGGGAGGCCGTCGCGGGCGATTTGTTGCTGACGGTGGGCCTGCGTGGCGGTGAGGAAAGCGGTAGCTTCGGTGACGAATTCGCGGGCGAAGGCCTCCGACGGTTCACGCTTGTTGATGCTGTATACCAACGACTTAAACTGTCCTTCGGCAGCATGGAAACCGTGGGGCCGGCCTCCCGGTTGCCCGGCAAACTCGCGGTCGAAATCGGTGACGATGCCGTGGTGTGTGTTGGTGTTGATGCCGTTGCCCATGAGCATGGCTTTGGCCCCCGTAATCAGCACGTTATAGGCATGGTAGAGGGCATCGCTCCAGCGGCTTTCGGCCAGGGCTTCATTGGCCCAAACCAGTTTTTCGGCGGCTTCGTCCAGCGTGGTGGCCACGAGGTCAATGAGTACCCCGGCGCACTCGCCCACACCCACTTCGGTGACGTAGGCATCGGTATGGTCCCAGTCGATGTAGTCGCTGTTTTGCAGCGTTTTCAGGTCGGCCAGGGGTTTCAGCAGGGTGTAGAAATAGTTTTTGCCCTGCCGGTTGTAATAGTCGTTGTAATATTCGCCTTCGATGGTGTTGGCTTCGTAATCCTGGAACAATACCCGCAGCGCCTCTGGCCCGCGTTTGGCCGGAATCTTGATCACCTTATCGCCAATTTGCCCCTCGCCCCGCGTGGCACCGGCCCCGTTGAAGCCGCCGCCCAGCAGCACCTGCAAGGCCGGCAACACATACGCACCGTTCTTGAGTGAGGCCCCGTGGAAGCCGATGTTAGCCGCCGAATGCTGTCCGCAGCCGTTCATGCAGCCACTGATTTTGATTTTGATGTCGTTGTTGTAGATGATGTCGGGAAACTCGGCTTTCATTACGTCCTCCAGCGCCCGAGTAATGCCGTAGCTGCTGGTGATGGCCAGGTTGCAGGTGTCGGTACCGGGGCAGGTGGTAATGTCGGCGGTGGTGTCGAAACCCGGTTCGGCCAGGCCCAGCGCGTCGAGGGCGTCAAACACGGCATGTAAATCTTCGGGCTTGATAAACCGCAGCAGATACCCCTGATTCACCGTCACCCGGATATCGTCGGCGGCGTACTGCTTCACAATGCCCGCCAGCGCCCGCGCCGTATCCGACGACATGTCGCCCAGCAGCACCCGCAACTGCACCGCATACCATCCTGCCTGCTTCTGCTCGAAAACGTTGGTGGCAAGCCATGTTTGGAAGTTGGATGCTGAATGTTGGACGTTGGACAAAAAGTCAGTTGTATCAGGATTAGGGCGTGGTGCTGGCAGCGAGTCCAGCGTCCGGGATCCAACATCCAGCGTCTTATTTGGCAGTGCCGTCCATTCCTCGTTTACCCGGTTTAAGAATTCGTCCAGGCCGAGGTCGTTGAGGAGGTATTTCATTCGGGCTTTGTGGCGCTTGGTGCGCTCACCGTAGCGGTCGAACACCCGGATGACGGCTTCGATAAAGGGGATAACCCGCTCTTCCTCAATGAATTCTGTGGCCGTTTGCGCCGAAAAGGGTTGCGCCCCCAGGCCACCGCCCAGCAGCACCTTAAAACCCCGTTTGCCATCCTGAATCCGAGGAATAAGCCCAATATCATGCATGAACCCATAGGCGGTGTCGGCTTCGGAAGAGGATAAGGCGATCTTGAATTTTCGGCCCATTTCCTGGCAGATGGCGTTGCGCAGAAAGTACTCGAAAATGGCCTGCGCGTAGCCCGAAATGTCGAACGGCTCGCGGGGGTCTATGCCCGCGCGGGCCGACCCCGTCACGTTGCGCACGGTATTGCCGCAGGCTTCTTTGAGCGTGATGCCCGCATCTTCCAGGTCGGCCCAGAGCTGGGGCGAGTCGGCGAGTTTGACGAAGTGGAGTTGGATATCCTGCCGCGTGGTGGCGTGGAGGTTGCCCGTAGCGTACCGGTCCGACACGTCGGCTATGCGAATGAGCTGATCGGCGGTGATACGTCCGTAGGGCAGCTTAATCCGGATCATCTGCACCCCCGCCTGCCGCTGACCATATACCCCTCGCACTAACCGAAACTTGCGGAATTGCTCGTCGGTCATTTGGCCGGAGGCAAAGGCTGCTACTTTCTTGTCGAGATCGAGAATGTCACGCCGGGCAGCTGACTGGACGTTGGTAGTGAAGGTGATAGACATAATTCTATTAGCCTATAGAGTTTATATACTGCTTATTTAAAACAAATGCCGACAATTGGGTCGGCAGGGGGGATCGGTGAAGAGGACACAAAGGTAATGCTAAAGTGGCCTAAATCGTTCAGCCACGTCCAGTTGAGCACCCCGTGCTGACTATTCTTGGCGACCCTGGCAATGCATTCAGCACGCCTGTTGTCGGGCAGCACCAGATATACCATGTCCAGGTCTGGGATAGAGTCATATTAACGAAAAGAGGCAATCGGTGCGGTATTAGGGTTGCTTTAGCCGCGTCAGCACATGATCGCGGTATAATGCGCCGATGGGTAGGGTGTGGGTGCCTATGTCGAGGTCGGCGGTGGTGTAGGCGGTGAGGTAGCGCAGGTTAACCAGAAACGAGCGGTGAATGCGCAGGAAGCCGAGCGGGCTGAGGGTGTGCTCAAGGTCGGTGAGGGTGGCTTTGGCCGTGATGACTTGCCCTGTGGTTACCACCTTGACATAGTCTTTCTGGCTTTCCAGATACAGGACCTCCTTAGGGTCGATGCGGTACATCTTGGCCCCTACTTTCAGATGCAGAAACGATTTGTCGGCCGGTGGTGCCGTGGCCATTTCATCTAGCTGGTGCGGCCCAGTTGTCGCTGTATGTACTAATCGATGGTACCGGTCGATGGCCCGCACAAACCGGTCGAAGGTGATGGGTTTGAGTAGGTAATCGACCACATCAAGATCGTAGCCGTCGAAGGCAAATTCGCGGTAGGCGGTGGTCAGAATGGTGTGGGGGCGGTGGGTGAGTGCCTTCAGAAAATCGACACCCGACAGCTGCGGCATTTTGATGTCGCAAAAAAGCAGGTCAATCGGTTCGCCGGTAGTCTGTTGTGTGCGCAAAATGTCCATGGCCCGGATGGCATTGGGGGCCGTGGCCACCACGTTCAGCGCGTCGATTTGCGCAATGTGCTGTTGCAACAGGCTGATTGCCAGAGGTTCATCATCAACGAGTAAGCAGCGGATCGGCATTAGTCAGGTGAGAGTTAGATCAACGACAAACAGACCATCGTGCTCGTTCAACATCATCGTATGCCGGTTGGGGTAGAGTAAGGCCAGTTGTTGGCGTATGTTGGGCAACCCCAACCCACCCGCCGTCAGGTGCTGGGGCGTACAGGAGTTGGCCACCCGAAACTGGATATTCCCCGGTTGAGCTGTTAGCCGGATGTCGATTATCGGTTGGTGAGTAGCCTCGCCTGCGCCGTGTTTAAAGGCATTTTCAACCAGCGACAGCAGTAGGAGCGGGGCAATTTCTACATCGGGTGCGTGGCTCAGGTGGCAGGTCAGGTGGAGGGTGTCATCATAGCGTAGTCGTTCCAGGGCGATGTAGTTGTTCAGCAGGGTCACCTCGCCTGCCAGCGGTACCAGTTGGGCGTTGCAGCGGTAGAGCATGTAGTCGAGCATGTCGGCCAGGCGGGCAATGGCGGCAGGGGTATGAGGTGACTGCAACAGCGCCAGGGCGTAGAGGTTGTTGAGCGTGTTGAACAAGAAATGTGGATTCAGTTGCGTCTTTAGGAGCTTCAGTTCCAGCGCTGTCTTCTCCTTTTCCAGTACCAGCGACTGTTGCCAGACGTCGCCCTGATGTACAAGCAACCGAATTAACAGCAACCCGCCCGCGCCGCCGAAATTGCTCAGCAAGAACGACTTATAAAACATCCTGGGTTGGTTCAGCACGTCAGCAAGGGTTTGAAACGAGTTGAATGAACGGCTAAGTTGCCTGCTTACCGCCCATTGCCACCCAATGTTGGCCAGGTAAATACCGTACAGGGCCACCAGCCCCAGCACGAGCCACCCCAAAGCCTGACCAATGGGCGCAGGCCGAAACAGCTGCGGTAAGAGGCCATATACGGTGAGGTAGGCAATGGCAATGCGGGGCAGCAAAAACGTGGCCTCAATTTGGAGCGAAATCCCCAGTGAGTCAGTCTGGCCATAGTCGCGGGCGTAGTGATCCATCGACCCGGTCAGCAGCACCAGCGCCCAAAACAGCCCGTGCGTCAGTCCGCGGTGACGTTGGTGAAATTGACGCAGTATGGCGAAGACGTGGGTCATAGAGTTGGGGCAAGTTACGGGCTGAAATCCGCGCTACACAACCCGTCTGTCGACCCAAAGCAAGTGTCTGTCGATTGGCCTTGGTAACCCCGGCAGCAACGGCCACACTTGCAGCCGTCAGAGGCGGCTATAGCGCCTGTCTCCAAACTACTAGCACCTATGTATAGCTCCCTGCTCCGTTCGCTTCTCCTTCTCTGGCTGTTGGTCTTGCCCGCCTGTCAGCGCGAAACTGTAGCGCCTGTCAGGGCACCGAGCCATTACCAGTTTCAGGTCATGGAAGAATGGTCCAGTTTACCCGTGCTGAACCAGGGCATCAGCGGCACGTGCTGGGCGTTCGCCATGACCTCGTTCTTCGAGTCGGAGATCATCCGGCAGTCGGGGCGGCATATTGACCTTTCAGAGCTGTATATTGTTCGAAACACGTACTTCGATAAAGCGCAGACGCACGTTCTTCGGCGCGGGCAGCTACCTTTTGGCGAAGGTGCCCTCAACCCCGATGCCCTCAACGCGGCCTTTCGCTATGGCCTGGTGCCGCAGACAGCCTACAGCGGTCTGGTAGATGGCCGGACGCAGCACGATCACCGCGAACTGATCAATCAGTTAATGGCCGTGGTGAAGCCCTACGCTGAGGGGAACCGCCACGGTCCGGGCTGGAAAACCGACATGACCCGCGTGCTCGATGGGCAGCTGGGTGCCGATGTGCCGACCTTTACCTACGAAGGCCGTCTGTTTACGCCCGCCGACTTTCTGGCCTACACGGGCCTGAAGCCCGGCGATTACCTTCATCTCACAAGCTACACCCACCGGCCTTTCTACAAGCCTTTTGTGCTGGATGTGGCCTGGAATTTCTCCAACGAATCATTCCAGAACCTGCCTCTCGACCAGTGGATGAAAACCCTTGATGTGGCCCTGGAAAGGGGCTTTACCGTGGCCGTTGAACTCGACGTGTCGGAACCCACCTTTTCGGGCGATTATGGACTGGCGGTCATCCCCAACAACCCCACCGACGCCACCACGATCCTGACCGACCCCCGCCCCGAACGGCTCGTGACGCAGGCTTACCGGCAGCAGGAATTCGAGAATTTCAACACCAGCAATGACCACAATATGCACCTGGTGGGGCGGGTAAAAGACCAGCAGGGGAAGGTGTATTACAAAGCCAAAAACTCATGGTCTAGCCAGTGGGGGCAGGCTGGTTACAGTTACCTCAGCGAAGCTTACATCAGGCTCAACGTGCTCTACTATACTCTCCACCGCGATGCCCTTTCCGACAACGTCAAACGCGCACTTAACCCATAACGACCATCAAGCGTATGAAGGTCTGGTTCAGCGCCTGTTTCACCTGGGCTGGAGTGTCTGGTTTGTATCGTCGGGCTACGTGCTCCGATACAGGTGTTTGTAATGGCAGAACGATGGAATAAATTGCATGATCAACGCAAGGCTATGAAACACCTACTTTTTTGCCTGCTGGGCATCGGTATAATAGCCTGTCAACAGGCCTCAACCGATACGATAGCCCCCGAATACGATAACTGGTACGTACTCCGCTCACCCATCGATCGCCCCATCATCAGTGTCTGGGGTGACATTGACAAGACCTTACTGATTTCCACTACGTTTTCGATCTTTCGGTCAACTGACCGGGGACGAAACTGGCAACCTGTAAAAGAACAGTCAAGTGGCCCACTGGCTGTTACGGCATACCGTGACACACTGTTCATAACATCTACTATGGCGGGTGGTACACTAGTCAACGCCACTTATTTTAGCCTTGACGATGGACAAACATGGGCTGCTTATAGGCGATTTAACCCGAAATTTGAGTTAAACCTCGTGGTTTCTGGTCGAGTGCCGGGTATCTCAATTGATCCGGTTACTGCTACTGACGGCGCTACCTATAAAATCAGGCAGTACTTTTACCGGGACACCACCAAAACAGTAGGTGTCTTCGAAACCCCCGGCGTAACTGCCAATGCCAGCCGGAGAATCAACCTGCCGCAGCTTCACCAACTTCAGGCACTACATCTGGACAGCAAAGAGCGGCTTTATATAGTGGGTTCAGATGCCGTCTGCGATGGGCGAAAAAACTTCCATTTCTGCAATAGCAGTGGTGGTCGGGGCGTGGTCTATGTGTCGAAAAAGCCGCTGCCCTAAATCGTTCTCACGTCGGCCACACGCCATGGACTTAGCGCCTCAACCAGGGTGTGGAGGCTATCGTTGAACTGACCAATGCGCTGTTCCTGATGGTTGGCTAGTTGCTGCTGCCGGGCAATAAGGCGTTCGGCGGTGCTGATGGGCAGGTGGTGGTCTTGAGCAATGAAGGCTTCCAGGTGGTGCAGCAGCACAATGCTATCGTGCCAGTGGCCAATTTGTGCCTGTAGCTGTTTGGCGTTTGTCAGCACCGTTGCCAGCGCATCGTCGGGAGTAAGCTGCATGAGCAACGTGCCCACCTCCACCAGCGATTTCAACTGCTTCCGGGCCTCATGCACGCGCTCCGGCGACGGCTCGGCTTGTTGCAGCGCATAGATGGCGGCGGCTTCCTGGTCAATAAACGCCCGTAGTCGACGGTCTATGGTGGCCGGGTTGGTCTTTTTGCTCAGGCGACGTATGAGCCTGGTCGTGGGCTTGAGAGCCTTTTTGTGAAACCGGACAAGGGCCTTCTGAAGCTTTTTTCGGGCTTTGTTTTCCCGTTTCTCCAGAAAAAGACGATACGCTTTCTTCACCTCGACAGGCACCGACAGCCGGGGCAGCGCCGCCTGACTTACCTGAATGTCGCGCACCTGCCCGGCCCGTTTGAAGAGCTTCCGCAACGCTTGCTTATGCCGACGGCGTTTAAAGGCTCTGGGCCGAATCATCGCAATGAGCTTATACAGCGAACGCAGGCGTTTTATGCCCACCCGTACCCGCCTGATGTGCTCATCGGTAGGATGACGACGGGCTGCATCAACGCGTTCAACAAGCGAATGCGTACGGTGGGCATAGAAATCGTAGAGGGCGGGGGCTTCTTCGGGCATGGGCTGGTCAGTTAACGCATTTTCTGTAACAACATATCCACTTTCTGTTGCAACAATCTAATCTCGCTTTCGGCTTTTAGGTTTACTTCATAGTCCTGTCGGGCGCGTTCTCGGTCGCGTTCTTCCTGCCGGTTTTGGCTCATCATAATCACCGGGGCCTGCAACGCTGCCAGGCACGAGAGAACCAGATTGAGCAGAATGAACGGGTAGGGGTCGAAACCCCGGTTGGCAAAAATCCAGGCGTTCAGACCAATCCAGGAAACCATGACGCCTAAAAAGGTCAAAATGAACGTCCAGCTTCCGCCAAAATCGGCAATCTTGTCGGCCAGGCGCTGACCCAGGGTCAGATTGGCATCTACGTCGGGTGGGGCGGTGAGCTGCTGGCCAGCAGGCACGAGTTGTACCCTGTCGACGGCCCGGTTGACGTAGGGCATCAGCCGATTGAGCGAGATGTAGCTTTCGGGCTTAAAATTGGGGAAATCGGCCTTGATTTCGGCCAGTAGACGCGGGTGAAGTTCGCTGCCCGGTATCGCGGCTTCAATGACTACTTCGTCGCCCGATATGTCGCAGCGAACGTAGAGTGAATTATCCATAACAAAACGTACCGTTGGAGTAAGCCGACAGCCAGTACGGGTTTTGTCCGAAGATAGCATTAACCTACGTTCTATGCGTTACCTCTGCTCAGCCTTTTTGCTGTTGTTTGCTTTCATCACCACCGCACAGCGCCTACCCCGGATCATGGCCCAACCCAATGGCCATTTCCTGCAAACCGCCACCGGGAAGCCGTTTTTCTGGCTCGGCGACACCAACTGGGAGCTTGTTCACCGCCTTAGCCGACAGGAGATCGACCAGTTTCTGGCCGTTCGGAAACAGCAGCGGTTCACGGTTTTGCAGGTTGTAGCCCTGGCCGAGTTCGACGGCCTTACGCAGCCTAACGCCCACGGCGACCTGCCCCTCCTTAACCTTGACCCCACCCAGCCCGCGCTCACCCCCGGCAATAACCCCGCCGATTCGGCGCAATATGATTACTGGGACCATGTGGACTACCTCATAAAACAGGCCGAAAAAATGGGGCTGTATGTGGCCCTGCTGCCTACCTGGGGCGATAAACTGACCAAGGACTGGGGCGCGGGGCCGGTTATTTTCACCGAAAAAAATGCCCGCATCTACGGGCAGTTTCTGGGCAAACGTTACGCCCGCGCCACCAACGTAATCTGGATGCTCGGCGGCGACCGGCCCGCCACGCTCACCCCCGCCGAGGCCACCCGCCGCAAACGCGAACCCTACGACCACCGGCCCATTTGGCGGGCCATGGCGGCGGGCATTCATGACGGGCTGGGCCGGAACGTACCCGCGCTGATGACCTACCACACCTGGGGCGGTGGCTATCGTACGTCGCAGGAAATGGCCGACGAACCCTGGCTGACTATGAATACCATGCAGTCGGGCCACGGCGGTGGACATGACATCCCCGTCTGGGACTGGGTTATGGCCGATTTTGCCAAAAAACCGGTCAAACCGACCATTGACCTGGAGCCGAATTATGACGACCACCCCGTGAACCCCTGGCCGAAGTGGGACCCCAAAAACGGTTACTTCACCGCCTATGACGTACGCAAGCAAACGTGGCGTAGTGTGCTGGCCGGTGGCGCGGGCGTAACCTACGGGCACCATTTTGTGTGGCAGTTCTACAGCGCTAAACGCCCGGCCATCAACCCTGGCGATACGCTGATTCCGTGGCAGCAGGCACTCCGGTCAGAAGCCGCCGGACAGATGCAGCACCTGCGCAACCTGATCGAAAAATACCCCGGCAACCGCCTGCCCGATAACAGCCTGATTACCTCAGAAATAGGGGAGAAGGGCAAACACCTACAAGCCTGCCGGACCGAAAATGGTCGTTACGCATTCATCTATACGCCTGTGAGTGAATCGTTTACGGTTGACCTGAGCAAGCTCTCTGGTCAACGCATAACCGCCTATTGGCACGACCCCCGGACGGGCCAAAAAACGCCTGCCGGTACCATACAAGACCGGCAGGCGCATGAATTTCAGCCTCCCGCCAACGGCCCCGACTGGGTGCTGGTACTGGAAGGTCGTTGACTGTTGGGGGCGTTTATTTGTCTTTTGTCGCGCTGATTTCCTGCCCCTGCGCAGCCAGAGTGAGGCCCGTTACTAGTTTGGTAGTGGCGTCGCGGAGGAAGGTAATGATGGAGCCGTAGGAACTTGTCGACTGGAAGGTGTCGGCTTTGGGTTGTTTCACCAGTTTGAAATTGCCCATGCCCGCCTCGCCGTAGAGGCTACCGTCTTTTACCGTAACGACATAGTTACTAATAGGGCTGCCAGTGGCGAAGGTGTAAGCTCCGGCATAGACGGCCAGATTGGTGGTGTCGGCGGGGGCGGGGGCGGCTACGGTTTGGGCGAACGACTGATCGGCAACCAGGCCAACAAGCAAAAGGGCTAGCAGGATAATTTTCATGAGTAGTACGAATTTGTTTTAGGAAAGATCGGCAAAAACAGGGCGAAAGCAAATCATAACTGCCTGAGTGGTTGGTGCAGACAGACGCTTTACTCTGATTTTAAAACATACACCATAGCTACTGGTTGGGTTGGGTATACATCCAAACTAGTAGCTCGTATGTCGGTGAAGACCCTTACGCCACCCGCCGTTCAATTGGCGGCAAAAGCCGATACCCGTGGGCCTGCGAGGCCGATGCCCAAGCCGGGTATGGTCACGTTTCGCATCAATGGCGAATCGAAAACCCTATCTATTGCGCCCTGGACCACTTTATTGGACGCCTTGCGCGAATACGCGAACCTGACGGGCACCAAAAAAGGCTGCGATCATGGCCAATGTGGGGCCTGCACGGTGTTGGTTAACGGTACCCGCATCAACTCATGCCTCACCCTCGCCGTCATGCACGACGACCATGAGATCACCACCATTGAGGGGTTGGCCAACGAAGGCGGGTTGCACCCGCTGCAAACGGCTTTTATCAACCACGATGCCTTCCAGTGTGGCTACTGCACCCCCGGCCAGATCTGCTCGGCGGTGGGGTTGATGAACGAAGGGCAAGCCAAAACCGAAGCTGACGTCCGCGAACTGATGAGCGGCAATATCTGCCGCTGCGGTGCCTACCCGCACATCGTAGATGCGGTCATGGAAGCGATAAAGAAATAGAGACCAGCTATGAACCCATTTACCTACGCCCGGCCCGATTCGGTGGATAAAGCCCTTGGCGAACTGCGCACGAACCCAACGGCCAAGTTTATTGGGGGCGGCACCAACCTCATCGACCTGATGAAGGAGAACATCGAGCACCCCACCCGGCTGGTCGACGTAAACCGACTGCCCCTGGGCGGCATTAGCGAACTACCCGACGGTAGACTGCGGCTGGGTGCGACCGTAACCAACGCCGAAACGGCTTATAATGAGCTGGTTAAGACGCGATATCCATTGCTGTCGCAAACCATTCTGGCGGGGGCATCGCCGCAATTGCGCAACATGGCCACCAACGGCGGCAACCTGTTTCAGCGCACCCGTTGCTATTATTTCTACGACACATCTATGCCCTGCAATAAACGCCAACCCGGCTCAGGTTGCGCAGCTATTGGGGGTTATAACCGCATTCATGCCATTTTGGGCACCACATCGGGTAACGCAGATGCTACTTCGCCAACGGCCTGCATTGCTACGTACCCGTCAGACATGGCCGTAGCCTTAGCCGCGCTGGAAGCCGTGGTGCAGGTGACTGGGCCAAATGGTGAGCGGAGCATCAACTTCGCCGATTTTCACCGCCTGCCGGGCAACGAACCCCAGCGTGATAACACGCTGGAAGCCAACGAGATCGTGAAGAGTATTGATCTCCCAGCGAAAGGATTCACGGAAAACCATACCTACCTGAAACTCCGTGACCGGTCGTCCTACGCCTTCGCGCTGGTATCTGTAGCGGTAGGCCTGGAGATGGCGGGCAACACCATCACCGACGCCCGCATTGCCCTGGGTGGCGTGGCCCACAAACCCTGGCGCAAACCCGAAGCCGAACAACTGCTGGTGGGTAAAGCAGCCACCCCTGAAAACTTCCAGCTCGCCGCCGACAACCTCCTGGCTGGTGCTATCGGCTACGGACACAACACCTTTAAAATAGACCTCGCCAAACGGGCCATCGTCCGGGCGCTTGGAGAAGCAACTAATTAACGGTGAGTGCTGAGTGCGGTCCGACGGGTCGGTAAGTGGTGAGTTTGCTGCCGCCAGAGCAGGTACGCTGGCGGCAGCAAACTCACCACTTACCGACCCGTCGGACCGCACTCAGCACTCACCACTCCAGACTATGACCTACATCGGACAACCCGTCAAGCGAGTTGATGGCTATGATAAAGTGACCGGCAAGGCGAAATACGCCGCCGAGTTTAACGTGCCGGGCCTGACCTACGGGTATGTGGTGTCGGGTACGATTGCCAAAGGGAAAATTACCCGTATCGACTCGTCACGGGCCTTAGCCGTGCCGGGGGTGATCCAGGTGTTTACGCACGAAAACCGACCCCATACGGCCTGGTTTGATATTAATTACAAAGACCTGGACGCGCCGCCGGGGTCACCGTTCCGGCCCTTGCATGACGCGCAGATCAAGTACAGCGGGCAGCCCGTGGCGCTGGTCGTAGCCGAGACGTTTGAAGTGGCCCGCTATGCCGCGTCGCTGGTGGTGGTCGAGTATAACGAAGAGGCCCATGAGACAAGTCTGGAAGCGAATCTGGACGAAGCCCGCGACCCTAAATCGGGTATGGCCGACTTGCTGAAGCCCAAGCCACCGAAGCCCCGCGGTCATGCCGACAAGGCACTGGCCGCCGCGCCGGTGTCCGTTCAGACGCACCACGTGCACGGCCCACAGCACCATAACCCCATGGAAATGTTTGGCACCACGGTGGTGTATGATGGCGAGCAGAAAAAAGGTAAGCCCCACTTCACGATCTATGACAAAACGCAGGGCGCACCCAGCAGTCAACTGTATGTGAAGCAGATCTTTGGTTTCTCCTCAGATCAGGTACGGGTTATCTCGCCCTACGTGGGTGGCGGTTTTGGGTCGGGCCTACGGCCTCAGTATCAGTTGTTTCTGGCCGTGATGGCGGCTAAGGAACTGAAGCGGTCAGTGCGGGTTACGCTCACGCGGCAGCAGATGTTCACCTTCGGCCACCGTCCCGAAACCGTGCAGGACGTAGCCCTGGGCGCTTCGGCCGACGGCACGATCACGGCCCTCAAGCACCGGGCCGTTGGGGCCACCTCGCAGTTTGAAGATTATACCGAAGTGGTGGTCAACTGGTCGGGTATGCTCTACGACGTACCCGACACGACGCTGGAATACCAGATCACTCCCCTCGATCTGTACTCGCCCCTCGACATGCGGGCACCCGGCGGCGTCACCGGCGACCATGCCATTGAAACGGCGATGGACGCGCTGGCCTATGAACTGAAGATGGACCCGGTGGAACTGCGCCTGAAAAACTATTCTGAAAAGGACTGGACGGTAGGCGATAAGCCCTACTCGAGCAAAGAACTGCGCGAATGTTTCCGGCAGGGGGCTGAGCGTTTTGGCTGGGAAAACCGCAACCCCGAACCCCGCGCCACCAAACGCGGTAACGTGCTGGTAGGCTGGGGTATGGCCACTGGTATCTGGGATGCCAACACCCTCCCGGCCCGCGCCGAAGCCGTGCTCACCGTCAATGGGAAACTGCGCGTCAGCAGCGCCACCGCCGACATTGGCACGGGCACCTACACGATTATGACCCAAATTGCCGCCGACACCCTGGGCATGCCCATCGACGACGTGATCTTTAAACTCGGCGATACCGATATGCCTTTGGCCCCGTTTCAGGGCGGATCATTCACGGCGGCAACGATTGGGTCGGCGGTGAAACAGGTGTGTACGGATCTGGGCAAAAAGCTGTTTAAGCTAGCCCAAAAAAGCAAAGGTTCACCGTTTTATGATGCTGACTATGACGAAGTTAGGTTTGCTGATGGCCACATGCGCCTGAAAAAAGACCCGTCGGTCACGATGCCGTTGATCGATATGGTAGCCCTGAATGGAGGCCGCTCTGTCAGCGAAACATCGACGTCAATAGTTAACCCGCTGAAGACGTCGAACTACTCGCGGCATACGCATTCGGCGGCGTTTGTGGAGGTGGAAGTAGATGAAGACCTGGGCACGGTAACGGTGACGCGAGCGGTAAGTGCCATTGCGGCGGGCCGGATTCTGAACCCCCGCACGGCCCGCAGTCAGATCATCGGCGGCATGGTGTGGGGCATCAGCAGCGCTTTGCAGGAAGACAGCAAAATGGACCACCGCTACGGCCGGTTCATGAACCACAATCTGGCTGAATACCACGTCCCTGTCAACGCCGACATCCATGACCTCGACGTGATTTTCGTGGAAGAACACGACGAGATCGTGAACCCGCTGGGCGTAAAAGGCCTCGGCGAAATTGGCCTCGTCGCCATGCCCGCTGCCATCGCCAACGCCGTCTGGCACGCCACCGGCAAACGCATCTACGACCTGCCCATCACGCTGGATCGGGTGTTGTATTGAGGCAGAAAATCAAACCTATAAGGTCTTTTGGACGGGGGCGCCTAGCCCTTATAGGTTTATTTCGCCGCCAGCACGTCCCGTGCCGTGGTCCAGATGATGCCGGGGTAGCGGTTATTGTCGAGGGTTTTCATCTCGGCGCGGCCATCGAGCATATCGCGCATGTATTGCATGCCCTGCCAGGCGGGGTAGAGGTCATCACCGCCGGGGGCTACCGTGTGGGCAATCTTGATTAGGATGCTGAGCAAACCCAGCCCACCAGGGCGAAGCAGGCTAAATTTTTGGCCGGTTACGTCGCCTGCCACGGTTACCATCTGCCGGGCGCTGACCTGGTCACCAGCAATGTGCAGGTAACGCGGCGTGGTGGGGTCGAGGGCGGCACTGGCAGTAAACGTGGCCACGTTATCCATGGTGGTAAAGTCCATCCGCTGATCGGCGTTACCCCAGTAGAGAATGCGCTTTATGTTGGTCAGCACTAAGGGCATGTCGCCCGTCAACAACTCTGCAAACGCACCGTTGAAAATAGTCGTGGCCGCAATGGGGGCCTTGTCCAGGTACGTATGGAACTCGCGCCGGAGGTCCAGATTGCGGTTTCGGCCAGCAGGAAGCGGGATGAAATCGAGCGAAAAATCGGACGGGATAAACCGGGGTACACCCGCCGCCACGGCCGCATCGAGCAGGATTTTCTGGGCGTCGACAATAACGTCGTGCAGCCCGGAAAGCACCGATACCACACAGGCTGCACCCCGGCAGGCTTCGGTCAGTTCGGCCACGTTCCACTCATGCATAGTGCATACGGTTGCGCCTTGTGATTCCAGCTTTGCTACGGCTTCGCGATTACTACTTGGCCGGACCAGTACCCGAACGGTAGCCCCCTTTTTCAATAACTCACGGACAATGCGCCCGCCCAGATTTCCCGTTGCTCCCGCAACCACGATTGTATTGTTCATTCTTCACAAAGTAGTACCTACAGTTCATTCCGCCACTTCGCTACGTCTTTGGGGGTATCCAGATCAATGACTCCTTCAGCAAAAGGGACAGAAGCCACATCGTCGGGGTGGTTCTGCACGAGTTTGCGGGCACCGGTGTCGCCGGTGAGGTTTTTGAGGGCGTCGAAAAAGGCGGGGCGGAACAAGATGGGCACCCCCAGCACATCGCCGTATTGACTGGCAATGATGGCTTTATGGGTCGATGTGGCCTGCTCGATAAGTTGTTCCAGCAGGGTGCGGCTCACGTGCGGCTGATCGGTCAGCAGCACCAGGATAGCTTCGGGAAAGGTCTTTTCCAGCGTCTCAACGCCGATTTTGAGCGAACTCGCCATACCCGTTTCCCAGTCGGGATTCAGCACGTGACGTACCCGGAGGTCATGCAGTGCTTCGGTTACAACCTCGGCATGTGCCCCCGTCACGACCACGATGGGTCCGGCGTTGAGGTCGATGGCCATTTGCGCCATGCGCCGCACCAAGGGTACGCCGTTTTGCTCCAGCAATTGTTTGGGTTCGCCCAGCCGCGACGATTGCCCGGCAGCGAGGATGAGGGTACCTACGGTCATAGTCAGTTTGCCAGCATCAACGCCCCTACCGTAACGTTGCTGGTTTCGTCGATGAGAATGGCGCCGCCGTTGGCGCGGTTTTGGGTGTAGGGGTCGAAGGCAATGGGTTGGGCCGTGCGGAGCGTGACGCGGGCTAAGTCGTTGATTTTCAGCGTGTCAATGCCTTCGATCTGTTCGTAGGTTTCGATGTTGAGCTGGTACGGAATGTCGCGGACCGAGCAGCGGGTGCGGGCCGTACCCACCTGCAACACATATTTGTTGCCGACTGAAAAAGCTTTGCTATCCATCCAGCAGAGCATCGCTTCTACGTCCTGACTCACGATAGGCTGACTAGCGCTGGGCACAATGAGATCGCCCCGGCTCACGTCGATATTGTCTGCCAGATGCAGAATCACCGACTCATCAATCCCGGCTTCGGGTACGTCTTTTTCGCCCCGCTCAATCCGCGAAACAGTCGAGGTCTCGCCCGATGGCAACACCGTCACGGCCTCGCCCACGCGGAACGAGCCGCAGGTTACCTTGCCTGCATAGCCCCGGTAATCGGGCAGTTCAGCCGTTTGTGGGCGGATCACCAGTTGTACCGGCATACGTCCGTGCAGCAGGTTTTCGTCCTGCTGAATCGTAATCGTCTCCAGGTAATGTAACAGCGTAGTGCCCTCATACCACGGCATATGGGCCGACCGGTCTACCACATTGTCGCCGTTGAGGGCGCTGAGGGGGATGTAGGTGATGTGAGGAATGGCCAGTTTCTGAGCCAGTTCGGCATACCGAATGCAGATGTTGCTGAACACATCTTCCGAAAAACCGACGAGGTCCATCTTGTTCACGGCCACCACCACATGCTGAATCCCCAGCATACTGGCAATCAGCGAGTGCCGCCGGGTTTGCTCCACTACGCCATGCCGGGCATCGATAAGTACAATGGCCAACTGGCAGTTCGACGCGCCCGTGACCATGTTGCGGGTGTATTGAATATGCCCCGGCGCATCCACGATGATGAACTTCCGGGCCGTGGTCTGGAAATAGCGGTACGCCACGTCGATGGTGATACCCTGTTCCCGTTCCGAGCGCAGGCCATCGGTGAGCAACGCGAGGTCTACCTCCCCGTTGTCGCGGCTTTTACTGGCTTTTTCCACGGCCTCCAACTGGTCGGCGAGGATTGATTTTGAGTCGTAGAGCAGTCGGCCAATGAGGGTGCTTTTCCCATCATCCACGCTGCCGCAGGTTATAAAACGTAATAAGTCCATGTAGATAGTGGTGAGTGATAAGTGGTAAGCGGTGAGTTTGCTGCCGCCAGCACAACTATTACGGCGGAAGCAAACTCATCGTTCATCACTCATCGTTTACCGTTAAAAGTACCCGCCCTTCTTCCGGTCTTCCATCGCGGCTTCGGAGAGTTGGTCGTCCATGCGGGTTTCGCCGCGTTCGGAGATGCGGGTAGCCTGAATTTCGGCGATCACGTCGTCGAGGCTCTCGGCTTCCGATTCGGAGGCGGCGGTGCAGGAAATGTCACCTACGGTGCGGAAACGCACTTTCCGGGTCACCCGCTCATCGTCGGCTTCGGGCTGAATCACGTTACCGGCGGTGGCCATCAGCTTGCCGTCGCGCAGGAGCAATTCGCGGTCATGGGCGAAATAGAGGCTCGGCAGGGCGATGTTTTCGCGGCGGATGTAGTTCCAGACATCGAGTTCGGTCCAGTTTGAAATGGGGAACACGCGCACGTTTTCGCCCTTATGAACCCGGCCGTTGTAGAGGTTCCAGAGTTCGGGCCGCTGCCGTTTGGGGTCCCACGAGCCAAACTCGTCGCGCACCGAAAACACGCGCTCTTTGGCCCGCGCTTTCTCTTCGTCGCGCCGTGCCCCGCCAATGCAGGCGTCGAACTCAAATTCTTCGATGGTCTCCAGCAGCGTAAACGTTTGCAGGCCATTGCGGGTGGCGTTGCGGCCCGTTGGCTCCTTCAGCTTTTTGGCCTTAATCGTGTCTTCCACGTACCTGACAATGAGCCGTTCGCCCAGGCTGTTGGCCAGCCAATCGCGGAAATCGAGGGCTTCCTGGAAGTTATGTCCCGTGTCGATGTGCACGAGCGGAAACGGAAATTTGCCGGGCCGAAAGGCCTTCCGGGCCAGGTGTACGAGCGTGATCGAGTCTTTCCCGCCCGAAAACAGCAACGCAGGCCGTTCAAACTGCCCGGCCACTTCCCGCATGATGTGAATCGCTTCCGATTCGAGTTGATCGAGGTAATCCATGTGGTGAAATAGTGAAAGCGTAAAAGAGTGAAAGAGTGAACGTTACCACGCTGGCGATTGCTTACGCGTCAGCAACTTTCGCTCTCTCACTCATTCGCTCTTTCACTCATTTGCTATGTAGTCCGCATTCTTTTTTCGAGTTGTCTTCCCACCACCAGCGGCCGGCGCGGAAGTCTTCGCCGGGCTGAATGGCGCGGGTGCAGGGCTGGCAGCCGATGCTCACAAAGCCCCGGTCGTGCAGGGGGTTGTAGGGTACGTTGTGGGCCTTCACGTAGGTGGTCACGTCGTCGAAGGTCCAGCGCATGAGGGGGTGGAATTTGTAGAGCCCATGCGCTTCGTCCCACTCCAGTTGCGGCATGTCGTGGCGGTTGTTCGACTGCTCGGCGCGGATGCCCGTGACCCAGATTTTTTGCCCCGCCAACGCCCGATTCAGCGGCTCTACCTTACGGATGTAACAGCATTCTTTCCGGTTGTCAACGCTCTCGTACATGCTGTAGGGCCCTTTTTCGGTCAACAGCGCTTCTACAGCGGCCTGCTTTGGAAACATCGTATCGATGGTGATGCCGTAGCGGCTGAGGGTCTTGTTCCAGACCGAATACGTCTCGCCAAACATGCGCCCGGTGTCGAGCGTGAAGAAGCGTACGGGTACGTCGTTGGTGGCGATTATATCCGTAATCACCTGATCTTCATAGCCCAGGCTGGTCGAGAAAACGACCTGACCCGGAAACAGATCGGTCAGTTTCCGCAGGGAATCGACTTCGTTCAGGCCGGTAAGTTCGGCAGTGAGGGAGTCCAGGGAGTGGGTGGTGGTTGTCATAGCGAATGAGCGAAAGAGCGAATGAGTGAAAATTGCTGACGCCAGTGGTTGCTCTCGCGTGAGCACCACTCATTCGCTCTTTCACTCTTTAAGTACTATTTTCTTCCCCGTCTTCGCAGACTCGCGGGCGGCGTCTAAAATTTGAACAACAATCAGGTTATTTTCCAGCGAGGTCAGCGCGTCGGGTTTGATCTCGTTACGAAGGAGCTTGCTCAGGTACGTAAAGGGATCGGTGGCGGGGGCTTCTGTCTGAGGCACTTCGACCGCTTTTTCGATTTTTTCACCTTTCAGCCGAATGCGCATCCGCGTGCCATCGATGGTGTTGACGTAGCCGGTTTGGCCATACACTTCCATGTCTTTGCGCGAAAAAGGCCAGTTCCACGACGCCTGAATGATAGCCTGCGCTTTGGGGTAGTTCAGCAAAATCGTGGCGTCATCGTCTACTTTCGGATAGATGTCGGGCTTGATTTGTTTGGTTACGGCCTCCACCGAGAGGGGCTTTTGGCCCTGCATGAGCCACGTAGACAGGTTAGCCCCGTAGCAGCCGAAGTCGAACAGGGCACCCGCGCCGTTGCCGACGGGGTCGGTGAGCCAGGCCAGAAATTCGGGGTTGCAGCCAATCTCTTTCGGGCCCTCGTGGCCGTCATGCACCACAATCTTACGAATCTCGCCGATGGCTTTGTCAGTATGCGCTACGGCATAGGCGTGGTGGTTGCTGCCGTACCAGGTTGTTTCGTAGTTGGTCAATAACTGCACCTTGTGCTTGCGGGCCAGGGTCGCCATATCTACCGCGTCGGTGTATTTGGTGGCCAGTGGTTTTTCTACCATGATGTTGATGCCCATTGGTGCGGCCACCTTCACCGTAGTAACGTGGGTGTTGATCGGCCCGAAATCCAGTACCGCTTCGGGCTTGGTTTTCTCCAGCATCGCCTTCAGATCAGGCGAAACCAGCGCCATATCGAAGCCATACTGTTTCGACAGCGTAGCGGCGCGGTTGCGGTCGGTTTCGTATATACCCACCAACTCCAGACCGGGCCGTTTCAGCCGGTTCAGAATCTCATGCACGTGCGCGTGTGACAGCCCCGCAATAGCCACTCGCAGCGGTTTCTGCGCCGGTTGCGCCACGGCTAATTGGGTGAAGAAAAGGAGAGCAAGGGAATAAAAGCGCACGGGGGAGGGGATTAGTTTGAGATTGGTATATCGAATGTAGATAGCTACGCGCTCTAGGCCCTTCGACAAGCTCAGGGTGACAACCACCTTGAGTCAACTTAGGGTGATTTTCTATTTGCTGTCACCCTGAGCTTGTCGAAGGGCCTAGAGCGCATAGCCAAACACTAAAACTTACACTCTTTCCTTCATCACCTCCGCACTCACCGTCAGCGCCTGGGCGAAATCGGCAATCAAGTCGTCGATGTGTTCCAGGCCGACCGAAATGCGGATGAGGCCGGGGGTGATGCCGAGTGCCTTTTTCTCGTCGGGTTTCAGCTTTGCGTGGGTCGTGGTGTTGGGGTTGGTCACGATGGTGCGGGAATCGCCGAGGTTAGACGAGAGCGTCGGAATTTCCAGGGCTTCCATAAACGCCTGTACCCGCTCGAAACCGCCTTCCAGCTCAATGGTTACGATGGCCCCGCCTGCGCTCATCTGGCGTTTGGCCAGTTCATACTGCGGGTGCGACGGTAGGAACGGGTATTTCACCGTAGCCACGTCGGGGTGCTGTTCCAGGCTTTCGGCCAGGGCAAGGGCGTTTTTGCAGTGCCGCTCCATGCGTAGGTCCAACGTTTCCAGGCTCTTCGACAAGGTCCAGGCGTTGAACGGCGACAGTGACGGACCCGTGTGGCGGGCAAAAAACCGGATCGGGGCAATCAGTTCGGCACTGCCTACCACAATACCGCCCAACACGCGGCCCTGCCCGTCCATGAACTTGGTGGCCGAATGCACCGACAGGTCCGCGCCAAAATCCAGCGGGGTTTGTAGCAGGGGTGTGGCAAAGCAGTTGTCGACGTTCAGGATGAAGCCGTGCTTGGCCTTCAACCGCCCCAGCATGGCCAGATCGACCAGTTCCAGACCGGGGTTCGAGGGGGTTTCGAGGTAGACCATACGCGTATTAGGCTGGATGGCGGCGTCCCATTCGGCCTCGGTGGCGGTGGCATCGAGGTAGGTATGCGTGATGTCCCACTTGGCCAGAATTTGCGTGATAATCTGGTGCGCCGACCCAAACAACGCCCGACAGGCCACGATATGGTCGCCCGATTTCAGCAGCCCGGCCATACTGGCAAACACCGCCGCCATGCCCGTAGCCGTGGCAATGCCTTCTTCGGCCCCCTCCAGCATACACACCTTGTCGACAAACTCGGTGACGTTGGGGTTGGAAAAGCGGCTGTAGATATTGCCCTCAAGGGTTTCTTCAAACAGTTCTTTACCCTGCTCGGCGCTCTCGAACGTGAAGCTCGACGTCAGAAACAACGGCGTTGAATGTTCGCGATACTGCGTCTGCCCGGTTTGGGTACGGATGGCTTTGGTCTGTTTTTTCATAGGGAGAAGCAAGAGATGAGAAGCAAGAAACAAGATAATTGAGCATGACTCAACGAGATCAGCAGCACAAATCTTGTTTCTTGTTTCTCACTTCTTAACTCTTAAAAGAATAAAATAATCTTCCGTAAACTTACGATGATGACAACGATGCCGACGAGTACCATCATGGTTTTCACGGGCAACCGCTGGGCCAGGTGGGCGGCAATAGGGGCGGCAATGCTACCACCCAAAACCAGCCCCAGGATCACCAGGCCGTAGTTGCCCAGACCCACATAGAGCGCGAATACCACCGACGAGGCAAATGAGACAAAGAACTCGGCCAGGTTGACCGACCCGATGGTGTAGCGCGGGTGCCTGCCGCTGGCAATGAGTGTGGAGTTGACAATAGGCCCCCAGCCGCCACCCCCAATGGAGTCGAGAAAACCGCCCGTCCAGGCCAGCAGGCCAATGTTTTTGACCGGCTTTTTAGCGATCCTTTTTTTCAACGCCTTCCGAATAATCAGGATGCCCAAAAACGCCGTGTAGACCGAAATGACGGGTTGCAACATCTTCGCATATTGCTCAAACGCACTTAACTCCGAAATGAGCCACGCCCCCAGCGCCGCGCCGATGACACCCGGAATGAGCACCGCCTTGAACAACTTGCTGTTGATGTTACCGAACTTCAAATGCATGTAGCCCGACACCCCCGACGTGAAAATCTCGGAGCTGTGTACGCTTGCCGTGGCGTGTAACGGGCTGATACCCACGCTCATCAGAAACGTGGTGGCCGTAACGCCATAGGCCATGCCCAGGGCACCGTCGATCATCTGCGCCACGAAACCGGCCAGCAGGAAATAAAAGAACTCCGGTTCCACCCGCACCGACGTGGCCAGCAGCGTGAGCCGATCCAGCGTAAAATAGCTGAACAATAAATGCCCAACCACCATCAGCGACAGGGCAGCGGTAACGTAGATAGCAATCTCTTTACGGGTACGTTTGCGCCAGAGCGGCGGGTCGAGGTCGGTACGAACCTGAGCTTCAGGAAAAGCCGCCTTGATAGCCCTGGCCTGCCGGTCGGCGTTGTTGCCCTGCACCGTCACCGTAAAGCCGTTCAGGTCGAATGGTACGGTTGGCGTTGGGGGCGTTCCCGTAGGGGAGTCAGGTAGGGTAACCGAGTCTGATTGCATAATGTATTATGTATATCGACTTAATAGAGTATTGCTCTTATGAAAAACGCCACAATGGCTGTGGCGTTTTTTGGGGCGTGATGTGCGCAAAGGTAAAAGAAAAAGTGGGACGTAAAGGTTCACCTCACCTGTCGGCAGGAAAATTTGCCCGTTTGCCCAGTTCCGCCAGTCGAACGGTTTCGGCCACCCGCGCCGCCCGTGTTTCGGGACGTTTGGCTGCGTTGAGCCAGCTAAGAATGATCTTGCGCGAACCGGGCGAAAATTTGTGAAAGTTACTGAACGCCAGTGGGTTGTTGGCTAGGGCATTTTCAAGTTCAGCGGGGATAAGCAGGTTGTCGCTGTCGTTGAGGGCATCCCAGGAGCCGTCTTGTTTGGCCTGCTCAATTTTGGCCAGGCCAACGGGTGTCATCAGGCCGTCGGCCAATAGTCGTTCCACGCGCTCTTTGTTGGGCTTCGACCACACGCTTTTGAGCTTGCGGGGCGAAAATTTCAGCGCGTGCCGTTCGTCGTCCATTTTTCGGGGAAGGCTGTCTACCCAGCCGAAGCAGAGGGCTTCTTCTACGGCTTCGCCATAGGTGAGGGTGGGGGTGTTAGTCTTCTTTTTGTAAAACACAAACCAGATACCCGGGGCCGAATCGTGATTGTCGGCCAGCCACTGCCGCCATGCGTTTCGTTCAGGCGAATAAAAGAAGTCGAGTTCAACGGCCATATCGTCAAGGGGTCGGCGGTTTATTTTTTGAGCTGTTCCAGCAACCAGGCGTTCATCCGTTCACTTTGTTCGGGGTAGGTCCAGTGGCCCTGATCGCGGAAGAGTTCGAGTGTTTTAGGAGCGCTGATGCCGTTATAAGCTGCATACATCGACGTGGGCGGGCAGGTTTCGTCGTTGAAGCCCCACGTGTACCGACCCGGCACCCGCACCCGTCGCGCAAAGTTCACCACGTCATAATAACCCGCTGTTTTCACTTTGTCAGCTTTGTTGGTCCAGTTGGCGTTCTGGCCCGTAAATAAATGGGGCCATCCGCCAGCGCGCCCGTGCAGGTAGCCCGTCACGTCGGAAAGAGCCGGGTAATAGGCCCCCAACCATTTCACGCGGGCATCCAGCCCTGCCGTAACGATGCTCAGCGCCCCACCCTGCGACCCACCCGTGACGGCTATGCGGTCGGCGTTGCACTGGGGTAGGCTGGTCAGGAAATCTACCGCCCGAACGCAACCCAGATACACCCGTTTGTAGTAATACCGGTCGCGGTCGTCGAGGTTAAAGGCCTGGTAATTCTGTAAGGCTCCGTTCGAGAGCGACGTATAGACCGACGGGTCCAGGTTGACGGGGATGCCGTGAATGCCGATTTGCAGCGTGATGAGGCCTTTTTCGGCATTGCTTAGGTCGCCCTGATACGGCCTGATACCCGCCCCCGGCACCTGCAACAATGCCGGAAATTTGCCCTCGCCTTTTGGTATGCAAAGGATACCGTATAGCCGCGAATTGGCGCTGGCCGTGCCCCAGTTTTGCAGGTTTACGTGATAGACGTTTACCGTGGCCGTGCAACGCTCGGGTAGGAGGGTCATCTGCGCATCGACCGGAATTTTGGCCAGATCAGCTTTGGCGGCGGCCCAGAAGGTGTCGAAGTCGGCGGGGTTGTCAACGGTGGGCGCAATGGTCTGGGGGTCGATACCCGCCGTGCCGAGGTTTCGGTAGTCTTTACCGTCGATAGTGGTCGTGGCTACGCACCGCAAAAATCCGGGCGACGCCAGCGTACCGCCATCCACGGTGAGGGTGCCGTTGGTGAGGGTAACAGTTTCTTTTTTGGTAGGGTCCATTTTTTCAGGACCGATCTCATACCGGACGGTAGCACCCTTCACGGGGTTGCCGTCGTGGAGGACCGTGATGGTGAACTTCACCGGCTCACCGGGGCGGTAGGTCCAGTCGGTATGGTCGGGGGCGACGACCACTTTGTAGAGGCGTTCGGCGGGTTGGGCCAGCAGGGTGGCGGTGGGCAGCCAGAGCAGGAATAGAAGTAGCTTTTTCATTGCCGACAAAAGCAGCCGGACCGGAATACATACCTGACTAACTGGCGAGTTGGGGTAGGCTAGATCCGGTCCAGATCGGGCAGGGCATCGCTCAGCACCTGTAAGTATGTATCAACATATTGGTCGATGAATTTCGATTTGTATTGCAGGATATAGCGCGGATGATCCAGCGAAACGATGCGTCCGAAAAAGCCGGTTTCGTCGTTTAGTTTTTGCAGGAAGCCCTCGTTTTTTCGGCCAAAGCAAATCACCGTGCGCCGGTCGCAGCCGAAGCTGATTTGTTCACGCAGCCCCTCAATCATCACTGGCCAAAGCTGTTTGGTCGTGACTTTGTCGTCGTAAAAATTGTAGTTCTTGCCCCCCTTCACCAACGCCAGCGGGTAAAGCGACGACAGGAAAAAACGGCCATAGAAGGCTTCTACGCCCCCGAAAGCCTCAATAACCCGGTACACAAACCGGCTCGACAGTTCAGGCGTGGGGGGCAGGCTGTTGGGAATACCGCAGTAACGGGCCAGGTTTTGCGGCGTGGTAAATGAAAGCCCCGTCACGCCCGCCCCAAACCGCCCGGGATTGATGCCCAGGATGTACACGCGGGGGGTGTTGTCGTTGTAGAATTTCGTATAAAACTGCGCCACCAGATCCTGCACTGTGGGGTCAGCATAAGGGTTCATAGCCGATACGTCCGCGGGCAGGCCAACAGGTTTGTGCAGACTCAGGTAGTAGGCAGTGGCGCGGTCGGCGAAGGTCATGAAAGGGGGATGTTGGCTGTTAGACGTTGGACGCTGGATAGAGTGGTATAGCGTCCAGTATCCAACGTCTAACAGCCAACATCCACTACTTATCGTTCAATCCGGTACTTAATCAGCGTCAGTTCCTGCCCCATGCCGCCGGTGCCGTCGTACTGACTGATGATGGCTGCCCCCAACGATTCGGGGATTTTGCGGCTCGACAGGTTGCGCGAATCGACGGGGTAGATGAGGTATTCGTAGGGCAGGTGCTCGTCGGCCCAGCGTTTCAGGGTGCGGATGGCCTCGCGCCCGTAGCCGTGCATGTGCGCCGACCCTTTCACCCAGATGCCAAATTCGGGCCGCGGGTCGGCTAGGCGATGCAGGCCCACACAACCCAGAAACTCGCTCGTTTCGCGCAGGGTAATCACCATGTTCAGGCTGCTACCCTCCCGGTTCTCCTGCATAGCCGACTGCACAAACGCTTCGGTATCAGCGCGTTGTTCGGCGGGGCGGGGGTACATATAGGTGGCTACGTCGGGTGTAAATTCCCGGAAGATAACGTCGGTATAGGCTTCAGAAATAGGCAGCAGCCGGAGCCGTTCCGAGTCGAGGGTGAGGGTAGAGAGGTCAGTCATAAGCGATTAACGGCTTCTTTCATGCTGTCGATCTGGCGTTTTTTCTGCAAGATGGTCGGGGGGGCTATTCGTTCGCGGCAGTCGAAAATGCCGCAGCGTTCGCAGGCCTCGTTCACCGTCCGGCTCGGAATACCGGCGTCGGGGTTATTCAGAAAACGCATCTTGGCCCGCAGCGTATCGTTCACCGCAAAACACATCGACACGCTCATGTTTTGCCCCGCGTGGCTGGCCTTGTCCGACCGGTGGGGGTGGGCTACCGAGATAATTAGAAACTCATTGCCGGTGTCGGCGTAGGTGGAGCGCTGCGCCTGGCAAAGCGAACCGCCAAAGTCGCTGTGTACCTGCCGAAAGCCCAACTCCTGCAAGATGGTCAGCGCCACCCACCGACGGCAAAAGTGCTCATCGACCATGCCGCGCGGACCTTGCTGCCGCGAGAGATGCATCTCTTTGGTGAGCGAAAAGGTGGTTTGTCCGGGGGTGTTGTTGATGCGGTAAAAAAAGAGCTGGTCGATGCCGAAATCGCGGGGCAGCACGTTGCTGAGGCGGTAGAAAAACCGTTCGGGCGTGGCACCGAAATGGCTGATCAAATCCAGAAACGCCTCATTGCTCCAGGTGTCGTGAGCAAACAGGTCGGTGAGTCGGTTTACCAGTTCGTCGCGGCGGATAAGCACGGCCCCGGCAAAATAAGAGGCCTTGTAGTTGTTCAGAATCTGCTCAAACGAATCGGCTTCGACGTAAGCGTAGGTGTAGGGGCGGTTTTTCAGGCCAAGGTAATGAAAACCAGCCTCACGGGCCAGAATGTACGTTTTTTGGGCTTCCGACAATTCCGAGTTCAGATGCAGCGTGCGCGATTCAGGCTTATAAACCGACCGCAGTTGCGCCAGGTCGGTCTGTTGCATGGGGTTGAAGACCACCAGCGACACGTCGTAGCGCGTCTTGAGCAGGTTGGTCAGCAGCCCCATGTCTACCCGCTGATTGGCGGGGGCAAACTCGTCCAGAAACTGCGCCGCGTCGGCCTCGATGGCCTCGAAGTGGTTGTCGTTGATTTCCTGATACGACCGCAGCATGGCCAGGTAGAGCCGCTCCACGCTCATGTTATAGCTCAGCGCAATGTCCATAAACGTGCGGATCATGGCGCTTACTTTGTCGGGCGCTTCGGCCAGCAATTCAATCAGGTCCGACGGGTCAATGCCGAACAGTTCGAGGGGTATTTCGGTCAGGAATTTCGAGCGGAGTAGGTCGGCAATGGGGGCCAGTTTCTTGTTGACTTTCAAGGACACCAGCGTGTCATAGTCTACGTTGAGGGCGTTGGCCAGACCCGAAATCTTGTCGGCCTTGGGGTATTTGCGGCCTTTCTCGATCTCGGAAATATACGAAATCGCCATACCCGACCGCCCGGCCAGTTCACTCACGGAAAGGCCTTTTTCAAGGCGGAGTTGACGAAGTTTCAGCCCAAACAGCAGGCGGATATGATCGGTGGGATGTGTCACGCGGGTCAGTTTAAAACACCCTAAAGATAATAGGCTTCCTTGGATGCCCCATCACGGTCCGTTTACTCCTATTCGCTGAACAAAAGGCGGCAACAGGTTATCTACACTACGGCAGCGGCCCTTTGACAACCGTGCCTTTGATCAAAAAGTAATCAACTCGATGGAACAACAAGAAAATTATCCGCAGGCAGACGCACTCAAGAGCGAGGTGCAGGAATTTCCGGCTATTCAGGCCAAGATGACCCCCGAACCCATCAGCGAATTAACTAACTACAGTGCGGCGGGCAAGCTGGCCGACAAGGTGGCTATCATCACCGGTGGCGACAGTGGCATTGGGCGGGCGGTGGCTGTGGCGTTTGCCAAAGAGGGTGCCAACGTAGCTATTGTATACCTCGATGCCGAAGAAGAAGACGCTCAGGAAACTAAGCGCCTGGCCGAACAGTTTGGCACCAAATGCCTGCTGCTTCCCTCCGACGTACGCAGCAAAGAAAAGTGCCAACAGGCTGTTGATCAGACCGTTAGTGAGTTCGGTAAATTAAATATTTTGGTCAACAACGCAGCCTACCAGCACATCCAGAAAAAGATTGCCGATATCACCGAAGAGCAACTCCGGCGCACGTTCGACACCAACATTCTGGGGTATTTTTTCATGGTACAGGCCGCGCTGCCCCACTTGCACGAAGGCGACTCGATCATCAACACGGGCAGTATTGTGGGTAAAAAAGGCGAACCCCAACTCGTAGATTATGCCTCGACTAAGGGCGCGATTCATGCCTTTACCATGTCGCTGGCCAATCAGCTTGGCGAACAGAAGATTCGCGTCAATGCCGTGCTGCCCGGACCAATCTACACACCTTTTTTGCCCGGTGCGGGCATGGGGCCAGAAGGCGTGGAAAAAGCCGCCAGCAAAACAACGTTGCAACGCCCCGGACAGCCCGAAGAACTGGCCCCGGCCTATGTGCTGCTTGCCTCAACCGACGGTTCCTACATCACGGGTAGCCTGCTCGACGTCAACGGCGGGAATGCATAGGAAGGAGTCGTAAGTCGATAGTCATAAGTCGGCTGGCGCGAAGCAACATGCGTCAGCCGACTTATGACTATCGACTTACGACTTCCTTCACGCGTTCGCGATAAATGGCGCTTGTTTACTGAACGTTTGGTTATCAAGCTGTTCGAGTAGAAATCTGGCCAGATCACCCACCGCCAATTGACCTCCGGGCATGTATCCCAGGTGCGTTTTCACCGTTCCTGCTGTTTCTGATTCCACTAGGTATGGCACTCGCACGTAGGTCCAGTTGAGGTTGCTGGCTCGCAAGAGAGCGTATTCGCGGGCACGGTCGGCCATGAAGTCGGGAAAATGCTGCTTCATGAATGCGGCCGAGAGCCGGGTTTTCTCGTCGGTCTGCGCATTGCCTGTGTCGTAAAGGCTGGTCAGGGTAACGTACCGGCTGATGTTTGCCGTTTTCATTCCGGCCAGAATGAGGCTGGTAACAGTACTCAGAATCGGTATGTTTTCGCCTTTGGGGTTACCCAGCGTACTGATCAGGGCAGCACTGCCAGCCAGTAGTTGACTGATAGACATCGAATCGCGGGCATCGCTGTGAATGATCGTAAGCCGTTCGTGGGCAAAATCAAGCTGATCGGGATGGCGTAGCAATGCGCGGACAGTGTATCCCTGTCGAAGAGCTTCTTCCATGAGGGGGCGACCAGCTTTTCCGGCCCCGCCTAACACGGCAATGGTTGAGTTTGTGGGAGTAGCCATTGATATAATGGGTTGACTTTATTAGATGATCAGCGCATAGCCAGACAAGCGCGTGGCGCTGCGTGATCATTAACCAGAAAATAAAAGAAGACAAAGACCGAAATCGATCTTTTACGCGTGTTCCAGGGCGCAGTGCGTCAAGGCTTTCGTGAAGTGAAAGCAGGAACCGCTGGGCGATATGTTAGCCGAGTTTGATGCCATAAATGTAGGCAATTTTCGGGTCAATCGCCCCCACCGCAACCGCCTCCGCAGCCGGAGCATCCGCTACCACACCCGCTGGCCGAGCAGCCCGCATCGCCGTGGCCACCGTCGCCGCTATCGCCCGAATGATGACCGTCGTCTGAACCGAATAGCACAAAGCCCCCATCACCGCCAGAGGTATCGCCTTGGCGGCGGGGGCGGTTGGGGCCGTCGTTGGCGTTGGCCAGATTAACGATCACCACAAAAAACAGGGCGAAGCCGGTAAGCAGCCAAAAGAGCAGGCTGCTGGAGGCTTGCAGGAAGATACCCGCCGCACTCAGCGCACCGAGCAACACCACGGCACCTACCGTTTGGGCTGGGGCCGGTTTGGCAACGACCCAGTTGGTGCGCCGGTTGATTCGCCCAAAATCAATGTCTGAAAAGCGTTGCTGGTTCGTGGGCCAGATGTCGGCGGGTGGCTTTTCGCCGAAATACAACTGGTACAAGGCCTGACTGTCGGAATACATGCCGTCGAATTTCTGGCCTTCACGTGCCCCGCCTTTGGTGGGGTTGTGGTGCAGTTCGCGCCCTAGTGTATCGCGGCAGAGGTCGTGCCAGTACGACTTGGTGTAGGTCAGATGCAGGTGCCACGCCTGATCAACGGCATCGGAAGGGGTCACGCCAGTGGGCGTAACGCAGCAGAGGAAGAGGAACTTACGGTACTCCGCAATGACCCGTTCGGTGTAGCGGGTGGCCCAGTCGTTTTCGCGGGCCAGTCGCGCCGCAAAGGTGAATTCGGGCCGCGTTCGGCGGGTGTCAGGACCGTCGAATGTGAAGGTGCTGATGGCTGTCCAGAGGGCCGCTTCGTCTCCGGACTTGTGTTCGAGTAACACGTTCATTTTTTCTTAAAAGTAGCAGCCCCAAAATCATATGACAACAGGGCGACTGTTAAGAAATTATGAACTACTTCCGTCCTCCACGACTGGCCCAAACACCGAGCATTGGCCCTGGTAAGAGCAGATAAAACAACCACACCGACGGGCCAACCTGCGCCACCAGCCCTGCCATGAGTTGAATAGACACCACCGTGATGAGGAAGCCGATGCTCACCACCAACGTAATCACGCTGCCTTTGTTGGCCACAGGTGCGTGGTTGGCCACCAGCGTTGAAAACTGGGGCGAGTCGCTCGCCACGGTTAGGCCCCACACGGCGAGAAATAGGCTAAATAATGTTGGCGATACGTGTAACATCCAGGGAACCAGTACAATAGAGGCTCCCGAAACAAACAGGAACGTGCGGGCCACCCGGCTGCTTCCACTGCGTAAGGCCCAGAAACCACCCAACACGCACCCCACACTCCCCGAGGCAATTAGCCCGAACGTCCAGACTGACGCGTTAATGTGAATGTTTGGGTGCTGTGCGGCGTATAGCGCAATTAGCATGGGTGCAAAGGCCCAAAACGTATACAGCTCCCACATATGCCCAAAATACCCCAGCATTGCGGGGCGGTAGCCCGACGGCCTGAACAGGGCCGACAACTGCGCAAACTGAAAGCCGACGGGTTGTTTGGTAACGGGTTTCGACGGGATAAACAAGGCCAGGAACAAACCACCCAAAATAGCTAATGCGCTGACCGATAGCAGGATAGCACGGTAGGGGAGTGTGCTGCCCAGTCCCCGAATCAGGTGCGGAAACGCCGTGCCGATGACCAGCGCACCTACCAGGAACCCCATGGCCCGTCCCAGCACCGGCCTGAACCAGTCGGCGGCGATTTTCATGCCCACGGGATACACCCCCGCCAGAAAAAAGCCCGTTAGGAACCGACTTACCAGAAGGGCATCGGCCCGAACAGGTCCCACGAGCCAACTCACGTTTGCCCCTGCGGCCAAGACTACCGAAACCAGAAATACCCGCGAAGCCGGAAAACGGTCAGGAATGGCCAGCAGGGCGTAGAGCAGCGTGCCCCCCACAAAGCCAATCTGCACCGCCGACGTGATCCAGCCGGTCATGCCGGGTAGACTGCGGGTCAGGTCGGGAAGGACTGCGTTTCCCGCAAACCAGAGTGACGTACCCGCAAACTGTGCAAAGACAATGATAAGCAGATGACCGTTGGTCAGCGTTCGTTGGGCGGGGGTAGCTGTTGTTTCCAAAGAGACAAAGTAACGCCGTCAGCCCGGCCGATGCACCAATTGCTTGCGATTATCCATCCGGTTGGTCTCTGGCCAGGCACCCAGCGGATCAATAACTACTGTGGCGGCATTGGCAGGGTGGGGGAGCCAGACCGCTTTGGTAGGGAGGTCGCGTTCTGGCATGACGGGCAGCACCAGTTCGCGGTGAATGACCTTGCCGGTGGCATCGAGCAGCACAACAGGTACATAATCGCTGGGGAGTTTTTCCCGCGTGTGGCCCAAACCATCGTCCATCGTTTCATGGGCAGTAACCCGAACTCCAATTCTGTCTTCGTCAGTCCATACCCACCCGATGCTGAAGGCAAATTGCGGTCGTTCGAGGAGGTAATTGGCGGCATATTTCAGGTCGTTGGGTAACGTTGTTTGCAGATTTTGAACGTACTCTTCGGCGCTGGTTCGGTGCGTTTTGTGCGCCTGATAAAACCGGCCAATCTGTTGGCAAAGGGTTTCGTGCCCCCACACTTCGCCAATGCAGGTGAGTGATAGGGGGGCTTTGTCTATGGCTACATAGGAGCCAACAGCTGCCTGCATAACCACGGGTTCTCGCCCGCCGTTTTGCCCACGCCCGCGCCGATAAAGGCCCTCCTGCCGCGTCAATTGCCCTTTTAGCCAGTTATCACCCCACGTTTCGTGCACAACGCGCAGGGCCAGATACCCCGCCAGCCCGTCGGTTAGTAAACCCGATTGGCGCGAATTAACGAAGCCAAACCCCGCAGACAGCCATTGGCTTAGCACCTGCCGCGCTACCACCAGGGCCAGCTGCCCCGCATCGTCGGTGTGGGTGGTGTTGGTCATCCAGCCTTCGCGCTCGGGCAGGGCTATAGACGCGGGCGTGCTACGGGTTGCTTTAGGGCTAAACGGCGTTTCGGTAATGCGCAGGGTCTGGTGCGGAAACGGCCCCAGCCACCTGGCTCCTTGCCGAAGGGCATTGGTAACTGCTGTTTGCACCGCCCCCAGATTTTGTGGGTGCACATAGTGGTAGACCACGTTCACCCGTTGTGTGTTGCTTACCCGAATTTGCTCCGTCGTGGTGTTGTAGGGTGAAATGGCTTCGTTTGATTGCGTGTTGGTCATCGCTGCATCGGAGGCCATAGCCAACCACAGGCCACTTCCTATACTGATGATTACCGTTACTGCCAGCCCGGCCACATAAGATTTGTTCAGCGCGTTGTACCACCGCTGAAACAGCGTTTTTGGTCCAACCAACAGCCCCCGTTGTGCCAACCGTGTCGTCAGTAACAGCAGCATAGTGGCCACCGCCGTCCACAGCAGTGCCGCCACCGGTCGGAGCTGTGCAAACGAACCGAAGCCAGTGATGTCGGAATAGAGTCGGGAGGCGGGGAGGGTGCCGTAGAGCCACCACGCCATGCCCCCGCTTTTCTCGTCGAGAAACGTCAGTCCGGCCAGCGTGAGAACGGTCAATCCATGACCTACCAGTCGGTTGGGTGTCATAGTGCTAATCAGGGCCGACAGGGCAATTAACTGACCGTAACGCAACAGGCCGTCGGTACCCAAGTCGTTGGCATACAGCAACCAGTCGATAGGCGTTTGGTTACTGAGCAGCTGCAAGCAAAGGCCAGTGCCAAGCAGCGTGGTGGTGATAGCCCCGGCCAACAACAGCATGGCCCCAACATGGCCTAGCAGCCGTACCCAGGCTGGCAGCGGTGTAGCGTCTACCAGTTGCCAGGCGCCCGACGTTCGGTTGCGGTGGATGAGTTCGCCCGTGAACACCACCAAAAACAGGCTGATATACAGGTGCATGGGTAGGCGGATGAAGGTCATCCGCGAAGTAAAGGGCAGCAGCCGTTGGCCGTAGGGTGCATCGCCAACGCCCAGGGCATAGCCCACAATGCCCAGCGTCAACAGAAGCAGCCCGACAGCCACGGCCGTTTGCCGAACCAGCCAGCGGACATCGGCCACGGCCAGGTGAACAGCTGTTTTCCAGCGGGCAGATGACGTAAATGCGCGGGTCAGCACGGGGATTTCATCAAAACGTTGCCACCTGGCTGCTGCGCTAAGCCGAGGCAAACCCATGCGTTGAAACGGCTTCCCCTGCGCCGTCATATACTGGAAACTCAGCTGCTCGTCGGCGCGGGCAATGAGCCAGCCGCTGAGGCCCAGCCAGAGCAGACGGTTGATATAGAGGAGTTCAGGCGTGTCGGGCCAACTGGTGTTTTTGTCGGCAGTAGGCATGATTTCTACCGCCTGACGAATGCTAATCGCTCCAAACGGGTCGAGTAGATGCACCCAGTCATACTCTACCACCGACAGGTAGCTTAGTTGCAGAAGCGTGTTCGCCAGCGTAAGCGCTAACAGGGCAATATAGGCCCCCGTAATATGCCGAAACTGGGCCGTGAGGGCATACGACAGGCAAACCATAACCACCAGATTGGGTAGCAATAGCCGGATGAAACCGTCTGCCAGCGAGCCAAGGGGCCATTCGCCCGTTGGTCCGTTTACCCAAAAAGGCACCAGCAGCAGGCCAAATGCGTAAGCCATCCCCAACAGCACACTAATGCCCAGACACCCCAACAACTGCCCGGAAAAATAAGCTCGTTCGGCAATGGGAAGGGCATAGAGGTAGGTCACGCGGTAGTCACGGTCGCGCAACAGTACCTGCCCTGTCAATAGTGAGACGGCCGCTACCAGCAACGGCCCGGTGTTGGCAAGGCTCAGATACAGTAAAATGGGCGCGTTGGTCAGCAGCGTGACGTCGGCAAGGCGCTGATAATCGGCCACACTCACGGCCAGCCCCTGAGCCGCCATCAGGAGCAACAGGCCGTAGAAATAAGGTTGCCGAAACTGATACCAGATTTCGAAACGGGCAATGCGTAGGAGTTCCTGCATGGTTTTGGGCGGTGAAAAGGTGTTATAAAAACCGGCTCATCTGGTCGAAAATGACGGAATATTCTAAAATAAGGTTACCCAGTTCAGGATAGTACCGAACAGACTTAATCGCTTTTCTGAAAGCACGATGGGCCTTTTTGGCGTTTTCCTCGTTGGCATACATCCCTTTCCACGGCCTGTTTTCTTCGTAATTGGCCAGACGCAGGCCACCGTTATAAAAGCGGATGGGCATGCCCACGGCGGCGGGCTTAAACTGCTGAAGCTGATTGGCGTAGATGGCCTTGAAATAAAGGGCATAAAACGCCAGGCAGTTTTTTACCCGCACCCGCACTTGCTCATCCGTTTCGGGTGCCGGTGGGTGCGTAAACACCGCCTTCGCCAGGGCCAGTACCCGTTGCTTGTCATGCCCAAACTCGATTCGGTGCAGCCCACAACGTACGCTACCGTGACTCGAATCGACCGGAATAGGCAGCGTCATGGCAAAACCACTGCCTGTCTGTTGCACATTGTCAAACAGGGCTATTTGCGTGAGCAGGCGTGAATCGCGTAGCTGAAAAGAACTGTTTATCAGGTTGTTAGCGCCAATAAATTGACAGTTGCCGTCTGGCGCGAAAGCAAATAAGCCAAACTCCAGCGTCCTGATCACTGAATCAACTGCCTGTTTTTCAGCCTCGGTGGGCTGCGAAACAGCTGGTAGTGGCTGAACCATGGTGACCATATACGTATCGGCCGAGTAGCGCGGAGTAAGCCAGTCATCGGCTGGCGGCTGCTCCGTTTTGCCCGTCAGTTGGCATGACCACAGCAGGGCAAATACTCCCGGCAGTATAATGAAAAGTCTACTCCGTGTCATTAAACAATACTACCAAAAAAAGCCGCCCGTCAACAGACAGGCGGCTTCAAAATAAGTAGTTTATTAGCTTGTGGCAGTAGCCTTACCAATGAACCGACGGCCTATCGTAACGTGCCCAGCACAGCCGTAAGGCTTCACATTGATAACACTTTTGTGCTCTCTTCCCCGAATTGGCTGATGACACGAACCGCAATTTTGCGACCTTTTCTGTAGTCAATGGGGTGGGAAACTGTGCCATAAAGCCGGTCGAACGCTTCGTCATCAATCTCGATTTTAAGCGTTTTTTCAGCTTGCTTTTTGGTAGCCTGAGTGGCTAAATTGCTTAACCCCTTCTGCCATTTCTTAAATTCGTCCTTGTCGTTGGAGCCGCAAAAGAACACCTGTCTGACAATGAAGTTGGTGCCATCGTAATCATCATCGACCATCCAATAGGCAATGTCTTTGGGATCACGGGAACGAACGTCGTCTTTGATAGGATCGTAAATATCTAATCCACGGACCTCTACGGTGGCTTCGTCGCCTTTTTTACTCAAGCGAATATCTGGTTCACCCAGCAGCACGAATGAGCCGGAGGCTTTATTTGGTTTTTTGAGCAGACCATCCTGTAGGAAATCATCATGAAGCCGGACCTTATCAACGCGAAATGTGCCCACGTTCATGCTCACGGATTTGTTCTCAATGTCTGACTCGAACGATAGGCCCAGGATTAGGAGCCAATCGGCGTCGCCTCGTTTGCGGCACTCCCGCACCGCCATGTTAACGGCCTCTTTGCTGACGGTGCTGTATTTACCACCAAGGTGAATGTAGGCTTTGGCTTCTGTGCCGCCTGCCGTTTGGTAAAACCCTTCGGCGTGAAGGTATTCGCCTGCCAGTGGCTCTACCCGCCCAAACTTGGTGTGCTGCGTTTTGTCGCCGTTGTTGATACCCGCCGATTGTAGCCGTTGAAACACTAACTGCTCGAAATTCTCTAATTCGGTGGGACTATCGCCCGATGCGGCCACCACCGTTTGTGGGTCAGCAGCTTCTTCGGGGCTAACCGGCTCAAAGTTTTGTAACGTCTCGACGGTGAACGCCCCCGCCACGCGCATTCGTTTTTTGTCTTCGTAGGGTTTGTCGTAGAGCGTTTCAGTGTCGGCGGGTTCGTCGTTGGCAAGCGACTTTAGCGTGATGTGCGGCACTTCTTCATACACAAAACCGAGCCGCAAATCGCCCCTTGCGTCTTTTTCCTCCTTCGTTTTTGGTTCGGGCAGTGGAGTAATTGTTTTTTTGATCTTGCCGCCTTTCTCTTCCTTTGCCACGTCTACGTCGCTATAAAGATGATAGAAAGGAAATGTGGCGGTCATCAACCTGCTTTTGGCAATGTTGAGCGCAATGCGGCTCGTATCGGTGGTGATCCACCGCCGCCCCCACTGCTCCGCTACGTAGGCCGTTGTGCCGCTGCCACAAGTCGGGTCAAGCACTAAATCACCTGGGTCTGTACACATCAAGAGGCACCGTTGAATGACTTTATCAGCAGTTTGCACTACGTACACTTTGTCGCTCAGACCAGTATCATCCCAATAATTTAAAATGGGAACAGCAGGAAAGTCGTCCAAATAACGAACATACCTTAAGGTTTTGTCCCCAATCATTACTCTATTTTTATGAATAAGATTTTGAAACCCGCGCTCTGTAGTTTTCCAATTTGTTCTATAAAACTTCTGTCCGCCATAGTAAACTTCAAAGCTCGTACTAGGAGATGAGCTTTCGGATATTAATGCCGTGAGTTGAAAGGTTTTCCCTCCGTTTTGTACTAACTCCTTTAATAAATTGGAATTAGCTTTTTCCTCAATTTTAAGAGGGCGCCGAGTCTTATCCGGTAATTCGATTTGGTCATATCTCTCACCTGTTCCTTTTCCTACCCCTAACTCTTTCTCAACATATAACTGATTATATTTTACCTGTTCAACATCTTTAGCATACCATACTACGTAGTCAAATATAGAATCTAGATTTTTAGACTGCTTAGCACCGGTTTTCTTGACGCATATCATACTTACAAAATTTTCACTGCCGAACACTTCGTCCATTAGGCAGCGTACAAGATGCACGTTTTCATCGGAGATTTGGACGAAGCAGGAGCCGGATACGTGTAGCAATTCGCGGGCTACGAGCAGGCGGTCGCGCAGGTAGGTCAGGTACGAGTGAATGCCCAATTCCCAGGTGTCGCGGAAGGCTTTTATCTGTTCGGGTTCGCCGCTGAGGTTCTCATCTTTACCGTCGGCTACGGCGCGGTCGTTTACGCGCAGTTGCCAGTTGGAGTTGTATTTAATGCCGTAGGGCGGGTCGATGTACACCATCTGCACCTTACCCGCCATGCTTTCGCGCTGCAGGAGGCTGTTCATCACCAGCAAGCTATCGCCCTGTATGAGCCGGTTTTTCCACTCGTCGGCGTGGGTGTAGTATTCCGATACTTTTTCCAACTCATCCATATGCAGGCTATTGCCAAATAGCTCATATAGATCAAGTTGCGACAGTTTCACCTCCTGCGTCCGGTACAGCCTGTTCAGCAGCAGTTCGGGGCTGATATGCTCTACCCGGTATAGGCTTCGGATGTCCACGTCGAGCGTGTCGGCGGCGTCGTCGGGGCCATATTTATTCAGCCAGAACAATTCGGGGTCCTGCCCGCGTGTGGTTACAGGATTTTTGGGGTAAGTGGCCGTAGCCTTGCCCGCCACGGTAGGGTTATCCTGTTCGGTGCCGGCTTCTTCCTGCGAAGGGATAAAGGCACGAGTAGCTTTATGTTGGTAGGCGTTCTTAGCCATAACGTTGGGTGGAGGATTAGGAGTGAATCGTGATGAGTGAATTGAAGCGGTTAAAATCGTCAGGATTGTAGGTCAAAATGTTGGAAATTTCATTGACCAGCATACAGGCCACTAAATGTGTATCGTGGGCGTTTTTACCGCTAACGTTATAGGTGTTGACCAAGAAACGCCAACGACTAAACGACAGGTTAGAATCTTCCGTCAGGTCATAAGCATCCATGAAGTTTTGCACTTCCAGATGGGCCTGTTCTGGTGTTAGGCCCAGCCCATTCGCTCTTGGCGGGGTGGTCATTACTTTATAGCACTCACGAAGCACCTGCGGGCAAACCATTAACTCATGACCTGCGTCCATTAATTTTTCAATATCATCTTTTGCACGTTGATGGTGAACGGAGGCTTCATTAAGCAGATTAATAAGAATGTTAGTGTCAAGCAAAATCTGTTTCATTGCGCAAAAACGGTGCTAATCAGACGGGCAGATTATTCGTAAATATATTCGCGACGTAATTGCTCGGATGTGAGGGTCGGCCCGTCTTTTATTCGACCAAACGTAGCCCGAATTTTTGCTGATTTATCGGCACGTTTCACAACTTCGTTAATCTCTCCAAGTTTATCAGCCAACTGATTTTTTATGTAACGGATATCGTTGGCAATTTCCACGAAAAACCATTCGTCATAGCCATACTGTTCTCGTACTGAATTAGCGGCAGGCAACCACCGGTCAATCACGTACTGTTTCTTGGCGGCTTTATCAAGATTCATTCCCGTGATCTCAACAATTAAATTTATAACCCGGCCTGATGACGTTTGAATGCGGGCAATGAAATCAGGGAAATACAACTTCTCTTTACCCTCATTTACATACGGGATGGCAAAACCGAGAAAAGCGTTCTTGACATAGCTCAGAACTTCGGGTAGTTCGTCGAGGGTTTTGGCGGCAATCTGTTCCCAACTATCGGTGTCGGCCACCACGTAGTTAACGTGGCTTTTGCGGGTTTCATAAATCGGGCGCGAGGTGTTGCCGTTTACGTAGCGGGTGCTGCCAAACCGGTTGTAGTGGTTGAACATAGGCAGAATTACGTCGGAACCGGCGGTTGCAGCCATAATGCCCAGCTGAATATGGTCGGCTACTTCTTTGTGGTTCCAGAAATAAAGCAGCCTTTTGTAATTCTCATTGGTTTCGCCCACCAATGCCACGCGGGTGTTGTACCATTCGGTCACAATGGCCCGTAGTTGGTTAAATTTCTGAAACTGAGGTTGCCCGTTATTACCCGAGTGATAGTAATGAATGAGTTGCTGCGTGAGTTTATAGATCACCTGTTGATCACGAAGATCAAGCACCGACGTTAATTCTAACTCTTCAACGCGCTCTTCAATGGCCGTTTGCATGAGTGTTCTCACCGGCATACTACTATAATCGATCTCAAACGGCTCTACATGGCTAAAATCAGCTTTTATGTCGCCGATCATGGTCTCAATTCGGTAGCCAATGATATTCGGAAATGTGATCTCATAGACCGCCTGCCGGTCGGGCAGGGCCGTAATATGCGTGTAAGTAGGTGGGACGGGGGGTGGGGCCGACTTACCTTTTTTGAATGACTTAAAGGGTACGCCGATTATCTGGGCATATTCGGGCGGAAACTTCCAGACAATACTTTCCGGCTTTTTTTCAGCAACCTTAATACTCACTGGTTCGCTCGTCACTTTGTCGTAAGGGAGTAATTCATAACTCTGCCTCCGTAACGCACGCCCTGCTACCTGTTCACATAGCAGTTGTGACCCGAACGCCCGCAGCCCCATAATATGCGTGACGGTGTTGGCATCCCACCCTTCGGTCAGCATAGACACCGATACCACGCACCGCACATGGGACCCTAACGAGTTAGGCTTCCCCACGGTGTTAACCACCTCGCGCAGCACGTCAGCGTCTGTAAGCCGGTCAGCTGACCCCTGCCCGTAAATCCGGGCATATTGATCTTTAAACTTTTCAATTTCGGGTGCGAACACTTTTTTAAAATCATCATCTATTTGCCCGCTGTCGTCAAGCGCGGCACTGTCAATAAGCAGCGTAGGTGGTTTGTTTTTGGGTAGATGATTCTGATCGAAGTTGTTGAAAAGGTCGTAGCGACCCGGCGTTGTTTTGGTCTTACCCTCTGCATCGGTTGCTTCGTAGCCGGCAATGTGTTTGTAAAGCTCTTTAGAAACCGACGTGTTGTTGCATACGGCAATAAAAACTGGAGGTGTACTGTATAACGTACCCATCTGGCTGTGGGTGCGTTCATAGTGAGCATAGAACTGTTCCAAAGCCGTCACTAAGGTTTCTGGCATTCGGGGCGGTTCTTCTGTCAGGGATGTACCCTGCGCTTTTGCCGCTTTTTTGCTAGCCGTTTGTCCTTTTTTGGGAAGTCCCTCCTTCACGTGCTCATACAGATTGCGTAATACAGGTTCGCTAAGGCGTTGTGTACTATCCGATTCGGGCAGGAAGGGGATTTTTACCAAGCCTGACTCGATTGCGTCAATCAACCCGAAATCACTTACTATCCATGGAAAGAGTTTATAGGCATCGTAGCCGGAGCCACGTAGGTAGTAGGGCGTAGCGGAGAGGTCATAGATGTGACGTACCTGGAACCGCTTTGTTAGTTCCCGGATGCCCGAAAACCAAACGGCTGCCCGTTGATTCTCTTCATCAGTCGCTTCGTCGTCTGCACTCCGTTTGTCAGCCTTTTTGGGCAGATAGCAGTGATGGGCCTCATCGTTCAGAATTACCAGTCGAGAACCTGGTTTGATTGACCCAAACAACCGTTTGATGACTTGTCCAAACTCTTCTTTGTTTTCGCCTTTGCTATCATTTTTTACTTCAACCACCTCGCCGTCAACAACTCGCCGCGAAATTTTGCCGTCGAACGGAGTTCGTTTGTTTCCCTGTAATGTCTTTGGCTCGAAGCTATGGTAATTGGTAATAACTAATCGGGCATTTAGACCACCGAGCAGATGTTCAAACTGTTGTGGCACTAATCCCCGCTGTCGATAATAATCGGATGCTTGTCGTCCACTCTGCACATTCGTATCAACCCGTAGCACACTTAGCCGATCTCGGATGGTTATGCCGGGCGCAACGCACAAAAAATAGTCAGCAAACCGGGTGTCGTTTCGATATTCTTGTCTGTTGAAATAATGGTACAGAATAAGCGCACCCATTACAACTGTTTTACCTGTACCAGTTGCCATTTTAAAGGCAATTCGCGGTAAGCTATCAGCTTCATTATCTTGTTCCTCACCTAGCCGATTCAAAATATTGGTACCTGCATTAGAGCGGCTGGCAACTTCATTAAGCCAAATGGCCGTCTCAATCGCTTCCTGTTGAACGAAAAATAGTTTTCTTTTAGGTATTGGCGTGAGGCCGTCGGGAATGAACCAAAATTTAAGGAGGTCAAGTGTTACGCGGGTTGTGTGCGGGTACCCTTCGGTTCGCCATTTTGCCACTTCTTTACGCAGTAAATTAACTAATTGCTCACCGTATTGAGGGGCGAATTCGTTGACATCGAACAATGATTTTTGCCCTTTAACACGGGTTGGGGCACCAATCATGTCATTGGTGAAGATGCGTCGCCCTTCAACGGTTCGGCTGTAATCCAAACTTCCTTTCTGCTCCCCATCGGGAGTGGTCGCGTAGTGATAAAGCGGTTCCAGATAAGGATTATTAAGAATGGGAGATGCGTCCATGCTGTTCAGTTGGGATCAAGACTCAAAGTAAATCTATTTTAGGGCAAGTCTACAACGTAGCTACAAACCTCGAACTGTGTCCATCACCAGCTTGAAGGGGTATCTGCCTACTAATCAAGAAACAAAAAGCCGCCGGTCATCAGACCAGCGGCTTAAAACTTTTCAATTTAACCTAATCTGTCTCAGTCGTCCTACGCCGTGGCCAGCATCGAGAGGGCTTTGGCTTCCAGAAACGACTCACCCATGAGGTATTCGTCGGCGGCGCGGGCGGCCTCACGACCCTCCGAAATGGCCCACACCACCAGCGATTGCCCCCGGCGCATATCGCCGGCAGCGAATACTCTGGGGTTACTAACGGTCTGGTAATGAATCGTTTTCACGTTGCCGCGTTCGTCGCGCTCCAGGTCAAGGCCGCTGAGGAGGCCTTCGTGCTGGGGGTGCAGGAAACCCGCCGCCAGCAGGGCCAGTTCGCAGGGAACGTCGCGCTCCGAGCCGGGAACTTCGACCATCTGCATCCTGCCACCCTCATTTTTCCACTCCAGGTCCACCAGCCGCAGGGCCTTCAGATTGCCGTTCTCGTCGCCAATGAAGGCTTTCGTGTTGATGCTCCACTGCCGCTCGCAGCCTTCTTCATGGCTGGTGCTCGTGCGGAGCATCATGGGCCAGTGGGGCCAGGGTGTGCTGGCGGCGCGGTCGGTGGGGGGCATGGGCATCAGTTCGATCTGCGTGATGCTTGCGGCCCCGTGCCGGTTGGACGTACCCACGCAGTCGGAACCGGTGTCGCCGCCGCCAATGACAAACACGTTTTTGCCCGTTGCCAGCAGTTCGCCATTGGCGTAGGGTGCGCCCCGGTGATCGACCGAAACGGGCCGGTCGGCATTGCGTTTGTTTTGCTGACTCAGGAATTCCATGGCCGGGTAAATGCCTTTAAGATCACGTCCCGGAATGGGCAGGTCGCGGGGTACGGTGCTGCCACCAGTAAGCATAACCAGGTCGAAGTCGGCCAGCAGGTCTTTGGCTTTGATATCCACGCCTACGTTCACGCCCGTGCGGAAGGTGATGCCCTCGGCCTCCATCACGGTTAGTCGACGGTCGATGGTCCACTTTTCGAGCTTGAAATCGGGGATGCCGTAGCGCAGTAAGCCGCCAATCTGGTCGGCGCGTTCAAAGAGCGTCACGGTATGACCTGCTTTGTTCAACTGCGTGGCGGCAGCCATACCGGCGGGGCCAGAACCGACCACAGCCACGGTTTTGCCCGTCCGTTTCAGGGGTGGCTGTGGCGTCACGTACCCACGCTCAAAGGCCACTTCGGCAATCGACTTTTCGATGAACTCAATCGCCACGGGCGGCTTGTTGATACCCAACACGCAGGCCGACTCGCAGGGAGCCGGGCAGATGCGCCCCGTAAATTCCGGGAAGTTGTTGGTTGACGACAGGATCTCCCAGGCGTATTGCCAGTTCTGCTCATACACGGCGTCGTTAAACTCCGGGATGATGTTACCCAGCGGACAGCCGCTATGGCAGAATGGCGTACCACAATCCATGCAGCGGGCGGCCTGTTTCTGAGTGATGTCCTCAGAATAGGGTTGCTCAATTTCCTTATAATCGTGTACCCGCTCGGCAGCGTCGCGCTTCTTTGGCAGTTCGCGGGTAAATTCTAAAAATCCGGTAGGTTTGCCCATTGTAAAAGAGCGAAAGAGTTAATGAGTGAAAGAGTGAGTGGGGCGGATAAAAAAGGGTTTTTGACAGGATTATCAGGATTTTAAGTTCTCCTTCCTAGTAAGCTTAGAGCAAAAGAAATCCTGTTTATCCTGAAATCCTGATAATCCTGTCAAAAACCCTTTTTTATTAATTCTGCACCACGTCAACTGTAATATCCTGGTAGACAACACTTTTGTCGCGGATCTGGTCGGCGAGGGAGATGCCGCGGCTGGCGAGGGCGGCTTTGAAATCGCCGGGGAGCACCTTCACAAATTTGCCCAGTTGTGCGTCCCAGTCCTGCATCAGGGCCAGGGCTACGTTGCTGGTGGTGTGCTGAAAATGCTTCTCTACAAAGTCGCGCAGGATGGTCCGATCTTCCTCGTTTAGTGGCTCCAGGCTCACCATCTCGCGGTTGACGTTGGCCGGGAACGAGCCGTCGATGTCATACACGTAGGCCACCCCGCCGCTCATACCCGCCGCGAAGTTGCGGCCGGTTTTACCCAGCACCACGGCCACGCCACCCGTCATGTACTCGAGGCCGTGGTCGCCCACGCCTTCTACCACCACTTTGGCGCCGGAGTTGCGCACGGCAAACCGCTCGCCCGCCATGCCGCGAATGTAGGCCTCGCCAGAGGTCGCGCCGTAGAACGACACGTTGCCCACGATGCTGTTTTCTTCGGGGGTAAATGTAGCCGTGCGGTCGGGGTAAACAATCAGTTCAGCGCCGCAGAGGCCTTTTCCGAAGTAATCGTTGGCATCGCCTTCCAGTTCCAGCCGCACCCCGGCGGTGGTAAACGCGCCGAAACTCTGACCCGCCGTACCCCGAAACTTGAAGTGGATGGTATTGGTCGGCAGACCCGGCCCCCCGTAGACTTTTGAAATCTCGTTCGACAGCATCGTGCCGATGGTCCGGTTGATATTCTGCACCGGAAATTCGGCATAGACCGATTCTGCCGAACGCGGCCCGGCGTGTTGCAGGGCCGGCTGAGCCAATTCAATCAGCTGACGGTCAAGGACATGGTCGATGCCGTGGTCCTGATCTTCCTGCTTGTACAGGGCCACGTCGAAGTTGGCGGGTTCGCGGTAGAGCAGGCCCGACAGGTCCAACGTTTTGTATTTCCAGTTGGTAATGTCGGGTCGCATTTCGAGCAACTGCGCCTGCCCAATCATCTCGGCCACGGTGCGAAAACCCAACTCGGCCATGATCTCGCGGAGTTCCTGCGCCATGAACGTAAACATGTTCACCACGTGTTCGGGCTTGCCTGTGAACAGGGCGCGGAGTTCCTTGTTCTGCGTGGCCACGCCCACCGGGCAGGTGTTCAGGTGGCATTTGCGCATCATAATACAACCAGCAGCTACCAGTGCGGCCGTGGCCACGCCAAACTCTTCGGCACCCAGCATGGCCGCAATGGCAATGTCGCGCCCGGTCCTGATCTGCCCGTCGGCCTGCACGGTTACGCGGCCCCGGAGCTTGTTTTTCACCAGCGTCTGGTGCGTTTCGGCCAGACCCAGTTCCCACGGCAATCCCGCATGACGAATGCTCGACAGGGGCGAAGCACCCGTGCCGCCGTCGTGGCCCGACACCAGAATATGATCGGCGTGGGCTTTGGTCACACCCGCCGCAATGGTGCCCACGCCCGCTTCCGATACCAGTTTTACGCTGATGCGGGCGGCCCGGTTCGCGTTTTTGAGATCGAAAATGAGCTGGGCCAGGTCTTCAATGGAATAGATGTCATGGTGGGGCGGGGGCGAAATCAGGCCTACGCCGGGGGTGCTGTGTCGGGTGCGGCCAATCCAGTCGTCGACTTTGTGGCCGGGCAGTTGACCCCCTTCGCCGGGCTTGGCCCCCTGCGCCATCTTAATCTGCAACTCGCGCGCGTTGCTCAGGTAGTGGCTCGTTACCCCAAACCGGCCCGACGCCACCTGCTTAATGGCTGAATTCATGCTGTCGCCGTTGGGTAGCGGGTTGAAGCGCAGCTCGTCTTCACCACCTTCGCCGGAGTTGCTTTTGCCGCCAATGCGGTTCATGGCAATGGCTAGTGTAGTGTGGGCTTCCCACGAAATTGACCCGAACGACATAGCCCCGGTGGCAAACCGTTTGAAAATCGCCTCGACCGGTTCTACCTCGTCAATCGAGATCGATTCGGCTTTTTTAAATTGGAGCAGACCACGTAACGTCAGCGCGTTTCTGGTCTGATCGTCAATGAGTTGGCTATACTTTTTGAACAGTTTGTAATCGCCTTTCTGGGTCGACTGTTGCAGCAGGTGGATGGTGTCGGGGTTGAAAATGTGTTTCTCGCCGCGCTGTTTCCATTGGTAAATGCCGCCTACTTCGAGCCGCCGCGTGGCCACCGTAGGCACCGGCGGGAAGGCCGTGTGGTGCCGTACCAGCACCTCCCGCGCAATCTCGGCCAGGCCCATGCCCCCAATGCGCGATACCGTGCCCGTGAAGTAGCGGTCTACCACCGATTTGTTCAGACCGAGACACTCAAAGATCATGGAACCCTGGTACGATTGCAGGGTCGAGATGCCCATCTTCGAGAAGATCTTCAGCAACTCGCCGTCTACCGCCTTGATGTAATTCTTGTTCAGCTTCTCGATGTCATAATCAACCTGTAATTGGTTTTTCTCTTTCAGGCTGGCAATGGTTTCAAACGCCATATACGGGTTTACCGCACTCGCGCCGTAGCCAATGAGCGTGGCCACGTGGTGCGTTTCCCACACGTCGCCGGCCTCCACCAGAATGCCCACTTTACCGCGCAGCCCTTCCCGAATGAGATAATGATGCACCGCCGACGTGGCCAGCAACGACGGAATGGGCGCGTGGCACGAGTCGATGGCGCGGTCGGAGAGGATCACGATAGTGTAGCCGTCTTCGATGGCGTCTTTGGCATAGCGGCACACCCGGTCCAGCGCCCGTTCCAGCGATTCGCCCTTGCCGTCGGCCAGAAACAAGGTGTTGATAGTCTTGGCCTGGAACCGGCGGCGGTCAATAAACCGCAGCTTGTCGAACTCCTGGATAGTCAGTACCGGCTGATCCAGTTCCACTTGTCGGCAGTGCTCGGGCGACTCAGACAGCAGGTTGCTGGTGGCCCCTACAAACGAGATCAGCGACATGATGGCCCGCTCCCGAATCGAGTCGATGGGCGGGTTGGTGACCTGCGCAAACAGCTGCTTGAAGTAATGGCTCAGGTGCTGACTTTGCTCGGACAAAATGGCCAGGGGTACATCAGTGCCCATGGAGCCGAGGGCTTCTTTGCCCGTCTCGACCATCGGGGCCAGAATCATGCGGAGGTCTTCGGAGGTGAAGCCAAAGGCCTGTTGCAGCCGCAGGAGGGTTTTCTCGTCGTAGCGGCTGTAGGTTCGGGCGGGGGCAGTGAGGTCGGCAATCTTCACCTTGTTTTCGTCCAGCCACTGCTGATACGGCTGCGCCGAACAGATCGTGTTCTTGATTTCTTCGTCGGCAATGATGCGGCCCTGCTCCATGTCGACCACAAACATTTTGCCGGGCTGCAACCGCCCTTTGCTCACCACCTTGGCGGGGTCTATGTCGATCACCCCCGCTTCAGACGCCATGATCACCACGTCGTCGGCAGTGACCCAGAAACGCGAGGGGCGCAGGCCGTTGCGGTCGAGGGTGGCACCCACGATGCGGCCGTCGGTGAAGGAAATCGAGGCGGGGCCGTCCCAGGGTTCAATCAGGGCGGCGTGGTATTCGTAGAACGCGTGGCGCACGGGGTCCATGTCGGCGTTGCCATCCCAGGCTTCGGGAATGAGCATCATCATCACGTGCGGCAACGACCGACCGCTCATCACGAGCAGTTCAATGGCATTGTCGAGGTTGGCCGAATCCGACTGGCTGTGGTCGCAGATGGGCAGGAGCATGTCCATCTCTTCGCGGGTAAACTGGCTCGATTCCAGCAGCGACTCGGCGGCTTTCATCCAGTTTACATTGCCCTTCACGGTGTTGATTTCGCCGTTGTGGGCAATGTAGCGAAACGGCTGCGCCAGCTTCCACGATGGAAATGTGTTGGTCGAAAACCGCGAGTGCACCACGCCCAGGGCTGAAACGACGTCGTCGTTTTCCAGATCGGGAAAATACGGCTCCAGCTGTTCGGTGGTCAGTTGCCCTTTGTACGTAATGGTGCGGCACGACAGCGACGAGAAATAGAAGTTTTCCACGCCTGCTACGGTCTCGTTGACCATGCGGGTGCTGACGTTGCGCAGAATGTACAGTTTCCGCTCGAAATCGTCGGTCGTCAACACGGTGGCGGGGCGCTTCACAAAAAGCTGTTCCATCTGCGGCTCGGCCGAACGCGAGGTTTCACCCAGGTCGGCGTTGTTCACCGGCACTACGCGGTAGCAGAGCAGTTCGAGGCCCAGCTTCTTCATTTTCCGGTTTAGCACGGCGCGGCACTCTTCGCGCAGCCATACGTCTTTAGGGAAATAGACCATGCCTACGCCATACTCACCGGCGGCGGGCAGGTGAACGCCCAGTTTCCGGCATTCGTCTACAAAGAATTCGTGCGGCAACTGAATCAGCAGACCAGCCCCGTCGCCCGAATTGGCTTCGGCACCCACGGCACCCCGGTGTTCCATCCGCCGCAGCATCGACAGGGCATTGGCCACGATGGTGTGCGACTTGCGGCCTTTGATATGCGCCACAAAGCCGATACCACAGTTATCGTGCTCAAATTCGGGATGATACAGGCCCGTTTGTACCGGCGCGGACAGCCCGCTTGCTTGGTCGACTTGGTCAGACATGAACGAAAAATAGGTTAACTGGCCGGTAGCCGGATGGGCACTATAGCAGCCCTGAGAAACCGACGCTGTGTTGCGAAAAAGACAACGAACGATCTAGGAAAGTTGGTTAAAGACGTTGTGTCTGCCCGTTAACTAACTTTTGTTTGTGATGAAAGCTACGCAATATACTAGATCAGCTGTATGGTAGAAAGGCCATTTTGCCAAATTTCATTCGCTCAAGTTGTAGTTATGGCTATGATTATAAAAGTTCTATAAAAAAGCATATGTCGTAATAGCGTTCAGCCGTTTTTGCTGTATTGGCAACATATGAACTGAATTATTATCGCTTTACTAAGATGAACATGGTTTTGCTAGCAATTGTATAATAAGGTTAGCCTTGGTATAGAACGAATTTTCAATAGGTTGTGGTTTGGGGGTATTGGTTGACCGATGCAAGCGTACTGGCGCGTCAGCTAACCGCCACTCATTACAATCCCTGTTCGTTGGCAAGGCGGATGAGTTCGGCGGTGCTGTTGGTGCCTAATTTGAAGTGGATGTTGCGGCGGTGGGTTTTAATGGTCAGGTAGCTCAGCCCGGTTTGCGCGGCTATCTGCTGCGAATTTAACCCCTCCACAACCAGCCGGATGATAGTCAGTTCGCGGGGAGTGAGCTGGTATTGTTTCAGAAAAACATCGTCGGCGTGTCCATTTGGAGCCACATTTTTGGTTAGCTGCGGGTCGAAGTAGTGACCACCCGCCAGCACCGTTCGGATACCCGTCAGCAGGGTTGGGCGACTGGCGTTTTTCAGGATATATCCCGACACGCCGATACGCCGGAAGTCATCGACCAGCTGTTGTTCAGCATACATGGTCAGGATAATAATTTTCAGCGAAGGAAAATCGCGCAGTAAATACGGGGCCAGGTCATGGCCATTCTGCCGGGGCATGTTTACGTCGAGCAGCAGCAGATCGGGCGCGTATTGCTGAACAGCCGACCGCACCCCCGTCCCGTCGTACACCTGCCCAACGATCTGAAAATCGGCTTCGGTGTTGAGCAGGCTACAGAGGCCATCGCTAAATAGTTGGTGATCATCGGCCAGTAGAATACGCGCCGACGGGGTGATTTGCACACGCATAGGGCGCAAATTACGCATAGGGTACTTCTAAAGAGACCAGCGTGCCCATCGGGCCAGATTCGGTGATGAGGGTAGCGTGGAGGTAGTCGGCCCGAAGCCGGGTTGTTTTCAGGCCTATACCCTGGCTGCGGGTTGGTTCGCCAATGCCTTTGCCGTCGTCTTCTACCGAGGCATACAGAAAGGTGTCATAATAGATAAGCTGAAGGGTAATCTGACCTGCCTGCGCATGTTTAAGGGCGTTGGCCAACAACTCGCGCACAATGCGGTAGGTATTGATTTCGCGGTCGGGCGGGAGGCGGTGTTCCTGACCGTGCCCCACCAGCCGTACGGTAGCCTCAGTCTGCGCACGATTGGCCAGGTCAACGGCTTCTTCCAGCACCTGCCGGAGTCCTTTTTGAGCAAAGGCCGTGGGCATGAGGTGGTGCGAGATCAGCCGCAGGTCGTCTACGGCGCGTTCGGTAAGCCGAATGGCCGGGGCTAGTTCGGGGTTGGTTTCGTTGGTGCGCGATAGCTCTCCGCGCAGGGCTGAGAGTGTGCCGCCGAGGTCGTCGTGGAGGTTGGCGGCCAGTTGCTGCCGTTCGTCTTCCTGCGCCTGCATAATGCGCCGCGTTGTTTCCTGCTCTACTTCATTGAGCCTTAGCAGGGCCTGGCGGCGGTCTTCGTTGAAGCGGTACGCCAGCCCGGCCCCCAGTACCAACACTTCAACCAGCAGCACCGGACTCACAAACGGCATGGTGAAAGCGGGCATGTAGAGGGGCAGCAGCCAGCCGCTCAACAGGTAGTAGGTCAACAGCAGCAGCACCGGCGTGAGCGCCGCCAGCATCCAGATGGCCCCGGCCTGCCGCCGCCACACACCCAGCCCCAGGCAGGCAAACATGCCCAGCAGGTAAGCTTGTGTGGCCAGGTTAGCACCCTGCCGAATGGGCCAGCCATCGCCCAAAAGAAGCCCGGCCACCACCAGGCCAGTCAACGCCCAGACGGTCAATTGGGCATAGCGACGCAGCCACAGCCCGGCAAAGTTGGCAATACGGAGAAAGCGCAGGTAGAAGTGCCCCTGGAGAGCTATGGAGGCCAGCACCATCGTGTAACCAAAAAGTGGTGTACCCACCCAGCCATTTTGAAAGTGTAGATAGTCAAACAGACCGTTTATGTTCAGCGCGTAGGCAGCCTGCGCCGCCACATACAAACTGTACAGACCATAGAGCCAATGGCGCGTGTAGACGGCCAGTAGCAGCCCAAACAGTATGGCCAGCAGCAGACAACCATAAAGCCCACCCTGAATTAGCAGTTCGCGGGTCATGGCCACGCCAAATTCGCCTTCGTCATACAGCGTCAGCAGGGCTTTGCTCACCCGCTGATGCACATTGACTTTGGTGTGCACCATCAGGCGGCGCGTGGCATGAGGCGGAATGACCACGGGCAGGTTATGCAGTGGATAGGGTAGCGGACGATGCCGCACCGGCACCCGCCAGCCGCTTTGACTTGCCAGTTCGAGCACACCCGCCGGGGTATAGGTGTAGACTGCGATGGTATCGAAAAAAAACTGTTCGAGACCCATTACCAGCCGGCGGGGCGCGGCAGTGGGGTTATACACCGTCAGCATGAGGTAGTGGTGGCGCGAATCATCACCATAGCCCACCACAGCCGCAACGGGCCGGAAACGTGGCCATAGTGTGGCGAGTTGGGCGGGCGGTAGGGGGGCGGTTGTATCGAAGCGCGACAGATAGCCCACCAGCACAGACCGCCGAAAATCAGACGAAAGCTGAAGCGTTGGAGGAGAAGCCAAAAGTGGCTCTGCCCCAATGACCAACAGCCAAAAGATATGTAACCAGCGCATTAGGCAAAACTACGGTGACGACTATGCTGTATCACTACCTCCAAAGAGGTATTGAACCCATTTTTAGGCTTGCCGTACTTGCCGACCAGTTACTAAGCCTAGTCAAAAACCACCAATGACGCTCCGTTCTGTTTTCAGCACCTCTCTTCCATGAATCTCAACCTACTACCCAATCCCACGCGTCGGCTCGTCATCCCGGCCCTGTCCCTGTTATTCACCCTGCTAACGCTCACCAATGGCTGGGCGGGGATGTGTAATTGCATATGTTGCAAGTGCGATGGTGGGAACAAATGCAACTATTTGGATAAAAGGAAACCTCTGTTTCTTTTGCCCTTCGAGGGGCGGTCAACAACGGCCTGGGTGAGCAACCGTACCACCCTGTCACGCGATCTGGCATCGGCCAACCTGGTGTCGGAAGCCGCCGACCGGCTGCGGGAGAAGATGAGCGTGTCGGGGGCCATTACCCTGCTGGGGTCTGATTTCAACAGCTTTGCCTCGCCCGGTAAAAGCCAGTTGACCTACCTATCGAGAAGTACAAGCGTAACGTTCGACATGGTGATTGGCAACGCCAATGCCGTGAACGCCCAGGTCTGGACGCTCCCCGCCGACCTCACTACCCAATTAGATCGCGTATCGCGGGCCGACTTTGTCGCCGTTGGTAGCATCCCCGCCAGTTTGAGCATCGCGGGCGTCACGCACGTCAGCAAGTACATTGCGGGCAATCGGCAATACGTTCAATTCAGTCAATACCAGTTGAAAAGTAATGAGTTGCAGTATTTGGGCTATGCCGTTGACCGCAAAATCGGTACTGATTTCGCCCAGGGATCGCCCGACCTGAACAGCTCGTTTGCGACCGTACCGCTCACGCTCGGCTCTACTTACACCGATATTGAGGTAGCCGAAGACCCTGCGGATGATACGAAGTACGAAAACACCAGCGTCATTACCTTCGACGGGTTCGGTACCCTCAACACCCCCAACGGCTCATTTCAGGCACTGCGCTACACGATGAACACGACGGGAAAGACGTATGACGTGAGCGATCCCAACAATCCGGTGCAGATTGACACCGACTCAGGTACGCAGGTGGGTTGGGTTACGAAAGAAGGGAACTGGATTGTGGCTAACTACACCGACTACAACGCCACCACAAAAGCGGCCACACTCAGCAACGTGCGGTATTCGGCCATTGTACCCACGAGCAGCCTGTCGCCTATGTTTACCAACCCAAGCTGCAACTGCCCTCGATGAGTCTGCCAAAGCACATACCCGCGTGGCTTATTTCGGGTCTGCTCTACGGCCTGGCGTGGCCCGCATTTCCGGTCGAGACGGGTTGGCTGGCCTGGTTTGCGCTGGTGCCGTTGCTGTTGCGTATCCGCACGGTGCGGTCGTTTGGCGAATACGTCCGGGTTACGTTACCTGCATTTCTGGTTGCGTTGCCATTTGTCTGCTGGTGGCTAAGTTACTTTTCGCGCTGGGCCATGCCCATGATCTGGCTCACGCAGGGACCGTTTATCTGGGTGCCGGTGGCGTTGCTCTATCCCGTGCAGCAGCGCATTGGCTGGCGCAGCGCATTGCTGTTGCTTCCCCTCTTCTGGGCATTCTGGGAGTGGGCCTGGCTCTACGTCTGTGATTTCGACCTCGCCGTGGGTGGCCCCGGCACCACGCAGTGTACGGGCCTGTGGGTTAATCAGTTTGCCGATTTGACAGGCGTGTGGGGGCTTATTTTCTGGGCCATCGGCTTTAACGTGTTGCTAGCGCGGATCATCGACCAAACCGAGATGCGCTCCCTGCGGCAGGTGGTGGGGCGGCTGGCGGGGGCGAGCGCGCTCTGGCTGGCTGGGCCGATGCTATACAGCGCGGTGGTGCTGAACGTACCGACGCTGGTGGTGAAACCATCCGGGCCAGCCGTGCGGGTTGGGCTGGTGCAAACCAACGAAGACTCTTACGCGCCCACCACCGAAGCGAGCAAAGAAACGATATTGCGGCGGCTGATTGCGCTTGGGACCAAAGCCGCCAAACAAAAACCAGACATTATTGTGGCCCCGGAAGGTGCGTTTCCGCTGCCACTGCTGCGCGACTCGGCTCTGTTTGCGGGGATGCGGCAGTACGTGCAGTATTATAACGTCCCCTTTGCCACGGGCCTGATGACCCCCACCGACAGCGCACATTATTACAACGAAGCGTTTGTGTTTACGCCCGAATTGAGCCGGGTCTACGAGCCGATGCTGCTTCGTCCGCAGGACCTACAGGTATACCGCAAACAGCACAGCCTGGCGTTTGGCGAGGCTTCACCCTGGTTGCTGCGGTGGGCTGATCCCTGGCTGCGGCCCGGTAAGCCGTCGGTCACGTTGGGAGAAACGCCCTACGCTTTTACGTTCACCGACCAAAAGCAGAACGCCCGTAAAATCGCCATTGCCATCTGCTGGGAACAACTTTATCCCGCCACTATCGCCAAACTGACCAGCGAGGGCGACGAACGCAGCCCGACAGAATTGCTGACGTTTATTATGAACGATGGCTGGTTCTATGACTCGCCGGGACCGCGTATTCTGCTGGCCCTCACACAGTTACGGGCCATTGAAAACCGCCGTAGCATTGCCCGATGCGCCAATCAGGGTTATTCGGGCTACGTCGATCCATTCGGGCGGGTGGTTGCCCTGTTGCCCCGGCAGTGCGAGGCGGTGGGCGACATCAGCGTACAGACCAACGCTAAACTGAGTTTCTTCACCCGCCATCCCGACTGGTTCCCGATCACCTGCGGGCTGCTGTGCGTAGTGTTAGGGGTGGTGAATCTGCGCCGGAAACAGGCCATACCGCGCTTTAAAGTCCAATCCATTAAGCCATTAATGAACATACACAACCCTTGATTCTATGACGAAGCATTCCATATTCACTGGGCTGTTCCTGTTTGCGGCTACGGTAGCGCAGGCCCAAACGACCGTTATCCTCAACTCACCCACGCAGAGCGGGTCGGCTATCGGGCAGTTTAACACCGTTGTGGGGGCGGGCAACGCCGGGGCCGCGCTTAACTCGTCTTCGCTCAACAACACCTTCGTTGGCTACGACGCGGGCAGCGGAGTCATCTCCGGCACGGCCAACACCTTCGTGGGCACATCGGCGGGGCAGTCAACGTCGGCGGGTAGTAACAACACCTTCGTTGGGACGGCGTCGGGTTATAATAGCCTGAGTACGTCGGCCAATACGTTTGTGGGTAACCAGAGCGGATTTAATACACTCTCCAGCGGCAACACGTTTATTGGCTCCTGTGCCGGACGAGCTAACACTGCCGGGTTGAACAACGTGTTTGTGGGTGCCTGCGCGGGGGGCGGCAACCAAACCGGCAACAACAACACCATCGTGGGCAATGGGGCCGGTCCTGCCTCCTTCAATTCCGATGACAATGTATATTTTGGCTATAATACGGGCCGCAATGACCGGGGCCGGGGCAACACCTTTCTGGGTACTGGGGCCGACATTCTGGCTGGTGACATGCCCCTCTACAACGCCACCGCCATTGGCTACGGTGCCCGCGTGGCTGTGAACAATGCCCTCGTGCTGGGCAACGGGGCCAACGTGGGCGTAGGCACCAGCGCACCTACTGCCCGCCTGCACGTGGTGGGCAACGAACTGGGGCAATCAGGGTTGCGTTTGGAAACGCTGACGAACCAGAGCCACGCAGTCGCCGCGACCGATAAGTTCCTGACGGTCAACGCCCAGGGCGAGGTTGTGCTGGGTCGCCCACGCTTGCAAATCGACTCACCCACCCAGTGGGCCGACCGGGTGTTTACCGCTGGCTATCGGCTACGGTCGCTGTCGGAAACGGAGCAATTTATACACCGTAACGGCCATCTGCCCGACGTGCCGAGTGCCGAAACCGTAGCGAAAGAAGGGGTCGATTTAGTGAAGATGAACGCCCTGCTGCTCCAAAAAATAGAAGAACTGACGCTTCATGTCATCCGGCTGGAGAAGCGGTTAAAGCGGCCTCGGTAGGGGCAGGCTGGCCCGAATCGGTCGTGCCTGCCCCTACGGTTTATCCATTCGTGACAAACGGAAATTTCCCCACCCATTGGCTAGTCTCCCATTCGGTCAGGATAAACGAGGCCAGGTCAGCGCGGGTGAGTTTGATGCCCTTTACGGTGCCTACATACCCCACTTGGTAGCTGCCTTTGGCGGTATCTTCGGTTAGCATCGGCCCCCGCACAATAGTCCAGTCGAGGCCGCTTTGCCGGATCAACTCGGCATGGCTGATACCGTCCGTAAGTGCATTGCGGGCACCCGACCCGGCCACGTTTTTCATGATAAACACAATGAGGTTATCCATGAAGCCGGGTTTGTCGTGGGCGGCATCACGCACGCCGCCGCCCGTGAGGCTGATCAGCCGACGTAGCTTATGCTTTTTCAGGCTCTCAATAATGAGTTTGGTAGCGCGGGTTTGTAAATCGGGTTGGCTGGCTTTGTCCTGTCCCAGCAGGCTCACCACGCCATCTGAACTATAAATAACCTTATCAATATCGGCCGGATTGAGGGCGTCGCCTTTAATAAGCCGTAGGCGGGGATGGCTGATCGTGATTTTTTGTGGTGTGCGTACCAAGGCTTGAACCGTATACCCCGCTTCAAGCGCCTGTTGAATAAAAGGAAGGCCAGTGCGGCCGGAGGCACCAAATACAGCAATTGTTGCCATAAGTTTGAGATTTATGTTTGTACATGCAAACATAAATCCCAGCGCTTTGTCTACAGGTTTATCCTTTTTTTATTGTGTGCTCGCGATCATCAGGGGCCCCATCAACCGATTTAGAACACCGTTGTCCGGTTGGGGTCGTAATTGGTTTGGTCGGGGGTATCATTCATGGAAAACTGCGACTGCGCCACGGTATCGATGGTGAAGCGAAGAATAGTGCTGCCCGCCATGATGAGGTCGTCGGGTTCGAGGCAGATGCCGTCCTGGGCCTGCTTGTTGTCTTTTTCGCTGTACAGCTGAATGGTACTCACCCCGCTTACCCCCTGCCTCGATAGGCGAGTGCCATGCACGCTGCCCAGATCAGAGATAATGTAGGATGGCTGTCGATTGTGCAACCGCGTTTCGATCTGAAAATGCAGCCGGCTCATCTTCTTGTCGTCGGTCTGAATGGGGTGATCGCTCAGGTCAAAGTCCGATTTGCGGCCATACGTCTGCACCATGCCTTCACCGATGGCCAACCGTAGGATGCCGCCGTCCATACTCTGCATTTCCAGGTAAGCCACGCGTTTGGCCTGCGTTTTTGGCTCTTCAAACTGAATCGTTGGGGTAGACGAAATGGGTGGGGGGGGCGGGGTGGCGGCCTGAACGGGTGGTGCCGCTGGGGGTGTAGGTGCAGTAGCTGCCGTTGGGGTTACGGCGGCAGCGGGTGGGGGCGGCGGGGTGGCTGGGGGCGTAGTGGCGGATGGGGCAGGTGGCACCGCTGGCTCAGCAACGGGCTGCTGAAGTGCCTCTATTGGCCCCAAACATACAACCGTACATTTCGGCTGCTTACCCGACAGGCAATTGACCGACGCTTTCTGGTCGGCCTGCCAGTTGATCTCGCTGTCGACGTCGAACTGTTTAAGGCAATCGGGGCAATTGAACTTATAGATTCCCATGGTGGAAGGGAGTTCACTGTTTTTATATCGTCCAGATAGCTCCACAACCGGCCAGGCAGTGGCCTTGTTTCTGGTTGATAGACCGTTGCATCAGCATCTGAAAGCTCGAATCGCGGGTAAGCGGAAAGGGTGTGCCGCATTTGGGGCAGGCATACACCTGGGTCATCTGCGCTTCCAAATCAGCTAGTTCGCGGCGTTTGCGGGCGCTACGTTCGGCACCTACCAACCGGCCTAGGGCCAGACCAATCAGGGGCACACCCACTGCCAGGTCGGCAATCTGATCTGATATACCCCGGTTTTCGAGTTGTGCTTTCAGGGCAATATAATCGTTCCAGACGTTTTCCAGTTCAGCAAACTCACGGGTATAATCGTCGGGGTTGCGCGAGAAGGCTTTAATCAGTCGGCGGTAGGTGATGGGCTGGTTGCCAATGCGTACCTGATCGTCGGGTTGAAGGCGACGTTTCAGGATGCGGAAATCATTGACGAAGGTGCCGTTTGAACTGTTGTTGTCTTCCAGCCAGTACTCGCTGCCCACCTTCGTCACGCGGGCGTGGAGGTCGGTGATTGAAAGTGTAGGCACCACAATATGGTTTGTCTTGCCGCGCCCAATGGTGATGTACTTCGCGTTTTCAGATGCCTGCATGGTGGGAGGGGGCTTTAAAGTCTAAAGTCTAAGGTTTAAAGTTGCTTCGCGAGCTAAACTGACTCGCGAAGCAACTTTAAACCTTAGACTTTAGACTTTAAACGTTTTTTTTAATGTCCGAAATGATGGGCGTCGGCCAGAGCATCACCGTCGGGTAGGTGGTCTGCTCCGTGTTCGAGCGACTGATGCATATCGACCGATCCGATGGTAGTATCATCCATACTGCCGGTATGCTGGGCTGCAAAATCATCGTTGTGTTGTTGTGCTGGTGCCTCCGCTGGTGCCGTTTCGGTGGTCGACTCCACGTTATGGGCCAGCGGAACCAGGGTAGGCGCGGCGGCGGCCATGGGCACTACGGTGAGGGTAGGTTCGGTGGCAGCTTTTTCGGCGGGCTGCTCCTGTTCAGCGACGGCTTCGTGCGGCACCTCTGCGGCCTTGTGGGCGTGGTGCCCACCGTGGTGCGCTGCCATGCGGGGGGCATCATCGGTCATCACGCTGGCAGGGGCTTTCATGCCACCAGCGCTGGGCAACGTGGCCAAAAAGGCCAGACGGTCGGCACGGCTGAGGTTGTCCAGCTCAGGCTCATAGTAGGTGTTATACAAGCCGTTGTGCCAGGTGAAATGATGTCCGGCCCCCAACTGATGGCGCGCGGCAGCAAACGCTTCGTCAAACGTCAGGCTGTCCAGATTGTCGAGCGACGTGTTCAGGTTGGCGTTGGGGTCGGTCAGGGGGGTTACCATGGGCAGGGCTGATGCCTGGGCGCGGGCATCGGCTGCTGCGGCGGCCGCTGCTGCCGACGAGTTGTCTTCTACAGGTTCCGAACTACTGTCATCGAGCAGGCTCAGGCCATAGGCGGCAGCACCTAAAACAGCCGTGCCAGCGGCGGCTGTGGCGACAGCCCGTTTCTGGTCTGCCGGTTGCTCAATTGTTGACGGATCAGGCGTTACCTCAGGGTATTCCGAGTTTGATGAATTGTTTTCGTACATGGACATGGCGTTTAAACAGGTTAATCTGGCTGGATCACAGCTTTTCACTCGCTACTACCGATAAGTCTACTAAACTAATGAATAACTCCGATATAACAACGTATTTCTATCGGTCTACCGTATTTCAAACGGAAAAAAGCAACCGTATCTGGTGTGGACTTGCGTAACGACTATGTACACCTGTTTGTTTTTCCAGATTACCTGCCTAGCTTACTTCCCTGATAGAAGGTTAGCCGTTAGCCACTGGTAGTTAGCGGCTCACTCGCTGTGGCTCCGGCGTCTATTTTATCCAAACGCATTATGAAACACCTACTGTTAGTACTCGGCCTGCTGGCTCTATTGACGGCCTGCAAAAAACCAGCAAATGACCCGCTCACCGCTGACCCGACCGATGCCGACACGGTGAGTAGTGCCCAGCTGGCAACGCTTGTTCACCGCGACGGACGTAGTCTGGTTGTTAATGGACAGCCGATTCGGCTCAACGGCGTGGCCTTTGGCAATTGGGTGTGGGACAACAGCGCTACGCCGCCCACGCGGCACCACAACGAGCAGGACTTTGCCCGGTTGCAGCAAAGCGGTCTCAACTGTGTGCGGTTCTACCTCAACTACCGCTATTTTGAAGACGACAACCAGCCCTATGTGTACCGGCAGGCAGGCTGGGACTGGCTTGACCAAAACATTGCCTGGGCCAAAAAATACGGTGTCTACCTGATCCTGAACATGCACGTGCCGCAGGGCGGCTACCAGTCGCAGGGGAAAGGCGGGGCGTTGTGGGACGTGGTAGAAAACCAGAACCGGCTCACTAAACTATGGCGCGCCATTGCCCGCCGTTACCGGGCCGAGCCTGCCATTGCCGGTTTTGATTTGTTGAACGAACCGGTTACTACCCAGTCTATTGACCAATGGAAAAACCTGGCGCAGCGCATCACTACGGCCATTCGGGAGGTAGACAAAGGGCACCTGGTGGTGGTAGAACGGCTCAATGCGGTGGCGGGTGACTGGCGGGACTACAACGGCGAACGGAACATGTTTCTGGTCAACGATGCCAACGTGATGTACCAGTTCCACACCTATGACCCCTTCGAGTTTACCCACCAGACCTTCGACTGGGCGGGCCGGTCACCTACCGAATTTGAGCGCTATCCCGACGAAACAAAGTTATCTATCACCGACGCCACCTGGTATTCGGCCGTTTTCACCAATCCGGCCCTGCCCGCAGGTACCACCGACTGGGCTTATTACGAAGGCGTGAAGTTCACCGTCAACGACCCGAAAATCAAGATTGGTCAGGCTGTTTGTCAGGCCTCGACGCTGGGGGCGGGCAAGGCCTATTTCGACGAACTGGTGGTGCGTGAATATGCTCCCGACGGTTCGTTGGTACGTACGGTACTGACGGCTAACATGGACAACAAAGACGGCTGGTACTTCTGGAGTAAGGCCAACACCGGTAGCGCTGCGATTGTTGATGCCGGGAAGACGGGCAAGGGGGTAGTGATTGCTCAAACCACCGACGACGCCAACCTGGGCAGTTCGTCGTTGCCGTTTCTGATTCGGCAGGGATATAGCTATCAGGTGAGCGGCTGGATGCGCGGTGAGGCAGTGCCGACGGCCGCTACGGTGCGGTTACGGGTCGATTTTCAAACTACACAGCAGCCTATTCTAGCCCGCAACAAAGAGTACCTGCGCCAGGCACTAGCGTTCTATGCCGACTGGGGTAAGAAAACCAACGTGCCCATCTACCTCGGCGAATATGGTGCGGGAGCACCCTGTTTCCGCGATGGGCGGGGCGGCGCGCAATGGGTGACCGACATGATTGACCTGAACCGGGAATTTGGCTTTCACACTACCTACCACGACTACCATGAAGATGGCTTCGGCTGGTATTTCGGCTATAATGCCCTGCCTGACCCCGCCAATGCCAACACGGCGTTGATTGAGTTGTTCAAACAGAAATTTGGGCGTTAGTCAGTGGTTATCACCACGTCTTGCGAATGCCCAGATAGCCTCCCAGGGTGTTGGTAAGCAACTGCCCCTGGTCTGTGGCGAGGCTGGCCGACAGGCTGGTGTTGCCGAGCTGGTTGAGGGGCACCCGCGCCTGTAGCAGCCCCGAAAACTGGCCAATGGTGCTGAGGTAGGGCGTGCCGTGGAGGCCATGATTTTGGCTGTATGAAAACCGCCCCTGAACAGTGGTCCGACCTGCCACCGTAGCTTCAAACGCCCCGTAGAACGCCATAACGCGGTTATTTGGGTAAAAGAGAGCCGGATTGGGCAGGGCAATGTCGCGGGCGGGGATAATGAACGGGGTGCCAATGGTGCGCCGGAAATACGAATAGCCCTCTACGTACTGCCCGTGATTGTAGTAATTGTCGGCCCCCTTATAATACTGCCCTGGCACGTTGAACTCGTTGCCCGACTGGTTCATGGTCGATAGCACTTCGCCCACCACGCGCTGCCAAACCCAGAACCGCCCGGCGGTCGAGGTAGGCTTGGCGCGTTGCCAGCGTAGACCGTACAGCCCGTCGGGGGCATTAAGCCAGACCAGACCGCTGGCATCGTCGTAGGGGTGCTGGAGGTATAGCAGCCAGTTGGCATTGGGGCGCTTCAGACTGAAACCCAGGTCGACACTGCCCACGTGGTTGCCCACCCGATTGGCCCCGTCGAAGCTGGTATAGCGGCTGTTATCCCAGTCGTTGGGGAGGAAACCCAGGAAGACGCTTTTTACGAAATCGCCGAAATCGCTGGTCAGGTAGCCATTTACGGCATAAGGCGTGCCCACCAGGTAGGGCGCATAGCCACCCCACTGCACCATGTGGTTGATGCCCACTATGCCGTGCAGCCGCGATTGAGGCTTACCAAAGCGCAGAAACAGGGCCTTCTGATGCACATAGGCGTTTTGGACGTAGGGCACGTTGAACCAGACGTGCGCCAACTGCCCTTTGAACGCCACGGCCTTACCTAAAAAACCGACAGGCACATAGTCGGGGATGGCGAGTTGAATCTGCGGCATGGGCAGCGCGTTGTTCGACACCGAATAGGACCCCGACGATAGCAGCGTATCGACCAGCCCCAGGATCTGCCGTCGCCTGCCGCCCCAGAGTTCGATCTTGCCAAACCGGACTTTAGCGTAGGCTTCGGGCAGGAGCAGTTGTTGTTGACCAAAGCGGGGCTGATCCTGATTGAGGTTGCCCACGGCCTCTAGCCCAAACCCCCATCCAAAGCGGCGGCGGGGCAGAAGGGTGTCGGCGGGTTGGTAGTCGCGGAAGACACCCGCCCGGAGTTGTCCCGCCGGTGCCGACAGCGGCGACGTGCCCCAGGTAGTGGTACGTTGCCAGAAGGGCGTACGGTCGGTGGTGGACCCGTAGGCACCTACTTCAACCAGCGCATGGAGGTGGCCGTCGGCGGGTTGAGCCAGAGCGGGCAAGGAGAGCAGCAAACACACCAGCAGGCTGGCGGGGCGTAGTAGTGGAGTCATGAAATCGTATTCGATACCCTACTTACGCAAAAGCAATGGAAAAAGGATGCGTGAGCGCTAAAATCGATATTATGGCCTGAAATGAACGGCTTTCCGTAGAATTACTTAGCAGGCCTGTTTATAGACTATGGTAAGAACAGGTGTAATTAATCAAGGATAGCTAGGTGGGCTGTTAATCTTGTGTTAATTTCATCTCCCGTAATTAACCTAATCATCACAACCATGTTACGGGTATTTTTATTGAGTATATCGGCACTTTTTTTGTGCCTGACCACTGTCTTCGGACAAGTTACCACTGCCTCCATGGCAGGCCAGATTCTGGACGCTGAGGGTAACCAGCCACTGTTGGGGGCCACCGTTCAGGCTACGCACCAGCCCACCGGTACGCAGTATGGCGGCGTCACGCGCGAAGAAGGCCGGTTTGCCATTGCCAACATGCGCGTGGGTGGGCCTTACCTAATCACGGTCACCTACGTAGGCTACAAGACCGAGACCATCGAAAACGTGTCGCTGGTACTGGGGCAGCGGCTACCAGTAAACGTATCCCTGCGCAGTGAATCGTCAACATTGCAAACGGTGACGGTACGGGCTGCTTCCGGCGACGTGATGAGCAGCAACCGCACCGGGGCCAGCACCAACATTGGGTCGGAACAACTACGTACGCTGCCCACCATCAAGCGGTCGGTGTTCGATTACACGCGTCTGACGCCCATGTCGGGTGGCGACGGGTCGTTTGGGGGGCGCAACAGCCGGTTCAATAACTTTGCCCTGAACGGGGCCATTTTCGTAAACCCCTTCGGGCTGGATGCCGCCACACCCGGTGGGCAGGCCGACGCGCAGCCCGTTTCGCTCGACGCCATCGAGCAGGTGCAGGTGGCCCTCTCGCCCTACGACGTGACCCAGGCCGGGTTTACGGGTGCGGGCATCAACGCCGTGACCAAATCGGGCACCAACCAACTGCACGGTACGGTGTTTGGCTTTACCCGCAACCAGGACCTGACGGGCAAACGTATAAAGGGCACCGACATCACCGTGCCCAGCTCCAGCCAGAATCAATTTGGCTTTAGCCTGGGTGGGCCGATCATCAAAAACAAACTGTTTTTCTTTGTCAACGCTGAGTTCGACCGGCGGTCTGATTTAGGTTCGGCGGGTTGGGTGGCTAGTCGCCCCGGCCTGGCGGGGGCCAACGTGTCGCGGGTGGCGGCGGCTGACCTGGACCTGGTGGCGAATACGCTGAAAACGGTGTACGGCTATGACCCCGGCGCTTACGAAAATTATACGCACTTCACTAACAACAGCAAGGGCATTCTGAAGCTCGACTGGAACATCAACCGGGTGCATAAGCTGTCGTTCATGTATAACTTCCTCGATGCCAGCCGCGATTTGCCTGCCAACCCCTCGGCCATTGGTCGGCGGGGTCCGGACTTCCTGACGCTGCAATATTACTCGTCGGGCTACCGGATCAACAACAAGCTGAACGGCGGTATTCTGGAACTGAACTCGAACTTCAACGGGCGCTATGCCAACAAGTTGCAGGTGGGCTACACATCCTTCCGCGATGCCCGCGACCCGTTTTCGTCGCCGTTTCCGACCATCAACATCGGCAAAGACGGTGTGCGCTACATTGTGGCCGGGCATGAGCCGTTTTCGATCAACAACCGCCTCACGCAGGACGTGACCCAGATCACCGACAATTTTAACATCTACGCAGGCAAACACACGATTACGCTGGGCGGCAGCTTCGAGAAATTCAGCTTCGGCAACTCGTTTAACCTGGGGGCCTACGCCGGCGTGTTTGGACCAGAGTTCGCTTCCGTTGCCGACTTTGTCAGAACGGCTAACAACCTCGTTCCGTACGGCCAGGATTTCAACGGCAAAGACACCTACTTCAAAGACGCGGTAGCCGGAGCCAAGGCTACCTTCGCGGCGGGTAAATGGGCACTGGCCGAAACCAACGTGGGGCAACTGGGCCTGTATGCGCAGGACGAATGGCAGGCTACCCAGAAGCTGGTGCTGACCTACGGCCTGAAAGTAGACATGCCGATGTATTTCAACACCAAAGAGAAGATTCAGGAAAACATCAGCCCAGACCGCAACTGCTGCTACTTCCCCGACCGGACGTACTTCAACGAAAACGGGCAGACTGTCAAACTCAACTCGCTGGAGTTGCCCACCACGGCCCCGCTGTTTTCGCCCCGCGTGGGCTTCAACTACGACCTGAAAGGCGACGGCAAGCAGAAATTGCGCGGTGGTACGGGTGTGTTTACGGGCCGGTTCCCGTTTGTGTGGATCGGCAATCAGGTAGCTAACCCCAACTTCTATTTCTACTGCACCACCTCGCCCGATTTCCGGTTTCCGCAGGTGTGGAAAAGCAGTCTGGGCTACGACCACAAGTTTGCCAACGGCTGGACTACCTCTGTTGATGTACTGTATAACAAAGACATCAACGCCATGATTGTGCGCAACTACGGCCTCAACAAGCCCACCGGCAAACTTCAAACCCCCGACAGCCGCCCGTATTACCTGGCTTCTGACAAAGCGCAGAACGATGCCTACGTGTTCACCAACACCAACCTGGGCTACACCTTCAACGCCAGCATTCAGGTGCAGCGGGCGTTCCAGAACGGCTTTTTTGTGAGCGGGGCCTACAACTACCTCAACGCGCAGGACGCCTCGTCGCTGAGTGCCGAAATCTCGTCGGATGCCTACGCCCGCAACCCCGCCTATGGTAACGTGAATCAGGCCGTGGCCGGACCGTCGTACTACGGCAACCGCCACCGGTTTGTGGGGTCGCTCTCGAAGCGGTTTGTGTATGGTGATGGCCGTTGGGCCACCACGGTGTCGGGCGTGGCCGAATACGCCGAAGGTAACCGCTTTAGCTTCACCTATGGCGGCGACATCAACAACGACGGCGCCTTTGATAACGACCTGCTGTTTATTCCGACCGCCGCTCAGGTGGGGCAGATGCGCTTTTCGGGCGATGATGCTGCACAAGCAGGGCAGCGTACTGCCCTGGAAAAATACATTCAGCAGGACGACTACCTCAACAGCCACCGGGGCGAAGTGGCGGGCAAATTTGCGTCTATGACCCCCTGGTTCTCGACCTTCGACCTGCGTGTGATGCAGGACCTGCGCATCAGAAAGGCCAACACCATTCAGTTCAGCCTCGACGTGCTCAACTTCGGCAACCTGCTCAACAGCGACTGGGGCGTGCGGCAAATTGCGTCTTACACCGGCCTGGCTCAACCACTGGGTGCCTCCGCCGACCCCAAAACGGGCGCGGTGGTCTACAGCTTCGACGCCAACCAGAAGAGCACCTTCTTCAACGATACCCAGCTCATCTCCCGCTGGCGGATGCAGTTCGGCCTGCGCTATTCGTTCTGATTTGTATATGGGTGGCACACAAAAAAAGGGGCTTCTGCAAGATGCAGAAGCCCCTTTTTTTGTGTGCCACCCAACTCCTCCAAGGGTGATGAGCACCCAAGATAAGCCCGGACTCGCGACTCTACTACTGGCTTTTTCACCCTTGGATTGTTGGGTGCTGCTCGTTGCACTCCTTCAGATTCCTGTCGAACGAGGCGCACCCACGCGAAGCTGACTAACAACGCACACAACCGCTGACACTGAGAAGGGGCCGACCCAAGTATACATAAGCTGTTAGACCCACCTACTGCGGTGTTTTTATGTTAAAAGTAGTCAAAATGAATTCGCCTAACTCTATATCTATTTGCAATCTGTTCCCCAAATTATTGTACGAGCTTTTTCAACTGAATCAACTTGAAATTGGGTATAAATATTGCATTTTTTAGCAACATCCATGTAGGAACTATATGCGTAAATTAATTGCTGACAATTTTCTGCGTTTTGTTGCTTATACCACTTTGCTATTGCGTCAGTGTAGGGATTTACTTTGGCATTTATATCAATACCAACGCAATTACTAACTGCTTGTGGGTCAGATTTTCTGCAACCTAACATTAGGATGATACTGAGAAATAGAATATAGTGGAAGAGATTTTTCTGCATATTATTACTGATTAAAATTGATTTCAAGAAGTCATCAATGGTGGGATACCTGCTCAAAGCATTCTCTATTTCTGAGTTTAGCTTGTCACACACTGCTGGCACACGAGCAACCGCCCGCCATCCCCCAAGTTATGCTTGCTTCTCGCGACTTACCAAATATGCAAAAGAGTCAGCTTATCACGTACATAAGTTGTCGCCCGAAAGGCAGCCCGCCAAAAATGCATAGCCGAGGCCCAACACGTTAAAGTACGAAACTTAGCTTAATGTTGATCTCATTGATTATCAGTGAAATTGCCATTAAGCTTAGGTGTTCTGCCGATATTTTACTCTCGGACTCAACCGTTGGCTGAATGTGTTACAATCTTACCCGTCCGGCCTATTCGATGCAACGCTACGGCAAAAAGAATTTTGGTCATTCAGGCCAAAGTGACTATGCGGTTGTGGGACATCGAAGGCTTCCGCGACGGCGGTTAGGCCTAACCACTGCTTCAAGAATGAAAAACAGCTATATCGCTATGATCAGCGGGGGCAAGTCAAGGAAAATAAACGATTCGTTATCAGCTACATGGTCCGTACCGCCGTTTACCAAACTCATCCAGTCAACTGCCCTGTTTGTCTGAAATGGCTGGGTAGGCACGGGCGGTTGCCGTATGTTTGAATTCCAACGAATTACGTGCCTTCCCTATGACTCGTGAACAGCTTATTCAACGCACCACCGGGGCCAAACGCCTGCAAATGCGGGGGCAGGCGCTCAAGGGGTTCGACTTTAGCGAGATGGACCTGACCGGGGTTGATTTTCGCTTCTGCGATCTCCGCCGGGCCAACTTCGAGGGGGCCACGCTGCGCAAGGCCGATCTGAGTTTTGCCAGCCTGCGCGGGGCTAACTTCGCCGGGGCCGACCTTCAGGATGCCGATCTTAGTTTCAGCGACCTGTCGAACAGCAACCTGAATGGGGCCAACATCACGGGGACCATCATGAACTTTGCTGTGGTGACTGCCGCGCCTGATCCTGGGCGTACCGAGCCGCTGACGTTGGCCAAACTGCTGCAAAAACCGGGCTGGGGCGTGCTCATTGGCATGTTCATGAGCGCCCTGGCTGTCTATGGCATGAGCGGCATCATCTATTTCTCCAGCCAGATTGCTACCATTAAAGACCCGGTGCTGGCCCAGTTTTATCGGTTTTTGGTTACCCAGAATATGCTGCTGGGGGCCACGGTTTTTCTAGTAGTGTGGTCGCTCTCGTCCTGGCTCGATCATATGTTTAAGGCCCTCTGGAAACGCCACCTTCTGGCCTCAATAGCCACCTTCATTGCCATTATCATTATCAGCTTTGTGGCGTTCATGTGGCTGGGGAAATCGGCTATTGACGTGCTCATGCAACGGCCTGGTTTTGGTCGGGACTACGTGCCTTCATGGGCCTACATGGCATCATATATGTTGGTGGCCAACTTGTTTCTGTACATCCTGCGGCAGGGGAGGCAGCTGACCCGCAAACTGAGCGAACAGGAATACCAGTTGCTGAACATGGAGAAACTGAAAACCCGCGCCGAACTGGATGCCCTACAGGCTAAAATCAACCCTCATTTCCTCTACAACGCTCTCAACAGCATTGCCAGCCTGGTGCACGAAGACCCCGACAAGGCCGAAACCATGACCTTGCTGCTCTCGAAACTATTCCGCTATAGCACCGGCCGCGACGGCAGCATGTTCACTACCCTGGCCGAAGAACTGGAAATGGTGAAAACCTACCTGCAAGTGGAACAGGTGCGCTTTGGCGACCGGCTGTCGTTTGAGATCGAAGGCGGTAATGAGGTGGTCAATGCCATGACTATTCCGCAGTTTTTGTTGCAGCCGCTGGTCGAGAACGCCATTAAACACGGCATCAGCAAGCGGGCGGGCAACGGCTGTATCCGCATCAGCATCCGCGAGGAAGCCGACTGGCTTTGCCTGAGCGTGCACGACAATGGCCCAGCCTTTGCCGAGAGCATGAGCGGTGGCTACGGCTTGCGCAGTATCCAGGACAAACTCCGCCTGCTCTACGGCGACGATGCCCGCGTAGAACTCCAGAATGAACCCCTGAAGCAAGTGTGTATCTGGCTGAAAAAGAGCAAGTTAATAGTGGTGAGTGATAAGCGCTAAGTGATGAGTTTGCTGCCGCCTGAATAGTTACGCTGGCGGCAGCAAACTCATCACTTAGCGCTCAGCACTTACCACTCAAGATTATGACCACTATACTCATCGACGACGAACCGCTGGCGATTAGCCGGTTGAAGCGGCTACTGGCCAATCATGCCGACACGTTTACCATTATTGGCGAGGCGCATAACGGGGCCGAGGGGCTGACGTTGGTAGAGGCCAAACGGCCTGACGTGATCTTTCTGGACATTGAAATGCCCCTGCTCAATGGCTTCGAGATGCTGGGGCGGCTGTCGTACATGCCAATGGTAATCTTCGCCACCGCCTACGACCAATACGCTATCCGGGCGTTTGAAGAAAACTCCGTCGACTACCTGCTGAAGCCCATCGAGGCGGAACGACTGAATCGTACAGTGCAGAAAATCAGCGCGTTGGCAGGCCAGCAGCAGGCGGCGGCCAATCCCTATGCCGATAACCTGATGCAGTTGCTGGAGCGCATGAAACCCAAAAAAGAACTGTTTTCGATTTCAGTAAAGTCCGGCGATAAGATCCTGCTGATACCTCTGGCCGAGATTGCCTTTTTCGAGGCCGAAGAGAAATACGTCTTCCTCGCCACCATCGACGGGCAGAAATACCTGACCTCCTACACGATCACGAACCTGGACGAAAAACTGCCCGACACCTTCGCCCGCGTCAGCCGGTCTACCATTGTCAACATCCACCGCATCCGCGAGTGCCAGAAACACTTCGACGGCAAGTACATCCTCACCCTCACCGACAAAAAAGCCACCCGCCTTACCACTGGCAGCACCTACGCCGAAACCGTACGGCGGCTACTGGAACTGTGAAGGGAAAGAGTTAGTGATGAGTGATGAGCGGTAAGTGATGAGTTTGCTGCCGCCAGCGTATTATTTGTGCGGCAGCAAACTCATCACTTACCGCTCATCACTCATCACTAACTCTTTCCTACTCCCACTCCCAGGCGTCATCATTAATCAGCTCAGCTACTACGCCGGTCCAGCCGGTTTGGTGGCTTGCGCCGATGCCCTGGGCGGTGTCGCCGTGGAAATATTCGTAGAAGAGGAGCAGGGCCTTGTTTTCGGGGCGCTGGTAGAATGGGTTAAACGGCCCGTGCACCGGGCGGCTGCCATCGGGTTGGGTTTCAAACACCGACACAATGCGCTGGGCCAAGGCGTCGGACACCTGCTCCAGATTCATGCGGTTGCCCGATCCCGTCGGAAACTCAACCGTTAGCGAATCGCCGTAGAACTGATGGTATTTCTTTAGCGACTTGATAAACAGGTAATTAAGAGGCATCCAGACCGGCCCACGCCAGTTGGAGTTACCGCCAAACAAGTTGCTGTCTGAGTCGCCGGGTACGTAATTAATGGCGTAGGTATTGCCGTAAACGCTGATCTGATAGGGGTGCTGCTCGTGGTATTTCGACAAGGCACGGATGCCCCCCGGCGAGAGAAATTCGGTCTCGTCGAGCATGACAGACAGCAGTTTTTCAAGCCGATCTTTCGACACCAGCGACAGCAGAATGTCGCCGTCTTCGGTCACGCGCTGATCGGGCATGGGCAGGTTGAGGCCTGTGCGATAGGTTTGAAAATACTGCGCCCGCTTCAAAAAATCCGACAGCGGTTCGCTCTTGTGGCGCCTCACGATAGACACCGCAAACAGCACCGATAACCCCACCACCGACCGTACCTCCAGCGTGACGGGCTTGCCCGACGTGGGGTAAAGGCGGTCGTAATAAAAATGGTCATCCTCGTCCCAGAGGGCCTCGTTCAGGCTCTCGGCAATGATGACAAAGTGCTCGTAGAATTTGGTGGCGATGTCTTCAAAGGTAGGGTCGTGGCGGCTGATTTCTAGGGCCATATCCATCATGTTAAGGGCATACATAGCCATCCAGGCGGTGGCGTCGGCCTGTTCCAGCCGGGTGCCGTCGGGCAGGTTGCTGCGGTCAATCACGCCAATATTGTCGAGGCCCAGAAAGCCCCCGCCAAAAACGTTGTCTTCTTCCAGATCCTGCCGGTTGGTCCACCACGTGAAGTTGATGAGCAGCTTTTGAAACACCCGTTTCAGAAACTGGATGTCTTCGTTTTTGTAAATCGCCCGCTCCAACCGATACACCGACAGCGCCGCCCACGCCTGTACGGGCGGGTTTACGTCCGAAAACTTCCACTCGTAGGCCGGTATCTGCCCCGTGGGACTCATGTACCACTCGCGCATGAGCAGGATCAGCTGATTTTTGGCAAAGACGGGGTCTACCATCGCCAGCGGAACAGTATGAAACGCCAGGTCCCAGGCTGCATACCATGGGTATTCCCACTTGTCGGGCATCGAGATGACGTCTTCATTATTAAGGTGTTGCCAGGCAGCGTTGCGGCCCAGCCAGCGTTCGGGTGGGGGGGCGGGTTGGTCAGGATCGCCGCGTAGCCAGTGCGGAATGTCGTAGTGGTAGTACTGTTTGCTCCAAAGCATACCCGCCAGCGCCTGCCGCTGAATCTGCATTAGTTCGGGCGAGGCACCGATGGGGGAAAGGGGCGCGTAGAACAGGTCAGCCTCGCGTTGTCGGTCGGCGAACACCTGTGTAAATGGTGCGCCAAACGGCTGTATCTGAATAAGTTTGCTTAATCGCAGGCAGACCACCGCTGTCTCGCCCGGCTCGATTTGCCGCTTGTATACCGGCGCGAATTTGGTACCCGCTTCATTGTCGCGCAGCAGTTCGCAGAGGTAGTCATTCTTCCCAGCTACGGCCTCATGGAAGGCATCTTTCACAAACGGCGTGTCCGGGCCGGCGTACCGGTTGGGCTGACCGTAGAGGCGCTTTGTATTCGTCTCATTATCAGTCATTAAGGCCAGGTCCGTAGGTTCGTAGTAGAGGTAGTAATTGCCCGTGCGCGGGTGGCTCACAAACACGTTGCCCGCCGTGGGTGCATCGGGCCGACGGCTGATGGTGGGGCGCGGTTTGTCAGGCTCGAACTGCCAGCGGTTGCGGCACCAGATCGTAGGCAGCAGTGTCAGCGAGGCCGCGTCGGGACCGTGGTTAGTGGCCGAAATACGAATGCACACATCGTCGGAATCGTGCTTGGCATATTCCACCAGCACGTCGAAGTAGCGGCCTTCTTCGAATACGCCCGTGTGCAGAATCTCGAATTCGGGATCGGCTTTGGTGCGGCGAGCGTTTTCGTGCAGCAGCCATTCGTAGGGAAACCGGGCCTGTGGGTACTTGTAGAGGCCTTTCATGTACGAATGCGTGGGCGTGTTGTCGAGGTAGTAGTATAGCTCTTTTACGTCTTCACCGTGGTTGCCTTCGTGGTTGGTCAGGCCAAAGAGCCGTTCTTTCAGGATGGGGTCCTGCCCGTTCCAGAGCGCCAGCCCGAAGCAAACGTTCATCCGGCTATCGGCCAGGCCCATCAGCCCGTCTTCGCCCCAGCGGTACACCCGGCTCCGGGCCTGATCGTGGGTGAAGTAGTTCCAGGCATCGCCATTGGTCGAGTAGTCTTCGCGCACCGTACCCCATTGACGGTCAGATAGATACGGTCCCCACTTTTCAAGCGGCACGGTCTTTTTGGCATTTTCCTGCAACCGGTCCAGCTCAGGATTCGGGGGTACAGCCGGCGTGGTGATGGGTGATTTCCTGGACATAACGTAATAGCTTTCTACAAACTTAACCGCCCACCAAGCCGCTTGTTAGCAAAAACACCTCATGCGGCACGGATAGACGATAGCAATCTCGATATTTGCCACTCTATGCGACTAGTTACCTACAATGTAAATGGGATACGGGCGGCCATCAAAAACGGCCTGATCGATTGGCTTCGCGAGCAACCCGCCGATGTGCTTTGTTTTCAGGAAGTGAAAGCCACCCACGACGTAGTCGACCTCGCTCCGTTCGAGGCGCTGGGCTACAGCTACCACTGGCATGCCGCCGAAAAGAAGGGCTATTCGGGCGTGGCTACGTTCTCGAAACTACCCGCCGACTACGCCGTACTGGGCTGTGGACTAACACATTACGACTGTGAAGGACGAATTTTGCGCACCGACTTCGGTGATGTTACGGTGCTGAACTGCTATTTCCCGTCGGGCACCACAGGCGACCTGCGACAGGGCGTGAAGATGGGTTTCCTGACCGATTTCTATGACTACGTGCAGAACCTGCGGCAGGAGCGGCCCAACCTGATTGTGGTGGGCGACTACAACATTGCCCATACCGAACTGGACATCCACGACCCGGTGCGCAACAAAAACACCACCGGCTTTTTGCCCGAAGAACGCGCCTGGATGGACCGCTGGTTTGCGTCGGGCTTTGTCGATGCTTTCCGCGCCACTCACCCCGACGAGGTAGCCTATAGCTGGTGGAGCTACCGCGCCGGGGCACGCGCCAACAACAAAGGCTGGCGTATTGACTACATCTCGCTCACCGAAACCCTCCGCCCCCGCCTCCGCGACGCCGGCCACCACCCCGAAGCCATCCACTCCGACCACGGGCCGGTGTGGGCGGAAGTGAAAGAGTGAATGGTGAAAGAGCGAAAGAGTGCTGTCAGGTTAGGGAACCTGACAGCACTCTTTCACTTATAAACCCCTCGCTAAACGCCCGGATATCATTGCGGACCTGGCGGTAGACGGCCATGATCTCGTCGGGGGTGCCGGTAGCTTTAGAGGGGTCGGTGAAGTTGTGGTGGGTTCTGTTGGTGCGGCCAATCCAGACAGGGCAACGCTCGGCGGCGGAATCGCAGACGGTGATCACGAAGTTGATGGGCAGTTGGGCGTAGTCATCAACGTGGTTAGACGTGTGGTGGCTGATGTCGATTCCGTCTTCGGCCATTACCTGCACGGCCTTGGGGTTGAGACCGTGGGTTTCTACCCCTGCGCTAAGCACCGTGGCCCGCTCCCCGGCAAAATGCTGAAGATACCCATGCGCCATTTGCGACCGTGTGGAATTACCCGTGCAGAGCACCAGAATCGTTTGTTTAGCCATCAGTAGTGAACGAAAAATGTAAGTGGGAACAGAAAAAATCAGCGGCTACTGACCAGCCTTTTGGCGGTTATTTCGGCTTTCGCCTTGGCCAGATCGGCCCGAAATTTAGGCTGTTTCATTAACTCATTCACAAACCGACGCGCCCACACCCGCGACACGTCTGAATCACTTGGGTAGTGTACGCCGATGACTTCGCGTGAATAGGCCATTTCGGCAGCCATTTTCAGGAATTCTGGCGCTAAGTCGGGCGCTAACTCGCTCATTACGTAGGCGTTGGCGTAGGAAGCGGCCGAGTGCCCACTGGGGTATGCCGGGTGGCCGGGGCGTTCAACGGGGGCCAGTCCAGGCTCCAGCGCGTAGGGACGGGGCCGCATGAACCGGTACTTCAACGTGAAAAAATAATATGTCGCGTCCTGATATACTCCCGTCAGCAGGGTTGCCGTAAGGGGCAGGTTGGCATGGGTATACCAGTTTCCCAGCGGACTGCCCACGTGAAAGAGGCTATTCCAGTTGCGGGCGTAGTCGGGGTCGTAGGGGTTGCTGGTGGTGGGGCTGTGGTAGATAGCAGCCAGGGCTGTGTAGCGGGCTACTTGCTCGGGCGTTCGTTTGGCCTGAAGGTCCAGCATAAAATCCAGTTCCGCCCGGGTTTGGTCCGATGAGTTGGCGGGTGGGGTGGGCACGGTCAGCAGCGCGGGCACGTCGGTGGGGAGGTATACGCCCCGCAACCGGGTACTCACAAACGACCCTTTGCTGGCATCCTGCATACGGAACCGCACGGTGTCGAGCGCAGCCCGGGCAGGGTTGGGTGTTTTCGAGAAGACTGCCAGCGTCAGGTAATGACCCATTGCCGGGCTTGTTGGTCGAACCTGCGCCTGTGACGGGACCAGGTAAAACAGGCTCATGAGGAGTGTGAAGGTGGTTTTCATCTGAAATTAGCGGTTGGGATTAAAAAACACCTTGATCAATCGCAGCAGCCCGACCCTGGGCAGCACACGGGCGTGGCGGTCTGACCTGGTTTTTCGGCGTAGAGCGTGATGCTGAAAATGCCCCGTCCGGTTTGTTGGTAGGCCGTAATTTCATCGGCGGTGAGGTAGCTAAGCAGCAGGTCGTGCGGTAAGTCGATCACCTTTTGCTTCTGAATCTGGAGGTTCACAAAGCCCGCGTCTACCACCAGTTGCAGGTAATCGGTTTGCTGAATAGCCCCCGACACGCAGCCCGCATATAGTTCAGCGTCGCGTTGCAGGCCATCGGGCAGGGCACCCACCAGCACAATGTCGGAGATGCTGAAATGACCACCGGGTTTCAGGATGCGGAAGGTCTCGGCAAAGGCCTGAGCCTTGTTGGGTACCAGGTTCATCACACAGTTGCTCACCACCACATCGGCCAGGGCGGCGGGCAGGGGCATGGCCTCAATGTCGCCATAGACAAACTCTACGTTGTTGAATCCCAAGGTTTTGGCGTTGTGACGGGCGCGGTCAATCATGGGTGCTGTCATGTCCAGCCCAATCACACGACCCGTTTCTCCGGTTTCGGCGCGGGCCACAAAACAATCATTACCCGCCCCAGCACCCAGGTCGACCACCACGTCGCCGGGCTTGATCTGAGCAAACTGCGTAGGCAGACCACAACCCAAACCCAGGTCGGCCTCGGCGGCATAACCGGCCATGGTGGTGTATTCGTCGTTCATCAGAATACTATACGACGCGTCGGTGCTGGCGGGTCCGCAGCAGCTGGTGGGGCTGCAGCAACTAGCCACGGGTACGCCCAGCGCACTGTCGGTCAGGGCAATGTCGGCATACTTTTGACGGACGATGGCCTTCAGGGCATCGCCAGTGGATTGGTCTGTTGTTGTCATGATTGTGATTGGTTTAATGTAATATTACGATTGAATAGGGCAAAAAAATTAGCAGCAGGTGTTTTGTTCAAAAAGGGCCAGCAGTGCGCCGAATGTGGCTTTTGCCTCTTCCCAAACGGCTTCGTTGATACAGTAGCACACTCGTGGCGGCTGCACATTGCCTTTAATGATGCCAATGCGACTGAGCTCTTTCAAGTGTTGCGACACCGTGGCCTGCGACAGGGGCAGTACATCCACCAGGTCGCCGCAAATGCAGGACTGAGTTTTGGCCAAATGCTGCAAAATGGCTACCCTTGCCGGATGAGCAAACGCTTTGGCCAGTTCGGCTATGCGGCTTTGTTCAGCCGTAAATAGTTCTGTCTTTGTGACACCCATGCCCAAAGGTAGGGGCATTTTTATTAATCGTACTATTGCGATTATCTATTTTTTTTCGTGCTCGATGCATTACCTCATCTACAAGCCCTTCAACATGCTGTCGCAGTTTTCACCCGAAGGGGAGAAGGCTACCCTGGCCGACCTGCCCTATAGTTTCCGGCGGGATGTCTACCCCGTGGGGCGACTCGACGCCGACTCGGAAGGGTTATTGCTACTCACCAGCGATAAGTCAGTGAACCATCGGCTGCTCAACCCGCGCTTTGCCCACGCTCGCACCTACTACGTGCAGGTAGATGGGGCCATCACAGACGAAGCGATACATCAACTAGCTGATGGTGTGACGATTACGATTGATGGTAAGCCCCACCAAACCCTGCCCGCCCAAGCTCGTCGCCTCACTGAGGAACCCGATTTGCCGCCACGTAACCCCCCCATCCGTTTCCGGGCCAACATCCCTACGTCGTGGATTGCGCTGACATTGACAGAAGGCAAAAATCGGCAGGTGCGCAAGATGACCGCCGCCGTGGGTTTCCCCACGCTTCGCCTGGTCCGCTGGGCCATAGGCCACCTCACCGCCGCCAACATGCGCCCCGGCGACGTGCAAGTGCTGAGTGATACGGAGGTGAGCGAATTGGTGAAAGAGTGAAAGACAGAAAGAGTGGCGTTGTCGCTTGGCTAGGCGCCCCTCACTTTTCACCATCCACCCCTCACCCTTCGCCCCTCACTCTTTCGCTCTTTCTGTCTTTCACTCATGTTAAAAATCTGCCTCTACGGCCCCGAAAGCGTCGGGAAGACTACCATGGCCCGAAAACTGGCGGCTCATTACCAGACCGTTTTTGTGCCCGAAGTAGCCCGCGACCTGATCACGTCCAACGACCTGACCACCGATGATTATGCCCGCATTGCCGTGGCGCAGACCGAGGCCATGCAACTGGCCGAGCCGCTGGCTAACCGGGTGCTTATTTACGATACCGACCTGCTCACCACCCAGCTTTACGCCACCGTCTATGGCGTGCCGCATCCGCCCATCTTAGACCAACTGGCCGCGCAGGAGCAGTTCGACGCCTATTTTCTGCTCAATACCGATGTACCCTGGGTGGCAGATGGCCTGCGTGACCTGGGGCACCGGCGAGCCGAATTGTTTGCCCTGTTCGAGCAGGCCCTACGTGACCACAACCGGGCCTATACGCTTATTTCAGGGGCTAGTTACGACCAGCGTCTGGCCACGGTTATCTACCATATAGATGCCCTGCTGACTCAGGAACGTCTTTAACTAGCCTGTTTGTACTTATTTGGTTTTCAATAGCTTAGCCGGCTAAACCTCTTAAGCTCAATTAGGTTTACATACCATGCCTTGGTTAGCTGGCCGTTCCAAGCTAGAATAAGCTAGGCAGTCTGGCAAGAATTGTGTTGATTTGTTTGAAACACTCTCGTTAATGAATCAGGAAACTGGCAAGAATACTGACGCACCACTCACGATCCTCCCCAAATCACCCACTGGTGTCACAGGCTTAGACGAAATCACGGGCGGTGGCATACCCAAAGGTCGCCCTACGCTGGTTTGCGGGGCGGCGGGTTGTGGCAAAACCCTGTTGTCTGTCGAATTTATAGTACGCGGTGCGCTTGACTACGGTGAGCCTGGCGTCTTTATGGCGTTTGAAGAAAAATCGGACGAGCTAACCACCAACGTTGCGTCATTGGGGTTCGATCTGGCTGACCTACAGGCCCGAAAGCTGCTGAAGATTGACCATGTTCATATTGACCGGAGCGAGATTGAAGAAACCGGCGAATATGACCTTGAAGGCCTCTTTATCCGCCTCGGTTATGCCATAGATAGTATTGGAGCCAAACGCGTGGTGCTCGACACCATCGAAAATCTCTTTGCGGGTCTCTCGAATATGGCCGTGCTGCGGGCCGAACTCCGCAGGCTGTTTACATGGCTGAAAGACAAAGGCGTAACCACCATCATCACCGGCGAAAAGGGGGACGGGTCGCTCACGCGGCAGGGCCTGGAAGAATACGTTTCCGACTGCGTTATCCTGCTGGAGCACCGGGTATCCAATCAGATCTCCACTCGCCTGCTGCGCATTGTCAAATATCGCGGGTCTACCCACGGCACCAATGAATACCCCTTCCTGATCGACGAAGATGGGATCTCGGTGCTGCCCGTTACCTCACTCACGCTCGACCACCCGGTGTCATCGGAACGGATTTCGTCGGGTATTCCGTCGCTCGATAAGATGCTCGATAACAAGGGCTATTTCAGGGGAAGCAGTCTGCTGGTGTCGGGCACGGCGGGCACGGGAAAATCGAGCATTGCTTCTACGTTTGCCTACGCTACCTGCCTGCGTGGTGAGCGGTGTCTGTATTTTGCTTTCGAAGAATCGCCCCAGCAGATCGTACGGAACATGGGGTCTATTGGCCTCGACCTTCAGCAGTTCGTAAACAATGGCCTGCTTCAGTTTCATGCTGCTCGCCCCACGCTAAACGGCCTTGAAATGCACCTGGTGGCCATCTATAAGCTGGTTAACGCCTTGAAACCGTCGGTGGTTATTCTTGATCCCATTACCAACCTGATTACCGTAGGGTCGGTGAGTGAAGTGAAATCCATGCTGATTCGCCTGATCGACTTTCTGCAAAGCCAGCAGGTGACGGTCATGTTTACGGCCCTTACGCTGAACAACATTGTAAATGAACAAACTGACGAGGGGGTCTCGTCGCTGGTGGATGCCTGGCTGTTAGTGCGCGACATCGAGAGCAACGGCGAACGCAACCGGGGGTTGTACGTGATGAAATCGCGGGGGATGAAACACTCCAATCAGGTGCGCGAATTTGTGATTACCGACAATGGGCTGGAACTGATTGACGTCTACCTGGGTGCCGAAGGCGTGCTGACTGGCTCGGCGCGGATTGCCCAGCAGCTACAGGAAGCCACCGGCGTAGCCCTGCGCGACCACGCGGTAAGCCGAAAAGATCGCGAGATTGAACGGAAACGGACCGTACTCGAATCGAAAATTGCGTCGCTGCAGGAAGAGTTCGAATCGGTACAGGATGAACTAAATAAAACATACGTGGAAGATGATCTTCGGAAGGAGATCATGGAGAAAAATCGGGAACAAATGACCCGGTCCCGGCACGATGACTAACCACACACCGCTACACAACTACAACGTTATGACCATGACAGACAATTTTTGGGAACTGCGACTCTACGTCGCCGGAAAAACCGCTAAATCAACGGCGGCGCTGGCTAACCTGCGCCGGTATTGTGAAGAACACGTGCCCAACCAGTACAAAATAGAAGTGATAGACCTGCTGGTTCATCCACAACTGGCCGAAGGTGACCAGATTTTGGCTATTCCTACATTGGTGAAAAAAATTCCCGAGCCGATTCGGAAAATTATTGGCGACCTCTCTAACGAAGAAAAAGTGCTGGTTGGCCTAAACATTATTCCGGCAACGCATTAGTATGAGTGAACAATCGGAATCGTGGGATGATGAGTTGGACGCAGCCAATGAGCTGTACGTGCTTCGCCTGTTTATCACCGGAGTGTCTGTTAATTCGGTGCGGGCACTGACCAACATCAAGCATATCTGCGAAACCCGTCTGGCGGGTCGCTACTCACTGGAAATCATCGACGTGCATCAGCAGAAAGAGCTGGCCGAAGAGGCGCAACTTGTTGCGCTGCCCATGCTCATTAAAGAACTGCCCCTGCCCGTACGCCGCCTAATCGGCGACATGTCTGACACGAAGCTGGTTTTAACTGTATTAGGACTGTCATGAGCGTAATGCCAACGTATGCGCAGCTTCTGGCCGAAAACGAGCACCTGCGAATCCAGATCGCAGAGGCCACCGAAACGATAGAAGCAATCCGGTCGGGGCAGGTCGATGCGTTGGTGGTGGAAAGTGACCAGGGCTACGAACTCTACACCCTGAAAACGGCCGATCAGACCTACCGTGTTTTCATTGAAACCATGAATGAAGGGGCCGTGACGCTCAATCAGGATGGCCTTATTTTATACGCCAATTCTATGTTTGCCACTATGGTGGGCATGCCACTCTCTAAGGTGCTGGGCCTTTCTTTTGGTAAGTTCGTCACCGAAGGCGATCTGGCATCATTCAAACAGTTGTTTGAACAGGGCTGGATCGAAAACCACAAGCTGGAACTGGTGCTGGCTGGTACCTCCCGGCAAGTGCCCTGCCTGCTGTCTGTCACCGCGCTTGACCTCGACGATGGCCGTTGCCTGAGCGTTGTCCTCACCGACCTGACCGATCAAATAGAGCAGCAGAAACAGCTCACTGTCAACAACGAGCGGCTGCATAGTGCCATCAATGCGCTGGAAATGAGCAATTTAGCTCTGAACCGGTCGAATCAAAACCTACAGGAGTTTGCCTATGTGGCCAGTCACGATTTGCAGGAGCCGCTTCGTAAAATTCAGCAGTTTGGTTCGTTGCTGAAGACTACGTATCTGGCCGAACTGGGCGTTGAGGGCGTAGATCTGGTGAGCCGTATGGAATCGGCCGCCAGCCGCATGTCTGTACTAATTCGTGATCTGCTCGATTATTCCAGGCTTACGCGCCCCATTGCGGCCTTTAAACCCCAGGCGCTCAACGCGTTGGTGGGTGGGGTATTGGCCGAACTAGACCTGATGGTACAGGACAAACAGGCTGTTATGGAGGTGCATGACTTGGGAATGGTGCCTGGCGAACCTACCCAACTGGCGCAGGTGTTTCGTAATCTCCTTACCAACGCCCTTAAGTTTGTTAAGCCTGGTACGACACCCTACATCTGTATTTCCCGTCAGGAAATAGGCCGCTCCGAACTGCCAGCGGTCTACCAGCCTATTGGCAGTCAGGAGCTGTTTTGCGCCATTCGTGTAGTCGACAACGGCATCGGGTTTGACCCCCGGCAGGCCGAACGCATCTTTGGTACGTTCCAGCGGCTGCACGGCATGCGGCAGTACCCCGGTACGGGCATTGGACTGGCCATTGTGAAAAAAGTGGCTGAGAACCACGGTGGCTACGTCCTCGCCGAAAGCACCCCCGGCCAGGGGGCTACCTTCACGCTCTACCTGCCGGTATAGCGCAATCATATTCGTTTTGCAGTGTGCTACGCATCATAGCCAGATAGGCAGGCTTCAATACATCCCAGGAAAAATTGTTATAGGCATATGTGTGGTAGTCTTGCCGGGCACTGTCTGATACTGGATTCGCTAAAAGTTGCTGCAACAGGCCAGCCAACGCTCCTTCTTTGGTAAAGTCTGCGAAATGACCGTGAGTAGACAACAGTTCGCGCGTAAGCTCATGGTCGTGCGCACAAACGGGCAGTCCTGCATGTAATGCCTCAATATACACCCTGCCAAATCCCTCTCTCAGTGAGCCTAAAACAAAAATGTCAGCACAGGCATAGTATAAAGCTACCTCTTTCTGAGGAACTGTTTTTATCGTGAAATTAGTGCCGAGTTTCTCTTTAGCCAATGCTATAATTGGAGCCGTTTCCTGCTCATCTATCTGGCCTAGCATAATCAAATAAATGTCCTCTAATCCAGCTACTTCGTCAATTACATAATTCATTCGCTTGTGCAACCTATTGATAGCACCCACAGAGATAATAATTTTTTTCGCTGTTGGAATACCCAGTCTTATTTTCAGGTACTCTATTTCGTGAGTAGGTAATCTATGGTCTGAGCGGTTGAAATTAAAGCCGTAGGGCACAACCGTATGTTTGGCAGACGGCTCTCCGTAGCGGATGGCTTCATGTTGGTGTAAATGAGTGAGTTGATGAACATAATCAAAGCGGTATGGTGGTCCGCTCGGCCCGCCATTGGAAAAAAGTACCTTGTATGACAAACGAAAAAGCTTTTTTAAACGCATCAAATAACGCGCCCCAAACGAGTCACTAATCAGAATTACAGTAGGACGACCTGTAAATAGTTTTGATAGCAAGGATAATATAAAGGTGAAATTCTCCAATCTGTAAGCCAAATCCATACCTACTAATTTCAGGGTATAGCTTCTTGGTATATTCCAGCAAACATGTATATTATTTGCTGCCTGAGCCGATCCTCCACCTTTAAACAAAAAGAACGTTAATTCGCTGTCTTCTCCCGACAGTGCAGTAAAGCATTCCTGAGCAAATGATTCAAATCCACGGTTTACACGTCCTAAACCGGGACAAACTATATAGACGTTGGCCATGTGTTTCATTTGATGCAGGATTATCCTCTATTGCTTACAAACTGTCCCATTTAGAAACAATACCTGTTTTTTCGTACAACTCGCTAAGCGAGAGTTGCACATGGCGGACGTCTTTCCAGTCTTTGAGCACCACGCCCAGGGTTTGCTCGATGATGTCTTTTTCGAGGTGGTCGATGTGAAGGGCGGCAAGGGCCATAGCCCAGTCGAGGGTTTCAGCGATGCCGGGTGTTTTTTCGAGGCGCAACGGACGCAACGCCTGCATGAACAGACAAAGCTGTTTGGCCAAGGCTGCGTCGATGGTGGGGACTTTGGCCAGCACAATGGCCAGCTCTTTGTCGTAGTCGGGGTAGTCGATGTAGAGGTAGAGGCAGCGGCGGCGCAGGGCTTCAGACAGTTCGCGGACGCGGTTGCCTGTCACCACAACATACGGAATGTGTGTGGCCCGGATCGTGCCAATTTCGGGAATCGTGATCTGCCAGTCGGACAGCACTTCGAGCAAAAAGCTCTCGAATTCTTCGTCGGCGCGGTCAATCTCGTCGATGAGTAAAACGGGCGCTTTGTGGTGCGTAATGGCCTGAAGTAGTGGGCGTTTCAGAAGAAATTTATCGGAGAAAAGGGTTTCTTCCTGCTCGCTGAGCTGTTTGTCTGTTTGGCTGTTCGTCTGTTTGGCTGCCACCTCCATCATCTTCAGGTGCAACAACTGCCGCTGGTAGTTCCATTCGTAGAGGGCATGGCTGGCGTCGAGGCCTTCGTAGCCTTGCAGGCGGATGAGGTCAGTGTTGAGGGCCAGCGCCATTACTTTGGCAATCTCGGTCTTGCCTACGCCGGCAGGTCCTTCAATGAGCAGTGGTTTCTGGAGTTGCAGGGCCAGAAAAACCGACATGACTACTTGCGGGTCGGTTTGATAACCCTGATTTTCGAGTAACGCCTGAATGGATTCGCGGGTATGTTGAGGCATTTTTTAAGAAGTTTTCAGTCTTCGGCTTCCTGTTGTCTGCCGGCTCTGTTCCAAAGCCAATAGATGGGTAATCCGGTGGCGATGAGGGCCAGGCCGGTGATAGCTTGTGCAGGCTGGTTGAGCAGGGTCAATATAACCAGCAGGCCGCAGAAAATGATGAATAGCAAGGGCAATATGGGGTAGCCAGGTACGCGAAACGGGCGGGGAAGATGAGGCTGCTTTCGGCGAAGCCAGAATACGCCAACGGCCGTGGCTCCATAAAAGATGAAGGCGGCAAATACCAGCCGGCCGGTGAGCTGGTCGAACGTGCCGGACCAGATCAGCACCACCGCCCATGCGCCCTGCCAAGCTAGTGCCCCTGCCGGGGTTTGGTAGCGCGGATGCACGTAGGCGGCCGATCGGAAAAACAGGCCGTCGCGGGCCATGGCGTAGAACAGCCGCGCCGACATCAGCACCGTGGCATTGGTGGCGTTGAGCGTGGTGAGTACAATCAGCCCCGACACAAACATGACTCCCACACCGCCCACGCTTTGCCGGACTACTTCCACCGCCGCAATCTGATCGGGATGGGCGTTGAGACGGGCCAGCGTATCGATAGGCAAGACGAAGAGATAAACCGCATTGAGCAGCATATATACCCCGATAACGATGGCCGTGCCGATGCCCAGCGCCAGGGGGAGCGTGCGCTGCGGATTACGAACTTCTTCGCCCATGTAGCCGATGTAATTCCAACCCTCATAGCTCCAGAATGCTCCTAACGAGGTCAGAATGAGTACATTTGGCAATGACCAGCCCTGTAGAATGGGCCGGTTGCTGGATGTGATGAGGTGATCCCAGCTACCTGTTTTGGCCTGTAACCCCAGCACGATTACCGCCAGCAGCGACGCGACCATGACCCACGAGAGCGCACGGGTAAGGGGTTCAGCTATGGACAGGCCACGGTAGTTGAGCAGGGTTAGCAGCACCAGCAGCGCTGTGGCCAACAGCTTCACGATCGTATCTGCCTCCATACCAAACGTACCTGCCACCGGCCCCAGCAGCGCCAGCACCGACTGCCCGAACACGTGGGCCTGCGCCGCCATGGTGGCTGTTTTGAGTACCACGAAGCTAGTCCAGCCGTAGAGAAACGCCATCAGTCGGCCGTAGACGGGCTGGTAATAGGCGTATTCACCACCTGCCACGGGAAACAACCCGGCCATTTCGGCGTTTGTGAGCGCACCCGCCAAACTGACCACCCCAGCCAGCGCCCAGCACCCCAGCAACAGCAGCGGCGCGGGCAGTTGGTCGGCCATGGGGGCAACTTTCTTAAACACGCCCGTGCCGATCATAGCGCTGATTACTAGTAAGATAGCCGATTGAGTTCCTAGTAAACGAGATAGCGTTTTCATGCCGACACCCTCGTTTGGGTATAGGCTATATGGGCCGCTAGTCCCGCCAGTAGCAGGGGCAAAAAAGGCGTGATGCCTTTATAGTCAAGTAGGGCGGGTGGGGTGGTTTGGAGTACGTTGAGCAGGTTTTGGGCGGCGTCGGGGCGTTCGGTGAGTTCGCGGTCGAGGCGGTTTTGGTAGGTGTGTAGGCCGAACAAAATGGCTTGTGAGCGTGGTAACCGCGTCAAGGTCTGGTACTCGATGCGGACATACAGGTGTTGGCCCACGGTGTCGGCAGTGAGGTGGGGCAGGAGGGCGGCCAGTTGGGCATGTTGGGTGGGGGTGTGGCGGCTCGTCAGATCGAGTTGGTCGGTGGCTTTAATGCTCCAGTTCAGTCGCCATATTGGTCGACCAGCGGGCAGGCGTTCCATCACTTTCTGGGCGGCCCGCATCATGGGTTCCACAATGTTGGTGATGGGGGCGTGGATGGCCCAAAATGGCAAGCCCATTTTCTCGTCGAGGCACCAGGCATTGGCAAAACACAGTTGTCCCGCCACCAGCGACGGCCCCGGCCCGACCAGCAGCAAAAGGTCTTCCTGCACCTGTCGACCCACCCAGTCGAGTGGGGGCAGGGGGAGGGTATCGGTATTGTCGAAGGTGAAGGACGTGGTTTCGTCCAGCAGGCGGTTTTCCCAATGCCAGTGTAATCCTGCCTTTTTCAACAGAAACTGGTCGGGGTAATGACGGGCCAACTGATCCAAAACAAGCCCCAGCACGTCCCATTGGCCTGTTTCGCTGCTGGGTAATGACTGGAAATAGTAGTTCGGCAGTTCAGTCAGGAGTTGCCGTTTCAGCCCCACTTCGTTCAAATAATGGCTATCTACTACCAGCAACGGATCAGCCTCCTTTAGAAGCGACGTGCCGATTCTGTCATTAAACTGATTGCCGAACGGAAAATGGGGAAGCATTTTTTTTGTGTCTTCTGTTTGCAGTTTACTGCGGCCCGCCGCCCGGCCTTCTGTTGGCTGGCGCAGGAAAGAGTCTCATCACCTTACTTTATGCGCTCAATCTTGCCATCCGGTGAAGGGCCACCCTGGCCTGTGTCTCCACAGGCCTACGCTGGCGTAGGTACGAGATGGTTGTAGCCCGTTGCGAACCGGGAGGGTCTATCCGAAACACCGATGCCATCACTCCAAGTGATGGCATCGATAGTCTCCCGCTCATAAATAAGCCCAAATTTTCAGGCAGATGTAGTTCAACATGCCCCCCAACTTCGGCTCATTCTGCTACAACAGTAAACTGAAAACAGAATACGGTAAACGGTTATAAAGCGGCCAGCGCCCGGTTCAGATACACGTTGGCCAGGTGCTTGCGGTATTCTTCCGAGGCGTAGTGGTCCGAGAGGATCGACATGCCCGCGGCGGCATCGGCGGTTTGGCCACTGCTGAGTTGGGCTTCCACATTTTTGTCGCGGAAGGGGGCTTCTGACACGCCCGAAAAGGCCACGCGCAGGCTACCATCGGCATTTTTCACCACGGCACACCCCACAATGGCATAACGCGAGGCGGGCTGCGAAAACTTCTGGTAGGTCATTTTCGCCCCGTCGTGCTTAGGCACCCGAATCTGCGTGATCAGCTCGTTTTCGTGCATGGCCGTGCTGAATAGGCCCGTAAAAAACTGCTCGGCTTTCACCTGACGGCTTCCCGACGGCCCCTGCATCACAATGGTGGCGTCAGCAGCAATGAGCATAGCGGGCCAGTCAGCGGCGGGGTCGGCGTGGGCAATGGAGCCGCCAATGGTGCCCCGGTTCCGCACCGACGGGTCGCCAATCTGGCCTGCTCCCGTGGCGAACATGGGCAGGTGCTGTTTCACTAGGTCCGACGCCGCAATGGCCCCGTGGGTGACGCCTGCGCCAATCACGAGTTCGTTGCCATCTAGGGCAATGCCCTTGAGTTCGGGCAACCGGCCTACGTCAACAAGCACGTCGGGGGCGTTGAGGCGCAGTTTCATGGTTGGAATCAGGCTGTGGCCACCGCTGAGGGCTTTGCCACCGTCGGCCAGCAGCGCCACGGCATCGGCCAGGCTGCTGGCCCGTTTGTATTGAAAAGGGTAGGTAATCATTTGATTTACGATTTACGAATTACGATGTACGATTTATTGCTTACGCCTCAATTTGCTCAGGCGTTGGTTAACGCGTAAGCAAAAATCGTAATTCGTAAATCGTACATCGTAAATCAGTTGTTCATTGCCCGCCAAACGCGTTCGGGTGTCATGGGCATCAGGATGTCTTTTACCTGGTGGCCGCCGCTCCAGAGGGCGTCGATCACGGCGTTGACCACGGAGGGCGTGGAACCGATGGCACCAGCCTCACCGGCACCTTTCACACCCAGCGGGTTGTGAGGGCAGGGCGTGGTGCGGCGGTCGGTTTCGAACATGGGCAGGTCGTCGGCGCGGGGCATGCAATAGTCCATGTATGTACCGTTGGTGAGCTGCGCGTTTTCGTCGTAGATCGTCCCTTCAAACATGGCCTGCCCGATACCCTGCGCCAGCCCGCCGTGGATTTGGCCGTCTACGATCATGGGGTTGATCACATTACCCACATCATCCACGGCAATCATGCGTTTCAGCGTTGTTTTGCCCGTTTCCCTGTCTACTTCCACCACCGCAATGTGACAGCCGAAGGGGTATGTAAAGTTGGCGGGGTCGTAGAAACTGGAGAAATCGAGGCCGGGTTCGAGGCCCGCCGGGTACACGTGGGGTACGTAAGCCGTGAGCGCCACGTCGCCGAAGCCGATGCTCTTGTCGGTGCCTTTTACGGTCCATTTGCCCTCGGCGTATTCGAGGTCGCCCTCGGCGCACTCCAGCTTGTGGGCAGCAATTTTGGCCCCTTTTTCCAGTACCTTATCGATGCTCTTTATGATTGCCGAACCACCCACCGCCAGCGACCGCGAGCCGTAGGTGCCCATGCCAAACGCCAGCGCGTCGGAGTCGCCGTGAACGAGGTCAACGTCTTCCATCGGGATGCCGAGCTTGTCGGCCACGACCTGCACAAAGGTGGTTTCGTGACCCTGCCCGTGCGAGTGCGAGCCGGTAAACACGCTCACCTTGCCCGTGGGCTGCACCCGTACCTGTGCCGATTCGTATAGGCCGGCGCGGGCACCCAGGGCACCCACCACCGCCGACGGCGCAATGCCGCAGGCTTCCACGTAAGTCGAAAAACCGACGCCCAAAAGCTTATTAGTTTTGGCAGCTTCTTTCTGCGCAGCGCGGAAATCGGCGTAGCCCAGCATCTCCAGGCCACGTTCCAGCACAGGGTGGTAATCGCCGGAGTCGTATTGCAGGGCCACCTGCGTCTGGTAGCCAGGCTCGGTCACGCCATCGAATTTAGGGATGAAATTCTGGAAGCGCAGTTCGGCGGGGTCGCGGCCCATTTCGAGCGCGGCGAGGTCCATCAGGCGCTCCAGCAGGTACGTGGCTTCGGGCCGGCCAGCTCCCCGGTAGGCATCCACCGCCACAGTATGCGTGAAGACGCAGGTCATGTCGATGTTGATTTTCGGAGTTACATACAGGCCCTGCAACAGCGTGCCGTGCAGGTAGGTAGGCACCGCCGGGGCAAACGTAGACAGGTAGGCACCCATGTTGGCCACGGTCTTAATCCGCAGGCCCATTACGTTGCCGTCGGCATCGAAACCCATTTCGGCTTTCGTGACGTGGTCGCGGCCGTGGGCATCCAGCAAGAAGGCTTCCGAACGGTCGGAGGTCCACTTCACGGGTTGACTCAATTGCTTCGAGGCCCAGGTTACCAGCGCTTCTTCAGTGTAATGGTAAATTTTCGAGCCAAAACCGCCGCCCACGTCGGGACCCACCACGCGCACTTTATGTTCGGGAATGCCCAGCACAAAAGCGCACATCAGTAGCCGGATCAGGTGCGGATTCTGCGTAGACGTATACAGCGTGTACTTGTCCGACACCTCGTCATACGCCCCGATGTAGGCCCGTGGCTCCATGGCGTTGGGCACAACCCGCTGATTCACAAACTCTAACGTGGTCACGTGCGCCGCCGCCGCCATGGCCGCGTCGACTTCTTCGATGGGATTCCCCAGCGACCAGTCGAAGGCCGTGTTGTCGGGGAACTGCTCGTGTACTTTAGGCGCACCGGGCTTAAGGGCCTCGGCGGGGTTGGCCACGGCGGGCAGCTCGTCCCACTCGATCTGTACGCTTTCGGCTGCGTCGGTGGCAATGGCTTTCGACTCAGCAATGACAATGGCCACGGGGTCACCAGCATGCTTGGCGGTGTCGCCGGTGGCAATGAGCATGGGGTGTTTCGGCTCGCGCATGGTCTCGCCATTGCGGAAGTTTACCTGCCAGCCGCAGGGTACGCCGTTGAGGTCTTTCACATCGTCGCCGGTGTAGATGGCGATCACGCCGGGCATGGCTTGCGCCTCGGTCATGTCGATGCTCACCACGCGGGCGTGAGCGTAGGGGCTGCGGACGAAGTGGGCATGGAGCATGCCGGGCAGCACGATATCGTCGGTATAACGGCCTTTTCCGGTAATAAAACGCTTGTCTTCCACGCGCTTTATGGACTGGCCAATGAATTTGTTGCTCATTTTTTTGAAGAAATTGGTCATTAGGCTTCGCCGTCATTAGCCTTTGGCGTCATTCGTTGGTCATTAGTAGCAAAAACAATGAATGACCAGCGAATGACAGCGCAGCGAATGACGGCGAAGCCTAATGACTAGTTTACACGGTAACAGCTACTTCATTTGTCCAGACGTGGTGATCGGCGAGGAGGGGGGCGGCGGTGTGGTCGGCGGCCCACTGAATGGCCTTCACGATGTTGTGGTAGCCCGTGCAGCGGCAGATGTTGCCTTCCAATGCTTCGCGAATGTCGTGTTCTGATGGACTGGGGTTGCGCTTGAGCAGGTCGGCGGCGGTCATGATCATGCCGGGTGTGCAAAAGCCGCATTGCAGGCCGTGGCACTCTTTGAATCCTTCCTGGAGCGGGTGCAACTGACCGATGGTGCCGTTGGTGTTGAGTTGCGCAAGGCCTTCGATAGTGGTGACACTACACCCGTCGGCCTGGGCGGCAAGCAGGGTGCAGGACTTTACGGCCACGCCGTCGAGGTGAACGGTGCAGGCGCCGCACGAGGACGTGTCGCAGCCCACGTGGGTGCCGGTGAGGCGGAGGTTTTCGCGGAGGTAATCGACCAAGAGGGTTCGATCCTCGACGTCAGTTTTACGGGCTTTGCCGTTTACTGTGAGGTTGATTTGCATAGATTAATGGAATAAGGAAGTTAAGAATGCGTTGCAGGGTCGGTGGCCAGCTCCTGTTCGAAGTTGGCGAAGAACTGTTTGGTCAGGGTGGTGGCCACACCCGAAATGACGCGCTGCCCGGTGCGGGCCAGCAGTCCCGACAGCCGGGCGTTGCCGTTGAACGAAATCTCGGTTTGGGCATCGTCTAGGGCGTTTAGGGCAATGCTGACGGTGGCATCGGCATTGCCGATTTTGCTGTTTTGCTTTACGTGCAGGGTGTACCCTTCATTTTGGCGAATGTCGGACAGCGAGAGCGTGCCGGTGAACGCGCCGCTGACGGGACCGAGCTTGATTTCGGCAATGGCGAGGTATTCGTTCTCGGCGGTCTTCTCAAGGCGGGTTATGCCCGGCACAATGCGGGCCAGAATGTCGGTGTCCATGAGCATGGCCCAAACGGTGGCCACGGGTGCGTTGAGTGTATGCGAACCGGTTAAATCCATAGGACGTAAGGGGGAGGAGAGTTACCCCAACCGGGGCGTTGCAGGGGCTATAAATATGCGACTAAATAATTTAATTTTTTTGACGAAAGGCATTTTTAGACCAATCATACTATGGTACACCTGTAGGTGCTGGGGTAGGCCGCCAGCCGGTTCATCTTTGGCTTAGAAACCCCACAATCTTGACCGATGCCATTCTACAGAACCACCACCCTGCTTTGCCTTATTTCGCTGGCTGCCAATGCCCAAATTAGGCCGCAACCCATCTCGCAGCCGCTGGTATCACACATCTATACCGCCGATCCCTCGGCGCACGTCTTCAACGGTAAGCTCTACATTTACCCGTCGCACGATGTGGAGTCGGGCATCAAAGAGGATGATAGCGGTGCTCATTTCGACATGCGCGATTACCATATCCTGTCGATGGATTCACCTACGAGCAAGGTGACGGATCATGGCGTGGCCTTGTCGGTGAACGATATCGCGTGGGCAGGTCGGCAACTCTGGGCACCCGACGCGGCCTATAAAAAGGGAATGTATTACCTATACTTTCCGGTGAAAGATAAACAGGACGTTTTCAGGATCGGCGTGGCCAGCAGCAAACGTCCCGAAGGTCCGTTCACGCCCGAAAAAGCGCCCCTAGAAGGCACATACAGCATTGACCCCTGCGTACTGGCCGCTACCAACGGCGAGTATTACCTGTACTTTGGCGGGATCTGGGGCGGGCAACTGCAACGCTGGAACAACAACACCTACGACGCCAATGCTAAACTCCGCACCCCCGACGAACCCGCCATTTTGCCCCGCATGGCCCGGCTCTCGCCTGATATGAAACAACTGGCCGAAGCTCCCAAAGAGATTCAACTATTGGATGAGACGGGCAAGCCATTTCTGGAAAAAGATAACGATAAGCGCTTTTTTGAAGGCCCCTGGGTGCATCAATACAAAAACAAGTATTACTTTTCCTATTCCACCGGCGACACCCACAACATTGCCTACGCCATTGGCGACAGTCCCTACGGGCCATTCACCTACAAAGGCGTGGTGCTAAAACCTGTGCAGGGCTGGACTAACCATCATTCTATCGTGGCGTTCGAAGGCAAATGGTACCTCTTCTACCACGACGTGCAGCTATCGGGCAAAACCCACCTCCGCAACATCAAAGTCACCGAACTGACCTATAACCCTGATGGTACAATCGTGCCGATATCGGCGTACAAGTAGGGCGGGCACGATGCGGTCCGACGTTTCGGCCCGCCCCTACACCCCCACAACCCGCAACCTGCCAACCACATTGGCCACGTGCTCAATAGCCCTGTCAATATTGGCCTCTGTACTATTGAGGCCGAGGCTGAAGCGGACGGAGGCATAGGCTAAATCGTCGGAGAGGCCGAGGGCTTTCAGTACGTGGGATGGGTCTGTAGAGGCGGCGGTGCAGGCCGAGCCGTTGGAGACAGCAATCTCATTGAGGCTCATCAGCAGGGCTTCCCCATCCACGTTCGGGAAGGCCAGATTCGTGGTGTTGGGCAACCGATGTGCGCGGCTACCGTTTACCTGCACGTCGGGAAAGTTGGCCAGAATACCCGTTTCGAGGCGGTTGCGGAGGGCGGCGAGGCGGGGGGCTTCGGTAAGCATTTCGGTCTGAGCGAGTTCCGCGGCTTTCCCCAACGCCACGATGCCTGGCACATTCAGCGTACCCGACCGGCGAGCACGCTCATGTCGGCCCCCGTCCTGCTGCGCTATCAAGGGCGTTTTTTTGCGCACGTACAAGGCACCGATGCCCTTGGGCGCATACAGCTTGTGGCCCGACAAACTCAATAAATCAATCCGGGTCTGACTTAGATCTATCAGGAGTTTGCCCACGGCCTGTGTGGCATCGGTATGAAACAGCGCCCCGTGCTGGTGTACGGTTTCGGCAATGGCTTCGACGGGCTGGATGGTGCCGGTTTCGTTGTTGGCCCACATCACCGATACCAGTATCGTGGCCGGTGTCATGGCGGCGGCCACCTGTTCGGGCGTGACGAGGCCGTCGGGATTGGGGGGCAGGTACGTGATCTCGGCACCAAGCTGAGCGAGGTGTTCACACACGTCCAGCACAGCTTTGTGTTCGGTCTGCACCGTAATGATGTGGTTGCCCCGGTGCTGGTTCGCCTCGAAAACACCTTTCAGGGCCAGGTTGATGCTTTCGGTAGCCCCGCTGGTGAAGACTAGTTCCACCGGCGACGCGTTCAGCAGATCGGCAAGTTGCTGGCGGGCGTGGGCCACGGCGTCGGCGGCATTCAGCCCAAACACATGCGTCCGCGAGGCGGCGTTGCCGAAGTGTTCGGTGAAATAAGGCAGCATGGCTTCCAGCACCCGCGGGTCAACGGGCGTGGTGGCGTTATGGTCGAGGTAGATGGGGTACGTCATGGCTATGACTAAAGTTAACGCGCCCGGTTGCCAAAACAAAAAAAGCCCCCGCCAACTGGCAGGGGCCGACTATAGAATGGCACAAAAGCGGCTGATTAGTAGCGGTCTACCTCGAAATGACTCATGCCGCCGTCGTAGCGAATCGTGATCTTTTTGGTGGCCTTGTCGTAGCCGGGGCTGAGGTAGGTGTTGTTGCCCACGCGCTCAAAATCATTGTCGATATCGGTAGCGTTCATCCCGCCGTCGGTGGTGATTTTAACCCCGGCACTCTGTGGCACCCGGATCTTCACCGATGCCATGCCCGACGAAATCTTCACGTCCGACTGCGCTGCTTTGTCGCCCAGTTTCAGCTCGATGCCCGCCGCGCCCGCGTCAATTTTCAACGATTTTACGGCATAGCGGCTTAGGTCGAAATCGCCCGAACCGGCACCGAAATCGAGGATCATGTCCCAGAGCGGTTTGTCGTTGAGCTGCACTTTCACGCTCCCAAAATCAGACTCGCCGTCGAAGTTGAAATTACCTTTCGACCCCTTCGTTGGCTCCAGGCGGATGGTGGGGGCCTGCGCATCGCGGTCGATACTCATCGTATAGGTGTTGAGCGTCCGGGTTTTGGCGTCGATCAGGCGATTGGTCGGGTCTTCGATAGAGAACTTGGCGGCACCGCCCTCCATGACAAATTTGGCTTCAGCGGGTGCAGTGGCGGGCATGTCCTCACTGTAACTACCGCTTTTCAAATCGGTGTTGTCTTCGTCGTCGCTGTCGTCGCCGTCGTCCGAATCATCATTATTGTCGTCATCATCATCTTCTGAATCATACATCCCCGGTGGACTAGGTGGTGATGGGGGAGACGGCGGCGACGGTGGGTCGAAGTTCATCGACAAATCGCGGTCATAGCGGTGGTGGCGGTCGGCGTAGCTGAAGAGCCAGAAGGGCAGCGCAACGGCCAGAATGATAGTGAAGAACGTAGAAATAGCAGACCGGCCGCTGCCATAGCCGTCACGGCGAAACATCAGAGCAATACCGCCCAGAATGAGCAGTACGGGCCACAAACCGCGCACAAAGTGCCAGTCGGGCATGGGAAACAGGTTCCAGTTGCGGGCCAGAAACAACACGCCGAGCGTGATGCAAAGCAGGCCCCAGAAATAACCGCGTCGGGTGTTCATAGCTAAGGGAGAAATTGGTCATTTGGCTGCGCCGTCGTTGGGCGTGCGGCTGTCATTCGATTGTCATTCGTAGCAAAGTGGCGATTAATGACTACGAATGACAATTGAATAACTATCAGTGGCAATCGAATGACGGCGCAGCCAAATGACCCTTTTAAAGTTGGTTAATCGGCCGGTTTGGGTCGTAGGGGTCGTTGCGGGCCGAATCGGTGGGGGGAGCTGGAGGGGTGGGGCGGTTGTCGGGCAGGTCGTTGCCGAGTGAGCCGTCGGGCCGTCCGAAGATATCATGACCCGGTTTGCGGTCACGAACCACCAGCCATACGCCAAAGCCGATCAGCAGCAGGGGCCAGATATCGCGGAAATCGACGTCGGTGTATCGTTCCAGCAGGGCCACAACGCCCAGGATGATGAGGATGGCACCGCCAATGAGGTTGCCGTTGCGCTTTTGGTCAGGATTAGCCATAAGAAGGGGAGTTGAAAAAATGGTAGACTGGGTTTGGGGCGTAGTGCCAAACTGATGTTCGGGCAGCACGATCCACAAGATAACGTACAGAATGAGACTGGGTGCCGATGGAATAAACAAACCGGCTACAAACAAGACCCGAATCAAGGTACGATCAATGCCGAAATAATGGGCTAATCCAGCTGCTACGCCCCCAATCTGTGCTTCGTCGAGGTAACGTTCAAGGCGCTTTTCCATGTCAGTAGGTGTTTTAACTGCATCAAACCTACGGGCCGTTTGACAAATGGCAAATAGACTTGGTAAGAGCGGATAGAGGTTGGGATGAAGGGAGTTTTTTGGGGTTAGTTGGCAATACATAGTAGCGGGCAATGGATTGTTGATGGCCTGCATGACCAGCCTACCTGATGCGGAGCGTCAGAGCGCCTCGACCACCGCCCGTACGACCAACTCGCTGGTGCCAATGCGCGCATAGTCGCCGGGGATAGAGGTGGCCATGGGAACACCGTCGCGGCGGAAGGTCATGGGGCTATTTTCGGTAAGGCTCCCGCTCAGATGCAGGTACGAAACGCCCGTAGCAGCCAGGAATCGGGCATTGTTGGCCGTCACCCCCGACCCCGCCATGACATCGATACGGCCCGCCGCCTGTTTCACCAACGCTGCCAGCAGGGGAATGCCCGCCTCTGCCCGCGCCTGTTGGCCCGACGTGAGTACGGTCTGGATACCCAGTGCGATCAGCACGTTGAGGGCTTCGCGGGGGTCGCGGGTAAGGTCGAAAGCGCGGTGGAAGGTGACGGGCAGGGGATGGGCAATCTGCATGAGTCGGCGGGTAGTCTTGGCATCTACCTGGCCGTCGGGCAGGAGTGCACCAAAGACAAAGCCATCGGATCCAGCCTCGCGGGCGACCTGGATATCGGCCTCCATCACGGCGAGTTCATCGTCGGCATACACAAAATCGCCCCCGCGCGGCCGGATCATGACGCAGATGGGTAGGGTGGTGGCGGCCCGTGCCTGTCGGATGAGACCAATGCTGGGCGTGATGCCCCCTTCCGAACGGCCCCCGCAGAGTTCAATCCGGTGGGCACCAGCGCGTTGAGCCGCCAGACAATCCGCCACCGAGTAAGCACAAACTTCGAGATGCATGGGATAGTAGTGGTAAGTGCTGAGTGGTAAGTGGTAAGTTTGCTTCCGCAAGCGTAGTTCTCTTGCGGAAGCAAACTTACCACTTACCACTCAGCACTTATCACTACTATCCCATGCTCAATCGTCGTTATTTTCTCCGCCTTGGTGCCTTGTTGCCTACACTGACAACGACCAAACTGTTTGCTAAGTCACAGACTGCCACTGTATTGACAAAACCCATTGTGCTGTCGACCTGGGATAGTGGCGTGACGGCCAACAAGGGTGCCTGGGCCGTGTTGAGCAAAGGTGGCAAAGCCATCGACGCGATGGAGCAGGCGGGCATTGCCATTGAAAACGAGCCAAGCTGTTGTGTAGGTTTGGGTGGCAACCCCGACCGCGACGGCCACGTGACCCTCGACGCCTGCATCATGGACGACAATTTTAACTGCGGGTCGGTGGCATTTCTGGAGCGGATCAAACACCCCGTTTCGGTAGCCCGGAAGGTGATGGACGCTACGCCTCATGTGATGCTGGTGGGAGTTGGCGCACAGCAGTTTGCCTTGGCCAACGGCTTTGCGCTGGAGCCGGACTTGCTATCGGCCGAGGCTAAAAAGTCGTATCAGGAATGGCTGAAAAAGTCAGAGTACAAGCCGATTATCAATATTGAAAATGGGGCTGGTTCGAGTCAGTCGGGTAAAGGAAGTGGGCCTAAAAAGAAAGGCGGTGGACCTTACGTAGACGAGTTTGCGCCAAACTATTTCGACGATGGTACACCCAATCACGACACCATGGGCAGCGTGGCGATGGATGCGGCGGGCAACCTGTCGGGCATGTGTACCACCAGCGGCATGGCGTTTAAGATGCGGGGCCGCGTGGGCGATTCGCCCCTGATTGGTCCCGGACTGTATGTCGACAATGAGGTGGGTGCCGTAACGGGTTCAGGTCAGGGTGAAGAGGTGATTCGTATGTGCGGAGCGCACACAATCATCGAACTGATGCGGCAGGGGCTTTCCCCCAAAAAGGCCTGTAAACAGGCCATCGAGCGGATTGTGAAGCGCGACCCGGCGCGGGCCAAAGACTTTCAGGTGGGCTTCATTGCCATCAGCAAAGCGGGCGAGATTGGGGCCTACGCCGTGCAGAAGGGGTTTTCGTATACCCTCACCACACCCGACGTAGCGCATATGGTGTATCCCGCCGAGAGCTACTTTGCCTAGTAGAACGCGACTGATGCCTCCTTTCCTGGAGTGAAAAACCGCTCCCCAACCTATGACTACGCGCCTTGCTATTGCCTTTTCGTTGCTGATTGGCTTATCGCTTACCGCCTTCATACCCCCCGCTAAACAGCGTGTTACCCTTAAACGCGAGAAGCAGCGCGTGGCCGTGCTGGTCGACGGAAAGCTGTTTACTGCCTTCATATATCCCGATGCGTCGGTGCTGAAAAAGGCTGTCTTATACCCGATTCTAACCGCCACGGGCAACCCCATCACACGCGGCTGGCCCATGGACCCTCGCCCCGGCGAACGTGTAGACCACCCGCACCACGTTGGCATGTGGTTCAACTATGGCGACGTGAATGGCCACGATTTCTGGAATAATTCCAACGATTTGGGTCCAGAACACAAGGGGCTGATGGGCACCATCGTGACCACCAACATTGCCCGGCTAAACGAAAACGGCAACCGCGCCGAACTGACCGTGGAGGCTGACTGGCAGGACAGCGGCGGGAAACCGATGATCAAAGAATCGACCCTGTACATGTTTGAAGCTGACGGACAAACCCGCCGCATCGACCGGCAAACCACGCTCACGGCCCTTGACAAAGACGTGACGTTTAAAGACAACAAGGAAGGCCTGGTGGCCCTTCGGGTGGCCCGGCAATTGGAGCACCCCTCCACGAAGGCCGAAATTTTCACCGATGCCAGTGGAAAGGCTACCCCCGTGGCATCGCTCAACAATGAGGGCATCACGGGCCATTATCACAGCGCCGTTGGCAAAGAAGGCGATGCCGTCTGGGGCACCCGCGCGCCCTGGGTTGAACTCACCGGCACCCTCACCGGCAGCGCAGCGGCGGCTGGCGAACCCGTTTCTGTCGTGCTGTTCGATAATCCGAAAAACGTGGGTTATCCAACATACTGGCATGCAAGGGGTTACGGTTTATTTGCGGCCAATCCGCTGGCGCCCAGCGTCATGTCGGCGGGCAAGGATGCGCCTATGAACTATGTGCTCAAGGCTGGTCAGTCCGTCACGTTCCGTCACCGCCTGCTCATTGCCCCCGGCACGCTCACCGACGGACAGATTGGTCAGGAGGCTGAGCGGTTTGATAAATAAGTAATCCCGGATTCGATTTTAAAAAGGGTTAAATGAGTACTTGTTTGGAGCGAAAATGCCTTCCAAAAACGTTAGTTACCTACTATGAGACAAACACACCGTCTGCGGCTCCTTTCGCTGACCGCACTTGCCTGCTTCACCGCAGTTGGGCAGGGATATGCTCAACCAATGGCCCCGAAAACGCAGGGCAAATTTAACCAGTGGGCCTACAAAGACCCTGGTACCGATTCTATTGCGGGCATCAGCCTCGACAAAGCCTATAAATTGCTTCAGGGCCGGAAATCAGTGCCTGTTACAGTAGGCGTAGTCGATTCGGGTATCGACATTGCCCACGAAGACCTGCGTGACGTGGTCTGGGTAAATCCCAAAGAGACCCCCGGTAACAACATCGACGACGATAAAAACGGGTATGTGGATGACGTGAACGGCTGGAATTTCATGGGTGCCAAAGACGGCACGACTTACGAAAGCGACCAGGATGAACTTGGTCAGATATACACCATCTGGGGACCAAAATACGATAAAGCCGATCCCGCAACGCTGTCGATCAAGGAGAAAAAAGAATATGCCATTTACCAGAAAGCGAAGGCTCGTTACGCGCAAAGCCGCCTGAAATCAGAGCTTTGGAAGGTGGCCATCCGCGACACCACTAACTTCAACCGGGGTGTTAATCAGGTGGTGGCGGCGCTGAAAGGTAAGCCATTCGCCCGCGAAAGCCTCTCAGCCGCCGTGGTCGGTACCGACTCGGCCGCCCTGGGTGCCAAGTCGATTCTGGACGAGGTATTCTCACCCGATCTGGGGTCTTTTGAGTACATGGGTTTTGCCCTGAAAGCCTCATTCCAGCGTCTGAAGCCTGTTTTAATGTCTGAAGCTGAGAAAATATATAATCCGAACGCCGAAGCTCGCAAAGCCGTTGGCGACGACCCGGCCAACCCCAACGAGCGCTACTATGGTAGCCCGAAACTAAATATCGGCGAGTCGGAAGAACTGGCTATGCACGGCTCGCACGTGGCGGGTATCATCGGGGCCAAACGTGGCAACGGTGTTGGTGTAGACGGCGTGGCCGACAATGTGCGGCTGATGATGGTGGGCGTGGTACCCAGCGGTGGCGACGAGCGTGACAAAGACGTAGCCAACGGTATTCGCTACGCCGTAGATAACGGGGCCAAAGTGATCAACATGAGCTTCGGCAAGCGGTTTTCGCCCTATAAGGATGCCGTCGACGCGGCCATTCGGTATGCCGAAGAAAAGGACGTGCTGCTGGTGCATGCGGCCGGCAACGATGGCCAGAATGTAGACTCGCTGCCCAACTACCCCCGCCCCGAATTTGAAGATGGCCGCGTGGCCCGGAACTTCATCTCGGTGGGCAACTCGACCATGCGCCTTGGCAAAGCCCTGCCCGCCTCGTCGTCAAACTACGGTCAGCAGAAGGTCGATTTGTTCGCTCCCGGCACTGATATTGACAATACGACGCCCCACAATGGCTATCAGAGCCTGACCGGCACCAGCATGGCGGCACCCTGCGTGGCGGGCGTCGCGGCCCTGGTTCGCTCATATTTTCCGAACCTGACGGCGGTGCAGGTAAAAGAAATCTTGTTAAAAAGCAGCTACAAACCCGATGTCATGGTGCGGGTACCTGGCCGGGCGGGTGGTTCGCTCGTGAAATTCAGCACCCTCAGCAAGTCAGGCGGCATCGTCAACGCAGCTGAGGCAGTCAAGCTGGCAATGAGCTATAAGTGAGTTCAACGTTTAAAGTCTAAGGTCC
>NZ_JAFMYU010000016.1 GCF_017353255.1 Fibrella aquatilis | reverse complement strand
AATATTCATTGTACATTCCCTTCCTTCAATCTAAAATCCTTTCTTGCAAAACACTTCCCCGGATTCTTGGGGCAACTACCTAACCTTTTATGTCGCAACCGACCGAGACAACGCCTGTTTCTACCGATTTTAATCGTTCGCTGAGTCTGCTCGACTCCACACTCATTGTTTCCGGCTCCATGATTGGGTCGGGGGTGTTTATTGTCACGGCGGGAATGGCCCGCAACCTGGGTTCGTCGGGGTGGCTGCTCATGCTGTGGGTGCTTACGGGTGTGCTGACCGTGGCGGCAGCACTCAGCTACGGCGAATTGGCGGGCATGATGCCCAAAGCCGGGGGCCAGTACATCTACATCCAGCGTGCCTACGGTCACCTGACGGGCTTTGTTTACGGCTGGACCGTGTTTACCGTCATTCAAACTGGCACCATCGCGGCCGTGGCAGTGGCGTTTACCAAATTTTCGGCGGTGTTTATGCCCGCCCTTGGTCCCGAAAACGTGCTGCTGGCGCTGGGGCCGGTGAAGATCACGCTGGGGTCGCTCTACGCCATTAGCAGTCTGGTGTTGCTTACCTGGCTCAACAGCCGGGGGGTGCAAAGCGGGAAATTAATTCAGAACGTGTTTACGTCGGCTAAGCTCGTGGCCCTGCTGGGACTGATTGTGGTGGGCATTGCCCTGGGGCTGAGCAGCGGCCTGCTGTCGGCCAACCTCAGCAACGCCTGGGCGGCCTCTACCACCTCGGCCACAGGCGAGGTGCTGCCGCTGGCCGGAATGGCACTTCTGCTGGCCTTTGGTACCTCTATGGTGGGGTCGTTGTTTTCAGCCGATGCCTGGAACAACGTCACCTTCATTGCGGGCGAAATCAAAAACCCGCGCCGTAACATTCCGCTGGCGCTTTTTTTCGGTACGCTTATCGTGACCACCATCTACTTCCTGGCCAACCTGTCGTACCTGTCCTTGCTGCCGCTGAAAGGCCTGCTCACCGCCACCGACATTGTGGGCCGGGGTATTCAGTTCGCCACCGCCGACCGTGTAGCCACCGCCGCCGTCTCCACCATCTTTGGCAATATCGGCGTGGCCATTATGGCGGTGCTGATTATGATTTCGACGTTTGGGTGTAACAACGGGCTGATTCTGGCGGGGGCACGACTCTATTACGCTATGGCCAAAGACGGGCTATTTCTGAAGCAGGCTTCACACCTGAACGAAAACGCCGTGCCGGGCCGGGCACTGTGGCTGCAATGTATCTGGGCGTCATTACTTTGTCTGTCAGGTACTTACGGCGATCTGCTAGACTATTGCACGTTTACGTCGCTCTGTTTCTACATCGTCACCATTGGCGGGTTGTTCATCCTGCGTCGCAAAGAGCCCAACGCCGAACGACCTTACCGCGCGTTCGGCTACCCGCTGGTACCGGCCATCTATATGCTGGCGGGCACGGCCATCTGCCTTATCCTGCTCTACAACCCCGTTACTCGTTTCAACACTGGCATGGGTCTCCTCATTGCTGGGCTGGGCGTACCCGTTTATTACTGGACGAAACGGAAGTAATGATTTACGAATTACGACTTACGATGTACGATTTATTGCTGACGCCGGTCTGCCGGTGCGGCACTCTGCTGTAGAGCAAACCCGTGCCGCACCGGCAGACCGGTCAGCAATAAATCGTACATCGTAAGTCGTAAATCAAAACATGGACAACACTTTTCAGGAAAACGAGACAGTGCGGATGGAGGCCTTTAGCGACGGGGTCTTTGCCATTGATATTACGCTGCTAACGTTTGAACTGAAAGCGCCGCGCCACCCCGACGGTGATTACAGTAGCGTTATGCTGCTCCATGCCCTGTTTAAACAATGGCCCGCCTACATCGCCTTTGGGCTTAGCTTCGCTACGATCTTCATTATCTGGGTTAACCACCACCGCATGTATAATGTGATTCGGCGGAGCGACAGCCGGTTTATGTACTACAACGGCCTGCACCTGCTGCTGGTGAGCACTATCCCGTTTACCACCTCGCTCATGTCGAACTACATTGCCACCGAGGCCATGACGCTGGCGGGGTTCGTCTACATGTTTCTCTTCGCAGGTATTTGCGCAACGCTGTATCTGATGTGGTCACACGCCACCAAAGATTACCTGTTGCTGAAACGCCCCGCCGCAGATGTAAAAGTACAAACGGTACGTATGGGGCTGGTTATCAGCATCATCGCTTACGTTGTGGCGGCACTGGCTTCATTTCTGTCGCCTTACCTCAGCCTGCTCATCGGCTTTGGCATGGTGGTCTACCTTTCCCGCCTAAAATACCACCGCGAACGAGTCGTTTAAAGAGGGATATGAAATCAACATTATCCTTTCTCAGTTTGCTGATGCTGGTAGCGGCTTGCACGGGTAGTGGTCCTGGCAGCGGTTTGTTTCATACGCCGTCGCCCCACGAACGCTATGAGCAGTCGCTGAAAACGGCCGATCTTGACCGCACGGCCTTGGGTCTGGCGTGGGCCAACGCCGCCCAGCGCGCGCTCCGCGATTCGCTCACCATCAGTGTGCCCTACCGCGAAAGTGGCTATTTCAGCGCCGCGCAACCCCTGGCCGTAGGTTACCGCATGGCGGGAGTGCGAGGTGATAAATTCACGATCCGGGTCAATGTGCAGGGTCGAGAGCCGGTCCGGGTATTCGTCGACGTGTTTTCGATTGATGGCGGGAAGGTAGCCCCCATTGCGGCCGCCAAAACCGATACCACCAACGCACCCACCGAACTGGTCTGGGAGCCGCGCCGCAATCAGACGTACCTCATTCGCGTTCAGCCCGAACTGCTCCGGTCGGGCCACTACACCATTGCCATCACCCGCGAACCGGTGCTGCTGTTTCCGGTGCAGGGACGTAGCAGCAAACAAATTAGCAGCTACTTTGGCGTCCCCCGCGACGGAGGGCGTCGGCGGCACGAGGGTATCGATATTTTTGCGCCGAAGGGCACACCCGCCCTTGCTTCAGTGGCCGGGGTGGTCTCGCAGGTAGGCCAGAATCAATTGGGGGGCAACGTGGTTTTCCTAACCGACGCTGACCGCGAACAACGCCTTTATTACGCTCACTTAGACCGGTTTAACGTGACCACCGGGCAGCGCGTAAACCCCGGCGATACAGTGGGGTTTGTGGGGAACACCGGCAATGCCCGCACTACCGGTCCGCATTTGCACTTTGGTGTATATACGTATGCCGACGGGGCCGTTGATCCCCTACCCTACGTACGGTTGGGCCGTGGTCCCGCTCAGCAGGAACTGTTAAATTCAGCCCTGTTGGGTGATTCGGCACGAGTTAGTGCGGGGAAAGTAAGCCTTCGGCTGTCGCCCAGCACCGACGCACCGGTTGTGCGCGAGCTGCCTCGTCAACAACCGCTCACCATCCTGGGAGGTACCGCCAACTGGCTACGGGTGAGCCTGCCAACCGGACAGCCTGGCTACGTGGCCCGCGATGCTGTTGAGGCCCTAGCCAAACCCCTCCGCACCGATCAGCTAACCACCCCCGCCGCGCTGCTGGACGAAGCTCACCCCCGGGCGGCAGTCATCCAGACCCTTCCGGCAGGTAGTTCAGTAGCCGTGCTAGGGCAGATTCCAAACTTCTGGTTCATCAAAACAACAGCAGGCCAAACCGGCTGGCTGCTGAGGCAGGGAGTAAAGTAGTTGGTCATTCGCTACGCGGTCGGTCATTGGTCATTCACTCCCAACCCGTTACACGCAGGGGTGTGTTACGCAGGCTGTCGGGGGTTTTACGGAGATAGAGGCAATCTTTTAGTTTCTGGCTCAGGCGTTGCACCTGGCCGTCGGCGGTGGTGACGTGGCGGCGCAGGTCGTTGATTTCGTCGTTGTAGTGCGCCACGCGGCGACTATTGACCCATACCAGCGCCGCCACACCGATGCTCAGTAGCCCACAGGCTACCAATAGGGCTATGACCGTTCTGGGTGGTGGCGTTGATGGTATCACTACGTCTGCTTGCCCGGCTTCGGCAATATTGGCACTACGGGTTTGAACAGCAACAAAAAACCCCTCATCTGTAGATCAGATAAGGGGCTGAAAGTTACTAAACCGCCAACAACTATCGGGCAGCGGCACCGTAATCCTGACCGGCACTCTGCGGAAAGTTTTTCATAATGCTGACCACAGTTTCGCGGAAAGCCAGATCGCGGTTGCGCTCGTTTTTCTTGGTATTCAACTGACCCGTAGCCCAACCCTGCCAAACGATATTGTTGGTCCGCGAATCATAGATGTTCACCACCACCCGGTTCTCTTCGTACTGACGCGAGTAGACCTGGTTGTTGTAGCCACCAAAGCCACCGTAGCCCCAACCCCAGGGGCTACCCATGTTGTTAGACTGAATTTGCTGACGGTCTTTCGAATCGGTGAAGAAACGCACGATCAAATCGGCACCGATATCTTCAGTTGGCTTATAGCCCAGCCCCTGCAACGACTGATCGAGGGCTTCGGCGATACGGCGCTGGTTAAGGTTGCTGCCCACAATGGGGTCGGCGTTACGCTGCCGGTCTGCTTCAATCCGGTAGGTGCTAAACTGCCGAACGTTCACTTTGGGGTCGTAGTCGTACTTAACCGTAATGGCGGGCGCACAAGATGCGATGGTTCCCGCCACAAACAAACCGGCAATTATGTGCTTGATATTCATGGATGAGTTGTGTTAAGAAGTAGTCGGTTGCCGTACAAAAACAGTTGGTGTTCAGCAGGCTAACACGTAATAAACGGTACGCCGATGGCTGCTATTGTGTGGCACTTACATAACCAAAAACACCCCGCTACGGTTCACATTTCGCAGATGTAGTTACAGACCTAGATGAGGTTTATGTTATTGATTATCAGAGATCTAAGCCTAGTGCTTCGCCCACTGTACGAGTCCGTTTTGCTTCAAATTATAATCTCATTTTTAAATAGCGTGGCTGGCGCTGTTATGGCTTCGCGCTTGTAGCCCCTCGACTGCGCTCGGGGTGACAGGCAAATAAGAAAGCATCCTTGCTTGATTCAAGGTCGTTGTCACCCCGAGCGCAGTCGAGGGGCCACAAGCGCGAAGCCATAACAGCGCCAGCCACCCCAACGCGGCAGCAACCGGTTACGCAAAAAACCCTACCCGTCCGATTTCTTGTACTCGTCGAATGAGCGGAGTGAAATTTCGGGGAGCTTGTCTTTCGATAGCCGGTCGGTGAAGGCCTTGTAGCGCGTGGTTTTGATCGTCTCGAACGTAGCCAGAGCCGCTTTCAACTGATCATCCAGCACCGTTACATTGGCCAATTGCGCCCCCGACGGACGGCCATAGTAGCCCGCAATTTGGCCGTAGATGGTGCCAATTTTTTCGCGCAGTTGCGGCTCGGCGGTGCCCACGTAGTTATCGCCTTTCAGCACCACCAGCTTTTCTTTCAGGGTGGTTAGGTCTTTCGCCAGCGGGTCAATCAGCTTCTTATACTTGGCATCTTTGGCCAGTTGCTCATCGGCGGCTTTTTGCATCGCGTTGATCTGATCCACCAGGTAGCCCAGCTGTTCGGTCATGGTATACAACCGCGTAACAGTCTCGTATTGAGCCTGTTGGTCCGCCACCGAATGCATACTGGTGGGGTCGGGCAGGAGTTTCAGGGGCGTTTCGTAGGTGTTGGTGCCCTGTGTCAGCTTCACGGTATAGGTGCCAGCAGGCAGGCGCGGACCGGTGAACCCGGCAAACGACAGCGTTTTGCCCGTGGCCACTTTAGGTGGCTTCAGGCGGTAGTTCCACTCCACAATGTTGATGCCCTTGGCCTTACCCGGCGTTACATCACCCACTTTTTTGCCCACCGAGTCCATGATCTCCATCGTCATCTTGCCGAACGTCTGGCGCTTCTTGAGGTAGTACACAATCTTGGCCGACCGGCTGGGGTTTTCGCCCGAAAACTCACCCGCATCACCGCCTTCCGAGAACCCCCCGTCGTCGCGCATGGCGGTGGGGTTTGTTTGCAGGAAGGCCGCGTCTTTCGTCAGCAACTCGTTGGTCACCTGCCGTAGTGGGCTGATGTCGTCGATGATGATCAGGCCGCGCCCGTGGGTAGCCAGCACTAGATCGTTTTCGTCGGGCTGAATGGCGATGTACATCACCGCCACGGGGGGCATGTTGTTCGTAAACGCCGACCAGTTTTGCCCGCCATCTACAGTCACGTACAGGCCCTGTTCGGTACCCAGAAACAGCAGGTTGGGGTTTACCAGGTCTTCTTTGATGTGGCGCGCAAAGCCTTTAATATCAGGCGTGGTGATGGATGTCCAGGTCTTGCCCAGGTCGGTAGTCTTGTAAACGTAGGTGGCCATGTCGCCCGACGAATGGCCCTCAAACGCCACGTAGGCCGTGTTTTTGTCGAAACGGCTGGGTTCCACGTGGTAGGCCCAGGTGTTCTTGGGCAGGCCCGGCACCGTGCCGACTACGTTGCTCCAGTTTTTGCCGCCGTCGGTGGTTACCTGCACGTTGCCGTCGTCAGTACCCACCCAGATCATATTCTCGTCGAGCGGCGATTCGGCCACGCTGAATACCGTGCAATGGTTTTCGGCCCCGGAATTATCGGCGCTCAGGCCGCCCGAACCCTCCTGTTGCTGTTTGGCGGGGTTGTTGGTGGTCAAATCAGGCGAAATCTTGGTCCAGGTCTCACCCATATCGTCGGATCGGTGCAAAAACTGACTGCCTACGTAGAGCCGGTCGGGCTTGTTGGGGCTGATCTGTAGGGCCGTATTCCAGTTAAACCGCAACTTAGGGTCGGTGGCGCTAGCGTAGGGTTTCACGATCTTGCTCTGCCGCCGTTCGGTATCGTAGCGCCAGATATATTCGGCCCCCTGCATTTCAGAATAGAGGATGTTTGCCTTGGTTGGGTGCCGGTACACCCGGAAGCCATCGCCCGCCCCTACGCAGTTCCAGTCGCGGTTTTCAATACCGCCGGGGCTTTCTGACGGGCCATACCAAGACTGATTGTCCTGCAACCCGCAGTAGACTTTGTAGGGTTTGCTGTTATCTACGCTTACCTGATACGCCTGCGACACGGGCAGCCCCTTAACCATCTCGAACACGCTGCCCCCGTCGTATGACCGGTACACGCCCCCGTCGGTAGCGGCAAAAATGATGTTTGAATTCTGGTTGTCGAAATGAAAATCGTGCACGTCGGAGTGCATAGTACCCAGCGTGGTAAATGTCTTGCCCCCGTCGCGGCTGATGGACCCGCTCAGGCCACCTTTCAGGAGAATATCGGGGTTGCGCGGGTCGACCACAATGCGCGAGAAATAGAACGGCCGCACGGTCAGTTCGAAGTCGCCATTGGTACGCTGCCAGGAGGCACCCGCATTTTCAGAGCGGTACAAACCCTTGCCCTCGGACGTTTCCGATTCAATTACTGCAAACAGCCGGTTGGGTACCGACGGGGCCACCGTAATGGCAATCCGGCCCAGCTTACCCGTGGGGAAGCCCGTATGAATCTTGGCCCAGGTCTTGCCCGCGTCACTCGACTTGTACAACCCGCTCTGATTTCCGCCCGAATTGAACGACCAGGCCGTGCGCCGAAACTCCCAGAAGGCAGCGTAGAGCACGTTGGGGTCTTTGGGATCCATGGCCAGGTCGGAGCAGCCCGTGTTCTCATCGACAAACAGAATCTTCTCCCAGGTCTTGCCACCGTCGGTGGTTTTAAACACGCCCCGTTCGGCACTTGGGCCCCATAGCGCGCCCATCGCGCCCACGTAAACGATGTTAGTATTGGTGGGGTCGATCTTTACGGCGCTGATCCGCTCCGATTTGGCCAGGCCCATGTTGGTCCAGTTTTGGCCGCCATCTACGGTCTTGTACACGCCATCGCCTACGGACACGCTGTTGCGCGTCCAGCATTCGCCGGTACCGGCCCACACCACCTGATCGGGCTGTTTGGGATCGACCGCCACGGCCCCGATAGACTGGATGTGTTTGTCGAACATGGGCTTGTAGCTCACGCCACCGTCGGTGGTTTTCCAGACACCGCCACCCGCCGTGCCTACGTAGAGCACACGTCCGTCAGTGGGGTGGCCGTCGAGGTCGGCGATGCGACCGCTGGTAATGGCCGGACCAATGTGCCGTGCCCGTAAGGAACCAAATAACTCGTTGCCTTTCAGCGGAATAGCTTGTTGCGCCAGGGTGCTGGTGCTGATAGCCAGCAGGGTCAGCAACGGGAGGTAGCGGGGTGTTTTCATGCCAAGGTTTGTCTAGTACACCGATGCCATCGTTTGAAGCGATGGCATCGGCAGGAATTCATTAAAAAGCAGGGTGCTTATTGTTTTGGAAAATCGAATTCGGTGTCTTCGATAGCCACGTTGGTCTCGTATTTGTCCATCACCATCGACATCATGTCTTTACCGTTGGCTTTGGTCGTCACGGTAAAGGGCATGAAAATCCCACCAGGAATTTCTTGGTAATCACTCATGAAGGTTTCTACCGTGGCCCCTTTGGCAGGCCCTTTTTTCGACACCGTCCGGCTCATGATGGGTACATTGTCGGCCACGCTGAAAAAGTAATACACCACGTTTTCTTCAGCCTTGCCATCCACCATGGTGGGTTTGCGGGTCAGCTTCATTTTGTGGCACTCGGTGCCTTCAATGGTTTCTTTACCCTGCAATTCCACCTTGTAGCCTTTGGCGGCGTAGTTCAGAAATGGGTCTTCCAGCATGGCCTCGTCTTTCATGTTCTCGCTGTCTTCAGCGGCCATTTTTTCGGGCTTCATGGTCATCTGGTTGGTGTTCCAGCCAGTGCTGCCGTCAAAACAGGGCTGTATGAAGCTCATGCCTTGAAATGTGGCGGTGGCCTTCATTTTGTTGGGCGCTTTTTGGAGCATCGCAATGGGCAGCTCCATGCCCTGCACTTTGGCTTTGCCGGTGGCCTTCATGCTTTTAATGGCCATCCATTTGTCTTTACCCCCCGTTTGGGCAAAGTATTTGTCAATCACTTCGTCGGCGGTTTGTGCCCGCGCCACCAGCGAACCGGCCACGCAAAAGAAAAGTACAAGCAGCTTTTTCATGTAAATGGTTTTGTTTGTTCAGCAGTTAGTTAACCATCCTAAATTAAGCAATAGCTGCAACAGACGTAAGGATAATTACATAAGCGGTGGGTAAATGGGATTGTGTGCGCTCAGAACACACCAATAAAAAACCCGCGACCAGGTGGGTCGCGGGTTGGCATTCATATCGGTTCGATGTGTATGCTACTAGCTGCTGGCAAGCGCTTCGGCACCACCCACGATTTCGAGAATCTCTTTGGTAATAGCCGCCTGACGCGTCCGGTTGTAGATCAGCTTCAGTTCTTTCAGCAGTTCACCAGCATTTTCGGTAGCCTTGTCCATGGCCGTCATCCGGGCACCATGTTCCGAGGCGTTGGATTCCAGCACGGCTTTGTACAGTTGAATCTTAAGCGTCTTGGGAATCAGTTCGGTCACGATTTCTTCCTCGCCCGGCTCGAACGTATAGTTCACGTTAGCTGTCACGCCAGCCGGAGCGGGCGTCGACACGATAGGCAACATTTGCTCGACGCGAATGATCTGCGTGGCTACGTTGCGGAACTCGTTATACACCACCTCCACTACATCATATTGCCCTTTCACGAATTGATCCATGGCCTCTTCGGCGGCTTCACGAACAGTCGAGAAGCTCAGGTTGCCAAAGGTATTGACGTGCTTGGTGTTTACTTTATACCCCCGACGGGCCATAGCCTCGGCACCTTTTTTGCCAATGGCCATCACCTGCACCGTGCCCCGGCGGGCCTGATCGGCGTATTGCTCGTTGATGCGGGCCACGGCAGCCTTGGCTACGTTGGTGTTAAACGCGCCGCACAACCCCCGGTCAGACGTAACCAGGATCATGAGCACATTTTGCACAGGCCGGGCCTGCTTATAAGGGCTATCTGTAGCCGATTCAGCACCCGCCGACACCGTACCCAGCATTTCACTTAACTTCTGCGCATAGGGACGCATCTGCGTGATGGCGTCCTGTGCCCGCCGCAGCTTCGCCGCCGCCACCATTTTCATGGCTTTGGTGATCTGCTGCGTCGAATTCACCGACACAATCCGGTTGCGTACTTCCTTTAGGTTGGCCATAAACTTCAGTTTGGAAGTTTTTAGTTTAAGGAGTTTTCAGTTGGCTTGCGCAGGCGTATTGCTCTCGCGCAAGCCAACTGAAAACTCCTTAAACTGAAAACTGAAAACTCCTTAATATTTCGCCGTCAGGTCGGCTACAACTTTGCGGATGGCCGTGGTGGCGGCTTCGCTCAAGTTGCCTTTCCGCAGGTCGGTCAGGGCATCGGCATATTGCGTTTCCAGCATCATGCCAAACGCCGATTCAAACTCTTTCACTTTGTCAACGGGCACTTTATCCAGCAAGCCGTTGGTCGAGGCGTAGATGATGGCTACCTGCTGCTCTACCTTCACGGGCGAGTACTGCGGCTGCTTCAGCATCTCCTGGTTCCGACGGCCCCGGTCGATAGTCAGTTTCGTAGAGGCGTCGAGGTCGGAACCGAATTTGGCGAAGGCTTCCAGTTCGCGGAACTGCGCCTGGTCCAGTTTCAGCGTACCGGCCACTTTCTTCATCGACTTAATCTGGGCGTTACCACCCACCCGCGATACCGAAATACCCACGTTGATGGCGGGACGGATACCAGCGTTGAACAGGTTCGATTCCAGGAAGATCTGCCCGTCGGTGATCGAGATCACGTTGGTAGGAATATACGCCGACACGTCACCAGCCTGCGTTTCTATAATCGGCAGGGCCGTTAGTGAACCACCGCCTTTCACCTTGCCTTGCAGGCTGGGGGGCAGATCGTTCATGGCCTGGGCGATGTCGTCGTTCTGGGTGATTTTGGCGGCCCGCTCCAGCAGACGGCTGTGGAGGTAGAACACGTCGCCGGGGTAGGCTTCACGTCCGGGTGGGCGACGCAGCAGCAACGACACTTCGCGGTAAGCCACGGCCTGCTTCGAGAGATCATCATACACCACGAGGGCGGGACGGCCCGTGTCGCGGAAATATTCGCCGATGGCCGCACCGGTGAAGGGGGCAAAGAACTGCATGGGCGACGGGTCGGACGCGGCAGCGGCCACGATCACGGTGTAGTCCATAGCGCCGGCTTTGCGCAGGGTCGCTTCAATCAGTTTCACCGTTGAGGCTTTCTGACCGCAGGCTACGTAGATACAGAATACGGGTTCGCCTTTGTCGTAAAACTCGCGCTGGTTGATGATCGTGTCGATAGCCACGGCGGTCTTACCCGTCTGCCGGTCGCCGATGATCAGTTCGCGCTGACCCCGGCCAATGGGTATCATGGCGTCGATAGCCTTGATACCCGTCTGAAGGGGTTCGGTAACGGGCTGGCGGTAGATTACGCCTGGTGCTTTCCGCTCCAGAGGCATCTCGAACGTTTCGCCCTGAATGGGGCCGTTGCCGTCGATAGGCTGACCAAGGGTGTTTACTACGCGACCCAGGATACCTTCGCCCACGTTCACGTAGGCAATCTGGCTGGTGCGTTTCACGGTATCACCTTCCTTCACCTCTGAATAGTCGCCGAGCAGTACCGCACCGACGTTATCTTCTTCGAGGTTCAGGGCAAGTGCCTGCAAGCCGTTATCGAAGGCAAGCAATTCACCGGCCTGTACTTTAGACAAACCGTAGATACGCGCCACACCGTCGCCGATTTGCAGCACCGTACCCACTTCTTCGAGTTCAGCCTCGGTCTGCGCACCAGCCAGCTGGGCGCGAAGGATAGCTGATACCTCATCGGGTCTTACGGACACCATATAGTCTGAGTAATCGTTAGTTAGAGATCAATTTCTGGCCGCAAAGGTAGGGTTAAAATTTGATAAAACACCGATTAGAAGCCAACAAAGCCCCGCTTTCTTATACTTTTCTAAGATTTCGGGACTATATTGTTGTGACCCCTCGTTAGGTGATTTTGAACCTGTCGCACCGTACTTTTTTTTGAGTAGTGCGTCTGGTCAATTTTGGCTAGATTATTCTACCATATCGGTGTAGTACAGTGTACTAATTTGCTACATTGCCCACAAAACCAAACACGGTGTTGTATGAATCGGCTACTGTTGTTGCTGACAATCAGCTTGGGGCTTGCTCAATGCAAACAGCCCGCCCCTGAGCCTGCTCCCGTTGACTACAAAAAGGAGGCTATCAGGGTCATGAGTGCGTTGAAACCGCAGGTTGTGGGCACTTGGGTGCTGAACCGGGTGCAGATAAATGCCCAACGATACAACATGGCATCTTATGGGGCGAAACTAGTAGCCGACACAACGTTCCAAGATTTCGCCACAATAACCATCCAACAGCCTCTTAAACTCTGGGACACGCCGGAGGACCCTGGTGCGCCTCAATTTTCCGGTTCAATCCGGTTTCGAGGAAAAACGTATCCTCTTTACTTCAGAACGATGGCTGGTTATGAGCGAATAGAGAAGGGTACGGGCTACGTAGCCCTGTTTACACTCTATTATAATTTCCCCAATGGGCCTCTCCCTAATGACCCTGAGCTTCGCTTCTTGACTACGGTAAGAATCGAAGATCACTATTCAATGGAGATCGGGGCGGATGGAAAAACTATGCTTTGGAAGGCATTTAATAACAGCCTGACTCAAATTGACATGCGAAAGCAGTAACCACCTTGTATTAATTAGCTTCCTGCTCGCCCCGGTATTTCACGGCGAGGCCTTCCATGCTGTAGCCGTTGGTAGTGGCTGTGGTGTAGTATTGGTAGGTAACGTTGATGAGGGCAGTGGCTCCCAGGCGCTGGGCTTGCAGGGTCAGTTTGGCCAGCAGGGCATCTTTTTCAAGCATAGAATTGCCCCGGCTCAACATTCGTCCATCGCTTCGTTTCTGGTTGGCCCGGATCGGCACCTCTTCGCTGATATACAGCAGCTTAATGTCATCATACGGCCTACCCGGCTGCTGATCGGCGTAGAACACGTCGATAGGGTATTTGGGGCCGGTCGAGATGGGGATGACGGGGCGAAAACAGCCCGTCAGGGAAAGGCAGAAGGTGATGAGAAAGAGGAAGTAGCGGGGACTTTTCATACGTATTTAGCTGTAAAGACGGGTTGAAACCCGTGGTACGTTAATAAGGAATCCGCATCGGAACCCGGTCTAACACCTCAACAACAACGCGGGGGTAATGGGTGTATTCGAGGGCGTGAATTTTTTCGGCTACGTCATCGGGGGTATCGATGGGGGAAACGGGGCAGGTGGCCTGGAAAATGATAGCGCCTTCGTCGTAATGCTCGTTGACGAAGTGGATAGTGATGCCCGTTTCGGTTTCGCCCGCCGCCACCACCGCCTCGTGCACGTGATGCCCGTACATGCCTTTGCCGCCAAATTTGGGCAGTAGCGCGGGGTGGATGTTAATGATCTGCCCCGGAAACGCCTTGACCAGCGCTGGCGGCACGAGCCACATGAATCCGGCCAACACAATTAGATCAACTTCTTGTCTCTCAAGTAATTGACTGATCCGGTCGGTCTGATAAAATGTAGGACGATCAAACACCAGCACCGGTACGTTCACTCCACAGTCGAACCCACGCCGCGTCCGGTCGATGACCCCGGCGTTGGGATTATTGGTCAGGATCATGCACAGATCAATGTTCTGATTACCAGCAACATACTGAGCAATCTGCTGGGCGTTACTACCCGAACCGGAAGCGAAAATGGCGAGCTTTTTCAAAGGAGAAGCAAGAGATAAGAAGCAAGAGTCAAGATGAGCAAAGGTAGGATCCTTTGATTTCGGATTGGGGATTGCGGATTGCGGATTGTTGCTGACGCGTCCATTTGCGCTACAGCAAGTTGACGCGTCAGCAACAATCGTAATTCGTAATTCGTACATCGTAAATCCAACAATACGCACCAGGGCGGGTTTTATCCTGTTGACTGACCAAAGAACTACTTTATGGAAACCAACCGCGTAAAAAAAATACACGATTTCGAGCAAAGCATCTGGCTCGACCTTATCGACCGGCAGCTGATGAACAGCGGGTCGCTGCAACGCCTCATCGACGAAGACGGCGTGCGAGGGCTGACGTCTAACCCCGCCATTTTCGAGAAAGCTATCAGCGGCAGCTCCGATTATGACGACGATATCCGGCAACTGGCACAAGAGGGCAAATCGAACGACGACATTTTCTACGGCGTGGCCATCAGCGATATCAAGCGGGCAGCGGATATCTTCATGCCCGTCTACAACGACGACGAAGTGGTAGGTGCCGACGGCTACGTGAGCCTAGAAGTATCGCCCCGCCTGGCGCTCGATACCGACGGCACAATTGCGCAAGCACGCGAGCTTTGGAAGGCAGTGAACAAGCCTAACGTGATGATCAAGATTCCGGGAACAGAGGCCGGGCTACCCGCCATTCAGCAGGCCATCGCCCATGGTATTAACATCAACGTGACCCTGCTCTTTGGCCTGGAACGATATGAAGCCGTCGCCGAAGCCTACATTGCCGGGCTGGAAGAACGCGCCGATAAGGGATTGCCTATCAACAACATAGCCTCTGTAGCCAGCTTCTTCCTGAGTCGCATCGACGTGTTGATCGACCCTATGCTGGACCAAAAAGGAGCCGGTGATCTGATGGGTGAAGTGGCTATTGCGTCGGCCAAGAAAGCGTACGAAATCTACAAGCGCGTGTTCAGCAGCGACCGTTTCCAGAAACTCCGCGACAAGGGTGCCGTGCCGCAACGCCTGCTTTGGGCTAGTACAGGCAGCAAGAACCCGGCGTTTTCGGACGTGAAATATGTAGAGGCTCTGATTGGTCCTAAAACGGTAAACACCCTGCCCCTGGAAACCCTCGAAGCCTACCGCGACCACGGTCAGCCACAGGCGCGTCTGGAACAGGACATGGACCACGCCACACAGGTACTGGCCCGTGTAAAAGAACTCGGCATCGATCTGTTGGCCCTGACTACGCGACTCGAAACTGAGGGCATCGACAAGTTTATTAAGCCCTACGATAAGCTGCTGGCCGCGATTGACGAGCAGAAAAAAGCGCTGGTGTAGGGGTGGTCAGAAGGCAGGTTGTCTTCAGGCGAGGAGCCACCTTACCCCCGGCCCCTCGCCCGGAGTCAAACTGCCTATATAAAAAGACCTACGACAACACTTCTTTCTCTTCCATCTCTTCGGCATTGCCCGCCAGTACGGCCTGGGCTTTTTTCACCACGTTTTCCACCGTGAAACCAAAGTAGGCCATCACCTCCTCGGCGGGGCCGGAGAGACCGAAGCGGTTCATGCTCAGCGAAGCGCCTTCGTCGGTGACGTATTTGTGCCAGCCAATGGGCGACCCCATTTCTACCGACAGCCGCTTACGGATTGTGGGCGGCAAGACCTCGTGCTGGTAGGCTTTATCCTGTTTCTCAAACAATTCCCATGAGGGCATGCTCACCACGCGGGCTTTCACACCCTGCTTTTGCAGCTCGGCCTGGGCTTTCATCACCAGTTGCACTTCCGATCCGGTGGCAATCAGGATCAGTTCAGGCGTACCACCTTCGGCTTCGCTGAGGATGTATGCACCTTTCTCCACGCTCCGCACCGAGCCGTATTTAGTCTGGTCGAGTACGGGTAATTTCTGCCGCGACAAAATCAGCACCACGGGCGTTTTGGGTTGCAACATCGCCACGCGCCAGGCCTCCACGGTTTCGTTAGCATCGGCCGGGCGAAGTACAATGATGTTGGGAACGGTGCGGAGGCCAATCACCTGCTCTACGGGCTGGTGGGTAGGACCGTCTTCGCCGAGGCCGATGCTGTCGTGGGTGAACACAAACGTGGCCGCCGATTCGGCGAGGGCGGTGAGGCGAATGGCCCCGCGCATGTAGTCCGAGAAATTCAGGAACGTGCCGCCGTAGGGCCGCACACCGCCGTGTTGCGACATACCATTGAGGGCCGCGCCCATGGCGTGTTCGCGTACGCCAAACCAAATATTGGTATCCTGATACCGGTCCGGCTGGAAACTGATATCACCCTTAGTGGGCATCTCGTTGGACGAGGCCAGATCAGCCGAACCACCAAACAGGTATGGAATACTGTCTTTCAAGGCCAGCAGGGCTTTCCCTGATGCCTGCCGCGTGGCCATGTCGCCGTCGGCGGGGGTGAATTTGGGCAGGTTGGCATCCCAGCCGTCAGGGAGCGATTCGGCACCGGCAAACGACGTCTTGAACAGTTTCGCTTCTGCCGAAAACTGCTTTTCGTAAGCATCAAATTGCGCCAGCCACTCATACTGCGTGGCTTTTCCGCGATGACCCAATTCGAGCAGGTGGGTGCGCACATCGTCGGGAATGACAAACGACTGGTTGGGGTCGAAGCCGAAGAACTCTTTGGTTTTGCGCAGGTTTTCGTCACCCAGCGGGCTACCGTGCGTTTTGCTCGTGCCCTCCTGCGGACTGCCAAAGCCAATGATGGTCCGTACGGCAATAATAGACGGGCGGTCGTCAGCCTGCGCGGCACGGATGGCGGCTTCGATGGCTCCCAGATCGTTACCGTCGGCCACTTGCTGCGTGTGCCAGCCGTAGGCATCGAACCGGGCCATGCGGTCTTCGGTAAAGGCCAGATTGGTGGGACCATCCAGCGAAATCAGGTTGTCGTCGTAGAGGTAGATCAGCTTGCCCAGCTTCAGGTGGCCCGCCAGCGAGGCGGCTTCGGAGGCGATGCCTTCCATTAGATCACCATCGCTGACAATGGCGTAGGTGTGGTGGTCCATAACGGTGTGGCCTTCCTTATTATAGGTCGCAGCCAGGTGCGCTTCGGCCATAGCCATACCCACGCCGTTAGCAAAACCCTGTCCCAGTGGCCCGGTAGTCACTTCCACACCCGCCGTCAGGTTTGATTCGGGGTGGCCGGGCGTCTTGGAATGGAGTTGGCGAAACCGCTTTAACTCTTCGAGCGGCAGGTCATAGCCGTACAAATGCAACAGGCTATACAGCAACGCCGACCCGTGCCCCGCCGACAGCACAAAGCGGTCACGGTTGGGCCAGTGGGGGTCTTGCGGATTGAAATTCAAGAACTTAGAAAATAGCACATAGGCCATTGGAGCAGCGCCAAGTGGCAAACCGGGGTGCCCCGAATTGGCCTGCTGCACCATGTCGACAGACAATAGACGAATGGTGTTGATGCTCAGTTGGTCAAGATCGACAGCGTGATCAGTCATGGTTTTCGAGGTTGTTTTCAGGTCGTAACCCATTTGTTGGGTAGACTGCTTATTAATTCGATTGGAAGGGGGAGGCACTGGTCATTGGCTTCGCTGTCATTCAATGGCCATTCAGTAGTCATTCATTGTCTTCACCGCTACTAACTATTGAATGACCATTGAATGACAGCGAAGCCAATGACCAATGACCTATTTCACTTTACCTTTGCCCCGTCATGCTCACAACCCACAACCTGACGTTCGCCTATTCGCCCACGAAGCAGTTTCAGTTTCCCGACATTGCCTGCGCCAACCGTGAGGCACTGCTGATTTTGGGGCAGTCAGGCACGGGCAAAACCACGTTGCTACACCTGCTGGCCCTGTTGCTGACACCCTCGGCGGGGTCGGTAACGATCAATGATACGGATCTGACTACGCTTAGCGCCGCCCAGACCGCCGCCTTTCGCGCTGCCAATATGGGCATTGTGTACCAGAGACCGCATTTCGTCAGTTCACTATCGGTGATGGACAACCTGCTGTTGGCCAACTACTTAGCTAATAAAACAGAAGCTAAAGACCGCGCCCGTGAATTAGCTTCGCAGTTGGGTTTCGCCGATCAGCTTGGCAAGCGGCCCAACCAGATGAGTCAGGGCGAACAGCAGCGCGTGAGCATTGCCCGCGCTGTGATGAACCAACCCGCCCTGATCCTCGCCGACGAACCCACCTCCAGCCTCGACGATGAAAACGCCACACGCGTGATCGGGTTGCTACGCCAGCAGTCGGAGCAGATCGGGGCCAGTCTGGTGGTGGTCACGCACGATCAACGGCTGAAAGATGCCTTCCAGAACCGCGTTAGTTTAGAAAAATAAACCGCCCACCTTATGCGTAAAGCACTACTGATCCTGCTCCTGTTGCCGCTTCTGGCCGTAGGGCAAAACCGTAAGAAAAAAGACTACCTCGTCACGCTCAGCACCAGTTTTGGGCAGATGCGGTTTGTGCTCCACGACCAAACGCCCAAGCACAAAGCCAACTTTATCCGCCTTGTCGACAGTAGTTATTACGACGGATTGCTGTTCCACCGGATCATCGAGAAGTTCATGATTCAGGGTGGCGACCCCGACTCGCGCACGGCGGTGGCGGGGCAGGAACTGGGCAACGGCGACATTGGCTACCTGGTGCCTGCTGAGTTTGTCCCTACGCTTTTTCACAAAAAAGGAGCCATCGGGGCCGCCCGCGACGACCGCCCCGACAAGGCATCGAGCGCGGTGCAGTTCTACATTGTGCAGGGCCGTGTCTGGACCGACGCCGATTTGCAGAAGCAGATCGACCGGGGCCTGGCGCGGGGGGCCAAACACGACTTTACCGACGACCAGAAACAGGTCTACAAAACACTTGGCGGCACCCCCCACCTCGACGGCAACTACACCGTGTTCGGGCAGGTAATCGATGGCCTCGCCGTAGTCGACAGCATTGCCAAACAGCCCCGCAACCCCAAAGACCGCCCCCTCGCCGACATCAAAATGACGATGAAGGGCGAGTGGGTGAAAAAGAAAAGGATTACGAAACAGTACGGATATGTTTATTAGTCATTCGCTGCGCTGTCAATAGTCAGTGGTCATTAGGTTTCGCTGTTATTCAATAGTCATTCATTGCATTTACGACGAATGACTATTGAATAACAGCGAAACCTAATGACCACTGACTATTGACAGCGCAGCGAATGACGCGAAGCAAAATGAAAATTCTCATTACCGGTGCCAACGGCCTGCTTGGTCAGAAACTGGTCGGTCTGCTGGCGCAACAGACTGATGTTGACCTGATTGCTACGGCGCGTGGCGAAAACAGACTGCCCTTGCAGGGGGGCTATACCTACCGCGCTATGGACATCACCAACCGGCAGCAGGTGCTCGACGTGATCACCGACGTGCGGCCCGATGCGGTTATCCACGGTGCAGCCATGACGGATGTGGACAAGTGTGAACTGGACAAAGATGCCTGCTGGGCGCAGAACGTGACCGCCACCGAACACATCGTGGAAGCCTGCCGGGCGGTGGGTGCTTTCCTCTGTCACGTCTCTACCGATTTCATTTTCGACGGCACCGCCGGACCATATACCGAAGAAGCCGAGGGCAACCCCATCAGTTTCTATGGCTGGAGCAAATATGCCGCCGAAAAGGTGGTGATGCATTCGGGCTTGAACTGGGCCATTGCCCGGACGGTGCTGGTCTATGGCATTGCCCATGACATGAGCCGTAGCAACATCATTCTCTGGGTGAAAAAATCGCTCGAAGATGGCAAAACCATCAAGGTTGTAACTGATCAGTTTCGCAGCCCAACGCTGGCCGAAGATCTGGCCCAGGGCTGTGCACTCATTGCCCAGAAACGGGCCACGGGCATCTTCAATATTTCGGGGAAAGACGTGCTGACGCCCCACGAGATGGCCATCCAAACCGCTGATTATTTCGGCCTCGACAAGTCGCTGATTACCGAAGCCACCGCCGCCACCTTCACCCAAACCGCCCGCCGCCCACCCCGCACGGGCTTCATTATCACCAAAGCCCAGCGCGAACTGGGCTACGCGCCACATAGCTTCTCGGAAGGTATTGCCGTTTTGGCAGAACAGATGAAGTAGTGATCGATTTAGTGGGCTAGTGGGCTTCGCTCGCTAGGCCCCTCGACTGCGCTCGGGGTGACAGGCCACTATAATACTATAATAGATTCTTGAGTTGATTCAAGATAGTTGTCACCCCGAGCGCAGTCGAGGGGCCTAGCGAACGAAGCCCACTAGCCCATCAACTCAACAGCTCAGTTCATCTACAAGCTAAAACCGCATCACCAGCCCTACGCCGAGGCCCTGTTTGGCGGGGGTTAGTTGCAGGCTGGTGCCTTCGCCAGCGCGGTAGCGGGCAGCAGCGCGGAAACGAATCGTGGCTTTGTGGCTCAACACCGCCGAGGTAATACCCAACAGCAGCCCGCCCCCTGCCAGAGCCGCACCCACAACCCGGTCGCCGCGGTCGTTGCGGTCATTTCTGATGCCGTTCGGGCCGAAATCGTCAGGATCATTGCTACGGCCAAAACCGCCGTTGCGCCCACCCCGTTGGCCATAGGCTGCCAGGGCAACCCCTGTAACGATCAACGCCACCGCCGGAATAGCCGTAACCAGTGCCGCCACCCGCAACTGCCGTCCGCGCTGTAACGCCCGCAGGGCATCGGGTTGGCCTGCCATCATAGTACGCGCCTCGCCGTAACCCAGGCGTGTACCCTGACCGTCGACGAAATAATTGCTAAACAGGCCGCTATGGTAGCGCAACCCAACCAAAGCAGGGGCCGCGCCACCCGGCATGCCCGGTCCACGGTCGCCAAGACGGTCAACACCCGGTCGTAGCCGCCCCTGCCGACGATTCATATTCCGGTACGCCGGACCGCCGTTGGGTTGGCCAGGCATTAGTTGAGGAGCGGGTGCCTGCGGTTGTTCCGCCAGCACGTCTTTAGTACCGTTGGCGTATTTGATCAGAAACACCTCGCCCGCCGTCATGGTGTAGATCGGCCCGTCTGGGTTGTCGGCGCGTTTGTATTTGATCTCGGCCTTCGAGACCTCCAGCACCTTGGCCGACACTTCCTGGCCGGTTTTCAGGATAATATTGTCCTGCGCCCGGCCTGCAACGGCCACTAGCATCAGTAGACAAAGGCAAATAAGCTTGTTCATAGGTAGCGCAAAAGCGAAGTGATATAGCCGCCGGACCACCATTGGCCCCGGCGTTTGTATAGCCATACGCAGCCTGATAGGACAACCGTTGCTCACCCGCTCAGGAAATACTTATTTTTAGCCGCTCTTTATGAAAAACACGCACCTCGCCCATCTCGTGGCCCTCGCCGGCACGTTGGCTACCCAACTCCCACTGTCTCTTTCGGCCCAAACCACGCCGAAATCACCTGTCATTATTGGCTACGTTACCGGCAACGGATGGACTAAAGACCAGATCGAGGTGCAGAAGCTGACCCACATCAACTACGCATTTGCCGTGCCCGCCGCCAACGGAAAACTAGCCCCGCTCTCAGCCAACGATTCTGTCAACCTGGCGAACCTCACGGCCCTTCGTGCCCGGAAAAAAGACCTCCGTATTCTGCTGTCCATTGGCGGCTGGGGCGGCTGCAAGTATTTCTCCGACGTGGCCCTGACCGAAGCATCGCGCAAAACATTCGCCGACGATGCCGTAGCCATGCTAAAAAAACACCACCTCGACGGACTCGACATCGACTGGGAATATCCCGCCCAGATTGGCGACAACAACATCTTCAGACCGCAGGACAAACAGACCTATACCCTCCTGCTCAAAGCCCTCCGCGACCAGCTCGACCAGCAGGGACGGCAGAATAACCGACTGAAAACCAACCATTACCTCCTCACGTCGGCCACGGGAGGTGACAGTGCTTTTGTGAGCCATACCGAGTTGGGCAAGGCGCAGCAGTACCTCGATTTTGTGAACATCATGACCTACGACCTCTACCACGGCAACGACAAAGTGACGGGTCATCACAGCCCCCTGGGGCAGTCTAAGAAAGAGAAGCAGGGCCGAAACAGCAGTATGTCGGCTGTAGAGGGGCATATCCGGGCGGGGGTGCCAGCGTCGAAAATTGTGCTGGGGCTACCCTTCTACGGGCGCGGCTGGACCAACGTAGCCGATAAAGACAACGGCCTGTACCAACCTGCCGCGGGCAAACACCTCTTCATCAGCCACGACGAGCTGGTGGATAAGTACATTGACAAAAACGGCTTCACCCGCTACTGGGATGCCGACGCGGGCGTCCCCTACCTCTGGAACCCTATGACCCACACCTTCTTCACGTATGAAGACGAAGCATCGCTGGCCAGAAAGACGGCTTACGCAAAAGCCAAAGGCCTGGCCGGGGTCATGTTCTGGGAATACACCTATGACCTGAAACAAAAAACCCTGCTCAACGCCGTCGTGCAGGGTCTTTGACGCGGGCATGCAACAGCTAGATCTGTTACTTATAAACGTAACAACACCTAGACTACCGAGAAAATGTTTAGACTACTGCTTGAACCACTAAAACACTTAAAACATCATTCTGAGTGCTTGATTTATCGTCTGCTAGTCGAAGGACATATATAAGTACTAGCTCAATACATCAGCCGTCGAGCAGAGAAAAGAGATTCCCTTCTTTTGCAAAGCCTCTGCTAATTTTCGGTCGCCAGTCCACAGACGTGCTCGTAAATGAATGGTCAGGGCAACGTAATATATGTCGCGCGGATCAATATCAGCAACTAGCAAACGAGCCTTATTAACGACATCAACCGGCAACAACGATTCACTCTGAAATTCAACGCGATTCAATATCCCTAATAGGAAATCTAAAAAGTCAGGCTCATCCAAACCCGACAGTTTCACCAACTTGTCTTTGTGTTTAAATAATTCGACATACAGAAAGTGACAACTCACCAGTCGATACCGTTCGCTAGCCTCAAGAAGCGCAAAAGCGATTTTGCCTTGCTGGGTAATCAGCGCGCTCATTAAAATATTGGCATCAACAACAATGATTGGCTTCATTCTATCAGACAGCCAATGTTAGGCAGTAGGTGGTGTAGACGCCCCATTTGCCTGTTGATTCCACCAGTTCTCCATCAATTCGTCAGCCAGTTGGTTTGCTTCCTGAGCCGTACCCTGCAGGCGACCCGCTAATTCGTTTAACCGAAGCGTACGAATGAGTCGTTCAATTTCATCAGCCGTGAACGCAGTGCGGTCAAGTCGGATGACATATTCTGTTGATGTTGTTTCTACTCGCATGGCCTTGCTTCACATTGCGTTTCACCTAACAGCAAAAAAGCACTTAACATTACCTGCTAAGTGCTTAATTTTTAATGTGGGAGTTGAGGGATTCGAACCCCCGACCCTCTGCTTGTAAGGCAGATGCTCTGAACCAACTGAGCTAAACTCCCTTCTACTGCCGCCCTTCTTTCGTCGTTTGGTGGTGCAAATATAGGGGGCTAGAAGGCCGTTTTGCAAGCTCTGGGGCAAAAAAAGGTTAACTTTTTCGTAACACACTGACCGCCAACAGGGTTAGCAGACCGCGCTGTACCCTACTCGAAATTGAGGTAGAGCGTGATGGTGTGGGTGGTGAGGCGCTGAATATTGGCGGCGGCGGGGGTGCTGGCACCAGGCTTAAACGCGTTGACCAGGCTGTGCGAGAAACGCAGCTCCGGGGCAAATTTGAAATACTCCAGAAACTGCTCGAACCCAACGCCATATTCCAGTGAGAGGTCGGTGCTGGCGGTGTTGGGTAGTCCCTGACTGGTGTCTTCGCGGCGTTTGCGGTTGGTCTCGATCCCCAACGACGCCCCGCCAATGAGATACATCCGCGAGTTGACCCGCCGCGCCGATTTGTATTTAAGCAGCAACGGCAACTCCACCCAGGCCGACTCAACCAGGTTGGCTTTCTCGGTACCGTCGGCGAAGGTGTAGTTGATCGACCGGCTGATGATAGAAATGCCGGGGTTGGTGCGCAAATCGAAGTTATCGTCGAGGAAGGCGTTGACCAGAAAACCTACGCGCAACAGGCCCATGTTGTTGGGCGACGTGATCCTGACAACGGGGTTAGGGTCGGTGGGGGTGGCCGTGGCAAACGCGGGCGCGTAGGTCAGGCCATAGCGGGTGGTGGGCAGACCGAAATAGAAGCCGAAATGAATGGGCTTAAAATCGTAGTCCTCCTTAAACTTCCGGGTGTACTTGTACGTCGACGATTGGGCGGTGGCTGTTTGGGCGGCCACAAGTAGCAATATAGCTGTGATAGTCAGCCTGTTACGGCTTCGTTTTCCTAACCAAAAGGGGCTGGCCAGGTGGTTAATCAGGGTTTGTGGCCAATGTAAATCGACGCGACGCCGAAGGTGAGCGGTATCCATTTGGTGTTGGTAAATCCGGCGGCTTCGTAGATGCGCAGGAAGTCGGGACCGTCGGGGAAAGCCTGCACCGATTCGGGCAGGTAGGTATAGGCCGACGCGTCTTTGCTGACCATGCGCCCTACCAACGGCAGGATAGTCCGGGAGTAAAAACCGTAGAATTGTTTGAACGGAAACTGGCGCGGATTCGAGAATTCCAGCACCACGCAGGTACCGCCCGGACGTGTCACCCGACACATGTCGGTGAGGCCCTTCTGCAAATTTTCGAAGTTACGCACACCAAAAGCAACGATGACGGCATCGAAATCATTGTCTGGCAGGGGCAATCCTTCCGAATCGCCCGACCGCATGTCGATGATCTGGTCTACACCGCGCTGCTTCATTTTCTCGCGCCCAACAGACAGCATCCCTTCTGAAATATCCATGCCCACGATGGTATCGGGCTTCAGCGCCAGGGCTTCCAGGGCAAAGTCGCCGGTACCGGTGGCAATGTCGAGAATGCGTTTGGGGGGCGTAGTGGCGGCTTTGCGCAGTTCTCGAATGGCCCGTTTCCGCCACAGAATATCAATACCACCGCTGAGCACGTGATTGAGCAAATCGTATTTCGGCGAAATGCTATCGAACATCTCGGCCACCTGCTCGCGCTTGGAGGTGTCTTTGTCTTTGTAAGGAAGTACGGCCATGTTTAGTATCAATGTATAATGTACAATGTATAATGTACAATGAGGCTGGTCCGTCTCTATAGATCAAGAGCAAGCAGCATTGTACATTGTTCATTATACATTGTTCATTGTGTTCAACTGCCTGTTGTATGTGAAAGTTTCGGCGGAGGAACGGGGGTTTCGTAACTTGTCGGCATACAACCACCTCTTCATCATGAATCACGCCGCCTGCCTGCTTACCGGGCTAACCGCCTCGCTCCTACTGGCTTTTGCGCCCGGCCCGCCCGACAAGAAAATTGCCAAACTGCACCAGCGCATCCTGACGCTCGATACTCACGCCGACGCGCCTATTATGCTCCAGAAAGAGGGGTTCGACGTGGGCAAATCGCACGACACCAAAGCCGACGCGTCGCAGATTGATTTTCCGCGCATGAAAGCCGGCGGCATGGACGCCATGTTTTTTGCCGTCTACACCGCCCAGGGTCCCCGCACGCCCGAAGGCCACGCCGAGGCCAAACGCAACGCCCTGAACCAGTTTGCCCTTATCAATGCGGCGCTGAAGAGATACCCCGACATGGCCGAACTGGCCGTTTCACCCGCCGATGCCTACCGGATCGAGAAAGCGGGCAAGCGGGCCATTTTCATCGGTATGGAAAACGGCTACCCCGTGGGCGAAGACCTCAGCCTGGTGAAAACCTATTACGACCTGGGGTGCCGCTACATCACGCTGTCGCACTTTGCCAACAACAACATTGCCGATTCGGCCACCGACCCCGATGGTCCGTTGCACAACGGCCTGAGTCCCTTTGGCAAGCAGGTAGTGGCCGAAATGAATCGCCTTGGCATGATGATCGACATCTCGCACGTGTCGGACAAGTCGTTTTATGACGCCCTGGCTCTTTCGAAAGCGCCCATGATTGCCTCGCATTCTAATTGCCGCGCCCTCTGCGACTTCCCCCGCAACATGACCGACGACATGATTAAGGCCCTGGCTGCCAAAGGGGGCGTGGTGCAGGTTAATTTCGTAAGCGACTACCTCCGCAAACCGTCAGACGCTCACCGGCAAGCCCTCACCAGCCTGCGCATGGCTGGATTGGGCAAGGCACAGACCGATGCGCAGAAAGCCCGTCAGCAAGCCCAAACCGACTCAGTGAAGCGCGTTTACGCCTCAGAACGCGCCAGCCTAGCCGACATCGTAAACCACATCGACCATATTGTGCAGCTTGTGGGCATCGACCACGTAGGCATCGGCTCAGATTTCGACGGGGGCGGGGGTGTCAATGGCCTCGAAGACGTAAGCCAGATCGAAAACCTCACAGGCGAGCTGGTCCGCCGGGGCTATTCTGATAAGGATATTGCCAAAATTTGGGGTGGCAACCTGCTGCGGGTGCTGGCACAGGCGAAACAGTGAGTTGGCAATATCCGGCGCAGGTTACGTACTTTTGCGGGTTGGTTGTATAGTCTACGTTTGTACATCAATCAGCCCCAACAGACAGACCACCGTTCCTTCGTGAAGTTTATCCGCCAGCCTTTTCTTTGGGTTACCAACCGCATTTCGGCGGTACAGTCGGCTCACCCCCGGAGTCAGCGGGCATTAAAAAACTCCATTGCCAGCGTATTGGTGAAGATTGGCAATGTATCCTTGTCGTTTATTCTGGTCCGAATCACGTTGGAATTACTCAAGGAAGAGAAGTACGGCATCTGGACGGCCATTAGTTCGCTCGTTACGTTTGCTTCGTTTTTCGACATTGGCCTAGGCAATGGATTGCGCAACCGGCTGAGTGAGGCCGTTGCCAAAGGAGATAATATCACTGGCCGGGCCTATGTCAGCACGGCCTACCTGTTATTTACGGTGATTCAGTTTGGGTTTCTAATACTAGCTGCCGGACTGATCTACGTTATTCATTGGAAATCTGTACTCAATTTTCGGTTATCAGACAGCTACGTAAGCCTGCTAGTGCTCATTACGTTAGCGGGCTTCTGCATGAAGCTTGTCCTTGATGCAGTATCATCGGTCTTGATGGCATTGCAACAAACGGCCCTATCTAATCTCATCTACCTTGTTGTCAATATAGGTTTGGTGTTGGGGATATGGGTTTTAACGCTGGGCGGTTACCGTAACCTACTGTCGGTCTCTATTATGACGGCTGTTGTGCCGGTGATTATTATCCTGGGGTTCAGCATCTATTATTACCGCACCCAGCTACGCGATTATGCGCCGTCTTTCAAGGCCATAGATTTCAGCACCCGCCCGAAACTGATGAACCTGGGGCTGAAATTTTTCATCATCCAAATCGCTGGCGTGGTCATTTTCTCGACAGATAATGTAATCATTTCCAAGCTGTTCGGCCCGAAGGCGGTGACTGAATACAGCGTTGTGTTTCGGTACTACAATGCCGTCAGTTCATTGTTTACCGTCATCATTTCGCCATTCTGGTCGGCCTTTACAGAAGCGTATGCCAAAAATGACATGGCCTGGGTTCAGTCGGCCTACCGGCGTATGCAACGCAGTTGGTTCCTGATTTTCGGTACGGTGCTCATCATGTTTTTGGTGTCTGGGTATGTGTATCAACTCTGGCTGGGTGACAGTTTTAAAACAACCTGGTCATTGAATGCGCTGATGGCCATTTTTGTGCTTATTGCCTGCTGGAATAACATTACGGTGACGGTACTAAACGGCTTTGGTAAAGTGAAATTACAACTCTTCACCGCCGTAGCGGGGGCCATTATCAACCTTCCGCTATGCGTTTATTTTGGGCGAAACCTAGGCCATGGCAGCAAGGGCATCATTATGGCATCGTCCATATCGCTGCTCTTTGGCACAGTGTTGGGCACTATTCAGGCCGACAAGCTGGTATCTAGACGAGCACGGGGGATCTGGGCGAAATAAAAGACTACAGGACAGATCTTGGCAGCAATCTTGAATTTGTACAAATTAGCTACCTGCCAGGGTGCGTCGAAACTTTCAACGGTTTGCTTCGTTAAGCAGGTAAGTCAGCGTAGGTAATGAAATCCATTGTAGCCGTTTTATTGGTACACCTCATGTTGGGCAGCAACCTGCTTCCCGGCTTTGGCATCGACCAGTCGGCGCGATGGGTAGAGTTAATCAATCATTACCAGGAACATCGCCAAACCGACCGGCAACTGGGGCTATACGATTTTCTGGTGATGCACTACGGGGCAAACTCCGAGCACCAGAAACACCCCCGGCACAACCACCACAATTTGCCAACGGCGGGTCAGCCGGTTTCTGTTTTCACACCTACTATACTGATCCTTAGCGCAGAACCTTCGCTGCTATCAATCATTCACGTGGCCAAAGCCACCTTTTTTCGCAAGGCCGATCTCTACGCCTTTGCCGCGATTCGTTCGCTCATCAATCCCCCCCGACGGTAAGAATTTAGTCATTTCGCTGCGCGGTCATTAGTCATTCGCTGCGCTGTCATTTAGTGGTCATTCGGTAGTCATTTATTGTTTTTACAACGAATGGCCATCGAATGACCACTAAATGACAGCCCAGCGAATGACCAATGACCATTAATGACCTTTTACCGTCTTTTCCATGCTGAATGCAATCATTCAATTCTCGATTCGTAACAAGCTGATTATCGGCCTGTTTGCGTTGGCCCTCACGCTCTGGGGCGTCTGGTCGGCCACGCAGTTACCCATCGACGCCGTGCCCGATATTACCAATAATCAGGTACAAATTATTACAAGTAGCCCCTCGCTGGCCGCCGAAGACATCGAACGGCTGGTGACGTTTCCCATCGAAGTAAGCCTGTCGAACATTCCCGGCCTGACCGAACTACGGTCGTTTTCTCGGTTTGGTTTATCTATTATCACGGTCGTTTTCACCGACGCTACCGATGTGTACTGGGCGCGGCAACAGATCAGCGAACGCCTCCAGAACGTGGTGAGTCAGATTCCGCCGGGTGTGGGTACGCCCACTATGGCCCCCGTGACGACCGGCCTGGGCGAAATTTTCCAGTATACCGTCACACCCAAAAAGGGCTACGAAAGCAAGTACAGCCTCGCCGACCTGCGCACCATTCAGGACTGGACCATCAGGCGGGGACTGCTGGGCACCGAGGGCGTGGCCGACGTGAGTGGCTTTGGTGGGCTAATGAAACAGTACGAAATCGCCGTTGACCCCGACCGGCTCAAGAGCGTAGGCATTACCATTGCCGACCTGTTTCATGCGCTGCAACAGAACAACCAAAACACCGGCGGGGCCTACATCGACAAGAAACCCAACGCCTACTTTATTCGCTCTGACGGCCTCATCACCTCGCCCGACGACATTGCCAACATTGTAGTGAGGCTGAGCAATGGAGGCAGTAGCATGACCGGTTCGCCGATTCGGGTGCGCGACGTGGCCAAGGTACGGATCGGGTCGGCGGTGCGCTACGGGGCCGTCACGCGCAACGGGCAGGGCGAAACCGTGGGGGCTATCGTGATGATGATCAAGGGCGAGAACTCATCGGCGGTGATCAAGCGGGTGAAATCGAAGATCGCCGAGATCCAGAAAACCTTACCCGAAGGCGTGCAGATCGTTCCGTTTCTGGACCGGACTAAGATGGTCAACAGCGCCATTGGCACCGTAGAACGCAACCTGATGGAGGGCGCGCTGATCGTGATTTTCGTACTGGTACTGCTGCTGGGCAACTTCCGGGCGGGGCTGGTGGTGGCGTCGGTGATTCCGCTGGCGCTGTTGTTTGCGATTTCCATGATGAACCTCTTTGGCGTGTCGGGCAACCTCATGAGCCTCGGTGCTATCGACTTCGGCCTCATCGTCGACGGGGCCGTGATCATCGTGGAGGCCACCATGCACCATTTGCAGGGGCGCAAGAGCGAAAGAGTGAACGAGCGAAAGAGTGAAAGAAGCAGGGGCAGCCTTTCGCCAAATGCAGAGCCTTCCACTCTTTCTGAAGAGCACCTTAGTCAAGCCGAAATGGACGAGGAGGTCTATGGAGCGGCCAGCCGGATAAGGTCGTCGGCGGCGTTTGGCGAGATCATCATCATGATCGTGTACCTGCCCATTTTGTCGTTATCAGGTATCGAAGGCAAGATGTTCCGGCCCATGGCCCTCACGGTGGCCTTTGCCATTTTGGGGGCATTTATTCTGTCGCTGACCTACGTACCCATGATTTCGGCCCTGCTGCTGAGCAAGAAAGTAGCGCATAAGGAATCGTTTTCCGACAAGATCATGAAGCGCCTTTTCCGGGTCTACGAGCCGCTGCTGCTGCGTTCGCTGAAACATCGGGCGCTGATTCTGGGCATAGCCGTACTCTTGCTGGGGGCGGCCCTGTTTACATTCTCGCGCATGGGTGGCGAGTTCATTCCGCAACTGGACGAAGGCGATTTCGCCATCGACACCCGTACGCTCACGGGCAGTTCGCTGAGCGAAACCGTCGATGCGACGCTGAAAGGCGAACGGGTGCTGCTGAGCCAGTTTCCTGAAGTAGAGCAGGTGGTAGCCAAGATCGGCTCCGGCGAAATCCCGACTGACCCCATGTCTATCGAAGCGGCTGATATGATGGTGATTCTCAAGCCCAGAGACCAGTGGACATCGGCCACCACGCGCGACGAACTGGCCGAGAAGATGAGCGAAGCCCTGTCGGCTATTCCCGGCGTCACGTTCGGGATTCAGCAGCCTGTGCAGATGCGGTTTAACGAACTGATGACCGGCTCGCGGCAGGACGTGGCCCTGAAAATCTACGGCGAAGACCTCAACGAACTGACCAAACTGGCTAACCAGGTGGGCGGACTGGTGCGGAAGATAGACGGTGCAACGGACCTCTACATCGAGCAAGTGGGCGGGCTGTCGCAGATTCTGATCAAGCTGGATCGCAACGCCATTGCCAAATACGGCCTCAACGTGACCGACGTGAACCAGACCATCAACACGGCCTTTGCGGGGCAGACGGCGGGGTCGGTTTACGAGGGCGAAAAACGGTATGACCTGGTACTCCGGCTGGCCGAAGACAAACGCCAGACCATCGACGATATTCGCAACTTATACGTGGCCACGCCCGACAACAATCAGATACCGCTGGCGCAGATTGCCACGGTGAGCATGGAACAGGCCCCCAACCAGATTCAGCGCGACCAGACCCACCGCCGCATTACGCTGGGTTTCAACGTGCGGGGCCGCGACGTAGAGAGCATCGTGACTGAATTGCAGCAGAAAGTGCAGTCACAGATCAAGTTTCCGGCGGGGTATTCAGTTACGTACGGCGGCACATTCCAGAATCTGGTCGATGCCAAACAACGCCTCACGATTGCCGTTCCCATTGCGCTGGGGCTGATTTTTGCCCTGCTGTTCTTCACTTTCAACTCGGCCCGGCAGAGCCTGATGATCTTCATGGCCATTCCGCTGGCAGCCATCGGCGGCGTATTTGCGCTGGAATTGCGGGGTATGCCGTTTAGTATTTCGGCGGGGGTTGGGTTCATTGCGCTCTTCGGCGTGGCGGTGCTCAACGGTATCGTGCTCATCGCCGAGTTCAACCGACTACGCCACGAAGACCATCTCACAGACATGGCCGAGATCATCAGGCAGGGGTCCGAAATCAGGCTCCGGCCCGTGATCATGACCGCCCTGGTAGCCTCGTTTGGCTTTATTCCCATGGCCCTGTCCAACTCGGCGGGGGCCGAAGTGCAGAAACCGCTGGCCACCGTTGTCATCGGCGGGCTGCTGACGGCCACGCTTTTGACCCTGATTGTACTGCCGATTCTATATTCGTTGTTTGAGAAAAAATCCTTGGATAAAGAAGTACAGGAAGCCCGGAAGCAACCGACTAAAAATGCCATTTCGGTAGCAACAGCGGTGATTTTGCTGGTATTGCTGGGTACGGTCCAGCAGGGGCGCGCACAGTCTTCAGGCATTCTGTCGCTCAATCAGGCCCTGCAACAGGCGGGTAATCGCAACGCGCAGATTCAGCTGGGTAACATCGGCGTGACGCAACAGCAGGCCCTGCGCCGAACGGCCTATGATGCCGGGCGGTTTTCGGCCACGGCCTTGCTGGGGCAATATAACAGCCGCCGGTTCGACAACAACCTGACCGTGACGCAAACCATTCCAAACCCGGTATTGATGCGCCGCCTGGCCGACCTCAATGACCGCGCCGTGGCCAACCGGCAGGCCGCCGTAGCCGTAACCCAAAACGACGTACGCTATCAGGTAAAGGCGGCTTACTACGACCTGGGCTACCTGCATCAGCGGCGGCAACTCTACCGGCAGCAGGACACCATATTGGCCGAGTTTGTGCAGGCGGCAACGTTGCGCTTTAAAACCGGCGAGACGGGCAGCCTCGAAAAAGCCACCGCCGAGAGCCAACGCGCTGACCAGCAGGTACGTCTGGCGCAACTCGAAGCCGAACTCACCGCCGCCCGCACCCGCCTGAAAACGCTGCTCTACAGCACCGCCCCCGTCGATACCGACGAGCAGCCCCTGCCCAAACTGACCCTCTCCTACAACCCCGACAGCCTGCTGCTGACCCAGCCCGACCAGAACCCGCAGGTACGGTTGTTGCAGTCGCAGATTCAGGTAGCCGAACAATCACGGCTGGTAGAACAGGCCCGCAGCCGACCCGATTTTCTGGTGGGGCTGACTTCACAAACGCTCATCGGCAATCAGCTGATCGACGGGCAGGAGATCTATTTTGGTCCGGGTTATCGGTTCACGGCGGGGCAGTTGGGAGTCTCGTTTCCGCTGTTCGGCAAGGCGCAGAAAGCCCGCGTGGAAGCTGCCCGCGTGGGAGAGCAACTGGCGCAGACGGAATTGCAATCAGGCCAATTCGGGCTTAATCAACAACTGCAACAGGCTGTAGGCCAGTATGTACAGTATCGAAATGCGCTGACCTATTACGAACAAAACGGACTGGCGCAGGCGCAGTTGATTCAGACTAACGCCCGCCGCGCCTTCCGGGGTGGCGACATCGGCTACGTCGAATTTTCGCTGGCCATTCAGCAGGCGCTCACCATCCGGTCGTCGTATCTGGACCTGCTAAATCAGTATAACCAATCGGTTCTCTACATCACCTATTTGCTGGGCAACCCCTAATATGAACGTTTCGCAAATCATTCGTTGTAAAGCAGTTAGCCAACCAGTTGTCTGCCTTTTGTGTATTGGTTTTCTTATTTTTTCGAGCTGTTCGTCAGCCAAAAAAGCAGAGCCTGCCGATGAGGGCGCGGCCCAAAAAGATACGACCGAGGCCATCTCCAAAGACGGTATTGTGCGGGTGTCGCTGACGCAGGCGCAGTATACCGTGGCCGACATCAAGCTGGGCCAACCTACCAACCGCAGCCTTAACACAATCCTGAAAGCCAACGGCCAAATCGACGTACCCGCAGCTAATCTGGTGTCGGTATCAGTGCCATTTGGGGGGTATATCCGTTACATAACGCTTGAGCCGGGGCAGCGAATCCGGAAAGGACAAACGCTGGTAACGCTCGAAAATCCCGATTACATTCAGCTTCAGCAGGATTACCTCGACACCAAAGCCAAGCTCGACTACGCCGACCTGGACTATGCCCGGCAGGAAGAGCTGAGCCGCGAAAACGTGAGCGCGCTGAAGGTTTTCCAGCAAACCCGCTCGAATCGGCAAAGCCTACAGGCCCAACTAGCCGCCGACGCCCAACGACTGGCCATTTTGCGCATCAACCCCGCCACGCTTACCCCCGCCCGAATGACGCGCACCATCACTGTGCCGTCGCCTACGTCGGGCTACATCACCAACGTACCTGTGAACAAGGGCAAGTACGTAAACCCCGCCGACGTGCTGGTTGAGATTACGAATATGGACGACCTGCACGTGCGGCTCAATATTTTCGAGAAAGACATAGGCCAAATTCGGCTGGGGCAACCCGTGCGGTTTGGCATTGGCAATGATGCCGCCCCCATTCACAAAGGCGAGATTTTCCTCATTGGTAAGTCGCTCGCCACCGACCGCACCATCCCCGTTCTGGCCCACCCCGACGAGTTGAAGCCCATTTTCATCCCCGGCGGCTACATTTCGGCCCAAATCGACGTAAAAACGCAGTCGCTGCCTACCTTGCCTGAATCGGCGGTGGTTGGCTTTGGCGGAAAAAACTACATCTACGTGCTGGAATCGAAGAGCGGGCAGCCCGTCACCTACCAGTTTCGGCAGATGGAAGTGCGCACGGGGGTCCGCGAAAATGGCTTTATAGCGGTAAGCCTCTCAGCCGATATCGACCCTGTCAAAACGCCTATTGTCTTAATTGGTGGATACAGCTTGTTGAGCAAATTGAACAATAGCGAGGAAGAGTAACGGATTAGGGATGCCATCGCTTGGAGCGATGGCATCCCTATCACTAGCAACCGCCTGACCTTTTCTATTGACAAATCTCATTGCCTTTGTCGAACACAATACGCCAGAGGCCGGGGGCTTCCTGTCGCCAAATGGAAGTAAAGGTAGCTGTCACTTTACCTTTGGCGTCGCGGACGGGGCCGGAACTGAGCGCCAGCGTACCCGATTCAAGGACTTCTACTTTGTCGGGCTGCCAGGTGAACGGGGCTTCTCTTGCCTCGAAAAAACGTTTCCACCAGGCGGCTACTTCGGCTTTACCATAGAGCGGTTTTCCCACCGAAAAAAAGACGGCTTCGTCTGATAGAAAACCGGTGAAAGCCGCAAAATCCCGGTCGGCCATGGTTTTGGAAAAGGCTCGTTCGGTGTCGGCTACCTGTGCTCTAAGTTTGTCTATTGGGATGGGTTGAGCGGCTGTTTTACCCCAGAATAACAGGACAAAACAGCCAGCAAAGAGGCTGATACGGTTCATAAATGACTGATTTTGAGGCTGATTTTTGTAAATTCCCAATTAGAACAAAAATTAGATACAGGCAGCGAGAAATTTATCTATCAGCTATATGGACTGTGTTTGACGCATGGCTAAAGATCAAAAAAGGGGCATTCCTGCGCAGGAACACCCCTTTTTTTGATTCTTAGCCATGCGTCAGCAACTGTTTACTGCCACTACCAAATGCCACTATTTTCAGTGCTTAAACACTTTCACCTGGTATACGTACGCCTGCATTTGCTTGATTTGCTGCTTGCGCGGCAAACGAGCCATACGACCCCGGCGATTCATCAGCAGCGGGTCGGCCTTGAGCGAATCGGGCGGAATAGCGTTGAGAGCGTTAAGCAATACGTTGGTTTTCACAGCAAACGTGGCACCTTCTGAGGTAATCTGTTTGGCCGTAATAATACCAATTACGTTCCCCCGCTCGTCGAGCAGTGGACCACCCGAGTTGCCGGGGTTCACGCTGATGGCCACCTGATACGCCGCCGAGTCGCCCCGGAAACCTGTGCTGGAACTAAGGTAGCCCTCGCCATATACGATCTCCTCGCGGGGATAGCCCAGCGTGAACACCCGCTCGCCTAAATCCGACGAGCGGGCGTCGAATCCGTAAGGCACCGGGGGTAGGGCATGAAAAGCCGTATCCTGCCCGATTTGCAAAATAGCCAGGTCATGCGTTGGATCGGTATGTACGAGCCGGGCCTTATACACTTCGCCCTGCTGACTCTGCACATAGACCGAGTCGGCCCCCTGCACAATGTGGTTGTTGGTGACCAAGTAGCCCGACGAGGTGAGCAAAAAGCCCGAACCCGCCACCTGACCTGGGTTTTGCTGGAACACTTTCCCCCGCCCACCGATGTTGCTCATCAGCCGGTTTTGGGTTTGTTGGATCACGGCCAGGTTGCGCATCATCATGCTATACTGCACGTCCTGCTTATGGCTGCTTTGGTACGACCGGTAGAGAATAATGGTAGCAAATGTGGTCATGATGGCCACGGCAGCCGCAATAGCCAGCGTAGGCCGATGTATGTTCCACCACAGGCGCACGGGCTGCTGAGGTTCGGCAACAGGTAACAGGGCATCGGCCTCCAGCGACTGATGTACGTTAGTCAGCTTTTCTTTAAACGCCACCCGACGGCCGTAAGCCCGTAGGGTGCTTTCGAAAGAAGTCATATCATCGGCGTTCATTGGTAGTCGTCGTCTTGGTAGTCTTTAAAAAAAATGCGTTTCAACCGCGTCAGGCACTTGTACTTCTGCGTTTTGGCGTTGTCGGCATTGGTATATCCAAACTTCTCCGTGATCGCCTGCATAGACAGGCGGCGGACATAAAAATCATCTAACAGGGTCCGGCATGGTTCGCCCAACTGATCGAGCGAGGTGGCCATCTGCGCAAACTGGTTCTCGCGCCGCTGATGTTCAGCCAGATCAGTAGCCACGTCATCGGCAGGTTCGTCGTCCATGGGTGCCGACCGCAACATCGGTGAGCGTCCTCGCAGGGTTAACTGCCTGAGCCACAACCGCCTGGCTACGGCATAGACAAAGGTTTTGAGTTGACAGTGCAAGTCAAAATCACCCGCCGACACTTTCTCATAGAGCACAATAAGCGTCTCCTGATAAATGTCTTTGGCGTCTTCCGCCGACCCGCTATTCGACAGCACCAGGTGCGAAACCATGGGATAATGCTGCCGGTACAGGTGACTCAATGCTTTATCAGACCCCTCAGCCAACCCGCTCAACAGATCGTCGTCTGTCCAAACCAACCCTATCGCTTCACTCATGAACGCCTACTTCTTAATACAAAATGAGGGCCAAGGGTAACCCAAAAAAAAATTAAAAAATTTTCACAGAAGGTGGGTTACCTTCTTCGTGCCCCAGTATTAACGTATGGAAAGTTAACCAATAACATTTAAACACATAAGATCATGAAAGGCTTCGCAAAATCTGCCCTGTTCGTATTGTCAATCCTTGCTCTGGCTACTAGCTGCGAGAAGAAAGCTGACACCACGTCAACTACAACTTCAGACTCTACGTCAACCATGTCTATGGATTCGTCAGCTACGTCATCTATGGATACCACGATGGCTACCGGTGCTGAATCAACTTCAGCCATGTCATCATCAATGGCGTCTGACTCAGCGAAGTAATATTCTTCGCCACCGCTTACAGAAAGCCCCTCGCAACCGAGGGGCTTTTTGCGTTTGTACCACCCGCATCGGCGGACCGCCCCGGCCCCCTCTTTGGTAAGGAGGGGGCCGGGGCGGTCCGCCGATGCGGGTGGTGGTTGAGTAAGCCTGGGTAAGTGAGGGATCATAATGTGGGGAGATTTATGCATCTTCCAGCCTCTATAACCAATCTCCTACCCTATCTCGATGACTGCAATTCTGGGTGTTCTTTTTCACGCCTTTGGCGGCTTTGCCTCTGGCTCGTTTTATCTACCATTCCGTAACGTAAAAGGCTGGTCGTGGGAAAGTGCCTGGATTGTGGGTGGGCTGGCCTCCTGGATACTTGTACCCTGGATCATGGGTAGCCTCACGGTTCATAACCTGGTTGGTTCCATCATGGCTGCCGACATAGCCACCCTGGGCTGGACCTATTTCTTCGGCGTTTTATGGGGTATTGGCGGGCTAACCTTCGGTTTGTCGATGCGCTACCTGGGCATTTCGCTGGGTATGGCCGTGGCACTGGGCTATTGTTCGGCCTTCGGTACGCTGGTACCACCCATCTGGGCGGGGAGGTTTAATGAATTGCTTACCACGCGCACGGGTCAGTTTACGCTGGCGGGCGTAGTGGTCTGCCTCATCGGCATCGCCGTTTGTGGGCTGGCGGGTTTCCGGAAAGAGGGCGAACTGAACGAAGAACAGCAGAAAGCCACCGTCGCCGAATTCAATCTGCGGAAGGGTATCGGCGTGGCCACGGTGTCGGGTATTCTGAGCGCGTGCTTCTCGTTTGGCCTCACCGCCGGGCACCCTATTGCGGTGTTGGCCGTGCAAAACGGCACCGATCCGCTCTACCAAAACAACGCTATTTATCCCGTACTCCTACTGGGCGGTTTCACCACCAATTTCATCTGGTGCATGATTCTGAATACCCGCAACAAGAGCTTCGGCGATTACCTAGACAGCAGTAAGCTACTGAAAAACAACTACTTGTGGGCTATTCTGGCCGGAACGGTCTGGTATTTCCAGTTTTTTTTCTACGGCATGGGCGACACGTACCTGGGCGACTCGTTCCGGTTTGCGGGCTGGACACTGCACATGGCCTTCATCATCACCTTCAGCACGCTGTGGGGCCTGGTCCTCCACGAGTGGCGCGGCTCCAGCCCCTCCACCCTCCGCATCGTCTACACCGGTCTTGGTATCATTATTTTGTCGACCGTGTTGATTGGGATGGGGAGCCAATTGTAAAGCAGAGAGGTAAGAGGTAAGAGGTAAGAGGGCTGACGCAAGCATATACATGCGTCAGCCCTCTTACCTCTTACCTCTTACCTCTCTGCTTTACAATCCCAGCACCTTCCTGTTAAAGGCCTCGTCTGAGCCGCTGCTGGCGAAGTCGTCGAAGGCGCGCTCGGTGACGCGGATCATGTGGTTCTGGATGAATGGAGCACCCTCAGCGGCACCCTGTTCGGGGTGTTTGATGGCGCACTCCCACTCCAGCACCGCCCAGCCGTCGTAGTCGTACTGCGCCATTTTGCTGAAAATGCTTTTAAAATCGACCTGCCCGTCGCCCAGAGAACGGAACCGACCAGCGCGATTCACCCAGCTTTGAAAACCGCTGTAAACTCCCTGCCGACCCGTGGGGTTAAACTCGGCATCTTTGACGTGGAAGGCGTAGATTCGCTCGTGGTATATATCAATAAACTCCAGATAGTCAAGACATTGCAGTACAAAATGGCTGGGGTCGTAGTTGATCCCCGCCCGTTTGTGGTTGTCTACGGCATCAAGAAATAGCTCAAATGTAGCTCCGTCAAACACGTCTTCGCCGGGGTGTAGTTCATAGCCCACGTTTACACCGGCATCGTCAAAGGCGTCGAGAATGGGTTTCCAGCGTTTGCCCAGTTCGGCAAAACCCGTTTCGACCAAACCGGCGGGGCGTTGGGGCCACGGATAGGCAAACGGCCATTGCAGGGCACCCGTAAACGACACGTGGGCCGTTAAACCCAGATTTTGGCTCGCCTTGGCAGCCAGCATCATCTGATTGACGGCCCATGCCTGTTGCTCAACAGGTTTTCCCGCCAGTTCTGCCGGGCCAAACCCGTCGAACATAGGGGCGTAGGCGGGGTGAACGGCTACAAGCTGCCCCTGCAAGTGAGTAGACAGCTCAGTGATTTCCACGCCGATGTCGGCAAGTTTACCTTTCAGTTCGTCGCAGTAGGTCTTGCTGTCGGCGGCCTGTTGCAGGTCAATCACGCGGGGGTCCCAAGTGGGGAGTTGGATACCCTTGTAGCCGAGGTTGGCCATGTAGCGGGCAATCGAATCGAGCGAATTGAAGGGGGCTTCGTCGCCCATGAATTGCGCGAGAAAGATGCCTGGTCCTTTTAGTGATTTCATATGTGAAAGAGCGAAAGAATGAAAGAGCGAAAGAGTGATTGCGCTGGCATAAACAGGTCAATGGATAAGCCATAGGAACCACTCTTTATCTCTTTCACTCCATGATTGTCAGTCGCTCACTGTTTTACGGGATTTAGAGAGAATTTTTAAAAGCTGATACCCTTCGTCGATCAAGTCTGCCAATCGCTGTTCGGGGACAAGTTGAGCAGCAACCAGCGTTTCGAGCCAGAAAAGCGATTCATCTAACTCTTCAATTACCAAACTTAACTTAGCGAAATATTCCTTGCTGCTCCGGCTTCGACGAACCGCACGAAAGTTGGCAGCGAAAGAAGAAGCAGAGCGAATCAATTGATGACTAAAATGCTGTGCCTCATAACGATTAGGAAGTGCCCGACAAACCGTCAGACATCGAAGCATGACATTAGTCAGTCGGCGACCAACATCTTCCAAAAACTGGCTTTTAGAAAAAGAGGAATAATCAGCGACAGGTTCACCAAGCCAATTTTCATCCCAGTCAAATTCACCATTATAGCTCTCGGTCATTGCAAAACCATTCTTTCGCTCTTTCTGTCTTTCACTCTTTCACTACACCTCAACCCAGCTTTGACTTTTGTTCGATTCTAGAATGCGTTCGCAAATGAGCAACTCCCGATAACCGTCGGCAAACGTAGGGTACGTCGGGTTTTCAGGCTGTTTGCCTGCTTCGATAGCGGCGTAAACTTCCTTGAACATCTGCTTTGAAGTGTCGGGGAAACCTTCGTTGTGCCCACCCGGAAAACCGATTACCGACCGCACTTCGGCGTGAACCAGCGAGGGGTCATCCGTCACGGTTTGGTTAAAGCCGTCGCGGTTACCCATCCAGAGTTGGTTGGGTGATTCTGAATCAAACGCGAACGTCTTTTTCGACCCCGAAATCTCCAGCTTCAACTGATTCTTGCGCCCTGCCGACACCTGCGACACGGTGACAACACCCCGGTTGCCATTATCAAACCGGAGCAGCACGTTGGCGTGGTCTTCGGTGTTAATGGGTACGTCGGCGTAGTCGTCAGGCTGGAGCATCTTGCCCGAATAGGTTTCTACCGGCTTCAGGGGCTTTTTCCGCGTCTTGTGGATCGTGTTGAAATCGGCCAGTACGGCGGTCGTTTTCAGGCCCGTGATGTACTCGATGATATCCATCAGGTGCGACCCAATGTCGGCAATAGCGCGGGAGTCGCCCGATTTGTCAGGTTCGAGGCGCCAGTTGTAGTCCGTTTCGTAGAAGAGCCAGTCTTGCAAATACGAGCCGATAATGCTGTAGACGTCGCCCAGCTCGCCTTTCTCGCGCATGACCTTCATCTGCCGTACCAGCGGGTAGTAGCGGAGGTTGAAATGCACGGCGTTGACGAGGCCCGACTCTTTGGCCAGTTGCACCAGTTCCTCGGCTTCGTGCAGGTCTTTCGCCAGCGGTTTTTCGCAGATGACGTGTTTACCCGCCAGCAACGCCGCTTTCGACTGACTATAGTGCAGGAAATTGGGCGTGCAGATATGGATACTCTGAATGTCGTCCTGCTTCAACAGTTCATCGAACGTGTAGGCGCGGGGAATACCCAACTGTGCGGCCTTGGTTTCGGCCAGTTCCTGCGACACTTCGCAGAGCGCAACGACTTCGACATTGGGCAACCGACGGAGGGCTTCGATGTGCGCGGGACCAATGAAACCGGTGCCAACGACACCAACTTGTATTTTAGTCATTAGAATGAGCGAATTAGTGAAAAAAGAAAAAGGGTTTGTGTTTTTAATCGGCGTAACCCCGGACGCGGGACCGCCCCCGCCCTAAAGGGTGCTTTGCTTACGCGTAAGCAAAGCACCCTTTAGGGCGGGGGGGTACGCCGATACCTTACGAAATAAATTTCGTCCACTTCTCCGACGACTTATCCGACGCGACGACGGTGTCGATGAAGGCCATGCCGCGAACGCCTTCTTCCACGCCGGGAAAATCGAGGCGGATGGGGTCAGGTTCGGTGCCGTTGAGGCGAGCGCGAAGGGTTTGGGCAAAGGCAGTGTAAATATTGGCGAAGGCCTCCAGAAACGCTTCGGGGTGGCCGGCGGGCAGGCGTGTGTTGGCCTGTGCTTCGGGCGAGAGGTCACCCACACCCGTGCGAATGAGACGCGCACCGGCTTCGTTGGTTTTGTAAATCAGCGTGTTAGGCTCCATCTGATGCCACTCTAAACCACCGAATTCCCCGTAGACACGGATGGAGAACGGGTTTTCTTCGCCGTTGGCAATCTGACTGTTGGTGAGTAGCCCCTTGGCACCATTGTCGAACCGGAGCAGCATGTTAGCGTCGTCATCGAGCAGGCGGCCTTCCACGAAAATGGTGAGGTCGGCGCAGAGTTCAGTGATTTTCAGGCCCGTAATGTACTCGGCGAGGTTTTCGGCGTGCGTACCGATGTCGCCCACGCCACCCACTGCGCCTGATTTGGCCGGATCGGTGCGCCAGCTTGCCTGTTTCTGCCCCGTCGCTTCCACCAACTGCGCCAGCCAGCCCTGCGGGTATTCCACGATGACCTTACGAATTTTGCCCAGCTTGCCCGCTTTCACCATCGCCCGGGCTTCCTTCACCATCGGGTAACCGGTGTAGTTGTGGGTAAGGCAGAACAGCAGGCCGGTTTGTTCCACAATGCGTTTTAGCTCGCGGGCCTCGGCCAGGTTCAGCGTCATGGGCTTGTCGCAGACCACGTGGAAGCCGTTTTCGAGGGCCATTTTGGCCGGGGCAAAGTGCATATGGTTGGGCGTCACGACGGTCACGAAATCCATGCGTTCACCGTCGGGAAGCTCCTTTTCCCGGAGAATCATGGCCTCGAAATTGTCGTAAACCCGATTAGGTGGCAGGTAAAGCGCATGGCCCGTTTGCCGCGATTTTTCAGAGTTAGAGCTAAAAGCCCCACACACCAGTTCGATCTCATTGTCGAGAACGGCGGCGCGGCGGTGTACGGCCCCGATGAAGGCGTCGAGGCTACCGCCCACCATGCCCATGCGGAGCTTGCGGTGCGTAGTGGAGGGAATAAACGTAGGGTTCTTGTCGGGCTGAATAGTCATAAACAGACGTTGGTAAGGCTTAGGCTGCAAAGTAAGGACGGGCAACGGCCCCGAAGCAACCCTTATATAAGGAAATCGCAAAAGGGGGCTGATTTACTTTTTAAGGGGAGCCAGGTTGTGCTGGATGTGCAATTCAGCATAACAACCGGGTAATAAGCCGCACGAATCCGCTTTATTCGCAAACCGAGATTACTTGTTTCACCAAAATCATCCTATCTCCTTCCGATTATGAACCAAACCGTCAATCCATCGCGGCTTTTTTTGTCAAGCTGCTTTGCTCTCATCACCACCGCCTTTTCGTTTAGCATACGAGCGGGTATTCTGCCGCAGCTAGGCACCGAGTTTGGCCTGAGCGCCGAACAACTGGGTTTTATCAACTCGATGTGGTTTTTGGGCTTCCCCATTTCCATGATCGTTGGGGGGCTGGTATACCATACCGTTGGGCCAAGAATTATTATGACGGTGGCCTTTGTGGCCCATACGCTGGGTATTCTGCTCACAATCTATTCGGGCGGTTACACGGGTCTACTAATCTCGACACTGTTCATCGGCATCGGCAACGGCTGCACCGAAGCCGCCTGTAATCCGCTGATCGCCGACATGTATTCAGGGGCACAGATGAACAAACAGTTGAACCGCTTCCATATGTGGTTCCCTGGTGGCATTGTGGTGGGTAGCCTGCTGTCGAAGTTCATGACCGACGGTGGCTTTTCGTGGCAGGCTCAGATTTGGGCCATTATGGTGCCGACCCTCATCTATGCGTTCCTGTTTTTCGGCCAGGCGTTTCCAAAACCACGCGTAGAAGGTGTAACGTCGCTGGGCAAAAACTTCCAGGCTATGCTCACGCCGCTTTACCTGTTTATCTTTTGCTGCATGGCGCTGACGGCTATTTCCGAGTTCGGTCCGCAACAGTGGGTGGGCCTCATTATGAGCAAAAGCGGTGCTAGTCCCATGCTGATTCTGGCCCTGGTAACAGGTTTGATGGCTGTTGGCCGGTACTTTGGTGGACCAATCATCCATCGCCTCGACCAAACCGGCGTACTGCTGGGTGGAGCTATCTTCGCCACGATTGGTATCTACCTGTTCAGCACTCAAACGGGCGCAATGGCCTATGTAGCAGCCATTTTCTTCGCCATTGGCGTGTGCTATTTCTGGCCAACAATGATCGGTTTCGTAGCCGAACGCATTCCGTTGAGTGGTGCCCTGGGCATGTCGATTGTGGGGGGCGTGGGCATGTTCTCAACCTCTATTTTCCAGCCCATCATTGGCAAATGGATTGATAGCGAACGGGTTACCAAAGCCGCCACGGGCCTCACGGGCGATGCCCTCGAACTGGCTGCCGGACAGGCCACGCTGACTAAAATGACCACGTTCCCCATTATTCTGATCGTGGCCTTCGCAGGTCTCTATTTCTTCATGCGCAACCGCAAAGTAGACCACAGCCTGGATGAAGTGGCAGCTCAACAGCCACAGTTGTAAGCATCACCCCACCGTAGTGGCGGGGTTCTACTCAAAGCGGTGCCAGACCTGATCGGGCACCGCTTTTTTGTGCCCGATCAGGTACACTTGTAGAAAATTGCATCCTTCTATGATATTTTTTAATTAATCTTTAATTATTATTGAAAATTTTGTAATATATTTTTAACGCCAAATAATCGGTTGAATATTTCAGGAATTACAGAATATTAGAATACAACCTGTTTATCTTAACGTCAACCGATTATGAGAAAATATACCCTGTATGGGCTGTTGCTCTGTCTGATGCTATGCGCCAGCAGTGCCATAGCTCAATCCATCAAAGGCCGGGTGCTATCGGCCAACGGGGCGGGCCTGCCGGGGGCTAACGTGCTCGTGAAAGGCACCAACACCGGGTCCTCTACCAACGCAGATGGCGGCTTCACGATCTCGGCCTCGCCCACCGACAAGCTGGTGATCTCGTACATTGGGTACGTATCGCAGGAAGTGACCGTGGGCAACCGCACCGAAATTGAACTAACTCTGGCCGAAGATGCCTCGCAACTAAGCGAAGTGGTGGTGACGGCTCTGGGTATCGAGCGCGAGAAGAAAGCACTGGGCTATAACATCCAGGAATTGAAAGGCTCGGAACTGACGCAGGCACGGCCTACCAACCTGGTCAACGCTCTGTCGGGGAAGATTGCTGGAGTGCAGGTGACGGGGTCCAACGGGCAGCCGGGGGCGTCATCGCGGGTGCTCATTCGGGGGGCTAATTCCATCGGCAGTAATAATCAGCCCCTGTTTGTGGTCGATGGCATCCCGATTGACAATGGTAGCTATAACACCGCACCGGGCAGCACAGGCAACACCAACAACGTGACGGTTGATTATGGCAACGGCGCCTCGGCCATCAACCCCGACGATATCGACAATATCTCGGTGTTGAAAGGGGCCAACGCGGCGGCACTGTATGGCTCACGAGCGGCCAACGGGGTCATTCTGATTACCACCAAATCGGGTAAGGGCAGCAAAGGGCTGGGCATTTCGGGCAATATCAACTCCACGTTCGACACGCCGTTTCGGTTGCCCAACTACCAGAACGTGTACGGACAGGGCTTTAAAGGGCAGTTTGCCTACGTCGATGGCAAAGGCGGCGGCACCAACGACGGGGTAGATGAAAGCTGGGGACCGAAACTCGACGGGCGGCTGATTTCGCAGTTTAACTCGCCGGTTGACCCCACCACGGGTGTACGGACGGCCACGCCCTGGATTGCCCGGCCCGACAACGTGAAGAATTTTCATGAAGTGGGCATGACCAACACCCAGAACGTGGGTATCACGGGCGGCAACGACAAAGGCGACGTGCGGCTGTCGTTTACAAACCTGTACCAGAGCGGCATGTACCCCAACACCAACTACCGCCGCCAGAACGTGGCGCTGAATGCGGGCTATAACCTGGCCAAAAACCTGACCGTGCGTACGGCGGTCAACTACATCCGCGACGGGTCGGACAACCGGCAGAACCTGAATCTGTACTGGACGTGGTTTGGGCGGCAGGTGGATCTGGACGACCTGAAGCAATATCAGGAACCCGGCACCGACCTTAGTCTGTGGCCCATGCAGCGCAACTGGAACCTTAACTACTGGAACAATCCCTACTTCGCCTTGAACAAGCTGCTCTACGCCAACGACAAAGACAGGATCGTGGGCAATGTGCAACTGATCTACAAACCGCTGCCGTGGCTTACGGTTATGGGCCGCACGGGTACCGACGTGTCGCTGGATCGGCGCAACACCAAACGGGCGCGGAGCGTGGGCATTCCTAATGGCGATTTCGCGCTCGACAACGTCTTCACCCGCGAGTCGAACTCCGATTTCCTGGTTACGGCCGACAAAACATTCAGCGATTTCCGGGTAACGATCAACGCGGGCGGCAACCGGCGCTACAACTATTTCGAGCGGCAGTATATGTACGCCCCGGAGCTGAAAATCCCGAACCTGTACAACATTGGCAACGCGTCGGTGGCGCGCACGAACTACAACCGGCTGACCGAAAAGAGCGTGAACAGCCTCTACGCGGCGGGTACGTTCTCTTTCCGCGATTATCTGTTTCTGGACGTAACGGCCCGCAACGACTGGTCCTCTACCCTGCCCGCTGGCAACCGGAGCTACTTCTATCCGTCGTTTTCGGGTAGCGCGGTCCTGACCGACGCGCTTGGTTTTCAGTCATCTACGCTGCCGTATCTGAAAGTGCGGGCCTCGTGGGCGCAGGTGGGTAACGACACCGACCCCTATAGCACGGCACAGGTATACAACGCCGAAGACCCCTGGGGCGCTACCACGACGTTCTCGGAAAACAACCTGATCTACAACCCCAACCTCCGCCCCGAAATCACGCGGGCTACCGAGGCTGGTATTGAAGCCCGGCTGTTTGGCAACCGCGTAAACCTGGAGGTGACGTATTATACCAAAACCACGTTCGACCAGATTTTGCGGGCCAACGTACCCCAGAGTTCGGGCTATTTCAACACGATCATCAACGCGGGCGAAATCCGCAATTCGGGGTGGGAAGTGGAGCTAAGCGGCTCGCCGGTGAAGACGGGGGCCTTCCGCTGGGACGTGACCGTCAACTACGCCCGCAACCGGTCGGAGGTGGTAGATCTGGGCGGATTGCCTAATTACCAGATCAACACGGGTGCGCTATTGCGCAACGTGATTCTAGAGGCCCGGCCCGGCTATGCCTACGGGAATTTCTACGGCACCTACTACCGCCGCGACCCATCGGGCAACCTGATTTTCGACAGCAAGGGTTACCCCGTCATGTCGTCGGACCGGAAAGTGATTGGCAACATTATGCCGAAATGGACGGGCGGTATTCAGAATTCGTTCACCTACAAGTTCTTGACGTTCAGTACGTTGTTTGACATGCGCGTGGGTGGACAATTGTTTGCGCACTCGGTCAACATTGGCCGCTACACGGGCGTTCTGGCCGAAACCCTACCCGGTCGTGAGGGGGGTATTGTGGGCGAAGGCGTGGTGGAAATCAAGAACGCCGACGGCACTTTCAGCTACCAGCCCAACACCACGCGGGTAGCCCTGCCGGAAGATTATTACCACAATTTCTACAACCGGAATAACAACGAAGCTTACATGTTCGACGCCGATTATGTGAAATGGCGCGAGGCTCGTTTCTCGGTGGCGCTGCCCAACAAGTGGTTTGGCCGTACGCCGTTCCGGGGTGTCACGCTGTCGGTAGTAGGCCGGAATCTGGCCCTACTCTACTCGAAAGTGCCGCATGTCGACCCCGAAACCAGCTATTACGGCGACGGCAACGTACAGGGTTTCGAAAACGGCAACCTGCCCTCGGCCCGCAGCATTGGTTTTAATCTAGGATTCAACTTGTAAAATACCTCACCCCCAGCCCCTCTCAGCAGGAGAGGGGCTGGGGGTGAGGTAGTATAACTATGAAAAAGATACTCGTTCTCTCTCTCGCTCTTTCACTCGTTCTCTCTTCCTGCGAGAAAAATTTTGATACCATCAACGCCAACCCGAACGACCCCACGAGCGTGCCGCCGGAGTTGCTGCTGCCCCACGGTATTAAGCTGGCCGTTAACTCGGTACAGGGCGGGTCATTGGGTCTCGATGTGGGACCGCTGTGGGCACAGCACCTGGCCCGGATTCAGTATACGGAGGTGGATCAGTACAATTTCACTACCGACGTTCAGGACACGCCCTGGCGCGATTTGTACATCGAAGCCAACGCCGATTTCCAGAAAATCATCGATCTCGGTAAGTCGACGAGCAACGAGAACTACCAGGCCATCGGGCTGATTATGCGGTCGTATGTGTTCTCGCAACTGACCGACGTCTATGGCGATATTCCGTATAAAGAGGCCCTGCTGGGCACCAAAGGCAATGTGTTGCCGAAATACGATACGCAGAAAACGGTATACGCCGGACTGGTGGCCGACCTGAAAACGGCCAGCGACCTCATCAACACCAAGGCCGTTGACAAGACCGCCGACATTCTGCTGGCGGGTAACATGACGGGTTGGAAGAAATTTGCCAACTCGCTGAGCCTGCGCCTTCTGAACCGGATGGTGGGTAAATCGGATTCGCCCATCGATACAAAAGCCGAGATGACGCGTATCCTGAGCGACCCCACGAAGTACCCCGTGCTGACAAGTAACGCCGACAATATTCAGCTAACGTACCTGGCCGACGCGCCCAACAACAACCCGACCAATCAGAACCGCAAAACGCGCGACGACCATCGGGTAAGCAAAACGCTGATCGACAAGCTGACGGCCCTCAAAGACCCCCGGCTGGCCGTATACGCCGCCCTGCCTGCCGGAGGCGGCACATACGCGGGCGTTCCCAACGGCCTGCCCAACGCCGACGCCTCGGCACTGGGCCTGACGAAGACCTCGAAAATCGGCGATTATTTTGTGCGGGGCGCTACGCCGGGCGTGCTGGTATCCTATGCCGAACTGAACTTCATCAAAGCCGAAGCGGCCCTGAACGGCATTACTGCGGCGGGTGATGCGGCCAAAGCGTATGAAGAAGGTATCCGCGCTTCGATGACGCAATACAGCCTGACGTTACCAGCCGACTACCTCACACTGAACAAGTTGAGCACCGGCACAGCGGCGCTAACGCAGGTGATAGAGCAGAAATGGCTGGCCTTATTCGGGCAAAGCGTAGAGGCCTGGACGGAAGTTCGCCGGACGGGTATTCCGGCCCTGAAAATTCCACCCACCAACTACAACGACGGTGTGCTGCCCCAACGCCTCCCCTACCCATCTAACGAGGAGAACCTCAACACCGACAATTTCAAAGCCGCCCTCACCAGCATGGGTGGTAGCAACACGATGAAAACAAAGCTGTGGTGGAGGAAGTGATTTACGATGTACGATTGACGAATTACGATTTATTGCTTACGCTGAAGCAAGACTATTCTGGCGTAAGCAATAAATCGTAATTCGTAATTCATACATCGTAAATCCTAAAACTCCGTCTTCCACTGCACCGTCCATCCGGTTTGAATGTGCTTGGGGAGAGGAATTCCCAGCAGGCCGGTGGCGGGGTTCATGGCCGAGAGGGTCAGGGGGGTTGACTCCCTGGTTTCGGCAGAGATGACGCGGGTGGCACGGAGGAAAATCTGTCCCCGGCTGTCTATTTCGTCTACGACGGCATAGAGCGCGTCGCCGGGTTTGAGTTCTACATCACCTACCTGAGCCTCCTGCGTTACAGTAAAAGCCCAGCTTTGGCCAAGGGCGGCTTTACCGGCTTTCTGTAATTTGGCTTCTACTTCGCCGGTGAAGATGGCGGGCGTTTTGGGTCGTTGCGCCAGCAGGTTGTTCAACACACTATCCATCACGGCGGCTTCGCTACCCCGGGCGGGCGAGTCAATGGGGGTGCCCGTCAGTTCGGGGTCTTCATCCACGAGCCAGCCCATCTTGCGGGCCTGCTGCTGTTCGCGGGCGTAGGGATCATCCAGATACGCCATCAGGCCCGAACTCATATTGGCGTATTTGCCGGGGTTGACCAGTAACTCCTTCATGGCCAGCATTCTATATAGATAGTAGCCGGTTTCGGGGTTGAGCGTCATGTCGTAGTAGCTGCGCGTACTTTGCCGCACCATCTTCTTTTCAATCATGCCCATGCCGCCGTTATAAGCTGCTGCCGCCAGTGTCCAGGAACCGAGGCGTTTGTAGAGCGATTTCAGATACCGGCACGCCGCCTCCGTCGATTTCACCAGATCGGTGCGGTCGTCGTTGCCCGCCTCGATGCGCATACCCATGTCTTTGGCCGTTTCGTCCATAAACTGCCAGTACCCCACCGCCCCCGCCGACGACACCGCCGTGGCCTGCCAGTTGCTCTCGATTAGCGGCATATACTTGAAATCGTTGGGGACTTTGTGGCGGGCCAGAATGGGTTCGATCACCGCGAAATACGGTGCCGACCGCTGATGCAACAGTTGCACCCGCTTGGCATAGCCCGACGTATTCATGAGCGCCACGGCCAGTTTGGTAGCCACGTCGCCCTGCTCGGTAGGCACGAGTTCACCAGCGAAGTTGGTGCGCTGGATGGGTTGCGGCGAGGGTAATTTGGTCTTGGCAACAACCTGATGAGCCGCTTTTTTCGGCTTGGCCTTTGACTGTGCAACGGAGAATTGTACAACAGACAAAAGCAGTAAACTGCTTAAAATGAACGAATTACATATGCGTGATTCTGATTTCAAGGCAATTTTTAGCTGGTGCTTCCAAAGAACACAACGCAGGCCTGGTTTGGTTCGTATATGGCATTGAGCATGCGGTGAAGCTAAAACTAATAGGTAAGAGAAGTGGCTAGAATTTAAGAAAGGTTAACAGGGCAAATACAGGCTATTGCAGCACTTTTGCGACACTTAATCTCATGTTAGCCATGAAACAAGTTCCCCTGTTAACACTATTCTTTATGGTTGTTACCAACGCTATCTACGGCCAGCACACGGTCCGGTATGTTGGCACCTACACTACCTTCACAATACCTTTTGAGAGTGACTCCATCACATTTGCGGTGGTCGCGGGTAAGGGAGAGCTAATTAGGAAAAAACCTATCTTCCTATTTCGGCAAGGGTCATTACCCATTCCGTTGTTTGAATTGAAACCAAAAAGCAAGCGCCCGCTGCTAACTGAATTGCCTGCTACTTGCGATGACCACCAAGCCGATCAATACAGCATTATAATTGCCAAACCAGGGGTGCCGCTGTTAGTGCATGGTAGTTATTTGGATTCACTTTTCAACACCCGCAACAACCCCATACCTAGCATGTATCCGCCGCGCTACCTGCAACACAACTACCTCGACTATTATGTTCGTCAAACCAATGCCGTACTGGCGTTCGTATTGAAGCAACCGTGGGCCGATTCTCGGCGGGTAGTGATAGCTGGTGGCTCAGAAGGCTACCACGTAGCGATTAAAACAGCTTATACCAACTCCGTAGTAACTCATTTGATTGCTTTTTCGGGTCACTTGGAAGGGCGTATGAACGGGCAGATTCGTGAGGCCAGAATGCGTGGATTTACACGTGAAGATAGCCCGGCAGAGACACAGCGAAATATTGAAGAACTGCAACAAACTTGGTCTGCTATCTGCCGTGATTCACTCAACACCACCATTCAGGGCGGCGATCCTTACAGAACCACTTATTCTTTTTCGCATAATAACAACCTCAACTATTTGCTGTCGCTCAAAATACCTATCCTCATCATCTACGGTACTGCTGACATCGGGGCTACTTCCAACGACATCCTACCGCTTGAATTTGCCCGGCGTGGTAAAACCAATCTGACTGTAAAACCTTACATAGACCACGATCATGTGTACTACAAACTGACATATGGAACTGACGGTAAAGTAGTTAGTAAAGAGTACAACGGTGTAGCTGTAGAGCGTGATTATTTCGAATGGATACGGACGCATTAAGCCTTCTTAGTCGAGATCCTTAGCGCCCCAAAACAGAAAGGCCCGTTCCAGGATGCAGAAACCATCGGAACGGGCCTTAGCTGGGCTGTAGTAAGGTTGTTTACAAAGCTTTCCAGGTCAATGTCCACCCGGCTTTCATCTGGTCTACGTCAGGAATCTTGATGCCCATGCGCCCCGTCGAGGCATCGACTGCCGCCAGTGGCAGCACCATCGTCTGCTGACTACCGGCCGTGTAGAGCTTGTCGGCACGGAAATATATGCGGCCCGTTTGGGTATCAATGTCTTCTACAATGGCGTAGAGGCGGTCACCTTCGGTAACGGCCACGTCGTTGGCTATGCCGTTGCGGGTGAGGTTGAACACCCACACCCCACCGCGCTGCAAGGCACCGGCTTCTACCAGTTTAGCTTTAATGCCACCCCTAAACACGTCGGCGGCGTTGGGCAGGGGCAGATCGTCAGGGCGCTCGTCGGGTGTTGAGAAATCAGCCTTTGGGTTAGGCGCGGCCAGAATTGCCTGCTTTTCCAGACTCACCATCAGGCCTTCGTCGAACAGTACGTTCTCGGCCTGGGAGAGGGCTTCCTGCTCCACGGGCTTGCGCAGGCTGGCCAATAACTGTTGCGGCAGTTGGTTGCCGTACTGCTGGTAGTTGTTGAACAGTTCTTTGAAGGCCAGAATCCGGTAGAGGTATTTGCCCGTTTCGGCGTTGAGCCGGAGGTAGTAATAGTTGCGGTGCTGCTGCCGACGGATACTACCCAGCAGGTTACCGATGCCGTTATTGTAGGCCGCTGCCGCCAGTGTCCACGACCCCAACTGCCGGTGCAGATATTGCAAATACCGACAGGCAGCATGGGTCGATTTGTCGAGGTCCAGCCGCTCGTCGACACCATTACCAACTGCCAAACCCAGTTCACGAGCCGTAGCAGGCATAAATTGCCAATAGCCCGCCGCGCCTTTCGGCGACACCGCCCGGCCCATCAGTGAACTCTCCACCAGGGGCAGAAACTTAAAATCGGCGGGAATATGGTACCGTGCCAGAATGGGTTCAATAACGGGGAAAAACGAAGCCGCCCGCTGCCGCATCCTGAACAAAGCCGCCGTTTGGGTGTTGTTCCGGGCCAACGCGGCTATCAGCCGACGGGCTACGGCTTCTTCGTGCAGGGGTACGGCTTCACCACAAAAATAAACGGGAGGCAGGGGGCGGTCCAGGTTGGGACTAAACGCCAGGTCGTAAGGCGCTGATAAGCAACTACGAGCAGCCGTTGGGGCAGTAATCGCGCCCGTTGGCAGCGATGCACCCGCTGCCCGACATGCCCCAAAAAGCAGCGCAGCAACAGGCAGAAAAAACGCCCACTTCTTCATTATACGTTACGGAGATTGATACTTCGGTACTGGCTGCTTCCCTATAGACGACCCACTATACGAACGGTCACGGTAGGCCATTCAATAATAAAATCAATCAATCCTATAGAGCAAAAAATAGGCCAAAAAGGAAGGGTTAATGTACAATGAATAATGTACAATGGCTCCGCAAGAGTAGTCCGAATGCGGAGCCATTGTACATTATTCATTGTACATTGTACATTAACCCTTATTGCGCTTCCTCCAGCGGGGTATAATCCTTGAAGGTGCGCTTGATGGCCTTGTCGGTGGCTTCTTTTTTGTTTTGCCAGTTGGCATCCAGTTCCAGGGCCACCAGGCCGCTGAGGCTCATGGTGTTCCGAAAGTCATCGAGGCGCTTGATGAAATCATTGGTGCGGCGGGCCGATTTAAGGGCAAACTCACGGGCAAACACGTCGCCTTTGTTCTGGAGTTCGGTCTTTTTACCCAGCACGTAGTTGTACCGGTCCAGCAGGTCTTTCATGGGCTTACCAATTACTTCGGTAGCCTCCAGCGTACCCATCGTGAGCACGGCCGTGCCGCCAATTGCCGATATAAGGCGCTGATTACCAGGGTCTTTTATGGTGGGCGAAATGCCCGTGATGGCTCCTAGCGACGCGTTGGCCATAGACCGGTTTCGCTTGCCGCCCTTAGCCCGTTTATAGTCTTTTTTCAGTTCCTGCTCCTTCTCGTCCAACTGCTCGACCAGGTTCCAAGCCTGCACCAATACCTGCCGGTAGAGGGCAAAGTTGTAGCGGTCTTTGGCGTCTTCATTCACCGTGTTAAGCACCGTGATCGAGATCGTTTTTTCGTCGCGGTTCTGGGCTTTGTCGAGCACAAAAAACGTCAGGTCTACCCGCACCGTGTCATAGGGGTCACGCACAAACTCATAGCCGGGCGTCCAGATAAATTCGTATTGGTTGTTTGTATTGCGCACCAGCGCCGACTTCGGCACGGTCTGATTGGTGCTCAGGAAGTCGAAGGTGTTGATGTCTTCGTCGCCGTTGGGGTCAGAGAGGTAGAATTTTAGGTTGATAGCTGCGTTTTCGCGGATACGATAAGTAAGGTCTTTCGGCACCACCGAAATAATAGGCGGCAAATCCATCTGCGTGGCATCAATCTTGAGGCGGCCTTTGGTCCGTGCTTTCAGCGGTTGATCTTCCACCCAAAATTCCAGGTAGAGGGGCTTTGTGCGCAGTTGGCTAAATTGATTCCGCGACAGCGTCCAGGTCAGTTCACCCTGGGCATTCAGCTTACTGCCTTCGGGCATCTGATCGGGGATGGGGATAAAAGCAATAGGGTCGCCGTCGGCATCATAGACCTGCTTGGGGTCGAATTTATAGACGTTCTGGGTTTGGAACCGCACGTAGAACGGCGCCAGGTCTTCTACCGCAGGCGGGCGGTTTACAGGAAGTACCTTGATATCAGCCAGTTGCGTAGCCGATTGACCATGCCGGTTGTGCACCTCAAAAATAACGGGCACGGTCCGGCTGGCTTTCAGTCGCTCTACCACGTCGAAGCCGGGTGTCCAGCTAAAGCGCCCCAACGAGTCGAAGCTCATACCATCCATCATGCCCTGCGCAATAGCGTATGTCAGCGTGTCGGTGGGCGCAGCACCGGTGGTTTTCAGGTCGAACCGGATGGACTGTCCTTCCGACACCACGTTCCAGTCGGCGGTTTGGGGCAGCGAAAGTTGAAGCGATTTGGGGTCCTGCGCATGGCTGGTAAAGCAGCAAAGCCACCCCATCAGTAACAGCGCCAGGAAAGTGCCGTTGGTCATGTGAATGCGTCCGGGAATTGTAAAACCTAGAACGCAAAACTACGGCTCTCCGTACAGGCGAACGAACCGAATACTACTTTTTTGAGGGAAACGGCCAATTTGTTGCCTTTTTATTGTATTATAAAAAGAACAAGTGGCATCATTACGCCAAGGTATGGCGTACCAACTACACAGGCTATTTGGCAGCGGTGGTCGATACAGGCGGGTTGATCATAATATGGGCGCGATGCGTACCGGGGTCCATGATCCAGGGCATACCTGGTGCTTCGGGCTTCAGGGGCAGGCCCGTGCTTTCGGCGGTGGCGTAAGGAATGTAGACCACGTAGCGTAGGTAACCATCTTTCACGGCACCGGTGGCGGGGTCGTAATTTTCGGGTTTGGCGCTGTAGGCATAGAGCGTGGTGGGCTGAGCGGGCATTTTCAACTTACCGGCCTTTACCTCCTGCTCGCGGGCTTCCAGCACGTCGGCGGGCTTTTTACCCGCCTGCTTCAACTCGCGCCCTCGTTTCATAAACGGTTCCAGGTCCTGGTGGTAACACGACACGCTAAGGCCTTTCTGAGCGGGATCATCGGCCAGGCAAACGAGTTCGTTGGTGCCTTTGCGGAGTAGCACAAACTCGCTTTTGTCAGAATACCCATACACCGTAGCCCCCGCCTGCTTGTCGGTCGGCGCAGCCAGCACGGCGGTTTTAATTTGCATCTCAGCCGAAGGCACAGCAGGCGTTTGGGCCACTACGCTACCCGCCATAAGCAGGAAGCAGGGAAGGGAAAGGGTTGATTTCATGGGAGATAGGGGGTTCAACGTTTAAAGTCCAAGGTCTAACGTCCAAAGTTGGCTGACGCAACTGGATACTGACGCGTCAGCCAACTTTGGACGTTGAACCTTGGACTTTAGACTTTAAACTCAATTCCCCGCGCCTAAACCCCGGAACGCCCAGGGGATGCCGGCTAGGATGAGGGCGAGGCCAAGGGCGTAGAAGATGCCCACAAGGCGGTGCTTTTGCACGTCGGAGGTGGCGCGTTTGCCGCGCGAATAACCCACCGTGATGAGGGCAATGGCCAGCAGCATGATCGTGATGTGTTCTACAGTGTAGAACCGGATAACCCGATTGGCCAGGGCGTCGAAGTTGACTTTGGGGCTGATGAAGTACAGAATCAGGCCCAGCACTAGTTGCAGGTGTACCGAAATGAGCGTGAACAGGTAAAGCTTGCGGTTGCCATCGGTGAAGGGTTTATTACCCTGCCAGCGGCTGATCGACACAAAAACGGCGGCCAGCAGCAGCACCAGCGCCAACCAGCGAAGCCCGGAGTGGGCATGAACTAATCCAGTATACATCGTGTAGGTTTATCAAAAAAATTGCACCCGCAAAGAAACGGACAAACCCGTACCCAGCCTATGATTCTGTATAACATTACGATGAGCATCGAACCCGCCATCGAGCGTGAGTTTCTGCGGTGGATGAAAGACGAACACATGCCCGCCGTAATGGCCACAGGGCTGCCCATCCAGAAAAACGTGCTCAAGCTGCTCACCGAAGTAGACAACGGCGGCATCACTTATACGTTTCAGTATTGGTTTCGGGCCATGGAAGATTTCGTCACCTACCAAAGCCTCCACCAAGCCGCCCTCCAGCAAGACGTAGCCGACCGCTACACCGGCAAGTACGTGTCGTTCAGAACGTTGCTGGAGGAAGCGTGAAGGGATTTACGATGTACGATTTACGAATTACGCTGACGCATGAGTACGCTTGCTTACGCCAGTCGGCTAAAGCAAGCGTACTCGTGCGTCAGCGTAATTCGTAAATCCCTTCACCTCAAATACACCCCCTCCCTGGCAGCATCACTCAGTACCACTTCTACGTGTTCGTTGAGGGTAGTGGCCAGTTCGTAGCCGATGAAGCTGGCGGCGATGGGGTAGCGGGGGTGGTTGCGATTTACGAGCACGGCAATCTGAATCTTGCTGACGGGCACGTGCAGAAACGGCTGCAAACTAAACGCCAGCGTCCGGCCCGAATTCAGCACGTCGTCGACGAGGACCACCACCCCGGCGTAATGGGCGGGCAGGGTGGGCAGCGGAATGTCGGGTTGAGCGGGCTGCGACTTGTCGATGTCGATTTTCACCAGCGTGACCCGGAAGGGAGCAATCTGACTAAGCTCGTCGGCCAGGCGCTGGGCCAGCACAAACCCCTCGCCTGCCACGCCCGCCAGTAGCACGTGGGCTTCGGCGAAATTGGTTTCATAGACCTGGAAGGCAATACGGCGTATTTTCTGCTGAATCTGGTCGGCAGTCAAAATCTGGGTGGTTGTCATACAGGATAGCCCGGTGGATGCACGTTGTAAAGTTGGCAAAAAAACTTTGAGCCAATGGAGCCGGACTTGGCACAGTTTTCGCCAATAGATGAGAAAGCCACCCGCACTATGGGTAGTTTCTATACCCCATGCTACACGTAACTACCAACCTCTTTCTCCCCATCCAACGCCCCATCAGACGCTTTCTTCTGGCCATAATGCTGCTGATTACGCTTCCATCTCTCACTCTCGACAATGACATTAATGTTCTGATTATCAGCTCTGTAAAAGCCGGTAAAGCCGCTCCACTGGCTACTTATTTCGACAAGCAGATTGAACTAAAGATAGACGCGCTTCAGGTAGACTATACCACCGTGAGCGCCCGGCAAGCCGAGCTTATTTTAGGTACTTTCTTCAGAAAATACCCACCCTATCGTTTTGAGTATATTTACAAAGGCGGATCGGGTAATTTACTGTACCGTACCGGCTCTTATTACACCGGCGAAGACCACTACCAGGTCTATGTGCTCATGCACCGCCGCGCCGACAAGCGGGTGGTGATTCACTCGCTGCAATTCCGCAAAGCCTGATTGTTCGTATCTTTGCACCTTCATTTTCCGTGCGGGTACGTCATGACAATCAAAACCAAAAAGTACGCCTTAGACCAAAAAACCTACATCAGCTTAGCGTTTCGGCAGTGGGTGCGCGACAACTGGCTGTGGAGCGGCATACCGCTGGCCCTTATCCTGATTAACGCCATCCTGAACCTGACGCACGTGTATCCCAACTACTGGATCTACGTGGTGGTAATCCTGCTCACGGTCATCTATGTGCTGTTTTGGGCCGTTCAGTTTACGGGCGTGTCGCAGTCGGAGCAGTTCAAGCCGATGTTTGAAAAGTACGTCTACGAGATCGACAGCCGCCATATTCTCATGAAGCTCAACGCCAAAGAAGGCGGCATGTTGAAGTGGGACATGATTAAGAGCGGCGTTAAAACCAAGGACGCCTACGTGTTGCAACTGGGTAACGGCCTCGACGCAAAGGGTATGCCAGCCATGAATTTCTTCATGGGCTACCTGGCTAAGCAAATGGCCCGGGCGCAGTTTTTATACCTCCCCTTTTCGATCTTCACGAGCGAAAACGACCAGAAATTTATGGAGTTGCTCCTGCGCCGGAAAGGCCTGCTGCCAGAAGCCGAAAGCACCACCCCAGCCAAAGCAACTACGACAGCCAAATAGCGCGAACGGTACGCGAAGCGGGCGGGATTCGGCGTTACTACATCAGTCAGTAACGCCGAATCCCGCTCTTTTTTTGCCCATGACCCCCACCCCTACCCCGCTCTGGACACCCGACGCCCGCTCCAAACAGCAGTCGCGGATGAAACACTTTATCGACTACCTGTTTGTTAAAAAAGGCCTTTATCTGCGTCATTACGACGATTTATGGCACTGGTCGGTGGCCAACGTCGATGATTTCTGGGAAGTCATTGCTACTTATTTCGAGGTGAAATTTCACGCCCCCTACCGAAGCGTGCTCGAACGACCCCGGCAGGGCATGATCGGTACGCAGTGGTTTACGGGGGCCACCGTCAACTACGCCGAACACATTTTTCGCAACGCCAACCACACCTACCCGGCCCTGCTCTACGCCTCGGAACGCAACCGGCTCCGGGCTATGTCGTGGCCCGAACTGGCAAAGCAGGTGGGTGCCCTGGCCGAGTTTCTGCGGCAGCAGGGCGTGGGCGTGGGCGACCGCGTGGTGGCCTTGCTGCCCAACATCCCCGAAGCCGTGGTAGGCTTTCTGGCCACGCAATCGCTGGGGGCCGTCTGGTCGAGTTGTTCGCCCGATTTTGGCACGGCCAGTGTGCTCGACCGGTTTCGGCAAATAGCCCCTACCGTACTGCTAATTGCCGACGGCTACACCTACAACGGCAAGGCCATTGATAAACAGGACGACCTGGTTCAGTTGCAGCGGGGCCTGCCCTCGCTGAAGGCCACTGTCTGGGTGCCGTTTCTAAATAATGATGCCACTTCGCCTGCCGGCACCACCGCCTGGGCCGACGTGCTCGACACTCCCTTTGCAGCGCTGACGTTTGAACCCGTCCCGTTCGACAGCCCCCTCTGGATCCTGTTTTCGTCGGGCACCACGGGCAAGCCCAAGGCCATTACCCACAGCGTGGGCGGCTGTTTGCTGGAACACCTCAAGGCCCTGGCCCTGCACCAGGACGTGCGCCCCGGCGAACGCTACTTCTGGTATACCACCACGGGCTGGATGATGTGGAATTTTTCGCTGGCCTCTATGCTAGTGGGGGCTACGCTGGTGCTGTATGAAGGCTCACCCGCTTACCCCGACCTGAGCCGCCTCTGGCTCCTGGCCGAGCAGGCGCAGGTGAACCATTTCGGGGGCGGGGCGGCGTATTACCTCTCCTGCATGAGGCAGGGGCTGAGGCCAACTAATACGTTGGCATTTAAGTCATTACGAACCATTGGCTCGACCGGCTCACCCCTGCCGCCCGAAGGTTTCCGGTGGATTTACGAGAACGTGAAAAGCGACGTCTGGCTCATCTCGCTCAGCGGTGGCACCGACGTGTGTAGTGGCTTTGTGGGCGGCAATCCGCTTGATGCCGTGGTGGCGGGCGAGATCCAATGTCGACTGCTGGGTTGCCATGTCGAGGCGTTTGACGAGGACGGCCAACCCGTGCGCGAGGCCCTGGGCGAGATGATGATTCTGGAGCCGATGCCGTCTATGCCCATTTATTTCTGGGGCGACAGAAGCGACAACCCCGCCCACAACAACGAACGCTACCGGGCCTCCTACTTCGAGCAGAACCCCAACGTATGGCGGCATGGTGACTGGATCAAAATCACCGACCGGGGCACCGTTATCATCTACGGACGTTCCGACGCCACCCTCAACCGCGACGGGGTCCGCATTGGCACCGCCGAAATATACAGTGCCGTGGAGAGCCTCCCCGAAATTGCCGACAGCCTGGTGGTGGGTATCGAGCACGAAGACGGTGCCTACCAGATGCCACTGTTCGTAGCCCTCCGCGATGGCCAAACCCTCAGCGACGACCTGAAAACGCGTATTAAGCAGGCCCTGCGCAGCCAATACAGCCCCCGCCACGTACCCGACAGCATCCATCAGATTGCCGAAGTACCCTATACCATTAGTGGCAAGAAGATGGAAACGCCCGTCAAAAAAATCCTCATGGGCCAACAACCCGACCGCGTGGCCAGCCCCGACACCATGCGCAACCCCGGTTCGCTCAAAGCGTTCCAGGCCTTCGAGGTGTAGGCTTTTTTACTGCGGGTGGGCATCATGGCTTTGCTGTCATTCTCGAAAACCGGTTGTCGGTCAATGATTGCAAAAAACTCACTAAATCCTGTTTTTCCTGTGCTGTTAGCCCCAGTGGTTTGGCCAGCAGTGGGTCGCGATTAATGGCGTCGGGTACTACCTTGTCGGGGTCGTCATAGTAGTCGACCACCTCGTGCAGCGTTTTGAACATACCGTTGTGCATGTAGGGAGCCGTGAGGGCCACATTGCGCAGTGGACCGATTTTGAATTTACCCAGATCACCGGCTTGCTTCGTTACCGCCGCCCGCCCGCTGTCGGTTAGCGTCTTGCCGTCAAAGAGGCCGATGTTCCGAAAATCGGAGTTGTTGAAATTGGCTCCAAAATGGCACTGAACGCAGTTGGCCCTGCCGTTGAAGAGCGCAAACCCGCGTTTGGCCGACTCGCTGACGGCAGCTTCGTTATCATTCATGCGCTAGTCGTCGAAAGGAGAGTCGGCGGTTTCGAGCGTCCGCTGAAACTCGGCCAACGCTTTCGCCAGATTCGTCCGGCTTGGTAGCTCGCCAAACACCCGCCCGAACTGCGCGACGTAGGTCTTGCTCCTGTTGAGGCGGTTCACGGCTTCGGCAATGGGCAAGTCCATCTCGTCGGGATTTTCGATGGGGGCCAGGACTTGCTCTTCCAGGGTAGCGGCCCGCCCGTCCCAGAAGAAATTGGCTTGTAGCAACACATTCATGGCCGAGGGCGTATTCCGTTTGCCCCGCTGCCCCCGCACGCCCACACTCACCGCCGACGTATCGGCAAAGGCGTAGTCGGGCCGGTGGCAGGTGGCGCAGCTAATGGTGCGGGTACGTGACAGGATCGGGTCCGAAAACAGGCGTTCGCCGAGAACTGCCACCTGGTTGGGTTCGTCGGTAACGAAGGCCGAACCGCCCAGCCCGGCTATACCCAACAAGGTCAGCACTACCCAGGTAGGTTTCATGGTTTGGCTGGCTTTATCCGCCCAAGCGTCAACCCGTCGCTCCCCTGCCGTCGTCCCTGGCACCGGTCCTGAATGGCCGCGAAGTGGATCGAATCGCTCGTAACGAAGGTGAGTTTGTAGGTCCCGTACTAGGCACCGCAAGCGCCATCTTGAATGTGAAAAGTGTCCTGCCGGACGTAATAAGTTCCACTGACGAATTGCTTCCCGTTGACAAAACCACTACAGGAGCTGTCGGCCCGAAATACGGCCATCCCCACAACCCCTTTCGGTGATCGGTTTTGCCAGCGACCTACGAGCGAAGGGGATGGTTCAGCAGTGGGCGGGGCATTTTGGGCGAACGTGGCGAGGAAGCCAAAAAGGTGGGCGAACAACAGCAACTGGGTCATGCGAGTTTTCATGATCGATAAGCGTTAGTTTCATAGTCATTTGACGCGCCGGGCCAGCATCGGCTTTACCACGTTGTTCGTCATCGGTTCAGACGGAGCAACCAGGGTGCAGGAAAAAGGTGTCGGCGGGCGATGGTTCGTGTATAGACTCGATGTAGCAGTCTGTCGGGTACGTTGGACTGTCTGGCCAGTAGCCAATGGCTGGTTAGCCTTGTCAGGTTGGATTAGCTGGCTGTCGTCCTGTTTACAGCCGCTACCCAACCCCATCAGGAGAGGAATCAGAAGCAAAAGCGATTTCATGCTTGGTGAAGTATAGGGTGTGGATACGCTGTCAGCAGCCCCGGTAGGCATAGGTTGCGGTTGTCTTCTCCGTGCCGGGCGACGTAGGGCTGCTACTCGTGCGCGTGGTGGTCTGCCCCGTTGGGTAGCCGTTTGCGTTCAGTTGGTACGTATGCACCGACTCGCTGATCGTTTCGCACTTGCCGTTGACGTCCCGGTACTCGGTCTCGCGGCGAAGCAGCCCATACTGTTCCGCCCCACCCAGCACTTGCAGCAGCGCGTCGAACGGGATGCCTTTGAAGCGCAACTGCGGCTGGGTCATCAAAATCGGCTTTCCCGTCGGTTCGTATTCGTATTCGGTCGATGTGCTGCCCGACGTGGTGCCGCGGATGCCAGCCAGCCGCCCCTGCGTGTCATAGTCATAGTGGTAGCCACCTGCCGAGGCTGTCAGCCGCCCGCCGTTGATGGTATACTGGTCTTTCCCATTCTGCGTAACCCGGCTGATAACCCCCGCCATATATGTGTAGCTGGTAACGGCTTTGCTGGCCGAGTCGGTCGAGGTGTACTGACTAAGGCGGCCCGCTCCATCATACTGGTACGTCTGTGTGTTCATGCTGCGGTAGGCTCCGGTGGTTCGCCGAACGACCAAACTGAGCCGACCCGCCTCGTAGGTGAACCGATTGGTCGTGAGGTAAGCGCTCGTCGTGGGCGCGCCGCCACTGTATGTCCCCGTAGTTGTGGACTTTTCAACGGATTCCTGAAGGAAACCGCCGCTGTCGTACTGATACGTAATGGCCTCTCGACTGTCATACGACCCGCCCGGCCCCTGCGTGTTGTATTGAACCGTAGCCGTGGTTAGCAATCCGTTCGCATCGAACGTGTTCAGGTACGTGTCTTTGATTGCCCCCTGCCCCTGAATCGTCGTGGTCAGGTCGAAAGCGGCCATAATACAGCTCGGTAGCACCAACTGGGGCGTAATCGGCGTATCGTTGTTCTGTCGCGTACAGCCGATCAACAGCAACAGCCCCGCGATGGCGAATTGTCTGGTCATGTTTTTTAGCGGTCTGATAGCCGCCGTTATGGAGTGGATTGATTGCTGGTTCAGTTAACGAATCCTGATGGAATAACCAGTTTGCAGGAGGCAAGCAACGTTGGCTGGTTTTCCTGTACTATTCCAAATTGCCCTTTTTAGGAAGGGCTGTGACCGTCGGGTTCGTAGCGGATAAGCTGAGGCTACGTTCAGGTTCAATCGGGCTGTTGTCGCCTGGTGTACAGCCAATAGATAGCCTCGCTACCAGGGGCAGCAGACGCAGGTACGTTTTCATGGTGTGGCAGAAGTGAAGGAGTCAAAAATCTCATTTATAGGCCGGAACAGTTGTTGATTTGCTTCCAGACTAATTGACCACCGACTCCATCGTAATTATTGAGCACATAGCATTTAATCAACTGACCACTGATTGATTCTATCACAGCGACTACACCCTTTGACGATTTCGCATCAGTATAACTGCCTTTCTCTTGAGTTGCTATATAGCCGTTTCGCGCTTCTATATATACATTCACAATATTGCGGATCTGCGCTATTGGAAAGCCATTTATTTTGTTTATGTCATCTTTGACTTTCAGAACATTATATCTAGCAATTGGAACGAATTTTATTCCGTATACTTCGTTCGGGCTTACAGTCGTATCAGGATAAACAATAGGCTCGGGTATGCACGCGCCGTAATACTCGTAGGCCCCGGCACGTGATGCCCATGCAGCCCGCACTCGATCAGAGCCTTCAGTTTCATCGTAAGGGGGAGCAGTTTTAAAAAACACGGCGTAGGTTATAATGCCCTTCTTTTTGCTATTCTGTACGTACTCAAGAGGCATAGCTGAGGTCAAACTATTGACAACTTTGTTATTCTCACCGCATTGCTCAACACCCGACTTAGCCACTAATTTGCTAAACATGTCCATCATACCCTGAGCTGCAATAGTCAGTTTAAATGGGTAATCAGCGCAACATGAGTATGTGAGAGTTCGTTTAGACCGACTCTGTGCTTGTGCGGTTCCTGATGCGACAATATCGAAAGCAAATACAGAAATTGCCGAAACAATAAAAATGCTTACTGTTTTCATGGTGTATTTAGTTTGGATAGTGGTTATTTTCAAGCAATAACCAGTGTAGAACCAACACTCGCTACATGCTCCAACTAATGTTGTAAACTTTTCCGTCCCAACCTCTGACAAATATTTCCTTATTCCAAAGACCAAATGAGATAGCAGAAGGGGCAGATTGAAATTGAAAGTCTGGAGCTTCGGCTCTAAACCAACCTATCCACTTTTTACCGTCGAAATTATTCTGCCACAGCCTGAAATCCTGTCCGCGTAAGAATAAAGTTGATGTATCTTCAGACGAAATCAAAGCCCCTACATCGGTTATCGGCGTATTGTCTATTCCTTTCTCAAAAGGTTTTTTCAAATTCTGCCAGGGGTGCCACTGTCCATCCCAGTATTTATGGTATATATTTTTATCGGTTCCCCTGACGAAGATAGCGCGATGATCAGGGTTTGCAGAAATAACAACTGGCGAAGATGCCAGCTTCAAACTATTATCCAGCAAAAACCAGTCGGTCCATTTCCCGTCTGCATAGTATTTCTGCCATAGCGCATCATCCGTACCTCTAACATAAAGGTCCGTAACATCACCACCTGGGGTAACGGCCCCTACGTCACCTTTTATCTTGCCACCTAAATCTTCCCAATTATACCATTTTCCATCCCAATACCGTCTATGCAGCACATTACCATTCACGCCCGTTGAATAAACACCTCGATGATTTTGATTGATTGAAACAACAGCAGGTGACGAATAAATCTTTGTTTCGCCATCAATCACCATCCAATCTGTCCATTTACCTTTCACGAAATATTTTTGACTTAAGTGAAGATCTGAGTCCCGTGTATATAAATCAATAACACCAAGTTCTCGTATGGCAAGTGCGCCTACGTCACCAATAATTTTTCCACCCAAATCTTCCCAATTATACCAATGGGGCGGTGGCGGAAACACATTTCCAAATATGCTGGCTATCGGAGAGGCTGATGATGCCAGGTTGTTCTTTGCTGCATTAAGAACCGCCTGTAGTGCTACTTGCGGCAGGGTTGATGCGTAATCACTGCCTGGTGACCAGTCTACCGCGTATGGATGTTGAAAACCATGATTATGCATTATTTCGTGCAGTACAACAGCCGCCGCAAAGTAAGCCAGTTGATTAATGCCTTCAGCATTCTGAGGCAATGGTCCAGTAGTTTGAAAGGCACCTATTCCCTGTTCAGCATGACGGATCATATTGTAAAAATGAACATGTATTTCGCTACCACTCACTTCTCCTTCAGCATACTGCCAGGGGTTTTGCAAATCATCTTTATCCGGTCCTTCAAAACGAAGCTTAGGTGTATGAACAGGAATAGGATTAAGGATTTTATCATAATATTTGAAAGACCCATTCAGTAGATACTTTTTTACGTCTGACTGTGTAAAGCCCAGCATCTTTCCATTGACATTGATGATCTTTTGCGCTTCGGCATACACTTCGCCGTTGTACAATAATCCTTTATTACCTTTTTCGTCTAGAAAAACAAGACGCATCCCTCGCCAGAAAATGTCTGTAAATGAAGTTCCGGCGAATTTTGTCACATCCATCCAATGACGGCAGCCATCGCTGCGATACCAGTTATCCCACGTTAGTTTTGGCATGGCTATTCAGAAATTAATAGTGAAAATAAAATGTGACTGCACAAACCGGTCAACAGACAATTTTTCAATAGTACATTGACTAAGTTTTACTTTAACAAAATTAAGTGCTGCTGTAACTTTGGTATTGGAAAAATCGGCCATTATTGACCGTTTGCTCAATGGCTATTGATAAATAAAATCATGCATCCCTGCCGGTTGGCTGGTAAATTGGCCAGGCGATGTGCCGATGAAGTACCGAAACTCGTTGATCAGATGGGCCTGATCGTAATGGCCGGTCAGGGTTAAAATATCCTGCCAGTTGGGTTGGGGTTGCCGAGCCAGCCAGTGCCGGGCCAGGATGAACCGTTGCATCCGAACGTAATACTTCGGCGAAACCCCCACGACCTCCGCAAACCGCCGACGAAGCGTTCGTTCAGACGTGTTCAGGTAATGTGCTAACTGTTGTAAATTGATTTGAGCAGGATCATGCTGAATGGCGGCAACGGCGGCTTCGATACGGCCATCGGTAGCCAGATGCTTCGACCAGTTGGCGCGCGCTAGTTGACGAAGCAGAAACTGCTCTAATAAAGCAAACCGTTGCGCCGTCGAACGGGCTTCACGCAGCCGGTCCGTTAGCTCCCGAACACCCCTATTTGCCACCGCCGTTACGTCCAGACTCTGTTCGCTTAGTTCACCCACCGGCAGTTGCCACAACGTTTGCAAACCCGTAGGGGTACATTCAAAACCGATTGCCATTGACGGGCCGCTAAAGTATTTGGTGTACGGCAACGCGTTCTGAACGAAGACCGTGCTTTCACTTATTTCCATCGGCCCTACGCCTGGCTTATAACAGTGATATGGGTTTTCCAGGCTGAATATAAATTGCGACCGGCCCAAACAACTGAACGGTACAGCCAGGGTTGCACCGGGCGGTAAGTCGTGTTTTATTTCCCAACATGTATGAATGTATGGCAACAGTGCCCGGCAAGGAGTATGCTGACTGACTTGCATAAGACATAACCGTTATAGGTGATACACAACCCCCAATGTATTAGCCTTGTCGGCGGACCGCCATCCCATAAAAGGGTGACAAGCCAAGAGAAATCAGTCAGGTACGTTACTTAGCCGGTACGCCTGGTGGAATCAGTTTGAACCCGAACTGCTTCAAAATCGATAGCTCATCGTAGTAGAGTCGATCCGTCTCAATTTTGCCGTTAGTTACCTTAGCAGTGTATTGGTAGGGGAACGTGACGGCTTTTCCCCCACGCATGTCGGTATACGTGTAGTATCCCCACAGCGATACCCAATCCCCTTTCATGTTGCCCGATGGGATGCGAAAGCTTTGAGCCGAGAACTCGTTTTTCCGGTTCGTCTGGTATTGATGAAACGTTTGGTGGAGTTTCACTGTCTTCTCGATAGTGGCCGAATCAGCCCCGCCGGGACCGTGCGCTATGTAGGCGGAGCTTACCAAGCCCCGTGCTTTGTCAAAATCGCCAGTGACCGTAATCGCCGTTACGTACTCACTAGCTACCTGTATGTCCCGCCCGCCATTGGGGTTGTTGGTCATGGGTACGTATTGAGCCAGTGTCAGTACGCTGGCTAAGGTAAGCCCCGTCAGCAGGGTCAGGAATCGACAAGCGGGTGCAGAAATTCGTTTCATGGCATGTTTGGTGTTTGGTTTGAGGAAACAAACCACGCTGATTTAGCAAAAACGAGCATTTGCGCTTGTTGCAACTGCGTTTGATTACGTTGCAATCCGCTTTTTTACCTCACTCGGCGCGTAGCCGAAGTGGCGGGAGAAGCTGGTGGCGAAGTTGGCCGGGTTGCCGAAACCGACCTGATAGGCTACTTCGGCCACTGTCCCCACGTTAGCGCGCAGTAAGTCGTGGGCGTGTTGCAGCCGGGCCAGCCGGAGCAGATCGCCGGGCGACTGGTTGGTGAGGGCTTTCAGCTTGCGGTGAAGCTGCGTGCGGCTCATACCCACGTCGTCGCTCAGCCGGTCGAGGCTGTACTGTTCGTCGGCGAGGTGGGTTTCAATGGCCGCCCGTACCCGGTTGAGGAAAACCTGTTCCATCGAGGGCAGGGTGGTGGCTTCGGTGGGCCACAGGCCGTTGCCGGTCCGCGTGTAATAGTCGCGCAGTTGGCGGCGGTTCTGAATCAGGCTGGCCAGTTGCGCCAGCAGTTCCCGCCCGTTAAAGGGCTTGGCCAGGTAGCTGTCGGCCCCGGTTTTCAGCCCTTCGAGTTTGCTGTCCAGGTCGGCTTTGGCCGTGAGCATCAGCACCGGAATATGGCTGGTGCGTTCGTCGGCTTTCAGCGTGGCACAAACCTCGTAACCATTCAGTTTCGGCATCATCAGGTCGGTAATAACCAGGTCAGGTACGTGCTGCCGGGCCAGCCGAACGCCTTCTTCGCCGTCCGCCGCTTCGATGACGTGATAATGGTTATCCAGCGACGAGCGAATGAATAGGCGTACATCGTCATTATCTTCCACCAGCAATATCAGCGGGTCCTCTGCGGAAGCCTTCGCCGCAGCCTCCACCAGGTTGGGTAAGCTGGCAAAGTCCTGTCGTTCTGCTGACAAACCAGTGGGATCGGGCAGGGTATTTTGTTGGGGACCGGTCTCTACAGCGGTGGTAGGCAGCCGGACCATAACAGTGGTGCCAACACCTTCTTCACTGCTGATGTGGATGGTGCCGCCGTGCAGGTCCACCAGTTCTTTGGTGAGAGCCAGCCCGATGCCGGTTCCCTCCTGCTCGCGGGTGTCCGAGGCATCGACCTGATAGAACCGGTCGTAGACATAGGGCAATTTCGCAGTGGGTATGCCCACGCCCGTATCCTGAACGGTCAGTTCAACCCAGTCGGCTTCGGGGAGGCTCAGGCCAACGGAGACGGTGCCGCCAGCAGACGTAAATTTGAGGGCGTTACTGAACAAATTCGTCAGGATTTTTTCCAGTTTATCCCGGTCAAGGTCTATCATCAGGCACTCCGGCCCGGTCTCGAACCGAAGCGTGATGCCCCTTTGCTGCGCCAGTGAATCGAACGAGCCGAACGTGCCCCGCACCAGGGCCACCAGATCACCCGGCGCGGTGGTCAGGGCCAGCTTGCCCGCTTCCAGTTTGCTCAGGTCGAGCAACTGGTTGATAAGCCGCAACAGCCGCTCGGCATTGCGGTGCAACAGACCGGCCTGCTTCCGGGTGCCGGGTTCCTGCGTCTGGGTCAGGATCTGCTCGGCGGGACCCAGCATCAGGGTCAGCGGCGTGCGGAACTCGTGGGTCAGGTTGGTAAAGAAGCGGGATTTAACGCGGTCCATTTCCCGAAGTTGATCGGCCTGCCGCTGTAGCTGGTCGGTACGTTCCAGCACGGTCTGTTCCAATTGCTCGTTTTGCCCGGCCACTATGCGGAGTTTCTCAGCTTCCTGTTCCCGCGTTTGGGCTGAGAGCTCTTCTACCTGCCGGAGTTGATGTTCGAGGTTTCGGCTGGTTTGAGCAAAATCTTGCGCTAAGTACAGCGACGTGCACAAGGGCAGGGTCAGAAAAAAGAAGGTCAGAAACAGGTTTTGGCCTAATGGATTAGTAGACCAGATGCCCAGCACATCACTGGCTCCGATAAATATGGCAACGCCCACCGCCAGCAAACCAAGGCCAATAAGCCAAACGCCCGGTTGCCGACGCAGCATTGCCCACCCCACAACCCGAATCACTTCGAGCAGGCAAAGCAATATGAAACCAAACACGACAGGTACAGGATTGATCCAGCGCACCAACAGCACTATGCCAACCAGCAACAGGGCAAGGGCGTAAAAAATCCTTAGCTGCCGGGGCGCTTTGGGGGATCGAATGGAATAAATAAACACCACCGACGCGAGAGCCGTGCCAATGTTGCTTAGCCAAAAGCAGTAGGCAAAGTACTGAATGGCCAGGGGACTGGTAGCCTGCCGGTCGCAATACACACAGACTGACCCAATCACATGCGTCGCCAGCCATAGACTGTAATACAGGTTGGACCGGCGGGCGGGGTAGAACAGAAACAGGAATAAGTGCAGCAGGCCAAACAAGCCCGGTACGAACACCAAGGCTACGTTGATGCCCCATATTCGGGTCATCTGAACGACGTAGGTCGTCATGTGCCTGGTGGGGGCCAGCCAGCTTAAAAATCCCTGGGGATATTGTGCCCACCGGCTCACGTAAGGGCGACGCGTAGCCATCCGAACGGCCAGCAGGTGCGATCCAGCCCGGCTAAGCCGAAACGTGATCGGCTCGTAATTGGGGTAGTGATCGATTCCCGTCGCGGACGATGAGCCGATTTTGCCGAAGCCCCCGATCTTTTGCCCGTCCAGAAACACCTCCGATGCACCCAGATGGTCAAGACGGAGCGAGAGCAGGCTATCGGCAGGCAGCGAGTCAATCGTGACATGCAACCGGAACCAGCCGATGCCCTTCCAGCCGGGCGGAGCCTCGTCCCGGCTAAACCCCGTGCGATAGGGCAACCAATCCCGGTCGTCGGTGGTGGGGCTGGCCCAACGCGGGTCGTCGCCCGCCCGGAACTGCCAGGGTTGCGGAGCTAAGGCATAGCCCGTAAAGTCTCGTTGCAGGCTGTCAAGTGTCAGACGCAGGGGTTTTGGCCTGGCCCAAACGCCTGAAAAAGCAACTAGTAAAAGCAGTAACAGAGCTAGCAGACGTTTCATAAGCTGTGTTTTTACCGCAACCGGGCCAGTTGCATAGCCAGCGTATCGCCCTGCCACCTACCCGCAGGTGCACGGCTTGGTGGGTACGTTTATACGGAGGAGAACCGTCAACGGGACTTCGGCGAGGCCAGATGACGACTCAAAAAATCGTTGACAATACCAAAGAATTTCTCCGGCTGTTCGATGCTGGCCAGGTGACTACAGAAGTTAATGCCCTGCACCTCGGCCTGGGGCAGCGATTGTTTGAGCGGGTAAAAGGTAGCCGTGCCGATGGGGTCCTGCCAGCCGAAGACGATTAGCGTCGGACCTTTGAAGGCCGGTAAAGTAGTATCAAGGTTGAGGCGACTCCGAAACATATCGGTCCACATCAGGTTGCTTACCTCTTCGTTTATGAGGCCTTTGTTGATCTGCACTTCGTATTGAGGCAGTTTTTTCGGATCGTACACGTAGGCGGAGCGATTGAGCCGACGGCGTTCCAGAAACGCCCGCTGCCGGTCGCGCCGGACGATGACCGAATCGGACCAGTAGCGCAGGCTGTCGGCGAAAAGCAACCGCCGTTGGGTCATATTCGCTGTGTAAATAAAATAACGTTGCAGGTTGATCTCTCCACTACCACTCAGGATCAGCGTACCCACCCGGTCGGGGTGTTGGGCGGTGTACGCCGACGCCAGCACCGCGCCCCACGAGTGGCCATACAGATTCAGTTTGTCGACGCCCAGCCGGGTGCGCAGCCGCTCCAGGTCCTCGACCGCCGTGCGTACGTTGATAGTCGAACCGTCTACGGGTTTGGTCCACGAGCGGCCCGTACCGCGCTGCTCGAAGAGGATGGCCCGGTACGTCTTGCCCAGGTTCTCGGCCACGTCCGATTCCTGAAAGGCACCGATGCCAGGCCTGCCACTCAGGATCACGATGGGCGCGCCGGTGCCGTAGGTGTGGTAATACAACACGGCGTTATCCAGCACCAGCGAGTCGGTTTTGTAGGGCGTGGTTTGGGCCGTGGCGAGGTGCATCGTGGCCAGGACCACCAGCAGAAAAATAGGCTTCTTCAGGGAACGATTCCCTCGGGCCACGACGGAGTCCGCCGCCGATTGCGTATAAGCCGTACCGAACGCGGTTGCCAGCAAGAGTGTAGTCAGCTTAGTCTTCATAGGATGACAACCCCGACAAAAAATTTAGTGGTTATGAATACTGGGGTTAAAAAGTGACGGTTATCAAATCCTGCCAAGCAGCATATATAAGCCTATGATGCCGAACAGTATCAGTATTCCCCGCCAGAACCGGCGCATCACCCGCTTCCGGTCTGAGCTGGGCATATCCCGCCACCGTTTGATGGGCCTATCCTTACTGCGCGCAGCGAAAAAGATACCCCCGGCCCCCGCGCCCAGGCCCCCCATCAAGGCCAGCAGGGCCAGAAAACCCTGCCGTGAACAGGCAAGGCCGCACGCCAGGCCAAACGAGAAAAACAGAAGCACCAGCCCCAGCAATAACAGCATGACGTAACCGAACCGCGTACCCGCCTGGCTGGCAGGTGCCGGGTCAGCCTGAACAACCCCGGTAGCTGACAACCCGGCTGTAGGTGCGCCCGGCCTGATGAGCGTATCGCCTGCCACCACCCGCTCACTACTGCCAAACGCGACTGATCGTAGTCCTGCCTGGCCCTGACCGCCGGTTGGATGACTTACCGACTGCCCCCACTGTCCACCCAGCAGCACAAACAGCAGGTAGGTGCTGCCAAACGCCCCGGCCAGTTGCCAGCGACTGGCCGCGTAGCTCCGGGGTGGGTTATTCTCCGCCCACCACCGCACCCAAATACCGAAACCAAGCAGCACCAGTGTCAGTAGCAATAGTAGTCCGCCCGGCGAGTTAGCCAGGATGTTGGCCCCCAGCAGTAGGCCATTGACCGCATTCGCCACTTCGCAGCCGATCAACAGCAGGATGGCCAAGTGTCTGTGCCGGTTAGCCCATCGGCTGATAAATCGCATGGTATGGTTAGCTTGTTAAAGTGCCTATGATGCTATCGGACTACCCGCGCCACGATGTCGGTGAAAGTGGCCAGTTGATTCTGTTTATCATTAGCCGTTACCTGCTCCCGTAGGGCCAGCCGGGTATAGACGTGCAGTTCCGAGTCGATCAGTTCGACGGCAATGGGCTTTCCATCGGCGGTTTTAACGCCCTGGTAAATCAACACCGCACTGACCGGATCAGCCGACGGGTCCTTTTTCGATTTATACACTTTTAGGCTACAGGCCGTAGGCAGCGTTACCCCTCGCTCCAGTGCCTGCCGAACGATGGTGAGCAGCGCTTGTAGTTGCTGAAGCGTTTCCTGGGGCCGAAAGTGATAAAATACCTTGTCCTCCGCCGCGGGCTGATCGGCCGCTACGTAGCCCAGCATGGGGCCAACCACCCCGATCAGCGACAGCGTTTTGTCGGACGGAATAATGATCGGGTCAACCAGCAATAGGTTGCGCGGCACCGTCCGGCTGGCGAAATAGCCCGAAGCAACCAGGTCCAGCACCAAAGGGCCACTGGTAGATGACCCCAGCAGACTGATGTTGGTGTATCCGGCCTTCACCAGCGCGTCGTATTCGGCCATGATGGCCCCCTGCCAGTCATGCCAGGTCGATTTTTTGAAGTCGGCATAACTCCGGCCATGGCCACCCAGCAACACCTGCGAGAGGTATACGTCGGTGCGGTTGCCCAGCCAGGTACGCAACTCGTCCCACTCGAAGGTGGTGGCCGAGTACCCGTGGCAGGCAATGATAACGGGTGTTCGGGCCTGTTCGGGCGTAGGGGCTGGTTTGGCCTTCGATACCAGATATAGGTCAGGTTTGTAGATAGACGGGTCGAACAGGGTGCCGCCATCGAGCATATCTTTCGTGATGGCCGGTTCTTTCGAGCAGGCTACGGTCATGGCCGCGGCAACCAGCAGGCTCAGGATAGTTTTCATGGCAGGGCTACGGTTTTTTGAGTACGTTCCAGGTAATGCTTGTCTGCACAAAAACGGGGCACAACGTGCCTGGACCGGCCAACCCGTTGCCCGTCAGTAGGTTATAACCCACAGAAGCACCCACCTTGAGCGGAAACCGGGGGCAGTAGCACAGCCCCACCTCCGGCTGGGCCAGCACTGAGGTGCGGGGCAGTTCGTTGAAAATCTCGCTGCTGTAGTCGGCTTTGAAGTAGCCCACGTTGAGCCTGGCCAATGGCCGGATAACCCAGTGCGGTTTAGCATACCAGGCTGCCGACACCAGGTAGTTATCCTGCCTGATGGCATTGGTACCTAGGGCCGTGCCCAGCCGGGACGTGACGTAGCTAATGCCAACGTAGAGCCGTTGCCGGGCCAGTTTCGGGCTGGTGTACTGGATTAGAATGCCATTTTCGGCATACAGGCCAATGCTTTTCTGAAGCCGGATACCAACGTCGAGCGTAGGGCCGACAGCCTGCGCCGGGCGCGGTTGCCCGACTGCCGTTGTGGCTATGCCCAAGAAGAGCCATAGCGTGGTCAACAAGTGTATGTTCATGGTGTGGAGGTGATGCGGGTGAAGCCCGTTTAGTAGGTTGTCCTGGCAGTAGCGCAGCAAAGCAAGTCAAGGTATTCCACTGGCTCGTTTGCGTAGCTGCCGAATGCCTTTGATTTTGTTGCAGCCGTTAGTTACCAGGTAGGCGGGCAGAGAAAAGATCAGTTGGGAATACCCAAAGCAACCACTGGGTACGTCGATGCTGACACCGGGTGGCAACAGGTGTTTGTACGCCCAGTAGCAACGGATGTAAGGAGTCAGCGCGCTGGCTGGGGCCTGTTGGTGATGCGTTACCGGCATAGATGGTTGGTGTATGTATAAAAGTAGACGAACCTATAGCTTAATGACTTGACTATCAGTCACATAAATGTGTGATAACTTTTGTAAGAATCGAACTTACTTTATATAATACGCTGACTATCAATTACTTATTCTGTGTCAGATATAACGTTCAGTACGTGATTTTTCCTATCAGATCACGTATTTCTCCAGCGTCAGTTGAATTACCGCCGCATCCATCAGATTGCCGAAGTACCCTACACTATCAGCGGCAAGAAGATGGGAACGCCGGTCAAAAAAATTCTGATGGGCCAACAACCCGACCGCGTCGCCTCCCCCGACACCATGCGCAACCCCGACTCGCTGAAGGCTTTTCAGGCGTTTGAGGTGTAGGTGTGCGCGCTATAAGTATCTTGGCCGTGGGTTACTTGACTACCAGTTGCCGCACGGCACCCGCCGACAGCACCCCACCCGCCCGTAGTTTGCCCGGCGCATAGCCCGCTATCTTCACCCACATGCAGGGTAGTTCACCGCTTAGTACGCTCAACGACACGTGCAATCCGTCAGCGGCCTTTGTCTTGGTAATCGTCCCCCAGGCATACCCATTCGACCAGAAGAACGTACCTGGCTCGGCGTTGACGCTCAATGTCTGGCTCACACCCGAATAGCCAAACCCGCTCAGGGCCAGCGTAGCGGCCCATGCAGCCATGGCCCGGGCGTAGTGATGACCGCATTCGGCCTCGTCGAAGGGGTTGCGTTTCAGCCCGTCGTAGCGGTCGCGGACGTTACGAATGCACAGCAGCCCCGGTCGGGTTTGCCCTTCGTAGAGCATACCAATGGCCGCCGTGTACTCAAAGCCCGTCATCACCTCGTTGAAGTACGGAAACGGTACGGTGGGGCGGCCCTTTGGCCAACTAGCCATCAACAGGGCTGATTCATTACCCATTGCATAGGATCGCATGTTATTGAAATGGTCAGCCATGCTGGGACGGTAATTGTAGCGCATAATCGACCGTAGTGTGGTGCGCACATGGGCCGAATCGACTAAGTAGCCCAGCCCCACGACGTGGGCCATGTATTGTCCCACCAACTGATCGACCAGACAACCCTTCGCCAACTGATAGGGTGGATTAGCCAACTGACTGGCCGTAAGTGTGTTGCGAGTACCCTTGGCAATGTCGGCCAACTGGGCTGGGGGCTGCACCTGCTGCTCGTAATACTCTCCGTTGAAGAGGTGTTGGTCTGTCCAGGCACTCCCCTGCTGGAATAGGCGGTCGCAGTCGGCAGCAAAGAGCTTGTCGTTCATGAACCGGGCCATCTGGGCACCAGCTTTAAGCGCACCCAAATACCAGAGTTGCATCTGCGGGTTAGGACCTACATAATCCACGTCCATAGTATTATGCTGCACCCCTTCCATCACCCCATCGCGGTTGGCATCCCAGCCCCCTTTAAGCCAACTGTAGGCCAGTGCCCGGCGAATCTGCGGCCAGTGCTTACGCAGAAACTGGGCATCGCCGGATAGTTGCCAGTCGCGGTAGAATTTCAGTATCGTGCCCATCTGCCCGTCGGCGGCGGCATTGCCGTAGGTATTGCCTTTACTCAGGGGCAGGTTCACCCGGAAGCTCATTAGCCCCACAGAATCGGTAGCGTAGGCAAATTCGACATCGCGCATGGAGCGGGCTAAATCACCGAAGAGAAAAGCGGTGGTTTGCTCGTAGTTCCAGACGTGGGTGCACGACCCCTGGCACGAGCCGGTGCGGTCCATGATGCCTTCCCAGCCCATCAGATGCCCATCGTCAAGGCGGAACACCGTTTGCGAACGGAGTGTGCTGACGTTGAAAAGCGCGGCTTCTTTTACCTCGTGCGGATAGGGACTAGCCAGAAACGCCCGCACAAACTGGTCCGTGCGGGCTTCGAGATCGGGCAAACGGGGCACGGTTTGTTCGGCCACCGCCCAGGCGTCAGCGTAGCGGGTTGTGTAATAATTGCCCACCCGGTCGGGGCTGTCTACCAGCGACCAGTTGCGCCAGGCCCGGCGGTTAGGGAAGTGCCAGGTGAATATAAATGTGAACACCTGCGTTTGTCCGACTCCAATGGTTTTTTGCACGGCCAGTGAAGCCAGCGGGTCATTGTCGGCGGGGGTTGTCTTCTCCGTGAGTTGTCCGTCGGTGCTGAAGTCATCCCATAAATCAAGCAGGCCGTTTTCCCAGGCATTACCCACCGACGAGGTGCGGTACGTAACCCCGGCGGTTTCTTCCGTCACCAGGGCCATGGTGCCCCAGGCGGGGTCGAGTTTGGGTACGCTATCGGACGTAAAATAAATGCCGCGTAGACCCGCCCCCTGCCGGAATGTGTTGCGGTTGTGACTCGCCCCGATAGGTTCGTATTCGCCCTTCCAGTTGGGGGCGGTTTTGCTGCCGTCGCGTCCGATGAAGTTGCGGATGTTGCCGCCAACCGACACAGTCAGCGGGCCGTTGGTGGTGTTGGTTACCTCATAACTGAGCACAGCCACCGGGATACTACTGGCGTTGATATCGCCGGGGATCAGGGGGTTGAATCCCTTGATCCGTACCCGCACCGGCATAGTCGAATCACTCAGGTTCACCTGACCAAACGGGTAAGCCGCCTCGAAAGTGGCCTGAGCAAAGCGGGGCAGGCCGTGGTGGTCAACCGGGCGGCCTTCCATGTGCTGATACTCGTGGGCTTCGAGTGGTCCCAGCAGGGCTTTGGTATACGTCTTGTTGCTGGCATCACGGGCGAAGAGGGCAAAGAACGGGGCCATGTTACCGGGCGTAACGGTACTGTAGCCTTTACCCGCCTGGTTCATAATCTCCCAATCCTGCAACTGCCCTCGCCCACCCAGCGAGACCGTCCCCGTGCCGATGCCGCCTAGCGGCAGGGCAATTTTAGCCACATGTTGTGGATCATAACGGGTCAAAACGGGCCATTGAGCAGGTTGCCAGATGGCTGTTTGAGCCAATACCGACTGGGCTATAACAAACGGGATAAACAGACCAAGCAGGCGATGAGAGGACGTGTTCATTCAGGTAAACGTTGGGTTAACAGACTATATATTAACGAGTTGCTTTCATCGCATTCCGTAACTTTTTCTCCGCTGCCGCATTCCAGTAGGCGCAGTCGAGCTGGAGGAAGATAGTCGAATACGGGATAGTCGATGTTGTTTTTAGGATCAATATGCCAAAAGTTCTGGACGCTTCGGCCAACCGACCAAATACTGAATCGTGAGGCATCGTCTGCACTACCCTGCCCGCCAGCAGGGGTTGCCGTTGCTGGCGGTATGCGCCTAAGCCAGGTAGCGTGGCAGGCAGGTAATCAAACTCCCGGTCCTGGTAGATAATAGGTGTCACATGCCGACTCGCTTTTAGCCGTGCCAGAACTTCGGTCAGTACTACCGTCTGGTCGCTTCCCGTGTCGAGGGTCTGGATGCCTGGTGCGTTTTGCAGCGGATAAGCAGCGTCGGCAATGACGATCCAGTTGCGGTGGCCCATCATGGCAAGCTGTTGCTGAAACGTATCAACCCACGCTGTCGGCCTTGTGGCCGAGTTATTGGATGGCGTCTGTTGCTGGCAGTTTGATAGCATGGTGCTCAGGCAAGCCAGGCTGATGGCAACACGCAAAGTCGGACACAGAAGACTAACCTTGTTCACAATGGAGGACCTACTTTTAGATGGTTACTAAATAGACTAGGCTTGTTACTACCGAATGGAGGCCTGACACTGGCCCGTGTCTGTTCAGACAGAAAATAATTTCCCGTCAGGATGCCGTACAGAAAAATGTGAATAGCGCTTAATAAATCAGCGTTCACCCGTTTTCATTGGTGATCTAGTAAGGTGAATAAGCCCGAAATCTACGTCGGTAGCAGAGGAATAGTTATTGCATCGCTAAACCGAGTGGCTAATGCCTTGTGTCTGACAGCACCCATCAGATGGCCGAAGTGCCCTACACCATCATAAGACTATCTCAATTAATTAGTTGTGTATAATTCTGGTAGAATAAATTGAAAAAGAGGTTTATTGTTCTTTCTATAGTGACAACTCTAAGCCTCTCTGTGAAAGATTCTGCCAAGCTGCGCCGCCACCTGCACATTATCCAGCTCACCGACAAGCCTTACACCTACCCCAGTACCAGCGATTTACAGCAGCATCTGTGCGACTACGATCTGGAGCAGACCTCGAAGGCCACGCTGGAACGCGATCTGAAAGAAATTCGGGGTGAATACGGTGTGCCTATCCAGTATGATTACCGAAAACGCGGTTACTACCTGGCTCTGCCCGCCGACGAAGATGTGGACGATTTCAGGGGGTATGTGCGGTTACTGGAACGCCGCGAGCGCCTTGAAACCCTAACCCGGTCGGGCCGGTTGGTGGGTCATTACCTGCAACTGGAACAGCAGGACGGTTTCCGGGGTCTCGACTGGCTGGCTCCTCTCTGGAACGCCCTGCAACGGGGGCTAGTCGTGACGTTTATGTACCAGAACTACACCGAACCCGCCGCGCGCCCCCGCCGAATTGAGCCGGGACTGCTGTTTGAGTATCGAAACCGGTGGTATGTAGATGGCTTCGACGTGGAGGCTGGCAAAGGGCACCGCACCTTTGGGCTGGACCGCATAACGCAGCTTGAACTAACAACCCAGCGCATTCAGCCCAAGCGGGGGATCGACTACCGGGCCGCCCGCCGACATGTGATTGGTGTGACGGCCCCACCAGAGAGCGAGGTGGAGCGGGTGGTGCTGCGCGTTGAGCAGGCTCAGATCGAGTACGTCAAGTCGTTGCCATTGCATGGTAGTCAGGTCATTCTTACCGAATCGGCCACGCAGCTAACCCTGGCGCTGTCTGTGATCATAAACCCGGAGCTGGAAATTGCCATTCTCAGCTTCGGCGAACACGTAACGGTACTCGAACCCGCCTCCCTCCGCGAAAAAATATCTGGGCGAGCACAGGCTATGGCCGCGCGGTATGGTGACTAGACTCGATCCTTTCTAACAACTGGTTTTACTTGTCTTTCTTTTGACCAGCCCGCGTTGCTTTCATCTGGCGCATGGCCTCTGTCGGTGTCATGGGCTTGCCTGCCAGCGAAAGCAGTTCAGGCCATGTCATCTCGCGGATGGTCTTGTTCGTGATGCTGTTCTTAACTGCACCAGAATTGTTTGAATTGGTTTCCATCGGCTAACCTGATATGATGATACACGTAGCTGTCGTGTTCAGCGTCGTAATTCAAAACTATTAGTAAAGCCCGACAATCACAACTGAGGCCTACCACCAGATAATAGGTTTCCCGCAGTGGAAAGCCTGCCTGATTGTACCAACGTGCTAAGTTGTTCTGATGGGTTATACTCTTGATTTCTCTATAATTGGTCTTTATAGCCCTTATTTCATCAAAGGGTAAATGACGAAAATCATCTGTTGGTTCTTGGGGGGAGTAGTCTTCAGACATAGGATTAAAGTGCTAATAGGCAGGAAGTTATAGTATAACTGGTTTGGTCGCAGTGCTAACGAAGAGGTCAAATATCAGGCATTTATTCAGATGAGCAAACTTATTACCGATAATATAGGAGGTAGTTTAAGCCAAGTTGATGTCTTTACTCCATAACAACGCTATAGCACGACAAACACCCCTCAATCGCACCATCGGGTATTGAAAGATAATTTGGGATGTAGTGAATGATCGTTGGCTCATGTTTTAATCGCACCTGCGGGTATTTTCTTTTCACTCCCTTACCTTTTTCGTCATTGGCGGATATAGCTGCAAAACCTGCAAAAAAAGTATTTAGTCCCTCACGTTTTGCGTGCTCGCTCTCCTTTGCTTTGACTTATCAAACCAGCCAACCCTATGCGGCTTCAGCTACAACTCACACCCAATACCCAGCTCGTACCCTTTAATCACATTCACTTCTTGACTGGGGCTATTCACAAATGGCTCGGACCTGAAAACGACATACATGATGGCTTAAGCTTATACAGCTTCGGTTGGTTGAGAGGGGGGCAAGGCAGGAAGGAAGGGCTTACTTTTCCCAAAGGAGCCACCTGGAATATTTCGTTTTTTGATGACACAGTTACCCGGCAATTAATAAAAGGGCTACTAAAGCAACCTGACGTTATGTATGGCATGAGGGTAATTGCTACGAGTGATATACCCACACCAAATTTTGGAGAGTCTTATCTATTTAAAACAGATGGTTCGTCAGTAGTCGCTCGTTCCAAACGCGCGGACGGCTCTCGCGCTTATCTGCTCTGGGATGACCCGGCAGCCGATGAGGCCATTACAGGTCTTTTAAAGCAGAAATTAATCAAAGCTGGCTATGCAGGAGATGACTTGTCTGTGCGGGTATCTTTCGACCGGAGCTATAGCGAAGCCCGGACAAAGAAAATTAAGGTTAAAACCACGGAACATAAAGGAAGCGAGTGTCCAGTGCTGGTTGAAGGAACCCCGGAGGCTGTACGTTTCGCCTGGTTAGTTGGCATTGGCGATTTGACTGGCAGTGGTTTTGGAGGACTTCGTTAACCCTTTTACTTACTAAGATAATGGTTCAACGATTTGACGAGGCATTACAATTGGCTGGATTCGCGATAGAGCGAGATGGCCAACGAGCTGTGTTTAATGCATTTAGGGCGGGCAAACACGTTATTCTTCGAGCACCAACAGGTTGGGGTAAAACCTTTGCAGTGATGGCAGCTTTGGGGGAAGGTCATGCACTCTATTCGCTTCCCTTGCGCGTTTTGGTTGATTCACTGGCCGAGGAAGCAGACGAATGGAAGATCAGGCGTGTCAAAGCGCAACATGGGGCAAGGCGAGAACACGCCCTTCTTGATCGGGGAGATGATGTCAAAAATCCTGTCGAATGCGTATTCACAACGCTTGATCAGTCATTGAGTGCCTTTCTGGGGATTCCAGTTGGAGTCAGCATGAGACAGGGCAACATCCTGCCCGCCGTGTTCGATTCGAGCCACCTGGTATTTGATGAGTTTCATCTATTTGATGCAGAAAAGAGTTGGAAAACCGCTCTACTCGCGCTCATTCGTAGTAAACAAAACGGTATTATTCTGACCGCTACACTCAGCGACGTGATGGTCGACTTTTTAGTCGAGACGCTGAGCAAGACACCGCAAGGCGTTGAGTTGATTGAAGGGGCAAGACCATTCATCAACCAAAAAACGATTCTAAAAGGAAATGGACTTAATGATAGTCAGAAGATTGAGTTAGGCAATCGCACAATCATCATTTGTAATCAGATTGATAGGGCTAAACAAACGGCTGCACTTCTACGCGATGACCCGTGTGTATTGGGTGAGGTTTATTTGTTGCACTCCGAATTATTGCCAAACGACAGACTCAGTATTGAGCGGGAAGTACGATACGTTTTCGGCAAAAGCGGGAATGGCCCGGCTGTGTTGGTAGCCACACAGGTGGTTGAAGCCGGTATAGATATTACTTGCGACGTTCTGCACATTGACCTGTGTCCGCCTGCTTCGTTTATTCAGCGAATTGGCCGTTCGGCCCGGTATGAGAATGAAGAAAGCCAGGTTTTCTGGCACCCTGTTGAGAGTAATAATCCTTACGGATACGCTGCTGACGAAATAGCCCAACTCGAGGATTATCTCGATACAGTCAGTCAACTAACACCTGAAACGGAACGGTTCATTATCAATTTATCTAGCAAACGCGACCAGTTTGCCATTGAACAGTTTAGAAAAGAAACAGGTAGCTGGATAAACGAGGCCCGGGTACTACGTAAGTATGAGGCCTATGCTGAGCACATTCGGGACATTAACAACATCAATGTTGCCATTGGTACCGCGCTGGACGGGTCTTATAATTTCCTCAGTATTTCGCCCGGGAAATTCTACGGGAAAGGCCCCTATGCTCATCTTTCAATCATCCCAGTTTCAGTTGATTATGATCGACGTGAGCGCAAAAAAATTGTACGTTCTGCCAATAGCATCCGTACGGCCGATTTTGTCCTCCTCAACCCTGACGAAATTGGGTACGAATCTGGCTATGGCCTGACTGAGAGCAACTTATCAGGAGAGGAGCATTTTATTAATCACTCGGTATCGAGACGGGAATCTTTCAGTTACGATAACGAAAAAGCCGAGTTGTATCGGGAGCATATCGAGCGGCTTCAAAAGTACCGTCCGGTATCGCAGTGGATCGTGAACCGTTTAGCAGCATCCGTTGGTGGTATCAAAAAAGCGACCTACTTAGCTGACTTTGTGGTATGGGCGCATGACTTAGGAAAATTGGATGTAGCATGGCAGGCCGCGCATGGCGTTTCGCCAAATGGCATTCCAATAGGGCATTCGGGTAAAGATTTTCCTCGTATTAAACAGCCGCCATCTCACGCATGGATTAGTGCTTGGGCTGTTTCCAAATTTCTTTGGAAAACCTTATTAAAAGGCGAAAAAAATAGCAGAATAGCCCGCCCTGTTTTTTGGGCCATTGCCGACCATCATGGCTATAAGTTAGAGGTACAGCGTTCGATTATGATGCCTTATCAGTTGTCATTCCTAGATCATTTAGATGCGATGCAGGACACTGCTCTATGGAATGACAACGGATGGAATAGCTCCATACTAACTCTGAAAGTTTGCGAAAATGAGTTGGATGGTATTTATAGTCAGATGGAAAAAGAGCGATTGAGAACCTCAGATGACGTAGAAATCTACTATATGTTGAGCTACATTCTCCGGCGTAGCGATCAATTGGCTACTGCCGAAGTGAGCAGTTCTACAACCGAAGAAAGCGCCTCCAAACCCTTAAAAACCAACATGATATGATCAGAGCAAGGTATCTGAGTTCAACGCCATTCAGCCACCGGCAGGAGCGGGCTACAACTAAACTGGCTCTTACTTATTTATGCCCAACACCCTATGCCGTTAAGGTTGCGTTTACGGTTGGGGCTATTCGGGCCAGTATCGTACCCGAAGAATTTACGAAACAAATCCGGGCTGTTACGCTGATTCCGCACCCGTGGGGCGAAGGGGTTATTAATACGCACTTAGTCAAGCATTGGGAGATACCACACTCCGATAGTGCCTGGAAGTACCCGGCTACGCACCTGAGTCCGACAGTTATATTTCGGGAGTTTGTCTATTTCGAGGGCGGGGTAGACGTCTATTTTCCGGTGGAAGCACGGGAGTGGTTGCTACCTGCTTTGCCCTATGTCAACTGCTTCGGCAAACAGGGCGGCTTTTTCTCGCTACAATCGGTGGAAGAAGCCGAAGTGCCGGAAGCCACTATGCACATAGCAGCAAGCGACATGAAGAAAGACGCTACCTGGGATAAGGTCTCAAACTTTGGCGGCGTAACGGCGAAACCGAGAGACACGAACGCATGGCTGAGTGTGCGGGCCAAACTCATTAGTGCCGGGAACACGCATAAATATTATCGTTTTGACCAACCCGACCAATGAAAAGCAACCCAGACCAGTACTCACTGTTCAATAATCTCGATGCAGGAGAAAAACTACCGGGAGACTATAAACAGGAACTCTTACCGATCTGCGATGGGGGCTATTTCGACGCGCTTGCAGCTATTGGTTTTGCCGCAGTTGTGCATTCGTACCTTGACATTGATGAAGCTGACTCACCATTGATTGAATGGACTCCCAATGGCTTTATGGTTAGTTATGCCAACAAGCCGGAACGAGCGGTTCCTGATTTGGGCTGGCTTCGGTACTCAGTAGCGGGTGCTTGGAGAAAGGGAGATAAGGACAAATGGAAAGCTCACGATAATCACACTAAAAAAGCAAGAGGTTGGGACGGCGCCGAATTGATAAACACCGATGGGGCCGAAATAGATGTTTCTCAAGATCCTCAAATAACGATACCTCTGGGAGAAGGTACCATTTTGGTAACGGAACCTATGCGTCAACTCTACGGAGTAGCTAATAAGTTGGGATCGCCCGAATGGTTTAACCTGTGCGTTTTTGCTTGTCGAATGCGGGGGCAGGAACTCATAAATGGCAGTTTCAGTGAGAAGAGTGTGCCATTAAATAGCGTTGTATTGCCACAGGCATCAAAAGGAGCATCTGGCTCCAACAGTTTCTCTATTGGTAACACTAGTCTGGCTGATACCATCTCAACATCGTTGAGCCGATATACTTGCCTTGCGGTAGCGGGCTTCATTATAGCCGCCAAAGGCCAAAGTCCGCAAAAAGCAGTACAGGGATTTGCTATACCCGTACCGAAAGTGCTGCGTTTAGAGACGGTCAAACGGATTTCGGACGGCAATCGCCGACGATTGACCAATGGAGGTTTTTTCTTCAGCTATGACAACTACCTGAGCTTCATCAAGCAACTGCTCATTTACAAGGAAGATATTGGTCTTTCTAATGAAGAATCAAGTCTATTCAGCATAGCAGGGGCTAATTTCATTCCATTGGGAAATAGCTCTTCCCCAAGTAGTTCGTGGCAGTTGGTGGTACCAAAACACCACTACACAATCGGGTCGGTTGACCGACTGCAAAATTTGCTGAGAAAATGGAGAGCTGTTAATCAAGCTGGTCAGAACAAAACAGTTTCTATTGACCGCGCAGCAGTCGCAAAACTTATGCGAGGTTTTGAATACAGCGACCCCGCCGAAACTACATCGGGCTATTTAGACTATGTTTTCGACGTTGGCCTAAATGGCCCGAAGAATGGCAGTTTTTATTTTTTAACGCAAAAACTCTTTGAAGAAATTATGGCCTACAAATATCAAACCCTTTTGGACCAACTACTTGGCAGCGAGATTAAGCCGTTCATTGACCTTGTTCGTCAGGAAACTTACGGCGCAGCATTTCCGCCGAAGGGCCGCGACAAGACGCAGCCGAATTACCAAATGATTCGGAGCCTGCGCGAAGTGCAAAACGTTGACGATTTCATTAAGGCTATTACAGAGATAGCCATTGAGCGAGGTGTTTCCAAAATCGCAACGGCCAACAACGACAGCAGCAAAACAAAGTATTGGATCAACCCATACGAACCCTCTTTGCGCAAACTCATTGAATTAGCTGAGAGCAAAGAAGGCTATTCGCCCAAACTTTTGGCAAACCTAATTCTGTCCTTCGCTCTCTCAAAACGGGCTTATGAGCAGGTCGAAGGTGAGGAAGACGCGGAAAAAGAATTGGAAACCACATTGATTGACGAAAACGAAGACTAAATCTTCACTATAATTCACATGAATATTAAAGAAATCAAGCACTTGTCCATTGTTGGCGAGTTGACCATCAACTTGGCAAGTCTGAATAACGAAGGAACTGAAGGCTCGGCTACTCAACCCCGCACTGCCGTTGTGGTTCGCGACAAAAAACTTTATACCGTACCCGCTATTTCGGGCGATATGGTAAAGCATTGGCACGCGCAGCACTTAGCAACCATTGCTCAGGAACGGAAACTGCCATTATGCACCTACGCAGAAGGGCGTTACATGAATCCCAACCGGCTCAAAGGGGAATTATCAGACCGGGACTGGCTAATCAAACGCTTTCCCGAAGCGGCCAAATGGAGTGGCGACATGAAAGGGAAAGAAAATTCAGCAGACAAACGATCTCTTGAAAACGCGTTGTACAGTCTTCTGGCTTCGGAGTGTGTCGTCACCGATGCACATGGCCTTTTGCTCACCGAGGTCGATAACACAGGCGGGACGAAAGAAAAGCCGACTGGATTCAAAGCTTCGGTTGCGGTGCCCAGAACAGGCCGGGTTCAGTTTGGCATCATGGCAGGTATTCCTGAAATCAGTCATATTCAACATTATTTCCACGCCAAATTCGTTTCGGCACGATCCGGTGTTCAGGCCCGCGAAAATGCATCGAACGAAGGACAGAACATTTTTACCCGCCCTGCGTCAAGTGCTGTTTTCGCGTTCGTGAGCGTGATTGATTTGGCCGGTCTTGGCTGGGACGATGCGGCTAATGCTTACGCAGTCTCCGACGAGGCCGAACGGACCAAACGTAAGCAAGCGGTCATTGATGCCATGAGTTACACGCTCATGCATCAGCCCGGCGCAAATACCAGCCAGCAATTTCCACATGTGATGGATTTCCAGGGAGCGATAGTCTTGTCTACAAGCCGTTGCCCTGCACCAACGGTCAGTCCCTTGATGAATGGCTATCAAAAAACGCTCGAGGGGTTAGTGGGAAACATCAATCAAATGAACGGCAACCAAGCCCTCTCTTTTCATAAGGTATCTGGCATTAATGAAACGGTAAGCAAATTAACTCAGATTGCTCACGGAGATAAGCAAGTTGCATGAACCCTAACATTCGCATTGGGGGGATGCTGGTGGGGTACTACCTGGTGTGCCCCCGCAAGGCGTGGCTGTCGTTGCGGGGGATCTGGATGGAGCAGGAATCGGACGCGGTGGCCCTAGGCAGGCTGCTCGATCAGCATAGCTATGATCGGTCGGAAAAACACCTTACCATCGACGCCGAAGCCCCTGACGGGACAGCCCTGGTGGGGAAAATAGACCGGGCCAATTTGCGCAATGGGGTGCTTCACGAGACCAAAAAGGGCCGTTCCTGTGAGGAGGCGCACCTCTGGCAAGTCCGGTTCTACCTCTGGCTCCTGCTCCGCAACGGCGTGACCCGGCCCGATGGGTCGCCCTTCCGGGGGCAGCTGGATTATCCCCTGCTGCGCCGGACCGAGACCGTGTTGCTGGCCCCCGAACACGAAACCCAGCTGGCCGCGACGGTGGCGGCGGTGCGGGAACTGGCCCGTCAGGAAACGCCCCCGGCCCGCCTGACCAAACGGGCGTTTTGTATTAAATGCGCCTTCGATGAACTCTGCTACGGCTGACGATGAAAAAACCACACTACCTGTTCTCGAGCGGACGGTTGCAACGACAGCATAACACGCTGATGCTACAACGCGCCACGGAAGAACCCACCCCCGATCTGCCCGACGACGGCCCGGAGGCCACCAACGATGGCCTACCCACGGTGGCGGCCGATGGTAAAAAGGTGCCCTTTGCCGTGGAGACCGTAGATAGTCTGTATGTCTTCGGCGAGGTAGACATCAACACCAAGCTGATTACGTTTTTGGGTCAGCAGGGCATTCCGGCGTTCTTTTTCGACTATTATGGCTACTACACGGCCACGCTTTATCCCCGCGAGGCGCAACTGTCGGGGCGGCTGCACATCGATCAGGCCCGGCACTACCTCAGCCCCAAACGGCGGTTGCTGTTGGCGCGGGCTTTTGTGGAATCGGCGTTGTTCAACATCGAGCGGGTGATCAAATACTACCAGCCCCGGCTAGAGGGCGACGCCAAAGCTGCCGTGGGAATTACCCTTGCCGACCTGACCCGTGACCGCGATGCGCTGCCGCTCACGACCGACATTCTGACGCTGATGGCGGTGGAGGGACGTATTCGGAGCCGGTATTACCAACTTTGGCCCTACTTCCTGGGGCCGGAGGTGTCGGCGCGGTTTCCGTTTACGAAGCGCGAACGGCAACCGCCGTCTAACGAGTTGAATGCGTTGATTTCATTTGGTAACTCGCTGTGTTACACCGCAGTGCTGCGGCAGATTTACCGCACGGCCCTCGACCCCACGATTGCGTTTCTGCACGAACCCGGCGACCGGCGATTTTCGCTGTCGCTCGATCTGGCGGAGGTATTTAAGCCGCTGTTGGTTGACCGGATGATTTTCCGGCTGCTGAAAACGGGCGAGATTCAGCCCAAGCATTTTTCGGCGCACTTGGGCGGCTGCTACCTGACCGAGGCGGGCCGCAAGATTGTGGTGACGCACTGGGACGAGCGGCTGAGCCAGACGGTTGAACACCGGGGCCTGAAGAAGCGGGTGTCGTATGAGCGACTCATCAGGCTGGAGTGTTACAAGCTGGTGCGGCATCTCTGCGACCCCGTAGGCGAACCGTATCAGGGATTTCATATGTGGTGGTAATCAACTCGTTAACCCGTTCTTTGACATCATGCCATACATTATTGCGGTCTACGACGTGGGGCAAAAGCGCGTAGGCAAGATGCTGAAACTGTTCAGGCGGTACCTGACGTGGGTGCAGAATTCGGTATTCGAGGGAGATCTGACGGGGGCACAACTCCGGCAATTGCAGCAGGAGGCGGAGGCCATCATGGCCGAGGCCGATGGGGTTATTTTCTACCAGCTTCGCGACGAGCGTTACTCGGAACGAACGGCCCTGGGGGTTGATAAAGCCGAGCGAAGCCGGTTTCTGTAAGTCGTCGGCCGGTGGGGTTGGCGGGGCCGGTGGTGGGGTTTTGGCGGGGTTGGCCCGTGGCATTGGCTGATTGCAGCGAATGAGGGGCTTTTTTACGAGTCGTCGGCCTACGGGGGTTTTAGCACCACCGCAAGCCGACGACTTTTTTTGCGTATTCTTGTGCTAACAAACTGGCTCTACGACTCAAAAACAGCATTTCTCCGCCTGTTTTCGGCGGGGCCTCAATCGGACCTGCGGGTATTGAAAGCAGCAGGTGACTCACGATGTCAATGCCCATCAGCGTCGCCTCAATCGGACCTGCGGGTATTGAAAGTGACCACCCCCGACCCGCCTGCCCCCCCGGCGGGAGCCTCAATCGGACCTGCGGGTATTGAAAGGCCTTATATTTCATTTTACCCCCCTGATTCTGGTGACGCCTCAATCGGACCTGCGGGTATTGAAAGGTGGCGAGGTAGGTACGGAAGCTGGCCTGCCCGTACTGCCTCAATCGGACCTGCGGGTATTGAAAGGGCCACCTGCGTTAGGGTCAGATTATTGGCCGTGGTGGGCCTCAATCGGACCTGCGGGTATTGAAAGCATTTCCTTGAGCTTTTTCCAGACGGTATTGCCGGCCAGCCTCAATCGGACCTGCGGGTATTGAAAGATTTGGTCGAGGTAATCGGTTAGGTCGGCGGCGCGGAGCCTCAATCGGACCTGCGGGTATTGAAAGATTTGGTCGAGGTAATCGGTTAGGTCGGCGGCGCGGAGCCTCAATCGGACCTGCGGGTATTGAAAGGTGTAGCCCCCCGCCCCGTCGGAAACGGGCTGGGCCACGCCTCAATCGGACCTGCGGGTATTGAAAGTAGCCTTGCTACCCGTTCCATCTCCATTTCCATGTCCGCCTCAATCGGACCTGCGGGTATTGAAAGAGTAGTCCCACCCCACGCTGTCACCGTACCCCATGAGCCTCAATCGGACCTGCGGGTATTGAAAGTGGGCAGTTTGTTGAGCGTGTAGGTAGCCCCGAACTGCGCCTCAATCGGACCTGCGGGTATTGAAAGTATTACTTGTCAGCATCATCACTGCCAACCAATACCGCCTCAATCGGACCTGCGGGTATTGAAAGGCGAATCCCCCGCCACCATGCCCGGCAAGTGGCGCTCGCCTCAATCGGACCTGCGGGTATTGAAAGTGATGCGCACCCGGTAGGGGTCGGCGGGGGTACCCGTGGCCTCAATCGGACCTGCGGGTATTGAAAGTTGATTTCAACGTCCTGACCAATGTAGCGGTACAGTGCCTCAATCGGACCTGCGGGTATTGAAAGTTGTTTGAGGCTGTCGGGTAGCCAGATCGTGTGCAGCCTCAATCGGACCTGCGGGTATTGAAAGTCAGGCGGGTGCGATGGGCGTACTCATTGTAGATAGGGCCTCAATCGGACCTGCGGGTATTGAAAGTCGCATTACGGACCTACAGACCGAAATCCGTCAGGCGGCCTCAATCGGACCTGCGGGTATTGAAAGACAAACTACTCGACCAGCTCACCACCAAATTTCCAACGCCTCAATCGGACCTGCGGGTATTGAAAGGATGTGAGTTGAGCCATGTAGGCCTGTTCGATGACGTAGCCTCAATCGGACCTGCGGGTATTGAAAGTAGGTACGCTGCTCGCCATAGTCGCTGATGTAGCGGAGCCTCAATCGGACCTGCGGGTATTGAAAGATTGTCTGGCTCATGCAGGAGCAAAATGGGCGGCGGCGCCTCAATCGGACCTGCGGGTATTGAAAGGGCGGCTCATTGTGGGCACAACCAGCACGGGCGTTAAGCCTCAATCGGACCTGCGGGTATTGAAAGGGCATTACGGGGCCAGTGGTGGACTTTGCCCGCTACCTGCCTCAATCGGACCTGCGGGTATTGAAAGTTCGGTGGGGTGTAATGTGTCAATCATCTAAGGGGCTGGCCTCAATCGGACCTGCGGGTATTGAAAGGCGTTGCAACGCTGGTTTTCGACACCCGGCAACTGGGCCTCAATCGGACCTGCGGGTATTGAAAGATCATTGGTTACTACACCAACAAGGGCGCAAAAGAGCCTCAATCGGACCTGCGGGTATTGAAAGAAACCGGGCAGCGACCGCGCGAACCACCACCCTATAGCCTCAATCGGACCTGCGGGTATTGAAAGGACGGTTGAGTTAGAGGGCAACGAAGGGGTGATCAACGCCTCAATCGGACCTGCGGGTATTGAAAGGCAAGCTCCGGCAAGCTGTTCCCGTGCGTGGGGTGCAGCCTCAATCGGACCTGCGGGTATTGAAAGTTCGCTTTAATACAGAACGGTATGCCTTTTCCTGCTTGCCTCAATCGGACCTGCGGGTATTGAAAGACGGGCAGTTCGACGGGGGTAAGATCAAGCCCCTCTCCGCCTCAATCGGACCTGCGGGTATTGAAAGGAAAACGAAAGGGCAACAAGGATGACCGTGCGCTCTGCCTCAATCGGACCTGCGGGTATTGAAAGTTCGGTGGTGGTGTCGACTACCTGTTGGGCCACAAACTGCCTCAATCGGACCTGCGGGTATTGAAAGGGCCTGGCCGTACTGGAACATTTGTTCGACCGTGAGGCCTCAATCGGACCTGCGGGTATTGAAAGCCAGGGCGCGGGCGGCAGCAGCCAGGGCGGCTAAAGTGCCTCAATCGGACCTGCGGGTATTGAAAGTTTCGACGGCGCAGGCGACGGCCATTAACGGGGCAAGCCTCAATCGGACCTGCGGGTATTGAAAGATGAGGCGGTAGAGGTGCATTAAGGCAGAGTGGTCGGCCTCAATCGGACCTGCGGGTATTGAAAGGTCTTCAGGAGCTACAAACCAAGTGCGCCCAGGCCGGCCTCAATCGGACCTGCGGGTATTGAAAGGTTTCTGCGTCGTCATGGGTGCCAGCAGCCGCAGGATCGGCCTCAATCGGACCTGCGGGTATTGAAAGGCGTTTTGGATAGGTTGCCCCGGCTCACGTTCATAGCCTCAATCGGACCTGCGGGTATTGAAAGTCGTAATAGGTAAGAATGATTGCTCCATTTGGCCCGGCCTCAATCGGACCTGCGGGTATTGAAAGTGCCGCAGTCGGCAGTGGCGGCGGGTGGGCTGACGCGCCTCAATCGGACCTGCGGGTATTGAAAGAAGGTTGTTTAGGCCCAGGCGAGAGCAAGACAAAAGAGCCTCAATCGGACCTGCGGGTATTGAAAGTCGGCGTTCTCTTTGTGGAAGACATCGGCCTGCACGGCCTCAATCGGACCTGCGGGTATTGAAAGTGTAATTCCTATGTCGGACCGTCTGTATTCTGCGTTGCCTCAATCGGACCTGCGGGTATTGAAAGAAGGATAATATCCTTCGGCTCTTTGCATTACCAGAAAGCCTCAATCGGACCTGCGGGTATTGAAAGCCAACATATGTTCGTATTGACCCATCGCTAAGGGGGCCTCAATCGGACCTGCGGGTATTGAAAGCGAAGCTGGTACAATCTGGCCAAATCGTGTTCAGTGGCCTCAATCGGACCTGCGGGTATTGAAAGTGATTCAGGCCCAGCCGGGGCAGGCGGGCACACTCTGGGCCTCAATCGGACCTGCGGGTATTGAAAGAAGTACGAAGGTCAGGTGCTGAGTCGCCGCGATGGACGCCTCAATCGGACCTGCGGGTATTGAAAGGGTGTCATCGTCACCGACGTGGCGATCAAAGGGCTGAGCCTCAATCGGACCTGCGGGTATTGAAAGCGAGGCCGGCAACCTGCTGCGGCTTGACGACTTTGAGGCCTCAATCGGACCTGCGGGTATTGAAAGATGACGTGCTGGGCTGCATTGGGACGGGTGAGAGCGCCTCAATCGGACCTGCGGGTATTGAAAGTTGCAGGCGATCTACCTTGGCCGCGTTGGCTACCGGCGGCCTCAATCGGACCTGCGGGTATTGAAAGGGGGCCAAGGTGGGGGATATAGTACTTCCAACCTTCGAGCCTCAATCGGACCTGCGGGTATTGAAAGTGAGCGTGCCGGTCAACGTACCCAACATCGCCGCCAGCCTCAATCGGACCTGCGGGTATTGAAAGCCGAGGCGACGTCGGTGTTGGCGACGGGTATGCCCTGCCTCAATCGGACCTGCGGGTATTGAAAGAGGGGGTACAGTACCAGTACCTCGAAGAAGACGGCGCCTCAATCGGACCTGCGGGTATTGAAAGACGCTGCTGCCGCCGCAGGTTGTCAGCCTCGGCGTTCTGGCCTCAATCGGACCTGCGGGTATTGAAAGGCAGGCCATCCGGCTCGGTTCGATGGTCGACCTCACCAAGCCTCAATCGGACCTGCGGGTATTGAAAGGAGTGGTCGTCGTTACACTCGCCACGCCACCGGCCGTGCCTCAATCGGACCTGCGGGTATTGAAAGAGGGTCTGGTCCACGGCATTGGCGTCTCGATCACCAGGCCTCAATCGGACCTGCGGGTATTGAAAGCTGGCGATGGGGCAGTACGAGGCAATGGTGGCGGGGCCTCAATCGGACCTGCGGGTATTGAAAGGAGGCTACCCGTGATGGTGCGCATATCAAAGAGGAGCCTCAATCGGACCTGCGGGTATTGAAAGTAAGCGCGGCGGGGGGCGACCAGTCGGTGCTCAATGGCGCCTCAATCGGACCTGCGGGTATTGAAAGGATGGTCTCGGCCCGCAGCAACCCGCACGTATCGAGCGCCTCAATCGGACCTGCGGGTATTGAAAGGCGAGGTGTACTGGACTTTCGACAGGCGCACCAACCGCCTCAATCGGACCTGCGGGTATTGAAAGCTTGCTGAGGTAGATCGCCCCCAGAACGGCGATCACGCCTCAATCGGACCTGCGGGTATTGAAAGACGTAACCGTGTCTGCCTCCCTTGTGGCAACCAATGGCCTCAATCGGACCTGCGGGTATTGAAAGAAAGCGCAGCCAAGAGCGTACCGACGGGATTCGGTGGGCCTCAATCGGACCTGCGGGTATTGAAAGACCAGGTCACGGCCTACAACCAGCTCGAAGCCTGGCGCCTCAATCGGACCTGCGGGTATTGAAAGCGCCCTGGTTGCGTTTGGAAAGGATCTGGGCTTTCCGCCTCAATCGGACCTGCGGGTATTGAAAGTCAGGATTCTTGAGGTAGAAGGAATGCTGATCGTCGGCCTCAATCGGACCTGCGGGTATTGAAAGGAAGGTCTTCTACGACAAGCACGGCTATTTCCCTCAGCCTCAATCGGACCTGCGGGTATTGAAAGGCTCATCAACCCCCAGAACCTGACGGCGGTGGTAGGCGCCTCAATCGGACCTGCGGGTATTGAAAGCTCGCGAAGTGGGTTGGCCACCAGGGCCACCTGGGAGCCTCAATCGGACCTGCGGGTATTGAAAGGGTCTGGTTTGAATCTGCAATATCATTGCCATACGGCGCCTCAATCGGACCTGCGGGTATTGAAAGGGCTTAATCGTAATTCCGATTGGCGCTGTTGGCGTGTGCCTCAATCGGACCTGCGGGTATTGAAAGCTGAATTATATTTCGCGTAAAATGACAGATGAGAAGCCTCAATCGGACCTGCGGGTATTGAAAGATTGGCAGTCGACGCCCGCCCGCGTGAACAACCCCGGCCTCAATCGGACCTGCGGGTATTGAAAGTAGCAATGCGGAGGGGTACGCGGTCGTTCGTAGTGGTGCCTCAATCGGACCTGCGGGTATTGAAATTGGGACGACACCAGTTCGAGGGCATCTTCGGGCGCGAGCCTCAATCGGACCTGCGGGTATTGAAATAGCGAGTAGCCCACCACGAAGAGGAAACCGCCTCGCCTCAATCGGACCTGCGGGTATTGAAATGCAGATTGCACCCTGTACTGTAACAACATAGCAACAGGCCTCAATCGGACCTGCGGGTATTGAAATCAGGGAGCCTGTTCGACGTGACGCAGTTTACCATCCGCCTCAATCGGACCTGCGGGTATTGAAATTAGAGTGGCAGATACATCCCCAGATCCCCTTCCATGGCCTCAATCGGACCTGCGGGTATTGAAATTGAATGAACGCAGCCAGCAGGCAAAACGTAGCATACGCCTCAATCGGACCTGCGGGTATTGAAATTGGATGCCACCATCAAAGGGGCCAACTACGGCAGCATCGCCTCAATCGGACCTGCGGGTATTGAAATGATGCTCTCGGGCCTGGGCGAGGTGACTGATCCCGAGCCTCAATCGGACCTGCGGGTATTGAAATTAAACTGTGTCTGCTGGGGGCTACGGATGCCGAACTGCTTCAATCGGACCTGCGGGTATTGAAATTCAATGATGTGTTCAGCCCGAACGCGCTGGATGTCGGCTTCAATCGGAACTGCGGGTATTGAAATCTGGGGCAAGAATGAAGTGGGGTTTTCGGCCCTGGCTTCAATCGGACCTGCGGGTATTGAAATTAGCGGGCCACGTTGGCGTCGATACCCCCCTGGGCCAGCCTCAATCGGACCTGCGGGTATTGAAAGGAAGATCAACCGGGAAATTGCCAAGCTGAAACAAACGCCTGGCTTCAATCGGACCTGCGGGTATTGAAAGGCGAACGGACAACCCAACGGAAGCAACGCCAACACAGCTTCAATCGGACCTGCGGGTATTGAAATTGGGAAGACACCTCTGTCTTTGGCCACGACCCCTCGGGCTTCAATCGGACCTGCGGGTATTGAAAGTGATTTGATATTTTGTTGATAAACAGATAGGGCTGGTGCTGATGATTGGGCTGAGCCTGTTCTGGCACCGTTTCTGACCACGCCCCCCTTACATCCTGCCATAAAGACCCCCTCAGGCTTTGCGGCGACGGCATACTTAACAATCTGCTAACACTATATGGCTAATAGATACTGTAGCTTTGTGGTTGAAAAACTTATACCATCTTTTCATGACTTCATCTCTACAGCGAGCTTTCTATGCTTGGCTTGGGCTATTCATGCTCTGCATGATGCCAACACGGGTACGGGCACAAGCACCGACCGATCTGTTCTTCTCGGAATACATTGAGGGCAGCAGCAACAACAAAGCCCTCGAGCTTTACAACGGCACCGGTTCGGCCATCAATCTGGCTACCGGGCAGTACATTATCCAGATGTACTTCAACGGCGGTATTACGGCCAGCACTACTATTAATCTTACCGGCACCATTGCTCCAGGAGGCACCTACGTAGTAGCTCCCACATCCGCCAATGCCACAATTCTGACCAAAGCCAACCAGACAAGCGGCTCGGCATTTTATAACGGAAACGACGCCATCGTACTACGCAAAGGCGGGGCGGCGGGCACCATTGTGGATGCCATTGGCCAGGTGGGATTCGACCCCGGCACCGAATGGGGCACAGGGCTGGCCTCCACCGCCGATAACACCCTGCGCCGGAAAGCGTCATCCTGCACCGGCGACGTAAACGCCAGCGATGCATTCGTCCCGAGTGTTGAATGGGACGGTTTCGCTATCGACACCTTCGACGGGCTGGGTACACACAGCACCAACTGTGGCGGCACGCCCACGCTGCCCTCCGTGTCTATTGTGGCTACCGACGCCAACGGGGCCGAAACGGGGTCCGACCCCATCGTGTTTACAGTGTCACGGTCGGGCGGGACAACGGCGGCGCTCACCGTCAACTACACGGTTGGCGGCACGGCTACCAACGGCACCGACTACACGCCTGCGCTGAGCGGCGTGGCCACCATCCCCGTTGGCCAGTCGTCGGTTACGCTGACGCTCGCGCCGGTAGATGACGCGGTGGTTGATGCCAACGAAACCATTATCCTGACCATTACCGCCAACGCCGCCTACACCATTGGTTCGGCAACGGCAACGGGTACGATTACGGACAATGAAGTAACGCCTGGTCAGCGTATTCACGACATTCAGGGCGCGGCGCACATATCGCCCCTGCTGGGCCAAACGGTCAACAACGTCCCCGGCGTCGTGACGGGGCTGCGCACCAACGGCTTCTACATGCAGGACCCCACGCCCGATACCGACGACCGCACGTCGGAAGGAATTTTCGTCTTCACCAGCACGGCCCCCACGGTGGCGGTCGGTACGTCGGTGCTGGTGAGTGGCACCGTGGCCGAGTTTCGGTCGGGGGGTAGCGCGGGCACCAACAACCTGACGGTTACCCAGATTCAGACCCCCACGGTAGCTACGCTGTCAACGGGTAATGCATTGCCTCCGGCTACACTGCTGGGCAACGGTGGTCGTACGATTCCTAACACGATCATTGAAGACCAGACCGGTAACGTAGAAACCGGTGGTCTGACGTTCGATCCGGCTACCGATGGCATCGATTTTTACGAAAGCCTGGAAGCCATGCTGGTGCAGATCAACAACCCGCTGGCGGTTAGCCCAACCACCCAGTCGGGAGCCGCCGCCGGTGAGTTGTGGGTGGTGGCCGACAACGGGGCCAACGCCACGATCAAGTCGGCGCGGGGTGGTGTCATTGTCAGTGCCAATGATTTCAACCCTGAGCGTATTCAGCTCGACGATACCGTGCTGAACCCACCCAGCGGCGGTTTCCTGACCCCATCCGTTAACGTGGGTGCCCAACTGAGCACGGCTACGGGCATTGTGAACTGGACAGCCGGTAACTACGAGGTGCTGCTTACGTCGGTGCCAACGGTGATCTCCAACGGCCTGACCAAAGAAGTAACTGCCCTAGGAGCCACGGCCAGTCAGCTGACGGTGTCGACTTTCAACGTAGAAAACCTGGCCCCCAGCGACCCCAGCAGCAAGTTTACGAACCTGGCTAACCGGATTGTTACGAACCTGAAAGCGCCCGACATTCTGTTGCTGGAAGAAATTCAGGACAACAACGGTGCCACCAATGATGCCGTAGTGGATGCCAACGTGACGTTCGGTCTGCTCATCAACGCCATCACCAGCGCGGGTGGCCCAACCTACCAGTACCGCCAGATTAACCCCGTCGATGACCAGGATGGTGGGCAGCCGGGGGGTAATATCCGGGTGGGCTTTTTGTTCAACCCAGCCCGCGTTTCGTTTGTTGACCGCCCCGGTGGCACCTCAACGGCTGCTACGACCGTCAACAACGTGAACGGTACGCCACAGCTGTCGTTCAACCCCGGTCGCGTTGACCCCACCAACCCGGCTTTTGCCAACAACGACGGCTCGGGCCCGGCCAGCAACAGCCGCAAACCACTGGCGGGTGAGTTTCTGTTCAACGGCCAAAAGGTGTTTATTGTCGGAAATCACTTCAGCTCGAAAATCCCGGACGACATTCTGTTTGGCGTCAACCAGCCCGCCACGCTCTTCAGCGAAGCCCAACGCCGCGATCAGGCTACGGTGGTCCGCAACTTTGTGCAGAGCGTTCTGGCTATCGACCCCAACGCCAATGTGGTGGTATTGGGCGACCTGAACGACTTCGAGTTTTCGGCCCCGGTCAACATCCTGAAAGGTGCGCCGCTGAATGCGCTGATCGAAACGCTGCCTGCCAACGAGCGCTACACGTATGTCTTCGAAGGCAACTCACAGACGATTGACCACATTCTGGTGAGCAACGCCCTGCGGAGCAAGCTGGACCAGTATGACGTGGTGCATATCAACGCTGAATTCACCAACCCCGACAGTGACCACGACCCAAGCGTGGCCCGGTTCACGCTGGCCACTTCGCTCTCGCTCACAGCCTACGCTACCCCCGCGCAACTGCTGACCACGGGTACCACCACGCTGTCAGCTACGGTATCAGGTGGCACGGGGCCCTATAGCTATACGTTTGTTGGCCCTGGCACGATTACGCCCAACGGCAACACGGCCACGGTGTCGGGCATTCCGGCGGGTGTGCAGACGTTCACGATCATTGCCGGTGACGCCACCACGCCCCGCAGCCAGACGATTTCGACTACGGTGAGCGTGACGGTGACGGCCATTCAACTACATGTGCTGCACCGCGACGTAGACAACTACGCCGACAACAACTCGGTGCAGCCGGTATTGATCCTGCAAAATCAGGGCAGCGAGGCCCTGACCCTGTCGGCCCTGACCCTGCGCTATTACCTGACGGTGGAGAATTTCGTGCCGCTCAGCAACCTATTCACCTTCTACGCCCAAATAGGTGCCTCAAACGTGAAACTACGCTACGTGCCGCTGGATGCTCCCCGCCAGGGTGCCTTCGGCTACGTGGAGTACAGCTTTACGCCGGAAGCAGGTCAACTGGCCGCCAACGCCGATTCGGGACCAATCCAGAGCTACTTTGCCAAGAGCGACTACAGCGGACTGTATGAGCCGGATGACTATTCGTACAACCCCGTGCGCGATCAGTTGCTGGCCAACCCCCGCATCACGGCCTATTACAACGGCATACTGGTATGGGGGCAGGAGCCAGCCCTGGTTACGCCGCTGCGTCAGCTACGGGTACTCACCGAAAGCAAGAACGGCCCCTCGGCCACGGCCATCACCACCAACCTGATCCTCCGCAACGAGGGCAACCTGCCCGTGAACTACGCCGATCTGCGCATCCGCTACTACTTCACCGCCGACAACCAGCAGGGGCTGACGTTCTATTCAAACTTTATGTATGAAGGTGCCCTGCAAGGCCAGTTGGTGAGCCTCAACCCACCCCTGGCCAACGCCGACACGTACCTGGAGATCCGGCCTACGTTCACGGGTCAGCTGATGCCGTCGAGCCAACTGGGTACGCTGTGGTACAGCATTTACAGCCCGCAGGGTGCCCGCTTCGACCAGACCAACGACTACTCCTATCAGGAACAGCCTGCCGAGTTCAGCCCCAACAACCGGGTGGTGGTCTATGTAGGCAATGAGCGGGTATGGGGTCAGGAGCCGGGTGCTTCGGGCCGCCGCGCTTCGGCTGAGCCGGGCAGTGAGTTAGACGTAACGGTGCTGGGCAACCCGGTACGGGGCGATGCTGTGTCGGTGCAGATCAAAGGTGCTGGCGGTCAACCCCTGCGGTTGCAGTTGGTCAGTGCCCAAGGCAAAGTCATTACCCAACAGCAGATAGCCACGCCGCAAGCCGTAGAACAGCATACGCTCTCGCTGGCAGGTCAGGGGCCGGGTATCGTGCTCCTGCAAGTGAGCACCCCCACCCAAACCCGCACGCTGCGCGTACTGAAAGCGGAGTAGGAAACAGGTTGATCAAACCTGTTCAGCCTGTCTGTTCATCGAAAAGCCGCCCCAGTTAAGCTGAGGGCGGCTTTTTGTGTAAAGGACCAAATATCCACGCTTACCTCACGAAGGCCAGGTCACGTATTTCTGCCAGTTATGTTGCTCTTTGAAACCCAGCACCTCCCGGATTTTTCGGTTGGAAAACAGGGCCTCATGCTCCCCTAACTCGCGGGTGATGGGCACATTGGGGAAGAACCTGGTGGCCAGTTCTTTGGTGGGAATAACGGCCCCGTTCTGGTCATTGCCCGCATTGAAAATCTGGAAACCAAGTCCATCTTTTTGCAGGCACAGATCCACGATCTGACCCAGGTCACGCGCATCGATGTAGCAGAATGCATTCCGGCGTCTCACCTCGGGGTGGGCGAAATAATGGGGAAACAGTTCTGCGTATTCGTGCGGTTCAATCACATTGCCGATGCGCAGGGCATAAATATCAGCCCCCGACCGCCGCTGAAAGCTGCGGGCCGTTTTTTCATTCACCACCTTCGATAAGCCGTAGCTATCCATCGGGTCGACGTCGTAATCCTCTTCCAGCGGCAACACGTGCGGGTCGGTTTGGCCATCTGAAAAGCAGATACCGTAGGTGGTCTCCGACGAGGCAATAATGATCTTGCGGATGCCCAGTTTAACGGCCGCTTCGATCACGTTGTACGTACCGATGGCGTTGACCCGAAACGTTTCGTTATCGGGTTTAAGCAAGATCCGGGGCACGGCGGCAAAATGAACTACGGCATCGAATTTGGGGGCGCCGTGGCCGGGTTCCAGTTCGTCCAGCCCGGCGTACGAACTCATGGCATTAAACACCTGTCCCGAATCTGTGATGTCGGCCACCAGGTTGTCTACGCCCGGGTGGTCCAGCGGTGTCAGATCTACATTCAGCACCCGATGCCCCTGATCGAGCAGGTAAGGCACCACGTGCCTGCCCGCTTTCCCCGACCCCCCTGTAAAACATATTCGCTGTTTAGTCATGCGTTCTGCTGATTGATATAAGTTGATTGGCCATGGTATACTGCTGCTGCTATCTGGCTAGCGAACAGGCAACACCGACCGCTAACCACTCGTTTGGGGTATAAGAGTACAAGCGCCCTTTGTGTTTTGTTGGCTGACATTACGCCGTAGCGGCATGGGTATGGACAACCTACAAAAAAGCATGCCCTCTCAGGACCTTTCCAAACAATATTCTACAGAAATTGTGTTACGCCTACAAGACAGCAGCTTACCAGGTAATACGTATGGAAAACAAGCAGATACAACCGGAAAAAGAACACATTCACAACGACCGGACCACCATTCGGCTACCGATGCTGCTGGGCCTGACCCTGGCGGGCGGGGTGCTGCTGGGCGCGTCGTTTTTTGGCGGCACCAAAGGCCTCAACACCATTGGCAGGGGCTACTCGAAGTACAAGGAAATCTTGCAACTGATTGAAAATAACTACGTTGACTCGGTCGACACCGACGAGCTGGTTGACTTTTCAATCACTAAAATGCTGGAGAAACTCGACCCGCACACGGCCTACCTCAACCCCACCGATGCTGTGGCGGCGCGGTCACAACTGGAGGGTGGCTTCGACGGCATCGGGGTGGAATTCAACATCTACAAAGACACCGTCTATGTGGTGACGCCCCTGGCCGGTGGCCCCTCCGAAACAGCTGGTATTCAGAGTGGCGACAAGATTCTGAAAGTCGACGAAACACCGCTGACGGGCAAGAGCATCGACAACACGGCGGTTTATAAAGCCATGCGCGGCAAGCGCGGCACCGACGTGCGGCTCACGATTTTGTCGAAAGGCCAACAGCAACCCCGGCAGATCACCCTCACCCGCGACCGCATTCCGACCTACGCCGTAGACGCGGCCTATATGGCTGACGATCAGACGGGTTACCTGAAGGTAAACCGCTTCTCCGACTCAGCTTTTGAAGAGTTTCGCACGGCGCTGGCATCGCTGAAACAGCAGGGCATGAAGCAACTCGTGCTCGACTTGCGCAACAACCCCGGCGGCTACCTCGACCGGGCTACCAACATGGCCGACGAGTTCATCGACGGCAACAAACTGCTGGTCTACACCGACGGCAAAGACGACCGCTACGACCGCAAGTACTTCGCCAAAACGGCGGGGCAGTTTGAAGACGGTGCCCTCATCGTGCTCATCGACGAGGGCAGCGCGTCGGCGTCAGAGATTCTGGCGGGGGCGTTGCAGGACCACGACCGGGGCTATATTGTGGGGCGGCGTTCGTTTGGTAAAGGCCTGGTACAGATGCCCGTGCAGCTTTCCGACGGCTCGGAACTGCGGTTGACGATCTCTCGCTACTACACGCCCGCTGGTCGCAGCATCCAGAAACCCTACGTGCCGGGGCAGGAAGGCGACTATGAAAAAGAGCTGGATCTGCGCTCGAAACGGGGTGAATACTACATTGCCGACAGCATTAAAAACGACCCCAAGAAGGTGTTTAAAACCGACAAGGGCCGCACGGTCTACGGCGGTGGCGGCATCACGCCCGACTATTTCGTACCCCGCGATTCGAGCTGGCAGACGGCGTATCTGGGCAAGCTGTACTCGAAAAATATCATCCGCGAGTACGCCCTGGAATACGCCAACGACAACCGCAAGCGCCTGGAAAAACTGCCCTTCGCCGAGTTCGACAAGTCCGTGAACCTGACTGACGATCAACTGAGCACCATGACTAAACAGGCTACAGCTGAGGGCGTTACGTTCAACGCCGCCGAGTTTGGCCGCTCGAAAGAGTATATCCGCACGCAGACCAAGGCGCTCATTGCCCGCTACATTTTCCAGAAGAGCAACAAGGCCGGGCAGAACAACGAGTTCTACAAAATCGCCAACACCTCCGACGCCACCTACACCAAAGCCCTGGCCCTCTTCGACAAAGCCCGGCAGCTGGAGTTCGGCCCGAAGGAAGTGGGAATGAAAAAGTGATTTACGATGTACGAATTACGATTTACGATTTTTGCTGACGCAGGAGTACGCTTGCTTTGGCTCAGACGCGTCAGCAAAAATCGTAATTCGTACATCGTACATCGTAAATCACTTTAAACATTACCCCCTCACATTCAGTAGATACCGTAGTACGCACTCAACGCGAACCGGACATGCTGCAATTCGATAAATTATCGCTGAATATACCCGATACCGACAAGCCCCGTGTGGTGGTTATTGGCGGGGGGTTTGGGGGGGTCAACCTGGTTAAAGGCCTGAAAGGCAAAGGGTTTCAGGTCGTTATGTTCGACAAACAGAACTACCACGGCTTTTGGCCGCTCCTATACCAGGTGGCCACGGCGGGCCTCGAACCCGACGCTATTGCCGAACCGCTCCGCAAACTATTCGACGAGTACGACGACTTTCATTTCCGGCTTGTGCGCGTCACCGGCGTCGACCCAACCCGGAAGGTGGTGAAAACGCTCATCGGCGAAATCACCTACGACCACCTCGTCATTGCTACGGGGTCGAAGTCGAATTATTTTGGCAACGACCAGATCAAGAACAACTCGTTTCCGCTGAAGGGCATTCCCGATGCCCTCAACCTGCGCAGCCAACTGTTGCAGTCGTTTGAACAGGCCAGCATCATCAAAGACCCGGAGGTGCGGCAGAGCCTGCTCAACTTCGTGATTGTAGGCGGCGGACCTACGGGCGTAGAACTGGCCGGTTCGCTGGCCGAGATGCGCAAACACGTGCTGCCCAATGATTACCCCGGCCTGGATTTTAGCAAAATGAACATCTACCTCGTGGAAGGCATGGACCGGGTGCTACCTCCCATGTCGCCCGAATCGGCCGCCTCAACGCAGGGGTATCTTGATAAACTAGGCGTGATTACGAAGGTAAAAACGCTGGTCGACTCGTATGATGGTGAGGTAGTTACGCTTAAGTCAGGCGAACAGATCAAAACCCAAACCCTCATCTGGGCGGCTGGCGTCACTGGCGCCACTATCGACGGGATGCCTGCCGAATCAGTTGACCGGGGCCGTTACATTGTCGATCTGTTTAACCGCGTAAAAGGCACCGACGAAATCTATGCCATCGGCGACATTGCCTTTATGGCATCGGAAGAATGGCCGAAGGGGCATCCCGGCGTGGCGCAACCGGCCATTCAGCAGGGCGAACACCTGGCCACCAACCTCACGCTCCTGCACCGGGGCGGCGAACTACGCCCGTTCTCGTATTTCGACAAAGGTTCGCTGGCCATTGTAGGCCGTGCCCGCGCTGTGGCCGACCTGCCCAAAAATCTGCACCTCAGCGGGTTCATCGCCTGGATGGCCTGGCTCTTCGTGCACATCTGGTACCTAGTGGGCTTCCGCAGCAAGCTGGTTGTGATGAGCAACTGGATCTACCGCCTCTTCACCTATGACCGCGGCACCCGCCTCATCATCCGCCCCTACGTCCGCAAAGACGACAAACCCGGCCAGGACTTTGCCCTGAGCAATACGGGCGAGGTAGACAGTATGCAGTGAAGAACAGTATGCAGTGTTGCTTACGCCAGAGCACTATACGCTAGCGTAAGCAATACTGCATACTGTTCTTCACTGCATACTGTCTACCTGTGCTATATAGAACCGGAAGCTGGCGAAGCCGACTAGGTGAATACCAACCACCCAAGCCAAACCAGCCCAGCTTAGGTATACCCATTCACCGCGCTGAAAAGCGTCTAAGGCAGCCAACAGCAGCAGCACCAGACCAACGGTCATGATGATGGCGTTGATAAGCGCCGAATTGTAGGTTTTGCGGAGGTCGTAGGCACCGTAGTCACGGTTGCGGTGGGCAAAAACAATATCATCCAAATCAGTCTGTTGCGAGGGATCTTCATTGTCCATCACCAGCGTATTGTAGTGTTTTTCGCGAAGGTAGCGAACGGGGCTATCGTTGGCCTCTAGCTCTACTTTGTCTACCGCCGACGCAAACGGAAGGCCAATCCACATGTAGTGTTCCACCTCCTGGGCCATCAGAGGCAGCAGCGCCGTGGCCTGCGACGGGGTAGCGCCCGACCGATAAAGTCGGCTGCGCAGGTGGTCAAGTTCCTGATTGGTAAGGGTTTTCATAGCGGTATCTGTCTGAATGAAAAACGCCGTTTTATGCTGGATAATGAAACAGCAATTATTCCATAGACAAGATACTGAATTTTGGAAAACACGGGTGGATAACACAGTTGTTCCCAGGCGAAAGCAACCCGATTGCCTATGATGCCCTGCCAGTCGCATCATAAAATAAAGTACTTTACCAGCTCAATCTAGCTCACCTGATCCATGCCTGCCCTACCCCGTTTGCTTGCCCGCGCCACCAGTTGGCTGTTGCTTAGCCTCGTTACCCACCTGGCCATTCAGGCGCAACCTGCCCCCCGCCCTACACCTGCCGATACCGTGCAGGCAGGGCCGTATGACATGGGCAAGATGTGGACCTTCGACAACCCGCCGACGGACTATTTCAAGAAAACCTACGGCTTTGCCCCCGACGCCAAGTGGTTTGAGGAAGCCCGGCTGGCATCGCTGCGCTTTGCCGACTATTGCTCGGCGTCGTTTGTGTCGGCCAATGGGCTGGTGATGACCAACCACCACTGCGCCCGCGAGTCGGGGACGGGCGTGGCGAGGAAGGGGGAAGACCTCAACGCCACCGGTTTCTTTGCCAAAACCCCCGCCGAAGAGCGCCCCGTGGCCGGGCTGTTTGTGGATCAACTCGTGAAGCTGGAAGACATCACTACCCAGGTGCAGGCCGCCGTGACCGCCGCCGGGGCCGACGATGCCGCGCAGGTGGAAGCCCGCGAAAAAATCTTCGGCACCATCAAGATCGACTATGCCAACAAGCCCGGCTGGCAGGGGCTGGAACTACAAACGATCACGTTCTACAACGGCGGCAAATATGCCCTCTACGGCTTCAAACGCTATACCGACGTGCGGCTGGTGTTTATGCCCGAACTGCAACTCGGCTTTTTCGGCGGCGATTGGGACAACTTCACCTACCCCCGCTACGCGCTCGACTGCTCATTTTTTCGGGTCTACGACAAAGGCAAACCGCTGACCACCAGTCACTTTTTCAAGTTCAATCCCAACGGCATCCGCGAGGGCGAACCCACCTTTGTAACGGGCAACCCCGGCAGCACCGAGCGCCTGAAAACTGTAGCCGAACTGGAGTTTGACCGCGACCTCCGGATGCCCCAACTGCTGAGTCTGTTGCGCAGCCGGTCCAATGCCTTGCAGGCCTACAACGCTACCGCCAAAAACGACTCGGTGCTGAACGAAATCTTCGGTTTGGAAAATAGCATCAAAGCCTACAAAGGCCAACTCGACGGCCTCCGCGACCCGTATCTGCTGGCCCGCAAAGCCGCTTTTGAAAAACAGTTTAAGGCCGACGTGCAGAAGAAAGGCGGCAACGCGACGCTCTGGACCGACATCGCCACTACCGTGAGTCAGCAACAGGCCACCTTCAACGACTATACCTACTTCACACCCAACCCCCTGGCCACGGGCGAGACCATGACCGCCGCCCTTACGCTGGGCCTCCTCACCGAAGCAGCCACGCAAAACGCCCGTGTGCTGCAACAGGCTTCGGCCATGCTGGGCGACATCCCCAAACCCAAAAGCCGGGCGCTGGAAGAGGCCTACCTGGCAGCGCACCTGACCGAGGCGCAGGCGGCTTTGGGCAACGATGACCCGTACGTAAAAACAGCCCTCACTGGCCCCAATGGGCAAGTACGCACCCCCCGCGAAGCCGCTGCTTATCTGCTGGCCAACTCGAAAATCGGGAGCCGGATGGTGCAGGAAGGACTCATTGCCAAAGGCGTAGACGCGCTCACGGCATCCACCGACCCGCTGCTGGTACTAGGCCGGATTGGCGGCCGCCGGTTTCTGATTGCCAACGAGCAGGTGCGCCAAAGCACCGCCCGGCAGGAGGTATTGCGGAGCCAACTGGGGCGGTTGCTGTTTGCTACCTACGGTACCGCCATTCCGCCCGACGCCACGTTTTCGTTGCGTATCAACGACGGCGTGGTGAAAGGCTACCCCTATAATGGCACCGTGGCACCGGTTATCACTACCTTCGCGGGCTTGTATGACCGCAGCTATTCATTCGGCGGCAAAGCACCCTGGAACCTGCCCGCCCGCTGGGCCAACCCACCCGCCGAGTTGCTGAAACAGCCCATGTGCTTTATCTCCACCAACGACATCATCGGCGGGAATTCGGGCAGCCCGATGATTAACAAAAACCGCGAGGCGGTGGGCCTGGTCTTCGACGGCAACATGGAGAGCCTGCCCGGTGCATTCATCTTCGTGCCCGACGCCAACCGGGCCATTTCGGTCCATGCCGGGGGCATTGCCGCCGCCCTGCGCTACATCTACAAAGCCGACCGCCTGTTGACGGAATTGCTGGGGAAATGACTAACCACTTACAACGTAGCTTTGCTCCAGACAGAGGTGCGACCCAGTAGTGAAATACCGATATATCCTCTGATTTTCAACGTTTTATCATTAGCCAGCTGCATATTACACGAGTAAGATTTGCCACTCTGCGGGTCATAAATACGGCCATCTTCCCAGCTGTTTTTAACGAATTTAATATTCGACAGGATCACGCTACCCATCAGCGGGCGGCTACGGAGGGCGGGGTCGGGGTTATACGCATCGAGCACGGTCTGGTCCTGTATCCAGATCAGCTTACCGAAATACTCGTCGCCTTTGCGGTACACCTGGATGCGGCCGTCTTTATGTTCAGAGATCCATTCGCCCACAATGGCATCGGCTTTTTGGGCATACGTCTCAGGTACGAGACAAAACAGGAGGAGGCAAAACAGGAGCTTTTTCATGGTAATCTGGTGGTTTGGTTTGCGTTAAAATTGAAGTCGGTAGTTCAGCAGTGGGTAGCGCCCCAGCTGGTAAATGGCGTTGACCTGTTTGGTGCCGGGGTCATACGACTGCCGAAACAGGTTCTGGTGGTCGGTAATGTTCTGCACGTCGAGGGTCAACTCGTGCATGAAACGCTTGCCGTTTCGGCGCAGCGACACTTTTGTATCAATCCGCAGGTAGTCGGGGTTCTGGCGCGAATAGGCGTCGGCTTCTACCAGCACCTCTTTGCCCGCACTGGCCGAAGCCACCCCGTCGATGGGTGTGTAGCGGCGGCCACCCGCCAGGGCCACGCGCCCGTCGACGGCCAGCACATAGCTGGCCCCCAGCGGAAATTCGCGGCCCGCCAGCCACGTAGCCGCATACCGACCGGCAAAGGCCGTGGGGCGTTCCTGCTGGTCGCTACCCCGGTAGCGGCTGTCGTAGAGCGAGGCCGTGAGGAGGTAATAAAACCGGTTGGCGTAGGTCCGTTCCAGGGTTAGTTCTACGCCCCGGTTGGTCGCCGTACCGGCATTGACGAGGTTGGTTTGGGTGCTCACTTCATAAGCCGCCCCCAGGTTAATGGCTGAGTACGAAGAGCTTACGTAGCCTACCGGTACCCCGTGGAGGTATTGGTAATAGGCCTCGATACGTAGGGTTGTTTGCCCGCCCAGCTGCCGCCCGTAGCCCAGCACCAACTGCTCAGAGCGGGTAAAATCGAGGCTCCGGTTGGCCTGCTGATCGGTGGGTTGCGGGGCGCTGAAATACACCGGCAGGCTTTGCAACTGGCTGTGGCGACCCGCCCCCAGGCTGAGGGTCTGGTGACCAGCCAGTTGGTAGCTCAGGCCCACACGGGGTTCCAGAGCGGCGGTATTGTTCAGGAAAAAATACTGCCCAAACAGGCCTGCGTTCAGCGTGAGGCGGTTGGTGGGGCGGTGGTGCCAGTGGCCGTAGCCTTGTAGCAGCGAGGCCTCCCCCACGACCGACCGCACGGGCCGAAACTGCCCGTTGGTGGCCAGGCTGTCCTGATACCGAACGCCCAGTTGGTTGAGGGTAACACCCGCCACCAACGCCGTCCGGGCACTGCGCTTGTGGTTCAGCGTATACGACATCGTGGCCCGGCTCTGGCGTGAATTGTCGCGGTAGTTGGGCAGCACCTGCACCAGCCCGTCGGCGGTGCGGCGCACGTTGTCGGCTTCCATGCGGGCCGTGGCTTCCGACACCGCCAGCGTGAGCCGACCCGTGGTAGCCGGGCCGAACGTGTGGGTGTTCGAGAGGCCCACCACCCCCATGCTGGTGGCGTAGTCGAGGTTCTGGTCGGCCCCGTTGTAGGCATTGCCGGTTTGGTCGTTACGGAACTGAATGGCGCTGCTGCCCCCCAGCCAGAACAGCGAGAACGTGCCCGCGCCACGAGTTGGCAGCGTGATTTTACCGGATAGGTCCTGGTAGGCCGGTATGCCCGACCCCGTACCAAAAGACACACCCAGTTTACTGGCCAGCGCCAGGGCCGAGTAGCGGTAGTTGACCACGTATGAGGCCCGGCTTTGCGGCGAAAAAGGGCCTTCCAGCCCCAGCTCGAGGCCATTGATGCCCACCTGCGCCATGTATTCGTGTTTGGCCGAATTGCCCGCCCGTAGTTGCAGGTCGAACACCCCGGCCGTGGCGTTGCCGTATAGGGCCGGAAAGGCACCCGTCAGAAACGACGATTTGGCCAGCAAACTGTTGTTGATCATGCTCACTGGGCCGCCCGTGGCCCCCAGTTCGCCGAAGTGGCTGGGGTTGAAAATATCGACCCCTTCCAGTCGCCACAGTACGCCCGTAGGCGAATTGCCCCGCACAATGATGTCGTTGCGGGTGTCGTTGTTGCCTTGCACCCCCGCCAGCGAGGCCACCATACGGGCGGGGTCATTGCGGCTACCGGCAAAACGGCGCGTCTGTTCCACGTCGAAAACCTGTCCGCTGACGTTGCTGAAGCCCTTTTCGACCACAGAGCGCGCCCCCGAAGCCCGCACCACCACCGCCTGGAGGGTGTTGAGTTGTTCGGCCAGGTCGACGGTCAGCTCCGCCTCTTTACCCGACGTAAGGAGCACGTTGGGCAGCTGCTGCGGTTCGTACCCTACCAGCGAACACAGCACCTCGTAGCGCCCCACCGGAATACGCTCGATCCGGAAATAGCCGTCGGCATCACTCACACCCACCAACATGGGTTGCGCCTGCACCACCACGTTGACTCCCACCAACGGCGTTTTGGCAGCACGGTCCAGCGCCCGCCCCCGCAACGTCTGGGTGACGGTCTGCGCCGAAGCCAGCAGGGGCAACAGGGCTATAGTAGCCCAACACAGCAAGCGTAGCAGCGTTTTCATGCGACAGCATAGGTTGACATGGCCAGCCGACGGCATTGGTGCAGCAGTTCGGCGGGGTGGTTGAGAATAAAGAAGTGATTGCCCGGCATAAAGCCCGCGTCGAGCGGACAGGTGGTTTCGGTTTGCCAAGCCACCAGGTCGGTGCGGCTGATGCCCTCGGTGTCGCCCGCCCGCACCAGCAGGGGAATGGTGAGCGGGGCGGTGGGCTGGTGCTGGTAGCTTTCCAGGGCCTGAATGTCGGCCCGCATGGTGGGTTCGTAGAAGGCCTGCAAGTCAGGGCAGGTGGCCAGTTCGGCGGGCAGGCCCCCGTAGCCGTCCAGCGTGGCCCAGAAAGCCGGGCTGCTTAGCTGTCCCAACCCTCGCTTATACCCCACCGTGGGGGCCGCCCGGCCCGTGATGACCAGGCCAAGGGGCATGGGCAGCCGGGCTTCGCGACTGATTTGCCGGGCCAACTCATACACCAGCAGGGCCCCCAAACTATGCCCAAACAACAGATAAGGCTGCGTATCGATGTAGCGGCTGGCCTGAGCGAGCAAATCGTTTACCATGGTCGGAATGGTCTGGAGGCACGGCTCACACTGCCGGTTGCCGCGTCCGGGCAGTTCCAGAGTGCGCCAGGTCAGCCCGTTGGGCGACAGCCGTTCGATGGCGCGGTAAGCGTGGCGGCTCCCCCCGGCATAGGGCAGGGCCAGAATCAGCAGCGGGTCGGTTGAGCTACACATGGCAAGGGGGGGTTAGGCCAGTACGGCGTTCATCTGTTGTAGCAGCACGGCGGCCGTTTGAGCGGCGCGTTCGTCGATCAGCAGGGTGAGGTGGTTGCCGGGGGTCGATACCACCTGAAGGTGATCGGTGCAGGTGGCCCAGCCCAGGTCGGGGCTGTGGCCGTCCCAGTTGGAATCGTCGGCTTTGAGTAGGCAAATCGGCGCGTTGATCTTTCGAGTGGGCATGTAGCTGACGTTCAGGCCGGCAATGGCCACTTTCAGCATTTGTTCGAACGGGGCAATAAAGGTCTGGTCGATGCCAAAGTGGGCCAGCTGCGCTATGAAGGCAGCCCAGGTTTCGTGCAGTGTGTTGAGCGGCAATTGGGTGTAGAGTGCCTGCTGCCAGCCGGTGGGTAGTGGCAGGGCATTTTGGGTGACGTAGCTATCGAGGTAGCCAATCAGCTTTTCGTATTTCTGGCTTCGGTCTAGCACTGGCTTCGCTACAGGCTCATCAATCACGGCCAGAAAATCAACCGTTTCCCCCTCCGACTCCAACTGGAGGGCCATTTCAAAAGCCACCCGCGTACCAAACGAATGGCCCATCAGCCGGTATGGACCCTGCGGTTGCGTGGCCCGTAACCAGGCCACGTTTTGTTGGGCAATGGCCTCTACCGACTCCTGTGGCGTTTCGCCGGGCAACGTACCCAGCGTTTGCAGGCCGTAGAAGGGCTGACTGGGGCCAAAGGCGTTGGCTAAATCGGCATAGAAATCAGCCTGTCCGTAGCCACCCGGCACCATAAACACGGGCAGGTCGGTGCCATCTGGTTGCAGGCACACCACATGTAGGTTTGTGATGTCGTCGGCCTGCTCCAGGCTACGGGACCAGGTAGGTTGCCGGCTAATAAACTGCTGGAGATGCCCGATAAACGACGTTGCTAATGCGCCGATGGTGTTGGCGGCGTATTGCCTGTCCGAATACGTTATCGAAATGGTAAACTGCCCGTTTTGCACAAAGGCGGCGATAGTCATTTTAGTAGTAAGCGGCCGGGCAGGGTCAATGGAATCACCAATAGGCTCATCCGATTCAGTGGTAGGCTGCATCCACTTGCTTTCCTGGATAACGTTATCCATCTGCCCCAGGTAGTTGAAAATCAGTTCGTTCCAGGCGGTATGCTGTTTCATCGAAGCGCGTACCGCTGGGTCTGTGTGCAGGTAACGAAGCGCTCCGTAGGCCATGCCTTTATCCGGAATAAGCCTCAGCTGCTGCCGGGCGGCGGCCAACAGGGCAGCGGGTGCGGTAGCGGCATCGCCCAGCGACAGCCGTACCGGGTAGAGGTTGGTGAACCACCCTACCGTTTGTGCTACGTCGGTGTCGGCATCGATGGGTTCCCGGCCGTGTCCTTCCAGTCCCAGCACCAGGGTAGGTTGCTGGCTCCAGGCCGTAAACGACTGCCACAAAACGGTCAGCAGCAACTCGTTGATGTCTACCCCGTAGGCCTGAAGTGTGGTTTGCAGGAGTTGTTGCGTCTGGGCACTGTGCAAACTGGCCGACAGGGTTGTGGTAGACTGGTGCGTGACCGTTTCCGTGGGCTGATAATCAACGGGCAATGGCTGTGCATCAGCCACCACCGACTGCCAGAAGTCACGTTGTTGCACGACCGCTGGTTGTAGGGCAAACTGGCGCATGGCAACGCCCCACTGCCGGTAGGCGTGTGTTTTGGGACCGAATACAACGTCTTTAGCGCTCATTGTGGCGGTCAGGCACTGGTCCATGTCGTCGAGCAGCACACGCCACGATACCCCGTCGATAGCCAGGTGATGCACCACCATAAACAACCGGTTGTGCGATTCAGACGCAGGCATCTTGATCCAGACAAAGCGATATATAGGCCCATCGGTGAGTGCGAGTGACCGCTGGTAATGCGCACAGATAGCCGTGACTGCGGCCTTCAGTTCCTGTGGTTCCACCTCGCTCCGGTCCTCGACCGTGAGTTGCCCCGCCGCATCGGTATATACTTGTTCGTAACCCCCTGGCAGCACACGATAGGCAAGCCGTAGCGCATCATGCTGAGCCACCAGCTGCTGCACCACCACCGCCATCATACGCTGGTCGATTCGCTTATCTAGTTTGAGCAGACCGGCCTGGTTGTAGTGCGCCGACATGCCTTCTTCCAGAAAATACTGCTGAATGGGCATTAGATCTACCGGCCCCGTGAGCACCCCCTGTTCACCGCTAGCCGCTACGGGCGTACCAATGCACCGGGCCAATTCCCGAATGGTAGGATGGGCCAGCAGGGTCTGCGGTTTTATGTAGAGACCACCCGTTCTGGCCCTGTTGACGAGTTGAAGCACCCCGATAGAGTCGCCGCCCAGTTCAAAAAAGTCACTGTCAACCGTGATTGCGTCGGTCCGTAACAGTTGCTGCCAGATAAGCAGCAGTTGGTGTTCAACGGGCGTGAGGGCATCCATATCCACTGGTTGTGTGGTTTTGGTCGTCTGGCCAAGCAAGGCCAGGGCTTTTTTATCGGCTTTGCCGCTGGCCGTCTGCGGAATCTTAGCTACCTCGACCAGCGTGGCCGGTACCATGTAAACCGCCAGTCGGCTGCGCAAAAAAGCGATCACCTCCCGCTGGTTGTAGGTCTCGGTTGGCTCTACATACCCAATTAGCCCGGTTACGGTCTGGTTTTGCAGCCGAGTACCAACCACCCCGTTTTTCACACCGGGGGCCTGCCGCAAGACGGCTTCTATCTCACCCAGTTCAATGCGGTAGCCCCGCAGTTTCACCTGATCGTCGTTGCGACCCAGAAAGCCAAGGTTGCCGCTGGGTTGCCAAGCCACCAAGTCGCCGGTGCGGTAGAGCCGTCCCAGGGCATGGTCAATAAAGCGTTGCCGGGTTATGGCGGGTTTATTCTGGTAGCCAGCCCCTACCTGAATGCCGCCAATGTACAGTTCGCCAGGCACACCGGGTAAGGCCAGTTTGCCGTGCGCGTCGAGCACGTACAGGTTTACGTTGGGCAAGGGTCGGCCAATAACGACGCACCCCGCCGTTTGCTCAATAACGTCTTGTGTGTTAAAATGATACGTGTTGGACGCCACCGTCGTTTCGGTAGGCCCGTAGAGGTTGGTCATGGCCACGCTGATGCCTTTTTCCCGTATGCGCTGGTAGTGCGACGGCAGCAGCGGCTCACCACCCAGCACGTAGCGATCAGCCACCCAGGGGTCGTTACGCTGGGCCAAAAATTCGTCCAGCACGGTAAACTGCGTGGGTGTCATGGTCAGAAAATCGTAGGGAGCATGGGCCAGAAAAGTGGGGTCCTCGAAGAGCGAAACCGTGTCACCGGTACCCATTACAATGGGTTTGCCCACCAGCAGCGGCGTAAACAGGATCGTGATCGACATGTCGAAGCTGACCGACATGTTGAAATAGGTACCCGCCTGGTTGGGGCGTTCGTCGGTGACGTAGACCTGGGTGGTACGTACATAGTTGTTTAGTGCGCCATGGCTGATACGTACCCCTTTGGGCCGCCCCGTAGACCCCGACGTGTACAGAATGTAGGCCAGGCTGGCTGGCTCGATAACGGGAAACCGGCCACCGGCCTCAACGGGTTCGAGGCGGGTGTCGAGCAATAAACAACGGGCAGTCAGGCTGTTAAACGACGGCCGGTACGTGGCTGATTCACACAAAAACAGGCTCACGCTGGCATCGTTGAGGATGTAGTCGATGCGCTCATCGGGATATTCGGGGTCGATGGGGGTGTAGGCAGCACCCGTTTTTAGCAGGGCCAGCATACCCACCAGCAGCCGTGGTGTCCGCTCCAGGCAAATGCCTACCACCTGACCGGAGCCAACGCCTTTGGCCAGCAAGTAGGCCGCCAACTGGTCAACCTGCTGGTTCAGTTCAGCAAACGAAACCCGTTGGTCCTGCCAGATCACGGCCGGTCTGGCGGCATAAAGCCGACCAGCTTCCGCCACCACATCGAGCAGGGTACCGGGCGAATACAGCGTTGGCCGTGGCTCGCCCAGCTGCCGCACCTGTTGTTCCTCCTCGACGGTCAGGAGGTTCAGGTCACGGATGGTCAGGTGCTGATCTGCCGCCGCGAACTGGCCCAGCAAACACTGCACGTGCCCAATTACCCGGTCTATCAGGGGGCCGTCGAACAGGGCTGGCTTGTAGTTAAATTCAATGGTCAGCGTCTCGTTCATTTCGGCAATGAGCGTGAGCGGAAAGTTGGTTTGCTGGCGCAGCTGTGCGTCGCTGATCGTGAGGCCGTCCGCCTGTGCTGCCAGGGCATGCAGGGGGAAATTTTCCATCACCAGAATGGAATTGAAGAGACTTTCCCGGATACCCGCCAGGTGCTGAATTTGTGAAAGGGCGGTGTGCTGGTACTCGCGGGCGGCCGAATGGCCCTGCTGAATAGCGCCCAGCCAATCCTGAAGCAGCTGGTCGCTGCGGAGCGTGGTGCACAGCGGGATGGTATTGATGAACAGTCCCACTTTTTGCTCCACGTGCTCAAGCTCGGCAGGGCGCCCCGATACCGTTGCGCCAAACGTAACGGTTGTCTGGCCGGTGTGCGCTGCCAGCGTAAAGGCCCAGGCACCCTGTAGCAGCGTATTGACAGTCAACCGGTTAGCCTGGACATAGGCCTGGAGCCGAGCGGTTTGTGCGGCTGGCAGCGACAGGTAACGCCGGTCGTTACACCGGCTGTCTGCCGCCGTAGCCGTAGCGGGTGGTAAGCCCGGCAGGTAAGTGGGGGTTTCTACGTTGGCCAGGTAGGTGCGCCAAAACGACTCTGCATTGGCGGCGGGCTGGGCACGAATGTGGGCAATGAAACTTTCGTAGCGGTCTTCGTCCAGTGTGGGCAGCGCCTGGCCTCGCAACAGTAATTGGTAGGTGGCCGTCAGTTCCTGCAACACAACCGGCACCGACCAGCCGTCGATGATGAGGTGGTGGACGGTCCAGACCAGGCGGTGGCAACCGGCCCCCAGGTTAATGAGGGTGATGCGCATCAGCGGTGGCCGCTCCAGGTCGAACCCGGTCTGGTAGTCCTCAGTCATGAACCGGGTTAACCGATCGGCCTGTTCAGCCAACGGCAGGGTTGTGTAGTTGACAAACCGGAAGGGCACGGCCACCGCCCGGTGTACACATTGCACGGGCGTAGCCAGATTTTGGGTGTGCATACTAGTTCGGAAACTAGTATGCCGGGCCATCACGCAGCCCCATGCCTGGCTAAACACGTCGACGTCGATAGCGCCGGTAAGGGTGCAGCTAAACTGCTCGATATAGTCTGACGTCTGCTGGTCGTAGAGGGCATGAAACAACAGGCCTGCCTGTAGAGGACTAAGCGGATAAACGGCACTAACGGCGGGAGACACCGGGGCATTGACCACCATGGGCGACTGCGCCAGGTGGGCCAGCAAATCGGCCTTCCGGGTTTTGATATACGCCACCAGTTCAGCATAGTTGACAATGGTGGCCGGGTTCAGCTGCCCGCGTTCACTTTTCAACAGCAGCCGGTCCGAATCGGCCAGTAGAGTCAGTTGCTGAGCCTGGAGTAACTGAATAAATTCGTTGGTTTTCATGGGGTAGTGCAGTTAGAAAACGAGTACGTCGCTGGTGGTCGAATCGATTGCCGTAAGGAGTGCGTCCAGCTCCTGCACGTTAAGCGTATCACCAAGGCCATAGTCTGACGGCGACAGGCGGGTTTGGTGCTGGCCAAGGCAATGCTGCACAACGGTGGTCAGGTGGTGGCAAAGCTGCGTGGCCAACCGGCTCACCGTCTGGGACATGTACTGGTTGGTAGCATACCGCCAGTGGCCATGCAAGCGACCTTCGTCCACGAAAAAATGAAGGTCAAACTGATTATCGAAGGCACTGTCGCCCGCTATCAACCTCCCCACCGACTCATGGGCGGTGCTAAAGCAGGCGGTTGTGGGTGGGCCGACTGGCTCATCCGGGGCCACGTAATTCATCCGCAGGGTAAAAGTGTGCCCGTTGTTCAGCGACTCCCGCACGGCGGCATCGGGGTGTAGGTAGCGCAGGGCACCGTAGCCAATACCGGCATCCGGCACGCGCTTGAGTTGCTCCTTTACCGACCGGATCAGGTACGGCAGCGAATCGTCGGTACCAATGGCAAGCGCCACCGGGTATTGGTTTGTAAACCAGCCCACGGTTCGGCTCACGTCGATCTGGTCGGCAATGGCGTCGCGGCCATGTCCTTGCAGCCCCAGCGTAAGCTGTTGGCGGCCGGTCCAGTTGGCTACGGTCTGCCCCAGTGCCACCAGCAACAGCGTCTGCACGTCGGTATGGTAGGCCTGGTGAGCCTCGTGGAGCAGCGCTGCGGTAGTAGGGGCATCGAGACTGAATTCGTGCGTAACTACCTGATCGACATCACTGTAGGCCAGCGGAAAATCGGTGGGCAGTGGTTTGGCTTCGGCACTGATGGCCTGCCAGTAGGGTAGCTGCTGGTGGGTGGTCCCGGTGGTGGCGTAGGTAGCCAGCGCCGCCTGCCATTGCCGGTAAGACATTGTTTTCTGGCCCAGGTCGGGGGCTGTTTGCGCCGTTGCTGCCGTTAGGCAAGTGGCCAGATCACGGAGAAAAATGGCCCACGAGTGGCTATCGACAACCAGGTGATGCATGACCAGCAGCAACCGATTGTGGGCGTCGGGGGTGTTGAACCACACAAAGCGCAGCAGCGGACCCGTCACGATATTCAGCGACTCCTGATGGCGCTGGCAGGCGGCGGTAAGCGCAGTAGACAGGTGGGCCAGGGGGGTGGTTGTCAGGTCTTCCAGCAGCAGCGTGGTGGGGTCGTGGGTGTAGTGTTGCTGCCACTGCTCCTGGTGCTGTTCATACCGAAACCGCAGGGCATCGTGGTGGTGCATCAGGGCCAGCAGGGCTTCGGCCAGTTGGCCGGGACTAACGCGTTTGGGCACGTTGAGCAGCATTGCCTGGTTGAAGTGATCCCGCACCAGGCCGTCGTTTTGCAGAAACGCCTGCTGCATGGGCATCAGGTCGGCACTACCCGACAACATACCCTGTTCGGCCATCAGCACCGTTTTCTGGCCAACCACCAGCGCCAACTGGGCAATGGTGGGATGGTCGAACAGGTCTTTCGGGTATAAGGTTAGTCCCTCTTTCCGGGCGCGGCTAACCACCTGAATCGACTGGATCGAGTCGCCGCCCAATTCAAAGAAATTGTCGAACAGCCCCACCGTGGGCAAGCCAAGCACCTGTTGCCAGATCACGGTCAGCGTGGCTTCGGTGGCGGTGGCGGGGCGCGTTGGGCCAGTGGGAGTGTTGGGCAGCGCCACGCTGCTAACCGGGGGCAGTGCGCGTTTGTCTATTTTGCCGTTGGCCGTAAGTGGTAGTTTGTCAACCACCACCAACCACTTAGGAAGCATGTAGGCGGGTAGGTGGGCGGCGGCATAGGCCTGTACGGCCTCCAGCGAACCGTCTTCTGCCAGGACCACGTACCCCGCCAGTCCGGTCACGGTCTGCCCGTCGCGTTGGGCTACCACGGTCACCGCCAGTACCCCCGGCGCGGCCTGCAAGACCACGTCTATTTCGCCAATTTCAATGCGATGGCCCCGGAGCTTTATCTGGTCGTCGGCCCGGCCACAGTAGGCCAGTTCGCCGTCGGCGGTCCAGTAGGCCAGGTCGCCGGTGCGGTAGAGCCGTCCCAGCGGGTGCATCACAAAACGTTCTTGCGTGAGGTCGGGCCGGTTCTGGTAGCCGTCGGCCACCTGCGTACCGCCAATATAGAGTTCGCCGGTTACGCCCGGAGATACCATCTGTCCTTGCTGGTCGAGCACATACAGCTGCACGTTGGGCATAGGTCGACCAATGAGCACACCGCCCGCCGTAACTACCTCACCCTTACCCGGTTGAAAGGCGTACCAGCAGCAGCCCACGGTGGCCTCGGTGGGGCCATATTCGTTGATGATCGTAACGGGCTGACTGGGGTTTTCTGTCCAGAACTGGTACTGTACCGGCAGCAGGGCTTCGCCACCAACCACCAGCCGCCGGGTCAGGGGCGGGCAGTCGGGGTTCAGTTCCAGCGCCATGGCCAGCAGGGGCAGCTGGGCGGGCGTAAGCTTGATGAAATCGTAGGGTGCATACTGCCAGAGGGCAGGATCGTTGAATACGCTGAGGGCATCACCCTGCGCAATCAGGCTGGCTTTGCCCGCCATGAGCGGTGCCAGCAGCGCCGTCACCGAGGCATCGAAGGCAATGTTGAGGTGAATCAGCGTGGCGGTCTGGTTGGGCAATGCCCCGTCGAGGTAGTGGGCCTGCGACGTGAGCAGGTAGTTGGTCAGGCTCCGATGGCTGATGCGTACCCCCTTGGGGCGACCCGTCGAGCCAGACGTGTAGAGGCAGTAGGCCAGATCGTCCGTCGTGGGTAGCGTTACCGGGTTGCTATCGGGTTGATTCAGCCAGCCACCGGGCAGGTCCAGACAAAGGCAGCGCCGCCCCGCTTCGTTTTCCAGCTTAGCCAGCGTCTGTTGCTGACAGAGCACCAGGGTAGCCGCCGCATCGTCGAGCATGTGTTGCACCCGTTCGGCAGGGGTGGCCGGGTCGATGGGTATGTAGGCGGCCCCGGTTTTCAGGATAGCCAGCAGCCCGACGAGCAGGTACGGCGACCGCTCTACGCACAGCCCGATCAACTGCCCGGGACCAGCGCCCAGACTGGTGAGGTAGTGCGCCAGTTGGTTTGCCTGCCGGTTCAGGGCGCGGTAGGTCAGTTGCTCATGGCCAAACACCAGGGCCGTTTGCTGCGGCTTTTGTTGCGCCTGCCAGACCACCTGATCAACCACCGTGTAGCTGCCGTTTTTGTAATTAACCAACTGACTACCAACTGTTTTCAAAAATTCACATTCAACCGGCGTGATCACCGCTACGGCCCCAACGGGCTGTTGTGGCTGGCTCACCAACTGACGCAGGGTATGGTCGAACTGGGAGATGATCTGCTCCATAGCCTCCTCGTCGAGCAAGCTGGTCTGGTACCCAAACTGAATGGCCAGCATAGGTTCTGGATACACCACCAGCGTAAGCATGAAATTGGTTTCGCCCTTGAGCCGCACCTCGGTAATTGGAAACGCGGCGTGGTAGTTGGTCAGGCTGGCCATGGGGTAGTTTTCAACCACCATCAGACTGTCGAACCAGTCGCCGGACAGTTGGGTCAACTGCTGAATACTCCGCAGGGATTTGTGCTGGAATTCGCGCATGGTAGCCTGCTGCTGTTGCAGGTCGGCCAGCCACTGCGTCACCGGCGTGTCGTTATTGAGTCTAACACAGAGCGGCAACGTGTTGATATAGAGGCCAATGCGCTCTTCGGCCTGGGCCAGTTCTGCCATACGTCCCGACACAGTAACGCCAAAGGTGACGTTGGGCCGCTGGGTATAATGCCCCAGCAACATAGCCCATACGCCCTGACAAAGCGTGTTGATGGTAAGGTGCTGGGTGAGCAAAAACGCCTTGATTTGCCCGGTCAGGGCGGCATCGGCTGTCCAGGTTACGTTTCTGGTAGCGCTTTTGCCCTTGTTGCGCGCCTGCCGATTGGCCGCAAATGGTAACAGCGTGGGCTGGTCGACATTGGCCACGTACTGACGCCAGAACAAGTCTTCGGCCTGTTGCGGACGGTTTTCCAGCAAACGAATGAAGTCTTCATATCGGTCAGCGGGTTTGCTGACGGGCTGCTCTCCCTGGAGGAGCGCTACATACCGGTCAATGAGTTTTTTCATCATCACCGGCAGCGACCAGCCGTCGATGAGCAGGTGGTGGTTGGTCCAGATCAGTTCGCAGGTGGTTGGTGTGCGTTTCAGCACCGTTACGCGGAGCAGCGGGGGTTTTTCCAGATCAAAACCAGCCTGCAAATCGGCTTCGGCTAGCTCATTCACGCGGGCCGTGAGGGCTGTAGCTGACAGCGCCGACAAGTCGATAAACCGGAAAGGCAGGTCGGCGTGGCTGTAAACAGCCTGAAGGGGTGTTTCAAAAGCGCTGTGCGGAAAAGCCGTGCGGAGAATGGTGTGTTCACGCACCAGTTGCTCCCAGCTTTGCCGGAAGCGTTCCGGGTCTGGAAAGGCCTCGACGGTACACCGAATCTGGTCGATATAATCCGTTGACGTGGCGTCGTAGAGGCTGTGAAATAGCATACCTTCCTGAAGTGGACTAAGCCGATAAATAGCCTCTACGGTATCAGGAAGGTTATTTTCTGTCCAGAAACCATCTAGTTCCGCCTGCGAAGCCAACCCGGCCAGCTGGTAATCGGAGGGCGTTGGCAGCGTTTGCGTAAGCGCACTGCCATGCAACGTCAGCCGGGTTAGGTTGGCTATGAATGTGTTCACCAGGGTTGCCACGGTGGCCTCCTGATACTGCGTGGTGGCATACTGCCAGTCAACCAGCAACTGCCCGTCCTGAACGCTACAGGCGATGGCAAACTTGGCCCCAAACCGATTGTCGGCTGCTGAGCTACTGGCAGCGGGCTGGCCTGGCGCAGCAAACCAGTCGGTTTGTTCGGGGTGCCGGTCAAACTGACCGAGGTAGCTGAAGGTAACCTCAGTGGCGTGGTGCAGGCTGTTGCGGACGTCGGCATCAGGGTGGAGATAGCGCAGGGCACCGTAGCCAAGGCCATTGCGGGGGGCCGTGCGAATCTGCTCTTTCACGGTCTGAATCCACTGCCGGTCAGAGGCGGCGCGGTCGTGACCCAGCGCCAGTGGGTAGTACAGGGTAAACCAGCCCACGGTCTGGCTGCTGTCAGGGGCATCGGCGGCATCGTCGCGGCCGTGACCCTCACGACCAATCACCACCCGGTCGTAGCCTGTCCAGTGGGTCAGGGTCTGGCTCAGGGCCGTCAGCAGCAGATCATCAATCTGGGTTTGGTAAGGGCGGTGGGCGGTAGTGAGCAGGGCCGTAGTGAGGGCTGCGGGCAGTTGCTGCCGCAGGGTGTTCACCTGGCTCATGGTGGCCGTAACCACCGGATAATCAGTGGGTAAGGCCAGCTGGTCGGCCACCAGGTTTTGCCAGTACGGCAGCGTAGCCATCGTTTTTTCCTGCTGGGCCATGTCGGTCAGGTACGCAGCCCACTGGCGGTAGGAGGCACTTTTGCGCCCCAGCGCCAGGAGTTGCCCGGCCGCCTGCGCCCTGACGAGTAGCAGCAGTTCGTCGAGCAGAATGCGCCACGACACGCCGTCTACGGCCAGGTGATGCACCACCAGCAGGAGCCGGTTTTGGGGTTCGTGATCAGGGGTTTGCAACAACAGGCACCGCAGCAACTGACCCGTGCGGATGTTGAGCGACGCCTGCGCCCGGTCACTTTCGTCGGCCAGCGCGGCGGTCCAGTCGGTGGTGTGGCGCAGGTCTGCCTGGGCCACGGGGTTGGGGGCGTTGTCGGCGTAGCGCTGCGTCCAGATGCCCTCGTCAGACTGGTCGAACACCAGCCGCAGGGCATCGTGCTGTGCCAGCAACAGGGCAAAAGCCCTTTCCAGCCACGCCATCGGCACGGTCTTGTCCACAGCCAGCAGCACCGTCTGGTTGTAGTGTGATTCGGCGGCGGGACTTTCGGCCAAAAACTGGTGCTGAATAGGCAGCAGGGGCACCTCCCCTACCAGCAGGCCCGTCTCGGCGGTCACAGACTCATCGCGGCCCACGTGGGGGGCCAGTTGGGCAATGGTCGGAAAGTCGAACAGGTGGCGGGGTTGCAGGGAGTAACCCGCCTGCCGCATCCGGCTCACCACCTGAATGGTCAGAATAGAATCGCCGCCCAGTTCGAAAAAGTTGTCGTGAATACCAATGGGCATCCGGTCGAAAAGGGTTTGCCAGATTGTAACCAGCTGATATTCAACGTCATTGGTAGCCGCTGTCACGGGCGCGTCGAGGTCGGCGGCAGGGGGTGCAGGCAGGTTTTTCCTGTCTACTTTACCGTTGGCCAGCAGGGGCAGCGCGGTCAGCAACACCACCTGTGCAGGCAGCATGTAGTCGGGCAGGACGTGCCGCAGCTCAGCCAGGATAGCCACCGCCGACGTGCCGTCCAGCACCACGGCATAGCCCATCAGCCGGGGCGACCCCGTGCCTGTGTGTACGGCCACAGCGGCCTGACAAACGCCTGCCACGGCCTGCAAAGCGGCCTCTACCTCGCCCAGTTCGATCCGGTAGCCCCTGATTTTCACCTGGTCATCGCGCCGACCCACGTACTCAAGCGTGCCGTTGGGCAGCCACCGGGCCAAGTCGCCAGAGCGGTAGAGGTTGGCGGCGGGGTTGAACGGGTTGGCCACCAGCCGGGCAGCGGTGCCGTCGGATTGGTTGTGATAGGCGGTCATCAGGCCAGCGCCACCAATGCACAGTTCGCCCACGGCCCCCAGGGGCAGCAGGTCGCCCGCTTCGTTGAGGATCACCACGTCGCGGTTGGCAATGGGCTGACCCAGAAGGGCGGCCTCGGCCAAATCGGCAATCCGGTTATAGGTCACGCACACCGTCGACTCGCTGGGACCGTAGGTATTCACTACGGCTACTTTGTCCAGCAGCCGGTCGATGTGGGCGGGGTGCAGCACTTCGCCACCGCTGATGAGGTAGCGGAGCTGGCCCAGGTCGGTCACGTGCCGGTTGAGCCACTGAATCACCGAGGGGGTAGTACTGAGTATCGTTATACCATTGTTGGTTAGTTCGTTAGCCAATGTTTCTACGTCGCGGCCACCTTCTTTCAGCAGCACCACGCACGCCCCGCATAGCCAGGCGGGGAAGATTTCTTCCACCATGGTATCGAAGGCAATGGAGGCCTGCTGAATCACGCGGTCGGCCTGAGTCAGCTCAAAATAGGCCCCGAAGGTGAGGCAATAATCCAGCACCGCCCCCTGCGAAATCACCACACCCTTGGGTTGGCCCGTCGAGCCGGAGGTGTAGATCAGGTAGGCCGGGTCGGTAGCCAGGAGATTAACATCAGGTTTAACATTCGCCTGATCCTTTCCGACCTCGTCCTTACTGGCAGGGTGTATACGCGGGCAGGTTGGGGCGTCGGTCAGTTCGTCGGTCAGTTCGGTAAGCCAGAGGGTGGCCCCGCTGTCGGTGAGCATAAACCGCTGGCGGTCGGTGGGGTAATCGGGGGGAATGGCCACGTAGGTAGCCCCCGTTTTCAGCACGGCCAGCAGGCCCACAAACAGGTTCAGGGTGCGTTCCAGACCAATGGCCACGGTGGTGCCCGGCCCGGCTCCGGCCTGCCGCAGCCGGTGGGCCAATTGGTTGGCCTGCTGGTGCAACTGGGCGTAGGTGAGCGTGTTGCCGGCCAGTTCAATAGCGGGCAGGGTGGGCGTTTTCAGGGCCTGCCGGTTCAGTTCACTCAGCAACGTCTGCCCCACCGGGCGCGGCGTTGGCAGCGGGTTAAACGACTGTAATTGAGCTATTTCGCCCGAATCTAATAGGGCCAGTTTTGCCACGGGCACGTCGATCTGGTTGGCAAACTGGGCCATCACAAACAGCAGCCGGTCGGCCAGTTGGCGGGCTTCTTCTTTGGTGAAATAGGCATATTGAAAGTCAACGCGCAGTTCCAGCGGCTGGCGGGCACCGTAGTCGCGCCACCAAAACTGGAGTGGGTTTTCTACCTGGTGGCTCAGCAAATCGTGGGTGCGGGCGGCCACATGGCCAAACTGTAGGTCGAAGTTGAGCAGCAGGTAGTTCACCACCACGTCGAAGAGCTGGCTGCGGCCCTGTTGCAGCAGGTGCAGGTCGCGGTTGAGGTGGCTGATGGGGTAGTTCTGGTGGCGGTAGTCAGTCAGCTGCTGGTTGCGCACGTCGCGGAGCAGCTCGCCTACGGTCTGGTTGGGCTGGTAGTGGCCGCGAAAGGGAATCAGCCCGGCAAACATGCCCATCACGTTCCACTGGTGCTTGCGACGGTTATAGGTCGGAATACCCAGCACCAGGTCGGTATGGGGGTTTAGCCGGCCAAAATAGAGCATCAGCGCCCCAATGGTCAGCTGTTGCAGGCTGGTACCGGTTTCGGCGGCAATCTGGTCGAAGGTGCGGCGCAGGTCGTCCGAAATTTCCAGCACCAGGCTGTCGCTGCCCTCGTTGGTCCCGTTGGTCGGCGTGGGTTTGCGGGTGAGCAGGGCGGGTGGGGCGTCGGCGAATTTGGTGTTCCAGTAGGCCCGGTCACGGGGGTAGGCGGGCGACTGCTGGTAGTTGGCACTGGCGGCAATTTCGGCTTCGTAGGGCGGGTAGTCGTCGGCAGCGGGCAGGGGCGTACCCAGTTTCAGGGCCGTGTAGGACCGGGCCACAAAGTTAGCTCCGATGGCAAAGCCCGACGCGTCAGTGATGAGGTGATGGTAGCGGTTGAACCACCAGTGTTCGGTATCGGCCACCACCAGCAGGGCCTGCTCCATGAGCACATTGGTCTGTAGGTCAAAGGGTTGGTCAAAGCGCGCCTGCATCCAGTGGCGGGCTTCGCTGGCTGGGTCGTCGAACCCCCGGAAATCGATGGAAGGCAGGGGCAGTGGCTCAAACTCCTGCGCAAACCGGCAGGCGGGCGTGGGCTGGCTGTAGTCGAACGACAGGCGGAGCGCGTCGAAGGTGGCCGGTGCCTGAGCCACCACCTGTTGCAACAGGGCCTTGTCTAGCTCACCCCGGATGACCACGTAGCCCCCCGTGTTGTAATGTGGACTGGCGGGGTTAACGAGCTGGTCGTAATAGACGTCCTGCTGGGCAGGGTGGAGTGGTAACCACTCGCAACGGATTTGGGTAGCAACGGGATTGCTCATGGCTTTACAGGGCGTTTAGAATAGTGGTAATCAGGCCGGTACGGCCCATTCTTCGTCTTCGTGGATGAAACTGGCGGCGGGGTCGGCCGGGGCGTTTTGGGCGGGCAGGGCAATGGCCGGGGGCATGAGCTGGTAGAGCACCGGCGTAACGAGCCGGGCCAGCAGCGTAGAGCTGATGATGCCCCCCACCAGCACCAGCGCCAGCGGCGAATACAGGTCCGAGTATTCGATGATGAGTGGCAGCAGCCCGCCAATGGCCGTGAGTGAGGTAAGCAGGATGGGCACAAACCGTACCTCGCCCGCCCGCCGAATGGCCGCCGTCAGTTCCCAGCCCGCCTCGCGTAGCCGGTTGGTGTGGTCTACGAGCAGCAGTGAATTTTTCACTTCAATGCCAATGAGTGCCAGAAAACCCACCACCGCCGTAAACGATAGCGTTTCGTGGGCCAGCATGAGGGCGGCAATGGCCCCTACCATGCCCAACGGCACCACCGACAGCACAATCAGGGTCGATTTCAGGCTGCCAAATTCCAGCACCAGCACGGCAATCATGCCAAAGAGTGTGACGAGCACAATGACCCCGATGCCCCCAAATGAACTGTCGACACTCTCGGCTTCGCCCGCCACTTTCAGCGTCACTCCTTCGGGCAACCGCAGGGATTTCAGCGCCTGCACCAGCTCGCGGTTCACCACCGAGGCCGTATAGCCCGACCGCACAAACGACGACACCGTAGCGAAGCGGTCGCGGTTGTTGTGGTAAATCTGGGTCTGCGACGGACTCAGGTGCAGGTCGGCCACTTGCCGTAGCGGAATGGCCGTGCCCAGCGCATTGTTCACGTAGAGCTGGTCAAAGAAGTCGAAATCAGTGGGGGCGTTGGTGCCAGCCGACACGTTGATGGGGTACGGATGCTGGCTGTCTTCGCCCTTGAAACTACCGATGGTCAGCCCGGCCACCCCCAGCCGAATGGCCCGGTTGATGTCGGCAATGCTGATGTTGAGCAGCCCGGCTTTTTCTTTGTTTACACTCACTTTCAGGTCGGTAGGCTGGAAATTGAGCGGATTTTCGACGTAGATCGTGGCGGGGTTGCGCTTCAGGGTCTGCTCTACCAGTTGGGCGGCGCGGCGTAGCGTGTCGAGGTTATCGCCGAAGAGGTTGTAGTTGATGGGGGCCGACAGCGGTGGCCCCTGCTCAAAATCTTTCACCTCCACACGGGCGTTGGCCACCTGCCCCAGTTGCGCCCGCAGTTGGTCGATCATGGCTTTTTTGTGCTTCGTGTCCATGTCGTTGAGCATCACCAGCAGCTGACCGGTATTGGCGGCTTCGGCCCCCTGCAACAGGTTGTAATACACCCGTGGGTTGTCGCGGCCAATATTGGTAGCCACGTTCTGGATGTCGGGATGGCGCAGCACCACCTGTTCTACCTGCTTCACGATCCGCTCGGTTACGGCCAGGTTCGAGCCGGTGGGCGTTTTCACGTTCACCAGAAACATGGGCTTCTCCGACGACGGGAATAAGCTCATCGGCAGGGCATCTATGGCTACCCAAAGCACCGACCCAAACACCAGCATGGCCATCACCAGGGTCAGCTTGGCGTGGGTCAAACACCAGTCGACCGACCGGCCGTAGGTAGCGTGAATAAGCCGATTCAGGGCCCGCAGCACCATATTTCCTTCGGCATGGTGTGTTTTGGCCAGCACCACCGATGCCAGGAACGGCACAATGGTGAGCGACACGAGCATGGAGGCACCCACGGTGGCCATCACGGCCACGGGCAGGTTGCGGATGAACGCCCCGGCGGCTTCGGGCAGGTTGGCAATGGGCAAAAACGCCAGGCACAACAGCACCGTACAGCCCACCACGGCGGGGGCAATCTGGCGAGTGGCATCAATGGCCGCCTGCTGCCGCGACTGTCCGCCGCGCAGCTGCCGCTGAATATTTTCGACCACCACAATGCTGTCGTCGACCAGGATACCCAGCGCCACGATCATGCCTACGATGCTTAACTGGTTGATGGTGAAGCCAGCCGCGTAGAGGATAGCCAGCCCAATGGCCAGCGACAGCGGGATAGACACCATCACGACCAGGCTGGCCCGGAACCCCAGCGGAATGAGCGTGATGAGCACCAGCAAAATGGCCAGCCCAAAGTCGGTGGCGAACCGTCCCAGCCGTTTATCTACCGACCGGGCCTGATCGAACACGTTGACGGCATCGACGGTAGGGGGCAGTTTGGCTTTAAAGGCCGCAAACAGCGGCGTAACCTGGTGGCCCACCGCCGTAATGTTTTGCCCCGGTTTCTGGCAGGCCGTTACAAACACGCAGCGGTGGCCATTGAGGGCCGTCTGGTGGGTGCGCGGGGCGTAGTCGATGCGCACGTCGGCGATGTCTTTGAGGTGCACCACGCGCCGCCCGTCTGAGTAGACGATGGTATTTTTGATCTCGTCGGGGTGTTTGTAGCCGCCGGTGGTTTTCACCGAAAACCGCTTGGTGAGCAAATCGACGCTGCCGCCGGGGAGGTTGATGTTTTCGGCCTGCAACGCACCCAGCACCTGGTTTACCGACACCCGTTCCTGGGCCATTTTGCCCGTGTTCAACCGCACCGACACCTGCCGCGTGGGCAGGCCCCAGATCGAGACGTCGGCCAGGGAGCCTACCTTACGGAGTTGGTTGCGGAGGGCTTCGGCGTGGGCCTGGAGCTTGGCGTAGGAAAGGCTGTTGCTCACCAGCGCAAACTGGTAGATGTTCACGTCGTGGGGCCTGATCTTCTGCACCCGCACGTCCATAATATCGCTGGGCCAGACCGTGGCAAGGGCGTTCACTTCGCGCATCACCTCCTGGTATTTGGCGTCAGGATCTTCGCTATACGAAAACTCGACCTGACACACCCCCGCCCCTTCCACACTGGCCGATGCCGTCCGTTTCAGGGCGCTGAGGCCGTTGATCCGTTGCTCTAATGGATTGATAATCAACTCTTCGATATCCTCAGGCGTGGCACCGGGATAGATCACCGTAACCAGATACTGGGGCGACTCGAACTCCGGGTCTTCGCCCCGGGGCATGGTGAAGAGCGCATATAACCCAATGCTCAGCACCGCCAGAAACACGATCAGCGTGAACTGGTAATTTTTGACCGAAAACTTGATGATGTTCATAGTAGCGTAGGGTTATTGCACCACCCGGATGGGGCTGCCGTCTTCGAGGTAGGCCGAGCCGTCGGTGATGACAGCGGCAATGGTGTTTCCGGTGAGGTTCACAAAGGCCTTGTTGCCCCGTACATAGAGCACGCGCAGTTGCCGTTTGCGGGCTATGTTGCCTTCGTTCACAAACGTGAAGGCCTGCTCGTTGTCGCCTTCCACGATGGCGTCGGCGGGGATGGCCACCAGCGACTGCCGCCCGGCGGGGTAGATCGTGGCTTTGCCAAACAGCCCCGACACCAGCCGGTTGCGGCTGGCCCGGATGAGCAAATCGGCCTGGTATAGCCCCGAAGCGGGGTCGGCCCCCTGCGAGAGGGCCACCACCTGCGCGGGGAGCAGTTCACCGCCAAATGCGTCGAGCCGAACGTCGGCCCGATCACCAGCCCGCAGGCGTGTCCAGGCTTTGTCGGCCACCCCCACACGCAGCACCCAGTCAGACACGCCCGTGCCCGTGACCAGCACCACCGGCACCCCCGGCGACACCAGTTCGCCTTCGTTGACGGGCCGGGCCTGCACCACGCCGGAGAGCGTAGCATACAACCTCGACAACCCCTGATTGGCCCGCGCCATAGCCAGTGTCTGGCGCGATGTTTCGAGCGCAGTAGTCTGATTTTGAGCCTGTTCCAGCGTGGCTACCGAATCCTGATAGAGCCGCTGGGTCCGTTGCCAGTCGCGCTCGGCTTTGCTGAACAGCTGCCCGGCCTGGGCCACCTGGGCGTCGAGTTCGGTGGTGTTGAGCGTGGCCAGCAGTTGGCCTTTCTGCACCGTCTGCCCTTCGCGAACGTAGAGCTTGCTGATCACGCCGCCCACCTTAAACGACAGCCGCACCTCTTGCCGGGGCGACAGCAGCCCGGTGGCCACCACGGGTTCGGCAGCACTCACCTGCTCTACCGATTGCAGGCGCACGGAGATGGCATCAGGGCCAGTGTTGGCCTTATTCTGAGTGGGGGCAGGCGACTGGCAGCTCCAGATGGTGGCCAGCAGGGCGAGTATGAAAATCGGTTTCATATAGTGAAAGAGCGAGAGAGTGAAATAGCGAAAGAGTGAATAGCGAGAGAACGAATGGCGAGGGTGATGGCAAATGGTGAGGATGGATAAGTGAACAGCGTTGGGTGCGTAGATCGCTCTTTCGCCATTCGCTCTTTCACCATTTACCCTTTCACCCGCTCCAGCTGCGCCAGGCGAATCCAGGCGTCGTAGAGGCGTAGTGTCTGTTCAATCTGTTGTTTCATCACCTGATTTTGGGCGTCAAGCAGCTCTACGTAGCCCACCATGCCTTCGCGGTAGAGCTTCATCAGGTCACGGTAGTAGCGGTCGGCCCAGGGCTGCTGTTCTTTCTGCTGGTCGTAGCGGGTGAGGGCAGCCTGGAAAGCCAGCTCGGCCTGTTGCATCTGGGCGTTCAGGTCGTTGAGGGTCTGGGTCAGGCGCAGTTCAGTAGCGGCAATGTCGGCGCGGTTCTGGGCCATTTTCAGCTGCCGCCGCCCCGCCGTGTAAATCGGCAGGTCGAACGAGATACCGGCCAGGATGAAGCCGTTGGGGGTTAGAAAGTTCTGATCACCACCCGCCAGCGTGGCCACGTTCCCCTGCGACCCCACGTCGAGCGAGAGGCCCAGCTTAGGTTTGTTGCTCACCTTATTTACCTGAAGCTGAAGCTGTTGCGCCGACATCAGCGATCTCAGGCCTGCCAGTTCTTCGCGGTTGCCGTCGGTCAGGGGGGCTTGCGGGCGGGTGGCGCGGTAGGTCGAATCAAACAGGACCGGTTCGGCGGGGGCGCGGTTGAGCAGGTGGTTCAGGTAGAGCGCGGCCTGCTGCTGATCGCTGCGGGCTTCTTCCAGGCGGAGGCGGGCGCTGCCCAGTTCGCCCTGCATCCTGACCAGCACGGTGGGGTTGGCTTTGCCGTTTTGCACCAGCGACTTATTGAAGCGCTCAGTGTCGGTGAGCAGGCGCAGGCCCGTTTCGCAGATCACCACCACTTCGGCGGCTTTGAGGTACTGGAAATAGGCCATTTTGATGGTCTTCGTCAGCTCGCGCCGATACACGTCCTGCTCGGCTTTGAGGGCGTTGATCTGTTCGCCCTGGAGGCTGCGCTGAAGCCGAAGCTCGGCGTTGATGAGGGGCATCATGGTATGAAACCGGGTGTCGTAGAAGTCTTTGGGGTAAAAATTTTCTTTGTAGTCGGCCACCTGAGGAAACTGCTTGGTCTCGGTCAGTTTGTTGAGCGTGGTGTAGACCGGGTTCAGCAACGACCCCACCGGAAAAGCAATCTGACGACCACCCACGGCCGTGGAATAGGTGGTATTGAACTGCACCGTGGGCCGAAAGGCGGTCCTGGTTTCGTCGAGCATGAGCAGGGCTTTTTGCAACTGAAACTGCTGCTGTTTCAAGTTCAGATCGGCCTGAAGACCCAGCTGCACATAACCCGACAGCACCGTCTGCTGGGCCAGAGCCGGGCGGGCGGGTAGCAGCCCCAGTGAGCTAAGAAAAAGAATAAATAGTAGGTATCGCATGATTATCAACGGTTTAAGAAGCAGCACGGGAGAAAAATCGGTTAAGCCACCAGGTCAAGTTCAGCCTCGGCGGGCGGGGCAGTAGCCAGATTGGTGGTGTCTGTTGCGTTGGCCGTTGCGGTAGCCACCGGCGCGGCCATTGGCGAGGGTTGATGGCGGCGCAGGCTATGCCAGGCCAGCAAACCACCCGCCAGCACCAGCCCCCCCGCCGACACAAACGGTGCCCCCGGAAAGTGATAGGCCGACCGGGCGGCGAAGTAGCTGAACAGGCCCGTGGCCAGCAGCGGACCCACCACCGCCGTGAGGCTGGTGAGCGCCGACAAACTGCCCTGCAACGTGCCCTGCTGGGCGGCATCGGTGCGTTGCGAAAGCAGGGCCTGCAACGAAGGCGTGACAATGCCCCCAAAAGCATAGGGCAGCATGAGGGCGTATACCCAGCCCACCTGCACCACAAACGGAAACACAAACGCCGCCACCGCCCAGGCCAGACAGCCCCAGGTAATGGCTGCCAACTCGCCCCAGCGCGGCACCACCACCCGCACCAGCACGCCCTGCACGCCCACAATCAGCAGCCCGGCAAACCCCATCGACCAGCCCACCTGCTGCTGTCCCCACCCAAACGCCAGCTTGGTGTAGTAGACCCAGGTGCTGGGCAGGGTTTGTTCGGCCATTTGGATACAGAAGAGCGCCGCCGCCAGGCCCATGAGCGCGGGGCGCAGCAGGGGTCCCAGGGGGTTGGTGAGCGCCAGCCGACTGGGTTGGCGCAGGGGCGTTACCAGCGATTCGGGCAAGAAGAAATAGGCCGCTACGGCGTTGACCAGGGCTAGCCCCGACGCCGCCAGAAACGGGTATTGGAGATCGATTTGACCCAGAAAACCACCCAGCACCGGCCCCAGAATGAAGCCCAGCCCAATGGCCGCGCCAATGACGCCGAAGTTGCGGGCACGGTGGGCGGAGGTGCTGATGTCGGCCACGTAGGCAAAGGCGGTGGTCATGCTGGCCCCGGTAATGCCCGCCACGCACCGGCCCACAAACAGCCAGGCATAAGACGGCGCAAAAGCCATAACCACATAGTCGAGGCTGAAACCCGCCAGCGACGCCAGGATCACGGGGCGGCGGCCATACCGGTCACTGAGGCGGCCAATAATAGGCGAAAACACAAACTGCATCACCGAATAGGCAATGAGCAGGGCCGCACCGTAGACCGACGCGTTGGCGGTGGTGGTCCCCAGGTGGTGCTGCACCAGATCGGGCAGCACAGGAATGATGAGGCCAGCGCCCATGACGTCGATAACCACAACGGCAAAAAGAATCAGGAGTCGGTAGTGTTTGGGCGAAGGCATGGCGGTGAGCTTAGTGAATGACGTAGTGGTTGGCGAAGGCGTAGGCGACGTACTGAGCATCGTGCGAAAACGAGATGGCGCAGGGCTGCGGCTGGTTGTTCAGGTGCAGCACCGGCCCGCCTGATCCCCAGGCGCTGTGCTTATTTTTTTCAAACGTGAGCCGAACGCCGGGCAGCAAACCCCACTCGGCCCGGAAACGGTTGGCGGCGGCCTGCCGCACCTGCGCCGACTGCTGAGCGGGGGCCGAACCAGCCCGCCGTATTTCCCAGTGTACGGTTTCGAGGGCTGCCAGCGACCCCGCCACCACGCTCATGAGGCAGGTTGGGGTGCCCACTGTGCGGCCATAAGCAATGCCCAGGGGCGTTTGCAGGCAGGTGGTGGTGGCCGGGAGGTGGTCAAATCCGTGGTCGCGCCAGTGGGTGGCGGGCAGCGGGGCAGGTACAGTAGGGCTGCTGAGCAACCCGAAGCGCGTGGCAACAAACGTGAGCGAGGGCTGCTGTTGCTGGCAGTATTTGTAGGCCGCCTCTTTCAGCGACCAGAGCAGCCACAGCAACCGGTCGGGCTGGGGTGCCCCCACCACCAACTGCTGTTCGTGGGGGGTGAGCACCTTTTGCCGAAACCGGGCGGCATGATCGGGATCGTGCCGCCGGAGGGCCGTGAGGCAGACGAGGTCGTTACCGAGCCACATCGACCAGCATTTTTTCCAGGATCAGGTCCACGCAGCTACCCACGGTGGTCATCTGGTCAATCGAGTCGTTGTCGATTTCGATGTCGAATTCCAGCTCCGTGTCAATCACCACATCCACCACGTGGGCCGAGTTGATGTGCAGGTCTTTGGTGAGGTGGGTATCGTTGTTGAGGCCCGTCAGCAGTGCTTTGTCGGCGATATAGGGCGTGAGGATGGCGACGAATTTTTCGCGTAGAACGTCAGGTGACATAGTGGTAATTGATTATGGTTTGGTGAAAACGATGCAAGAATTGACGTCGCCAAAGCCGAAGTTGGCTTTGATAACCGTGTTGATCTCTTGCTCGATCAGCTGGGCCGGAATACGGCTGGGGCTGATGAGCGCTTCGATCTCGGGGTGAGGGTCCTCGCAGTTGATGCTGGGGTGAACAAACCCGTGATGGAGTTGCAGGATGGCCGCCACTGACTCAATAGACCCCGCCGCGCCCAGACAATGCCCAATCATGGACTTCAGCGAATTGATGTAGGGAAAATCTGCCCCCCACCGGTCGAGCACCGTGGCCCAACTGCGCACCTCTACTTTGTCGGCGAAGGTGGAGGTAAGGTGCCCGCAGATGAGGTCCACGTCGGCGGCTTTGATATCGCTCAGTTCCATGGCCCGCTCAATGCAGCGCCGCACACCCGCCGGGCTGGGGGCGGTCATGGTGCCGCCGTCGCGTTGGCCGCCACTGTTGGTGTAGCCCCCCTTTATTTCGGCATAAATACGTGCCCCACGGGCAATGGCCATGTCGCGTTCTTCCAGAATGAGCGCCCCGGCACCCGAACTGGGCACAAAACCCGCCGCCGTAGCACTCATAGGCCGCGAAGCCGTTTCGGGCGTCGGGTTCGACCGCCGGGTGATAATCCGCATGGCGTCGGAGGCCGCCCAGATGTGCGGACTGGCCGACTCGGCGCTACCCGCCACCATTCGGTTGGCGTAGCCATGCCGAATGCGGTCATAGGCCAGCAAAATAGATTCGGTACCCGTGGCGCAGGCCGACGCATTGGCCGACACCTGGTTGCCCAGGCCCAGCAACCCGCCCACGTAGGCACACACCCCGCTGAACATGGTTTGCTCGATAAACCGCGTACCCAGCCGCCGCGACTCCATCCGGTCAATCGTGTTGACAGCCTCGCGCATCACGGTGGTGTCGCAGGAGGTAGTGCCAAACACGCAGCCCGTGTCCCAGTCTACGGTGTCGGGGTCTATGGTCAGGCCCGCGTCGAGCCAGGCCTGGGTGGCCGCTACGCAGCCGTAGATTACGTTGGTGCTTTTGAGGGCTTTCAGGGTGTTTTCGGTGAAATACGCCGACAGCACACCCTCTTCCAGTTGGGGCCAACCGGCCACCCAACAGCCTAAATTCCAATCCATTAGCTGCGGAATAACCCGTATGCCCGACTGCCCCTGCCGGATTGATTGGGTAAACGAGGGCACGTCGGCGCCATTGGGGGCAACCACCCCCAGGCCGGTAACAACAACACGTCTCATGGCTTTAAGCGCTTAATTATGTGGAATATTCGTCACCATTCCGGCCAGTTCACCTTCGCAGAGGAGGGTGTGGTGCTGGTCGTGCATACGCACTTTGCAGCGCAGCTTGCCATGCCGGAACAAAATCTTTTCCGACGTTACGTACACCCGCTGCCCGCCCGTCACCTGCTTATAGAACTGCATGGCCGAGGCCGTCAGCACGGGCAGGGCATTGAGTGGCACCAACCCCGAATCGGGTCCCTGGAGCAGGTAAATGCCCAACGGAATGAGGCCAATCTGGGCCATGATTTCCGTCAGGATCACCCCCGGCACCACCGGGTAGCCGGGAAAATGACCCTTGAAATAGAACGCATCGCTGTCGAGCAGGTAATTCCCTTCGGCCCGCGTATCGTCGAGGTAGGTGATGGCATCGACAAACCGAAACGGTTGCTGCTGCGGAATGCTCGTCAGGATAGCCGCCCGAACGGGACCAGAAGCAGCCGGAGCCAGATAGCTAGTGTTCATAAGTAGTTGGTGATTAAGAAGTTAAGCTTATAGATGCAGCAAATCGAGGCCTGCTTCCTGGCCTAGCCAGTGTTTCAGGGCGCAGATAATACCCAGCCGCCCCGACCGGAACGACCCGTCGGCGGGCAGCGCTCCCTGTTGCAACGCCTGCATCACTTCGCCGAGCCAGTAGTGCGCTTCGGCCAGGTAAGCTTGCTGCTGGGTCAGGCCATGCAGCCGCCGGTAGAGCAAGCTTAGTCCAGCCATACCGTTGAGCAGGCCGGGTTGTTTTTGGGTCAGTCTGCCCTGCTGGCGCTGGTGCATCAGGTAGCCCCCAATGCGGTTGGCCCACTCGGTGAGTTGATCCTGGTGTTGCAGGCCAGCCACTTCGTGTAGCAATAACAGATGCCCCAGGTCGCCCTGACTCCACGACTGCTCGTCGGCCTGGTTCCACTCTTCGTGCCGCACCGACACCGGAAACAGCGACGAGAACTCGAAGCCACCCGTGGCGGGTATCTGGTGGGTGTAGAGAAACCGCACATAGGCCTCCAGATACGGATCAAGATCACTAACGTCCCTGGCTATACGCTGGTCAGCTGTCAGGCAGTAGCTACGGGCTTTCAACAGCGTTAGCAGCCAGCCCGTGGCCCCAATTTCGGTAGTCAGGTCCAGGCCGGGGTTCCAGCTACCGGCGGGGTGCTGGTGTTGCAGCAACCGCAGCAGTTTGGCCATCCGGCCGTCGGCAACCGGCAGCTGACAGAGCGAGATGATAAGGTAATGCACCGCCAGAGCACAACCCGACGGCATAGCGGCGGGTGTGCTGGTAAGCCAGTGCATCAGCCAGTCGTAGAGGTAGTCGTCGGCCTGGTGTACCATCGGCTGGCTGTCGGCGCTGGCCAGCGCATTTCGTTTCACCAGCAGCAACCCAATCAGCAAAGCGGGCGAGGGGCCGTTGGCAGGCGTAGGCATGGCTCGCCAGGCCACCGCCCAAGCGGGTTCGTTCAGCAGTACCGAGTGCAGCCAGGTATCAGCGTCGCTCAGTAGTGGCCCGTCGGTGCTTGTTGTCAGCAGCACCGCCAGCATCTCGTCCAGTTGCCGGACGGTGGCAGGTGATGTATCTGTGTCGAAGTCGTGCATGGTGATCATCTGAACGAGTGGGTAATGTGTCTGCGAAGCACTGAATGGCGGCGTGCCGATCAAAAAAGATTATACCAATAGCCCTTTTGTCAGTACGAAGTAATCGGCTGACAGGGCGACAACTGGCTTAGAACCAGATAGTGGTCATGGAACGGCCTCCATTTTTTGTTGTACCGTGGCCTTGTCCGTTGAGTTTAGCTACTTTGCGAACCGAGAGAACAAGTGACTGTGGGCGTGCGGCGATCGTTTTCATTGTCGTGAATGGTTTAGTGTTTTTTGCTTTTTGAACAGGTCAAAGGTGGGGGCCTGAAAACGGGCTGCATAACATCTTATACGAAGAGCCTTTTGCTCCATACCAACCCAACTGATGCCACTTTTCCCTATACCAAACCCACCTTACACCCCTCAATGAGTACCCTTCTCCAGCGTCTTTTTCGCAACAAGCGGTTTCTGGTTCACCTGCTGGTTTGGGTGGGCTATTACCTGGTCAATAGCGCCCTGCTTTATTTCACCAATATGCGCTATCTGGTGGCCGGGCAACTACCATTTACACTGGCCCTACTGGCTATCCTATTCTACACAAACATCTACGTAGTAATAGCCCCTAACATACGACGAGGCACCTACGTCCAATTGGTGGTATCGACCATGGTGCTGCTGGCCCTGTATACTTATCTTCGCTATGCACTGCTCTATAACATACTGCCCATGCTTGATCTGCCCAGCATGTACAATGGCAACAATCAAACAGTAAACGCAGGCTTTGTGCCAGACTCGCTCTGGCTGGCGGTACAGTATTTGCTGGTGAGCTATGGCTACTATTTTGCGGTGACCAATATTGACCTTCAACGCCAGAAACGCTACGACGAACGCCGCATCCTGGACCTGCAACTGGAAACCAAGCGCGCCGAACTGGCCTTTCTGCGCACCCAACTCAACCCCCACTTTCTATTCAATACCCTTAACTTCTTTTTTGCCGATGCCCTCAAGACCTCGCCCCGCCTGGCCGACGCCATCATGAACCTCTCGCAGATGCTGCGCAGCATTACCGAAGTAGGCCAGAATGAACTGGTGCCTGTGGCGCAGGAGATAGCCTACATCCGGCATTACCTGAAAATACAGGAGTACCGATTCAGCAACCGGCTACAGGTAGCCTTTGTCGTGGAGGGCGAAGACCTGGGCACACACTTCCTGATACCCCCCCTCATTCTCATATCACTGGTTGAAAATATTTTTAAGTATGGAGACATCTTCAATGAAACCGTACCTGCCCATATTTACGTAGGTATTTCTGCCAGCCAGCTTTCTTTTACTTCAGTCAATGTGAAACGGGATACGCCCGCCTACACCCAAACAGGACTGGGGTTAAGTAATGTCGACAAGCAGTTAAAGCTGGCCTTTCCGGGCCAAACCACGCTGACAAGTTCCAACGTCGACGATGTGTTTCGCGTTGATCTGTGCATCCGGGTGCCCCATTAGTTTCGCCCTTTATTCCTCATTACACTCAACCATGATCAATTGCTTTATTCTGGATGATGAGCAGGCCGCCATCGATGTCTTGACGCAGTATATTGGCAATACGCCCTATCTCAACCTGGTGGGCAGCACTACGTCGGTGAAAGAGGCCATTCACCTGCTTCAGCAACATCCGGCCGAACTGCTGTTTCTGGATATCCAGATGCCGCTGCTCACCGGACTTCAGTTTGCCAGCCTCTATAAGGATAAACTACAGATCATTTTTACCACCGCCTACAGCAATTACGCCATTGATGGCTTCGAGCATAACGCCCTCGACTACCTGCTCAAACCTATTCCGTTCGACCGGTTTTTGAAGGCCTCGGAAAAAGCCTTCGACTTCTTCAACCGCCAGATTCCGGCCATCAGCGGCACGGTGCAACTGCCTGAAAATGACTATATTCTGGTAAAAACAGAGCATAAAGGCAAGCTCCGCAAAATTTCGTTCGACGAGATTATCTACATCGAAGGGCTGAAAAATTACGTCTCTATTCATACCGAGAAAGAACCCATTGTGACCTACAGCGGCATGGCCGAAATTGAAGAACGGTTGCCCACGCACCTTTTCGCCCGCGTACACCGGTCCTACATCGTGGCCCTGCGCATGATCAACGCCATCGACGGCAATGAGTTGTTCATGAAAAATGCCCCCCGTATACCTACCTCCGGCAAGTACAAAGACGACCTGATGGCGGTGCTCCAGAAATCAATTTTACAGAACAAATAAACCGAAGCAGGTGCCTGCTCAGTGCCCCGCCACCCCACGTTCGGTTTATGTACGAAGCCCTTCCCGCCGACTTCTTTTTGCTGCGTCGGCCGCTGCTGTCGATCAATGACTATATCAGCGTTCAGGACCAGCTCCAGGCGGGCCATCCCCTCGACAGTATCCTTCGGACGGTCTACAGCGCCCCCCACTGCCGCCACGCCATTTACTATGCCTCGCCCGCGCTGCACCAGCAATTGGAGGGCTGGATGAGTAATAAGCTGAGCGTATCGCCCGATTTTCTGCTTACACTCTACCGGTATTTTGTGCGAATGGCCACCCGTGCCACGCCGTTTGGCCTGTTTGCAGGCGTCATGCACGGGCAGTGGCTGGCCAACCCGCCCGCCAACGACAGTACGGCCACTCACCTCCGCCCGGTAGCGCGCCTCTCTACCGACTACCTCTGCCACCTGGTAGCCACCCTCACGCAACTGCCCCACATCAGGGCGCAGTTAGTCTACCGCCCCAACGCCACGCTCTGGCAAAGCGGCGGGGCCTACCGCTACGTGGGTTATACCGAAGACGACGGCCAACTGACGTATTACCAACAGGAAACGCCCACCCACCCGGTGCTGACCCAGCTGCTGGAGATAGCCCGGCCGGGGGCTTCCATAGCACAACTGGCCGGGGTGGTTACCCAACTGGGCAGCACCCAGCCCGAAGCCGAGGACTACGTAACCGCGCTGATCGACAACTACCTGCTGGTACCTACGCTGGGGGTGCCCCTCACCGGCAACGACCCGCTCGACACCCTCATGGCCGACCTGACCGCCCTGAATGGGTGCCAGGAGATTGTGGCGAAATTGCAGGCGGTGCAGCAAATCCTGGCCAGCCACCAGCCCGACACGTATACCCAGATTGATACCCTGCTGCAACCGCTGGGCCTCACCAGCCCGGTGGTGGTGCAGTGCGACCTGCTGTTTCAGGGTCCGCAGCAGGCACTCCCACTGGCACTTAACCATCAGATAAACAAGCTCTTACCACTACTGACCAGACTGGCGCTACCCAAAGAGATACCCTTGCTCCAGGCGTTTCGGACCCGATTTTATGAGCGGTTTGGCGACCAGCAGGTACCCTTGTTGCTGGCCCTCGACCCCGACAGCGGCATTGGTTACGGTCACGAGCAGGCTATTCCTGCCCCCTGGCTTACCCAACCACCCTGGCCCAGCGCGGAAGCCCCGGCCATGCCGCCACCAACGCTGCCCACCCAGGAACTGTATCGGCTCTATGCCACGGCCATGCACCGGCAGGAACAGGTGGTCAGCTTGAGCCGGGCGCAGCTCGAAGCCCTGCTGCCCGCCCCACCAGCCGCCCTACCCTACCATGCCTACCTGATGGTGTCGCTGGTAGAGCAGGCCAACGGGGCCGATCCGCTGGTGTTGCTGAAAGCCATGGCGGGTCCCTCGGCGGCAAACCTGATCGGGCGTTTTGCCCACCTCGACCCCCAGCTAACGGCTGGTTTGGTTGACCTGGCTCAGCGCGAACAACAGGCCTACCCCGATGCCGTACTAGCCGAACTCGTTCACCTGCCCGAAAGTAAAACCGGCAATCTGCTGCGGCGGCCCCAGTTGCGCCCCTACGAGATTCCGGTCCTGACTACCTCTACCCTACCCCTGGCTAACCAGTTTGCCCTCAGCGACTTATCCATTTCGGTAACGCATGGGCAGCATATTACCCTACACGCCCGGCCTCTACACCTGCCTGTGCTGCCCCGGTTGTCAACGGCCCATAACGTACACGCTGGCAGCCTGGTACACTACCGGTTCCTGCACGATCTGCAACACCAGACCGAAAACATCCGGGTCATCTGGCAGTGGGGGCCGCTGGCCGAACTACCCTTTTTACCCCGAATCCAGTGCGGCCAGTTAGTCCTGTGCCGGGCGAGGTGGCAGCTAAAACCGGGCGACATAGATACCGATGCCCACTGGGAACAATGGCGGCAGACCTACCGCCTGCCGCATTTTGTGATGCTGGGTGAGGATGATAACGAACTGGCCATCAACACCTTGTCTCCGCTTGGGCTGGCGCAACTCAGGCATAGCATGAAGCAGGCGGGGCACTTGACGCTGGTAGAGTGGCTCGATGCCACCCAGTTTACCCACGCGCCTCAGTGGAGCCGAGAACTGCTGATTCCCATTCAGGCCACCCGTGTTACCCCAGTACCAAACCCTGCCATCAGCACGACACCGGCAGTGGTAGCCCGTCGTTTTTTGCCCGGCAGCGAATGGGTCTACCTGAAACTATATGCCGGGGCGGCAGTGCTGGATACCCTCCTGCTAGACGGAAACGTGACTACGCTGGTGGACACACTCCAGCGAAAACAGCTCATCGACGGGTGGTTTTTTGTACGCTATGCCGACCCCGAAACCCACCTACGGCTGCGGTTTCGTTGTTTTCCGGCCAAGATTGGGGCGGCTGTCAAGCTCATTAATCAATGGGCAGCCCGGCAAACCGAAGTTGACCAGCGCATTTATCGGGTGCAGTTCGACACCTACGAACGCGAACTGGAACGCTATGGCACCGTGACCATGGCTGCTTGTGAGGCCTGGTTCGGGCATGATTCGGCGGGGGTGCTGCGGCTGATGACCCTGGCCAACCAAAGCCAGTCGGAGTGGGAGCGCCTGCGCATGGGTTGCCTGGCGGTGTATGCCCTGCTCACGGCCTGGCAAAAAACACTACCCGAACAAATTGCACTGGTGGAAGAATGGCGGGAGTTGTTTCTGCACGAATTCAACGCCGACAAACCCCTCCGCGACAGCCTGAACGACCTGTTCAGGCAGCAAAAGCCCCAATTGACGCTTCCAGACTCCATCCACGAAATTGATTTAGTCCAGATACTGGACCACTATACCCGGCAGGCAGCGGCGTTCCGGGCGCAGCACCAGACCCTGACCGACCCTTCCGTTACCGAGGCCCTCCTCCCCCACCTGACTCACATGCTCATCAACCGCCTCTTCCCCGACGATCAGCGTCGGCATGAGCTGGTGGTGTACTATTTTCTGCATAAGCTGTTGAAACAGTGGCACTTCTCAAAACCACCGCAACCCGGAGTGTAGCCTTACTTCACGGGCAAAAACAGCACCGCATCGGCCACCGTGGGTTGGGCTGAGCCAGCCGTGGCTAGTTCTACGTAAGGTACCTGACCAGCTACCACCATGTGTTCGCCGAGAGTAATCCAGTCGTTATTCTGCCGTTGTTGGTTGACTATCAACGCTTTATCTACCTTTCCATTGAAAATTCGTATCTGAACCCGGTCAGCCTTGTCTGACTGCAAGGCCACCTGATCGGGGTTGCCACCGCCGCCTGCCCGCGTGGGGTTGTACATATAGATTCGGTACCGCCCCGGCTTTAGGTCCCTGGCCGAGAAGCGCACCGTTGCCGGTTGGCCGTCGGCACTAACCAGCGCCGAGGTGCCGTATTTACTGCCTTTCGTAATGCGCTGCCAGTTGCCCCGCCGTACCACCCGCGCCGAATCGTCGTTGTCGATGAGCAGTTCGGGGCTACTGCCGTCCAATAGCGGGTTGTCGCGGAGGGTGCGTTGCAGGCGGGCCACATCGATTTGTTGCACGGTCCTGCCTTGGTCAATAGCCTGCACGGCGGCTACCCCGGCGGTTTGGCCCAGCACCATAAACACCGGCTCCATCCTGATCGACCCATAGGCAATGTGGCTGGCCGAGAGGCAAACGGGCACAATCAAATTCGTACAGTCGGCGGGTTTTGGCAGCAGGGCACGGTAGCTGATCGGGTACGGCCCAAAGCCACCCACCTGCACGTCGCCTTCGTTACGCACCATCGCCACGCCGGCCTTTTCCACTACCAGCCGCTGGCAATTGTGCGAATCCATAGTGTAGGCGGCCATGCCGATGCCGTCGGTCACGGTGGCTTTGCCCTCGCAATTAGCCTGCGTCATTATGTAGTCGCCCACCATTCGGCGTGCTTCGCGGATGTAGAGCTGGTGCGAAAAGTGCTCATTATCAGCATATTCATCTTTCGGATAGCCCCATTGCAACATCTCGTCGCGCAGGTGTTTAGGCATACGCGGGTCGTGACCGATGAAATAGAAAAAGCCTTTTGTATACAGTTCGTGGTCGCGGATGATCTCGGCGCGGCGGGCATAGCTGGCGTTGGGGTAATCATGATTCGCACCAATCATATCTGTTGATAGTCCGCCGCAGTTGTTGATGTCGGTCTTGTGGTTGGGCATCATCACAAAGTGCATCAAGTTCCAGGTCAGTTCGTTGGGTACCTTTTTCTGAATCTGCCGCAGCAGCAATTCGTACTTTGTCGAATCGTACCCGGCGGGCTTTGTAATGGGCAGGCGGTTGGTGGGGTCGTCGGTGAGGCACATGCGGTAATTGTAAGCCTGAATAGTCTGGTCGCCGCTGCCGTTGGGAAGCAGTTTGGCCATGCTGACACCGTATAGCAACCCACTTTCGGGTTTTCCAGGAATGCGATAAGGATCAACACCCTCCGGAAACTGGTGTTTATCGAGTAGTTGCACCCCGTTCCATGTTTCGCCGTATTGGCTATTAGCTTCGCGCCCTACGGTGAAGGCCACGCCCGCCATAGCCATCAGATCGCCTTCGTAGGAACAGTCGATAAATTGCTTCGCCGCAATGGTCTGCGTTTGGCCCGGTCCCCGACGTTGTACAACGGGCACGGTCAACGACGGCTCCAGTACAAGGGCTACTAGCTGGTTGCCCGATTTTTGCACCGACCGTAACCGACGATTCATAACCGGTGTAATGCCAGCTTCGCGCAGGTAAGCAGCAAACAGGTTTTCGGCCACGTGCGGCTCAAACGTCCACTGTTCCAGGTGCCCGTAGTGCTGACCAATACGGCGATAAAAATCCCTCGACAGGCCCGTTACGGCCACTTTATTACCAATGTCGGTGGCACCCAGCCCGCCAGCCGTCAGCCCGCCGAGGTGCTTTCCGGGTTCAATGAGCACTACCGATTTGCCCGCCCGTTTGGCCGCCACTGCCGCCATCACCCCCGCCGACGTGCCGCCATACACGCAGACATCAACCACGGGAGCGGGGAAAGAGGGAGGAAAGGAGGAAGGAGAAAAAGAAGAAAGGAGGAGGGAGAGAAGGAAAAAGTACGTTTTCATGGGGTTGAGGGGTACTACAAAATTGCCTTAAGCTCGCGCCAATGCTGTATCGTATACGTTGCTGGCTGGGCAACCTGTTCGTTGCTGGGGTTATAGAAAACAGTATCGAGACCAACGGCCTGAGCACCCAAAATATCGGCTTCGTAATTATCGCCCAGCATCAGGCTCTCCGGCACGGCGGCACCACTGGCCTCTAATGCATACTCGAAAATACGGGGATCGGGCTTTTTGGCATCAGCTGACTGGGTTGTTACTACATGCTCGAAATAGTGGGCTATGTCGGCCGAGGCCATTTTCACAGCCTGAATTTCGGCAAAACCATTGGTGATGATGTGCATCCGGTAGCGGCCGTGCAGATGATCCAGTATCTCGCGGGCCGACTCGGTCAGGTGGGCTTTGCTGGGCAAGAGGCGCAGGTAGTCGGTGTTCAGCTCGGCACAACCCGCCGTATCGGTCAAGCCTAATGCATTGAGCACCAGCGGGAACCGGTGTTCGCGGATGTAGTCATGCGCCACCAGGTTCCGGTCATAATCGGCCCAGAGCTTCCGGTTGATCCGGATAAACGCCTCCGAAAATGCCGCCGCCGACGGTATACCCCGGTCGGCCAGCCGGTGCGTGGCATAGATCTCCGCAATCGACTCCGCCGAGTTCCGGTCGAAATCCCAAAGCGTATGATCCAGATCGAAGAAAAGATGTTTGTACATGGGGGAACAAGGTTCAATGTTTAAGGTCTAACGTCTAACGTTGCTTCGCGTACGGCTATGAGCACGCGAAGCAACGTTAGACGTTAGACCTTAAACATTGAACTACTTTAAAAGTCCAGTTTCAGTCGCTCTACCACCTCATTATTGACTAAGTGTTTTTCTACGATCTCGGCCACGTCGGCTACCTGTACGTTGCCATAGTAGGTACCCTCTGGATACACCACCAGCGCGGGGCCAAAGGCGCAGGCATCCAGGCAACCAGCTCGCTGCGCCCGGATTTCTTTCTGTAGCCCGCGTTGGGTTAGTTCCTGTTTAAAGGCGTCGAGTAGGGCGGCACCGTGTTCAGCACCACAGCTTTTTTTGGGTGCTTCTTTCTGATTAGTACAAACGAAAACGTGTTTGGTAAACTTCATGCGTGTATTGATCTAAACTATTCCTGTTGGGCAAAGGTAGCCCCCACCCGCCAATTAAACGGACAAGCCAACGTGCTGTCTAACTCCCGGCTCGTTATTGCATCTGGCTCAGCTTCTTCTTCGTATGTTGGTATGATTATGGCTAGAAACACCTTGGAATGACCAGGTTTTATAAATTTTTGGGTACAACCCTTGTATCTTTTAGGTAGAGTTTGTTATTTTGATAACAATTCTTCTCCGCTCACTCAAATCTTAACACGGAACACACACTATCGAATAAAAGCTCTACGTTACCTAATTGTCTTTCTGAAATGGAAAAAGCCCAGGTTAACGACAGTGAGCTAATTTCGTTGTATATCCGTGGTAGTGAGAAAGCCTTTGAAAAGTTAGTTCAGCGGCATAAGAACAAGGTCTTCACAACGATCTACCTGATCGTTAAAGACCAGTATATCGCAGAAGATTTAATGCAGGACACCTTCATCAAGGCTGTCGACACCATTAAATCGGGCCGCTATAACGAAGAAGGCAAATTTCTGCCCTGGATCGTCCGCATCGCTCACAATCTGGCCATCGACTATTTCCGGCGAGATAAACGCTACCCCAATGTGGTGTTTGAAGACGGAAGCAGCGTGTTTAACACGTTAGAATTTGCCGAAGACTCAGTCGAGACGGTGCAAATTCGGCGTGAAACACATGAGCACCTGCGTGAGTTGATTCAGCGATTGCCGGAACAACAGCGCCAGGTATTGATCATGCGGCACTACGAGGAAATGAGTTTCCAGGAGATTGCCGATGCGACCGGCGTCAGTATTAACACAGCTTTGGGACGTATGCGTTATGCACTCATAAACCTGCGCAAGCAGTTAAGCAAACGCCCAGTTAGCTATGACAAAAACGTTTACCCAAGATGACGTAATCCGGTACGTCTACGAAGAAACTTCTGAAGAGGAGAATCTGCTAATTGAAGAAGCGCTCATGGCCGAACAGCCATTGATGGCTTTCTTCCTGGATACCCTCGAGCTACGGTCGCTGCTGAACAAGATCGAACGTCAGCCCCGCCCTTCAACCGTCGAATCGATCCTGTCGTATTCGGCCAATCATTTTACGGCTCAGCTACGCCGCCCCCGCACGCACCGGGGCATGGTGTAGCTGAGCTTTTTTGTTTTCACAACATCCTACACATGTCGACCTTACCAAATCGGCTGCCTCATTATGGGGCAGCCGCTCTGGCTTTATTGGCCTTGCATACGCCAGTAGTAGCCCAAAAAGCCCCCAAACGTGCTCCTATGGCCGTTTCGGCACCCACCACCGCACCTTCGCCAGAGGCGCAACTCACGAAGGCTGAACTGGAAAGTCACCTCCGCTTCATCGCCTCCGACGAGTTGCAGGGCCGCCGCACGGGGTCAACGGGCAACATGGTGGCCGCCCGCTATCTGGCCGAGCAATTCAGAATGATTGGTTTAAAACCCGCTGCTGACGGTAACAGCTACTACCAGCGCGTGGAACTGCAACTGAGCAAGCCCGTTACGACTGGCACCATCCGTGTAGGCAACGATACCCTGACCGTGGGCAAGCAGTTTGTGGTGATGGCCGGTCCCGCCACGAGCCAAACCGCCGAGTCGGTCTACGTAGGCTACGGCCTCACCGCCGACGATTACGCGGGCAAAGACGTGAAAAGCAAATGGGTGGTAACGCAGGTAGGGTCGGCGGAGGCCAAGACCCCGCGCGAACTGATTGGGGCCATGACCACCAAGCGGGCGCTGGCTTCAGAACGGGGCGCGTTAGGCATTATTGAACTGTTTGCCGTACAAACCGCCCCCTGGGGTATGGTAAACCGGTTTTTCAACAGCGAACAACTGGCCCTGACGCCCGCTGGCGAGATGGGCAAACCCCAGTTGCTGCACGTTTGGGTAGACAATGGCAAAGGGCAGGGCGCTTCGCTCAAAGACAGCAAAGCCGTCACGATTCAGATGAGCGGACGGTCTGTAAACCCCATACAGGCGGTAAACGTGGCCGGTGTTGTTGAGGGTACCGACCCGGTCCTGAAAAACGAATATGTCCTGCTCACCGCCCACTTCGACCATATTGGCGTGGGCAAACAGGGTGGCGCGCCCTACACGGCGGCAGACTCTATTTTCAACGGTGCCCGTGACAACGGCATGGGTACGGTGGGCCTGCTGGCGGCGGCAAAGGCACTGGCGCAGCAACCCGCCAAGCGGTCGGTGATTGTGGTGGCACTCACAGGCGAGGAAGTGGGCCTGTTGGGTAGCCGCTACTACGCCGAACACCCCCTGGTGCCCCTGAAACATACTATTTTCGATTTCAACATCGACGGCGCGGGCTACAACGACACGTCCATCATCTCGGTTATTGGCCTGGAGCGCACCGGTGCCAAAGCCGAAATTGAGCAGGCCGCGCGCGATTTCGGCCTCGGTGTTTTTGCCGAACCCGCCCCCGAACAGGGCTTGTTCGACCGGTCGGATAATGTGAGTCTGGCGGCCAAGGGTGTACCCGCTCCTACCCTGTCGGAGGGGTTCAAAACGTTTGACGAGGAGCTGATGAAGAACTACCACAGCGTGACCGATAACCCCGATACGATTGATTACGATTACCTGCTGCGGTTCTGCCAGGCCTACGCCCGCGCCGCCCGGCTCATTGCCAACCGGGCTACACGCCCATTCTGGACGGCCGGCGACAAGTATGAAGCCGCCGGAAAAGCCTTGTATGGACAGTAAAACTAAACCTGGTGGCAGGGCGTTTAGTAGGGAGACGGTTTAAACTTCACCCCCTCACCTTGAACTCATTCCTCTCATGATTCTGAAGGTCTTATTCATAGTCGTACTGCTTATTACGTTTGTGCCGCCGGTGCGTCGGTTTGTGTTTTACCTGCTGGTAGGGCGGCAACTGGTGAAGGAACAGCGCCGTCAGCATGAGCGCACCGCATCACCGCGTGAGGGCGAAACCCGCGTGACCAAACCCACCGGCAAGGGAGGTACTACGTTTAAGGGGGGCGAATACGTTGATTACGAAGAAGTGAAGTAGCTTTTAAGCTTTATTAACGAAGCCCGTGCCAGCCAGTGCGGGCTTTTTTTGTGGGCTACTGCGTTTACTAGTAAAGGCGCAACTAATTTGGACAATAGAACGCGCAGTTGTTAATTTATGGGGGCAGCCAGCGCGTAAACCAAACTAATTAGGCTGATTTTCACGTTTTCTCTTTAATCAGTAGATGGCCGGACGGCCTGCACAAAATCCATCACATGAAGTTTTCTTCCCTTGCACTTGTCGGCACCTTGTCGGCGCTTTTCACTGCACATCAGGCCGTATCACAAGTAAAGAAAGGTCCCGCCCGGCCCGCTCAGGCTCGTCCCTCGGCAAACGCCGCTGGCATGTCGACAGCCAAATCAATGCTGGCCAATAGCAACGATTCGCTGAGCTACAGTATTGGCTACAGCATTGCCCAGAGCATGAAGCAGCAGGGGCTGACCAACGTGAATACGACGGTGATTGGACAGGCCCTCAATGACGCACTGAAAGGGCAAAAGCTGGCCCTCGCCGAACCCCAGATGCAACAGATCATGATGGGCTATATGCAAAAGCAGCAGATGGCGCGCATGGCAGAACAAAACAAATTGGCTGAACCTAACAAGAAAGCAGGGGCAGCTTTTCTGGCAGAAAATAAAACTAAGCCTGGGGTTCAAACCACAGCCAGTGGTTTGCAGTATATCATTGAGAAGGAGGGAACAGGCGCCAAACCAACCCTCTCCGATCAGGTTAAGGTGCATTATGTAGGTACGCTGCTGGATGGCAAAGAATTTGATAGTTCAGTGCGGCGGGGCCAGCCAGCCGTGTTTGGTGTGACGCAAGTGATTAAGGGCTGGACAGAAGTGTTACAACTGATGCCCGTTGGCTCGAAGTGGAAAGTGTTTATCCCATCAGATATTGCTTACGGCGATCAGGGTCAGGGTCACGACATCGGCCCCGGCGCTACGCTGGTTTTTGACATTGAGTTGTTAGACATTGTAAAATCTAATTAGTGAATGAGTGAAAGAGCGAAAGAGTGAACGTTGCTCGTATGGATGTATTCAATCAAAGGCAGCTTTCATTCTTTCGCTCTCACATTGATTCGCTCATTGTTTATGAGAAAATACCTGATCACGCTGATTCCTGTGCTGATGCTGAGTCTTCAGCCCGACTCACGCTCTTCGTCGGCACCTGTGCCGCCCGTTACTGCCAAGGCTCCCGCCGCCGACGATCTGAAGCCGACGATGACGCAGGAGCATGTGGAGCAGGTTGTTACGCAGTTGCTGACCCGCCACCACTACCGCAAAGTGCGGTTGAGCGATTCGCTCTCGGCGGTGGTTTGGGACAACTACCTGAAAGAAATGGATGCCAGCAAAGTATACCTACTGGCATCGGACGTGGCGTCGTTTGAGAAATATAAACTCCAGATCGACGATGCACTGGTGAACGGCGATCTGACGGCGGCGTTCGACATGTTCAACGTGTTTCGCAAGCGGCTAGCCGAACGGTCGGAGTTTGTGAAGCAGACGCTGAGCAAACCGTTTAGCTTTTCGGCCGACGAGTCGTACAATACAGATCGGGAGAAATCTGCGTGGCCTAAAAACCTGGAAGAGCAAAACGACCTCTGGCGCAAGATGCTAAAGAACCAGGCCCTGGAGCTGAAGCTGACTGGCAAGGCCGACACTGCCGTGATGAGCCTGATGAGCACTCGCTACAAAAGCTTGGAGCGTCGGCAAAACCGGATCAAGAGCGAAGACGTGTTCCAGATGTACATGAACGCCTTTGGTGAAGCCCTCGATCCGCACACCAACTACTTTGCACCCCGCACCGCCGACCTGTTCAATCAGGAAATGAGCCAGTCGCTGGAAGGCATCGGTGCGTTGTTGCAGGAAGATGGCGAGTATACCAAAATCTCGGACCTGGTGCCGGGCGGACCCGCTTTCCGCAGTAAGCAGTTTACCAAAGGCGACCGGATCATTGGCGTAGCGCAGGGTGACAATGGCCCCATGGTGAGCATCGTCGGTTTCCAAGTAGACGACGCCGTGAAACTCATAAAAGGCCCCAAAGGCACAGTGGTGCGCTTACAGATTCGGCCCGCTACGGCCCTGGCTGCCGACGTACCCAAGGAGATTCGTATTGTGCGCGAAAAGATTAAACTGGAGGAGCAACGTGCGCATAAAGAGGTCATTGACATCAACGAAGATGGCCGCACCTATAAGCTGGGCGTAGTGACGGTACCCCTGTTCTACCGCGATTTTGATGCCGCCCGCCGCCGCGAAAGTGACGTGGCCAGCACGACTACGGACGTGAAGCGCCTGATCGATTCGTTGAAATTACAGAAGGTAGATGGCGTAGTGCTCGATCTACGTGGCAATGGTGGCGGCTCACTGATAGAAGCCATCAACCTGACGGGTCTGTTTATCCAGAAAGGCCCCGTGGTGCAGGTGCGTGACTCTGGCGGTGACACCGAAGTGATGGCTGACAACGACCCATCCGTTACCTATGATGGTCCCCTGGCTATTCTGGTAGACCGATTTAGCGCGTCTGCTTCTGAAATTTTCGCAGCAGCTATTCAGGACTACAAGCGCGGTATTATTGTGGGTGGACAGACCTTCGGCAAAGGCACCGTGCAAACGCTGGTAGACCTGAACAACATGCTACCTAAAGAGCAGGACAAAGTGGGTCAGGTGAAGATGACGGTGCAGAAGTTTTACCGGATCAACGGCAGCAGCACCCAGCACAAAGGCGTAACGCCTGATATCCTGTTGCCCTCTCGCTTCTCGGCCGAAGAGTACGGTGAAAGTGCACAGGCCAGCGCCCTACCCTGGGACCAGATCGCCTCGACGCGCTTCGACGTGACGAGCTTTATTAACGAAAAGTTGACCACCCGGCTCCGTGAGAAATACGAGCAACGTCTGAAAACCGACGTCGATCTGAAGCGTGAAGCCCAGGCTGTGGTTGACTTTAAGAAGGCAAAAGAGAACACGACGGTCTCGTTGCTGGAAAGCAAGCGCAAGAAAGAGAAGGACGATGCCGACAAGAAATTGGCGGCCCTTGATAAATCAGGCGCAACCGACTCAGAGACGCCTGAAACGCCTAGCACGGCCAAAGCCAAAAAGAAAAAAGATACCTACCTGATTGAAACAGGTCGTATCCTGTCTGACATGATTGGTATGCAGGGCAAGGTTAAAACCGCCATGAATAACTGATAATCAGTTTATTACAACCAAAAAGAGCGCCGCACAATGCGGCGCTCTTTTTGGTTTAGGGGGTGAAGTAAGTGCAGCGGGAGTAGGCAGGGCTTCGCGGGAGTAGCTTCGCGCCTTAGGCCCTGCCTACTGCCCACTGCCACTTACTTCACTTCCCACACCGTCAATGCGCTGAAAACGGTTGCGCCACCTTCGGAAAACAGTTCGATTTTACCGTCGTGTTTGGTGGGAAAAACCAAATCCGTCATGACCTGCTGACCGCCGTTGGCGAAGATTTCGACGATGGATTTATCAACCAGCAGGTGAAGTCTCAGATAGCCGTTCTGGGGGGCAACCTTCACCGATTCGATACTCGAAAAGCGGTCGCTGAAAGACACATTGCCTGAATGGGTCCGGTCGAAGGCCAGCGTTTGGGTGGGTATGTCATAGGTTAGAACGCTTTCTTCAGCCCCGCTTTTCAACAGCCGGATGCCCACTTTTTGGGCCGATCCCAGCGTGATGTCGGCTTCCAGTTCGTAGGATTCTCCGGCGTAGCTAACTGGCGTCGCTTTGCTAACCGATACATTGGTCATGGTTGTCACTTTCCTGCGGATAGCCTGGAGCGAAACGGGCGTCTGCACCAGTCGGTAACCCTGCGGGGTATTCCGCAAACTCAGTTCGCGCGGCACCGACATGGCCCCTTTGAAGGGCATAGTGGGGATTTTATTGGCATATTCCCAGTCATTGAGCCAGCCAATCATAATCGGCTTCACCTGGTTGGCAGGGCGGTCGTTGAACGGAATGCCGGCGTAAAAGTCCTTGCCCTCGTCGACATATAGGACCTCATCCTGCTTCTGGGCCGTAAACGTCTTGCCATCAAAATCGCCCACGAAATACTGCATGGCCAGGTAGTTCTTCTGCCGGTGCCCACTCGACACGGTCAGCACCCATTTTTTCGCCGACGACCCTTCCACCGGTACGGCAAACAGAGCCGGACATTCCCAGACGCGAGTCGTGTCGCCCATGGGGCCAAACAGGCTTAGCAGTTTCCAGTCTTTCAGGTTTTGGGATTCATAAAACACCGCTTGGTGATCAGTGGGTTTGATCACCGCCATCAGCCATTTTTTGCCGGGAGCGTACCAGAACACGTTGGGATCGCGAAATTCTTTTGTGCCCAAATCCAGCACCGGATTTTTAGCGTATTGGGTCCAGGTACGGCCCTTGTCGGCACTGTAGGCCAGATTTTGGTACTGCGCCGTTTGTTTATCGCCTGCCGTCACGTTGCCCGTGTAGATGGCCACCATACAGTCTTTCGTTCCCGCCGGACAAAGACCACTCTGGTTAGTTTTATCGATCACCGTACTGCCCGAAAAAATGGCCGTCTGCGATTTGCCATCGGCGCTGGTGAACTCAGGAATAGCCAGCGGCAGGTGCTGCCAGCGGAGCAAGTCTTTACTGGTAGCATGACCCCAGCTCATATGCCCCCATTCGTTGCCAAAAGGATTATGCTGATAGAACAGGTGATACTCCCCGTTAAAATAGATCGTGCCATTGGGGTCGTTGATCCAGTTTTTGGGCGGCGTAAAGTGGTACCGGGGCCGGTATTCTTCCGGCTTCAGGGTAGGTTGGGCGAGTGAGAAATGGGCCGTGGTGAGTAGCAGGACGGTTTTTAGGGTTATGGGTTTCATAGAAGGTAGTTCTTTGGTATTGTATGATGAAGGTCGTTTTTGTATAAGCGAGGTAAGACTCGCCTATACAAAAACAACCTTCATCACATATTTCCCCCCAACTCAAAGCGATTTCCGCACAATGAGCCGGAACGGGTTTTCGATGTGTTCGCGGCTGTCGGTCAGGACCAGTTGGGCGGCGGTGCGGCCCATTTGGGCAAAATCGGTGGAGAGGACGGTGATCCCCTCTAGCAAAAACTCCTTCAGGGGCGTATCATTATACGACAAAATACCCACCTCCTCACCCAGCACGTAGGGCGTAGCCTTGATCTGTTTGATCAGCTCAACCAGGTCTTCTTCCATCAAATTGATGTAGGCATGTTTGGGTTGAATCACCTCCTGCTGAATGTCGCGGACAAGGTTGGCCGTAAACTGATGCTCGGAGCAGAACTTGTAAAAGCCGTTCAAAATACCCCGTGGGTGGTAGGTATAGGCTGGAAACAACAGGTTTAGCGTGGTGTATTTGCGTAGTAGCGGCAGGGCATCGGTGAGGGACTGGTAAAGGTCTTTCTCGAAGTTCTGGAATACGGCGGCGTACTGCCCCGTCACCCCTTCCAAGATCTTGTCCATCAGCACCAGTTTGTGTTTCGGCAGGCTGTTGATCAACTCGTAGGCCTTGTCGCCCCCTTCGAAAAAATGGGCGATGATGACGAAGTGCGTATGGTTGCGAGCGTGGGTCTGAATCAGGTCGCGGAAGAGGCGGAAGTCGTTGTTGTAAATGAAAAAGTCGATGCTGATGCCCGGCCCAAGCGCTTCTACAAACGCATCGTAGATCAGCTTCTTGTGGGCACTTAACTTATTGAATAACAGAAAGATTTTTAGGTTTTTACCCGTCTTCGTGTAATTGATATAGAAGCCTTTTCCCTTCACGGCCCCTACAATTTCTTTCTCTTTCAGCAGTTCATAGGCCCGTTCAACCGTGCCTTTGGCCACGTCGAATTCAGCGCATACCTCGTGGATCGACGGGAGTTTGTCGCCGGGCAAAATGTCGTGATTCTCGATGCCCTCCACAATGGAATTGTAGATCTGCTGGTATTTGGGCGTGTTCGAGTAATCGTTGATTTTAATATGATAGAGCATAGGTCAATAGGACAGTATGGGAAAGCCCAACCGGGCCTTTCCATACTTTTGCATCAACGTATATAAGGCCCGAAACTGACCGGCCAATCAACCTTATGCAATCTGTAAATGCCTCCAATCCTGCTGTAGACCCCCGGTCATTCAAGCACGTCAGCTACCTCTGGGACGACGCCGTGGCGGCGGCACTCCCCGCATCTACTGACTACGACCGCGAGGTGGCCCTGCTCCTCTATCGCTCCAACCTGCTGGGGGCCGATCTGCGCCTCACCAACTACGGCGGCGGCAATACCTCCTGCAAAGCCATGGCCCCCGACCCCCTCACCGGTAGGCCAACGGAAGTGATGTGGATCAAAGGCTCAGGCGGCGACATTGGCACGCTGAAACGCAGTGGTTTGGCCGCGCTTTACGTAGACCGGCTACTGAGCTTGAAAAACGTCTATCGTGGGTTGGAACATGAAGACGAAATGGTGGAACTCTTCAACCATTCTATCTACGACCTGGCCTCGAAAGCGCCGTCTATCGACACCCCGCTGCACGGGTTTCTGCCCTTTGCCCACATCGACCACCTCCACCCCGACGCGGCCATTGCCATTGCCGCAGCCAAAGATGGCAAACGCATCACGCAGGAGCTGTTCAACGGGCAGATTGGCTGGGTAGACTGGCGGCGGCCGGGTTTCGAATTGGGTCTGGAACTGGCGCAGTGTCTGGCCGATAATCCGGGTATCCGAGGCATTATGCTCGGTTCGCACGGGCTGTTTACCTGGGGCAACACCGCCTACGAAAGCTATGTCAACACGCTGGAAGTAGTCGAAACCTGCGCGGAGTACATCCAAAACCACATGGGCAAAAACCGCCCTGTTTTTGGCGGTGTCTGGCGCAATGTTGAACTGCCTGACATACGCTTGCGCCAAGCCGCAGCGATTATGCCCATCTTACGCGGTCTATGTAGCAGCGAATCGGTGCACCGAAGCGGCCCCATGATTGGCCATTTCACTGACGATGAGCGAGTACTGGAATTTATTAACTCGAAGGACCTTGACCGGCTGGCCCCAATGGGTACGTCCTGCCCAGACCATTTTCTGCGGACCAAAATCAGCCCGTTGGTGCTCCGAAATATCCCATCAGATTTTGATGTTGAACATGCCGAAAACCGGGAGATCGTAGAATCGTTAGCCCCACAGTTTGATAAATACCGTGCTGATTACCAGTCGTACTATGAGGCCCACAAACACCCCAATAGCCCAGCCATGCGGGATGCCAACCCCGTGGTTATTCTCTGGCCACAGATTGGTATGTTCACTTTTGCCAAAGACAAGCAAACGGCGCGGGTGGCGGCGGAATTTTACACCAACGCCATCAACGTAATGAAGGGCGCGGAGGCTATTTCGGAATACACCTCGCTACCCCGGCAGGAAGCGTTCGACATTGAATACTGGTTACTGGAAGAAGCCAAACTGCAACGGATGCCCAAACCGAAGGCGCTTTCGGGCAAAATTGCGCTCGTAACGGGCAGCGCGGGTGGCATCGGCAAAGCCATTGCCCGGAAATTCGCCGACGAAGGGGCCTGCGTCATTATCAACGATTTCGACACCGACCGCCTCGCCGGTGCCGACGAAGCCTTCAAAGCCACCTATGGCCGCGATACCCACGCCATTGCCAACCTCGACGTGACCAAAAAAGACAGCATCGAAGCCGCATTCGACGTGGCGGCGGTGGCCTTTGGCGGGGTCGATATTGTGGTGAACTGCGCGGGCATCAGCATCTCGAAACCACTGGAAGACCATACCGAAGCCGACTGGGACGCCCTCTACGACATTCTGGTGAAAGGCCAGTTTATGGTCACGCAGGCGGGGGTCAACACCATGCGCAAGCAAAATCTGGGCGGCGACGTACTGAATATAGTCTCGAAAAACGCGCTGGTATCGGGCCCCAATAATGCGGGCTACGGCTCGGCGAAAGCTGCGCAACTGCACCTGAGCCGCCTCAACGCTGCCGAGCTGGGCAAAGACCATATTCGCGTGAACGTGGTTAACCCCGACGCCGTTATCTCCGACTCGAAAATCTGGGCCGGTGCCTGGGCCGAAGGGCGCGCCAAAGCCTACGGCGTCACCGTAGCCGAACTGCCCGCCTACTACGCCAAACGCACCCTGTTGAACGAAGTAATCCTCCCCGACGACATCGCCAATGCCTGCTTTGCCTTCGTAGGTGGCCTCCTGGCCAAATCAACCGGCAACGTCCTGAACGTAGATGGTGGTGTAGCTATGGCGTTTGTTCGTTAAAATGAATGTACAATGCACAATGAATAATGTACAATGAGCTTCGCGCTCTAGGTTGCTGTGGCGCGAAGCTCATTGTACATTATTCATTGTGCATTGTACATTAAAAAATCCTTCCCATGACCCTCTCCCCCGACACCATCGCCGATTTTAACGGGCAACACCTTGACAATCATCGCCGCAAACTGGCGTACTGGACCGACGAAGTAGGTGCTGCCGAAACAATTATCGAGAAGCTGATTGCCTTCCAGATTGCCATTCCGTCCTGGGCGTTGGGTACGGGCGGCACCAGGTTTGGGCGGTTTGGCGGCGGGGGCGAACCGCGTAACCTCGACGAGAAAATCGCTGACGTGGGGCTGCTTCATGCCCTGAACCGCAGTAGTGGGGCCATTTCGCTCCATATTCCGTGGGACATCCCCACCGACCCGGAGGCCACCAAACAACTGGCGGCGCAGTACGGCCTGCGCTTCGATGCGGTCAACTCCAACACCTTCCAGGATCAGCCCACCGGGCAGGAACACAGCTACAAATTCGGGTCGCTGCAACATACCGACGCAGCCGTGCGGCGGCAGGCCATCGAACACAATATCGAGGTCATCCGGCACGGCGTGGCGCTGGGTTCCGACTCGCTGACGGTCTGGTTATCAGACGGTTCGTGCTTTCCGGGGCAGCTTAATTTCCGTAAAGCTTTCGACCGTACCCTCGACAGCCTGCAACAGATCTATGCCGCCCTGCCCGATGCCTGGAAAATGTTCGTGGAATACAAAGCCTTCGAACCCAACTTCTATTCCATGACCGTCGGCGACTGGGGCAGCAGCCTGCTCTACGCCACCAAGCTCGGCCCCAAAGCCTACACCCTTGTTGACCTCGGCCACCACCTGCCCAACGCCAACATCGAGCAGATCGTGGCCATCCTGTTGCACGAAGGCAAGCTCGGTGGTTTCCATTTCAACGACTCGAAATACGGCGACGACGACCTCACGGCGGGCAGCATCAAACCATACCAATTGTTTCTGATATTCAATGAGTTAGTCGATGGCATGGATGCCCGCAATATGAACCACGCCACCGGCTTGGGCTGGATGATCGACGCAAGCCATAACGTAAAAGACCCGCTCGAAGACCTGCTGCAATCGGTCGATGCCATTCAGATGGCCTATGCGCAGGCTCTGCTCGTCGACCGTACGGCGCTGGAAGAAGCCCGCGAAACTAACGATGTGGTCCGGGCGCAGGAGATTTTGCAGGACGCCTTCCGCACCGACGTTCGCCCGCTCGTAGCCGAAGCCAACCGCCGCGCCGGGGGTGCCCTCAACCCACTTGCGCTCTTCCGCCAACAAAACGTCCGCCAGCAGCTCATCAGCGAACGCGGCCTAAAAACCGTAGCTACGGGATTATAGTGAAAGAGTGAATGGTGAAAGAGTGCCATTGTCGCTTGGCTCCAGCCGTAGACACTCTTTCATTCTTTCGCTCTTTCACTCTTTTGCCCTTTCATTCTTTCACCCATGCCCCTTCCCGTCATCGCTGTTTTCGATATTGGCAAGACCAACAAGAAGCTGTTCCTCTTCGACGAGCAGTACCGCATTGTGTGGGAACAGGCCGAGTCGTTTACAGATATCGCCGATGAAGACGGTGATCCCTGCGAAGACGTAGCCCGGCTGAGCAACTGGGTACAAAAGGGGTTGGCGAAGGCGCAGCAATTGCCGGAATTTGAGGTGAAAGCGCTTAATTTCTCTACCTACGGAGCCAGTTTTGCCTATGTAGATGCTGATTATCAATCGGTTGGCCAGCTTTACAATTACCTCAAGCCTTTTCCGTCCGATCTGCGAGAACGGTTTTATAACACCTATGGCGATCCTGCCACGCTATCCTTGCAAACGGCGTCACCCTGCCTGGATAGCCTCAATTCGGGCTTGATGCTCTATCGAATCAAGCACGACAAACCGGCCCTGTTCGAGCAGATTCTGTATGCCCTGCACCTGCCGCAGTTCATTAGTTTTTTGTTCACCGGCCAGCCCGTCACCGATTGCACCAGCCTTGGTTGCCACACCATGCTCTGGGATTTCAAGAAACAGGACTACGCCGATTGGGTTGAAAAAGAGGCGCTTACTGACATACTTGGCCCCATTACGCCGTCTAACCATGCTGTGGAAGTACCAGTCAATGGTCGTTCGGTGCAGGTTGGCGTGGGCCTGCACGACTCATCGGCGGCGTTGATTCCCTACCTCAGTGCCTTCAAAGAACCGTTTGTGCTGCTCTCTACAGGTACGTGGTGCGTGAGTATGAACCCCTTCAACCGGCAACCACTCACCGCCGAAGAACTGCAATACGACTGCCTGAATTACCTGCATTACGGCGGGCAGCCCGTGAAGGCATCGCGCCTGTTTGCAGGTTATGAACATGAGCAGCAGATAAAGCGCCTCGCCAGACATTTTCAGGCAGCCGTAGATACATATACTACCGTGGCCTACAACCCGGCACTTATCGAAACCTTACAGCAGCGTGTTTCTGAAAGTAAGTCCGTTGAGTTTGGCCGGAAAGAGCCGATGATTTCCATGACTGGCTCTATCTTCAACAGCCGCGACCTGAGCACCTTCGCCACTTATGAGTTAGCCTATCACCAGTTGATGCTCGATATCATGGCGCAACAGTTGATCTCCACTAACTTAGTCATAACAAGTTCGCCTGTAAAGCGCCTCTTTGTCGATGGTGGTTTCGGCAAAAACCCGATCTATATGCACCTGCTGGCCAGAGCTTTCCCCGACATCGAAGTCTATGCCGCTTCGGTGGCGCAGGCATCGGCCCTGGGGGCGGCGTTGGCCATTCATGACCACTGGAACAAGCAGCCAATGCCAACCAACAGCATTGATCTGAAACTGTACTCAACACAATGAACGTAGGTCTCTTTATCCCCTGTTACGTTGATCAGTTCTATCCACACGTAGCCATCGCCACGCTCCGGGTGCTCGAAGCGGTAGGTTGCACCGTGCGTTATCCGTTAAACCAAACCTGTTGCGGACAACCCATGGCCAACTCGGGTTATGCACACCTGACGGGTGGCTGCGACGAAAATTTCATACGCAACTTTGCTGATTACGAGTACATTGTCTCACCGTCGGGTAGTTGTACGTTGCATATCAAGCAGCATTTACACGGCGAAAACGCTACGCACGAAACCGCAGCAACGGCCATCAGATCGCGGGTGTATGAACTGACCGAGTTCCTGACCGATGTGGTGAAAGTAACCGACCTGGGTACGCTGATGCCAAAACGAACAGCCCCGATCCGGGTAGGACTGCACCAAAGCTGCCACGGACAGCGGGGATTACACCTATCGCAAATGTCAGAACTGATGGCCCCGCCCTTCTCGAAACCCGTTCAGTTGCTAAAACAAATCGAGGGCATCGACCTGGTGACACTAGACCGCCCCGACGAGTGTTGTGGCTTTGGTGGCACATTTTGCGTTACGGAAGAAGCAGTGTCGGCCAAAATGGGTAAAGACCGCGTAGCCGACCACCTCCGGCAGGGCGTTGACTGCATCACCGGCGTCGATGTGTCGTGCCTGATGCATATGGAAGGGATTCTGAAAAGAACCGGTTCATCCGTTAAAGTGAAACACATCGCCGAACTATTGACCAATACGTTATGAGCCATCCACAAAATCGACTCGACCACCCCGAAGCGGCGGCGGTGTTTAACAAAGACGAAGCCCGCGTAGACTGGCACGATGAAACGCTCTGGTTCGTTCGGTCCAAGCGCGACCGTGCCGCCGCCCAAATTCCGGAGTGGGAGAGCCTGCGCGAAGCCGCTTCGCAGATCAAAAACCATGTGCTCTCCAACATGCACGATCTGCTGACGGAGTTTGAAACAAAGGCCATTCAGAACGGCATTACAGTGCATTGGGCAGCCGATGCTGCCGAACATAACAAAATCATACTCAGCATTTTGCAAGCAGCCAAGACCAAGCAGATGGTCAAGTCGAAGTCGATGCTGACGGAAGAATGTGGCCTGAACGAATACCTAGTCGAGCATGGTATTGAGGTGATTGACAGTGATTTGGGCGAACGGATTGTGCAGATGCGGGGCGAGAAACCGTCGCATATTGTGTTGCCTGCCATTCACCTCAAAAAGTCGGACGTTGGTGATACGTTCCACAAACATCTGGGCACCACGGCGGGCGCTACCGACCCGCAGTACCTAACCGAAGCCGCCCGGCAGCACCTTCGCGAAACGTTTCTGACCCGAACAGTAGCGCTCACCGGCGTCAACTTTGCCATTGCCGAAACAGGCGGATTTGTGGTCTGCACCAACGAAGGCAACGCCGACATGGGCGTACACCTGGCCGACGTACACATCGCCAGTATGGGCTTTGAAAAGATTATTCCTAAGGCTGAACATCTGGGCGTTTTCCTGCGGTTGCTGGCCCGAAGTGCCACCGGTCAGCCCATCACCACGTTTTCGAGCCATTTTCATAAACCCCGCAAAAGCCGGAGTGGCCGACCCGATCAGCAGATCCACCTCGTCATTGTCGACAATGGCCGTAGCCGTCAATTGGGTCGGGCTGACTTCCGAAATTCGCTCAAGTGCATTCGTTGTGCGGCTTGCTTAAACACCTGCCCCGTTTATCGGCGCAGCGGCGGACACAGCTATCACAGTGCTATTGCCGGTCCTATTGGCTCTATTCTGGCTCCAAATCTGGATATGCGACAGAACGCCGACCTGCCATTTGCTTCCACGCTTTGCGGTTCCTGCACCAATGTTTGCCCCGTCAAAATCGATATTCACGAACAGCTCTATAAGTGGCGACAGGTACTTATGCGGGATGGACATGGCCCAGCCACTAAAACAGTAGCGATGAAAACGATGGCCACCGTCCTCGAATCACCCCGGCTTTATCGCATGGCAGGCAGCGTAGGGCGCGGCGTATTACGATTCACCCCCGCTCTGATCGAAAATGGTTTAAATCCTTGGTACACACAGCGCGAAATGCCCACCGCTCCCGCCGAATCATTCCGAGACTGGTATGTTAAACAGCCGAAACATGAGTAGCCGCGACCGTATGCTGGCAGCTATTCAGGCCAATCAGCCTGCGTTGCTCCCCTCGCCAACAGACTACATCTTTCATACTGAGTATCCCGACAATGTAGCTCAATTTGCGGCTGTGCTGACTTCTATTGGAGGAGTAGCCATTGAAATACCCAACTATGCTGCCATTGAAACGCACCTACAGGGGCATTTTCCCGATATACTCGATGTAGTGACAACAATTCCGGAGCTGGCCCATATTGCCGATGTGTCACTGGTGCATGTATTAGAGCCACACGAGTTGGCCAGCGTGAACCTCGCGATCATTGAAGGACAATGGGCAGTAGCCGAAAACGGGTCTATCTGGGTCGATGAGCGTCAGTTGCCACACCGGGCGTTGCCGATGATTACTCAGTTTCTGGCTATTGTAATTCAGCAGTCAAGCATTGTGGCTAATATGCACGATGCCTATAAACGCATCCGTGTTAATGAAACCGGCTTTGGCACGTTCATAGCTGGTCCATCGAAGACGGCCGATATTGAGCAAAGCCTGGTCATTGGTGCACACGGTGCCAGAAGTCTGGCTGTATATATCATTCCCGACAAATACTGATAACGGCCCCAAACCTATATCACAATAAACAAAAAGGCCCATTTCCGTAAGGAAATGGACCTTC
>NZ_JAFMYU010000015.1 GCF_017353255.1 Fibrella aquatilis | reverse complement strand
ACCCCGAGCGCAGTCGAGACGGTCCGCCGCTGCGGGGCCTAGAGCGCGAAGCCATTATTCATTATACATTGTACACTAACCTAAACGTCTCACCAACAACCCATTAACCAAGTCGACCAGAGCCATAGGTTTCAGGGTGCGCCAGTTGGGAATGTGGAGCGTACCGCCGAAGTTGATGTAGTAGTCGAGGCGGAACTTCATCCATTCGGTTTCCACAAATTCGGGGAAGTTAATGGCCGCAATCCAGCCGTCTTCCACATCGTCGAACCATTCCTCGTAATAGCTGTCGTCGGAACCGTGGAAGTTGAGGACGTTTTCGCCGATGAGCACAAAGTATTTGATGCCCTCGTGGGTTAGCGGGTCGATAACCTGCCGTTTCAGGAACATGATGTCGTTGTGAAGGGTGTCGTTCCACTCGCCAAACAGCTCTATGATCACCGCCTGCCGGTCGTAGTTGGCGTAGAGAATCTTGCAATACAGCGTCTCCGAGCCTATTTCGTCCCAGTAGGGGTGGATGTAGTAGCCGTAGATATCGTTCTCGTACTGGGTGGTATTGTAGGTCCGCTCATAAAACGGAGACCGCTCGTCCTCAGAGGCGGCATAATACTTTTCCCAGCCATAGAAAGGCTCTATGTCTTGCATGGAAATGAGTTCAACGTCTAACGTTTAATACCCTCCCCCATCTGTCACCACCATCCGCTCGTCTGAGGTTACAACCTCGTCGGCATAGGCGTCGGTGGGGACGCATGAACACACCAGGTTACGGTCGCCGTAGGCCGAGTCGATGCGGCTGACACTTGGCCAGAATTTGCGAGCGCGGACGTAGGGCAGCGGAAAAACGGCCTTCTCGCGGCTGTAGGGCCGGTTCCAGTCGTCGGCCAGGGCCACGTTGGCGGTGTGGGGCGCGTGTTTGAGCACGTTTTCGGTGCGGTCGGCTTCGCCGTTTTCAATCTCGCGGATCTCGTCGCGGATCGCAATCATGGCGTCGCAGAAGCGGTCGAGTTCGGCTTTCGACTCCGACTCGGTGGGTTCGATCATCATCGTGCCCGCCACCGGAAACGACACCGTAGGCGCGTGGAAGCAATAGTCCATCAGCCGCTTGGCGATGTCTTCTACCTCAATGCCCACCGACTGTTTCAGCGGCCGACAGTCGATAATCATCTCGTGCGCGGCCCGGCCATTCACGCCCGCGTAAAGCGTTTCGAAATGCCCGTCGAGGCGCGATTTGATGTAGTTGGCGTTCAGGATAGCCCGCTTAGTAGCGTTGGTCAGCCCTTCGCCGCCCATCATGGCAATGTAAGCATACGAAATCGTGAGGATACTCGCCGATCCGTACGGTGCTGCCGACACGGCCCCTGACCGAACGCCCTCGTTTTGAGACGAATGGCTAGCGTTAGGATTCGCTGGCAGGAACGGCACCAACTGCTTGGCCACGCCAATGGGACCCATACCGGGGCCACCGCCGCCGTGCGGAATGCAGAAGGTTTTGTGCAGGTTCAGGTGGCAAACGTCAGCCCCGATGGCAGCGGGTGAGGTCAGGCCCACCTGTGCGTTCATGTTGGCACCATCCATATACACCTGCCCGCCATGTTGGTGGATCGTGGCGCACATGTCGATGATACTTTCCTCGAAAACGCCGTGCGTAGACGGGTACGTAACCATCAGACAAGCCAGGTTATGGGCATGTTGCTCGGCTTTGGCGGTCAAATCGACCACATCGATGTTGCCGCGCTCGTCGCACTTGACAATCACCACGGTCATACCAGCCATGACGGCAGAGGCGGGGTTGGTGCCGTGCGCCGACTGCGGAATGAGCGCAATGTTGCGGTGGGTGTCGCCGCGGCTTTCGTGGTATGCCCGAATCACCATCAGCCCCGCGTACTCGCCCTGCGCACCCGAGTTGGGTTGCAGCGACATGGCCGCGAAGCCCGTGATCTCGCACAGCCAGGTGTTCAGATCCGTGAAAAGCTGCTGATAACCAAGCGTTTGATCTTTCGGCGCGAAGGGGTGCATCTTGCCAAACTCCGGCCACGTTACGGGAATCATCTCGGCGGTGGCGTTGAGTTTCATGGTGCAGCTACCCAGCGAAATCATTGAATGCACCAGCGAGAGGTCTTTTTCTTCCAGCGACTTCAGATACCGAAGCATTTCGTGCTCGGTGTGGTGCGTGTTGAAAACAGGGTGCGTAAGGTAGTCCGACTGCCGAACCAGGCGCTCCGGCCAGCTCAGTTCCAGGCTGTCGATCATGCCCACGAGGTCGTCGGCGCTTACCTGAATACCAAATACGTCGAACAGCGTCTTCACGTCATCGAGCGTTTTGGCTTCGTCGAATGATAATGTAACTTGCTCACCGTCAACGCTATATCGCAGATTGATTTGCGCCGCCCGTGCCGATTTCTTCAGCGACTCGGTGTCGTCAACGCGGAGGGTGATGGTGTCGAAATAGTTTTCAGAAACAAGGGTGTAGCCCGCGCGGCGGGCGGCTTTGGCGAACAGTTTGGTCAGCCCGTGGGTCCGTTCGGCAATGGCACGGAGGCGTTGGGGACCGTGATACACGGCGTAACTACCCGCCATAACGGCCAGCAATACCTGCGCCGTGCAGATGTTGGACGTGGCTTTTTCGCGGCGAATGTGCTGCTCGCGCGTTTGCAGGGCCATCCGCAAGGCAGGGTGCCCCTGCGCATCCACCGACACGCCGATGATACGACCTGGAATCTGGCGTTTGAAGGCATCTTTCGTGGCGAAAAAGGCCGCATGGGGGCCACCAAAGCCCATGGGCACGCCAAAACGCTGGGCCGTACCCACCACCACGTCGGCACCCATTTCGCCGGGGGGGGTGAGCATGGTCAGGGCCAAAAGGTCAGCCGCCACGGCCACGTTAACGCCCAGTTCGTGGGCCGCCGAAATAAGATCGGTATAGTCGAACACCTCGCCGTCGGTGGCGGGGTATTGTAGCAGCAGGGCAAAGACATCGCCAGAGGTAAGGTCAACCTGCCGGTGGTCGCCCACCACCACGCGGATGTTCAGCGGCGTGGCGCGGGTGCGGACCACCTCGATGGTTTGGGGGTGGCAGCGGTCCGAGACAAAGAACGTTTCGGCTTTTTTGCGTGGCGCGGGCCGTTGGCTGTGCAGCATGGTCATGGCCTCGGCGGCGGCGGTGGCTTCGTCCAGCAACGACGCGTTAGCAATGGGCATACCCGTCAGGTCGCACACCACGGTCTGAAAATTCAGTAGCGCCTCTAGCCGACCCTGGGCAATTTCGGCCTGATAGGGCGTGTAGGCGGTGTACCAGGCCGGGTTCTCCAGGATATTCCGCAGAATCACGTTGGGCGTGATAGTGTCGTAGTAGCCCTGCCCGATGTAGGACGTGAAGATTTTGTTCTGCTGCGCGAGTTTCTTGAAATCGCTCAAAAATGCCTGTTCGCCTTTCGGTTCGGGCAGGTTGAGCGGACGAGGCAACCGGATTTTGGCTGGTACGGTTTGCTCGATCAATTCATCGACCGAACCAACGCCTACGGCCTTGAGCATCTGGTCGAAATCGGCATCAACTAGACCGTTGTGGCGGTCTTCAAAACGGTCTGTTTGCTGAAGCGTTAGGTTCATCTGAGAGAGATGTTGGTCATTGGATCTTGGACGTTAGACATAACATATCAGACAAATCCAGTGTCTAACAGCCCTTGCCTAACATCCACTTTTTCAGAACCCAAAGGTACGCCAAAACGTGCGAAACGACCGTGGGTGTAACGTACCACGGACTTCAGTCCGTATTGTATCAAGAATACGGACTGAAGTCCGTGGTACGTTACTTCACCACCACGCGTGTACCCGTAGAATGGGCAGCGAATTCGGGGGCGTAGAAGCATTGCACTTCGGCAATGCCCGTGCTGAACTCGCCGCCATGCACCACCCGCAGGTTATACTCGAACACGTGCGTACCCACGGAGAGGCGCTCGATGAAGAAGTCGGTGCTGGCGTCGCGGGGAGCTTCGTAGAAGCTCAGGCCGTTCTGGTATTTTGTGCCCGACAGTACCGCCACCGGCTCAAAACCCGACGCCCGACCATCTTTCAGGTGTACGTATTCCATAGCCCGGTCGGTGGTCAGGACCACGCGCACACTCAGTTTGTCGCCGGGCTTCAGGGGCGTTTGGGGCGTGATGGGGTCCAGCACGGGTCCGGCGTCGGTGTTGCGCAGGCGGAAGATGTTCTTCCTGACTGTCAAGTTGTTACCAGTTTTCTGCACGGCATCCAGCGGCTCGAAATGCTGCCAGTACACCCCGCCCCAACTGATACCCGTCTTGGCCGATTTGCTCACCTCGATCACACCCATCTGCGGCGTTACTTCGGCGGGGGCAAAGGTCACCTTCTGGTAGCCGGTCAGGGCCTCGGTATTCGTTACGCGTTTGGCCATATCCTGACCGCCCAGGCGCACGGTGGTGGTCGCTTTGGTGTCCATCCAGTCCGATCCGGTGAGCAGCAGGGCGTATATGGCCTCGGTGGTGGCTTTGGTCGAGGGCCACGACTGGGTGCGTTTTTGCTGGATGAGCCACTGCCGCATTTTGTCGATAAACACCTGACCATCTTTGGTTTGCGCATAGGCCGGCTGTTTCCGATACCACGCAAAGCCGTCGCCCGCGCCGTTGGTGGCCTTGCCCGCTTCCAGATACGCCTCAATCAAATACGCCTGCGTTTCTACCGGGGCCTGATACCAGTACGTACCGCTTTGGTTATCAGGCCAGTACATACCCAGTTCGTCCGAAATTTTACTCCGCTCTGTCACCGATTGCAGAATGGCCGAGGCTTCTTTGCCATAGCCGTAGCGAAACAAGGTCACGGCGCTCATGGCCTGCCCCTGCAAGCTGCCGCCCGTGAGGTTGGTGGTCAGCGCGGGGATCAATTCGGCCAGAAAGGCCCTATCCAGCGGGTTTTTGGCTTGGTAGAACGACCGGGCATAAAGGTAAAACGAGGCCCAGTACGGCACCGTTTTTTGCTTGGCCTGTCGCTCCATCCGTTTGTGTTCGGCCAGTTGCTGCCGGGCATCGGCATCGATGTAAACTAATCCCTTTTGCTGCATTGCGGCCACGTCGGTGGCTATGTCGGTGGCGAATTGGACGCCTATTTTCTGGAGGTGCCCCAGCCCGGCCATCACGTGCAGGGTCATCCAGGCGTTGGGCCGCATACCGGGAAACCAGGTCAGCCCACCGCTTTCGTCCTGCAATTTTTTCAGCTTGTCGAGTGCCCGGCGCTGTTCGGCGGCAAGGTTGTTCTGGTCGAAAAACTGCCCCAGTTTGGCTGTGCGTTCGGTTTCTGATTTGGCCTCGGCCAGCCAGGGCGTGTTTTCGAGCGTAACGGCCTTCAACTCCTCGTTTTTTATCAGCGGACTCTTCGGCGGGGTCTGCTTCCAAAGGTCTACCGCCTGCCTGAACGCGGGGCGGCTGCCGATAATGTGGGCACCTAACGCATTGGCATACAGCTTACTAAACAACTGTTCGGCACAATCGTATTGATACTCCATCAGGTAGGGCAGGCTTTGCAGGGCGTACCAGGCGGGGTTGTTGGTCACCTCTACCGTGAGCCGCTCGGTCTGCATCGGCAACTCCGGCGACCGGTCGGCGAGGGGTTTCAAGCGGAACGTTTTTGCCTGACTACCCCCATCAATCCAGATCGGCTGCACGTCGGTGACAAGGATGCGGTTAGGCAATACGGGCACTACGCGCTCTTCGCCATCCGAAAAGTTACCCGCCTGCGCCGTTACGCGCACAGCCACGGGGGGCAGGTTTTGGGGCATAATGAGCGTCCAGACAGCCACTGCGCTCTGTCCTACTTTGCTCGAAAAAGCCTGGCTCTGAGCTACTAGGCCCATTCTGGCGTTCAGCGGTTCGCCGGTGAGCGCGTCGGTGAGGTCGAGTTTGGCGGTGCCGGACAGGGGTTTGCCGCTGAGGTTGTCGATCCGGGCGGTGAGGCGCAGGGTGTCATTTTCGCGAAAAAAGCGGGGCACGTTGGTCGTTACCATCAGCTCTTTCTGAGTTTGAGCGGTGGCCTCCATACTGCCCGTCTGCATGGTTTTGGTGTGGGCAAACGTCAGCAGCCGCCAGCGCGTGAGGGCTTCGGGCATGGTGAATTTCAGCACCACGCGCCCGTCTTTGTCGGTGAGCAGTTGCGGGAAGAAAAAGGCCGTTTCGTTGAAATTCTTCCGAATCACCGGCGGGGTGCCGGCGGGAGCATTGTCTTTCGCAGTGGGTTCATTTTCAGACTGTTGATTTTGAGAGACAGCCATTTTACTTTTTGCAACACTACCATCAGCCATCATGGGCGCTGCGGCAACCATATCCTGAGCCTGACCAGGGTTCGTGCCTCGAAGTCGTATAGATGATACCGCTCCCGTGATATCCTGTCTCCTTGCGCTGCCATACCCAACCACGACGACTTCCTGCAACGACTTGCTATCCGGGTTGATAAAGGCCTTGAACGTTTTTGCTTTGCCTAGTTTGACCTCGGCTTTGCTGAAACCAACAAAAGAAAACACCAGCGTACTCGATTTGGCCGAACGAGCTAGTGAAAAACGGCCTTGTGCATCGGTATTAGTGCCAATGGTAGTGCCTTTCCAGGAAATTGATACGCCCGGTAAATCCTCTTTTGCGTTACCGATGTGCCCCTGCACGATGCTGTCCGAAACAGTCCCGGTGATGGTATAACTATCGCTGCTCTTGCCACCCCGCGAATAGGAATAGCCTCCCCCGAAGTTGCCGCGATAAGGATCGTAAATGTATGGATACCAGCCAAGTACGGGGTATTCGCGGGTGGTTTCGTTTGGGTAATTTTTCCCTACCGGCTGGCGATAGTCCAGCGCCCGTTCAATGCCGAAAGCGCTTGATTCCCAATAATTTGTTGAGAGACCGTTGGGCGAATAAAACGAATCGGGCCAGTCGAGTTTGGCGAATTCATCCAGCGAGGCGTCGTAGAGGGTGGCTACCATTTCGGCCAGTACTTTGTCTTTGTTCGGGCCACTCACACGCAACGTCCACTGTTCGGGTTGGCCGGGTTGCAGCTTGTCGCGAAACGTCTCGGTTTCTACGGTCAGTTGCTTGCTCGTAAATGGCACCGTCACTTGCTGGCTACTGGTGAGCAGTCGCCCGGTTTGTACCGACGCGAAATGCACCATAAACCCGCCGCGTTGCTCGTCGGTCACGGGCAGGGCAATGTGCAGGGGCTTGCTGGGTTTGGGAAACAGCCACTGCTCAATAATGGGTTTGCCCTTTGTTTCCACGGCCATCAAAACGGGTTCTCCCGTAGACGAACCGACCCAAAAAACGGCCTCCTGACCCGGCAGGGTCGTTGCTTTCACTACCTGCACAAACTCGCCCACGCGTTCCGACGGGGTGGGCACCTGCTCATCGCGCACGGTGAAGTAGACGGTTTCCACGCCTGTTTTGCCCGTCGAATCCTGCGCGCTTACTTCGGCGGCGTAGGTGCCCGGTGCCAACCCCGCCAGCGTAACCGAGCGCGGGTCGGTGGTGCGGACGAGGGTTTTGGTCCAGTTGGCGGGGTTGTCTTCGTCGGCGTAGAGGTCCAGCGGAAACTGCTTCTCAAACTCAGCACGGGTCAGCAAATCGCGGTCTGGACGCTCCCAGAGCCGATTCCGCAGCGGGCCGGGCCGCGTGGGTACCAACCGCGAGATGCGTACGCTGCCCTGTTTCAGCCCCACCGCGTTGCCCGACGCATTGGTGAGCCGCACGGCGTAGGTGGTCTTGTTGGTGGTGAGCACGGTGCCGGGCAGGGGCAGTTCCACCGAAAACGGCGCGTACCCGATTCGCAGGCTCTGCGTGGTGCTCCGCGTCTCGCCCGACTGGTCCGTTACGTCGATAGTGACGGTGTAGGTAAACTGGGGTTTACTGCTTTCTGCGATGCTGCGGTCGGGCACGGCCACGAAGGTCAGGCTGGCTACCCCGTCGGCGTCGGTGGTGGCGGTGCCGTTGGTGATTTCCTGTTCGGGCGAAGGGCGGTAGGGGCGCCACCACCAGCCGCCACCCCAGTAGGGCTGGTATTGGGTCCGGGTCACGCGGTAGGCCACCGATGCGCCGTCCAGGTTGGCTCCGGCCAGGGTTTTGACCACCACCCGCACGGGCACGGTTTGGCCTACTACCACGGCTTTGGTGAGGGGTTCGGCCACCACGGCAAAGGTGGGGCGTTTGTATTCCTCCACCCGAATGCTGGCCTCACCAACGTACTCGGTGGTAGTAATGGTCATTTGCCCCGTTAGCCGCCCAACGGGTGCCGTAAATGTGCCGCTGGCCGTGCCGAACTCGTTGGTTTTCAGCGTGATCTTGGCCACCGTCTCGTTGTTGGCGTCGCGCAGTTGCACGTTCAGTTCATCATTCGGCACTACCGAAAATTCGTTGTTGGCACCCCTGAAAATCAAGGCTTTCCAGTGAATGGTATGACCGGGACGATAAATAGCACGGTCGGTGAAGAACCGGGCTTGCGGGGCGATGTCGTTCGCGTTTTGAGGCTGGGGCTGGTCATATGAATACGTGTACCGGTCTTCTGTATCGAGTACGTCACCTTGCGATGACAGCCGGAAGAAGTAGGCTAACCCATTTGGTAAGTGCTTGCGTGGTGCGATTAAACGGCCCTGATTATCTGTCTTGTAGCGCTCAGCAGCCCAAAATTCTGTACTTCTACGACTATCCTTTTTCTGCACCCACAGTTGCACATTTACTCCGGCCAGTGGCTTACCGCTCTGGCGGTCAGTCACATAGGTGACCCGCGCCGTATCTAAATTGTCATACTGACGGGGGGAAAAATACGCTAGATGCGACACGGCAAACTGGCCCACCTGCAAGATTTCCTGAGGATCGTTTCGTACCGCATCGAACGTGCCAAGGTTAGAAATAATCATAGCGTAATGGCCAACGGGCAGGCCCGCCACGGGCATTTCCACGCTGTGATTGTGCAAATCGCCATCGTCGGGTAGGGCCACCTGTCCAGCGACCACCGACTGCCGGGCGGCCAGCAGTTCCAGTTGCGAGGTGCGTTTGTCGTAGTTCTGGTAATAGTCCCGGCGGATCTCCCGCGCCTCGTCGGGCGTCACGCGCACGATTTTGTAGAACAGCGTTTTCACGTTGGCATAGCCCACCCGCGCCCGGAAAGGAGCATTTGGCGCGTTGGCCTCCTCAAACTGCACCTCCAGCGAAGCCCGCAGCAGGTTATCCAGCAACGGCCGGACGCGCTGCGTAGCGAAAGCATTGGGCCGCCGCCGGATAAGGTCGCGGGCCAGTTCAGCAGCCTGTTTGCGATCCCAGCGCCGCGCCGAATCGGGTGTATTGTTCTGATTATCAACATCTGTACGCCGCCCGCGACTAACGGGTTGGTAGTTGTTACCAACCAGGTGTTCAATCAACAGGGCGGCGTATTCGGCTTCGGCATCGCTTGCCCCGCTTTTGTAGCGGGCCACCAGCGCCGTCAATGTTTGGCGGTAAAGGGTCTCTTTGTCAGGCAACACACTTTGCCGATGGGCAAATGTCAGCCGCTCAGCATCGACCGCCGCCAGGGGCATCGGGTCTTTGTCAGTCAGGTGAAACGCCACCAGCTTTTGGTACAACCGCAACGCCTGCAATTTACCCGACAGCGTGTCCTGACTTGTGAGGGCCGTTTTCGTGAAAACCGCCGGTTCGGCCAGGTAATCGGCCTTGTCCAGTTCAAAGCGGTAGGTGGGTCGGGTCACGTCGGCTTCGCTGTTGGCCAGAAAGTCGATGGCGCGGTGGGCCAGCAGGTCGTAGAGCGTGGGGCGCAGGGCACGGCCCGCCGCGTTGCCGGGGCTGCTCACCACGGCGTAGGCGTCGGCAGGAATTTGCTGAAGTAGTTTTTCGTCCTGCACCGAGGCCAGGTACAGGCTCATGACCACACTGCTCAGGTGGCGGGCGTCCCAGGTACGGGGGTCATAGTCGTCTGCTTTGTCGGCATCACCTACCGTTGGGCTGGCATTGGGCGATACGCTCGTGCGGTTCATAAACCGGTAGCGGTTATTCTGGTAATACTGCCAGTACACATCGGCCAGCACCGACTGCAGAATGGCTTTGGCGGGGGCCGGAGCCGACACTACGTCGGTCCGAAGTGTTTTAATCAACGTCAAAAACGTGCTTTCCTCACGACTGGCGGCGGTAGTGAACACCACCCGGCGCATGGCGGCCTTAGTCAGCTGCGGGTAGTTATTGGCTTTTTTGGCAGCGGCATATATCCGGTCGGCAATCTCCAATGCCGATTTGGGCAGCCCATTTGTCATGAGCGAATCGGCCTTTCGCCAGTCGGTTTGGTAGTCGGTCATGGGGGTGGGGTTAGTTTGCGCCAAGCCAAATAGGGGCAGTAGCAACAAAAAAAACAGGCGCCAAGCGGTGGGATAGGTGATCATAGTGAACCAGCGTTAGATCAGTCAGACAAAAAACGGCCGCATTCGTTTAGCGGGCGGCCCTGTTTGGTATACAAGAGTACACTTTTTAGGGCAAGGGTTGGAGAGGGGGTGAAAGACAGAAAGAGTGAAAGAGTGTACGTTGTCACTCGGCATGAGCCGGGGGCGCCCAGCCAAGCGACAACGTACACTCTTTCACTCTTTCTGTCTTTCACCCCCCTTAAATCTCCATTAGAACTACGGATCGGTAAATTAATCGTTGCCTTATATCGTTTTATTTACAGATGCTCAGCTGGCTATTCCACGTTCACCCAGCCGGGTTAACCCGATGAAAAACAGTTCATTAATCTATACAGCACTGAGCCTCGTGCTCGTGCTGACGCTCTGGAGTTGCGGGCCTTCTTACGTGGGTGTCCGCACGGGCTATGGTCCCGGTTATTATGGTGCGCGGCCTTATGGATATGGCTACCGTCCGCCCGTGATTATTGCCCCTCGCCCCTATGTTGTTCGTCCGTATTATCGTGGCCCTAGCTACGGGTATCGAAACTACGGTCCCCGCTATGGTGGTTTTGGTAGTCGTCGCGGCTGGCGGTAGGCTAGTCTGCTCAATAGAAAATCCTGACCATCTGGCCAGGATTTTTTGTTTCAGGGCTATGGCTTCTATCGCAAAACCGTCTACCGCTACTCTCGCTGATTTCCGATCCGGCGACGTGTTTGTAAACCGTATTGACCTATCGATGAGCGGCTTACACCGACCACGGCGGGCGGGCATCAGCGGTACAGGACCACTTGGCGCCGACTCCATTATCCTGGCGGGTATGTACGAAGACGACATCGACGCGGGAGACCATATTGCCTACGCGGGTCATGGCGGGCGCGACCAGAAAACGGGTAAACAGATTGCCGATCAGGTGTTGGACGGCTACAACGCGGCCCTGATTCGGAACGTGGCATCGGGGCATCCGGTGCGGCTCATCCGCGGGGCCACCCTCCGCAACGAACACGCCCCCGCCACCGGCTACCGCTACGAGGGCCTCTTCCGCGTCACTTCTTACGAGCGCATCCGGGGCAAGTCGGGTTTCTGGATTTGGCTGTTTCAATTGCATCGCATATAGCTGGCGTAAGCATGTTAATTTACAGCCTACCAATCACCCCCGCCATGAAACAGCTATACGCCATTATCTGCCTGCTCTTCCTGCTTACCAAACCCCTTTTCGCCCAAACTCCCACTGACTCGGCCAACGTGACTCCTGCGAGCCGGACCGCCCTGATGGCGCAGCTTGTGGCCCTGCCCTGTGGCATTCAATCGGCTGATACAAAGGCCATTGTGTTACGAAAGATTAAAGCTTATCTCACTGCCTATAAGCCCGACCCGGCTCAGGCCGACGATGTGTATGCCAAAGCGGCGGTGGTGCAGGCCCTGCGTGGGGCACTCACGGGCGGCTATGGCATTGGCGCGGTGTTGGTAGGCGGCAAGGGCCGCATCTTGCACGGTGCCCACAACGCGCAGCTTCAGCGGGGGCGATCAGACCTCCACGCCGAAATGAACCTGCTCACAGAGTTTGAGAGTTTGCCACAGTTCAAAAAATACCAGTCGAAGGGGAATTTCACGGGCGGGGGCAATACCATCTATACCGAACAGTTGCGCCTCTACACCTCTGCTGAACCCTGCCCCATGTGTTTTATTCGGGTAGCCATCGTGGGTGTCGACACGCGCTACGTGAGCACCGGCCCTGACGACGGCATGAACGCCCGGGCGGCCTGTCTGCCCCCATTTTGGGCCGAATTAAGCCAGAAACACAAAATTGTTGCCGCCAAAAACAGGCCGGTTCTACAGCAATTGGCCCACTGTTTGTTTTATTCGTTTATGCTTTGAAAAGAAGCAAGAGAGGAGAGGCAAGAAACAAGAAGTGAGAAAGTCCATAAGCCGCTTCTTGTTTCTTGCCTCTCCTCTCTTGCTTCTTTTCCCACAACGTTTCAGCCCTTTTTCACGTTAGTTAGTTTACAGCCTCTCAACGATAATCAAGCATGAAATCGACAACAGTTGTGCTACTGCTTATTGCCTCATTGGCAATAACAGAAGCACCGGCGGCGGCCTACTCGGCTAGCCCGACCGTGAAAGAGGTGGCTATTTTCCGTAAAAAGAAAAAAGGATTTCGCCGCAAAAAAGGCTTCCTCTGGGGCCTGTTCAAAAAGAACGATTGCGGCTGCCCGAACCATTAAGTGAATAATGGATAATGAACAATGGGCTAGCGCGTCTTACTTTCGCGTCAGCCCATTGTTCATTGTACCGCATCGGCGGACCGATTATCCATTGTACATTCCTCCTATCTACCTTATCCGGTTCGATTCGCGGACGAGTTTTTCGTCGCGGCGGATGAAGCGGTTGGCCAGGAAGTTGAAGACTAGTGCGGCCAAAATAGCCCAGAAGCCTGTCAGGAATGATCCCTGATCGCCGGGATTGCCGTAGGCCTTACCATTTACTAAAATGTTGTAGAGTACCACACCCATGGCAGCAGTGAGTAAAATGGCATTAACGGCACATAACCCCATCTGCACAATACGTTTCCGGTACTGAAAAATAGCCACTAATGCCACCAGTCCTACCAACACTAACAGGCCTGCCAGGTACCAGGTGGGGGTGGTGAAGGTAGTAATGCCCTGTTCATAAGAGTACTGCATGGGCGTAAGCTCGGCCTCTTCGCCTGCCTTGAGGCCGTGTTTTTCCCATATGGGATTTACCAGCGCTGTACCTGTTGATGCGCTGATGAGGAACAGAAATACGCTTTGAATTCGTTGAATCATGGTAACACAATAGAAATAGATCTGTTTACGATACAGATAAGTAGCTTCGTGGTAAGATCGACCCACAAAATTAGCCCAAAAGCAGGAGTTTATACATGAATACACAAGTTGTCGTCACCGCCGATGGGTCCCATTCGGTATATAATGCGGAGGTAGGTCACCACTACCACTCTGTATACGGGGCCGTGCAGGAGTCGCAGCGCGTGTATATCGAGTTGGGTCTGCAACATGCTTTCGATACCATTGAAGGTGCGGTTCGGGTGTTTGAGATGGGCTTTGGCACGGGTCTCAACGCCCTGATGACCCTGCGCGAAGCCATTCGGTATAATCGCCCTGTGGAATACGTGGCCGTTGAGCCTTACCCGCTGCCGTCAGATGATGCCCGTCAGCTTAACTACGATGACCTACTGCACACGTTTTGGCTGGGCGACGTGCATGATGCCCCTTGGGATGTGCCCACGGCCGTGACGCCCTACATGATGCTGACCAAATACCAGACACCGCTGGAATACCTGCCGACCATTGGGCCCTTCGATGTAGTCTATTATGATGCTTTCCCCCCCGAAGGCCAACCCGAACTGTGGACGCAGGAGATATTCGAGAAAGTGGCCTCGATGATGCGTCCAGGCGGTTTTTTGACTACCTACTGCTCGAAAACATACGTACAGCATAACCTCCGCGCTGCCGGTTTCACCGTTGAGAAACATAGCGGACCAGCTCGGAAAAGAGAGGTAATCCGTGCAGTGCTGAAATAACTTTATACCGGTTCGCCGGAGCGATTAAACGTTGAACTCAGCATACGCCCCACGGCCTCCAGCCCCGTCACGTCGGCTTCGTTGAAGTCATTTAGCTGGTCACTGTCTACATCAAGCACAGCCACGACGATGCCACTTTGGTCGAAAATAGGCACGACCACTTCTGATTTCGAGGCCGAGCTACAGGCAATGTGACCTGGGAAGGCGTCTACGTCGGGCACGAGTATGGTTTCGCGACGGGTGTAGGCGGCCCCGCAAACGCCCTTGTCGAAGGCAATGCGCGTACAGGCAATAGGTCCCTGAAATGGTCCCAGCACTAACTGGTCTTCTTTTTTGAGGTAGAAACCCACCCAGAAGAAACCGAATGCCTCTTTCAGCGCTGCCGCCACATTAGCAAGATTCGCCACCAGATCAGTCTCACCCATCAGTAGTGCTTCGATCTGCGGCACCAGGCTGTCATACACCGCCGCCCGGTCTTGTGTTTGCGGAATAATGAGTGTCTCGGCCATTGTTCTTTAACTAAACAGAAGCTGTTTTAAAATACCGTTTCAGCCAGCTGCTGGCGGCGGGCAGTTGCCAGTTAGTCTGGAATTCGGCGTTAGTTTTCACTAACGTGTTGAAAACCAACGTTTCTGGGGCTAATATACCCTCTGCAACGGCCGCTTTCACGTCGCCCAGTGGCAGGGTATGCACCGAACCATCGGTGGCTCGGTAGGCCACGGCGCGGTCCAGAAAATCCACACCCAGCGCCTGACCAATGGCCTGCACCGTATGTACAGATGAGTCAATAGAGCAGCCGCTGGGAAGGCCCGCGCCCTCATCAACGGCCAGCAGCAGAAAACGCCCCTCCACCACCTTTGCGGAAGCCAGCAGCGGGTGGCCGTGCGCTGCCCAGGCCTCCAACGCGGGGCGGATGGCCGCATCAATTGCTGCTACATCATCGGCACTCAATGGCCGATTGGCTTGGTATACCCAAAGCCGCGCCGAGGCGGGCAGCTGATCAAAAGGAAGAAACATGGGTTGATTTACGATTTACGAGCGGTCCGCCGCTGCGGGACGAATTACGATTTGTTGCCTACGCCAAAGGGAAGGCTGACCGCACCGGCTGACCGGCGTAAGCAACAAATCGTAATTCGTCCCGCAGCGGCGGACCGCTCGTCATTCGTAAATCATAACCCTTGCCCTTGCGCGATGAGTTCCGAGATGTCGTAGACCTTCACCGTGTCTTCGCGGTTCTGGTTCTTCACGCCGTCGCTCATCATGGTCATGCAGAAGGGACAGGCCACGGCGATGGTGTCGGCACCGGTGGCGAGGGCTTCCTGCGCCCGTTCTACGTTCACGTCTTTTTTGCCGGGTTCAGGTTCTTTGAAATACTGCGCGCCGCCCGCCCCGCAGCAGAGGCCGTTGGCTTTCACGCGCTTCATTTCCACCAAATCGGCATCCAACGACTCTAATACATCACGGGGAGCCTCGTAAATTTTGTTAGCCCGGCCCAGGTAGCACGAGTCGTGGTAGGTGATTTTGCGGCCTTTGAACGGCTGCCCGTCCTGCGGCTTCACGCGGCCTTCATTAATCAGCTGCTGCAAAAACTGCGAGTGGTGAATAACCTCATACTGCCCGCCTAGGTCGGGGTATTCGTTCTTTAGCGTATTGAAACAATGGGGACAGGCCGTCACGATTTTCTTGACGTTGTAGCCGTTCAGCACCTGGATGTTGGCCATGGCCTGCATCTGGAACAAAAACTCGTTGCCCGCCCGCCGCGCCGGATCGCCGGTGCAGGCCTCTTCGGGGCCAAGTACGGCGAATTTGATGCCGACGTGGTTCAGGATGCGCACAAACGCAATGGTCACGCGCTTGTACCGGTCGTCAAACGAACCAGCGCAGCCTACCCAAAACAGAATGTCGGGCGTGTCGCCGTTGGCCATCATATCGGCCATGGTGGGTACGGAGTATGTCTTTTCAGTAGTCATTTTAGAGGGTTTGGCTGTTTGTTGATTTGTCTGTTTGGTTGTTGAGCCGCCATCGGCCTGCGTAATCAAACAGATAAACCAACAAACAGCCAAACAATTAGTCGTTAACCTGCTCTGCCCAGTTAAACCGGTCGCTGGGGGAGAATTTCCAGGGGGCCATGTTGTTTTCTACGTTGCTGAACATGGCATTCCACGAGGCGGGAGCCTGGGCGTCTTCCATCACTTTGAAGCGGCGCATTTGCAGGATGATGTTCAGCGGATTGATGTTCACCGGGCAGGCATTGACGCAGGCCTGGCAAGTGGTGCAGGCGTTGATTTCCTCCACGGTGGTGTAGTCGCCGAGGAGCGACTTGCCGTCGTCGTAGTCGTTGCCGTGCTTCTGGCGGTTGGTGGTGATCTCTTCGGCGCGCCAGCGGGTGTCCATCATGATTTTGCGCGGCGACAGTTTTTTGCCCGTCATATTGGCCGGGCAGGCCGCCGTGCAGCGGCCACATTGCGTACACGACAGCGCACCCATAATGTCTACCCACGACAGGTCGGGCACGTCTTTAGCCCCAAATCGCCCAATGTCTGACGGTGGTGTACCGTTCTCGTTCGCCTGGGAGCCATCGGCCAGGATGGGTTCGCCGCCGGTGGGTTCGATGCCCAGCGCCAACTGCACCTCGCGGGTGATGCTGGGCATGTTTTTCATTTCGCCCTTCGGCACCAGGTCAGAGAAATACACGTTCGGGAAAGCCAGGCCAATGTGTAGGTGTTTCGAGTAGGTCACGTAGCCCGCAAAGAACAGGATGCCCAGAATGTGGAACCACCACGTAGCCCGTTCAACGCCCACCAGAGTACCGTCGCTGAGGCCGGTGAAAAGTGGTTTCAGGTACTGGCTAATGAGGAAATCGGGCACCACACCCTTCAGTTCGCCGTAGTGCCCTACGCCACGGTCGCGCAGCACACTGTCGGAGGCATTCCACGACAAAAACGCGATCATCAGCACAATCTCGAACACCAGAATCAGCGTGGCATCGAGCAGAGGCCAGCGGGGGCGAAGTTCTTCGTTGGTGGCGGCTTGCAGGCGGTTTACCCGCGTGAGGTAGCGGCGGCTAAGGAACACCACACAAACCGCCAGTACCCCAAAGGCCAGGATTTCGAAGAAGTTAATCAGGTAAGGATAGACCGGGGCAATGTAAGGCGCAAAGAGCCGGTGCGTACCCAGCAGCCCGTCGAGGATGATCTCCACGATCTCGACGTTGATGATGACGAAGCCAACGTAGATCACCAGGTGCATGAGTGCCACGGTGAGGTTAGTGAACATCTTTTTCTGCCCAAACGCCACCAACAGCATAATCTTGAAACGCTCGCCGGGGTTGTCGGAGCGGTCTTCAGGACGGCCCAGGTTAATGGCCTGCGCAATGTATTTGACACGTTTGGTAATAATGAACGCCGCTACGGCCAGAGCGGCGGCGAATAAAACTTGTTGAAGTACCTGCATGATAGGTTACTGGATTAACTGATTAAGGCTCAACGCGTAAGCCGGAGGGTTGTTCAAATCAAAACTTTTTTTGCACACGGGGTTGCAAAACCTGCCCCTACGCCCTACTTTTGCACCCACGTTTGACAGTCAGACGACGCGGTGATGTAGCTCAGTTGGTAGAGCAAAGGACTGAAAATCCTTGTGTCGGCGGTTCGATTCCGTCCATCACCACCGCGAAAGAGGCCTTCCCCAGTTTGGGGAAGGCTTTTTTGTTGTGGTCAAACCAAAACGGGGCGAGGCATTTCATAGGGATAACGACGCAAAGGCAGAGTTGATTTCAGTTAAATAGTATGCATGCATACTATTTTTTCGGACGGGCAAATATACGGCTTCAGGCTTGGTCGCCAAACCGTAATTCAGGGTAATTTTGGCCTATTCCGACCCGACAGCACCGTAACTCAATCAATGTACCGTTCACTGCTACTGATCTGTTTGTTCATACCCGCGCTTGGCCAGGCGCAGCACGACAGCTTGCTCGTACCCACCCCAGTGCCCGCCGTCAGCACGGGTGCGAACGTATCGGCACTGGCAACGCAGGCAGACGCTTTTCTGGAAATGACATCGACAACGTGCCTATCGGGGGTACCGCGGTCTCGGAAATACCTGCTGGCGGGGACGTCGCTGCTGACGCTGGGGTCTACCTATGGCTACCTGGAAAAACGCTGGTGGAGCGACGGCTACGCCAACTTCCACCTCGACGATGGCCGCGATTTTCGGTACGCCAGCAACCTCGACAAGGTAGGGCACTTTCTGGGTGGTGCCTTCACCGCCGATGCCTACTACGCCGGTTTCCGCTGGGCGGGTATGCCGCAGCGCCGGGCCGAATGGTATGCGTTTGGCGCTACGGCTCTGGTACAGCTTTGCATCGAGTTCAAAGACGGATATGCCCCCAACTACGGCTTCAGTTGGGCCGATGTAGCGGCCGGTACGCTGGGTGGTTTCTGGCCCATGATGCAACACCGGTCGCCGTTTTTGGCCGATTCGCAGTTGAAAATCAGCTATTGGAAACGTACCAACAAATATTGGGACCACCGGGGTATTGTCGATATCCCGGCCTTTTCCATTGACGATTACATCAATCAAACCTACTGGTTTTCGTTTTCGCCGCGCTACTTCGGTAAGCCCGGTTCGGCTATGCGGCGCAACTGGCCCGACTGGCTGCAACTCTCGGCGGGGTTTGGTCTGGACGCAGACACCTGGAGTCCCACGCGCAACGGCGAAGGCGGACTGTGGGAATTTTACCTGGCCCCCGATCTTGACCTGGTGAAGCTGTTTAAGCCCAAAAAGCCCCTGATGCGCACCATGTTACACCTGCTGAATTACATCAAAGTGCCCATGCCCACGGTGCAGGTAGGCCCCAAACCCAAACTGTGGTGGCTCTATTTTTGAGTATTTATTCGGAATCTTTTGTCATATGACAAATTAATTACGGCCTAATTAGCCAGCGGTTGATTTTTGTTCTGAAAGCATTTATTTTAACGGTTCGTAACAACTGACTAAGCCCACAGGCATAGTCTTGTACTAACCATAAGATGACTGTTTTCTCACGCGCAACTAGGCTGATGCTCGTCTGTTGGGGGCTGCTGTTGACCCTCATCGTTCCCTTATCAACAGCAGCCCAGCCACTCACGCCTGATCAGGCCCATGACGATTTACTGTACCTGCGCCGACAACTGCGGGCCTACCACCCCGGCCTCGGCCACTACACGCCCGAACAGCGCATGGAGCAAGTGTTCGATTCGCTCTACAACCGGGTGGATGCGCCGATTGACTACCTGCCCTTCTTCCGGCACCTGTCGCCCTACCTCAACGCGCTCAAAGACGGCCATACCAACCTCAATCACCGGAAGGGGTTCATCAACCGCTACACCCGCTACGTACCGTTCTATATCAGGCAGGTAGACGGCGATTATTTCATCAGCCATAACGCCTCGGAAGACAGCACGTTGCGGCGGGGTACCCAACTTGTCAGCATCGACGGCCAAACCGTGGCCGACATTCACCAAGCGTTGCTGGAAGGCGACCGGTCGGGGTCGGACGGGGACAACGTATCGGGGCGGCAGCAGTGGAGCCTCACGCAGTTTGCCGACTACTACGCCTGCTGGTTTGGTTCCCGCGACTCTATTACGGTGCAGTATCGCCCGGCCCGCGCCGACGGCACGGTAGATGCCGTTTTGCACGAAAAACGCCTTGCCTGCCCCACCGTGGCCCGTTTTCGCGAAAAGCTCTGGCAGCGCTACCCCACCGATTTCGGCCCAAAATCGGAGAGCCGACAGCCTAACCTGGGCCTGCGCATTGTTGACTCACTGTCGGGCACGGCGGTGCTGCGGGTGTCGTCGTTCAGCAATCCGCGGGGGTTCGACCCGTTTGGCTGGGGATTCAGGAAACGGCTGAAACGGGCATTTCGGCAGGTAAAAGAGGCGGGTATCGACAACCTCATCGTAGACATGCAGGATAACGGCGGCGGGGCGGTAATCAACTCGGCGCGGCTGTTGCAGTTCTGGATGCCTGCCCCCTTCCGCATTATGGCCCGCGAAGAAATGAAACTGGCCGCCCGCCCGCAACTCATAACCCGCTGGAACCCGCTGTCGGTGCTCGATTTCAAGCTGCGTTACAAAAAAGATGGGCGCGGCGGGTTCATTAGCCGCATGGCCAACCGGCAGTACCGACCCATTGGCCGACTGGCTTTTCGCGGCAATCTGTACCTGCTCATGAACGGTTCGTCATTTTCGGCGGCTACGTCGGTGCTGGCCAAAACACTCGACGCGGGCAAAGGCACGTTTGTAGGTGAGGCCTGCGGAGGGGCCTATTGGGGCGATTTCGCCGGTCAGTTCAACTATATCACCCTGCCCCATTCGCGGATTCAGGTGCGTGTTCCCCTTAAAAAGTTAACCCACGCCGTAGATGCCGACCACGCCAACGGCTTCACCGTTGAACCCGACTTTACCGTAACCCGCTCCTACACCGACCTGCTCACCAACCGCAATTTCGCCCTCGACTACGCCCTGAAGCTCATTCGGCAACAGGTAACGGCTGTGAGGATAGGAGATGGGGGTAATGTGCAGTGAAGGGGTATTAATGTACAATGTACATTAATACCCCTTCACATCAAAACCCTCGTCTGCGGCAGGCTCTGCGGGTGTTCGTCGCGGAGGAACTGGATGAGGGATTCGCGAAGATGGCAGCGGAGGTCGAAGGAGGAGGGGGCGTCACGGGATGAGACCAGAATACGGACAACCACCGTGGTAGGCGTAGTGTCGGTCACCTGCACGGCAAAAACCTGCTGATCCCAGAGTGGGTCGGCTTCGGCCAGAGCGCGAGCTTTGGCGCGGACCAGGTCGACGGGGGTATTGTAATCGAGGTAGAGCAGGATCGTGCCGGTGATGGAGGCGTCGGAGCGGGTCCAGTTCTGGAAGGGTGTTTCCACGAAATAGGTAATGGGCAAAATCAGTCGCCGCCGGTCCCAGAGGCGCACCACCACGTTGGTGAGGTTGATTTCTTCCACTCGGCCCCACTCGTTTTCCACCACCACGGCATCGTCGAGGCGAATTTGCTGTGAAAACGCAATCTGGATACCCGCCAGCAGGTTGCCCAGCGACTTCTGCGCCGCAAACCCCACCAACACCGACACGATGCCCGCCGAAGTAAGCACGCTGACGCCCAGCTTGCGGCTACCCTGGAAGCTGAGCAGCAACAGCGAAAAGGTCACCAGCACCAGCAGCGTGGCCATAATGCGCCGTACAAACTGCACCTGGGTTACAAACTTGCGTTGCGACAGATTAGCGTCACTGCTGATGTCGTAACTGCGCACCAGCAGGATTTCACCTACTTTCAGCAGACGCAGCCCCAGCCAGGCGCTGGTAAGCAAAAACAGAATTTCGGCGGTTTTATCGGCCACGGGGTGCCGCTGCAAAAACCGCTCAGACTGCACGTTAGTCCCCAGCAGGAAAAACAGCGAAGGCAACCAGAAATAAAAGGCCGTACGGAGGTAGTTGCGTAGCAGGGTCAGCACGGCATCGCTACGCCGTTGCAGGACCAGCCGGATAATCTGCGTTAGCAGCAACGTGGCACCCACGCCCGTGATGACGGCAATGATGAGCAATATCCAGCCCGACAGGTCGCGGTTGGGTACGTAGCCAAACCAGCGCACAAGGGCACGAATCCAGAGGTCGATTTGCTGTTGCATAGGCTTAAAAGTAACGACCTAACCCCAAACCCTGGTGGTCAGTTTACCCCATCTATCTGTAACTGTTGACCAGTGTCGTAGAGCCGGGGGGTTCTGTCTGTCACTTGTAGCACCTTTACCCGATAGCTGCCGGGCGTGAACCGTTTGGCAAAAATACCCGCACTTAAGCCCGGATGGAAGAGTTCGCCAGATGTGAGAAAATGCCGGAAACCGCTTTTGGCGGGTGTGGCGGGCATCAGGAATCGTTTGCCGTCTGAGGCTTCAATCACCACGTAGGTGCCCCGTCCACCGGGGCCTTCGGGTACACGCGGTACGGTGGGCTGGCTAATGTTCACTACATTGGGGTGGAAGCCAATCATCGAGTTGTTGACGGTGAGGTCGGGGGCAATACGGATCGAAACAGGGCTGATGAGGGCTATGGTTGGCCAGGTGGTGGGTGGAATAAAAGCCACCGGAAACTGGTAGGTGTCGCGCTGTTTGGCTTCCAGCAACAGGCTGTCGAGGGGGCCGCGGAAATAAGGCAACGGCACCACGGTCTGGTAGAAGTGGAAATTATACGCGTCGGCCTGCCGAAGCTGATGCGCCGCCACCACTGCAGGCATACTGGCATGGAACGCTGCTACATTCATGGCCACGGCACCAGCCGCCACCCCGGCCGCCAACCCCCGTACCCAGGACCGTTTCATGACCGACAACGCCAGTAAATAGGCCACGCTGAGGGCCAGGTGGGCATAAATCTTGTACCGGTCGCGCAGGATGTCTTCGGTGGGGCGGTAGATGGCCAGCAGCAGGCAGGTAGCCAGTATGACCACGGCAAAGGCCATCAGCACGTTGGTAGTGGATTGCTGCTGAAGCCGTTTGCCTACGTTGCCCAAACCAAACAGCCACGCCAGCAGCGCCAGCCCCAGCAGCCCGCCTAGTCCTACGCCCGCCAGCATGGGCAACAGCCGGGCATCCTGGTTGGTCATGCCCGACCCCAGCGACAGGAAGGTATTGGGAATCCAGTTCATGAACGGCGTTTTGTGTTCGTTGACGGGCAATATCGTGAGCCGCACCAGCATCACCAGGGCCGTTATGCCCCACCAGATCAACCCGTTAGCCCCACGCCGCCGTTGGTGCAGCAACACCAGTGATCCCACCAAAAACGCCAGCACACCATTGCCACTTGTCAGCACCGCCGCCACGCCCAGCCCCAACGGCAGGGCCAGCGACTGCCGACGGTGCAACTGGTACAGCGATTCGAGGACAAACCAGACGACGGTGAAATTTTGCAGCCCGGCCATAGCCCAGAACATGTTTTCGTGCGATTGCAGGCTTAGCACCCAGCAGGGCACCGGCAAAAAGGCCCAGACTGGCAGGTTCAGTTCGCGAAACAGCGTCCATAGCCGCCACACGATGCCCAGCAGTGCCGCGTTGCCCAATACAATCATCGCCAGGAAGTTGATGTGGCCCGTGGCGTAGTAGGTAGCCAGCGCCACCAGCCGGTCGTAGATGATGTAATGGGTATTATGCACGGCCAGCAACTCACTCAGGCGCGTGGCCCACGACGTGGCGGGGTTGGCCCAGTGGGTGATGAATCGTAGCAGCGCGTAGTCGTCGAACATGACCACGTTAACGGCGTAGCGTTGCAACACATACAGCCAGACCAGCACCGGCAGGGCCAGCAGCAGTATGCCCAACAGGGTGGGCCAGATTTGGCGGGGCCGGGTAATAGACAATGACATAGGTAGCACTGGTAAGGCTGCAAAAATAGTCTCGCGGCGGTTCTGGAAACAGTTGGCACCAACTGCCGTTCTCTATATATGATCCTAACTGTACGCCTGTTCCTGTCTTCCTGTGTTGTGGTGTTCCTAAACGGGGCGCTGGGCTGTGCCACCCAAAATATGCCTTCGGCAACCACAGTAACCACACCAACCATGCCTGCCACGGGCTTTGCCAAAGGGGCCGATATCAGCTGGTTACTACAGATGGAGGCCAGTGGCTACAAATTTTACAACGCCAGCAATCAGGCGCAGGACTGCTTTCAGATCTTGAAAGACAACGGCATCAACAGCATTCGTCTGCGTGCCTTCGTCAACCCATCTAACGACCCTATCGACGGGCACTGTAGTACCGCCGAAACCGTGGCGATGGCCCTGCGCGCCAAACAGTGGGGTATGCGCGTCATGATCGATCTCCACTACAGCGACTCCTGGGCCGACCCCAGCAAGCAGGTGAAGCCCGCTGCCTGGCAGGGCCACGACTTTGCCACGCTCCAGACCGACGTTTATGACTATACCCGTCAGGTAATGAACGCATTGAAAACGGCTGGCGTCACGCCGGAGTGGGTGCAGGTAGGCAATGAAACCCCCGGCGGGTTCCTCTACCCCGAAGGCAGCACCGCCAATTGGCCGCAACTGGTGCAGTTGATGAACAAAGGCTACGAAGCCATTAAATCGGTTAGCTCCCAGTCAAAAGTGATCCTCCACGTAGACCAGGGTAACAACCGCGAACGGTTCCGCTACTGGTTCAGCACCGCCACCACCAACGGTGCCAAATATGACGTAATCGGGCTGTCGTATTATCCCTATTGGCTAAAGGGTAGCCCAGACTACACGCTGTCTATCAATGACTTAGGCGCCAACATGAACGAGATGGCCGCGACTTATGGCAAAGAAGTGATGGTGGTGGAAGTAGGCGGCGAAGACACCAAAGCCCAAAATACTTACGATATGTTGGTGGCTGTGCAGCGCAGTACGCGGGCCGTGCCGGGCAACAAAGGCCTCGGCGTGTTCTACTGGGAACCCGAAGGTGCCCGCAGCTGGAGCAAATACGCCCTCAGCGCCTGGGGCAACGATGGCAAACCCACCAAAGCCCTCAGCGCGTTTCTGGTAGAGTAGTACACTGTTGAATTAGCGTCTGGCTTCGCTAGATAGGCCCCTCGACTGCGCTCGGGGTGACAACGAGCTTGAATCAACCCAGTGAACTTGACTCTAGTAACCTGTCACCCCGAGCGCAGTCGAGGGGCCTAGCTAGCGAAGCCACTAGAGCGCGAAGCTATATTCATACCAATATAATAGACCTCGAAGCCGCTGTAAAGGGCCAAATGTCGTATTAGTCTTCAGATTTCAGAAAGGCCATTATACACAGTAATGACACTTCCAAAAAACGGTAAGTCGTTTAATCGATATCAGATTTTAACAACCGATTAGTGTATGAAATGACCGTCGCTAGTCGTTAAGAGCAAAACACTCAACACATGAAAAAGCTATCTTTTGTGTGCCTAGTAATCAGCGTGTTTGGTTGCCAGCATAAAAATGAAGAACCGCTAGACGTTGCAGGCCGTGCATCGGGTATTTACAACGTGAAGACTTACGTGGTGGATGGCGATACTGTTTTTTCACAGGGGGGTAAAAATAAGCCTGGCATTAGAGCATATAGAGTAGAAATTGGTCGTAAAGCGGCAGACAGTGTGGGTATAGTGACTGTCTATGTCAGGGATGGGTCTTCTCTTGGTGCCGGAAAATATGTTGCCGTTAAAGAAACGAACAGCCGGTTTCAGTTCTCAGATAGAAATGCTACTCTAACAGTTTATGAGAGCTACGTTGATGGGACCACTTTTTACGAGCGTACTGTGGGCTATAATGTTGATTCAATACCACGGCCCTTACCCCCCAATTACGAACCTCCTCTGCGAGAGGTGCGTATCACAGCTGTCAAGCAGTAAAATACTTTGATTGACAAATCAACTACTCTCATTTATTACTGATGTTACGGCTTAGTGGATCTTTTAAGCAAAGTTCCTACGCCAGCAGGGGCTTGATCACTTTGCCGTGTACATCCGTTAATCTGTAGCGGCGGCCCTGGTGTTTGAAGGTGAGTTTTTCGTGGTCTACGCCCATCAGGTGCATGATGGTGGCCTGGAAATCGTGGACGTGGACGGGGTCTTTCACCACGTTATAGCCGAAATCATCCGTTTCGCCGTAGACGAAGCCTTTTTTCACGCCCGCCCCGGCCATCCAGATCGTGTAGGCGCGGGGGTGGTGGTCGCGGCCGTAGTTCTCGCGGGTGAGCTTGCCTTGCGAGTAGGGGCCACGGCCAAACTCGCCGCCCCAGATGACCAGGGTATCGTCTAATAAACCGCGCTGTTTCAGGTCGTTCACTAACGCCGCCGATGCCTGGTCGATGCTCTTGGCCTGTGGCTTAATCGCCGATGGCAGGTTGCCGTGCTGATCCCAGCCCTGATGATAGAGTTGCACGAACTTCACGTCCTTTTCAATCAGTTTCCGGGCCAGCAAACAGTTGGCGGCGAAGGTGCCGGGCTTGCGACTGTCGGGGCCATACATGTCGAAAATGTAGTCAGGTTCGTGGGCGATGTCCAGCGTTTCGGGCACCGACGCCTGCATCCGATAGGCCATCTCGTACTGCGCCATCCGGTTGTTGATCTCCGGGTCGAGCACGTGTTTGCTCTGCTCGTGGTGCAGTTTGGTGAGGTAGTCGAGCATGCGTCGGCGGCTGGTACGGTCGATGCCCGGCGGGTTGTTGAGATAGAAAACCGGGTCTGGCCCCGACCGAAAAACTACGCCCTGATGCACGGAGGGCAGAAAACCGTTGCTCCAGAGCTTGGCATAGAGCGGCTGGTCGCCGGGGTTGCCTTTAGATAATAGCACCACAAACGCGGGCATGTTCTGGTTGTCGGACCCCAGGCCGTAGCTCACCCACGACCCAAAACTAGGCCGCCCGCCCTGCTGACTACCCGTTTGGATGAACGTGATGGCGGGGTCGTGGTTGATGGCGTCGGTGTTCATGGTGCGAATGAACGTGGCTTCTGGCGCAATGCCCGCAATGTGCGGCAACAACTCGCTTACCCACATTTGGCCCGGCCCGTGCTGCTTGAATTTGAACGTCGACGCGGCCAGCGGAAACTTGCTTTGCCCGGCGCTCATGCCCGTGAGGCGCTGCCCGTTCCGCACCGACGCGGGCAGATCCTGACCCCACATGGTTTCCAGCTTCGGCTTGTAGTCGTAGAGGTCGAGTTGCGAGGGCGCCCCACTCTGGAACAGGTAAATAACCCGCTTCACCTTGGGCGGGAAATGGGGTTTGCCCAGCGCCGGATCGCCCGCCGGGGCCGTGCCACCAAACAAATTGGTCGGGTTGAGCAATGACGCCAGCGCCAGCGCACCAATGCCCGCGCCCGACTGCCCCAGAAAATTCCGGCGGCTAAGGGTATCGTGTAGTTCGTCCATAGGAGTGGTAAGTCGATAGTCGTCAGTCGGTAGTCAATGGTTGCTTCGTATCTAAGCCTTTACAGGTGAAGCCACTATCGACTACCGACTGACGACTATCGATTTTATTTCACCTTTTCACAATCGCTTCGTCAAAATTCATAATCGTGCTGGCCACTACAGTCCAGGCGGCTAGTTCGGCGGGGGGGATTGTCTTGTCAACGGGGTACTCACCAACGGAAAGCAGAGCCGTGGCACGTTTGGGGTTTTTCTTGAAATCAGCCAGTTCTTCGGCATGCAGTTGTTGCATCAAACTCACCTCCTCCGCCCGCGCCGGCCGACTGATTACCGCCTTGAAAAACTGATTAATCAACTGACTATCAGCCGTTTTCTTCACGCTGTTTACTCTCTCCTCTAGGCCCTCTGCTCCCTGCTCCCGGCCCTTCGCCCGTTGCGCCAACACCCTTGCCGCCTCCACAAACTGCGGGTCGTTGAGCGTGACCAGGGCTTGCAGGGGGGTGCTGGTTTTTTGGCGTTTCACAATGCAGACGTGGCGTTCGGCGGCGTCGAAATTGAGCATCATTGGGGGCGGGGCGCTCCGTTTCCAAATCGTGTACATGCTGCGCCGATAGAGCGAGTCGCCATGTTGCTGGTTATACACCACCGCGTTGCGCGTAGCCAGTGCCTCCCAAATACCCGACGGCTGGTAGGGTAATACGCTTGGCCCACCCATCCGTTTGTTTAATAAACCGCTGGCCGCCAGCACATTATCCCGAACCTGCTCGGCACTCATGCGGTAACTGGGACCACGGCTCAAATACGTATTATCGAAATCATATTCCCGCGCCGCTTCTGTCACCGACGATGACTGCCGGTAGGTAGCCGACGTTACAATCAGGCGGTGCATGGCCTTCACATCCCAGGGCCTAATACCTTCTTTTTCAGACCCTTCTCTAAAGCGGATCGCCAAGTAATCGAGCAGTTCGGGGTGGGAAGGGAGCGCACCCTGATTGCCGAAGTCGTCGGCGTTTTTGGCCAGGCCTTGCCCAAAATAGTTTTGCCAGATGCGGTTTACCATCACCCGCGCAAACAGTGGGTTGTCGGCCCGGAGTAGCCACTTGGTCAGGCCCAGGCGGTTGGCGGGGAGTGCTTCGCCCGCTTTGGTGTCGCTCAGGGCGGGCAAAAAGTGCGGCGCGGCGGGCTGAACGGGTTCGCCGGGGGCATCATAGGCACCCCTGTTGAGGATAAACGTGGGCTTAGGCTGACTGCGCTCCTGCATCACCATCACCTGATCGGCGTTGGTGAGAGCCATAAACTGTTCGCCACGTAGTTTCAGGGTCGAATCCAGCGCAGCGCGGTAGACTCTATCCTGCGTAGTCACGTAATAAGTATACAGACTCGCCCGCTGTTCGGGAGTGCGTTGGGCGGCGGGCATACGCAGGGCAGTGGTCAGCGCGTCGGGTTGGCCGGCCAGGCGGGGCATCTCGGCGGGAGTAAGGCAGCGGGTGTAGATGCGGAGTTCATCTACGGCAAAATCACGGTAGTAATTGTCGTGCATCCGGCCCACGTAAAACGCGTGTTGCGCCCAGTGGGTCTTGTTTTTGCCCCAGATCATGCTGTGTTGCAGTTGGTCGGCCACCACCTGTTTATGCATGGGTTTGCCGTTGAGGTAGAGTGTCAGCCCCTGCGCCCGGCCCAGACCATCATAGGTAAAGGCTACCTGAAACCACTGCCCGGCGCGTACCTTTTCTACCGACTCGATATCAATGGCGTTGGCGGGCCAAACGTGGCTCAGCATCAGCTTCAACCGCCCGTCGGCCAACAGGTCGAGCTGGTAGCCACGTTGGCCGTCCATGGGTCCGGCGGTGCGGCCCATCAGCGTCACAAGCGAACCTAACTTGTTCATTTTGAACCAGCTACTGATGGTAAACGGCTGATTCTGGTCATACGCACCGAACTCGTAAGGCAGGCTAATCCAGCTATCGCCAGGCAGAAATCGCGCTTTACCGAAGCGCCCCGCCACGGGCTTGGGCAGGTTATCGATGTCGCCAGCAAGCGAGGCGGGTAGTGTATCGTTCACCGAATTGAGGAACGCATTGCGCGGGTCCTTCTCCAGGTCGGCGCGGGTTCTGGGCTTTTTTGGTTCGGTTTTGGCCACGGCTGGCTTGGCCGCGGCACCGAGTTTGGCGGGCTTCTTCCGGGCTTCTTCGGCCTTCTTTGTAGCTTCTTCCTGCTTCTTTTTTTCTTCTTTCGCCTTCACATACGCCACCACGTCGCCCCGGTTTTCTTCATCGAAACTATAGCGAGCCACTAGCCCCAGGTCTGGCTGAATGGTCTGCTGCCGTTCGACCTGCGCCAGCCACGACCCAAAACGCTGTTGATACTCAGGCTTGTTTGGATTAAGCTGGGGTTGAAACGAGGCCACCTTTTTCCGGACCGCCGCCAACTGCCGCACCACGGCCGGGCTGGGCAGCGTAATGGTGGGGGCAGCTTCGCCGTTGTAGGGAATCTGCCCGCGTTCGTTGTTGCTGTTGAAAAACGCGAAGAGCGAAAAATAATCTTTCTGCGAAATGGGGTCGTACTTATGGTCGTGGCAACGGGCGCACTCGGTGGTCAGACCCAGAAACGTTTTACCAAACGTGGCCACCCGGTCGGCCACATATTCCACGCGGTATTCTTCGTCCACAATGCCGCCTTCCTGACTTTGCTGGTGGTTGCGGTTAAAGGCCGTGGCCAGCAGCTTGTCGCGCTGATCGTCGGGGTTGGTCAGGCGAGGCAGCATGTCGCCCGCCAGCTGCCAGGTCACGAACTGATCGAACGGCTGATTTTTGTTAAACGATCGGATCACCCAGTCGCGGTAGGGCCACATCGTACGCGGGCCGTCGTCTTGGTAGCCGTGGGTATCGGCGTAGCGGGCCACGTCCATCCACTCAACCGCCTGACGCTCACCGTAATGTGAATCAGCCAGCAGTCGGTCCACCAGCTTTTCGTAGGCGTTGGGCGAATGGTCGGCCAGGTACGCGTCGACCTCGGCGGGGGTAGGTGGCAGGCCCGTCAGGTCGAGCGTAACGCGCCGGAGCAGGGTCAGCTTGTCGGCTTCGGCAGCGGGCAGCAGGTGTTTCTCATCTAGTTTCGCACCCACAAACCGGTCAATGTCGTTGCGCGCCCAACGGCTGTTTTTGGGCGTGGGTAGTTCGGGCATGGTGGGCGCAATCAGCGACCAGTGCTGTTTGTATTCGGCCCCCTGCTCAATCCAGCGCAACAGCATGGCTTTTTCCGCCGCCGTGAGCGTCAGGTTCGACTTGGGCGTGGGCATCACCTCGTCGGGGTCGGTGCTGGTAATGCGGCGGAAGAGTTCGCTGCCTTCAAGGTCGCCGGGCACCACGGCTTTGTGACCACTTTTGGCCAGGGCTTCGTAGGCACCTTCGGGCGTGTCGAGGCGCAGGCCGGCCTGTTGTTTGTTCTTGTCGGGACCGTGGCAGGCAAAGCACCGGTCAGACAAGATGGGCTTCACGTGCAGGTTATAATCTACTTTCTCGGGCAGGTTGATCTCCGCCGCCAGCACGTCGGCGGGTTTGCTCACGTGGCTCAGGTGGCTACACGACGACCAGACCACCCTACCAAAGGCCGCCACCGCTATAGCAAGCCCTATAGATTTTACGCGCTTCGTTAACTGACGAACCATACAGTTGAGTATGAATAGTTTACAGTAAACAAATTTACAGCGGAATTGTGCAAAACGGCTCACTTACAAACACTTGTAGATTATACGATATTGACCAGTTTATAGTTGAACTTGACCTTCTATGGGTTAAGAAAGCCATAAGTTTACCCTATCCTACAATTGACAAAGCCGCTTACACACCAGTAAGCGGCTTTGTTTCGGTGTGTTGAATATGTATGGCTTCGCGCTTGTGGCCCTTCGACTGCGCTCAGGGTGACAACGACCTTGATACAAGTTCTTAAATTGATTCAAGTTCGTTGTCACCCTGAGCCTGTCGGGGACCGCACCGGCGGACCGGCCTAGTCGAAGGGCCACAAGCGCGAAGCCACAATAAAAAACGTCAAAAGCCTAAAATCGTTTTACTGCTTGGTCAGCACCACCGTGTAAGTTGTCTTTACAGGGTTGTTGGCGGGGTCAACGTCGAGGTTGGCTACCATGGTGGCGGTGGTGGCGGTTAGCACTTTGGTGGCTGCTACAGTCCGGCCGCTCGTCACCAGCGTAACGCCAGTGCTGGTTTCGCTATAGGTGGTCGTTGAACTGAAAAACGAGTTCACCAACCTTTGTGAGTTAGTAGCGGTGGCGCAGGCTGTTACCGACGATAAATTATTGGTGATGGCCCCGGCCGCCGTAAACGTGACGGTGGCCTGTCCCAGGCAGTTGTTCTCCAGCGCGTTCAGCCCCACCGCCAGGTCGGTCAGACCCAGGTAAGCGGGCGATACGATGAGGCTGGTAAGCTTCCAGGTGCCCTGCAACGACGTCAGCGCAACGGGGTCTGTCGGCGTGTCTTTTTTGCAACTCAGCGTAACAGCAAAAATGGCCGCCATGGCCACCAGGAGGACGAAAAAACGGTGTCTGGCAATCGAGATCGTATTCATTTTTAGTGCTTGTTTAGTTGAAAAACAACGAAAGAAGAACAGGTAATTACACATTAATTCGCTCATCCGGGCCGTTTTGTGCCTGAGCGTTTCACTTAGTAATCAAGCGGTATAGGTATCGTTTTGGCCCGCAACTTCAACCGATGGCTAATCCCTCACCCCCCTTTTTTTGTTAAGGCTATGAATCCATGTCGGTAACTACCGCCGTATACATGGAAAGGTCTGCACGTGGCAGGAGTGAAAACCAATTAACAACTTGACAACTATGCTCTCATCAAACAAAGACCAACAGGTCGCTCCCGGCGTGTTTGTGTCGCCCGAACACCCGTCGATGTTCCTGGGTCGGCGCTTATTTTTGCGCTATGCAGGCTTTACCGTGGCGGCATCTGGCCTGCTTATGGCCTGTAGCTCAACCGAAACTGTGCAGGTAACCCCTACCATTGTTGACCTCGGCAGTGGCGACACCGGCATTTTGAACTACGCCTACGCGCTGGAGCAACTCGAAGCGGCTTTCTACACGCAGGTCGTTGCTACTCCTTACGCCAATATGTCGGCCGATGAGAAAACCATCCTGACCGAAATTCGGGATCACGAAATCATCCACCGCGAATTCTTTAAAGCAGCCATCGGCTCGTCGGCTATCATTGGCCTGACGCCCAACTTCTCGACCATTAATTTCAGCGACCGTTCCAGCGTGCTCAACGCCGCCAAAACGTTTGAAGACCTCGGCGTGGGTGCGTATAATGGTGCGGGCAAACTCATTAAAAGTGCTGATTACCTGACCCTTGCCGGTAAGATTGTTTCGGTTGAAGCCCGCCACGCGGCCATCATCCGTGACTTGCTCAACCCCCGCACGGCGGCCTTCGCTGGTGATGACGTGATTGATGCTATGGGCCTCGACAAACAGTTCACGCCTGCGCAGGTGCTGCCACTGGCGCAGCCATTTGTGACCAACAAAATTTCAGGCGCCAACCTGCCCGTCTAATCACCTTTAATCCCAAAAGACATTATGAATCTGTTCAATCTGTTTTCAGACATAGAAAAAGTAGACGGTGATGTGGCCGAGCGCGTAGCATACTACACCCGCCGCAACCTGTTCAAGCTGGGTCGCAAGGCTACCACGGCTATGGCCGCACCAACCGTATTGGCAGCCAGTCTCAACGACGCCTACGCTCAGTCAGCGACTGTGGCCGAGGTTCTCAACTTTGCCCTCACGCTGGAATACCTCGAAGACGAGTTTTACCGCACGGGTCTGGCCACCGCCGGATTGATAGCCGCCGGTGATCAGGCCGTTATTGCTCAGATTAGTAAACACGAGGCCGCCCACGTAGCACTGTTGAAAGGCGCACTGGGTACGGCTGCCATGGCCAAGCCTACGTTCAAGTTTGGTAATGCATTTTCTACGTACCCGGTGTTTCTGGCCACGGCGCAGGCGTTTGAAGACATAGGGGTCCGGGCCTACAAAGGGCAGGCAGGCAACCTTTTAGGTCAGGCAGTACTGACCACGGCCCTGCAAATCCACTCGGTAGAAGCCCGCCATGCGGCTATCGTTCGGCGCATTCGTGGGCTGAAAGGCTGGATCTCTGACCCCGCCGAAACGCCCGCCGCCGCCTATGCCGGAGAGGACAACGTGACGCAGGCCACGGTAAACGTGACGACCCTGCCCAACGTAACGGGTATCGACGCGGCACGTTCACGGGAAGCATTCGACGAAATTCTGACCAGGCAGGCCGTACTGGCTATCGCGGGTGCTTACCTGTAGAGAAAAGTAAGCGGTTGTAGCTGTTATTCCCCGATTTTGGTGAACAAACAGCCTTGACATGATTATCAAGCGGTGGTCTAATGACCATAAAATCAGTTTTTTTGGCGTGGAAATGAGCAAGTAAGCCTGTTTCCACGCTTTCTTTTTAGTTTATAAATAGGTTTAGGGCGTTGGGGCAAACAGTGGATAGGTTATTGGTAGTTACTTATACCTACTGCTTTACAGTCGCCCCCATGAACCCTCCAAGCCTTTCTTCTCCGAAGCCAGTATATTTGGGTTCACAACAAAACCTACTCTTGAAACGCCGCCCGTTGCTTACCGACGAATCTGTGCTGGTTGACCAGCTCATGCTACGTGACGAGCGGGCTTTTCAGTGGCTGTACGAAAATTATTCGGCCGCCCTGTATGGTGTATTATTGAAAGTAGTGCGCGAAGAAGAACAGGCGCAGGATTTGCTTCAGGAGGTATTTGTAAAAATTTGGAACAACCTGGGCAGTTACGACCGCCAAAAAGGCCGCCTCTTTACCTGGATGCTCAACATTGCCCGCAACGCGGCCATAGACAGCATTCGGGCGGGTAAGGCCATGAGCCGCCCCAGCAGTGCCCAAACCCTTTCAACCAGCGACGAGAGCACGTTTCTCGTGGATCGCCAACACGCAATATCCCCCGAAAACCCCGACCATATTGGGTTACAAGACGTAGTCAGCCGCCTGCGCCCCGAACGTCGTGAACTGATTAACCTGGTGTACTTCGGCGGCTATACGCACGAAGAAGCTGCCGAAGAGTTGCGGTTACCCCTGGGTACTGTGAAGACCCGTATCAGGTCGGCGCTTCAAGAGCTAAAAGCGCTCTTCAGTCGCTAACCGACGGCGACTTTACTCCACACTATTGTGTCAAATCGGCAACCCGGACTGGTGTCCTCTGGATGACCGACCGATTATGTCTGATACACTAATTTACTGACTACTAGTCAGTTAGTGGCAGTTTTTTGTAACAGAATCGAAGTTCGGAACAAAGTGGGGCCTTTTTTGTACTACCTATGTACACACGATAAACTGTACACGTAGCCCATGTTAGAACGTCTGGAAGGAATCCGCGAAAATTTGTTTCGCTACCTGGAGGCCCGTATTGAGTTGTTCACACTCGAAACGCGCGGTAAGGTAGAAGAAGGGGCTGTGGCGGCCATCCACGGGGTTATCCTGGGTTTTTTGGCCACAATCACCACCATTTTCCTGTTTAGTTTGCTGGCTGCTTATCTCAACGAAGTAACCAACAGCCGTTACCTCGGCTTTCTGATTGTAGCGGGCTTCTTTCTGCTCCTCACCATTATCTGGGCCGTATCGAAACCGTCGATGATCAACTTCATCCGGAAGATAGCCTACAACGCGCTGAAGGAAAGTCAGGAGAAAAAAGGCGAAGAGAAATCGAAAGCCGTACAGGATCTGATGAACCAAACCACCGCAACGATCAACGAAGAAGGTCAATATCTGCGGTAAAGTGAATTTTTGTTATAATTTAAGCTACACAAGATAATGGAAGATCCCAAAGTACCTTTTGCCGATACCACAGCCCGCCGGGCGCAACTGATGCAAGCCACCGAACGGTTTAAAGAGTCTATTCAGGATAGTGTAGATTCGCTGAAAACTGAGGCATCAGAGGTTGGCAAAACAACCGCGTTGGTGGCAGGTGTTGCTTTAGGTGTATTTTTGTTGGCCAGTCTGATTCTGCCCAAGTCTGACGAGTACCGCTACGCCGAGAAATACGGTGAGCGTGATGACGACGACGAAGACTATGATGACGACGAGGAGGAAGAAGACTACGTTAGCAGCCGTCGCCCCCAAAGCGTCGTGAAAAAAGAGGCTAAGGCCACCCAGAAATCAGCCGCCGCCAGCGGGTTAATTGGTGGACTGCTAACGTCGGTACTGACCAACATCGCCCGTGAGCAAGTGTCGGGACTGCTGACCCGTATTCGGAATAACAATGCAATCAACCCCACAGCGAAACCCGCTGAACCCCAGTATCACGAAAAAGCACCCGTTCAGCCTGTTAACTACGCTAACGAGGCGTAGACAGGAAGGGCGTAAATCATTGGCCGTATTGCTCGACCCAGACAAGGTGGAGCAATACGACTTTGTTGACACAGTCAGTCGGGCCGTTCGGTATCAGGCTGACTTTTTTTTCGTTGGGGGTAGCCTCATCACCGACTACGTGCAGCGCGACATGATTGCCACGATCCGGCAGTTGACCGATACGCCCATCATTCTTTTTCCCGGTAATGCCGCCCACATCGAACCATCTGCGGATTCGCTCTTGTTGCTGTCGCTGATCTCAGGCCGCAACGCCGAATTTCTGATCGGGCAACACGTGGTGGCGGCCCCACTGCTTAAGCGTAGTGGCCTCGACATTGTTCCCACGGCCTATATGCTGGTCGACGGTGAGGCGCAGACTACGGTTTCGTACATCAGCAACACCACTCCCCTACCCCACGACAAGCCCGGCGTGGCAGCCTGCACGGCTATGGCAGGCGAACTACTGGGCCTAAAACTCACCTACCTCGACGCCGGTAGCGGTGCCCGGCGGGCCGTTCCACCTGCGCTTATTGCTGCCGTCCGCGCCGCCGTCGACACGCCTATTGCCGTTGGGGGAGGCATCAATTCGGGCGAGCGCGCCTACGAAGCCCTGGCCGCTGGTGCAGATCTGATTGTGGTGGGCAACGGCATTGAACAAAACAGCGCCCTGCTGCCCGAACTGGCCGCCGCCCTGGCCGCGTTCAACTCAAAAATACCCGTCGTTAACGAATCCATTTAGTCGAATGAAATCGTCGTTCTTGTTTCTGCGCTGGCTGAGGACGTTAGCCAATATAGCCTGTCTGGCCACGTTATCGTTGACCGCTACGGCCCAGAAAATGCCCAAACAGACTTATCCGGGCCGTTACTATACGTCTGTAGAAAAACTGGCCGAGTTTCCTGGCGGGCGCGATGCCATGCTCCGGTTTATGGCTGATCACATCGAATACCCCTCGGCGCTTGACCGGATGAAGTACAAAACCGGTCCCATGAAAGTACGCTTCATCGTGGCCCCCGACGGCAAGCTCTACGACATCACCGTAGACTCGGCTCCGGTACGAAAAGTTGAGGCTCAACGCGGTATGGATGACTACATCATCAGCATCATCCATGCCATCGAGATCATGCCCCGCTGGCAACCCGCCCGCCTCAATGGTCAGCCCGTGGCGCAGTTATATACCGTACCCATTCAGGTGGTGGAATGACTAATGACAGCATAGCTATCTTCAAATTTGGCGGGGCTTCCGTGCGCGATGCGGCGGGGGTGCGCAATCTGACTTCTATCCTGCAAACCTATGCTGGTCAGCCGTTGAGCGTGGTTATTTCGGCCATGGGCAAAACAACCAATGCCCTTGAAACAGTGGTGGACAGTTATTGGGCTGGCAACACCGACGAAGCGCTGAAACGATGGGCCGTTGTTGAGGCTAACCACTTGACAATCAGCAGCGAACTAAGCCTGTCTGAGCAGGACACACAACCGGTACAGGCCCATCTGGATGCCGTGCGGGCCTTGCTGCGTATGCCCCCCGTAGGCAGCTACGATCAGGTGTATGACCAACTCGTGTCGATGGGCGAAATCCTGTCCACGCAACTCGTAACGGCCTACCTGCGGCAACAGGGCTTGCCCGCCCGCTGGACCGATGCCCGCCAACTGATCAGCACCGATGCCACCTTCCGCGAAGGGCGCGTTGACTGGACCGTTACGAAAAACCAGCTCCGCGCCGCCATGCCCGCTGCCACCACCGGCACAGCCGAGATCATGATCACGCAGGGGTTCATTGGCAGCACCTCTACCGGCGAAACCACTACGCTGGGCCGCGAAGGGTCAGATTACACGGCGGCCATTTTAGCTTATTGCCTTGATGCTGAAAGCGTTACGATTTGGAAAGATGTGCCTGGCGTGCTCAACGCCGACCCCAAATACTTCGACGATACGGTGCTGCTAACGGCGCTCACCTATCAGGATGCTACCGAGCTAGCTTACTACGGGGCCACGGTTATTCACCCAAAAACCATTAAGCCGCTGCAAAACAAGGGGATTCCGCTCTACGTGCGCTCATTTCTGCAACCCACGCAACCGGGTACGGTGGTGGGCGTAGCGGAGGTATCGTCGCCGGTGGCGTCGTTTATTTTCAAAGTAAACCAATGGCTCATCTCGCTGCATCCCACCGACTTTTCGTTTATCACGGAAGACAACCTAAGCCTGATTTTCAGCGAGTTATCGGCGGCGGGTCTGAAAATCAACCTCATGCAGCAAACGGCCCTGAACTTCTCCTTCGTAGTTGACAACAGGCCCGACCGTATCGAGCGCCTGTTTGCGGCGTTGCGCCCCCACTTCCGGGTCAACTACAACGAGGGCCTGGAACTCATCACGATCCGCCACTACAATCAGGCCACGATAGACCGCGTCCTGATAGACAAGACACTACTCCTGGAACAAAAGAGCCGCACCACGGTGCAATTGGTGGTGAGGGAGGGGTAGTCATTGGTCATTCGCTTCGCTGTCATTCAGTGGTCATTCATTGCTTTTACAATTAATGACCATTGAATGACAGCGAAGCGAATGACCAATGTCAAAACTTCGGACAGGACAGCTCGCCTTTGCGCTGTTTGTAGCGGCTGGAGCGGCCTTCGGGACGGTCGAAGATATAGGAGATCGAGATTTCGTGCGAACCACCAGAAGCAAAACCTAACGTCGAGATGGTGGCATCGTAGCTGTAGCCAATCGAAAACTTGTCGGCGCGGTAGCCAATCAGGCCTGCCACAGCGTCGTGGTTGTTGATCCGCTGATCGTATTTTTTGAACGGAATACCCCGGTAATAAGCCCCAATCGTGATGGGCGAATAGGTGAGGTAGGCCCCCAGATCGAGCTGACTGTAGTTGCCCTGAAACTTGTAGTACACCACCGGCGAGAAGCTGATCTCACGTTCCATCTCGTCGCCTCGGCCCGTGAACCCGTTCAGCGGAATGCGCAACCCGGCCTGCAAACTGCCTTTTACGGGCAATCGACTTGAATTTTTCACAAAAAAGCTCTGGTCGGGCCGGTTGATGTGGTGCGCCGACAGCCCCACCCAAAACCAGTCAGAATAAAACAGGCCACCCGTCGAAAAGTCGACATACTTGTTGGTAGGTGAACCGCCCAGCACCACGGCGTCAGAGGTTTTGTCGCGGATGAGGCCCTGCGACGAAAACTGGTCGCCGAAGGTGAGGCCGAAGTAGTTGACGTTGCGGTTTACGTAGCTGGCCTGGACCCCCAGCCGCACAAAAGAAGCCTCGCCAACCTGAAACTGGTACGCATATTGCCCCGCTATTTCGGTACTCTGCACGGCGCCCTGCCCCTGATTGTCGCTCACCAGCATCAGGCCGATGCCGCTGTTAAGCTTGGGGATGTAGTGGTCAATGCCAACCACGGTGGTCACGTAGTTGGTAATGGCAGGCCATTGGTTGCGGTAGTTGATGGTGGCACGCGGAGCCAGCGCCGACCCGGCAAAGGCCGGATTGAGGTACTGCGGTGCCGCATAAAACTGCGTAAATTGAGGGTCCTGCGCCCAAACCAGCCTCGTGCTGAGCAACAGCAGGAGCACAAGAAGAGTATACTGTTTAGCCATATTGTTAGGGCAGCGCAAATTCATTGCCAAATGAGCGTATTTGTTAAAGATTGTAGGCAGCGAATAGATACTTACCCCTCGTCAATGTGCCAATCAGCACATAGGTAAAACCCTGTAAAGATGCCGGTTCAGCCGGTAAAATTTTACACGCTGGCATTCGTTTATACTAACGTAACGTGTCTGTTGTCTGTTATACCGACTTCCGACTTTCGTTTTAAGCAACAAATGGTACTGCACACTCAACTTATACGTTTTAACTGGTTGTGGGCTGTTTTGTGGCTGCTGACGGGCTTGTCGGTCAGCATGGCACAGACGGTACCCACATCAACATCTGGTTTGCCACGTGGGGTCGTTGCACCCCGCAAGATATGCGTGCCTGATATTAGCTGTAATACAGCCGATTCCATTCTCATCAGCGACGTGCTGTCGGCTACTGAAGTAGCCTCATCCAGCTGGACCGTTACAGGTGGCACCTTGAGCACGGGCGGAACGTCTACTACGGGCAGCACCATCAATGTGTCTTTTGCTACGCCCGGCGTAAAGCAATTCACGCTGGTCCGGAAGTTTAAAAATGGTACTGACTCCACCTACGTCTTTCCCATCAATGTAGGCGACCGCCCCCCGCAGTTTACGGGCTGGCGTTCCGACACCACCATTTGTAAGGGCGACAAAATTATACTCAACCCCTATCAGTCCGGGCCTGCACCGTCGGGGGTGACGTATCGATGGTTTCCCAAAGGCGACACGCTCCAGACCATTCAGGTCGACAGCTCGGGTTGTTATTCGGTAGAGGTGTCGTATGCAGGCGGGTGTAGTACGCAAAACAGGATCTATGTGGATGTCTGTGGCGAACAACCTCAGAAACAGGGCGTTAAGTGGTATTTTGGCGGCAACGCGGGCCTCGATTTCCAGGGTGGTTCGCCCGTAGCGCTCGACAACGGTAAGCTGAATACCATTGAAGGCACCTCGTCTATTGCCGACACCAAAGGCAAGCTGCTGTTCTACACCGACGGTATTTCGGTCTATGATCGAAATGGCAATAAGATGAAGTTCTTCGACCCGCTGAACCCCAAAGACACGGTGGCGCAGCTGGGCGGAAACATACGCTCTACACAGTCGGCGCTGATTGTACCCAAACCGGTTTGTAACGGCTGCGACTACCAATATTACGTCTACACGACGTCCGAGATTCGGGGTACGAAGCAACTCACCTACAGCATTGTAGACATGCGGCTCAACAACGGCAACGGGGCCATCATCGACCGTAACATTCCCGTGGGCGGCACCACCCCCAGCACCGAACGGACGGCCTCGGTACGCAATGACCGCGATACTACCTACTGGGCCATCACGCACGATTACGGTAGCAACTGTTTTAGAGTCAATCACTTAACAAAAGCCGAAAGTGCCACTGCCGCCACGTTCTGTTTGGGTACGGCCCACGACACGCCCCAAAAAGGCGAGGGACAGATGAAAGTTGGCCCCGCCACCGACACCACCAACAAAGGGCAGCGGCCACTGGCGGTGGTTATCCCTGGCGATACCACCAAAGGCAAGCAGACCAACAACTTTGTCGAACTACTCAACTTCAACGACTCGACCGGCAAGATTACCGAACCCCTCCGGCGCATAGACCTCGGTCCCGCACCGCCCAAAGCTTATGGTGTGGAGTTTTCACCCGATGGCAAGACGCTGTACGTCAGTATGTTGGCCGATACCAACGCCAACGGTTCGCTAAAAGGACTATCCTACATTCTGCGGTATGACCTTACGCAGCCGTCCGATTCGCTCATAAAAAGCTCGAAAACGGTGGTCGACAGTAGCAGCACACGGCAATATGGTTCGTTGCAGGTGGCGCCCGACGGCAAGATCTACGTAGCCATAAAAGACAACCCCTCACTGGGTGTTATCGTGAACCCCAACGGCGGCCTGCTCGACAGCCTGAAGTTCAACCCCGACGGCATCAACCTGGGCGGTAAAGTGAGTCAGCTGGGTTTACCTAACCAGGTGGCCAACTTCAACGAAAAATCGAACAGCCCTGGCTTGTCGGTAAGCGACACCTGCGCCGGGCAACCCACCACGTTTCAGATTACGCCCAATTGCCAGAAGCTGAAAGAGCAGTATACGCTCAACTTCGGCGATGGCAGTGCACCCAAATCGTTTACGCAGGCGTCGCCGCAGGAGCATACCTATACCAACCCTGGTTCCTACACGGCTTCGCTCCGTATTGTGACCCTTCGGGCCGACGGCGGCGTTTGCCGCGACACGCTGGTGCAGGCCCCGATTAACATCCTGGCCGTGCCAGATACGGTGAAGCTTGGGCCCGACGTGGAAGTCTGCGATCTGCGGGGCAAACTGCTCGATATTGGCGTGCAGGCCAAGTTCTATATCTGGCTGTTCAACCGGCGCGTGGTAGCCCGCACCAAGACCTTCCAGGCCTTCCGGTCTGGGGAATATATTGGCCTGGCAGCCAACGGGGGCTGTTTTAACGGCGATACCATTCGGCTTACCTTCCGTATTCCGCAACGGCTGAACCTGGGTCCCGATACGTCCTACTGCCAGGGCCGGACCTACGCGCTGAGCGTGCCACAAAAGGCGTTCAATACCTTCGCCTGGAGCACCGGCGAAACCTCGGCGACTATTTCGGTTGGTAAACCAGGATCTTATTCGGTGACGGGTTCGTACAAAATTGGCGACGTCACCTGCGTAGCCCGCGACACGATCAATATCAGTCAGCGTAACAACCCCACCCTGACCGCCGCCCTCACCAACCCCGCCGGTTGCACCACCGTCGACGGGGTCATTGCCCTCACGCCCAGCCCGGCGGGGTCGTTCGCCTACTCGTGGACAACCATTGCAGGAACGCCTATTTCCACCTCTACCAGTTCGGCATCAGCGCTTACGCAGGGTGATTACCGAGTCAGGGCCACGGATGCTTATACCTGTTACCGCGACAGCACCTTTGCCCTGCGAACCAAGGCCCAACCCCTATTGCTGACTACTCAGGCCACCCCGCAGCAGTGCGACAAACCGGGCAGTGGCAGTGCTACGCTGGGGGTGTCGGGCGGGGTGCCGGTGTTGTATGAATGGCGAGACAAATCGGGAGCCGTTGTCAGCACAAGTACTTCATTGACAGGCGTTTCGGCTGGCGTATACAGCGTGTCGGTGGCCGATAACCTGGGTTGTGTGTCCTCCTTGTCAGCGGTGCAGGTTGGGTTGAACACGGTAATACCACTCGACCTGGGACCCGACCGGAGCAAATGCGTGGGTGATACGGTGTTGCTGCTGAGTCCGGCGGTGGCGGGGGGAACCTACCGCTGGAGCAACGGCGTCACAAGCAGTTCTAATGGCGTAAACGTTTCCGGCACGTATTCGCTCACGCTGACCAACACCACCAATGGCTGCGTAGGTACCGATGCCGTGGCGGTGCAGTTTGTGAATAAACCCAGCGTCTCGGCGGGTAATAACCTGTCGCTTTGTCTGGGTGCGCCGGGGTCATTGACCTCACTGCAACTGTCGGGGGGTAGTCCGGTTGGGGGTACCTGGTCGGGCACGGGGGTTGATCCCACGGGGCGCTTTACACCAGCCCCAGCGCTGATTGGCCAAACCATCACGCTGACGTATTCCGTGACGGCCAACGGCTGCGCCAATTCCGCACCCAAACAGCTATCATTGAAGCCTACACCCGTAGCCAGCGCCGGACTTGATCTCACGTTTTGCGAAGGTACCGGTCGAACGGTGCAGGCCACAGGCTCGCCAGGGGCCGTTTTCCGGTGGTCAGACGGTACGCAGGGATCACTATTGCGACCTACCCAAACGGGGCGTTATACGCTGATTGTTGATCTGGCGGGCTGTGAACAAACCGACGACGTGCAGGTGACGGTTGACCCCGCGCCGCGCTTCTCGCTCACCCGCGAGGCCATCATCTGCGTAGGCGACCGGCAGCAGGCGCAGCTTCGCGTGGTACCGCAGGCACCGGGCCAGGTTATCCGGTGGGTATCTACGGGCGAATCGACCACGGCCATTACGGTGGGTTCGGTGGGGACGTATTCGGTGGTGGTGACGGGCAGCAACGGGTGCGTAGCCAGCGATGCCGCCCGCGTGGTTGACCTCTGCGAACCCCGCGTACAAACGCCCAACGCTTTCTCGCCCAATGGCGACGGCAACAACGACCGCTTTGGGCCACTCTATGCCTACACGACCGACCTGGAAGTACGGATTTACAACCGGTGGGGCGAGGTCATTTTCGCCAGCACACCTGACAAACCCGACTGGGACGGCACCTACCGAGGCGAACCGGCCCAGTCGATGGTGTACCCCTACGTCATCAGCTACCGCAGCCAATATTTCCCTGAACGCCCCACCGTGGTGAAGCGGGGGAGTGTGTTGTTATTAAGGTAGGAGAAAAGCAGGAAGGAGGAAAGGAGAAAAGGATTGCTGACGCGGAAAAAATCTGCGTCAGCAATCCTTTTCTCCTTTCCTCCTTCCTGCTTTTCTCCATTTTTTTTCGTATCTTTGAATAGGTCAGGCTATTAGCTAACTGCCTGATAATCAACAATGCGCAAAGATTTTATGACGGGTTCCGGCGAGGGAATGTCGACCTCTGAGAAGGAAATCGAGCGGGCGCTCCGGCCGTTGTCGTTCGAGGACTTCACGGGTCAGGCTAAGGTACTGGAGAACCTCGAAGTATTCGTTAAAGCAGCGATGCAGCGGGGCGATGCCCTCGACCACGTCCTGCTCCACGGCCCCCCCGGTTTGGGCAAAACCACACTCTCGCACATCATTGCCAACGAGCTGGGTGCCAACATAAAAATGACCTCCGGCCCCGTGCTCGACAAGCCCAGTGACCTGGCCGGTTTGCTGACCAACCTTCAGCAAAACGACGTGCTTTTCATCGACGAAATACATCGCCTCAACCCCATTGTGGAAGAGTATCTGTATTCGGCCATGGAAGATTACAAGATCGACATCATGCTCGATTCGGGGCCAAACGCCCGGTCGGTGCAGATCAAGCTTAATCCTTTCACGCTCATTGGCGCTACCACCCGCGCCGGTATGCTCACGGCCCCCCTCCGCGCCCGATTTGGCATTAGTGCCCGGCTGGAATATTACGACGCCAAATTACTCACAGGCATCATTCAGCGGTCAGCGGGCATTTTGGGGACGCCCATCAACGAGCAGGGCGCGTTTGAGATTGCCCGCCGTAGCCGCGGTACGCCCCGTATTGCCAACAACCTGCTGCGCCGCACCCGCGATTTTGCCCAGGTAAAAGGCAACGGCGTCATCGATATTGCCATCGCCGAAATTGCCCTGAGCGCCTTGGAGGTAGATCAGCACGGCCTCGACGAAATGGACAACCGGATTCTGATGACCATCGTCGAGAAGTTTAAAGGTGGCCCGGTGGGGTTATCCACCATTGCCACGGCCTGCGGCGAAGAGTCGGAGACAATTGAGGAAGTATATGAGCCATTCCTGATTCAGGAAGGATTCCTGAAACGAACCTCACGCGGCCGCGAAGCCACCGAGAAAGCTTACTTCCACCTCGGCGTGGTGCCCAATTACAAAAACGGTGAGTTGTTTGGGTAAGGTGGTCATTAGTCATTTCGCTTCGCTGTCATTCGTAGCTGAATACGACAAATGGCGAATGACTGATGACTAATGACAGCGAAGCAAAATGACCAATACGCAAAAAGGGGCCGGTCTTCATAACGAAGACCGGCCCCTTTTTGCGTATTGGTCAGGTAGAGTTTATGCAAGGATCTTGCTTTTGTAAATACATTCAATGATTTCAGCAACGGCATTGTCGACAAGGAAATAGTAAATGTTCTTGCCACTCCGCCGAATTTCCAGGATGCCTTTATCGCGCATGTTGATAAGGTGATGCGAGATCAGCGATTGCTCAGCGTGAAGGTTTTTGTAGATCGTTGATACATTCAGCTCCTTATTTTCGTGAAGCATCTGAATGATCTTGATCCGCAACGGATGTGCTACTGCCTTGAGCACGTAGGCCGCTTTTTCGATCTTTTTATCATCTTCCATAATCATTGTCAATTGTAGGGTGTGTCTTAGGGCTGTTCCAGGTCGTTAAAATAAGGGTAATGACGCTACCTACCTAAAAGTTCATACGTTTGTTGGCACTAATTTATTTAAAGGGCCATATGTTCGTCTGTTCGTGACATTGTTTACTAAATAGTCATCTAACCATATGATAGTTAGGCAAATAGCTTAAATCGCCAATGACCTTATGAATTACCGTTCTCGTGTGCTGTCATTTCTGGCGGTGCTATCCACTATCACATACATCGACCGCACGTGCATCTCGCTTGTAGCGGCAGAGATCAAGAAAGACCTCCACATTGCCAACGACGCCTGGGGCTGGGTACTTAGTGCCTTTGCGTTGTCCTACGCCCTGTTTGAACTTCCCACCGGTGCCCTCGGTGACAGGCTGGGGCCACGCCGGGTGCTGGTGCGGGTAGTGGGGTGGTGGTCGGTGTTCACGGCCCTGACGGGCACGGCCACCAGTTGGCTGTACCTGGTGATTGTCCGGTTTTTGTTTGGCGCGGGCGAGGCGGGTGCCTACCCCAACGCCTCCATTGTGGTGTCGCGGTGGTTTCCGAAAGGGGAAACAGGCCGGGCGCAGGCGGTAATTTGGGCGGCGGGGCGCGTGGGGGGCGTGCTGGCACCGTGGCTGGTGCTGCCTATTTCGGCGGCTTACGGCTGGCGGGTATCGTTCTACGCCATGGCCATGCTGGGCCTGCTGTGGGTGGTAGTCTGGTACGTCTGGTTCCGCGATTTCCCCGCCGAGAAAAAGGGCATTTCGGTCCAGGAACAGGCCTTTATTGAAGAAAACCGGCGGTTTAGAAGCAGTGATCACCACATTCCGTGGCGGGCCATTTTGCGCAGCCGCAACATGTGGGCCATCATGCTCATGTTCCACTTTTTCATGTACGGGGCCTACTTTTTCACGGGTTGGCTACCTACGTACCTGAAAGAAGGACGGCATTTCAACCAAAGCCAGATGCAGCTGTTTGCCACGTTACCGTTTATTCTGGGGGCCATTGGCTGCTTCACGGGCGGCTACGCCAGCGACTGGCTCAGCAAGCGCTACGGCCTGCGCACCGGCCGCCGGAGTGTGGGTATCGTGGGCATGGGCCTTTCCAGCGCAATCATCCTGACGGCGGCGTTAACGTCTGATAATCAGACAGCTGCTATATTACTGGCGGTGGGTATGGGCTTTAAAGACCTTACGCTGCCCGTGGCGTTTGCGGTCTGTAACGACGTGGGCCGTAGCCGGGCGGGCGTGGTGTCGGGCGCTATGAACATGGTGGGCCAACTGGGCGCGGTGTTCCTGGGTGTGGTCTTCGGCTACATTGTCGAGATCACTGGCGACTTCAATAAACCCCTTTTCCTCATCGCCGCCCTGCTCCTGGGCGGGTGTTTGCTGTGGTTTAGAATCGACCCGGAAGAGGGTTTTAATGTACAATGAATAATGAACAATGTACAATGGGCTGACGCATGGGTGTGTTCGCGTCAGCCCATTGTACATTGTTCATTATTCATTGTACATTAAAACCTGCCTATTGTTTATTGCTATCTACTTTCAGCCGTTCGTCGCGGTTGGCGATGTCCCAGGCGGTGTAGAAAACGAGGCGGGCGGTTTTTTCGGCCAGCTTGAAATCAATCTTCTCGATATCGTCGGTAGGGCGGTGGTAGTCGGCGTGTAAACCGTTGAAATAGAAGATGATGGGTATTTTGTGCTTCGCGAAATTGTAGTGGTCCGACCGGTAATAAATGCGTTCGGGATCTTGCGGATCGTTGTATTTATAGTCAAGCTCCATCTGCGTATGTTCAGCATTTTGGGCCTCGCTGATTTTGTGCAAATCGCTGGACAACTTGTCCGAACCAATCACGTAGATGTAGTTGTCGTTGGGTTGTTTGTCTTTGTGCAGGTCATCCACCCGGCCCACCATGTCGATATTCAGGTCGGCTACGGTCTTTTCTAGGGGGAACACCGGGCTAAAATCGGCGTAATATTCGGAACCCAGCAGGCCTTTTTCTTCGCCCACTACCGTCAGGAACAATACCGACCGGCGGGGACCGTGGCCTTCGGCTTTGGCTTTGGCAAACGCCTGCGCCAACTCCAGCACCGACACCGTGCCTGAGCCATCGTCGTTGGCGCCGTTGTTGATTTGTCCGTCGGGGCTGATGCCGATGTGGTCGTAGTGGCCTGATATGATGAGGACTTCATCTTTTTTGTCCCCACCTTCCAGGTAACCCATCACGTTTTCGGTCTGCACGTTCTCGTCTTTGCGTTCGGCTTTCACGGCCACTTTGCCCGTCAGCTTACCAAAAGGCGTTTGCGTAGCGTTGACCGACTGCTCCAGCGCTTTCCGAAATTTGTCGGGTTTCTGCCCCAGCAGGGCCGCGCCCATATCGGCCGAGACCATAAACGCACCCACGGTACCCGTGTTTTCGTTGCCCGGCTTCAAACCCAGGCGGTTGAACCGTTGCACCATCGCCGACCGTTCGGCCAGCAATTGTTTGAACGAAGCGGCATCAGCCGCCGAGATAATGAAGACCTGCGCCGCGCCTTTGTCTTTGGCAGCGGTCAGTTTCACGCGGTAGCTGTCGGGGCGGCCCCACTTAGAGGGGTCTTTGGTGCCGCTGATGAGCGAGGTGCCATCGGCGTTTTTGGGTTCACCGTCAATCATGACCACGGCTTTGCCTTTCACGTCGCGGTTGGCGTAGTCGTCAATTTTTTCGCCGGTGATGCCGTGACCCACAAAAACGGTCTCAAAATTGGTTTCGGTGGGGATCGAAAACAGGCCATTCACCAGAAAATCGGTGAGGTAGGTGAAGCTCTTGCCGTTGGCTTTTACGTATAGGTCGCCCCAGGTTTTTTTGTAGAGCGTAAACGGCTGAAGATAGCCCATTTGGCCGTCGGCCTGTTTCACCACGGGGGTCAGGCCGAAGCTCTGAAACTGCCCGGCAATGTAAGCTGCAGCCTTTTTCTGGCCACGAGTGCCCGTTTCGCGGCCTTCCATATCGTCGGCGGCCAGAATGCGCAGGTGTTTTTCGAGGTCGGCCGCCGAAACGGTTTGGGCGTAGGTGTTGGCGAAAGAAGCCGTGCTTGCCGAGGCTGTTGGCGTGGCCACACTGGCCGACGGGGCCTGTGCAACCGCCAGCTGCCCCGTGAGAATCAATAGGCCAGTCAGCCGACTGGCGCGCGATGTGTGCATAGACGCAAAAGGATTGTGATGAACTGCCAGCCTGCTGACATACTGCAAAGGTAAACGATTCGCGGGCTTGGGGTGGTATGTGCTTCTGAGACAATTAGGCATGTAGATTAGGTGCGGGTGTTTATCAAAATCACCCAGTTTACGGTTAAAATAGTGCACTACATAAACGATTGATTCACAGGGTTTTTACGTTGTTAAGTGAGAAATTTGTTAACTAAGCAGCGAGAGCAACGCGTAGAGTCGCTTTAGGTGAGTAGCAGATTATTCGGAACGAGCCATAAAGGGTATGAAAGCAAACTGGTTGGTGGTAAGTAGCATGAGTGGCGTAGTGGCGTTATCGTCATTTTCGCTATTGGGTGGCTTCGGCGACCGTGTCGACTTTAACACGCAGGTAAAGCCCATCCTGAACAAAAGTTGCATTACCTGCCATGGAGGGGTGAAAAAGGCCTCCGATTTTTCCTTACTGTTTAAGGAAGAAGCCTTTGCCCCAGCCAAATCGGGCCACCCAGCCATCATCCCCGGCGATGCCGATAAGAGCGAACTCATTCGCCGCCTGACGGCCAGCGATCCCGACGAACGGATGCCGCTGGATGGGCCGCCTATGAAGCCGGAAGATATCGAGACGCTCAGAAAATGGATCGATCAGGGGGCCGAGTGGGGTGATCATTGGGCCTACCAAACGCCTGAAACACCGTCGGTGCCCAACGTGGGCACGATTTGGAGCCGGATAGGCCTGACCAATCATCCCGAAACTGATTGGGCCACCAACGAAATAGACCGGTTTGTACTGACTAAACTCCACACGGCCGATGCTCCCGGCGGCGGCACGCTCATGCCCGCCCCCCTGGCCGACAAAGCTACCTTGCTCCGGCGTGTGAGCCTGGACCTGACGGGACTGCCCCCCACCGAGGCTGAAGCTAGCGCGTTCCTGAATGACCCCTCGCCCGCCGCCTATGAAAAGCTGGTAGACAGGCTGTTAGCCTCACCTGCGTTTGGTGAAAAGTGGGCCGGTATGTGGCTCGACCTGGCCCGCTACGCCGACACCAAAGGCTACGAACGCGACCCCGGACGGAACATCTGGCGGTACCGCGACTACCTCATCAAGGCCTTTAACAGCGACAAACCCTACGACCAGTTCCTGACCGAACAATTGGCTGGCGACCTCATGCCGCACGCGGGTGACGAGCAGTTTATTGCCACGGGCTTTCACCGCAACACGATGAACAACGACGAGGGCGGCACCCAGGACGAAGAATTTCGGGTGGCGTCGGTCATTGACCGGGTCAACACGACGTGGGACGTTTTTCAGGGCACCACCTTCTCCTGCGTGCAGTGCCACAGCCACCCGTATGATCCCTTCCGGCACGACGAATACTACAAATACATGGCGTTTTTCAACAACGCCCGCGACGAAGACGTCACCTCCGACACCCCCACACTGCGGTTCTACAAAGGAGCCGACTCGGCCAAATTAGGTCAGTTAAAGGCTTTTGTACAGAAAACGTGCCCCGACAAAGGCCGCGCTGCCGCCGAAGCCAACCGCGTGGAACTGATGGCCCGGACGCTGGAACCCAAGATCAACTCGCACGATTTCGATCAGCACGTCAATGCCTCGCTGTTCGATGCTAAATATTTCGCAGCACTGAACAACGGCTCGGCGCGGATCAAAAACGTGACCCTAACCGGGCGGCCTCGCCTCTATGTGGCCTGGGGTACCAACGCCAACCACGCACAGGTTACGTTTCGGCTCGATAGCCCCACCGGTCGGGTGCTGACCTCGGCCCTGGTACCCAACACCCACAACGGCTGGACCGACACCGTTCAGGTGCTGCAATTACCCACGGTTACGGGGCGGCATAATCTGTATCTGTCGCTGAGCAACCCCGTTGAACCTAAAGAGTGGATGATGATTAAGTGGGTGTCGTTTCAGCCCGCCATAGCCCCGGCCGCCGAAGTAACTCTGCTGAGTTTGCTCAATAAATCGCCGGAAGCAACGCCGATCATGCTGGACGGGCAGGGCGATCTGGCCCGGAAAACGCACGTCTTTACGCGCGGGAGCTGGCTTACCCCCGGAAAAGAAGTGCAGCCCGACGTGCCGCATTCGCTGCCGCCAATGGATACCGATGACCAAAAATTGCCCCGCAACCGCCTCGGCCTGGCGCAGTGGATGACCCGCCCCGACCACCCACTCACCGCCCGCGTGGCCGTAAATCGGTTCTGGGAACAGCTGTTTGGCACGGGCCTGGTCGAAACCGTGGAAGACATGGGTACGCAGGGTATTCAGCCCACCCACCGCGAACTGCTCGACTGGTTGGCCACGACGTTTGTGCAGGAAGACGGTTGGAAAATGAAGGCCTTGCTGAAACGCATGGTCCTCTCCAGCACCTACCGCCAACGGTCGGACGTGACGAAGCAATTGGTGGCTGAAGATCCGTACAACCACTACTTTGCCCGTGGCCCACGGGTGCGGCTGGCAGCTGAGCAGGTGCGCGATCAGGCGCTGGTGGTGAGCGGGCTACTAAGCCACAAAATGTACGGCCCCAGCGTAATGCCCGCCCAGCCTGATGGCATCTGGCAGTCGCCCTACAGCGGCGAATCGTGGGTGCTGGCCAAAGGGGAAGATGCACACCGCCGGGCCTTGTATACCTACTGGAAACGCACGGCACCCTACCCCTCGATGATCACCTTCGATAGCCCCAGCCGCGAGTTTTGCCAGATTCGCCGCCTGCGCACTAACACCCCCTTGCAGGCCCTGGTCACGCTCAACGACCCTGTTTACGTAGAAGCCGCCCAGCGCCTGGCCTATTACATGGCGGCTCACGGAAAAACGCCCAATCAACAGCTACAAGCTGGTTTCCGCCGATTACTGCTCCGCGAGTTAGCCCCAAAAAAATTGGCCGTGCTGACCAAACTATACCAGGATACGGAGACATATTACGTTCAAAACCCCGCCGAAGCGGGCAAGCTATTGGCCAGCACCACGGCATCGCCAAAGCTGGCGGCGCTGACCGTAACGGCCAACGCGATGATGAATTTAGACGAGGTCATAACCAAAGATTGATGAACAAGCTTCAGCAAGAACTTCAGCAAGCGGCCCTGCAACGCGACACGCGGCGGCATTTTTTGCAGACCTGCTCTACAGGCCTCGGTGCTATGGCGCTTGGCTCAATCCTGGGTGGCTGTGATAGCCTTTTTGGCCGGAAGAACAACGTGGCGGCCAGTATTCCCAACGCCGATTACGACCCCATGGCCGCGCCCATGGACCCCCGGCTGTCGCAGTTTGCGCCGAAGGCCAAGCGGGTCATCTATATTCATATGGCCGGGTCACCGAGCCAGCTGGAACTGTTTGATTACAAGCCCGAACTGACCAAATACAACGGTAAAGACTGTCCGCAGGAGTTGCTGACGGGTAAGAAATTCGCCTTTATCCGGGGGGTCCCCAAGATGCTGGGGTCAACGGCTAATTTTCGGCAACACGGGCAGTCGGGTGCGTGGATCAGCGATTATATGCCTCATTTGCAGACCGTTGCCGATGAACTGACGTTCATCAAATCCATGCACACCGACCAGTTTAACCACGCTCCGGCACAGTTGCTGATGCACACGGGTTCGGCGCGGTTAGGTCGGCCCAGCATGGGGTCATGGGTGACGTATGGGCTTGGTTCTGAGAATGATAACCTGCCCGGCTTCATCGTGCTGGCTTCTGGCGGCAAACAACCCGACGCGGGTAAGTCGGTATGGGGCAGCGGATTTTTGCCCACGGTGTATCAGGGCGTACAATGCCGCACCGACGGCGACCCCGTACTCTATGTCTCGGACCCCAGCGGTATGCCCCGCGACATCAGGAAGCAAACCATCGAGGCCATTAACCAGATCAATCAACAGGAGTACGAAGCCGCCAAAGACCCGGAGATTCTGACGCGCATTTCGCAGTATGAAATGGCCTTTAAAATGCAAACCTCCGTCCCCGACGCGATGGCCATTTCCGGCGAACCCCAGTATATGCTGGATGCCTACGGCGTAGATCCAAACAAAGGCTCATTCGCCCGCAACTGCCTGCTGGCAAGACGGTTGGTGGAGCGGGGCGTACGGTTTGTGCAACTTTTCGATTGGGGCTGGGATACCCACGGCACCAGCAAAGACACGTCGGTAGACATTGGGTTGCAGCTGAAATGCAAGGAGTCGGATCAGGCCGTGGCAGCGCTCATCAACGACCTCAAACAGCGCGGCATGCTCGACGATACGCTGGTGGTATGGGGCGGTGAATTTGGCCGGACGCCCATGCAGGAAAACCGCGACGGCCAAACGCAGGCATTCTACGGCCGTGATCACCATCTCGATGCCTTCACGGTGTTTATGGCCGGCGGCGGCATCAAACGGGGCCTTTCTTACGGCGAAACCGACCCCATTGGCTACTACGCCGTGAAAGACAAAGTGCACATCCACGACCTGCAAGCCACGATTCTTCACCAGATGGGCTTCGACCACACTAAGCTCACCTACCATTTTCAGGGCCGCCCATTTAGGTTAACCGACGTAGCGGGGAAAGTAGTGAAGGGGGTAATTGCGTAAGGGATGGTTTGGTTGTTTTTGTCATCGCGCCGTTTTTTTGTCATCCCGACGTTAGGAGGGATCCACTTTCCTAATTCAGAACTGAGTGATAGGAAAGTAGATCCCTCCTAACGTCGGGATGACAAAAAAATCTCTATTCGATTGACTATGAAGAAAGTGTTAAATCAACCACTCCAAACAGCTGGATTAGTTCTAGCTATCGAGGTGATTCTAACAATGACAATCATGGTTATCCGTACCCCGGCTGTATCCATTCCCCTGCTGCTGATACTACTTATTGTAGTACTGTTCGGGATAAGCTACATGGTCTATGCGCTAGTCGATTCATCACAACGGGGGCGGTTGAAACTAAACCTGATCCTTGCCGTGTGTGCGCCCCCAGCCTACATTTTTCTGTTGTTTGTTTATGTCGCCTCAAGAGTGACTGATGATCTATGAAACACCTTTCTCTGCTTCTCCTTTTCCTGACCACTACCACCTACGCCCAGCAATATGACCTCGTGATCAAAAACGGGCGCGTGGTAGATGGCACGGGTAACCCCTGGTATTATGCCGACGTAGCCATAAAAGAGGGCCGTGTAGCTCAAATTGGGCTTATTTCGGCTTCGGAAGGGAAACAGGTGCTCGATGCGAAGGGGCAGATTGTGGCACCCGGCTTCATCGACGTGCATGCCCACGTAGAAGGGGATCTGGAACGGCAGCCCGGTGCCGAAAACTTCATCTACGACGGCGTCACTACCTTGGTCACGGGCAACTGCGGTGGTTCAAACATTCATCTCCGCGCCATGTTCGACACCCTGCGAATGCGCGGGTTCACGCCCAATCTGGCGTCGCTTATTGGCCATAACTCGGTGCGGATGAAGGTGATGAAAGCCGCCTTCCGCGAACCGACCGCCAAAGAGCAGACCGAGATGGAGGCCCTGGTGGAACAGGCTATGAAAGATGGAGCCGTGGGCCTCTCTACGGGCCTGATTTACACGCCCGGCACCTACGCCCGTACCCCCGAAATCGTGAACCTGGCCAAAATGGCGGCTAAGTATGGCGGGGTATACGCCTCGCACATGCGCAACGAAGGACAGGACGTGCAAACCGCTATTAATGAAGCCATTCAAATTGGCCGTGAGGCGCACATTCCAGTGCAGATTTCGCATTTCAAAGTGGCCAGCAAACCGCTGTGGGGCCTGAGTACCACCACCGTGGCTATGGTGGAAGCCGCCCGCAAAAACGAAGGCATCGATGTCACGGTCGATCAGTATCCGTACACGGCATCGAGCACGTCGCTGCAAAGCATTATACCCTCGTGGGCCATGGCCGACGGCGATTCGGCTACCCTGTCACGCTTCCGTGATCTGGCCACACGCCGCAAAATTCTGGACGACATGCTGGCTTCGCTCAAGAAGAACGACCGCAAAAATTACGAGTACGCCGTGGTGTCGCGATTCGAGGCCGACACGACGTATAATGGCAAAAGCATCCACCAGATTGCGGGGTTGCGCGGTCTGAAAACCAGTGCGGCTGCCGAGGCTGATCTGGTATTGGCCTTGCTGGAACAGGCGCAGATGAAGCGGATTCAGATGGTCTACCACACCATGTCGGAAGGGGACGTGGCCACGATCATGCGCTACCCGAATACCATGATTGCATCAGACGCGGGTGTGGCTCGGTTTGGGTCGAATATGCCGCATCCACGCGCCTATGGCACCAATTCGCGGGTGTTGGGGCGGTACGTTCGAGAGCTGAAGGTGATTCCGCTGGAAGAGGCCATTCGTCGGATGACGTCACTACCCGCCCAGCGGTTCCACTTCACTGACCGTGGCCTGTTGCGCCCCGGCTACGCCGCCGACCTGGTCATTTTCGACGAAAACACGGTCTCCGACAAAGCTACGTACGATGCTCCACACGCCTATGCCACGGGCATCAATTACGTCCTTGTCAATGGTATTCCGGTGGTAGAGAACGGCAAGCATACCGGCAAAAAACCGGGTCAGATTTTATTGGGAAGTGGGTATGAGCGGGAGTGATGTCGCCTAGGCTTCAACCGGGTAAAACAGCCCATTTTTGGCCTTCTAACTCAAACCCTAGATCATGCAGACTCGACGCACCTTTTTGAAACACACGGCGCTGGCTTCGGCGGCGTTAGCAGGCCCCGCTGTCAGCTTCACAAGTCGGCAGCAGGAAGCCGTAGTGGTTGGACAGGGTACCCACAAATACCGCGTGGTGCCTAATTGGGGGGTTCTGGATGCCGGGAAAAACCCCGTCAACGATTGCCACGAAATGGTGCAGGATGCCAAGGGGCGCATCTTTCTGCTCGGCAACGAGACCAAAAACAACGTCCTGATTTATGACCGGTCGGGTAAACTGCTCGATTCCTGGGGCACAACCTACCCCGGTGGGCACGGCCTGACGCTGGGCACCGAAGGCACCGATCAATACCTGCTCATCTGCGACACTGACCGCCATCAGGTGATCAAAACTGATCTGGCAGGTAAGGAATTGATGAAGCTCGACTACCCCCGCGAAACGGGCGTGTATGCTTACCCGGGGCAGTTCAAGCCCACCGAAACGGCCATCAATGGGGCCAACGGCGATATCTACGTGGCTGACGGTTACGGCTCAAATTACATCACGCAGTTCGACCGGACGGGTAAGCTCATTCGCTACTTCGGCGGGGCGGGCGCGGCCAATGAGCAGTTCGATTGCTGCCACGGCATCATCGTCGATTCACGTAATGCTTCGAATCCAACCCTACTGATTACGGACCGTCGGCATAACGCACTAAAACGTTTTACGCTGGACGGTAAGTACCTCAGCACCATTAGCTTGCCCGGCTCGTACGTTTGCCGCCCCGTGATCAAAGGCGACTATATTTACGCCGCCGTATTTCGCTCAACGTCAGACAGTTATCCTGATTCTGGCTACGTGCAGATCCTGGATAAAAACGACAAGGTGGTCTCGACGCCGGGCGGTTCGGCACCCGTTTACCAGAACGGGCAGCTACAGGAACAGCGCAAAGACCGGTCGTTTATGTCGTTTCTGCACCCCCACGACGTGCTGGTTGACAACGACGAAAACCTCTACGTAGCGCAGTGGGCTTCACGGAAAACGTACCCAATCAAACTGGAACGTGTGTAGGCTGAAAACGCTGGGATGGCTGGCTGTCGGATGCCTGTTGGCGGGCGGGGCAATGGCGCAAACACCCCACCAAGTGCCCCTGCGCCGGGCCGACAGTTTTTTTGGACTGCACTTCGATTTTCACGCCGCCCTCACCGACACGCTCATTGGCAAGACCCTCACCGACGGCATGATTGACAGCCTGTTACGGCTGGTCAAGCCCGATTTTATTCAGGTCGACAGTAAGGGGCATCCGGGCGTGACAAGCTACCCCACCAAGGTTGGTTATACCCCCAGCCGGTTCGAGAAAAACACGCTCCGGCTTTTTCGCGACGTAACCGCCCGGCATGGTGTGGCGCTGTACGTGCATCACTCCGGCGTGTGGGACGATCAGGCCGTGCGCCACCATCCCACGTGGGCCAGAATCCGCCCTGACGGTACCGCCGATACCCAAAAAACGTCGCTTTGGAGCAGCTACGCCGACAGCCTGCTGATTCCGCAGTTGAGAGAAATCAGCGATTACGGCGTTGATGGTGTTTGGGTCGATGGCGACTGCTGGGCGGTAGAGCCTGATTACGGCCCAGCGTCGGTAGCGGCGTTTCGGCAGGCAACTGGCCTTGTTGACGTGCCGAAAGGAAAAAGCGATCCCGGCTACACCGCTCTTATCGACATTCAGCGGCAGGCATTTCGTCGCTACGTGGCCAAGTACACCAACGCCCTGCACCAATATAACCCCCGATTTCAGGTAGCCAGTAACTGGGCGTTTTCGTCGTTTATGCCCGAACCGGTGAGCCTGCCCGTCGATTTCATTTCGGGCGATACCGACCCGCTGAACGGGGCCAACCGCTCGGCGTTTCAGGCCCGTTGCATAGCCCCGCAGGGCAAACCCTGGGACCTTATGTCGTGGAGTTTCGGCTATGGCTGGACGGATCAGGTGGGCACACCCAAACCGGCGGTGCAACTCTGTCAGGAGGCGGCGCAGGTGCTGGCTATGGGCGGGGGATTTCAGGCTTACTGGACACAAAACAACGATGCCAGCCTGACGCCCTGGGCCTTTACCACCATGGCCGAACTAGCCCGGTTTTGCCGTGCCCGCCAGCCATTTTGCCACAAAGCCGCTCAGGTGCCGCAGGTAGCGCTGTTATATTCGGGCGTGGCGCACCGGGCTAAGACAACGGGTGCGTTTAAGTTCGATGCCAGCCAGTCGGGCAATTTGTTGGGTACGCTAAATGCGCTGCTTTACAGCCAATTACCTACCGAAGTTTTGATGGAACATCACCTGCACGGCCGCATGGCGCAGTACCCGCTCATTGTGGTGCCAGAGTGGCCAACGCTGGCCGACACCTTCCGAACGGAGCTGGTGCAATACGTACGGGAGGGCGGCAACCTGCTGGTGATGGGCCACGAAACGGTGCGGCTGTTCGAGCGCGAACTGGGCGTTACGTTTACCGGACCGGCCTGTGGGTTATTTTGGTTTCGATGATGACCTAACGGGCATCAAAAGCTTCTACCAACCTTTTCAGCCGCTGCCTGGCACGGCTGTTTTCGGTGGTGTATATGCCGAACGGGACAGCCGGTTCCGAACGGGGCCACTGGCTTCAATAGCGCGGCTGGGCAAGGGACAAATAGCCGGACTGTACCTCAACGCGGGCGACGCGCAGTTCCGACGTGAAACGCACGTGGGCAGGCGGGTCATTGCCGGGCTGGCGCAGCGGTTGTTCAGTCCGCAGGTGCGGGTGGCGGGGTCGCAGTTTGTGCAGGTGGCGTTGACAAAAAAAGCGGGCAAAACGATGTTGAATTTGATCAACATGGCGGGTAATCACGGCAATCAGGCCGTTTTTTCCACCGACGACATCCCACCGCTTGGCCCGTTGAGGATCACCTGTCGGGCTACCCGAAAGCCGAAGCAGTTGACGTTGCAACCCGACAATAAGCCGGTAGCGTTTACGTATAAAAACAACGAAATTTCCTTTACTATTTCTAGCCTCGCTCTTCACTCTATTGTTGTTATCAACGAGTAACCGCGTAGCCTACCGCTATGAACGCATTCCTTCTTCTCCAGGCTAACCCCTCTGATTGGGCCTTGTTTTTTGGTCATTTCCACCCGCTGGTCGTTCACCTCCCCATCGGCTTTCTGCTCATTGCCGGGCTGCTCGAAATCGGGCGGCGGACGGGGCGTATCAGCCTGAGCAACAGCACGATGTCGGCCATTTTGTTTTGGTCGGCGGTGAGCGCCACGGTGTCGTGCGTGTTTGGGTATTTGCTTTCGCTGGGGGGCGGGTATGACATCGACATCCTGACCGAACACCAGTGGCAGGGCATTGGCGTGGCCGTATTTGCGTGGGTGGCGTGGGCCGTTTCCAGCGACCGGTTTATGCACCGCATTCCGTTTGGCAATGCCCTCTACGCCCCCGCACTGGTGCTGACGCTGGTGCTGCTCATGGCCGCCGGGCACCATGGCGGGGCGCTCACCCACGGCTCAGACTACCTCACGCAGTACACACCCGAACCCTTCCGGGGCCTGGCGGGCTTGCCCCCCCGTGCGGCGGCAGTGGCGTTCAAAGCCGAACCCATCACCGACGTAAATCAGGCGATGGTCTACGCCCAGATTGTGAACCCCATTCTGCAAACCCGCTGCATACAATGCCACAACGCCGAAAAATCGAAGGGTGATCTGCGCATGGATACCCCCGCTATGCTGAAGAAGGGCGGCGAAGACGGCCCCATCTTTGTAGTGGGCAAAGGTGCTGATTCCGAGATGATTAAGCGGTGCCTACTCGACGACAGCGACGAACACCACATGCCCCCAAAAGGCAAAACCCAACTTACCGACCAGCAGGTAACACTCCTGACCTGGTGGATTGATCAGGGTGCTTCGTTCGATAAAAAAGTGGCCGACCTGACGGTGAATGATGCCGTGAAACCGGCCCTAGCCTCTCTGGGCCGGGACGCCGGACCGGGCGGTGCCATCACGGCGGGCGACAGAACACTAGCTGTGGCGAGTGCTACCCCCAGCGCCCCCCGCCCCGTCTCGCCGGTGCTGACCATGAAAGTGCCCGTGGCTGATCCAAAAGTGGTGGAAGAACTGAAAAAGACCGGATTGCTGGTGTTGCCGCTTTCGAAAGAGAATAACCAACTGGAAGTCAGCGCAGTAAACGTCCGCACGTTCAGCGATGCGCAGGCGGCATTGCTCACCAAAATCAGTGACCAACTCGTGTGGCTAAAACTAAGCGACACCCAGGTGGGCGACGGCGCGGTGGCGTCTATCGCCAAGCTGAAACACCTCCAGAAACTCCACCTGGAACGCACCGCCATCACCGACGCGGGCCTCCGCCAACTCACCAGCCTGCCCTACCTCGAATACCTAAACCTCTACGGCACCGCCATCACCGACGCGGGCCTGAGTAGCCTGGCAGGCCTGAAATCGCTCCAGACGGTCTACCTCTGGCAAACCAAAACCACCGAAGCAGGCATTGCCACCCTCAAAAAAGCCCTGCCCAACCTGGAAGTGGTTGGTGGCATGAGTGGGAATAGCGTAGCATTGGGGAAGTGAAGAAAAATAAATGCCATATTATGATCTTGTTGACAAAAAAGATAATTATTTTCATATTAATAGTTTCAACAATGACATCGTGCGACCGTTCGCAGGCAATTGACATGAGCGGTAATTTTGAAAATGGCGAACGTGTTATAGTAGAAATTAATGCCGCAAATCGGTTAGATACCACGTTCCAATTTGACTATGTTCAAAACAGAAATTTTTTCTGGAACAGTATGTATGATCTACAAGATGATAATGCACTCAGGTGTCAATACTTTACAAAATTTAGTAAGATGGATACGACTATTCATTTCAACAATAAAAATGCAGTGGTATGGATGACTATTACACCAAAAAAATTTGATAAAATTGACATTAGGAACGAAAGAAAATTGTCTATTCTTACTCAAAAACAACTAGATTCATTGCCTAGATATTAACAATGTAAATTTGCAACTATAATAGTTGCTCAAGTTATTTAACTCAGGCCGACCGCCGCTGGGCCTGAACTACTATACTTAAACAATCGCTGTTTTTACTATTATATTATTAATGTTTATATCACGCAAATTTCATTTTCTTGTAAACCTCCGCCAGCGAAACATCGTGGGTCAATACGCCAATGCTATCGGTTAAACTGTGGGCGCTGGTGTTGAGCCAGACACCCGGCGTTTCGCTGCGGACAAATGCGCTAACCCAAGGCTGCTCCTGACTCACAAATAACACTTGTTCAAGCGATGGTATTTGTTTGTATGCCTCCAGTTTATCACTCAAATCAAACGCCTGCGTACTCTTCGACAGGATTTCTACGACCAAAATTGGGTTCGTGATTTCTACCGTCGAGAGTTGGCCACTTGGCAAACGCAGGTAATATGGCTCACCCCGAATGATGCTTACGTCAGCATTGAATGAATCGCCTGTGGCTGCTACGTGAATCTTGATACTGCTGGCGCAAACCATAATAGTATCATCCTCATCGAAAAGGATATTGAAGATGGTACTCAGTCGGCTAACCAATGATTCGTGAGGGAGGGATGCTTGCGACATGGATAGAATTTCGCCATTGACATATTCAACATTATACTCGCACTGTTCGGCGAAGTCAAGGTACTCCTCAAACGTGGCCTTCACGTGCAGCACGTCTGGCGCGAGGGCGCGTTCAGCAAGTGTTAATGGCAGTAATGCAGGTGCAGTTGTGGTCATGGCTGAGTATGAGTAATAGCAACAACGGAAAAGCTAAAATACGCTACGATCGACTAGCTTTTAGAGGCGACTGGCTGGCAATTAGATCAAAGTCCGAGTCGTTGTGTAGCAATGCCATGTCGGCCTGTAAGGCGTACTGAGCAATCAAACAATCATTTGCTTTACGAATGGTAACGCCTTTTTTACGCAAGCTGCGATAGAGATCTGCCGCTCCTATTGCTGTTGTAAATGCGTCACACTGAAAGAAATTAAGCGCTAATAAGCTGCTTCGGACAACGTCATATTGCTTATCGTCGCGAACGCCCTGTAACGTTTCCTGTACAACAACAGGTGGTACCCAAATCGGGTAATTACCTATGATGTATGTACTTCCCATGCTACCTTGCCACGTAACGCGAGTAACTGTTGACGTTGTAAGAATTTAACGAAACTGTCCAATGCCATCGTGACTACTTCTTTCTTCGTTTTGGCTTTACTCAACAGCAATGCTTGCTCAATTAGATGAGCATCAAGATCAATGTTGGTTCTCATGAATTGCGACGTTTATACACAAAGATAAGGCATTGTATGTGTATGGCTTATGCTTTCCGCTTCCCCAGCCATTGTGTCAAGGCTGAACCGGTGCCGAAGGGCTACAGGCGGAACATAAAAAAAGAGACACCGTTTCCGATGTCTCCTGTGAGCCTCCTATAGGACTTGAACCTACGACCTATTCATTACGAATGAATTGCTCTACCAACTGAGCTAAGGAGGCGTGCTACTGCTTTTGAGGACGCAAATATAGGGCCAAACTTCACACTGACGCAATGACGAGGGGGCGTTTTTTCGTAAATTTGCGGCATGATTTCCATTACCAACCTCTCGTACTTTCTGGGCAGCCGCGCCCTTTATGATAACGCCTCGCTGCACATTAAACCCGGCCAGAAAATTGGGCTGATCGGGCTGAATGGCACGGGTAAATCAACCCTGCTCCGCATCATCGACGGCGAATACCAGCCTGATGGTGGCACCATCTCAAAGGCGGGCGACGTGACCATTGGCTTCCTCAATCAGGACCTGCTTTCGTACCAAACGCAGGACTCTATCCTGAGTGTGGCGATGCAGGCGTTCGAGCGGCAAAACGCCCTACAAGTGCAGATCGACGAGATTTTGCACGAAATGGAGGTCAATTACACCGACGACCTTGTCGATAAACTGGGGAAGGCGCAGTCTGAATTTGAAGCCCTTGACGGCTACTCGGTGCAGTCGAAGGCGGAAGAAATCATGGAGGGGCTTGGTTTCAGCACCGAAGACCTGCAAAAGCCGCTGCAACAGTTTTCGGGTGGGTGGCGAATGCGCGTGATGCTGGCCAAACTGCTGCTGCAAAAGCCCTCGCTGCTCATGCTCGATGAGCCAACCAACCACCTGGACCTGCCGTCTATTCAGTGGGTGGAAAAATACATTCAGACCTACGAAGGGGCCGTGATCGTGGTGTCGCACGACCGCGAGTTTCTCGACAATGTGATCGATACCACCGTTGAGGTGTCGCAGGGAAAACTGAATTATTACCCCGGCAACTACTCGTTCTATCTGGAAGAAAAAGCCCAGCGCAACGAGATTCAGAAGGGCACTTACGAGAACCAACAGGCCAAAATCAGGCAGACGGAGCGGTTTATCGAGCGGTTCAAGGCTACGGCTTCTAAAGCCAAACAGGCCCAAAGCCGGGTAAAACAACTGGCCCGGATGGACGTAGTCGATGCCGTCATTGACGAGTCGGCACGGGTGAACTTCAAATTCCAGTTTACCACTCAGCCCGGTCGGCATATCCTGCACCTCGACGACGTGACGAAGGCCTATGGCCCCAAACGGATTCTGACCAAAGCCGATATCCGGCTGGAGCGGGGCGACAAAGTGGCCCTAATTGGAGCCAACGGACGCGGCAAGTCAACGCTGCTGCGGATTATCTCCGGCTCGGAACCCGTGAACGAAGGAAAACGCCAACTAGGTCATAATGTGTCGTTTAGCTTCTACGCCCAGCACCAGCTGGAGTCGCTGAACGTGGAAGATAACATGCTGGAAGAGCTGAAATCGGCCAACACCACCAAGTCGGAAGGCGAACTGCGGGGGGTGTTGGGTTGCTTCCTGTTTTCGGGCGACGAGGTGTTCAAGAAAATCAAGGTGCTGTCGGGGGGTGAAAAATCGCGGGTGGCCCTGGCGAAGGTGTTGCTGTCGCAGGCCAACTTCCTGCTATTGGACGAACCGACCAACCACCTCGATATGCAGTCGGTGAATATTCTGATTCAGGCGCTCGACCAGTACGAAGGCACCTACGTGGTGGTGTCGCACGACCGGTTTTTTGTGTCGCAGATTGCCAACAAGATCTGGTATATTGAAGACGAGCAGATCAAGGAATACCCCGGCACATATGACGAGTATGAGTTGTGGATGTCGGAGCGTGGAGCTGAGGGCGTAGAGGGTAGAGTTGACAGCAAGTCGGCACTTATTTCTAAGCCAGTTCCTGCCTCTAAGCCCTCTGCTCTACCCTCTACGCTCAGCGACACGCAGCGCAAAGAGTGGCAGCAGGCGTTGAAAAAGGCCACGCAGCAGGCCTCAGAGGCCGAAGCGCAGATTGGTACACTGGAGGTGAAGAAGCGGAAACTCGAAACCGAACTGGCCGACCCTGCAACATACGGTACCAACGGGGCGTTACAAATCCGACAAACCGACTACCAGCGCCTCACCCGCGACCTGGAAGCCCTTCAGCAGCAGTGGGAAAACGCCATGCTTGAAGCCGAAGAGCTGGAGGCTAAGCTGAAATGAACAATGAATAATGAACAATGTACAATGCGTCCTAGGCGAAGCATCGGCATTGGTTACGTTCGGCATCATCGTCTGACAAGTCGGGTAGCCTGCATGCTCTATTGTACATTGTTCATTATTCATTGTACATTCTTTTTTGCCCAGGCTCAGCCCACCGTCGACACGATTATTGATCCCAGGATGGCTACGGTCCTGCTGTACCCCCAGTTAGGCAGCACCGTGGGCGACCCCGCCCGGACATTGAACGTGCCAATTGTGAACATTGACGACCAGGTAAATACGCCCCTGGTGCTTGAATTCGATGATTTAACGGCCGTTTACCGCAACTTCCGGGCGAAGATCATCCACTGCAATGCCGACTGGAAACGCTCGGTGCTGAACGACGTGGAGTTCACCTATGAATACAACGACAACCCGATCACGGAGTATCAGGTGTCGGTGGCGACCAAAATACCCTACTACCACTACCGCTACGCTGTGCCGCGACTGAAGCTGCCGGGCAACTATGTGCTGGTGGTCTACAACGAGCAAAACCAGGAGCAGATCCTGTTTACGCGCCGGTTCCGGCTCTATACACAACGGGTGAACGTAGCCGCCGGGGTGCGCTTCTCTACCGACATCAGTCGGCAATACAACGATCAGCAGATCGAACTCTCGCTCGACTACCGGGCCTATCAGGCGCAGGTGACCTCGCCGCAGGATGATTTCAAGGTGGTGATCCGCCAGAATTACCGCGACGACCGGTCTGTGTATAACCTCCGCCCCACCAACGTGCGGGTGTTTGACCAGCTACTTGAATATCGCGCCCTCGACCTGCGCAACACCTTCCCCGGCGGCAACGAATTCCGCTATTTCGATACGCGGACTCTGTTTTCAAGGGCCAACTATGTCGAGAAAATCAGCCGCCTGGCCGACCGTAACGTGGCCTATGTGCAGGCCGGGCGACCGCGCAGCCCGCAGGCCTACACGCAGTTCGATGACTTCAACGGCCTGTTTGTGGTTGACCACCTCGAATCGCATAACGGGTCTGTCGAGGCCGACTACGCCGAAACGGTCTTTACGCTGCTGATTGACGAGCTGCCCAACGTGTCGGTGTATGCCAATGGGGCGTTCAATTTTTGGGCCTTGAACGATCGCAACCGCCTTACCTACGATGCCGCGCTGGGTGGCTACCGGGGCACAATCTGGCTCAAGCAGGGGGTGTATAACTACGATTACGCCGTCACGGGCGTGGTGCCGCCCATCAGCCGCTCTGGCGTGGGGCCAACCATTGGCAATGAGTCGCTGATTGAGGGCGACTTTTCGCAGACCGAAAACGACTACGAGATTTTCGTCTACCAACGTCCGCCCGCCGCCCGCGCCGACCAGCTAGTTGGCTATCAGAAAATTAGCTACGGCAAGCGGAAATAGGGCTAGTGTGTGGCTTCGCACTGTGGCGTATTGCTGACGTATAGCCACACATTAATAGTTAACCCTCCCCTGCGTACCTTTGCGCCCTTTTTCCACTACAGAAACGGGATGAACACGTATTCGTGCGGGATTGATTTTGGTACGTCAAACTCAAGTATTGCCTTAAACAAAGCCGGTGAGGTCAGCCTGGTGCCGGTTGAAAATAACTCCGTAACCATACCTAGTGCCCTGTTTTTCCGGCAACATGACAATAAAGCCTTCTACGGGCGTAGCGCTATCGAGCATTTTCTGGACCGCGAGCCGGGCCGGTTCATGCGGTCGCTAAAGCGGGTGCTGGGCTCGTCGGTGATGAAGCAGAGCACGTTAGTCAACGGCACGGCCATGTCATTTACGACTATCATTGCAGGGTTTCTGCGGGAGTTAAAACAAAAAGCCGATGCCGCCGTCGGGCAGGACTTAACCTGCGTGGTGATGGGCCGGCCCGTTCACTTTGTCGATAACGACCCCGCCGCTGACGAACGGGCAGAAGCTGAACTAACCGCCATCGCGCAACGCATTGGTTTTCAGCATATTGACTTTCAATTTGAACCTATCGCTGCTGCTTTTGCGCACGAAGTCAACGTGCGCGGCGAGAAACTGGCTCTGGTAGTGGATCTTGGCGGAGGCACGTCTGATTTCACCGTTATCCGGCTATCAGACCAAGCCCTTCATAAGGCAGACCGGTCGGCCGATATTCTGGCCAATACGGGCGTTCGGGTGGGGGGTAATGATTTCGACAAGGCGCTGAGCCTGGCAGCCATTATGCCCGAACTGGGCTTCCGCAGCACCTATGGCGAAAAGGGGCTGGAAGTACCGCTGAAACCGTATCAGGACCTGGCCGAATGGAGCAAGGTAAACTTTCTGTATACGCCCAAACTGATCTCGCAGATCAGACAGTTGCTCTACCAGTCGCACGACAAAGTACGGTTTGGGCGGCTGTTGCAGGTGCTGGAAGAAGAAACGGGCCACACGCTGCTCTCAGGCACAGAAACCGCGAAAATTGCCCTCACAGATCAGCCTGAGCACCTGGCCGCGCTCGATTTTATTGAAGCTGGGTTCACTATCCCCATCCTGCGCACCGTTTTCGACGAAGCCATTGCCACCGACGTAGCCCGCATTTCGGCGTCGGCGCAACAGTGTATTCAGGAGGCGGGGGTGCGCAACGACGCCATTGAACTGGTCATCCTCACGGGCGGCTCCACCGAAGTGCAGGCCATTCAAACCGAGTTCCGCAGGCTCTTCCCCCAAGCCGCCATCGCCGATGATAACAAGCTATCGAGCGTTGGCCTCGGCCTTGCCTACGACAGCCGGAATAAGTTTGGTGGTTGATCAGTTGGTGGTTTGTAATTGGTGGTTGGTGGTTTGTAGTTGCGCTCTAGGTGGCTGACGCTTGGCCCCTAGAGCGCAACTACAAACCACCAACTGATTACGCCAACACCGCCGTTAACAACTGCTCCAGGATAATCCGGCCGTCAGTGTTGCCCAGGGCGGGGTCGGCGGCGCGTTCGGGGTGGGGCATCATGCCGAAGACATTGCGGCGCTCGTTGCAGACACCGGCAATGTTGCTCAGGCTACCGTTAGGATTAGCCGCGTCGGTGATATTACCGGCCTCGTCGCAGTAGCGGAATAACACCTGATCGTTGTCGTTCAGACGAGCAAGTGTCTCACTATTAGCGAAATAGCAACCGTCGCCGTGGGCGATGGGAATTTTGTAGGCCCGGTCTTGGTCGAGGCCCGCCGTGAGCAATGCACTGCCCGACTGAGGCTTCAGATAAATGTTTTTGCAGACGTATTTCTGGCTGGTGTTCCGCAGCAGTACGCCGGGTACCAGTTGCGCTTCGGCCAGAATCTGGAAACCGTTGCAGATACCCATCAGGTAGCCGCCACGGTTGGCATGGGCAATGACCTCGGTCATGATGGGCGAAAAACGAGCTACCGCCCCCGTACGCAGGTAGTCGCCGTAGGAGAACCCGCCGGGCAAGATGATTAGGTCGCAGCCCTGCAAGTCGTGGTCTTTGTGCCAGAGCTTAACCACCGACAGATCAAGGCTTTCAAATGCATCAACCGCGTCCTGATCGCAGTTGGAACCGGGAAAAACAACAACGCCAACTTTCATAGAGCAAAGATAACTAGGTGGAACACGGATGACACGGATTGAGCGGATAACACGGATTTTTTTTGGACAGGATTATCCGCTCAATCCGTGTTATCCGCGTTCCCTTTAACAAACTGCTTCAGCAGCTCCCCCGACCGGTTTTCGTCGAATTTGCGGGCGAAGAGGCAGTCGGTGTAGCGCAGGGCGTCGAGGTCGCGCTCGTCGAGGATGGCGGGCAGTTCGCGCGTGGGCGACCAGTCCATGTAGGTGAGGTGGAAAGATTCTTCGTGCAGCAGGTGGTCGGCTTGTTTGTCGGCGGCGGGGGTGTTGCGGCTCCAGGCTTCGTAGGCGGCCTTCCGGTTTGCCCTATCGGCGTAGGGCGAATGTTGGAGCAGCGTCTGGAAAACCAGTTCATCGGGCGAATCGGTATGGCGGAAAAAGCGAACCAGATCGGGCCGATGAGCCAGCGTATCGACCACATAACCAGCCGATTCGGGTCGCAATGCCCACCACTGCGCCCCACCGTAGGGGATCATTGGTCCGCCATCGGAAGCCGCGGGCAGGGCTTTTTGCCGAAAGGCCCCGCGCAGGGTACGGCGATAGATGCGCAGCAACAGGTGCGACCAGCGGGTGTGGCGGCTGTTGAGCCAAAAATAATCGTGGAAGTACCGAAAACGCACTTTATGCAGCCACGAAGGCCGGTCGGCCAGTCGCCAGAAGCTGTAAAAATCGGTTTGTTGTTGGGCAAAAAAACCAATCAGGTCGAAAGCTGAGCAGAGCGGAAAACTATCGCCGGAGAGCAGTTTCAGGTAGCGAAACGAATAGCCCGATTGCCCCGCTGCCCGGATCAGGGCTAGTTCGGCTTCCACCATGCTATAGCCTTTGTGCCAGACCGTTAGGCGTTCATCAATAAACGCCAGCGATTCGGGCCAGTCGCGGCAAGCCATGAAGGTAGCGAGGTCTACACGGGCGTCGAGGTGTACAAACAGGCGGGCCTGCGGGTGGGCCAGCGCGAGGGCCAGTCTATACAGCATACCCGGCTGCCGGTGAGCCAAAATTAGGTAAGCAACGGTGTGGGTAGCCATGCCCTTCTACCCCACCGGTACCACCTGCGTGCCGCCCACCACAGGTGCTTTTCCCGGCTCGAAGGTCAGGTCAATACGGCCCAGGTTGATACCCGCAAAACCCACCTGGTTAATCAGCATGGGCTTTCCGTTGGCGTTATTAACAGTCACGGGCGCGTCGAGAAACGTATGCGTATGCCCGCCAATGATGAGGTCAATGTCCTTACTCTTAGCGGCCAAGACCTGATCCGACACCGTGGCGTCGGGGTATTTGAAGCCCAGGTGCGAGAGACAGATGACGTAGTCGCATTTTTCTTCCTGCCGCAGCCGACGGGCCATGTCGGTGCTGATGTCGATAGGGTCGAGGTAGCGGGTTTCTTTGTATAGGTTCTCAGGAATCAGGCCTTTAGGCTGGATGCCGAGGCCAAATACGCCGACGCGAATGCCGTCTTTTTTGAACACCTGCCAGGGCTTGGTGCGGCCATCCATCACCGTGTTTTTGAAATTATAGTTGGCCACCAGCAGCGGGAACGTAGCCTTGCCAAACTGGTCGCGCATGTTCTCGATCCCCCCGTCGAAATCGTGGTTGCCAATGGTGCCCGCGTCGTAGCCAAGGCGGTTCATGGCCAGCATTTCGGGTTCACCTTTGTAGAGATTGAAGTAGGGCGTTCCCTGAAAAATGTCCCCGGCGTCTAACAGGAGCGTGTTTTTCTGCTCACTCCTTATCTGTTGCAGCAGCGTCATGCGGCGGGCCACCCCTCCTTTACCAGCATTACGGCTGCCGTCCATCGGAAACGGGTCGAGGCGGCTGTGTACGTCGTTAGTGTGCAGGATCGTGAGCGCCGTGGCTTTAGGAGCAGCTTTTGTTGCGGCCAGCAGGGCCTGCGGCAGTGCCGGGGCTATCACGGCCGTGGCACCGAGGTATTTCAGAAACTGCCGTCTATTCGAGTGTGATGCGTCCATCGGCTTGTGGCGTTATGGTTTTTCCGGCTTTGCCCAGTTCCCGAAAATACTCGATCAGGGCATCACGGATGAGGTAATTAACGTTGTCTCGCTGAGCAATGGTTTTCAGAAAATCGGCCCCACCACCGCCGTTGGCCACATAATCGCTCATGGCCACGGTATAAGTCTGGTCGGGCACGATGGCGCGGCCGTTGGTGAGCGTGGCCGACGTAACGGCTTTGTCATGCACCCGTACCCGCACACCACCCACCACCAGGGCGTTGTCGTTAGCAGCGAAATAGGTCAGAAACTGCATCAGCTGCGCTCCTGTGAGCGTCAGTACTACCAGCTGATTATCAAACGGCATCACCTCAAACAAGTTGCCTGTGGTAACGGCCCCAGCGGGCAACCCGTTGCGAATGCCGCCGTAGTTGAGGTGCGATACATCAATGGCCTTGCCATACTGTTTGGCAGCCTGCGCCAGCAGGGCATCGGCCAGGAGATCATCGAGGGCCGATTCGGGAGTACTTTTTTCCAGCCGTTCGCCTATCGTGACCAGCGGCATATTCATGGTCTGGTCGAGCTTCTGCTTATACGGAGCCAGCCAGCGAACAGTACTGCTATCGGCAGGGACGGCGGCATCCACCGCCAGCCGGGCACTCTGTTGCCTGGCCACGTGAAAACCCCGCTGGCAGGATACCGCTGTGAGCAGGCCAACGAAGAGGAGGAGTTTTTTCATTGATAGAGGCAAGAGACAAGAAGTAAGAGGCAAGAAGCAGGAAGTGAAATGTATAGTGGCTACCCCTTGTTTCTTGCCTCTCACCTCTTGTCTCTACTTATTGATTCGGCAGCGTGACGGTTTCCCACCAGTAACGGCGGATGGTTTCAAAGTAGGTGAGCCATTCGGCCTGGCCAATGGGTTTCGAGATAAACGAGCTGGCACCCAACTGATAGGCCTGGGCTATGTCGTCTTCTTCACGCGATACACTCAACACCACCACAGGTGGACGCATGGTGGCGGGCATTTGTTTCACGTGTCGCAAAAATTGCCAGCCATATTCGGCTTTGGGCAAGTACAAATCCAGCAATACCAGCTTGGGTGGCGTAATCTCGTTGGCGACACAGCTATTCAGGTATGCCATTGCCTGATCAGCAGAGTCGGTGAAAACAGGTGTTGTGTTGACCAGGCTACGTTGCATGACGTAGCGGAGTAGCACCTGATGATCGGGGTTGTCTTCAACCACCAATACAGTCTGCGAGCGGGGGGAAATGTTCACGTAGGGGTGTAAAAGTATTTAGCACAACAGCAGTTCATCCGCGTAAAATACGCCAGGACAAGCCAGCCTCTCTAGCAAATATAAGTCGTCAAGGTCGGCTTCAAGTATGAAATTTGTTTAATGTCTTGTTGATAGTAACTAGGCTAATTTAACACCAACAGTACGCAACTACCATAAAATCATTATGTTGAGTACTTTTGCTTACTCTGTTACCACGGCTGGTTAGCTAATAGTTATGTACCACCTTGTTAAGCCTGATTATCATGCCGTTATGCAAAAAGGAACTATTCAAATCGCGTCACAGCTAGCCCAACTGGCCACGTTTCTGTTCAGTCGGCGGGAAGCAGTGCTGACCAATTGGCGCACGATCTGCGAAAACGACCCCAGCCTGACTATCGTGGCGGGTCTTACCCGCGAAGAATTTACCGATCAGGTACCGGTGCTGCTCAACGTGCTTGAAAAACGATTAAGGCAGGAGACCGATGGGCCACTCCCCTACCAGATTGCCCGCGAACACGGGCGCCACCGCTGGCATAAAGGTTACGCGCTTAACGAGTTACTCCACGAGCTGTCGCACCTGCACGAAACATTGCTGGGCGAACTGCGTACGTTCTGGGGGCAATATGCCGAAACCAGCCCCAATGTGCTCATGATGGCCCACCAGCTGGTGGGCACGCTGATTCACGAGGCCATTGGCGGCAGCATTGCCCAATATGACGAATTTCAGAAAGCTGAAGCCACTGAACGTGCCCTTAACCTACAGCGCGCCCTCGATGACGTGAACGAGCTGGTGCGGCAACGCGGAGCCATGCTGCGAGTGGCTTCGCACGACCTGCGCAGTAGTTTCAGCGTGATTCAGGGGGCGGCCTCGCTCCTCGACATGCCCGACAATACGGAACAGGAGCGTACCGAGATGCTGCAAATTCTGAATCGTAATTTTCCCCGCCTAGCCATCATGCTTACCGAACTGATGGACCTGGCGCGGCTGGAAGCCGGTCACGAGAGTATGCAGGTGAAACCCTTCGATGCCGCCGAACTGCTCCGTTCCCTCATCGACACGGCACAACCACTGGCACTGGAGCGCACCGTTTTCCTCACCGGCGACGGCCCCGCCTATCTACCCGTCATGGGCGACGCCACCAAGGTGTTCCGCATTGCTCAGAATCTGCTGACCAACGCGCTGAAAAACACCCTCGACGGTCAGGTTTCGATGTCGTGGTCGCGGGAAAACCAGTTTCGCTGGATCATGAGCATCCAGGATACAGGGCCGGGGTTATCATCGGCAGCGGCCAGCTGGCTGTCTGAGCAACTGCGGCCCGTGACCGAATCGGCGGCGGTTTTCAACGAAAACCTGCCTCCTCAGCCAGCCATTCATTTAGGTGTGGGTGATGTCATTCAGCCTGATGGCGAAGGCATTGGCCTTTATATAGTTAAGCGCCTCTGCGAATTGCTCAACGCCAGCCTCGACGTAGAGACCCGCTCCGGCACCGGCACCCTCATCCGCGTCCGGTTTCCCATTCAGTATGTGAACTGAATAAAGAATGTACAATGTACATTAACATTATGTCCATTGCCCACTGCCACTTCCTTGCGGCGCGTGTAGATGAGGCCGTAGATGACGGGAAGAATCACCAGCGACAGGATGGTGCTGGTGATTCTTCCCGCCAATCATGACCGTGGCCAGGGGCTTCTGGGTTTCGGAGCCAACGCTCGTACTCAGCGCTGCCGGAAACAGACCCAGCGAGGCCATCAGGGTGGTCATCGTAATGGGCTGCACCAGGGCAATAGATCCCTTGCGGATAGGTTCGAGAATGCTCATCCTGCGCTTAACGAGCGCAAAGGGCACGTTGAGCGCAGGATGGGCAATATGCCAAAAAATACGGCGAACCGGTTGGTCAGCGCAAGAGTGACAATGCCACGACCGCCCCCTTCTAACTACATTTGCGGTGCAGCTTTTCGTTTTTGTTGCTTTTTTCGGTCGCGGCGGCTGTGCACCAGGTCATACACAACGGGCAAGATCAGCAGCGACAATACCGTACAGGTCATCAGGCCCCCAATCATAACCGTGGCCAGGGGCTTTTGGGTTTCTGAACCGATACCGGTACTTAGCGCGGCGGGCATCAGCCCCAGCGAGGCCATCAGGGCGGTCATCACCACCGGGCGTACCCGCGAGAGGGCACCCTCACGCACGGCGTCGGCGATGTTCATTCTGTTTTGCAGGTTTTCTTTAAACCGGTTAATCAGAATCACCCCATCCTGCACCGACACCCCGAAGAGACAGATAAAGCCCACCCCCGCCGAAATGCTGAAATTGATGCCCGTAAACCATAAGGCCAGAATGCCACCAATGAGCGCAAAGGGTACGTTGAGGATAATCAGCGTAGCGTCGAGCGCGCTGCCGAAAGTGAAGAGCAGGATCAGGAAGATTACCGTGATGGAGATAGGTACCACCACCAGCAGTGTCTTCTCGGCACGGGTCTGGTTTTCAAACTCCCCGGCCCACCGCATCCGGTAGCCGTCGGGTAGCTTAATCTGCTCACCCACAGACTTTTGGGCCTCGGCGATGGTGCTGCCCAGGTCGCGGTCGCGCACCGAAAATTTGATGGCAATGAACCGGGCGTTGTTTTCCCGGTACACAAACGCCGGTCCCGACTGCCTGCCTATGACGGCCAGCTCTTTCAGTGGCACTTTGGCCCCCGACCGCGTTGGCACCAGCAGGCTTTCAATCTGAGCGGGCGAAAAACGGAACCGCTCGTCGTAGCGCACTTTGATGTCGTAGCGGCGTTCACCTTCGAAGTACTGCGACACCGTTTTACCGCCAATGGCCGTCTCGATCACCGACTGCGCCATCTGGGTCGGCACGTTGTAGAGGGCTAGTTTCTGCGGATCGAGCGTGATGCGAAACTCGGGCTGACCCAGGTTGCGAAACACGCCCAGGTCCTCTACCCCCCGAATCTTGCGCATCACGTTGAGCACCCGCGTGGCTTCTTTGTCGAGCACGTTGAGGTCCTGGCCAATGATCTTGATGGCCATCGACCCCTTCACCCCCGAGACGGCCTCCTCCACGTTGTCGGAGATGGGCTGCGAGAAGTTGAAGGTAGCTCCGTGAAACCGGGCCAGCTTAGCCTGCATCTCCTTGATCAGCGCCTCTTTGGTAATGCTTCGTGTCCAGTCTTCTTTGGGGTAGAGGTCCACAAAGAACTCGTTGTTGAAAAAGCCCGTGGGGTCGGTGCCGTCGTTGGGCCGACCCGTCTGCGAAATCACGCCCCGCACCTCGGGGAACTCCTTGAAAATGGCCCGGAACTTGCGGGTGTAGGCATAGCTTTCGTCGAGCGAGACGGAGTAGGGCAGCGAGGCCCGCACGTAGATCGAGCCTTCGTTCAGGCCCGGCAAAAACTCGGAGCCAATGTGAAACAGGAAAACATACACCGCAAACGCCAGCGCACCCAGGGCAATGCCAATGATGGCTTTGGGCTTCCGAATGGCCCAGTCCAGCGCGGGTGTGTAGCCGTGCGTAAGGCCTTCCACAATGGGATTGTGCCGCTCACGGACGTTTTTACGCAGCAGGATCGAGCACAGCAGCGGAATCAGCGTAAGACTCACGATGAGTGACCCCAGCAAGGCAAAGCCGATGGTCCAGGCCAGGGGGCTAAAGAGCTTGCCCTCTACCTTCTGGAAGGCGAAAATGGGCAGCAACGCCGTAATGATGATCACCTTCGAGGTGAAGATCGATTTGCCCATTTCAGTGGCCGTCTGGGCAATCCAGCTCAGTTTAGCCCGCCCATTGAACTGCATCATGCCCAGGTGCTCGGCGCGCGTAGCCAGCATTACGAACAATCCCTCTACCATCACCACCGCCCCGTCGATGATGATACCAAAATCGAGTGCCCCAATGCTGAGCAGATTGGCCGTCATGCCCCTGATTTTGAGGCAGATGAAGGCAAACAGCAGGGCCAGCGGAATCACAATGGCCACGATGAGCGTGGTGCGCCAGTCGGCCAGGAAGATCAGCAGGATAATGGTGACTAGGAATATGCCCAGAAACACGTTTTCGCCCACCGTATGCAACGTATAGTTGTTGAGCGTGGTGCGGTCGTAGAAGGTCTTGATTCGCACATCTTTGGGCAGAATCGAGCCGTTTAACTCGTCGATCTTGGCCTTCAGGGCGGGAATTACTTCGTTGGGGTTTTCGCCCTTGCGCATCACCACGATGCACTCCACCACATCGTCCTGCGCGTCGCGGCCCACAATGCCCAGCCGGGGTTGGAATGACTCTTTTACAACACCTATGTCACGTACCCGTACAGGCACCCCGTTGACGTTGTCGATGATGATGCCGGCCACATCTTCAGGCTTGGTGAGCAGGCCAATGCCCCGTACCACCAACGATTGGTTGCCTTCTTTAATGATGTCGCCCCCTACGTTGATATTACTTTGTTTAATTGCGTCATCGATGTCGAGTGCCGTAAACCCATAGTTAGCCAGCAGCGTGGGGTTCAGGCTTATTTCAATGGTTTTCACCTTGCCCCCAAAGCTCACCACGTCGGCAATACCAGGCACACTCTTGATCTGCCGCTCGATGACCCAGTCCTGAATCGACTTCAGTTCGGTGATGTCTTGGGTCTTGCTCTCCAGGGTAAAGCGGTAAATCTCACCCGTTGGACCGTAGGGTGGTTCTATTTCGGCATTGGCACCGTCGGGAAGTTCTACATCGGCAATGCGGTTGGCCACGTTGGTCTGAGCCGTGAAATTGTCCACGCCATCGTCGAAAATCATGGTCACCACACTCAGGCCAAACAACGACACCGACCGCAGGGTACTTTTTTTAGGCACCGAGTTCAACTCGGTCTCCAGCGGAATGGTCACAAACCGCTCGATCTCTTCCGCCGACCGCCCCGGCCACTGCGTAATAACGATGACGTTGGTGTTGGTCACGTCGGGAAAGGTTTCCACCGGCGTGTTCATAAAACTGACTATTCCACCGATAATAATCAGCAGTATGCCAAAAAACACCGCAAAGCGGTTTGTCAAGGCAAAAGTGATGACACTGCGAATGAATTTGTTCATGGAAGAGGAGTCAATAGTCAGGAGTCGATAGTCAATAGTCGCTTCGCGCTCGAACCTCCGCAAGCGAAGCGACTATTGACTACCGACTTCCGACTATCGACTTTTTTAATCTGTTAAATCGTTGTATAACAGCAAGCTACCTTCGGTAATGACTGTATCGCCGGGTTTAAGCCCACCGCCCTCCACGAAGGCATACCGCGTTGTATTTTTCTCTACCGTCACCTCCCGCACTTCGTATTTTTCCTTGCCCGTGAGCAAGACTACGTAGTAATGATCGCGGTCGAAGACGACGGCTTTCTGGGGCACCGCCAGTGCATTGCCGGGTGTGCCGCCGCCATTGTTGCCCACATGCACATGAATCGTGGCAAACATGTCTGGTTTCAATAAACCCTCTTTATTGTCGAGCACGATCCGCACTTTCAACACCCGCGCCTGCTCATCCAGCACACTGCTCACATTGTCGATGTGGCCGCGGAAGGTACGATCTGGGTAGGCAAGTATCTGAACGTCAACGGCTTCACCCTGCTTGATCTGCGGAATGTCCTGCTCATAGACGTTGGCCATCACCCAGATCCGTTGCAGGCTCGAAATGGTGTAGAGCGGATTCTGATTGTCGGAACGCAGGTCCTGACCGGTGTTCACGTTCTTTTCCACGATATAGCCGCCAATGGGTGCTTTCACCGTGAAATAAGGCTGTCCATTGGCAGCGTTGGCCCCGCCATACACCCGCAGCACATTGGCCGATTTGCCCAGTTCTTCCTGCGCTTTTTTCAGGTTATTCTTGGCCGTGAGCATATCTGTCTGCGAGGCAAACCCGGCCTTGAACTGCGCTTCCGTATTTTTCAACCCCTGCTGCGCCACTTCCAGGTCAGCCTTATCCGACTGATAATCATTGACATAGTTCGAGATATCGCCCGACCGGATCACAGCCAGGTCCTGCCCTTTCTTCACAAACGTACCCAGCGTGACGGTGGCTTTTTCGACGTTGCCACTCACCAGCGGAAACACCCGCACCACGTTGTCCTGGTCGAAGGTGACGGTACCGTTGAGGGTCAATTCGTTTTCCGGGTTCATCCGCCGCACCGAGTCGGTGAGGTAGCTGGCCGTGGAATCTGCCGCCGAGGTAGGTGCCTCGGCCGCTTTTTCATCCTTCTTGCCGCAGGCTGCCAGCAGCAAGAGGGCCATTATTGAGAGGTGGATTGTTTTCATGGGATCGTGAAAGCGCGAAAGACCGAATGAGCGAAAGAGTGATTTTACTCCTGTAAACCAGCGCGGAATACTATTCCACTCTTTCACTCATTCAGTCTTTCACACTTTAAAAGAATTTCGTATTCGTCACATAGTCAAGCTGTTGCTGACTCTGGAAGAGGTTATTGAGCAGGTTGATGTTGTTGAGTTGAGCCTGTTGATAGGTGCGGATCTTGTCGAGGTAATCGAGCAGGCCAATCACGCGGGCGTTGTAGGCTTTGGTGGCTTCTACTGAAATATTCTGGATCCGGTCGAGGTAGCCGGGGGGGCGGGTGTTTGCCTGGTCGTAGTAGGCATTGAGCTTATCGTAGGCGTTAAGCACGTCGCTTTGCACCACGGCCTGCTGGTTTTCTACGCCTGCCTGCACGCTTTTGGCCGTTAGCTCAGCCGCCCGGATGGCCCCCTGATTGCGATTCCGCACGGGCAAATCCATGGCCACCTGTAGGCCGGTGAAATTGACGTACGCATTACCATATCGTTCAAAAAGAACACCCGTCGTCAGGTCAGGAACACGCCGGGCGCGTTCCAGAGACAGGCTTCTGCTGGCATTGTTTATTTGCTCCTGAGTCAGGGCAAGGTCAGGCCGGTTAGTTAGGGCCGAGTCGAGCGCGGCACTCAGCGCAGGCAATGAGCGGCTGGTTGCGGGGATCTCGGTGGGGAAAATAAACTTAGTTGATGCCTGCTGGAGCAAGATGCGCAGCGTGGCCTGCTCATCGGCAATCTGCCCTCTATAATTTGCTATGTTGGCCTGGAGATCCCGGTTCGACACATCAAGTCGGGTTACTTCATAAGGGGCTACCCCACCTGTTTGTTGAGCAATCCGGTAGGATTCAACCAGCCGTTGCTGCCGGGCCAATTCAGCCTGAAACAAGTTCAGGGCCTGAATGTCGAAATACAGATTGGCATAAGTTGAATAGAGTTGGTAGCGTAGGGAACGTAGCACGTCGCGAAATGCAATCTGGGCCAGCGTTCGGTTGCTTTCGGCCAGCGCAACCAGTTTGCTACGTTTACCTGCCAGCAGAATAACTTGTTGTAGCTGAACAGCAAAGTAGCCGCTGTTGAACGTCTGCGCATTGATGTCTGCCTGAGAGGGCGTAGCCAACGGCAGCACCTTACCCGTGTTGGGATTATATAGGTTTGTCTGAAACCACAAATTGGGGTTGGTCCGCAAGCCTGCCTGTGTAATACTGGCCCCGGCAATATCGATCTGATAACGCTGGGCCAGCAACTGGTAATTTCGAGCCAGCACCTGCTGTTCCAAATCGGGCAAACTGATGCGGAGGGTATCAGTGGCCACAGGCGGGATGGGGGCTTCGGGCGCTTTAGACTGGCCATGAGCGACCAGTGTAATCAAGGTGAGCAGCAGCCAGGGCGGCAAAATTGCTGGTAGCCACCCTCTTGTCAGGCAGCGATGCTGAATCAAAAAAGACATAACGGTTGGTGTATATAATACCTGAAACAGGATAGCCCATAGGGTATATCTCTTTCCGCAGGGCAATTACCCGCCAGCCCGTTAAACACCTATTAAGCACCTGTTAAGAGCGGCTTAAATTTTTAATTCCATCCTTTCACGGTGTTTTAATGCTCAGTTCACTAACCTTTAATCTGTATAAATCACCTTTGTTAACTGCCGTCAAACTACCTACTATGATTGTTTCTATTGCCCGCGCTAGCCGGGCATTTTTGCTCATTAGCACGTTGCTGCTCTTGCTTGTGCTACCCTCAGCAGCGCAAAAAGACAACAACAATAACTACCTCGACTCATCGAAAAACTGGAGTCTTCACTACCAGTTTACTACTATCGTGCAAGGGCATACGGGCTTTCAGGGCGCGGGCTACTCGGGCCGTAACACCCTCAGCGATCTGCCCGACACCACACTCTCGGTGACCACCACGCTTTTTATTGGCCGGAAACTCTGGAACGGTGGCAGCCTGTTTCTCAACCCCGAAATTGCCGGGGGCCGCGGCGTTGGCCGACGCGACCCCACCGACCCTTACAACGAAACACTGTATAACCCAGCTGTAGGCATCGCAGGCTTCCCCAATGGCGAAACCTTTCGCATAGGTAGCTCAAAACCAGGGTTGTACGTGGCAAGGCTGTACGTTGAACAGGTATTTGCGCTGCCGGATGCTCAGCCAGAAAACATTGATTCTGAGGCTAATAAAGTAAACCAGCAACGCCCCGACTCGCGGGTGGTGATCACCGCCGGTAAGTTTTCCATCGCCGATATTTTCGACAACAATGCTTTCTCGCACGACCCCCGGACGCAGTTTATGAACTGGTCGTTGATGAGCTACGGGGCCTGGGACTACCCCGCCAACACCCGTGGCTACACCTGGGGGCTGGCCGTAGAATATGTGCGCCCCGCCTACGAGTTACGGGTGGCCTATAACCTAATGCCCAAAACCGCTAACGGCAATGTGCTCGACTGGAACATTGCCCAGTCGGGTGGACTGACGGTAGAGCTGGAAAGCCGATATCGCTTGCTAAAACGGCCCGGCACGGTACGGTTTCTGGCCTTCCGCAACGTAACCAAAGCCCCCACCTATACCGATGCCATTCAGAAATTGGTAGATGGCGACAACGATCCGCAACGGCCCTATATTTCGAACGGGGAACGCTATGGCGGGGTGAAATATGGCTTCGGCCTTAGCCTGGAACAGCCCCTTGCCCAAAACAGCGGCCTCTTTGCCCGCGCCAGTTGGAACGATGGCAAAACCGCCACCTGGGCCTTCACCGAAATTGACCAGAGCGTATCGGCGGGGGCGTTTATTGCCGGTAGTCGCTGGGGCCGCCCCGAAGATGCTGTGGGCGTGGCGGGCGTCATCAATGGCCTCTCAACAACCCACGCGGCTTTTCTGAACGCGGGCGGCATTGGCTTCATGCTCGGCGATGGCAAGCTACCCAACTACCGCCCTGAGCATATTTTAGAGGTATTCTACAAAGCCCGCGTTACCCGCACCCTGTTCATCACTGGCGACTACCAGTTTGTGGCCAACCCCGGCTACAACGGCGACCGGGGGCCGGTGAACCTGTTTGGCATTCGCACACACGTAGAGTTTTAAACCAACTTATGGACGCCTGATCTGTAGTTTGGCCGTGGCACCCAGCACCACCTGCCCACCCAGCATTTCCTTTACGGTATAGGCGTTGCCCGTTTCGGTAGTGGAAATTTGCACCACGTGCTTCACTACCACAGGGTTAGCCGCCGTGGGTATGCACTGGCACGACCAGGTAGAGGCATCCATCCAGTTGCCCGCCTTGATCGATTGGATCACCCCGTTTTCGGCAATAAACGTGGCCTTCACTTCATCGTCGGTCAGATCGCGGTTATAGAAGCGGAAGTCGTCGAGGTCGCCATTGAAAAAATAGGGCCAGCAGGCCATGCCGCCAATGTATAGATCGCGAGCGTTGGTGGCCGTGAACGTGTTGGGGCTAGCCGAAGCCGCAACAGGTAACCCATTGATATACAGCTTTATAAAAGTACCATTGTAAGACATACCAACGTGCGTCCAGGTGTCGAGGGTGGTGCTGAGGAAATGAGACAGGGAGCCTTTCCAGGTACCCCCGGCAACGTACCCACGCGGGGCGGCCTGAATGACGAGTAACAGACTTAACCAATCGCGGTCGCAGTCTTTCGAGAAGAGCACGTGTGTACCATTAGGCGATGACCCTCCTGAATCACCATCGCGCCCCACAAATGAACGGAGGTTCATCCAGCCGCTAAACGTAAAGCTGTTGGTCAGTTGTAGCGATGTGCTGTTGGCTACAACGATGTTGGCCCCGTCAGAAAAGTGGTAAGCGCTGTTGGCTGTGCCCAACCGGTCGGTGGTGAGAGTGGCCATCCGTACCACGCCATTATTAGTATTACCACTGGCATCGTCGGCATTTCCGTTGAACGGATAGTAGGCAATCAGGCCATTAGTAGGTGCCTGGCCAAACAGGGGGGTAGCAAAAAAGAACAACAGGTAAAGCACTGGCTTCATAATAAGGCTAAGTAGATTTAGTAGGTATTCGGCAAGATACCAGCCGTGTAACTACTTAGCAAGCTGTCACTACTCCTCAGCCAATACCCGCGAGATGTTCATGTGGTAGACGCCCAGCGCGGGTAGGGCTGCTGCCAGTAGGCCAATGACCACCGCCACAATAAGCAAATACCATTCGTCGGGCAAAACGGCTAGGCTGCTGAAGCTGTAGTGATAATTGCCTTCTACAAACTGCGACAGCAACCAAAGGCCGAGGCGGCTGAGCGCCAGGCCCGCCACGAAGCCAATTAGGGCCAATACGAGGCCTTCCAGCAGCAGCATACCAAACAACTGCGCCCGCGTGGCACCCATAGACAGCATCAGGGCCATTTCGTAGCGGCGCTCTTTCAGCGAATTGTAGAGCGATACAAATACACTGATGCCCGCCACCAGAATAATGGCCAGGGCCAGCCCGCGGAGGGTTTCAATGCCCACGCCCAGCAAGTCGAACAGGCGGTTTACTTCAATGGCGGGCAGGGCCGCTTGCAATTTGGGGCTGTTGTCGATACCGCGCTTGAGCATCATGCCCATGGGGTTCCGGAATTTCACCAGCATCGCCGTAATCTGCGGACCAGCGTCTGGCCCAGCTTCGGGGCCTTCGCCGGGGCCACCTTCTTCATCGTCGTGGTGTTCTGCTTTGGGCGTTTTTCCAGCCATTGCACCGGCCATCGGCATCAGGGTTGGTGGTCCGGCGGTGGCTTCGTCGTGGTGGTCATCGTGGCCTTCGTGAATCGCCCAGATGCTCGACACGTTGGTGAGAATTAGTTGGTCACACACGCTGTTGCTGGGTGCCAACAGGCCCACCACCCGGTATTTTTTGTTGCCATGCTCTTCGCCGTTGGCATCAAACCCGTGCTGACTGGCAAACGAATCGCCTACTTTCAGGCCCGTTACCTCGACTACGCGAGGGCCAATAACGACCTCCAGATCAGCCGAGAATGGTTTTCCCTGCGCCACGGTAGCCCCAAACTGATCGAGGTACTTCTGGTTGGTGCCCACAATCCGAAACGACCGGTAGCTGTCGCCCATCGCCATCGGAATAGCCGACTTGATCAGCGGATTGCGCGTGAGCCGCTGCGCCTCGGCCAGCGGGATGTTCCCCACCGGCGAATCGATCTGGTAGATGCTCGACAGGATCAGTTGCAGCGGACTGCCCTTGGCCCCAATCACCATATCGACACCCCGGATATTGCGGCTAAACTGGTCCTGCAACTGCTTGTTGAGCAACAGTAGCAGTGAGATGATGGCAATGCCAAGGGTCATGAGCAGTCCACTCAGAAAACTGCTCAACGGCTTGTCTTTCAGGTTACTCCAGGAAATGTTGGCGAGAGTCATAGAGTGAATGGCGAAAGTGTGAATGGCGAAAGAGTGAAAGTGTGAATGGCGCAACCTGTTCAGATGCCAGTTTTTCGCTCTTTCATTCTTTCACCATTCACTCTTTCACCCAATGTTTTGTGAGAAATGATGACTGCTGATGCGGAAGCCTTTGTTGAGGTAAAGGCGGTGGGCATCGTTGCGTTCGGGGCTGTGGCCAGAGTCGAGCGAGAGCGTGACGCACCCGGCCTGTTTGGCCTGTTGCTTCACAAAGTCGAGCAGGGCACTGGCATAACCGTTGCCACGGTCTTCGGGTTGTGTGCTGAGGTCGTCAATGTAGCAGGTTTTGCCACTGAACAAAAACGTCATGAGCCGGTAGGTAATCGCGGCGGGCGCGGCGGTATCGTTGCCTAGATCGACAAACGCCACACTAACGTGCTCATTAGCTTGCTGTTGCAGCAAAATTGCCAGCGCTGTTTCAGCCGTCAGGTGAGGACGCAGGGTCAGCAGCGCAGGCAGACAGCGGCGCAAATCAGCTTCGGTTTCGGCGATATGTATGGTCATGACAAAGAAGTTTCTGACGCGAAGCAACAGAAGACTGAAGACTGTAAATAGTAAACTTATAAAGTTGCCCGGATGGCTTGCAGGATGACGTCGCCGCCGCGGGCCAGGATGGCTTCGGCGAGTTCATTGCCGAGGTGTTCGGCCTGGGCACGGGGGCCGGTAAAGGTTTCGCGAAGCAGGTCGTTACCATCCAGGTTGATGAGGCCGCCCGTAAGCGTAATCGCGTCGGCGGTGCCGGTGGCAAGGGCAAAAACCGGGATGCTGCACCCCCCTTCCAGCCGCCGCAAAAAGGCCCGCTCGGCTGTCAGGCAGGCTTCGGTGGGTTCATGGTTGGTTAGTTTGCGCACAACGTCCATCTTGTCGAGCGCCAGCGTATCGGCCACTTCAATGGCCACACTCCCCTGCCCCACGGCGGGCGTGAAGTCTTCGATGGGCAGAAACTCGGCAATCAGGTCGTCGTAATGCATCCGGTGAACACCCGCATAGGCCAGCAGCAGCGCGTCGCACTGGCCCTCGTCAAGCTTACGAAGCCGCGTTTGCAGGTTGCCGCGCATATCGACCACCTTGATGTGGGGGCAATAATGCTTCAACATGGCCACCCGCCGCGTAGACGAGGTGCCAATCACAAACGGATGGCCACTCGTGAGCGACAGCGACGGATCACGGCTAACCAGCACGTCGTTGACGCGTTCGCGTTCGGTGAAGGCAATAATGCTCAGATCCGGTGCCAAACTCGACTGTAGATCTTTGGCCGAATGCACCGCAATATCAATCTGCCTCGACCGGAGCTGATCTTCCAGTTCCTGCGTGAAAATGCCCTTACTGCCAATCTTCGACAGCGACCGGTCCAGTATCTGGTCGCCTTTGGTCTCAATCAGGACCAGTTCCGACGTAACTCCCCCCCCTTCCAGCAACTGCTGTATGTATTCAGCCTGCCAAAGCGCCAGCCGACTACTACGGGTGCCTATTCGAATATGCATACAGCAAAGTTAATGTGTGAAAGAGCGAATGGTGAAAGAGTGAAAGAACTGACCAGGCCACTCTTTCACTCTTTCACCATTCGCTCTTTCACTCAATGTACTGTTCCCAACCTTCCCCGACTGCGCAATTTTCGCCACAGACAAAGCGACTGATGTTTGGGTAGCTTACCGCCAAAAAGGCCGATTCTGAGTCCTGAACCCAGTTTTCACTGTCAGCATGGCACCCTCCAAGCATGAGTTTCACCTCGGCACGGCATTTGTCTTATAGGCAATAGAACAGTAAACAACCACTACTATGAGAGCTGTAGATCATGTGTTTAAAGGTACTGGTGGACAGATCGATTTGCTTAACACGCTGTATGGCGGGTCGAGCATGACCAAAATGAATGTCACCCAGGAAGAAGATCGTTTGGTTATTAAACTATCGGCACCGGGCGTGAGTGCTAATGCGTTTAACGTGTTGGTAGAGGGAAATAAGTTGGTACTTTACACGCTCCTGGTGCAGGATAGCAATACCGAAGGCCAACGGTTGGCCGTACCTATGTTTTTGAAAGTGATGGATATCCCCGGCTTTGTGGATGCTGACCAGATTGAAGCCGTGCACGACCACGGTCAGGTACTGGTGAATTTGCCCATTAAAGACGAAGAGCACCTGCACCGCAAAATCGACATCAAGAATCTCTTCTAATGAGTTGCCTTCCGGGGCTGCCAGTTAAGGCTCCGTAACCCATAGATGCGTGCAGCCCGACCTTACGAGGTTGGGCTTTTTTGTGTCCCAATTTTCTTCAGCCGGACCAGGCCCTCCCGAACGGTAGTCCATTCCACAGCCAGAACGCAACCCAGAAACAGCCCAAATAAGGCAACATGGAAGGGTACAGCCACCCACAGGTTGCTGATATGGATAAATGAGTTAAGGTAAATCAGCAACCCGCCGCCCGCCACGTAACCTACCGCCGAGGGAACGTTGTAGGGTACGGGGTAGTACCGTTCGCCGAGGACATAGCAAAGGGCCATCATAACAAAACTGGAGGCTAGAAAAGCCCATGCACAGCCCATATAGCCCAGTTGGGGAATCAGCAGCCAGTTTAGCCCGAACGTGATGGCCAGCCCAACCACCGTGATCAACGTTCCAAACTTGGTCTTGTCCGACAGTTTAAACCAGAACGAGATGTTGTAGTAAATACCCAACAGCAGGTTGCCCAGCATCAGCAGCGGCACTACGTCCAGGCCTGCGCGGCGTTCTGGATTGAGCAGCCGACCCGCCAGGTCCATATTCAGGCTAATACCCACCCATAGTACTACGCAAACAACAATAAACCACTTGGTTACGCGTGCCAATAGGTCAGGGGCATTCTTGTCATCGGCTTGTCCGAAGAAAAAAGGCTCCGCTGCAAACTTAAACGACTGGATGGCCAGGCTAATGAATACTGATAACTTAAAACATTGCCCATATACGTCCAGCGCCCACTCCGATGAATGGCCAGGGTAGAAGCCATTGGGCAGAAATTCACGCAGGAAAAGCCGGTCAGTGAGGTTGTTTAGGACGCTGGCTAGGTTGGTGAACATAATAGGCAACGCAAAGATCAGCAGTAGCCGGGCTTGAGGCCAGTCGAACGTTGGCTGGAAGCCGCTAAACGCCCGGCGCAACACCAAAAAATAGAATGCATTGGCCAGCAAATTGGCAAGTAGAATATAGCCGGGGCCGATTTCCGGGCGGTAAAAAAACTGGGCAACGGGCTGTAGGCCCGTCAGGTAATCGCCTTCCGTGATGTCTTTGCACACCACAATGAAAAACACATTGAGCAGTACGTTCAAGCCAATGTTGATCAACTTCGCCACCACAAACTGCTTTGCTTTGCCTTCCACCCGTAACCGCGCAAACGGAATGGCCATAATGGCATCAAGCCCAACCAGCAGCGCCGTCCACTGAATAAACAGTTCCTGACCGGGATAGCCAAGGGCGGTGGTGATGGGCTTTGTCAGGAGCAGAATTAGCGCAGTAGCCACCACGCTCACCAAGACCACCATACTGAGTGTACGGCTAAATACCCGCGCCCGCTCTGCCTCATTTTCCGGTCCTTTGTTACGGGCGGCATAACGGAAAAAAGCCGTTTCCAGGCCCAGAGTATATACCGTCAGCAACACCCCGACCCAGGCATACAGCGTTACATTCGACGATAGCGTACCTCCCTTTTTGAAGGCGTATGTTTGAATAGGAACCAGCAGAAAATTAATCGACCGCGCCGCAATGGTGCTGATACCGTACAGGGCCGTGTCGCCCGCCAATTTTTTAAATGCGCTCAAAATAGTTGCCGATTAGGCTAGATCCACCCGTTCGGGGACTTGCAAAGATAAAGGAGGGCACGTCAGCTTGAACGCCATGCTTCAGCTTGGCGGCGGCTGTCTATCTTTGTCAGCTGTACCTGACTTACTAATCAATGAAAATTTCTGCTGCGCTGCTATCGGTCTATTATAAAGACGGCCTCGAACCCATTGTCCGGTTGTTACACGAGCAGGGCGTTACGCTCTACTCTACAGGTGGTACGCAAACGTTTATCGAACAATTGGGTATCCCCGTCATCCCGGTCGAGTCACTAACGGGGTATCCATCCATCTTTGGGGGGCGGGTGAAGACCCTGCACCCGGCCGTTTTTGGGGGTATCCTCTACCGCCGCGATGACGAGGGCGACCTGGCCCAGGCGCAGCAGCACAACATCCCGGCCATCGACATGACGGTGGTAGACCTGTACCCGTTTGAAGAAACCGTAGCCTCCGGTGCCCTGGCGGAAGATATCATCGAGAAGATCGACATTGGCGGTATTTCGCTCATCCGGGCGGGGGCCAAAAATTTCCAGGATTCACTCATCGTTTCGTCGCGCAACCAGTACGCCGACGTGCTGCGCATCCTGACCGAAACAAACGGCCAACCCGACCTCGACACCCGCCGCCGCTACGCGATGGAGGCTTTTGCCACTACCTCGCACTACGACACGGCCATTCATGCCTATTTCGCTGGCTCGGCTGCCACACCCAAGGCTAACACCCTTCGCTATGGCGAAAACCCGCATCAGCAGGCCACTTTCTACGGCGATCTGGACGCCATGTTCGACAAGCTGCACGGCAAGGAACTGTCGTTCAATAACTTAGTCGATGTTGATGCCTGCGTTGGGTTGATTGACGAGTTCGACGGTCGTCCCACCTATGCCATTATCAAGCATACCAACGCCTGTGGTATTGCCACGGCCGCCACGGCAAAAGAAGCGTATGACAAAGCCCTGGCCTGCGATCCGGTGTCAGCGTTTGGTGGGGTGGTCATCACCAACGTACCCGTCGATCTGGCAGTGGCCGAAGAGTTGAACAAGCTCTTCATGGAGATCCTGATTGCGCCCGCCTACGCGCCGGAGGCGCTGGAGCTGCTGAAGTCGAAAAAGAACCGTATCCTGCTCCTGCGCAAACCCGTGGCGCTGCCCACCAAACTGGTGAAAACGATTTTGAACGGGACGCTGGAACAGGACAAAGACAACGTGACCGAAACCACCGATCAGTTCACGACCGTTACCGACAAAGCACCCACCGCCAGCGAGTTAAAGGCTTTGGAATTTGCCCTGAAAGTGTGCAAGCATACCAAATCGAACACCATCATTCTGGCTAAAGAAGATGTACTGCTGGCTAGCGGTGTGGGCCAAACCAGCCGGGTCGATGCCCTGCGGCAAGCCATCGAGAAAGCCCATGCCTTTGGGTTTGATCTGGCGGGTTCCGTCATGGCTTCCGATGCGTTTTTCCCCTTCCCCGATTGTGTTGAAATTGCCGGTCAGGCAGGAGTCACAGCGGTGGTGCAGCCCGGCGGCTCCATCCGCGACAAAGACAGCATCGACTACTGCAATCAGCACGGCATGGCTATGGTCACCACGGGCATACGTCATTTCAAACATTGACCAATTAACTGTATGGAGTCTATCATCAGCCGTATCACTGTTGACCCAACTGTATGTCATGGAAAACCTACTATTCGTGGTTCACGACTAATGGTGGCAACCATTTTGGAATTACTAAGCGCTGAAATGACTTATGATGAGTTGATGGAAGATTACCCTTCTTTACAAAAAGAAGATATTCAGGCTTGTCTTTTGTATCGCTAATGAATTCATAGTACTGCTGGCTTCGCGCTTTAGGCTTTACGCTCTAGGCCGGAACGCCGGGCCATCTAGAACGTTACCCTTCCCCCTTAAAACCACTCCTCTTAATCGTGTTAAAAACTTGGTTCATAGCGCTTTACACGATTTGGTGTGTACTGGTATTTGCCTTGTTGCTGTTGCCATTGCTGCCTATTATTTTGCTGGGTAGCTGGCTGTATGCGCAGAAGATACGGTTTGGCCTGCACCTGGCGCATGGAGCTGTTCGGCTTTGGGGTATCCTGGCCTTTTTGCTGATGGCCATGCCTATTCGGGCCGACTGGCGGTTTCGGCCCGAAAAAGGGCAGGCCTACGTGTATTGCGCCAACCACTTTTCGTATTTCGACATTGCCGTGCTGGGTACCATCGTGCCGGGACTATATGCCTTCATCGGCAAGATCAGTGTGCGGAAGATCCCCCTCTTTGGCTACATGTATGCCAAACTGCACGTGATGGTCGACCGGTCGAGTGCACAGAGCCGGGCCTATTCGCTGGCCAAATGCATGCGTACCCTGGGCGAAGGACGCAGCATTATTATCTTCCCGGAAGGGGGCATCAAAGCCCAAAGCCCGCCCCAAATGGTGTACCCGTTTAAAGATGGTGCTTTCACGATGGCCATTCAGAAACAGGTACCCATTGTACCCATTACGCTCGTCAACAACTACCGTATTCTACCCGATGTACCCCTGTTCAGAGTACACTGGCAGCCCGTACGGGTTGTTTTCCACGAACCCATCTCTACCGTTGGCCTCACTCAGGCCGACGCCGATGTGCTCCGCGAACAGGCCTATCAGGTGATTGATAAAGAATTGAAAAAGGCTGTTCAAGGTTTAATGTCTAAGGTTTAAAGTTTAAAGTCTAATGTTGCTTCGCATTCGGTAGGGGTAGTTCGCGAAGCAACATTAGACTTTAGACATTAAACGTTAACCGCTCACTCATGAAAGTAGATACCGAAACGCTGCAAAAAATTGCCCATCTGGCCCGGCTCACGGTGCGGCCCGAAGAAGAAACGCAGTTGCTGAGCAGCCTCAACAGCGTGCTCGACTGGATGGAACAACTCAACGAAGTGGATACCACAGGCGTGGAACCCCTCACGCATATGTCGGCGCTGGACGAGGCCAATATTCTCCGCGACGACGTGGTGGCTAACCAACTTCCTCGTACTCAGGCACTGGCCAATGCCCCTGATCACGACGATCAATTTATTAAGGTTACGAAGGTGCTGTAGGCCAGATTTCAGAAGAAATTTTTGGGCTTGCGCTTGATTTACGTAGGCAGAGGGTCGTATCTTTGCACTCGCAATTGCAAAATAGCTCGATAGTATAAGGGTAGTACAACAGATTTTGGTTCTGTCTGTCTAGGTTCGAATCCTGGTCGAGCTACTACAAAAAGCCGATTCCTCACCGAGTCGGCTTTTTTCGTGTTTACCAGACGCTAGATTCTGGACGTTGGATTCTGGACAGTTATGCAGTAGTGGCAGTGTCCAAAGTCCAACGTCCAGTATCCAACATCTTCTTATGAACTACCTCTCAGCCGAGAATCTCTCGAAATCATACGGTGACCGGACGCTGTTTCGGAACATCAACTTCGGTATTAGCCGGGGCGACAAAATCGCCATTGTGGGTGCCAACGGGTCGGGCAAGACGTCGCTGCTGGAAATACTGGCCGGGGCCGCCCCACCCGACGACGGGCACGTGAGCGTTCGGAAAGACATCACTGTGGGCTACCTCAATCAGCAGCCCGACCTGAACGAGGCCCTGACCATTATGGAGGAGGTGCTGGCGGGCGAAAGTGCCCAACTCGACGCCGTGCGGGCCTATGAAAAAGCCCTGCTGCACGACGACCACGACGCGCTGGAACAGGCTATGAACCAGATGGAAAAGCTGGAGGCCTGGGATTATGAAGCCCAAATTCGCCAGATTCTGGGCGAACTGGGCATTCAGGACGTAGAGCAGCGCGTGAGCACCCTCTCCGGCGGGCAGCGCAAGCGGGTGGCCCTGGCGCGGGTGCTGATTCAAAACCCCGACCTACTGATTCTGGACGAACCCACCAACCACCTCGACCTGGAGGCTATTGAATACCTCGAATCGTTTCTGAACACCCAAAACGGCACTCTGCTGATGGTGTCGCACGACCGGTATTTTCTGGACCGCGTCTGCAACCAGATTGTGGAAATGGACAATGGGCAGTTGTACGGCTACAAAGGCAACTACGCTTATTTCCTGGAAAAGAAAGCCGAACGCCTGGCCATCGACGCGTCGGAGTTTGAGAAGAATAAAAACACCTACCGCCGCGAACTGGACTGGATGCGTCGGCAACCCAAAGCGCGGGGCACCAAAGCCAAATACCGCGAAGATGCCTTCGAGGATCTGGAAGGTAAAGTAAAAGGCCGCCGCACCGATGGCGAACTGGACCTGAACCTGCGCGTGTCACGGTTGGGGAGCAAGATTCTGGAGGTGGAAAACCTGAGCAAGCGCTTTGGCGACAAAGTCCTGCTCGACCATTTCACGTACACCTTCAAACGGCTGGACCGGGTGGGGCTGATTGGCAAAAACGGCATGGGCAAGACTACGTTGCTCAACATGCTCACCGGCGAAACCCGCCCCGACTCAGGCAAGATCAGCGCGGGGGGCACCGTGCAGTTTGGCTATTACACCCAAACCGAACTGAACCTGGCCGAGAATCAGCGCGTGATTGATGTGGTGCAGGAAGTGGCCGAAGTAATGAAACTAGCTGATGGACAGACTATTACGGCCAGTCAATTACTCCACCACTTCCTCTTCGACCGGCAGAAGCAGTATGACTTTGTGGCCAAACTGAGCGGCGGTGAGAAGCGGCGGCTGCAACTGCTGCTGGTGCTGGTGCAGAACCCCAATTTCCTTATCCTCGACGAACCAACCAACGACCTGGACATTACGACGCTGAACGTGCTGGAAGAGTTTCTGCTCAATTTCCCCGGCTGCGTCATCATCGTCACCCACGACCGCTACTTTATGGACCGGCTGGTCGACCACGTATTTGTGCTGGAGGGGCAGGGCAAAGTGCGCGATTACCCCGGCAACTACACCGACTACCGCGAATGGCGCGATGCCCAACCCAAGAAAAATGCAAACGTAAAAGAGGCCGCTTCGGCAAGCCATAAACTGGCCCCGGTGAACCTGTCGGCCGCCAAACCGGCGGCGCCTGCCGAAAAGAAAAAGTTAAGTTTTAAGGAACAGCGTGAATATGAAACGCTGGAGGCCGAAATTGAGGCCCTCGAAAGCCGCAAAGCCGCCCTAACCGAACAACTCAACGCCGGTGGTCACCACGAAGAGCTAACCGCCTGGGCGCTTGATATACAGCAGCTTGAGGCCCAAATTACCCAAAAAACCGACCGCTGGCTAGCACTGGCGGAGCTTATTTAAAAGGGAATTAAGAATTAAGAATTAAGAATGTTGCTGACGCGAACGTTCGCGTCAGCAACATTCTTAATTCTTAATTCTTAATTCCATCCCCCAGATGGACGCCATTCTCGACTTCTTCCGCTACCTACTTAATTCCGAGGAGATCATCCGCACGGGTGGGCTGGTGGTGGTTACGCTGATCGTGTTTATCGAGAATGGGGTCATTTTCGGGTTTTTTCTGCCCGGCGATTATTTGTTGTTTCTGGCGGGGGTCTTTGCCGGCACCAAGGCGCTGGCGGTGTCGCTGGGGTTGCTGCTGGCCTGTATTTTCGGGGCGGCAGTGCTGGGTGCACTGCTGGGGTATGGCACGGGCTATTTTTTCGGGGTGAAGCTCCAAAACAGGCCCGATTCGCTGTTTTTCAAGCAGAAGTACATCGAAAACACGCGCAAGACCTTCGAGCGTTACGGCAGTCAGGCCCTGATTGTGGCCCGGTTTCTACCCGTGGTGCGCACGTTTGCGCCCTTGCTGGCGGGGATCATCCACATGAATCTGGCCCGGTTTATGGCCTACAATGTCATTGGCGGGGCACTTTGGACGGTAGTACTGGTGGGCGGTGGCTACTATTTCGGAGTGCAGTTTCCGTGGATCATTAATTATGTACACTGGATCATCCTCTTCTTCCTCGGTATCACTACATTTACCGTTATTCGTGGTTATCTAAACGCCCGAAACGAGTCTGCTTCCTGATAAATGAGGTGCAGTGATCATTAATTTTCGGTGATTCTATGAACAAATCATCGTTTGCAGTAGTCTTTGTCTCTGAAACAGGTACGTTAGATAACAACAGGCAGACCGCTGGATAATTCGTATGACGATTTCCTTTTCTGTTCCAATCAACCTCCCTTTATTTGTCCAATCATAAACGCAAAAACGAGACTGTCCACAATGAAAAAATTCTTCGCAGTAATTGCTTTGTTCAGCCTAACCCTGCTGACCACCACAAGCTTCGCTCAGATGTCAATTGACAAGGGTACAAAATTTGTTAACCTGGGTATCGGCGTTGGTGGTGGATTCTATTACAGTGGAGGCATTGCCTTCAACGCTGCTGCTGATTTTGGCGTTGCCAAAAATATCACTGTGGGTGGTGCTGCTGGTTATAGAAGTTTCGGTGATGGCTACGGCGGCTACGATATCGGTGCTCGTGGATCATATCACTTCAACGAATTGCTGAGCACTCCCGAAAATGTGGATTTATACGCTGGCCTAGGTTTAACCTACTTCGCTTACACGGGCTTAGCCAGTTCTTTTTATAACCCATCATTTATCGCTGTACCCATCCACTTGGGTGGTCGTTACATGTTTGCCGAGAAAACGGGGGTTTTTGCTGAACTTGGCTCATCTATCTCAGTGCTGAAACTTGGCATTACCTTCAAACTGGGTCAATAAACTCAGCTTTTTTCTTCACAAAGAAGCCCCGGCCAGTTGGTCGGGGCTTCTTTACGTTTAAACCAATAATGTTTTTGGAAACCTTATAGGTTTACTAATCAGCTACTTACTGGCTACCTCTTTCAACGTGCCTACGCCCATATTCCAGAGGATAAACGAGTACATGTCGGCGGTGAGTTCGATGTTCTTTTTGGTGTTGCTGGCCCCGTGGCCTGAGTTGGTGTCAATGCGAATCAGCACCGGGTTTTTGCCTTTGTAGACCTCCTGCAACGTGGCGGCGTATTTGAACGAGTGGGCCGGTACTACGCGGTCGTCGTGGTCGGCGGTGGTGATGAGCGTGGCGGGGTAGTTCAGGCCGGGCTTCAGGTTGTGCAGGGGCGAATAGGCCCGTAGAAAGGGAAACTCGTCGGCGTTGTCGGCGCTGCCGTAGTCGGCAATCCAGTTCCAGCCAATGGTGAACTTGTGGAACCGGAGCATATCCATCACGCCCACCTGCGGAATGGCCACCCGAAACAACTCAGGCCGCTGGTTCATAACCGCACCCACGAGCAAGCCCCCGTTTGACCCACCCCGAATGGCCAACTTCGCCGATGAGGTATATTTTTCGGCAATCAGGTACTCGGCGGCGGCAATGAAATCGTCGAACACGTTCTGCTTTTTGGCTTTCATGCCCTGCTCGTGCCACTTCTCGCCGTATTCCGAGCCGCCGCGCAAATTAGCCTGCGCATATACGCCGCCCTGCTCCAGAAACGGAATCAGCAATGAGCTAAACGCCGGGGGCAGACTAACGTTGAACCCGCCGTAGCCGTAGAGAATAGTTGGGTTGGTAGCATCGAGTTTCAGACCCTTGCGATAGGTGATGAACATGGGCACCTTCGTACCGTCTTTGCTGGTGTAAAAAACCTGCTTCGTTTCGTAGTCGGTTGGTTTGAAATCGACCTCCGGCTGGCGAAATACGCTGCTTTTTTTGGTGGCAATGTCATACCGGTAGATCGTGGGCGGAAACGTAAACGAGGTGTAGGTATAGAACACAAATTTATCGTCGCGCTCACCCCCGAAACCGCTGGCTGTGCCAATGCCGGGCAGGGTAATCTCGTTTTCCAGCTTGCCATTCAAATCATATACGTATACCCGCGAAGTTACGTCTTTGGCGTATTCTGCAAAGAGCTTGCCCCCCGCCGAACTGCTGTTGGTGAGTGGTTCGGGTTTTTCGGGCAGCACTACCGTCCACTTCTGGGTGGCGGGGCTGTAGCGCATCACCTTATTATTAGGGGCATTGTCGTTGGTTTCAATCAAAAAATCGGCCCCCACGTTGTCAATAACGCCATACTGCGAGTTAGTGATTTCCGACACAATAGGCTGGAAAGTGGCCCCGGCTTTAGCGGTTTCGAGAAAATAGAGGGCGTTGCCGTCTTTACCCTTACCCCGGTCGCTGACGTTCAGAAACGCATACTTTTCGTCGTCAGAGGTGCTTACGGTATGAAACCGTTGCGGGTTTTTGGCGTCTTCAAACACCAGCCGGTCAGCCGATTGGGGGGTGTTCAGCTTGTGGAAAAAGACCTGATGGTTCTCGTTTTTCGCCGCCAGCGCCGAGCCTTCGGGCTTGGGGTAGCGGCTGTAATAGAACCCGTCGCCCTGCCAGGCCGTGCCCGACACCTTCACCCATTCAATGGTTTCGGGCAAATAGGCCTTGTCGGCGAGTTTCATGATCCGGTAATCGTACCAGTCCGAGCCGCCTTTAGACGTACCTACCACGGCGTACTCACCATTTTTTGAGAGCGCGAAGGCAGTCATGCGCGTGGTGCCGTCGGCCGAGAGTTTGTTTGGGTCAATGACCAGTTCGGGTTTACCATCCAGCCCCTTTTGCCGGTACAGCACCGACTGATTCTGGAGGCCATCGTTTTTCGAGAAGTAGAACCAGTCTCCCTTCCGCGACGGGGCCGAATATTTGGGGTAGTTGAATACCTTCTCGATCCGGTCCTGAAGTTGCTTGCGGTACGGAATCTGGCTCAGGTAGTCGAACGTGACCTTGTTTTCGGCTTTTACCCACTCGGCGGTTTCAGCCGAACGGTCATCTTCGAGCCAGCGGTAAGGGTCAGCAACAGGGGTGCCGTGGTAGGTATCAACGTGGTCCGACTTGCGTGTGTTGGGGTAGGTCAGCGGCCCGGTCTGGGCCGTAGCGGCAGTGGTGGCAAGCATAAGCGAAAAGCCGATGAGTGTTTGTTTAGTCATGTGCTGAAGAGAGAAGAGTAAGACAAGACCTAAAGTTCGGGTTTATAGGCGCATGCTGGTAGCCCGGCAGCAAGCCAACGCCCGCTTTTTTGATAGCTTTGCGCTCTATTTCACCTACCTACATGAGAGGACTTGTACTGACCGGGGCCTTGTGCCTGCTTTACCTCACCGCCCGGCCTCAATCGGCCACCGACACCACCGCCTACCCCCGTAAGGAATGGTTTCCCAAGAATCACCTGTTCGCCCCTATCCTGCTCGACCCCATTGAGGCGCAGGTATACGGCAGCGCACTGCCATTTTTCAACACCACCGGCGAACGGAAAGTAGGCTTTACCGAAACCGACACCCGCGACAAAGAACTAAACCGTGGCACCATCGTGCCGTTTGCGTTTGGCTTTCATAAACCCTTCTACCGCGTCACCACGGCACCGGGGCAGGCGCACGAATGGGGCCTCGACGTGGGGTCGTTTACCCAATTCCAGGTATTCAACGACACCTCGCGGCTAGCCAAAAAACCGGGGCAGCTGGTCTATAAAATCATCAACAACGATTATAAGCTCAGCTTCTGGTATAACTTCCGAAAAGGCCGTACCAGCTACCGGGTGCGGCTGTATCACGTCTCGTCGCACCTCGGCGACGACTACATCGTGCGTTATCAGCTTAATTACTACACCCCAAATGCCGTTAACTACGAACTGCTTGACTTCACCTATAGCCGTGACCTGCCCATTGGCCTGCGGATATATGGCGGGGCGGGTGTTTGCCTGCGCGGACAGACCGAACGGCAACGGTTTAACCTGGAGGCCGGGGCTTATTACCGTGAGCCGGGCACCAAAAAGCAGCGGCTGGTGGGTGGTGTTGACGTTAAGGCCTGGCAGCAAACCAATTTCAGACCCGGCATTCACGCGGGCATTGGCTACGAACTCGGCCGGTCGACCCAAAACCTGACGGCCATGCTGGATATGTATTATGGTTACCGGCCTTATGGCCAATATGAGTATCAAACCGTTGCCTGGGCCGGTATCGGCCTGTATTTCAATCCATTTTAAAAATAGTCTTCTGTTTACTGTTTCGGATCGCAGCCAACAGAAGACAGCCGGATCGCCGGACCGAAACAGTAAACAGAAGACTATAAAATCCCTCCCATGTCTCTATTAGCAATTTCCCCCATAGATGGGCGCTATGCCCGGCAGGTGACCGATCTGGCTCCTTTTTTCTCTGAAATGGGCCTAATCCGGTACCGTGTTCGTATCGAAATCGAGTATTTCATTGCGCTTTGTAAACTGCCCCTACCGCAGTTGGCGGGGGTCGATGCAGCGGTGTTTCCACAGTTGCGGGCGCTATATGAGCAGTTTTCAGAAGCCGATGCCGAGCGGGTGAAGACCATTGAAGCCACGACTAATCATGACGTAAAGGCGGTAGAATATTTCATCAAGGAAAAGCTCAAAGGACTATCTGTAGAGCCATTTCTGGAGTTCATCCACTTCGGGCTGACCTCACAGGACGTGAACAACACGGCCATTCCGCTGCTATTGCAGGAGGCGTTGAGTCAGGAAATTGAACCGGCCTACCGGCAGGTGTATGCGCGCTTGCAGGAACTGGCCACCCAATGGGCCGACGTGCCCATGCTAGCCCGTACCCACGGCCAACCGGCCTCGCCTACGCGCTTGGGCAAAGAGTTGATGGTGTTTGTAGAACGGTTGGAGAAGCAGTTGTCGCTGCTGAGCACTATCCCGATGGCGGCGAAATTTGGCGGGGCCACGGGCAACTTCAACGCCCATCACGTAGCCTATCCCACTATCGATTGGGTTGATTTCGGTAATGAATTCGTAGCCGACCTGGGCCTGGAACGAAGTCAGTTTACGACCCAAATTGAGCATTATGACATGCTGGCGGCTCTTTTCGACACCTACAAACGCCTGAACACCATTTTGCTCGACCTGGACCGCGACATCTGGACGTATGTGTCGACCAATTATTTCAAGCAGAAAATCAAAGCGGGCGAAGTCGGGTCAAGTGCCATGCCGCACAAAGTGAACCCGATTGATTTTGAAAATTCGGAAGGCAACCTGGGCATCGCTAACGCCCTGTTTGAGCACTTTTCGGCCAAACTGCCCATCTCGCGCCTGCAACGCGACCTCACCGATTCGACGGTGCTGCGCAATATCGGCGTGCCCTTTGCCCACTCGGTGATCGCGCTAAAATCGACGTTGAAGGGGCTAAATAAACTGGAACTGAATCAGGCCGCGATCAATGCCGACCTGGAAGCCAACTGGGCCGTGGTAGCCGAGGGTATTCAAACCGTACTCCGCCGCGAGGGCTACCCCCAACCCTACGAAGCCCTGAAAGCCCTGACCCGTAAAAACGAGGCCATTACAGCACAAACAATCAGCGAATTCATTGACAGTCTAGCAGTTAGCGATACAGTAAAAGCCGAACTTCGGGCTATCACACCGTTTTCATATACGGGAATATAAATGGAAGCACTTCGGCAGACTATTCGCCGGTTGATTCAGATCTCCAACGAAGAACTGAGCCAGTTTCTAGATGGGGCTGTCACCAAATCGTTCAAACGCCGCGAGGCCCTGAGCTACCCCGGTATAGTACCTGACGAGATTTTTTTTGTTGAAGAAGGTACCATCCGGGTAATGATTACTGACCGGGAGGGTACTGAACATACCATTCATTTTGCCCTTGATAATCAGTTCATTGCCGATTACACCAACTTTATGCTCAGGCAACCGTCGGCTTATACGTTGCAGGCGGTCGATGCAGTGCAGGTAGTAGTATTGCCCAGGTCTAGCATTGAGTGGGGTTATACAAACCTGACACAGGGCGACAGGCTGGGACGGCTCATTGCCGAATATTATTTTATTTATCAGGATACCCGTGTCCAGAATCTATATGCCCGCACCCCCAAAGAACGCTACGACGCCATTGAAGAAACGTTTCCTGGTATTCACAACCGGGTGCCTCAGCAAATGATCGCTTCTTATCTGGGTATCACACCGGTGCATTTAAGCCGCCTTAAAAAAGTCGACGGTAGTAAAATCTAAACATTTGTTATCGTTTTTGGGCAGCTACCATGCCTACGTTTGTCAGCACATAACCAACTGATAATCATGACAAACACAATTCTTGTTTTCTTGCTAACCTGGCTTGGGTTTGGTGCTTTTGCCCAAACGGGCACGGTGGTTGTCATCATAGAGGGTGTTCAACCCACCAAAGGCGGCGAGTTAACGGTGGGCATATTCCGAAAGGACAACTTTCCGAAAGTAGGTAAGCAATTCGTCGGTACCGAAAAGCCCGCTACCACCGCCCGCATTCAGGTCCTTTTCGCCGATGTGCCTGTGGGCGACTATGGCGTGGTTGCCTTCCAGGACATTGACAAAAATAAGCTGCTGAAATCGAACTTCTTGGGCTTCCCGACTGAACCCATCGGCTTTTCGCGAGGGGCGAAAATCAAGTTCGGTCCACCCGCTTTTGAAGATGCCAAAGTGACCGTAGAAGCCAATAAAACGTTAACCGTCAACATTGTATTGAACTAACCATGGCCCTTTCACAAAAAGAGAAAGACCGATTGAAAACGAAGTATGGTCCCTGGGCGGTCGTGACCGGTGCTTCGTCGGGTATCGGGCTGGAACTGGCCGAACGCCTTGCCGAATCGGGCTTAAACCTGATCGTCAGTGCCCGACGTGGCGATCAACTGACTATACTGGCCACCCGGCTGACTAATACCTATGGGGTTGCGGTTAAACCAGTAGCGGCCGATTTAGGGCAGCAAAATGCGGTTGATCTACTGATTAAGGCTTCAGATGGGTTAAACATCGGCCTCTTGGTGGCATCGGCAGGGTTCGGGACGTCGGGCAATTTTCTAAAGGCCGATCTGGCCCAGGAAGTGGCAATGCTTCGAGTCAATTGCGAAGCGTTGTTGATGCTGACCCATCACTTCAGTCGGCAGTTTGCTGCCCAACGGCGAGGGGGTATTATCCTGATGAGTTCGATGGTAGGATTCCAGGGCGTACCGTTTGCGGCGCACTATGCCGCCACCAAGGCCTACGTGCAGTCGCTTGCCGAGGCTCTGGCTGTCGAACTAAAACCGCAGGGTATTGACGTGCTGGCGGCGGCCCCCGGCCCGGTAGAGAGCAGTTTTGGGCAGCGGGCCAATATGCAGATGAGTATGTCACTCACACCTGCACAAGTAGGTACTCCGATTCTGAAAGCCCTCGGGCGGCAAGCAACAGTATTACCCGGCTTATTGACCAAATTTCTGGTTGGCTCACTCCGAACAGTACCCCGCTGGGCTAAAATACTGATTATGAGACAGGTAATGGGTGGGATGACAAAACACCAATATTACGATCAACGATGAGTATCACTACTTTCCTTCACGAACTGAAATTCCGAAACGAAGTGCTCTACGTATTTGGCTGGGTGTGCTGGTTAGCAGTGGCCATTTGTGGGGTACTCATCTGTACTACACACACCAACGTGCTGGGCATCAACGCCTGGTACAAGCCGCTGAAATTCTTTTTATCTACCGCCATTTTTGTCTGGTCAATGGGCTGGTACACAGGCTATTTTGGCAACACCACCGCGGTGGTCTGGTACTCGTGGGGTATGGTTGTGCTGTTTTGTTTTGAAGACGGGTACGTGGCCATCCAGGCAGCGCGGGGGCAGCTGTCGCATTTCAACGTGAGCACGCCGGTCTATGCAGGGCTATACAGCATGATGGCCATTGGCGCCGTGGGTATCTCGCTCTGGACGGGACTAATCGGCCTATCTTTCTTTCGAAACGATTTTCCAGATTTGCCCCCCGCCTACCTCTGGAGCATACGGCTGGGGTTACTCATTTTTGTGCTGTTTTCTATGCAGGGGCTAGCTATGGGTGCCCGATTGACGCACACCGTTGGGGGCGACATGACCAGTGCAGGCATGCCAATAACCAACTGGAGCCGGATCTATGGCGACCTGCGTATTGCGCATTTTCTAGGGATGCATGCGCTCCAGATACTGCCAATTCTGGCTTTTTATGTCGTGCAAAACGTGCGCGGCATTATCGCTGTGGCTCTTATCTACGGCCTGCTAACTACAGCCATTTTCGTGCAGGCACTACAGGGAAAACCATTTTTGAAATGATTGGGGGTTTTGGATGGGCCGACACCAGAGCAAACGTACGCTAGCGTCAGCAACCAATCCCAAATCCCCAATCCTCTATCCCTTCGACAACTCTGTGGCACGTACCTGAGCCGCGTGGATACCGGCTTGCAGGGTTTCGCCAAGCGTACCTGCCTCAAATGTGCGAAGGGCTGCTTCGGTGGTGCCGCCTTTGCTGGCTACGGCCTTGATAAGATCGTCGAGCGATTTGTCTGCGTTATTAATGAGGTGGTACGAGCCTAGCATGGTTTGTTTCACCAGCAGCGAGGCCGTGCCTTCGTCGAACCCCATTTGCTTGCCTGCCTCGACCATTGCCTTTACAACAAAATAGAAATAGGCCGGTCCACTGCCACTGAGGGCTGTGACGGCATCGAGCATGGCCTCGTTTTCGAGGAAAATAGACCGCCCCGTGGCGTTGATGAGGTTTTCTACACGGCGCAGGCTGGCCGCGTCCACTTCTGGCGAGGCTGTGAAACCAGTGATGCCCATGCCCAGCATAGCGGGAGTGTTGGGCATGGCCCGAATCACCATGCGGTGCGCCAGTCGTTCCTGAATCAGGCTGATGGGTATGCCCGCCATGATGGAAAGCACCACCTGCCGGGGTTGAATGACGGCCCGGAGTTCGGCCTGCGCCGAGGCAAAATCCTGCGGTTTCACAGAGAGGATAATCAGGTCAGCCTCGCCCGTGCGGGGGCCGATGGTGTCAACGACTACGCCCGCTTTTTCAGCCCGCAGGGTTTCGGTGCGCTCGGCGCTTTTTTCAATCAGCAGCAGGTCATCTTTTTTTACGAGGTCATACTGCAAGAAGGACTTGGCAAACGCCATGCCCATGTTACCACAGCCAAGTATCGCTATTTTCATGCCTTGAGGAGGAAGGTGGAAAGTTTATTGACTAGTTAACAGTCATTTAAAAAGAATGATCAGTACGGCGCCCGTTACCATGACTACCGCCCCAATTAGTTTGCGAATGAGGCCCGTTTCGTTGAAAAAGCGGTAACCAAACAGAACGCTTAGCAAGGCAGACGTCTGAAATAAGGCCAAGGCGTAACCCACCTGCATAGCGCTGAAGGCAATGTTTGTCGATACCTGCATGAGGCCAATACACACAAACAGGGCCAGGTAGGTAGGCCATTTTTGCAGCAATAACTTCGCCTGCGCCGGGCCGGTTTGCCATTGAGTAACGGCGAACCAGATTAGCGAGAGAGCAAAACCCAGCCAGCACCAGAAGAAAAACGCCGTACCCGGCGATGATAGTTGAACAGCCCGTTTTAGAAATACACCGTCTATGCCTGAGCAGAGTAAAGCAATGAGCCGTAAACGAACTTCGGGCTGGTTGATTATGGCCCATGACCAACCGCTTCCGTGCCCTTTGCTGAGCACCACGTAGCTACCCACCACAATAAGCCCAACGCCAACAAGCCCCAGCCAGCCGGGCACCTCGCCAAGCACTACTACACCCACCAGTAGGCTTACCACAGCCTTGTAGGCATTTATTGGCCCCAGCACCGACAAGTCACCGAGGTGCATGGCCTTAACCAGAAACACGTTACCCAGCACCCCCAACACACTGCAAATCAGCATGTTTTGCCAGAAAGCTGGCGAAAGGTCTGCCAGCACAAACTGATTGAAAACGGTCAGGCAGGCCAGGGTGAGAAACCCGTAGGTGGCGCAGGTAATGAACAAGGGAGCCGCCGCACGGTGGGTGAGCTGCTTCTGAAACACGTTGGCAAGCGGATTGGCAATAATCCGCACGCCAACGGCCACAAAAGGAAGCGAAAATAACGCAGGCAGCATGGGCCTACTGTTTCAACACTTCCGTCAATTTGGCCTCCAGGGCATCGCCACGCAGGTTTTTGGCCACGATTTTTCCGGTAGGGTCGAGTAGGAACGTGGCCGGGATGGCACTGACACCATATTTCTGCGCCGCCTCCGACTGCCAGCCTTTCAGGTCCGACACGTGTGTCCAGGTGAGGCCGTCGTTACGGATGGCACGTACCCAAGCTTCGCGTTTGCCGGGGTTATCGAGCGACACGCTGTAGATGGCGAAGCCTTTCTCTTTGAACTTGTCATACATCCGCACCACATTGGGGTTCTCATTGCGGCAGGGACCACACCAGCTTGCCCAGAAGTCGATGAGAACGTATTTACCCCGCAATGACGACAGCGGTACGGCGGTGCCGTTGGTGTCGGTAAGGGCAATTTCGGGGGCTTCAGCACCTACGGTTACGCCCCGGATGCGGCTGATGGTGCCAATAAAAGCCTTGGTGTGGGGGCTGTTGGGGTTTTCTTTCTCAAACCGGCGGGCCAGCGTATCCAGCGTTGGGAAATCCGTTTCTACGTTCAGGAAATTAGTGGCATAGAGCGCCGCCAGCGACGTACCCAACTCAGGCAGCATGGTTTTCACTTTCTGAGTGTTGGCCTTTGCCATATTGTCGAACATCTGCTCGACGTTGCTCATGGCTTTGGCATCGTTCTTGGCCTGTGCTTCCTGGTACGACTTCATCAGCACTTTACCCTGCGCCTCCAGTTCGTTTTGCATCTGGAACAGCTGCCGAAACTGGTCGTTCACTTTCGCGCCGCTCATGGTGATTTTGGGCTTGGGACGGTCCGCCGCAGCGGCGGGGGCGTTCTTTTCCTTCCCACGGATGCCCGGCTCAGCCACAACGGTAATCTGCTCACCACCTTCTAACAAAATCGGCGATTTGGCCGACCCCATGTTCAAGATGTATATGTTACCGCCCTGGGGCACGGGCATTTCCAACATAAATCGCTTGTCGGCACCTACCACCGTCGAGTCAAGCTTGATGGCGGGGTTGGTGTTGGTTTCAAGGTAGATCTTGCTACCCGCAGCTACGGTAGCTAACTGCCCCGTTACGACCGATTTCTTCGTGTTTTGGGCCTGAATGGCCCACGGGGCCAGCAATACGGCTGCGCCAGCAAGCGCGCCAATGAATGCGTGTTTCATGGTTCTTTAGTCATTGGTCAGTAGCCATTTGTCATTGGTTTTGGGCGAAAAAGCACCAGTGACTAATGACCAATGGCTAATGACTCAATTATCAATTGATTCACCAATTTAGGATCTGCTGACCCTTTCGATTTTTTCATTACTTCGCCCACAAAGAGGCCCAGCAAATTCTTCTTGCCCTTTCGGTACTGATCCACCTTATCGGGCCAGGCGGCAAGTGTCTCATCTATTAACGATTGCAGGTCGTTGGTATTACGGTTCTGTAACAAACCTTGTGCCGTTGCCAGTTCGGCGGGCGACTTTTCGGGTTGTTCCACCAACAAACCAAACACCGTCTGGGCAGCGGTCTGACTAACGGTACCTTCGTCAATAAGCCGAATCAGTGCTGCCAGGGCCGTTGCTGACACCGGAAATTGCCGGTCGCGCAGGTTCTTCTCCGACAGTTGCGCCTTCACCGGACCCATTAGCCAATTAGAGGCGGCTTTGTAGTTGGGTGTTTCGGCGCAAACGGCTTCGTAGAATTCCACCAGTTCGCGGGAGTCCGTGAGGATGGCCGCGTCGTAGTCGGGCAAGCCGTAGTGGGTAGTCAGTTTATGATATAGCTCGCGGGGCAGGGCGGGCATCTCGGCCTGAATCTGGGCCAGCCAGGCATCCGAAATCACGACCGGCATCAGATCGGGGTCGGGAAAGTACCGGTAATCATTCATGGTTTCTTTCTCGCGCATCCCCGCCGTTTGGCCCGAATCAGCATCGAACAGGCGTGTTTCCTGAATAATACGCCCGCCCGTTTCGGTTAGCATCACCTGCCGCCGGAACTCAGCGTCTACTGCCCGCATCACGTTGCGTATGGAGTTCAGGTTTTTCACCTCCACCTTCGTACCCAGTTCTGTAACGCCCTTGGGCCGGATAGACACGTTCACATCGCACCGCAGCGAGCCTTCTTCCAGGTTGCCGTCGCAAATGCCGAGGTAGCGCACCAGCCGACGTACCTCGGTCAGAAATTGCCCCGCTTCGTCGGCCGAGCGCAGGCAGGGTTCCGTCACCATCTCAATCAGGGGCGTACCGGCGCGGTTGTAGTCGAGGCAGGTGGCGTTGGGGTCGATGTCGTGGATGGATTTGCCCGCGTCTTCTTCCAAATGGATATGGTCCAGCTGAATGGCCGTATCGCGGAGGGTGCCGTCGAAGTCTTTGGCCCGCACCGGAATCTGCCCGCCCACGCAGATAGGGCCTTTGTCCTGTGACAGTTGGTAGCCTTTGGGCAGGTCGGGGTAGAAATAATTCTTCCGGGCAAAAATGTTTCGTCGCGTAATTTCTGATCCGCAGGCCAAGCCCATACGCACGGCATATTCCACGGCCACGCGGTTGGCTTTGGGCAACGCGCCGGGGTGCGCCAGTGTAATCACGCTCACCTGCGTGTTGGGTTCGGCCCCGAATGCGTTGGCGTCGGCGGCAAACATTTTGCTGTTGGTCAGCAACTGACAATGCACTTCCAGGCCAATAACGGCTTCGTAAGTGGTTGACAAGGACGACGTTGAAACGGTTGATTCAGCTTGCATTAAGGCAAAGATAGGGAAGGTTCAGAAGGTTCGGTATTGGCGTAACCCCCCGCCCTGAAGGGAGCCTGCTGGCGCGTCAGTATACCTAAGGCGGAACTACTGACGCGCCAGCAGGCTCCCTTCAGGGCGGGGGTTACGCCAATGCTGAAACTTGAAGCCCGCTCGTCACGTTCCCCCACCTGTAACCCGTCATTCAACCTGCTGCATGGAGTGTCAGTACGTGCCCCTCTCGGCCACCGGCCAGTTTTCGTCCCTTTTCCTCGATTACATTGGTTCCGCTAATACCGGGCCGGAAGCGACACCCAATCCCCAGTTGCGGCCTTTTTATTCGGACTACCCCACGATTGATGCCTTTGCTGGGCAAATACAGAAGAAAGCCTTTTCTGACGTGAACAGGGCCATTTTGGTCGACGCGCTGGAGCGGCAATACGCTCACCTCGCCACCGAAACTGACGTACCCCTGCCCGATCTGGCCCAACTCCGAAACAGCCGGACATTTACTGTTACCACGGGTCACCAGCTAAACCTCTGCACCGGGCCGTTATACGTTGTCTATAAGCTCATTACGACCATTAACCTGGCTCGAAAACTGGCCGAAAAGTACCCCGATTACCATTTTGTGCCGGTCTACTGGATGGCCTCCGAAGACCATGACTTTGCCGAAATCAACCATTTTCGGCTGTTTGGCAAGACCCACACCTGGCATACCGAACAGCGCGGTGCCGTGGGCCGGATGGACCCCCGCGAGCTGGCTTCGCTGTTCGATCAGATTCCCGAAAAGCTGGCCCTGTTCGAGCGGGCCTACCTAACCCACAGCACCCTGGCCGATGCCGCCCGCTACTACATGCACAGTCTGTTTGGAGCCGATGGCTTGGTTTGCATCGATGCCGACGACCCTGCTCTGAAACAGGTGTTTGCGCCTATTATGCAGGACGAGCTGTTGCAACAGCATACCAGCACATTGGTGAATGCCACCACCGAAAGACTGAACGAGCTGGGCTACAAAACGCCAATTTCCCCCCGCGATATCAACCTGTTCTACCTTACCGGTTCTGGAACCGATGGTCTCCGCGAGCGCATTGTACGCACCGACGCGGGCATGTATGAGGTAAACGGCACGAAACTGCGTTTTTCCGAAACCGAGATCCTGTCCGAACTAGCCAGCCACCCCGAACGGTTTAGCCCGAACGTGGTGATGCGGCCTCTATATCAAGAAGTTATCCTGCCCAACTTGGCCTACATCGGTGGGCCGTCGGAGGTGCCGTACTGGTTGCAGTTGAAGGGTGAATTTGATTACTATGGTATCGCGTTTCCGTTGCTGATGCCCCGCAACTTTGCCCTGTACGTACCCAAGGTAACGGCGCAGCGGGTAGCTAAACTGGGCCTCGACACGACCGATATGTTTCAGGACGTGGTTACGCTCAAACGCGACTACGTAGAACACCATACCGAGCACTGCCTCACCTTTGACGAAGAAAACACGAGTGTGAACCGGGCGTTAGAAACAATTTTGGTGAAGGCTCAACTGGTCGATACTACGCTGGAAAAGGCTGTTTTGGCTGAAACAAAGCGGTTTGCCAACGCCGTGGCGCGACTAGAAAAAAAAATGCGTCGGGCCGAAGAGCGCAATCAGGAGATTGGCGTGCGGCAGTTGCTGGCAGTAAAAGAAGAGCTGTTCCCCGGTGGCACCCCGCAGGAGCGCACCGATAATTTCCTGACGTTCTTCCTCAACGACCGCCAGTTTATCCAGAAGCTCCTCCACAACTTCGACCCGTTTACTTACCAGATGCAGGTTTGTTTGGAGGGGTGATGAACGAAACACCCCATGAACAAAGCCCAACTTCGCGCGGAATACAAGCAAAAACGGGTCTTACTAACTCCAGAGGTCGTTTTCACGCTAAGTCAACAGGTCGCAGATCAATTCTTTGCGGACCAAAAAATCCAGCATGCGTTAGCCGAACCCACCGCTGTGCTGCACACCTTCCTGCCCATCCGCCGCCAGCATGAAGTAGACACCTGGCCCATTATTCGCCGCATTTGGACCGAATTCCCGCATGTCCGGGTGCTTTCGTCGGTTACCGACTTGGCCACCCACATGCTGACCTCGTTTGACCTCCAGCCCGATACTGTTTTGGTTGAAAATCACTTGGGTATTCCCGAACCAGCCACCCTACCCGAACCTGTATGGTCACTGCCAACGCTCGTTTTAGTACCATTACTGGCGTTTGACAAACAGGGGCACCGCGTAGGGTATGGCGGCGGTTATTACGACCGTTTTTTAACCCAAACCGGCCCTGACTGCCTTAAGATAGGCCTATCACTCTTCGGGCCGGTACCAACCATAATCGACGTTGAATCGACCGATGTGACTTTAGAGGGCTGTGTTGGGCCGGAGCGTTTCTACTGGCTACCCTGATTTTTAGAGAAAATGATGATGAATTCATTGTTTCATGTTGCTTGCTGGTGTTTTTTTGCGCACCATTTATAAAAACTTCGACTACATGAAAACAATTTACCTGTGCATTATTGCTTGCTTCATCACTATTACCTCTCAGGCTCAGGTGCTTTTCGGGGTGCAGAGTAGCTTCCAATCATCTAATATTTCCATCAGCAGCGGCGGCATTGGCGGTATCGACGTCAGCACGTTCCTGAAGTCGTCGTGGGGTTATCGGTTCGGCGTAATGGCCGACATTCCCGTGACCGACCGGCTGTCGGTGCGGCCGCAGCTACTGTATTCTACCAAAGGCTATAAAGTTGACTTCAGCGCCTTGTTTGGCGGCTTCGGTGGTGGCCTCGGCGGCGGACTGCTGGGCGAGGCAACAGCCATTCGGATTACCACCAACTACCTGGAAATGCCCGTGCAGGCCATGTACGGTTTCGATGCTGGTTCGGGCCGGATTGTGGTGGGCGCTGGCCCCTATGTGGCTTATGCCCTGAGTGGTTCGGTAGACGGCACAGACGTGCCGTTTGAACCAGGCGTACCCCGCATTGATTATGGGGCGGCTTTGTCGTTGGGCTACGAAACACCGGCGGGCCTAAGCTTTTCGGCATACTATTCGCATGGTCTGGCCAATACCGTTTCTTCAGAGCCTAATACCACCAACCCAGACCCCAACAACCCCAACTTCGTACCTTCGGGTACGGTCCAGAACCGGTCATTCGGGCTTACCCTGGGCTATTTCTTTGGCACGGGCAACTAAGTTTCGTTAGCTCCCTATCTGTTATACCCTGGCCCAACGGCCGGGGTATTCTGTTTTAATGCTACAACGGGTTGGCTACTGATTCGTTATCCTGTTGCTTTGCAGCCACACGAACAGACAAACACGTATGAACAAGTTTCTGATAACTGGTATTGCCCTGTTGCTCTGCGTGGCAAATGCTATCGGGCAGGTACGTTTCGGGATACAGGGTGGCTGGCAGTCGTCTACGATCTACTCCAGCGTCGATTTATCGTCGTTAACTACCCTTGGTAAAGTGACCATTCCTATTAGCCAGCGTAGTGGTTTTCGGGGCGGTATTATGGCCGATATTCCCCTGTCGGCAAGTTGGTCTGTCAGGCCGCAGTTGCTGTACTCAACCAAGGGCGGCAATGCCAACATCGTGCAGTTTGCCACCGATCTGGTCACGAAGTTGGGCCTGGGCGGTAGCATTGACCCGAAACAGTTTGGCAGTGGCCTCAACTCGGCCGTGGTCATCAACTACCTCGAATTACCCGTGCAACTGATGTATGGTCTGCCCGCCGGGCCGGGTAAACTACTGATCGGGGCCGGACCCTATATTGCTGGGGCTACGGGGGGGTCGATCAATGACAAACCGATTGAATTCAACATCGATAATTTCAACAAATGGGATTTTGGTGCCGTTGGTTCTATAGGGTATGAACTTACTGTAGGTTTTTCAATATCCGGCTACTATTCCTACGGCTTGCTAAACTACTCGAAACGCTCGTCGCTGAACCTGGCCGCCATCAACCCTACTAACCTCACTACACTCGACCCATCCTCGTTTGGCGGCACGCTGTACAACCGGTCATACGGAGTTAGCATCGGTTATCTAATCAGGAGAAAATAGCCCCGGTTATGACCTGGTTTGGTTGGGTTTATTTTTGACATAAACGAAGATGCCCTTGTATTAAAAATCTATTTACAGGTGTGTATCTGGTGTATTCTGTGCAACGAAAAATTACGTACTTGTGTCTTCAACTAACTCAGTTTCTCACGGTTATGAAAACACGGTGCATCGTTTTTATCGGGCTATTGTTCAGCACATTCGCTAGTTACGGTCAAGCCAGATTTGGCATTCAGGGAAGCGTCCAATCATCGAACCTTTCCATTTCCAGCAGCGGCGTCAATATTTCATTCGACAGGAAAATTGGGTTTCGGGCGGGTGTGATGGTCGACCTGCCCTTCGGGAGTGATGCCCTATCATTCCGACCACAATTTCTATACTCAACCAAGGGGTTTAGCCTACCTAGTTCGTTTGGTGGTGGAACGGGGTCTGGCAACTCGCTGACGTTAAACTATTTAGAAGTCCCCCTTCAGTTTATGTATGGCTTGTCGGCGGGGTCTGGCAAGGTGACGCTTGGGGCAGGGCCATACGTGGCGTACCTATTAAGCCAATCTGACGGTACTACAAGCAGTAGCACCGTTGACGACGCACAAAATCGGTTTGACCTGGGCGCTACGCTATCGGCGGGTTACGACACTGCCGGGGGTCTGACGCTGTCGGCGTATTTTTCACCCGGTTTTATAAACCTGGCGAAAGATGCTTCTCAAGGCACAGGAACTAGTACAAGTTTACTAAATACTGCCTTCGGCCTTAACATTGGCTACTTCTTTGGAGCCCGTTAATCAATTAATTGTTGACCAACATAAACACAGCCCGACATGACCTGTCGGGCTATGTATTTTTAAAGAAACCGTAGCTGACAATTTACGGAATTATGGCGTACTTTTGCGGGCAATTTTTCAATAAAACAGATCAATTTCTATGAAAGTCGCAGTCGTTGGGGCCACAGGCTTAGTCGGTGGCGAGATGCTGAAAGTACTGGCCGAACGGAATTTCCCGGTCACCGAACTAATTGCTGTCGCTTCTGAGCGGTCAGTGGGTAAACAGGTGATGTTCAAGGGTAAACCCGTTACAGTGGTCGGTTTCGATGAGGCCATCGCCCGCAAACCCGCGATTGCCATCTTCTCGGCGGGCGGTAGCACCTCCCTCGAACTGGCTCCGCGCTTTGCCGAAGCAGGTATCACCGTTATCGACAACTCGTCGGCCTGGCGCATGGATCCGACCAAGAAACTGGTAGTGCCCGAAGTAAACGCCGACACCCTCACCGCCGCCGACAAGATCATTGCCAACCCCAACTGCTCGACGATTCAGATGGTAGTGGTACTCAAGCCGTTGCACGAGAAATATGGTATCAAGCGCGTGGTCGTTTCCACTTACCAATCGGTGACGGGTACGGGTAAAGCCGCTGTAGATCAGCTCTTTGCCGAACGCAACGGTGACGACTCAGTGGCTAAAGTGTACCCCCATCCTATTGACCTGAACGTGCTGCCCCATATTGACGTATTCCTCGACAATGGCTACACGAAAGAGGAAATGAAGATGGTAAAAGAGACCACCAAAATCATGGGCGACGACTCGATTCGGGTGACGGCCACGACTGTACGTATCCCGACCATTGGTGGTCATTCTGAGGCCGTTAACATCGAGTTCGAGCGCGATTTCGACGTGCAGGAAGTACGCGACCTGCTGACCCAGGCCGAGGGCGTGGTTGTGCAGGACGACCCCGCCAATAAGGTTTACCCTATGCCCCTGACTGCCCACGGTAAAGACGAAGTATTCGTAGGCCGCATCCGCCGCGACGAAAGCCAGGCTAACACACTCAATCTCTGGATTGTAGCAGATAACCTCCGCAAAGGGGCCGCCACCAACGCCGTCCAAATCGCCGAGTATTTGGTGAAGCACGAGTTGGTTGGTGAGGCGTCGGCGGTCGTATAGTAACTGATACAAATTATAATAAAAATGCCCCTACAGTGATGTAGGGGCATTTCCGGGTATCGGCGAGGGGACTCGAACCCCTATCAGCATCTTAGTTAGAGATGTATTCTATCCGTTGAACTACGCTATCAGTAAACTCAGATTAAACGAAGTAAGTTCTATTTCCGGACAGGCCAAGATGAGGTGGTTTTAATCAACTTTACGAACCCACTTGTGCCGTAGGAAATAAGTCTTCTAGGTTTAGTATAAAATCGGCAAAAATGGCAGACGGCATTACTTCATTACTAACAAAAATGAGAGGCCGATCATATGTGTCTTCAGTTGCCATATTATAGCGGGTCACTGTCTCATGAACTGGGTCAACGATCCAGTACTCCCGGACCCCCGTCTCTGCATAAAGGTCTTTCTTAATTTTCATTTCGCGGGCAGAATTACCAGGAGAAAGAATCTCGACGATCAAATCCGGCGCACCAAGACAACCGCGCTCGTCTAACTTGTCAAGATCGCAAATGACGCAAAGGTCAGGTTGTACAATAGTATAAATATCTTTATCTGCTTTCTGAGACTTCTTGCGGTCATATAGTCGAACATCAAAGGGTGCTGCATAAGCTTCACAGCGGTGGTTTTTAAAATAATTGTCAAACACGATTGTTAGTCTCCAAGAAAGTTTCTGATGTGTTCGACTGGGACCAGCCATTGGGAAAATCTTACCCTTAATCACTTCCAAAGCCTGCTCAATATGCCAGGTCAGGTAGTCAGCATAAGAGTACGTTCCGTTGGGGTCAAGTTGGGAAAGGTGAGTGATAGCCGCCATAAGTGCTTGTAAGTAAGTTATACAAGTTACAAAAAAATAGCTGAACCATTCATAGAAGTGGCCCAGCTACTGGTATAAATCTCTTAAAATCAACTAGTTAATTCAGCCGCTCAAAAATGCCGGCGACACCCTGACCGCCACCAACGCATGCAGACACCATGCCGTATTTCTCGTCGCGGCGGCGCATTTCGTTTAAGAGCTGTACCGTTAACCGGCCACCCGTTGAACCGAGGGCGTGACCCAGGGCAATGGCCCCGCCGTTATGGTTGATCTTCGACGGATCGAGACCCAATTCCTGTATAACAGCAAGTGACTGAGCAGCGAAGGCTTCGTTCAACTCGATCTGGTCAATATCGTCCTGCTTCAGACCGGCCTTCTGCAACGCAATGGGAATGGCCGCTACGGGACCGATGCCCATAATGCGCGGCTCAACCCCCGCCGAGGCGTAGGACATCATCCGGGCAATAGGCTTCAGATTCAACTCGTTCACCAGCCGTTCCGACATCACGATCACAAACGCCGCCCCATCGGAGGTTTGCGACGAGTTACCCGCCGTGACCGAACCACCCGCCGCGAAGACGGGCTTTAGTTTGGCGAGACCTTCGGCGCTCGTGTCTTTGCGCGGGCCTTCGTCCTGCGAAACGGTCCACTCGCGAGTCTTTTTCTTGCCGCTCTCCTGATCAAAATAGGTCTCCTTGACGTTGATGGGCACTATTTCGTCCGTAAACTTACCCTCGGCCTGTGCCGCCAGCGCCCGCTTGTGCGACTCCAGCGCGAAGGCGTCCTGCGCATCGCGGCTGATCTTGAACTGGTCAGCTACCTGCTCGGCGGTGAGGCCCATGCCAATGTAATAGTCGGGGTGCGACTTGGCGATGTCATAGTTCAGGGCCGTTTTCCAACCCATCACCGGCACCATCGACATTGATTCGGTGCCGCCCGCAATGATACAGTCGGCCATACCCGCGTGAATTTTCGCCGACGCAATGGCAATGGCTTCCAGACCTGACCCGCAGTAGCGGTTGATGGTTAAGCCGGGTACGCTGGTGGGTAAAGAGAGCAGGGCGATGTACCGCGAAATCTGCATACCCTGCTCAGCTTCGGGCACGGCATTGCCTACAATAAGGTCTTCTACGCGAGCGGGGTCGAGGTTGGGCACCTGCGCCAGCATGTGTTTGATAACCTCGGCGGCTAGGTCGTCGGGGCGGGTGAAGCGGAGGCCACCGCGGGGGGCTTTACCAACTGGGCTGCGAAAGCCCGCTACAATGTATGCGTCCATATGTCGTAGAGACGCGTGTAAATGCGTCTTTGCTCAATAACAAATTCAAATCAGGAATCGTACAAAGATAGAAAAAATAGTATGCATGCATACGGCTTTCAGAGGGATTCCAACTGCGCCAAATAGGTTTGAGCCTGTTGCAAGATGGCGGTCTTGTCGACAGGCTGCATTTTATCCCAGAGCCGATACATCATACGATGCGCGGGTTACGCTCTAGTTTGGCGCGGTTGCGGTCGTAAAAATCCCAATACAGGCTGTTAAACGGGCAGGCGGGTTTACCCTTCCCATCATTCACTTTTTTGGCCTTATCATACTGACAACCAGTGCAGTAGTGGCTCATTTTGTTGATGTAGGCTGCCGATGACACATATGGCTTTGTGCCCACAATACCCCCGTCGGCATACTGACTCATGCCCCGCGTGTTGGTAATTTCAACCCATTGAATGGCGTCGATGTACACGCCCAGATACCAGGCATCGACCTCGTCGGGATGAATACCAGCCAGCAGGGCGAAGTTACCCGTTATCATCAGCCGCTGAATATGGTGTGAATAGGCATAGGTCAGCGAGTGGCGCACGGCATGGTGTATGCAGTTCATGCGGGTGTCGGCATCCCAATAATAGTGGGGTAATCTCCGCTGATGATTAAAGAAATTGAGGTTGGCGAACTCGGGCATTTTAGCCCAATAAACGCCCCGCATGTATTCGCGCCACCCTAAAATTTGCCGCACAAATCCTTCTACCTGCGCATAGCTGATGCGTTCAGGGTCAGCCCAGTAGGCAGCCACTACGCGGTCAATCACCTCGCGTGGAGAAATGAGTTTACTGTTCATGCCAAACGACAACCGCGAATGAAACAGCGACCATTCGGCGGGGGCCATTGCGTCCTGATACGTGCCAAAGGCATAGAGCAGGTTGTCAGCAAAGTGGTCGAGCATGTCAAGATACTCTGTTCGTGTCACCGGCCACAAAAACCGATACGGGTCAATGGTGCCCATTGTTTCAACACCTTGTTGCCGAAGCCACTGTACTATGTCGCTTACGTCGCGTGGGTGTTCGCGGGCGGGGGGACCAACAAACCCTTTGGGCAGGCCGTTGCGGTTGTCGGCGTCGTAGTTCCACTGACCCGTAGCAGGTTGGGCGTCGGGGTCGCTGCTTTCCATCAGGATACCGTGCTTGCGGCGCATGTCGCGGTAGAAGGGCTCCATGATGAAATTCCGGGCACCAAAGCGTTTGGCAAAATCATCGCGTTTGGTGTAAAAATGCTCCGTATCGGCCACCCCCGTCTCAATGGGCAACAAATCTGCCAACTCCGCTAATTGCTTATCGAGACGGTACTCATCGGGCAACAGGTACTCGAACTTAGTAAATCCCTGCAAGTCAATCAGCTCCCTGATGTTGTTCGGCAACGACTGGGTGTTAGCCCCGTTGTCGAGGGTCAGGTAGGTGACCATATGGCCAGCCTGCCGCAGTGCGTCGGCAAAGTGGCGCATGGCCAGAAAAAAGGCCACTACTTTCTGAATATGATGCTGGGCGTAGTCGGTTTCCTGGCGCATTTCCATGAGTACGTACACCACAGCCGGGTCTACCGTACGAAACCAGGAATGCTGACTATTGAGTTGGTCGCCCAGGATCAGACGGAGGGTTTTCGGCGATGCGACAGTCATACTTTATAAACAAAAAAAGCCGCCCAGAGGCGGCTTTGTCATGAATAAAGAAGCTAGGTCGGCTCAAAAGTGAGGATCACCCGCCTCGCGTTTGCCCAGCATTACGGCCCCTACCATAGCCACCAAAAACAAGATGGAGGCTAGTTCAAATGGCAAGATATAGTCGCTGTAGAGCACAATGCCGAGGCGCTCTACCAAGCCCGTTTTGGCATCGAACGAGGCAGGGTTAAAGGTGCCCACCGGGGCATAGTTGAAGATCGACAACAAGAGCACCATCAGTACGCCGCCCACAATAACAGCGGCCATTTTTGTTACATTGGTTTTGGCTTCCTCGTCTTCTTCTTTCAGGTTCAAAAACATGATCGCAAACAGAAACAGCACCATAATGGCCCCAGCATAGACGATGATGTTCACGATAGCTAGAAACTGCGCATTCAGCAGCATGTAGTGCCCCGTGAGGCAGAAGAACGTAAAAATTAGCGCCAGCACGCTGTGGATGGGGTTTTTAGCCGTCACCACCGAAATGGCACTAATCAGCGTAATCAGGCCCAAACCGTAAAACAAATAACCCGCCGTTGTCAGGTTCTTGAAACTCGCCAAAAAGGTATTGAACTGATTCATAGGAAAGAGTTTAAAGTCTAAAGTCCAACGTTTAATGTTGCTTCGCGTTACGGTTGCTTCGCGCCTGGAATCCCAGAGCGCGAAGCAACATTAAACGTTGGACATTAAACGTTAAACTCTTTTTATCCCACCGACCGCGAGAGGGTTGGCTCGGTGGGGGTGGCTTGTGCATCGGGGTTATTACGAATGTAGCGGTCGTCGAGCTTTTCGACCAAGCGGTCTTTACCGTAAATGACCTGATCACGCTCCGTAAACACGGGCACCATGCGGTCGTGGCGGAGATACACAGCCTGTTTGGGGCAGGCTTCTTCGCAGAGTCCGCAGAAGATGCAGCGGAGCATATTGATCTCGTAGACCGCCGCGTATTTCTCTTCGCGGTAGAGGGTTTCCTCGCCCTTCTTGCGCTCGGCCGCCACCATCGAGATGGCCTCGGCGGGGCAAGCAACGGCGCACAGACCACAGGCCGTGCAACGTTCGCGGCCCTGCTCATCGCGCTTCAGCACATGATGCCCCCGAAACACCGGACCCAGATACCGCTTCACTTCGGGATACTGGATCGTGGCCTTCTTCATGAAGAAGTGCCGGATCGTAATAGCCAGACCACCTAAAACGGCAGGCAGATACATCCGCTCGGCCAGGGTCATCTCCTTGTTACTGACTTGCTTTGATCGATTTGTTAACATTTGAAGGTGTTTTCTGTCTGAGAACAGTAAACGTTTAAAACTTAAACCTGTGGCACGGCCACGGGTTTACGTCGGGGTGCTTTGATGGCGTTGGTGGCGGCCAGGACGATCATCACGATGACGATAAGCCAGGTCGCGTACTTAAACTTGTCGAACAGCAGGCCCGCACCGGTCAATACTACGTTCAAGATCGAGAGTGGGATCAGCGTTTTCCAGCCGAGGTTCATCAGCTGGTCAAACCGAAAGCGGGGAATCGTCCAGCGTACCCACATGAAAAAGAAGATGAAAAAGAAGATTTTGCCGAACAAAACCGCCGTACCAATACCCGTGGCAATATTATGACCAACGGTGCTGCCCAGCGAGTTCACCAGCGCATCGTGTACCTGATGCATGAATGGATACTGGAATCCGCCGAAGTACAACGTCGAAATAATGGCCGACGAGGTGAACATGTTAATGTATTCGGCGAAGAGATAGAAACCCAGTTTCATTGAGCTGTATTCGGTGTGGTAGCCGCCTACAAGCTCGGTTTCGCACTCAGGTAAATCAAAGGGGGTGCGGTTACACTCAGCAAAGGCGCAGGTGAGGAAGATCACGAAGCCCAATGGCTGGGTGAAGACGTTCCATTGCAAAAAGCCGTTCTGCTCGTTCACGATGTGCCGCAGCGACAGCGAACCGGTCATCATCAGGATGGCGATAATGGAAAGGCCCAGTGCCACTTCGTAACTAATGTTCTGCGATGCCGCCCGGATGGCTCCCAGCAGCGAAAACTTGTTGTTCGATGCCCAACCGCCAATCATGACGCCATACACACCCAACGACACCACGCCGAACACGTACAAGACACCAACGTTGACATCGATACCCTGCACCGGCACGTCGAAGCTGGCGTAGCGGATACTGTCGCCGAAGGGAATCACCGCGCTCGACATCAGGGCCGTAAGCATGGCCAGACACGGACCCAGAATGAACAGCCACTTGTTGGCCTGTGCGGGGATGAAGTCTTCCTTGAAAAACATCTTACCGGCGTCGGCAATGGGCTGAAGCAACCCAAACGGACCCGCCCGGTTTGGCCCGATGCGATCCTGCAAAAACGCGGCTACCTTCCGCTCGGCATAGGTCGAGTAGGTAGCAATGAGCAACGTGATTCCGAACACAGCCAGAATCACGAGCGACTTGATAACGAGAATGGTTAATTCCATTTTTGAGGATACTGGATGTCAGACACTGGATACTGGACTTTTCAGTTGTCCAACGTCCAGTGTCCAAAGTATAGCGTCTATTCTTTCGCTGATGGCAGCGTTTTGGCGAAACGTTCGGGGGGAAGCTGTTGAATGCCGAGTTGGCTGGTGTCGCGCTTGTCGTCGATGGGTTTGTACTCAGCGGCAGCTACGCGGTCACCAAACGTGGGCTTCTGGAGGTCAGCGCGGTACTTGTTGGCCGAAATCACCGACGACCGCGAAATCTTCGTTGGCCCTTCAATCACCCAGTCGGCGGTTTCTTTTTTCTCGAACCGGCAGGTGTTGCAAATGAACTCCTGCGCCTCGCCCCACTCGTTTTTGCGGGCCGTGACGCGGATCACCTCGGCGCCCCGATACCAGAGCGACACCTTACCCGAGCAGGTAGGGCAGTTGCGGTGGGCATCTACGGGTTTGGTAAACCACACCCGGTTTTTGAAGCGGTACGTCTTGTCGGTCAATGCACCCACTGGGCACACGTCGATCACGTTGCCCGAAAAATCATTATCGATGGCTTTTTCGATATACGTGCCAATTTCAGCGGCGTCGCCCCGGCCCAATACGCCGTGAACGCGCTTGTCGGTGATTTGGTCGGCGGTATGCACGCAGCGGTAGCACAAAATGCAGCGCGTCATGTGCAGTTGGATATACGGACCCAAATCGTGCTTCTCGAACGTGCGGCGGTCCTCTTCGTAGCGCGTGGCCGAGGTGCCGTGTTCAAACGCGAAATTCTGGAGGTCACACTCCCCGGCCTGATCGCAGATGGGGCAGTCGAGGGGGTGGTTGAGGAGCAGAAATTCCACCACGCCTTTACGAGCGTCGAGCACCTGTGGGCTGCTGAAATTTTCGACCACCATGCCATCCTGCGCGGGTGTAATGCACGAGGCCACCAGCTTGGGCATGGGGCGCGGATCTTTGGCCGAACCGGCCGCTACCCGGACCAGACAAGCCCGGCATTTGCCGCCGCTACCTTTCAGGGGCTGGTAGTAGCACATGGCCGGCGGGGCCACTTCGGGACCGATCTTGCGGGCAGCCTGAAGGATGGTTGTCCCCGGCTCTACCTCGACTTCGATACCGTCTACGGTTACTTTAATGAGTTGAATCTGATTATCGACCATTGTTGTGTAAGCAGTTCGTTGAGCCGCTGAAAGAGCGTTCAATACTTATAACGAAGGGGCGGCTCAAATCCGCCAGAGGCAGGGCCGTTTCTTACCGTAAAATAACGACAAAGCACTCAGAAACCCAACTGACGCAGATCGGCTACCCAGGCTTCGACCAGGGGCATTTCGGCTTTTCCGACGTAATTTTTTTCTGTCAACAGGCGGTAGCAGGCCAGCAGGTTGTCGTGCAGGTGTTCGCGGCCGTGGGGCAGGTCGAGCGCGGCCAAATCGGCGCAGATTTGCTTGTTTTGGGTGTAGCCGCTTACCTCGTCTTCAAAATCGCGCATGAGGTTGTGCTCGTTACGTTCCTGCCAGACGGTGGCGTTGTGGAACAAAATGCTCCAGCCGCAGGTCCAGGCCAGCCGTTGAGCTACGTAGCTCCGCCAGATGTCGGTCATGCGGAAACTACAATGCGACGGCAGGTACAACAGCGGAAACGCCTCGGCAAACCACGTGGTATTCTGCGAGTTAAACGCGCACCAGGCCCCTTGGCCCAGGGCCACGCTCTCCCGCTCATCGAACGAAACGGGCAGGGGCATCGTAAGCCGGTAGATGGCATCAACATCGGGGTTTTCGTTGGCTAGCCCCTGTTGAATGGGGCAGTCAACCGCGCCGAGACCTGGCAAGGCGGGCAGGGGGTCGTGCAGGTGTTCGAGGGCATAACCACGGGGCCATATGTACTTGTCGGTGAAGTACTTATACACGTTTGTCCAGCCTGTGTTCATCAGCGGGTGAGCCGACTGTTGCCGATTGCGGTCTTCCCAAAACGGGGGTAGCGGGTAGTTGTCGTCGTCGGTTTCCAGAATTACCCGCGCCCCCTGTTGCATAGCCACGAGGTAGCCCAGGTTTTTACGGCCATAGTGGCGTGTGGGCAGGTTTTCGACCAGGTTAAATGGCAGGGTCAACTGCCGGTCGAGGCTCCAGAAGTCGCAGCCGTCCAGCTCAAACGTAGCGGGCGACTTAGTATCACCCATCACCACAAAATTCACCCCATTCTTTTGCGCATTTTTGGCACAATCGTTTAGCACCGCATTCGGCGCCGCAATAGAGGTTATTATTAGAAAGGTATTGTTGTTCATATTTATTGAATGTACAATGTATAATGAACAATGATTTCATGCTATAATGTAACCAATGCAAATCCATTGTTCATTGTACATTATTCATTGTACATTGTTCATTATACATTGTACATTATTTTTCACTCAATCAACGCTGCTTTACCAGCAAGGCGCAATTTGAAGTAATGCCAAAGCGTTGACAATGAGTTTTTTATGGCATTTTCAGAAACGCTTGGCGATGGGGCGCGGTAATGAATCGGAATTTCGGCAAAACGTTTTTTACGTAACAAATAACGCAGTTCTGTTTGGTAAAAATGAGCCGTCGATTTTAAGGGATAGGCCATAAACTCGGCGACCACATTCGCGTGAAATCCCTGGTAGCCCGACGTCATATCCTGCATAGTGCTTCCCAGCAATATATTAGATAAGTACGTGCCAATTTTCGACAAAAACGTACGTTTGAAATTCGATTTATAAATCGAACCGCCGTTGATAAACCGACTGCCAAATGCGCACTCGTTACCCTCGTTTAACACGCGTAAAAACATGGGTATGGCGCGTGGATCATGCGAGAGGCCCGCATCCATTTCAATGATGATGTCGTGTCCGTTGGCAAGGGCCTCACGGTAGCCGCGGAGGTACGCGTGCACGATGTTACGGTTTTCGGGTGCCCAAATCGTGACGAATCGATCATCCCGCGCCGACAAAGCCCGCGCCATTTCCAGCGTCCGATCTTTGGTCACGTTGTCGATAACCATATACACCCGGCCCGACTGAATTTTGTCCAACTCAGCAGCCAGGGCAGCGGTGTATTCGTCGAATTCGTTTTCTTCGTTTGCCATCGGCGTCACGATGGCGAAATTGCTTTGGTAGAAAAACACGTCAGGGGAGGCGGGTAGAATGGTTGGCGGCAACTAACTCGTTTTTGACCAGCACACAGCGGTCGGGTTGGGCTTCTTCGGCAGGTGAAACAGGGTAGCGCGTGAACCCCAACGAACCTGGATCGGCTACTAATTGGGCAAAATACGTGTCTTTGCCGTATTCGGCCACCATTTCGGGGCGCATATAGACGCAGTTAATCTTGCGTTCGCGCATAAATGCCTGCATGTCTTTGGGGCGATACTGTTCCAGAAAATCGAAGTCCCAGTTTTCGCCGAGGTACAGTTTATAGAGCAGCGGCACGCTCCCGATCATGTTGACTTTTCCCTGCGCCGGTATCTGTTGCAGGCCCCTGAGCAGGTGGGCCGTGGGTTGTGGTTTATCCTGCTGAGCCACCTGCCAATGAGGCCAGAGGAACAGGCCAAGCAGCACCAGCATGGCCCCAAAGACCAGCAGGCGAGGTTGCCGGGCCAACAGTGGCCGCACAGCCCAGTCGCGAATAAGCACACCCGCCAGCGGAATGTAAACCAACAAATGGAAGACCACGTAGTGTTCGCGGGGGTAAATCAAGGTGCAGGAAATAAGCGTGGGCAGGATGCAGATGAACACGCAACCCCAGAACCAGCCATCGCGTTGAAAGCCCGCCCGCCAGTTACTAATGGATTGCCGCCAGTTGGTCAGGCCTAAAACCGCCACCAGCAAAGCTAAAATCACATACCGCCGCCCCGGAAACACCAGCCGCGAGAGCCAGGGCGTCACGAGCACGTCCTGCACCATCTGCCCAGTCATCTTTACTAGGTTGATCAGGTTTTGGCCAACGTGTTTGAGAAACATGCCAGGGTTGAGCGCAAAGGCGTCGCCCATAGACGTGATGTCGCGGCCAAACCCGGCACGGATGAACTCCTGCGAGTGCATCCAGGGCGAAAAGGGAAATTCGGGGTGCCAGGCGGCATAGTTCAGCGCGAAATGCTGCCCAAACGCAATATGACTCCGGCCACCCGCCAGCGGAAACCCCAGCCACAATACCAGCGCACCCGCCAGCCCAATCAGCGCAGCCAGAGCGTAGGGAGGCGTGATTTTTTGGCCCAGGCGGGTAGTTGTTTTACGTCGCTCCCACAGCCAGTAACCAACGGCCAGGATGCTCAGCAGCGTAAAGGCCAGGTAAAATTCGGGACGGCCGTAGGTGGCCAGCAGCGCACCCGTCCCGGTGGCCACCAGTTTGCCCAGCGGCGAGGCGGTTCGGTTGGCCACAATAAGCCCGCCCATCAGCCAGAGCATGGTGAAAATTGACACCTTGAGGGCCAACGGGAAGTTTAACGGGGAGAACAAAAAGAAAACCGAGAGCCACACACTCGTTGGTACGCCCACCCGCAGGCTACGCAGCAGGGCGTAGAAGCCCAGCCCCGGCAGCACCGACATAATGGCCCAGCTGACGTAGTAAGTGTCGATAACATTGTGTGTAAATGCCTGAATGACAATATACCACAGGCTGAAAAGCGGGGCCATTTGTGTGGGTGGCAGGTTGCGCCAGGTTGCGTTCAGGCCGTTACGGAAATACACGTCATCGTCGGTAGCAACGACGTCTAATCGGTGGGTGATGTGGTAGATGAGCACCCAACTGCTGAGCAGGACAACCAATAAGCCAAGAAGATCGCTACGTCTCTTGCCGAGCATCGGACAAAATTAAATGAAGGCGCAAGTTAGCGGTTTTCAGGCTTATGCCCCGAAATATGAGCAAGCGGAGGCCGCAGCAAGCACCGTTTGCCATCACTTAATCCCCCAAAACCACCTTATAAAATGCGCGTAGCTTGCCGGCCTCGGTTTGCCAGTTGTAGTGTTGCGCCACGGCCGCGCGGCCGCGCTCACCCATTTTTTGGGCTTCACCGGGGTGCTCGATCAGGTACTGAAGCGCGTCGGCAACGGCCACGGGGTCGTAGGGCGAAACACAAAACCCGCACTGATGGCGTTCTACTACGTCTTTGTACAACGGAAAATCGGCGGTGAGCACGGGCAAGCCAAGGGCCATGTATTCAAACAACTTGGTGGTATAGGATTCGGGGTAATCGCCAATGGGTTTCAGCAAGGCCAACCCCACCACCGACCCACCCACTTTGTGCAGGGCCACGCGCTGATCGGTATAGCCGTGGAAGCAAAGTCGGTCGCGTACGGCCAAATAGTTGGGGTCGGCAGCCAATGTACTTTGCGTAAACGTCTGACGACCATAGAGTTCTACCTTAAAGTTAACCCCTCTTTCCTGTAAATTCGCAAAGGCCGCTAGTAGCGTATCGAAGGCCCGTTCCATGCTCAGCCAGCCAATGTAATAGAACGTAAATGGCTGATGAAGTGGCCGATACGATTTCCGAAACGGCTCGAGCAGGGGGAGCGATGCGTAATTATAAATCACCACCGACGGCTTGGCCAGGTTGGTATAGGTGGTCAGGTAGCCATGCTCGGTGAAGATACAGTAGCAATGTCGCCGGGCTAGTTGGTCAAGGCGGGCAAAGGCCCATTCGAGCAGCCAACCCCGGTTTTTCTCCTTCAGGTGCAGCTTTTTAAACAGGTTTTCCTGCACCTCATAGATCAGCCTGGCCCCCCGCAGCCGAAACAAAAACGCAAACGGGATGAACTCGGGCACGTAGAAATGCACCACCTCGGGCCGGATTGTCCAGCACCGCCACACAATCAGCGGGCAGGTGAGCAAGATGCGCCAGATGACGCTTCCGTAGTAAGGCAACGAGACAAACCGCACGTCGGGTGCCACGGCGGGGTCGGCATCGGGAATAGCACACCATACGTCGTAGTCAGCCGCCAGCGTGGGGCATTGTTTGTACACAATGCGGGGGTCGTGGGGGCGGTGGGCCGTAGTAACGTGCAGGACGCGGGGCTTCATTAGTAGCCAAAACTACGCAACTCGGCGTCAATTTGGCGGTTCCAGTGGGCCTGCGCGGCCTGATTGATGCCATGAATGGTTTCGGCGTCGTAGCGCTGCTGCCGTTCGCCCAGGGCGCGGTACATCTCGATATACCGGTATTGGATGTTGCTGTTGTAGTCGTTGAGCGACAGGCTGTCGGGGTTCAGCGCTTTTTTGAATCGCTCCATCGCCAGCCGGGCAATGTCGAAATGGCGTTGTTCGTGATTCAATGCATAGTCGTTATGGCCTACTTCTTTCACCCACGACTGGCTCTTAATCATGAACACTTTTAGCTTCAGCAGCACCTTGATCTTACCTTTCTCCACCACACTATGCCCCTCATAGGCCACGCCAGGCATGATTTGGGCGGCGTAGCGATTGTTGGGCGGGGGTGGTGCCCGGAAATCATCCCAGGTAAGGGCGCGGTCAGGGTCGTAGAAAACGGTGTCGCTGCTGGCCGGAGTACGGGTTTTCACGTCCGTGACCGAGATCGTTAGCCCACCGGCGAGGGCCGGATAGCTCTCGGCCTGCTTGTTCATGAAATTGTTAAGGTACTTTAGCCCCTCGTTCAGGCTTTGCCGGATGGTTTTTTCAATCACATCGGTCTGTCCCGGCGGGCGTTGGTAACGGGCATTACCGGCGTAGGAGATTAGCGACAGGTTTTCGTCTTCGCGCCGCACATCAAACGCTAGGCCCAGTTCCAGCTTACCATTAATGCTACCCCTCGGCCCGGGCGTTTCGGTCAGCCTGCCCGCCGTGATGCGCAACACAATGGGCCGGAGTTTGGTATTCCGCCGCAGGCTTAGAGTAATGTATCGTTCAATGGCCGGGCCGGTGCCGCCTTCCAGATCAATGGCCTCGACAGGGCGGTCAGGGCGCAACATAAGCTGCGCAAACGCCGACTTCACAGGCCGCTGATCTACTACGTCGGCAATGTAAAATTCGGTGGGGACAAATGGCAGGACTTCTGCCCGCAGGACAATGACGGGTACGGGCGCAGTAGCCACCAAAAGCAGGGGAAGACTAAGGAGTAGCTGTCGGAGCAGGTGCATCGTCAGACAAACTCATTACCCCGCTCTTTGGCATCGGCCACAAATTCCTTCACTTTCTGTTCTTCTTCCTTACGGCAGATCATCAGCACGTTGTCATACTCGGCCACAATGTAGCCGTCTAATCCATTGACAACCACCAACCTATCCTTCGGTGTTTTGATAATGCAGTTCCGCGTGTCGTAGAGCAGGATATGTCCGTCAACCACGTTCAGGTCATCGCTCTTGTCCGACACCTCATACAACGACTTCCACGTGCCCAGATCCGACCAGCCGAAGTCGCTGAGAACCACGTGAACGTTGTCGGCCTTTTCCATGATGCCGTTGTCGATAGAGACGCTTTTGCAAAGCGAATAGGCTTTGTTGATAAATGATGTTTCGTCGGAAGTATAATAGACGGCTTCGCCTTCGGCAAAAATTTCGGCGGTTTCGGGCATAAACCGGGCAAAGGCTTTTTTGATCGCCTGCACGTTCCAGACAAAGATGCCCGCGTTCCACACAAACTCGCCTGACTCCAGAAACTGCTTTGCCAGTTCCAGATGCGGCTTTTCGGTAAACGTTTTCACCTTTCTTACGTCACCGTTGGTGTTGGTCAGGTACTGAATGTAGCCGTAACCGGTGTCGGGGCGACTGGGTTTAATGCCCAGCGTCACCAGCACGTCGTTGCCATGGGTAGTAGCCAGGGCCGTACGAATGGTGTCGCGAAAGGATTCTTCCTTCAGAATAATATGGTCGGCGGGGGCCACCACAATATTGGCCTGCGGGTCGCGCTGGGCAATCTTATAGCAGGCGTAGGCAATACAGGGGGCCGTGTTGCGGGCCACGGGTTCGCAGAGAATCTGATCGTCGGCCAGTTGCGGCAGCTGCTCCTGACAAATGTCTTTGTATTTGCTGCTAGTAACGATATAGATGTTTTCGGGCGGGCAGATCCCATCGAACCGGTCGGCGGTTTGCTGAAGCAGCGTGCGACCAGTTCCGAGTACATCATGAAACTGTTTAGGGTAATTGCTGCGACTGAACGGCCAAAAACGTGTACCCACGCCCCCGGCCATAATGATGATGTATGTATGGTTCATGCTTGACAATGCTTACCGCAAAAGTAAGGCAAAGGTTTTTGGTGGGGGCAGAATCTTAGCTAAATGGTGAGCAGTAAGCTATTACACGTTTAGCAGCTGTGTACCAGGCAGACAAGTGCTACCCATACCTGAACTTTAACATTACCAGTAATAGCCTGACTATAAGCCGTTTAGCTGACCTTATATGAGTAATGATTTTGCCAATTCTAATATTAAATTGTACGTAACTAACATAGTCTGTAGTTTTATTGCCTGAAATCAAACTTGTAACTACTTTTTTACTTTTCCTATGTCGAGACACGTACATTACCGTATCTTATCTACCGGCCTGCTTCTACTGCTTTCATTAGCAGCGTGGGCACAAACCAAACTATCGGGGCAAGTTACCGATGCCGCCGGTCAGCCCCTGCCGGGCGTGAGCCTAACCGTGAAGGGTAAAGTGTCTGGTACTATCACCGACACGAAGGGCAACTTCAACCTGTCGACCAACACAGCACCACCATTTACACTGATTGTAACATCGGTAGGGTTTAAAACAGAGCAGGTCAACGTAACCGGCAGCAACGCCAACCTCAGCCTAAAGCTGGACGAGCAGGCATTGCTGGGTCAGGAGGTGGTTGTAGCCGCCTCACGCGTGGAAGAAAGCGTGATGAAATCGCCGGTATCTATTGAGAAAATGGATTTACGAGCTATCCAGAATGCGGCTGCTCCCAGTTTCTACGATGCGTTGCGCAACTTAAAAGGCGTAGAAGTAAGCCAGCAAAGTCTTACGTTCGGATCTATAAACACCCGTGGTTTCACCGGAAACGGTAACGTCCGCGTAGTGCAAATGATCGACGGAATGGATAACCAAGCACCAGGTCTAAATTTTGCAGTCGGCAATATTGCTGGTATCTCCGAGCTTGACCTGGAAAGCGTAGAGCTGCTTCCCGGCGCAGCTTCTGCTCTTTATGGCCCCAACGCTACCAATGGTCTGTTGCTTATGACCAGCAAGAGTCCATTCCTATATCAGGGATTGAGTGCTCAAGCGAAAGCTGGTATTATGCAGGCAAGCAACCGTGTGAACAAAGACGGCTCGGCTCAGGGGGCAACGCCTTTTTCTGATGTCGCCATTCGTTACGCCAAGGCATTCAATAATAAACTGGCTTTTAAACTGAACGCGAGTTACCTGCAAGCTAAAGATTGGCAGGCTACCGACTACCGAGACCAGAGTTTTAACAACGGTAGTACCCCAGGGAATCCGACCAATTCAGCCAGTAATCCTGGCTACAATGGCATCAACATCTATGGTGACGAGAACTCGTCTGGAGCCGGATTAGCCAGCCTACGCACTACTTTAGGCCAAATAGTTGGTTTGGGTTCTACGCCCGCTGGTTTAGCACAACTAAATGCGGTAAGTCCGGGCTTGGCCCAATTGGCAGGTGGTATCAATCAAATTCCGGCGGCTCTTCGGACCAACCTGATTAACGATGTATTGCTGCCCAATGTAACGGTAAACCGCACAGGCTATCAGGAACGTGCACTCGTTGATTACGATACAAAATCGCTGAAGCTAAGTGGTGCGTTGCATTACCGGTTCAACGATAAGTTGGAAGGTATTTTGCAGGCGAACTGGGGATCTGGCACTACTGTATACACTTCATCTGACCGTTATTACATTAAGGATTTTGTGTTAGCTCAATACAAGGCTGAATTACGTGGCACAAACTTCTTCGTGCGTGCTTATACAACGCAGGAACGGTCAGGCGATGCTTATGCGGCAGGTATTCTAGGTTCTTATATTCTGGAAGGCTGGAAGCCCAGTGCACCAGCTGCTAGTGCTGGGTTAGCCGGCGCTGCCTCTGCTTGGTATCCACAATATGGTCTAACCTACGCAGGTGGCGCTTTTCAGGCATTTGTTCCAGCTTTTCAACAAGCCCTGGCCGCAAATCCAAGCAACCCTTTAGCTGCTTATCAAGCCGCCGCTACCGCCGTAAACAACCCAGCTGTTACAGGACAAATACACGCAGCAGCACGCGGTGTAGCCGATGCGGGTATGCCAATGCCAGGTTCAACCCAGTTTGCGGCATTAGCTGGGGCAATTACCAGTGCTCCAATTGCCAAAGGGGCCAAGTTTCTTGACAAAACAAACTTGTACCATTATGAAGGCATGTACAATTTTCGTGACCAGATAGACCCGAAGATTGTGGATTTATCCGTTGGCGCAAACTATCGGGTGTACTCGCTTAACTCAGGAGGAACCTTATTTTTGACTAAGGCAGATGGCAGCGAGTACGACATAAGTGAGTATGGCGGTTATTTACAAGCCATCAAGGGGTTAGGTGATCAATTAAAAGTGACAGGCTCAATTCGGTATGATAAGAATCAGAACTTCGACGGACAGTTTAGCCCCCGTATTTCAGCCGTATTCTCGCCAAGCAACAGCCAAAATTTCCGGGCGAGCTATCAGACTGGTTTCCGCATCCCAACTACACAGAACCAATACATCAACTTGCAGACACCGGTTTCTTTGCTGATTGGTGGCTTGCAACCCTTGATTGATCGGTACAAACTGAACGATGGACAATCACGAATCTTTGGTTCGCAAACAGCAGCTAACCCCGGTGGTACACCCTATACCCTTGGCGAATTCAAACCAGAACGCGTATTGACGTTTGAGGTCGGCTACAAAGGTTTAATTGCCCAGAAACTGTTGGTCGATGCTTACTACTACAACAGTACATTGCGCAACTTCATCAGCGGTGTGGTGTTGCTTAGCCCCAACGTCGTGAGCAGCACAGGTGGTCAAATACCTATTTCGGCACCAGTCAACTATGGCAAAGATATTTCCTATCAGGGCTTCGGTATTGGTTTGGAATATGCACTGCCGAGTAACTTCCTGCTGTCAGGAAATCTTTCTAACAACACGTTGAATGCAGGCGGCGTTGGCCTTTTTAGTTCTGAGAAGAATCTGAATGTACTAGAAGATGGTACTCAGATTGGCTTTAACACACCGAAGTACCGTTACAATATTGCATTCGCTAACCGCAATATTAGAAATAGCGGGTGGGGCTTCAACGTTACATACCGGTATCAGCAGGCAACATTGTGGCAGGACCTTATTATGCCAGCTGTAGCCAGAACATCAGCCTTAAACCAACAAATTATCATACCCGCCTTTGGTACACTTGATGCTCAAATCAGCAAACGCATTCCTGGCATTAAATCCATCCTTAAGTTAGGTGGGAGTAATATTCTGCAACAAGAGTACAGAACTGGTTGGGGCAACCCAACAATTGGCTCTATGTATTACCTCTCTCTCTCATTTGATGAGTTGATGCGCTAAAGCATTAATATGCCATCGCTTAAAAAGGGAAGTCCTAATCAGGGCTTCCCTTTTTTGTATCTTCGCCAAAGGCCGCAACACTGGCGCAGTTTGTGCGGGAAATACCATATGACGAAACGTTACGGGCTTCATTTAGCTGTATGGCTTACCACACTCAGTTTGTTGCTGCCGTTGGCGTTTGGCCAACCGGTAATAGCACAAACCAGTAATACGCTGCCCACTATTCCGTGGGTGGCCACGCTCCCCGCCGAACCCCTGGCCATTGCCGCCGACGGCCCCCGCGGGTCGTATGTACTGCTGCGGGGTAACACGATCCTCCAACTCGACACCAAAGGCAAAGAACGCTGGCGGCAAACCTTCACCGACTGGCCTACTATACAGCGCATTGTCACCGACGGGGCAGGGCGGCTGACCGTAACCGGGCCATTTACCGGGCAGTTTACCATTGCCGATTCTACCTATCAACTCGAAGAAGCATTTCAGCGTAGTACGTTCGTGGCCCAGTTCGACAGCACCCACGCCCGCCGCTGGGTAACGTACGTTTTGGCCCGGGCGGGCCTGCTGTCGCAAGCTACCAGCCTGGCCACCGACCAGGCCGGTGCGGTGTTTGTGTATGGCCGTGAGTCGCAGCGGGGTGGCCCCCTGCTGGCCCATTTCGACGCCGACGGCCGCTTTATCGACGCGCAGGCTTACGGTGCACCCATCATTCCGGCGCCAGACCCCGGCGTGGTGGTGGCCGATGCAAGTGGTCATGCCCGCCTCACCATCTCCGAACGTTCGTCGCGTACGACCTATGGCCTGCTGGCCGCCACCGACGACGATGACACCCTGCGCTGGCAGACCTACCTGCACACGGCCCTGGGTGCCGACGCCGCCAAACGCTACGATACGGAACCTATTGGCCTGGCCCTCGATAAACAGGACAATGGCGTGGTGCTGGCCAACTACACCCTCCGCGACCGGCTGGTGGGGCTAACGCTGGAAACAGGTCAGCTGCTGCTTCGCTACAACGGCGATGGGCAAAATCAATGGGTGAAAACCGGCGTAACCCGGCCTGATTCGGCCATTGGCAGCAAGCTGGTAGTTGACCCGGCGGGGGCGTTTGTGGTGGCGGGGGGCTATGATGGCCCCTATGACCCACAGACCAATACCTACGGCCCCGCCGATTACTTGAGCCTGGCGGGCTATGCCCCCACCGGCCAAATTCGCTGGACGTACCGCCTCAATGCCACCAACGGCAACGACCGCCTTATAGGCACCGCCCGCGCCGACAATGGGGCGCTGCTACTGCTGGGTAAAACCACCGGCACCCTCCCGCTTGAGTCCATGACGCTGACGGCTTCGGCCACCGCGCCTGCCTACTACCTGGCTAACCTGCAGCCATTTCAGCTACGCCCCGCTGCTGGGTCGGTAACGCTTTGCGCGGGCAGCACGGCCACAATAAAAGGCACGTATCGGGGTTATTTCGAGCAGGCACCTGTGCTGCAACTGTCTGATAATAAGGGCAGTTTCGACAAAGCGCAGCCTATTGTGAGTGTGCCCATTGGGGTGCCGGGCAACCTGTTTTCGGTCTCCGACTTCGCCCTGAGTATTCCGCTGGCGGCTAGTGCTACCCCCGGTGCGGGCTACTTGCTGCGGGCCATCTCGCCCCTGCCCATCTATACCGGCGACCCTGTTTCGGTGACCATTGCCGTGGCTCCACCCACGCCCCGTATTGCCCAAACCGGCGACGAACTGGGCATCAGCGGCAGTGTTACGGCGGGGCTTACCTACCAGTGGTACAGCAACAATCAGGTGCCCGTGCCCGGCGCTACCGGCCCCACATTTAAGCCCACCAGTGCGGGGGCCTATTTCGTAGTAGCCACGGCCAATGGTTGCGGGTCAGTACCGTCCGAGGCTTTGAATTACGTAATTACGGCCACGGAAACCGCGCCTACCATTACGGTATACCCCAATCCGGCTACGCACCAACTCTGGGTGCGCTGGCCCTTTTCGGCCAATCAGCCCCAAACAGGCTACTTGCGCCTCACTACCCTGACCGGCCAAACCGTACGACAGCTTCCACGCACGGGCGAACTAACCGAAGTCCCCTTAACTGACCTAGCCGCTGGTTTATACCTGCTTTCCATGCAAGCCAATGGCCAGCCCGCCGAGGTGCACAAAGTGTGGGTTAAGTGAGTTTAAAGTCCAAGGTTTAAACTCACTTAAGGCATTCCCAGCACGAGGTTGATGATTTGCCGCCGGTCGCGAACCATGAGCACGATCTTCTTAGTGTCGAAGTAGGTGAGGCGGTAGCGGCCGGGGGTAATTTCGGTGCCACTCACGGTTACGAATACCTGCCCATTTTCGTCGGTTACGCTATCGATGTGGGCCACGGTGTTATTGAATGTCTTGCTGATCTCGGTGCTGTTATTACCCAGGCGCTGAGTTTCCCACAGGTAGAAATCGCGGCCTGTACCCAACTGGGTCATGAAATCGGCGTAGCTGGGGCGGCGGTTGCTGTAGGCAATACCCGACAAAAACGTTTCAGTGCTCCGGGCCGACTGAAACCGCGATCCGTATAAATTGCCGTTGGTGGCCTGGTCGGTCAGGAACACCACGTTGCCACCCAGCATAGCCGTTTCCATCCTAAGCTTATCAAAGGCCCGGTTCTTCACCTTGTTCACGTTCGAAAACTCGGTAGTGCCTTTGGCTTTGGCGTTGACGTCTTCGAGCTTATAGAGACCCTTTATCTCCGATTCGAGCTTCGAGAGGACCACTTTCTCCCAGTCGTCGCCACCCGTGATCGGGTTCAGCGCAAGAGCCTCCGTAAACGATTGCACCCGCCCCGATTTATACTTGACCCGATACACCGAATTTTTGAAGACCGTGTTGACTACATCTTCATTCGGATACGTATAGCGGATACCCGTTTCGGTGATTTCTTTGACGTTTACGGCCAGCGTACCCTCATTGGTATAGACCGAATCGACGGCGGCCGACTGGGCATTAGCCACAGTTGTCAGCAGCACAGCCCCCAATAGCGCAGGGGCAAGGTGGTTGAGTGTGAACATGATTGCGTTGAGCTTTACTGCATTAAAAATACATTCTCAACGAAATTCAGACGTTAAATGAGGTATAAAAATTTTGGATTTTGGATTTCTCGTCACCGACCTATATCCCCGCAGGTCAGTGACGAGAAATCCAAAATCCCCAATCCAAAATCTCCTTCACACTTTCCCCCCATAGGCCAGATCACCGGCGTCGCCGAGGCCGGGCACAATGTAAAAATGATCGTTGAGGTGACTGTCTATAGCACCGAGCCAGAGGTGGCACTGCGGCATACGGTTTTGTACGAAACGGACACCTTCGGGTGAGGCAAAAGCAGCGGCAATATGCGTTTGGGCCGGAATACCGTAACGCAGCAAGGCATGATATGACTTTTCGAGCGACCGGCCCGTGGCTAGCATAGGGTCGATCAGGATCAGCGTGCGGCCGCTTAGGTCGGGGCTGCTGATGTAATCCATCTCGATCTCGAAATCACCCTCGTTGATAGCCCGCGCCGAGCTTCGGTAAGCGCCCACAAAGGCATTGTCGGCCCGGTCGAACACGTGCAGAAAGCCCTGGTGGAATGGCAGGCCCGCCCGCATGATGGGGGCCAGAATGGGTTGTTGCAATAGCGTTTGGGTGGCGGCTGGGGCCAGCGGCGTTTGTACGCTACCGTTCTGGTAGGCTAGTACCCGCGAAATCTCGTAGGCCGTCAGTTCACCCAAGCGTTGAAGGTTATGCCGAAACCGAAGCCGGTCGGTTTGGAGGTGAACGTCGCGGAGTTCGGCAATGTACTGGTTGGCAACTGAGGGTTGCTGAGCGAAAACAAACATATGCTGGCTAAGTTTACGGGTAATTTAGCCGTGCCGTTGCCGTAAAGCCAACCGAAACGCCTATTTTTCGCTAGTGGGTAACTGCCACCGTCCGATTTTTCGTCGAGTATCTATGCGCTATTTGTATTGTCTAGCTTGCCTGCTGTTGCTTTCCACGCTGGGGCAGGCCCAAAGTTCGTTTGTTCCCCTGAATCAGGATTATTACAACCTTATTGACCGCTACGAAATCCGGCAGGGGCGTTGGGCCGACAAGTTTCACAGCACCGTGAAGCCCTATAACCGTCAGGCAATCATGCAGCTGATCGACACCCTCGAAACCGGGACCGATGACTACGGCGTGGGTGTGTCGCTGTCGAAAACCGATAAATTCAACATCAATTACCTCCGCGACGACAGCTGGGAATGGGCATCGCCGCAGCCCGTGCGGGCCATGTTTCCGCCCGTGGCCGTGGCCTTTGGTCGCTCTACCGACTCTACGGCCACCCAACCCGTGATTCTCCGCTACGACGAACCTGGCGACAGCCAACGGCCTCTACTGGGCTATTTTTTCCGGAAAAAGTCGGACTTCTTCAGCGTCAAGAACAACGAGTTCGACCTGCACATCAATCCCGTGGTCTATGTGGGCTATGGTAAAGACCAGGCTTTGTCAACGTCGCTATACACCAACACGCGGGGCGTGGAAGTGCGTGGCAGCATCGGCCAAAAGCTGGGTTTCTACAGCTATTTTGCTGATAACCAAGTGGTTTATCCAAAATACGTTCAGGACTACGGTCAGACTTACTCGCTCTATGGCGGCGGTTTCGCACCTGGTCAGGGCGTCGTAAAGACCTTCAATGGCGCGGCTGACTTCATCGAGGCACGGGGCTACATCACGGTCAATGCCTTGAAAATCATTAACATTCAGTTTGGCCACGACCGTAACTTCTTTGGAAATGGCCTGCGTTCGCTGCTCTTGTCTGACAACTCGGCCCCGTATCTATTTCTGAAATTTTCGACCCGCTTTGGCAAGCGGTTCCAGTATACCAACCTCTTTTCCGAGTTGCAGAATGGACAGGTGGTGCTGTCGGGCATTAACCTGTTTCCGCAGAAATTTACGGCCATGCACCACCTCAGTGTAAACCTGAGCAAGCGGGTGAACATTGGCCTGTTTGAAGCCGAAGTATTCAGCCGTGACCGGTTTGATATAAACTACCTCAATCCGGTGATTCTGTACCGCTACGTGGAGTCGTCGCGGGGTAGCGCCGACAACGCTTTTGTGGGTATCGACTTGAAAGTCAACGCTGCGCAGCATTTTCTGTTCTATGGCCAACTAATGCTCGACGAATTTTTGATCAAGGAGATCCGGGCGGCAAACGGCTCGTGGACGAACAAATTTGCCGGGCAGTTGGGCCTCAAATACATCGACGTGGCGGGCATTCCCAACCTCGACATTCAAGGTGAATTCAACATTGCCCGGCCCTATACGTACTCGCACAAGTCGGGGCAGACCAACTACGTACATTACAACCAACCCCTGGCCTCACCCCTGGGGGCCAATTTTATGGAAGGGCTGGGCACGTTGCGTTTTCAACGACAGCGCCTGACCGTCCATGGCACCTTTGGCGTGATGATGAGAGGCACAGACCCACCTAACCGCAACTATGGTAGCAACTTGCTACTCGACTATGAAGACCGTCTGCGCAACTATGACAATTTTGTTGGGCAGGGGCGTAAGCAGATCACGACTTATTCAGATGTACGGCTGACTTACATGCTCAAGCACAACCTATTTCTGGAAGGCCGTTTCCTAAACCGCCAGCAAAGCAGCCAATACATCCCCGACTCCTACAACACCAACGTCTTTAACTTTGCCATCCGCTGGAACGCCCCCTACCGGAGTTGGGTGTTTTAAAAATGGAGGGAAGGAGGAAGGGAAGAAAGGAGGCATGAGGGCTAAAGCGTCGGCACTCCTTTCTTCCCTTCCTCCTTTTCCCCCTTTCCTCCCTTCCTTTCATGACCAACCTGATTCGCGCCGAACTACTTGAAGCACAGACGGTTCTGGATAAATTTCTGGCTAACGAAGCTAACTTGACGGCTATCGATGCGGCGGCTGAACTGATGGCCGGGACGTTGACCAATAACCGAAAGATCATCTCGTGCGGCAATGGCGGCTCCCACTGCGACGCCATGCACTTTGCCGAAGAGTTGTCGGGCCGCTACCGCAACGACCGCCGTTCGTTGGCCGCCATTGCTGTTTCCGACACCAGCCATATCTCGTGCGTGGGCAACGACTACGGCTTCGATCACATTTTCTCACGTTTTATCGAGGGCCTCGGCCAACCTGGCGACGTGCTGTTGGGCCTGAGTACCAGCGGAAACTCGGCCAATATTATCCGGGCCGTGGAAGCCGCCCGCGCCAAAAGTATGAAGGTAGTGTTGCTCACGGGCAAAGACGGCGGCAAACTAGCCGGACAGGCCGACGTAGAGATTCGCGTTGCCCATTTCGGCTATGCCGACCGTATTCAGGAGGTCCACATTAAGGTAATCCACCTGTTTATCTTACTGATAGAAAAGAAGTTAGGGTTATAATTGCCCCGTTTCTACGGCCTGCACTCCTACACCCGATAGTGCCTGTACGCCCGCCAGCAAACCCGAAAAACGCTCGTCTTTGGTCAGTCCCTGTTTGTAGCGGCCATAAATCTGCTGGATCACCACGGCATTTTTAAACAGCCCGAAGACGTAATAATACAAGATGTTGCTTACGTCGCGCCCCGACCGGTCGGCGTAGCGTTGGGCAAATTCATGGCGGGTGAGGTTACCCGGCAACCACGTCAGGTTGAACGACTTACGAAACGGATCATCAGCGGCCTCGGCCCAGTAAGAAAGGCTCGTGCCTACATCCATGAGTGGGTCTCCCACGGTACACATTTCCCAGTCCAGGACGGCCCGGATGGGTTGTTCACGCAGCCTGGTCAGTTCGGCATCCATGACCACGTTGTCGTATTTGAAATCGTTGTGGAGCAGCGTTACGTCAGAGGTCTGGGCAGGTAGGTTGTCGGTAAGGTAACGGGCCAGTTCATTCATAGCCGGAAGGTCGTCGGTTTGGGCGGCGAGGTAACGCTTGTGCCAGCCTTCTACCTGCCGCTGCACATACCCGTCGGGTTTGCCCAGTTGCACCAGGTCGGGTTGTACGGGCAGGGCGTGCAGTTCCACCAGCGTATCGACCAGGGCCTCAGACAACCTGCGCATGGTGGGTTCAGACAACCCCAGCTTTGGTGCCGACTGCGCGCGCAGGATCACACCCGGTACGCGCTCCATAACGTAAAACGGGCAACCAATCACGCTTTCGTCTTCGCAATAAGCCACGGGCTGGGGAATTTTGGCATAACCGGCCTGTTGTAACAGACTCAGTACCCGAAACTCGCGCCCCATGTCGTGCCCGCCCTTGATGGCCTTGGCCCCCACCGGCGGACGACGTAATACATACTGTTTTTTGTCGCAAACCAGCAGATACGTCAGGTTGGAATACCCCCCCGGAAACTGCATCACCTGCGTAATAGGGCCAATGGGGAGGTACGCCTCAAGCGCAGCTATGTTTAGTTCTTCGCCCGCCCGTACAGGGTTTGGGGCATCTTGTTGGATAGTCATGAATCAGCCAAGTATTTACCTGACAAGGTCATCAAAAGGGCGTATCAGATCAAACGATTTAGCTTGCAATCCAGCTATCAATGGCTTATCTGTAGTTAAAAGAGGTAACTGTAATTCTACCGACAAAGCCACATAAACGGTGTCTTTAGGGTCAATGTCAGCGCATAGATCAACTGCATTTCGTAGTGAAGCATTGCTGATTACGTAATCAGGAAGTATAACAACCTTTCTAAAAAACTCAATTGAGAACGTTCTGAGTCGATCTGGATTTTGTCTGGTTTTTTTGAGAATTACTTCCCGGTAGCGTTGAATTTCGTTTAGGGCAAAATCGGGCGTATAGAAGACGCACTGCTCAAGAAGAGACTCGTAGATTTCCTTTTGTCGAATAACTGCGCTGAAAATTACATTGGCATCAATGACGTATTCGTTCATTGCCAATTACGTTTCTGCTTGTATTCTTCCCAAGCATCCTGACGTGCCCTATCGAACTCGTTGTTCCAATCAACACCTTGATTCGCAGCTATATCCATATCCTGCTTAATACTATCGGCAGCTAGTCTAAACTCTTCAGCATGGACTTTATCTTGTATCATCTGCCTAAGACGTTCCTCACCAAGTTGGCGAAGAACGTCGTCGTTTACATCTATTTGAATAGTCATGATTCAATTAGTTTATGACCTAACAACATCAGCGGCTTTGTTTTTCCGCGTATCGAGGCCGTAATTTTTCAGAATGCTCCGCGCCAGAGCTGTTTTGTGTACCTCGTCGGCACCGTCGTAAATCCGAGCACCGCGTTCGTGGCGGTAGTACCAGGCTAGCAGCACGTCGTCGGTGATGCCCATAGCTCCGAAAGTTTGAATGGCCCGGTCAACCACCCGCAGCACCATATTGGCCACGAAGAATTTGATGGCCGAAATCTCGTTGCGGACGGCGGCGGCTCCCTGCTCGTCGATGTTGTGGGCCGTGCGGAGGACCATCAGGCGCGAGGCATCAATTTCGGCCCGGCTTTCGGCAATGAAGCCCTGAATAAACTGCTTCTCGCCCAGCATCATACCCGGCTCGACTTCACGCGTAGCCGCCCGGCGACACATGAGTTCAAACGAGCGTTCGGCAATGCCGATCCAGCGCATACAGTGGTGAATGCGACCCGGTCCCAGGCGTTCCTGCGCCAGCATAAAGCCCATACCTTCGCCGCCAATGAGGTTGCTGTAGGGTACGCGGCAGTTAGTATAGCGCACTTCGGCGTGGCTACCCCAGTGGTCAGACGGGTCGCCCATGATGCTGATGTTGCGCACCAGTTCAAAACCGGGGTTGTCGGTTGGCACCACAATCATGCTGGCCCTTTTGTGGGGCGCGGCGTCGGGGTTGGTTACGGCCATGACCACGGCAAACGCGGCCCCGTCGGCTGATGATGTAAACCATTTGTGGCCGTTAATCACCCATTCGTCGCCGTCACGCACGGCTAAGGTGCCCATTTGCGTAGGGTTCGAGCCGGCAAATTCGGGTTCGGTCATGGAAAAACATGACCGGATATGGCCCTCCTTCAGCGGTTCCAGATACTGCCTTTTGATGTCGTCCGAGGCGTATTTGTGCATCAGCTCCATGTTGCCAATGTCGGGGGCCTGGCAGTTGAATGTGTAATGCCCAAACGGACTGGTAGCCAGCACCTCGCTCACCTGCCCAAATTCGCAGAGGGTTAGACCCAGTCCCCCTTCGTCGATACTGTGTTGCAGCCCCCAAAGCCCCGCCTGACGCACCAATTCGCGTTTTTGGTCAAGAATGGCGGCCACTTTCGAGAAATTGCCCGTCAGGTATTCGCCCGTTTCGAGGGGTACCAGGTGGGTATGAATAAACTCGCGGATGCGTGGAACAAGCTCGCGGGTGTGGTCAGTGGCAAAGATGGCTTCCATGCAAAGGGTGCTGGGTTATGTTGAAATCGTATTATCAAATCTACAGAAAAGAACGGAGTTGTGGCCTTATTAGCTAAGAAGCGGACGACAGGAACCTTTACTAACTGTAGTCCACGTTATTCTGATAGTTCTAAGTTAATTTGGGGATTCTAAATGACAATCGTATGACGGTCCTCAACAAGCCAACCCGCACCGCACGCCGCCCGCATCCCGAGCTGATTTATGAGCAGTGGGGCGGACGAACCTATTATCGGAAGGGCTATACCGACGTAGTAAAAAAACGCAAAACCCCCGCCGAAATCATGGGATCGAGTGGCCTACAGGCTTTTATTGTCAGTTTCATCAATGGTTTTCTATTTAGCCAAATTGACCGAAAAAAATACCGGATGCTGACGAGCGAACCCGGCTTGCATCTTGGCCCCAACGAAAATCTGGCTTGCGACGTGATGATTTACGACCGTGACGTATTGACTAACGACCGCATTAACGTGAAGTGTGTCGATGTGCCACCGCTGGTAGCCATTGAAGTCGATGTACGGGTTGAACTACAAACCGAGGGTGAAATCTCTTATGTGTTCCGGAAAACAGGGCAACTGTTCGCCTTTGGCGTACAGCGCGTTGTTTGGGTCGTTTCCGACCTGAAACAGGTACTGGTTTTCGAAAAAGGTATCGATGCCGTCGAGTATAAAGAGTGGCATCAACCCATCGAGATTATACCGGGTGTGGCCATTAACATCGGCGCGTATCTGGATGAAGAAGGAATTACTACCAGTGCATAGCGACATAAGCAATAAAGAAACGGCCCCGACTCTTATGAATCGGGGCCGTTTCTTTACTAAATCTATGAAGTTTAAAAAATGCTACTCCACCAGCATCGCTTTACCATTCATAAGGTCGTTTTCGATGCTTTTGTATTTCACGTCTTTCTTCACCGTGCCGTCAAGATATTGCACGTTCACGCGGGCGTTGCGGTCAATTTTGGTAGCTCGCACGGGCATCTGCTTCGGCATGGGGGGGGCACCGGCTCCCATCTGATCGTTCATGGCCATCCGGCGGCGGTATTCCTCCGGGCCACTGGCCAAATGGTCATCGTCGAAGTCTTCCATGTTGGTATGCAACTCCGGCTGTGGCGCAGGGCGGCGCTGAACCGGGGCGGCCTGAATCTCCTGCTGGATTTCCTCTTCCTGCTGAGCGGGCAAATCCGCTTTGGTCAGGAAGCTGATCGTGTCGAAGTTGACCTTATTGAGGAACCGCTTGAACAGTTCTACCGACTCGAACTTGTAAACCAGTAATGGGTCTTTCTGCTCGAAAACGGCGTTCTGCACCGATTGCTTCAGGTCGTCCATTTCGCGGAGGTGTTCTTTCCACTCCTGGTCAATCAGCGACAGCGTTACCGACTTTTCCATTTCACGTACTACCTCTCGGCCATTGGTGTCTACGGCTTTGATCAGGTCTGTTACCACTTGCAGCTCGTGCATGCCGTCGGTGAAGGGCACTACGATGTTCTTGATCTGATGACCCTGATCCTGAAACACTTGCGTCAGCACCGGCGCAATTTTTTCGGCAATGGCGTGGTTCTTGGCCTGGTACGATTGTTCCGCTTCGGCGTAGAGGCGCTGTACCAGATCGGCCTTTTTCGTTTTCGTGATGTCGGTCTGCGTCAGTGTGGTGTCGAGCCCCAGTGTGGTCAGCAGGCGCAGCTTGATTGTTTCTACATCGCCTTCGGCATTGTCCACAATTTCTTCCACTACGTCGTAGGTCGTGTTGGCAATATCCAGCGGCAGGCGCTCGCCAAAGAGGGCGTTGCGGCGGCGGTCGTAGATGGCCGTGCGCTGGTAGTTCATCACGTCGTCGTATTCGAGCAGTCGTTTCCGTACACCGAAGTTGTTTTCTTCCACTTTCTTCTGCGCCCGTTCAATCGAGTTCGTAATCATCGAGTGCTGAATCACTTCGCCTTCTTCCAGACCCATCCGATCCATGAGTTTGGCAATGCGCTCCGAGCCGAACAACCGCATCAGGCTGTCTTCCAACGACACAAAAAACTGCGACGTGCCCGGATCACCCTGCCGACCCGCCCGACCGCGCAACTGCCGGTCAACGCGCCGCGACTCGTGGCGTTCCGTGCCAATAATGGCCAGACCACCCGCCGCTTTCGATTCGGGCGTCAGTTTAATATCCGTACCCCGACCGGCCATGTTGGTGGCAATAGTCACAGTGCCGGGCTTACCAGCTTCGGCCACAATTTCGGCTTCGCGCTGATGGTATTTGGCGTTTAGTACCTGGTGCTGAATTTTGCGCAGGCCCAGCATCCGGCTCAGTAGTTCCGAGTTTTCCACCGACGTGGTACCCACCAGCACCGGACGGCCTTTGCCCACCAGGTCTACGATCTCGTCAACCACGGCGTTGTATTTCTCACGCACCGACCGGTACACTTTGTCTTCCTCGTCTTTCCGGCTGATGTTACGGTTGGTCGGAATAGCCACCACGTCGAGTTTGTAGATCTGCCAGAACTCCGATGCCTCGGTTTCGGCCGTACCCGTCATGCCCGCCAGCTTGTGGTACATGCGGAAGTAGTTCTGGAGCGTAATGGTAGCGTAGGTCTGGGTGGCATCCTCCACCTTTACGTTCTCCTTCGCCTCCACGGCCTGGTGTAGGCCGTCCGACCACCGACGGCCTTCCATCACCCGGCCCGTTTGCTCATCCACAATTTTCACCTTACCTTCTTCGATGATGTATTCCACGTCACGCTCAAAGAGGCAATAGGCCTTCAGCAGCTGGTTTACGGTGTTAATCCGTTGTGTTTTTACCGAGTAATCGCGGATGAGCGATTCCTTGTGCAGAATTTTCTCCTGCTCTGTAAACTCGGTGCTTTTATCAATTGCGTTGATATCGATAGACAAGTCGGGCAGAATAAAGAAATTGGGGTCTTCACCGCCGCCCGTGATGTAGTCGATGCCTTTTTCGGTCAGGTCGATGCTGTTGTTCCGCTCGTCGATGGTAAAGTACAGCGGCGCGTCGGCTTCGGGCATGAGCTTCTGGTTTTCGGCCAGGTAGATCGACTCCGTTTTCTGGAGCACCTGCCGGATGCCATTTTCGCTCAAAAACTTGATCAGCGGCTTCAGTTTGGGCAGGCCCCGGTGCGCCCGGAACAAGGCCAAACCGCCTTCTTTATCGTCAATGTTGGCGTTCAGCTTTCTCTTGGCTTCAATCAGAAAATCGTTCACCAGCCGCCGCTGCACATCTACCACACGGGCCACGCGGGGCTTCAGTTCGGCGTAATCCTGCTCATCGCCACGGGGCACGGGTCCGCTGATAATCAGAGGCGTACGAGCATCGTCGATCAGGACGGAGTCAACCTCATCGACCATGGCGTAGTGGTGTTTCCGCTGCACGAGTTCGTCGGGCGTGCGGGCCATGTTGTCGCGGAGGTAGTCGAAGCCGAATTCATTGTTGGTACCGTAAATGATATCGGCCATATAGGCGTTCTTGCGCTGCTCGGAGTTGGGCTGGTGCTTGTCGATGCAGTCAACGCGCAGACCGTGAAACTCAAACAGCGGCCCGTTCCATTCCGAGTCACGCTTGGCCAGATAATCGTTGACGGTCACGATATGCACCCCGCGCCCACCCAGTGCGTTGAGGAACGAAGGCAGGGTAGACACCAGCGTTTTACCTTCGCCCGTGGCCATTTCGGCAATTTTACCCTGGTGCAAGACCACGCCGCCCAGCAACTGCACGTCGTAATGGACCATGTCCCATTTGATAGGCACCCCGGCGGCATCCCAAGTGTTGGCCCAATAGGCCTTGTCCCCGTCTATGCGCACGTTTTTCTTCCGAATGGCCAGTTCACGGTCCAGAGCGGTGGCCGTCACTTCCAGGAACTCATTCTGGGCAAAACGGCGGGCGGTTTCTTTCACCACGGCAAACGCCTGTGGAAGCAGGGCCAGTAACACGCGTTCAAGGTCGGTGTTGCGGTCTTTTTCAAGCCTGTCTACTTCGTTAAACAGCGTTTGCTTATGATCGACGTCCATATCGGGGTTTTCTGCCACCTGATTGCGTAGGTCGGCAATCTGATCGTCGAAGCCCTGTAGTTCGCTGTCGATCTGAGCGCGAAGCTGCTGTGAAAAAGCCCGCAGTTCGTCATTCGACAGGTCTTTTAACCGGTCAAATTCGGCGTTGATCCTGTCAACGTAGGGCAGCAGTTCTTTCAAATCCCGCTGCGACTTGGTGCCGAACAGTTTGGCTATACTCTTGGTGATGAAATTGCTCATTCGTTATAAGACTGGTCGGTTTACCTGACGTTGGCGAGGCCCGACTCGGACGTTACTTTTTTTACAAAATTAACGGATAATGCCCGTAGTTCAACAGATTAGGTGAGGTCAAGAATTGGCCCAGAGTTGCTGCCGGGGCCTTTTTCTGCCAGAATGTCAGCCATAAAAAACGCCCTTCCGGTTAAAGAAGGGCGTTGTGAAGACTTGTTCTGAAACAACTGATTACGCGAACCGTGTGCGTCTAAAACAGCGATTGAGTACCACCCGGTACATGCGCCCAAACTGGGCATAGCACCAGGCTTTAAGCTGTTTTACCTCGTCTTCGACTAGCTCTTGGAGGGCTTTACGCAACTCCTTCTCAAACAACTGCCGGTCGAAACTAACTTTCTGAAGAATCGTTTTTACGTACTCGAGCATGGAAGCCATACCGCATTCGTTAATGGTTAAAGGCCTATGTGTTCGGCGTGGTAAGAGGATAGAAACTGATAACGGACCGTTATCATTGTAACGGAGGACTTTCAAATTTGTTACTGACAAATGTATCGAAGTGTTGCAATATTCATAGCTGTTCTTGCATTATATTTTTGTGAAAATCGACTGATTTTCGCTCAAACTGCTGAGTCATTGCCAGTTATCGAGCTTTCGGCTACTGAATTTCTGATCGAACGGTCATTCACCATTTCGGTCATCATTCCGCAGGCCGAAAACCGCCCCACCATTACCTTTCCCGACATCCCCGGCCTGACCAAGCAAGGCACGTCTACCAGTGCTACCCGGACTGAGGTCAATGGCCGCGAAGTGATCAATCAGGTGGTTACGCAAACTTACGCGGCTACCCGCCCGGGTACGTTGAGAGTAGCTCCTTTTGTCATCAACGTGAACGGACAGACAGTACGCTCGGCAGGTACAACGCTGACAGTCAGGGCCGTCACGCCACCCGTCTCGGCTTCGGTGCTGGCGGCGAAAGTAGACAAGAACTCGGCGCTGCTCATTACGTCAGTAAGCCAGTCAGATGTATTTGTGGGTGAGGGATTACGAATTACCGTGGCTGTTTATGTGGCCGAAAATTATCCCTACGAGCTTCGCTTCGACAAGTTGGCCCCGCAGGTGGAAGCGATGGCGCGGCAGCTGCGACCCGTAAACGCCTGGGAAGAAAATGACAACATCAGCGAGCTTACCCCCCACCCTATCACCTACGCTGGCCGCCGCTATATTCAATACGTACTCTACCGGGCCACGTTTTTCCCCTTAAGCGGCCAGAATACGGCGACCCGCACGATTCATATGCCCCCTCTACAGCTGGCGCTTACCCGAAGCAGTGTGAAAGTAACGCCCGCCACGGCCACCACGCCGCCACATTCCGTAACCTCGGCTGAACCCTTAACCCTGACCAGCCTACCCGTCGACGTTAACATTAAACCGCTGCCACCCCACCCCCTCCGCGAACGGGTATCGGTAGGGCAGTTCCGGCTGGTCGACGAGGTAGACCGGCGGCGGGTGCTGGTGGGGCAGAGTCTTCGGTTCGACATCAGGATTGACGGGCGCGGGCAGATTGCGGGTATTCAGGCACCCACCCAACCCACCCTCGAAACCACCCGACAGGCTCCCGACCTGGAGGTGTTTCCGCCCACCATGCAGGAGCAAATTGGCCGCACCGACGAGCAGGTAAGTGGCTACAAACGGTTTCGGTATTTCCTGATTCCGAAGCAAAAAGGCACGTTGGCGTTGGCAAACCGGTTTTTCTGGGTTTATTTCGACCCCCAAACCGCACGCTACGACACCCTTCGGCCCCAAACGGTGCTCAACGTGATCAACCCCGGCGATAGTCTCACCACCGGTATTGTTCCCACCGACACTATAACTACCAACGGGCGCAGTTCAATTTATTCCGGCCTCGAACAAACCGACAGCACCAAACAGTCTATCAACATGCCGGTGCTGGTGCGGTCATTGGCTAACGTCCTGATTGTCCTGATGATCCTGGGAACGATCTATGTCTACGCAAGGAAATGACGTTGGATGTTGGACATCAGATATTGGATGGTGCGCTCTTGGGGATGAATCCCCGTTCGTATTGTCCAGCATCCAACATCCAATATCCAACGTCCAGCATCTATGAGCAGCACCTACGGTACACTATTTAAGATTTCCACCTTCGGCGAATCGCACGGGGCGGGTATTGGCGTCATCATCGACGGGTGCCCAGCGGGCCTGACTTTCGACACCGACTTTATTCAGCACGACCTCGACCGGCGCAAGCCGGGACAGTCGCGCATTACCACGCAACGCCGCGAGGCCGACGAGTTTGAGGTGCTGAGTGGTGTGTTTGAGGGCGTTACGCAAGGCACGCCCATTGCGCTCGTGATTCGCAATACCGATCAGCGCAGCAAAGACTACGGCCACATTGCCCAGCAGTTCCGGCCCAGCCATGCCGACTATACTTATCAAGCCAAATATGGCACCCGCGACTATCGGGGTGGCGGTCGGTCGTCGGCACGGGAAACGGCGGCGCGGGTAGCGGCGGGGGCCGTAGCCAAGCTGCTCTTGCAGGGCCAAGGCGTTCATATTCAGGCCTATGTGTCGCAGGTGGGGAAGCTGAAGCTCGAAAAAAGCTACGCCGACATGGATTTGGCCGTGGCCGAAGAAAACGCCGTGCGCTGCCCCGACCCCGAAACGGCTGAACGGATGTTTGCCCTCATTGACGAGACCCGCAAAAAAGGCGATAGCATCGGCGGCATGGTCGACTGCGTGATCACGGGCGTACCCGCGGGCTGGGGCGAACCCGTTTTCGACAAGCTCCACGCCGAACTAGGCAAGGCCATGCTGAGTATCAACGCCGTGAAGGGGTTTGAATATGGCAGTGGTTTCGCCGGGGCCGAGCAATACGGCTCTGAACACAACGATGAGTTTTATACCGATGAAGCGGGCCAAGTACGCACCAAGACGAATCAGTCGGGCGGTATTCAGGGTGGCATTTCCAACGGCGAAACGATTTATTTCCGCACCGCCTTCAAGCCCGTCGCCACGATCATGCAGGATCAAGACAGCGTCGATTCGGCCGGTAATGCGGTGGTTGTCAGCGGCAAAGGTCGCCATGACCCCTGCGTAGTACCCCGCGCTGTGCCCATTGTAGAAGCCATGGCCGCACTGGTCCTGGCCGATATGTGGCTGCGAAGCAGAGCAAATAAATAGTGGTAAGTGATGAGCGGTAAGTGGTGAGTTTGCTTACGCCAGAGCAAGTATGCTGGCGTAAGCAAACTCACCACTTACCGCTCATCACTTACCACTAAATTTCTTTTATCCGCACATTCCGGTACCAGGCTTTTTCTTTTGGGCTGTGGCACTGAAGGGCAATACATCCTTTGGCATGGGGAGTGGCGTAGGGCCACTTAGCAAATTTGCTTTTGGCTACCTGCGCTTTCCAGGCATCGCTACCGTATTCGTACTCAACCACTTTCTTACCGTTCAGGTAGTGCTCTACGTGGTTGTTGTTCACCACAATCCGGCCTTTGTTCCACTCGCCAACGGGCTTGATCAAGTTCAGATCCATTGGCTCATACATGTCGTAGTCGGCACCGGTGAGCTGGGTCTTAGCCAGATTCAGGAGCTTACCGTCTTTATCTTTCCACTCGTAACCTCTGTCGTCAATGACCTGATACTCAGGGCCTGACATATAGGTACTGATGATGTCGGGGCGGTCCTGGACTTTATATATCACTCCGCTGTTGCTGCCCTGGGGTATTTTGAACTCAAACTCCAGATCGAAGTTTTCGTACTCTTTGTCGGTCACCAGGTCGCCGCCGGTGCCGTCGGAGGTGACGGCATCACCGTCCATCATCCAGCCTACCACGCCGGTTTTGTGGTAGCTGTGCCAACCCGTGATCGTTTTACCGTCGAAGAGGTTGGTCCATTTCTCCTTTTGGCCGAGACTGTAGTTGAAGCTAGTCAGCGCCACTGTGGCTGACATTAGCAGCCCAACCATTAACAAGGTCTTTTTCATGGAATTGCTTTTTCCGTAGAAAGACAATCCGATGTGAAAACTCCTTTACCTATCACGATGCCATATCGCGGGCGGCGGCGGGATCATTGTATTTACGATCCAGCCCATCGGTCGATTTTACGTCTGAGCGGGGAGTAGCGTCGTAGGCTTCGCCCGTGGGCGACAGCATATTTTGGGCTTCAATCGTACTCTCATCGACCAGTTCGCGGGGCATAGCTTCTGCCTCACGCTTCTCCTCAGGGCGTTCACCTTCTTGGTGGTCCTGGGTAGGCCGATGGCTATCAATGTTGTAGGGCAGGTCCGACGTACCAGTATCGGGCTTGGCATCCATACCTTCGTCGTCCAGTCCGTTCGACATATTTACGTACTGCGTACCCGGTACAGCCTCACCAGGCTGCACGTCGTCTGTTGATGGCTCTACATTTTGCGCTACCGACATCGTTGATGTTTTGGTGACGCTACCCTGCTGGGCAAACCCGCCCAGGCCATAATAGCCAAAGCCCAGTGGAGCCTTGTTGGGATATTTTGCCTGCCCTACGCTGTTGCTGCCCCCGTTGATTTCGTGCGAACGGTCTGGCTCGGTAGGATCAGTAATCTCCGGCTTGTCGGGCGAAGGAGAACCGGGCAATGTAGGGATTTCGGGACCGGGCGAGGGTGGCGTAGGCGGCGTTTCGGGGCCACCGGGCATAGGGTAATTTGGGTCGGGCGTGGTAGGCTGCGGGGGCATCATGTCGGCTGTGGGCAGCCCGCTGAAGGTCTGCGTCTGGTCTGCGCCGTTGGCCTGCACCCGATCGTTAGGTGTGCTGTCGTTCTGCGAAGCCGTATTGGCCGGGGCATTACCCTCCGACGACTCATCGAGAGCGTAGCCCGTATCGGTAGTTTCACTTTGCTGATCCTGCGTCAGGTCGGCATCGGCAATGGGGTCGTCCTGGAACGTGTCGGCCTCCGGGTCAATGGCGTTGCCCACGCGCAGGGCCGCTTCCGAATTTTCGTAGGTCTTTTGCCCTTCGGTTGGGGGGTTTTGAAGTGCCCGCTCTTCGTCGCTGCCATAGCGATTTTGGAGTTGTTCGTCCATTACGTCGTCTTCGGTATCGCCAATGGGCGTCAGTTTACCATCAACGAGTTTAACCATATTTGTTTCCGCCTGATCGGCACCGAACATCGCCTCGGCGTTTTCGTTGGAAACCATGTCGGCCTGTTGAGCGCCGTCTGAAAGTGCTGAAGATGCAGCCATAACGTTGGTGGTTGAGTTAGTCTATATGAATTAGGTTAAAACAAGACCCCAGATGAAAAGTTTGATTAACCAATGACCAATTCGCTACGCAACATTTTCACTGGCCCGGCCCTGTTGGGGCTTGTTCTATCGGTGACGCCGCTGCTGATGAGTTCGTGGATCACCTATTATGCCGTGACCCACGAAGCCCAAATTGCTCAGTTTACCACCTCCGACTGGGCACTGTCAACGGCCGTTTGCAGCCTGGGTTGCGCCTTTGCCCTCATGTTACCCACGCCCCTAGCACTCATCTTTGGCTACTTTATTGGCTGGCGCGCTACACTGCCGCTGTTCATTATCAACATGTTAGCCATTCTGCTGGTCAACCTGGTGGTGCGCCGTCTGGATAACGACCGGGTGCGACGCATGATCGAGGAAAACCCTAAGGCCGCCCGTATTCTGACCCGCATTCGGGAACAGGAACTGAAGTTTATTTTCTTCGCCAAGCTCTCGCCTGCCCTGCCGTTCTCGCTCACCAACATGGTTTTTTCGCTGTCGGGGGCCAGTTTGCGTAATATTCTGCTGGGTGGTTTTCTGGGTATGGTACCCCGCACGCTCCTGGCCATCTGGACAGGTGCCGAAGCCCACCACATCCGCACCCTGCTCGACAACCCCAACCAGGACGCCACCTCCCAAATCGCCGTGATCGTGCTACTGGTAGTGTCTGTTGGCGGGTTAGTTTCGGTGTTGATTAAGGCCTGGGGGAAATAACGTACAATGGGCTGACGCAAGAGCATGTTCGCGTCAGCCCATTGTGCATTGTACATTAATACCGCACATAGTCATTTCGCACCGTGCCGTCGTCAAACAAATCCACTACGGCATAACCCGCGTGGGTGTGCTGGTAGGCCCCAAACCACCACGCCCCGCTCACGGCCCCGTTGCAGTAGTAGCTCACGCCGTTGTAATCTACGCGGTCGGTAAGATGGATGTGGCCGCTGAGGCAGGCCTTCACATTAGGGTATTTGGCAAACAGATCAACCAGTTGGCGGGCGTCGGTGTGCATCCAACGACCGGGCACGTTCCAGGTTTGGCCTTCGTAGCGCTTGCCATCAAAAAAAACGCACGCCGCCAAAATGGGGACGTGCGAGACGATGAGTATCGGCGTGGTGGCTGGGGTGGCGGCGAGGTCTTGCTTCAGCCAGTCGAACTGGGCTTCGTCGAGGTGGGCCGTGTACCAACTGCCGTCGGGGTTGGCCTGCACACTGTCGAGGATGATCAGATGCCAGCCGTTTTGATCAAGGCTGTAGTAGGGTTTGGCCAGTTTCAGGTTATCCATGGCCCATCGTCGGCCGTCGGCCAAGGCAGCGGCGGTTTCTTCGCGGCACCAGAGGTCATGGTTTCCCACGCAACTCAGTATCGGCAGGCTGTTGTCGGCGGTCAGTACTTCGTTGAACAGGCTCCACTGGCGTTCTACGCTGCCCCGCCCCCGGCCGTGAGCTTCCATGATAGCGTCGCCGCCATTGATGATCAGGTCAGGCTTATCGGGCAGGTTTTGGGCGTGGTGCAAACAGCGGGCAAGGCCTTTGGCGGCCCCCACAACAGGCTGCATGTGTACGTCGGTGAGGTGGGCAATCCGCAAAGAGCGGGTTGGAAGGGTGGCTATTGGGCGGGCCGAAGCCAGTAGCGGGGTGGCCGTAGCGGTGGCTAGTCCAGCCCCAATTCCTTTTAGTAGTGTCCGGCGTTGCATAGTCCGTTTTCTCTACTGCAAACATCGATTTTTCATATGATCTGCGTATTAGAGCATCATTACCAGTGCGTTAAACCTCGGTGCCATAATGAACACAGCATTATATTCAGGCAACAATAAACTCTCTCATGACTCTCGACTCGCCCCGCCTGATCTATATCCACGGCTACGTAGAAGACCCCAGCATCTTTGATCAACTGGCTCCGCTCCTACCCACCAACAACGTGCTGAAGCTGAACCTCCAGGACGATTTTGCGCGATGGAACCCTGACGATCAGACGGTTAACGTATCGTCGCTGGCGGCGTATCTGGCTAAAACATACCAGATTACAGCCACCGACGTGGTTATTGGGCATTCTATGGGCGGCTACATTGCGGCTAATCTGAAAGCACAAACGGGCTGCGGGGCCGTACTCATTTCGTCATATACTAACCCGGCCAAGATCGTCACACCCACCCGGCATGTGGGGTTGCTGAAATACCTGGTTAGCTGGGGGGTAGTGCAAAGCCAGGGGATGGCAAACTATGCTCTGAAAAAATACCCCTTCGATCAATCGCGAACGCTTCACAAAAGCCTGGTTGGCAACCTGATGGCGCAACCTAAACGGTTCATATACCAGCAACTCCGTGTGCTGATGGCCAAACCTGCCGTGCCCCCCGCCCCCTCCGACGTGCGCATCCACACCCGCCCCGACAACGTGCTGCGCTTCCCCGACGAACCCTACCACGAAACCGCTGGCGACCATTTCAACCTTGTCTACCACCCCGAAGAAGTAGCCGCCCCTATTCTAGCGTACTTGGCCACGCGTGTGACTGAGAAAGTTTGACAACTTGCCGATGCTGGTCAAGATCTGGGACGGTCCGACGCTTCGGCTTGACCAGCCCCATGTAAACTTTTTCGTAGCCCTTTCCAACCTTTTGCCAGGCCTGTTGCACATTGGGGTAAATCAACCATTTACCAACTCAATTGTGCGTTATGAAAACCTGTATCTGCTTGTTGATAAGTTTGTTTTGTCTGTGTACCATTCGCGGAATGGCGCAGGGGTCGTTGGGAGGGCGCAACAAAGCCGTTTATTTGGAAGGGCTGGGCAGTGGTTTGCTGCTCAGCGTTAATTACGATTTTCGGTTTCGGAATACGCAAGATGGCCTCGGCATGCGTATTGGCGTGGGTGGGTTGAGCGTGGCAGCCACGGCTACCAACAACAACGGCACTACCTCACCAGCCCGGTTGGGAGTGGTCACCATGCCCATATTGCTAAATTACCTCGTTGGCAAAGGACGTGTGGCCTTCGAGATGGGGGCGGGCGTTACGCCCATCTACCTGTCGGCTACGAAATACCAGACCAACAACGAGTTCGTCCAAAACAGCAACTTCGGGGTGCTGGGCACACTGAACGCGGGCCTTCGGGTACAGCCCATTCGCAACGGTGTGGTGTTCCGCCTCGACTGGACCCCCATGATTAGCGATACGGGTTTCCAACCGGCCTGGGCGGGCGTATCGCTGGGCTATGCCTTCAAATAGTTGGTGGTATTTTACGCAATCTGCAACCCTCGTGAACTACACGCCCGACCCCTACGAACGCGCCCTGGTGGCCCGCTGCCTGACCCCGGAAAGCCCGGCCGAGCAGCGCACGGCACAGCGCGAGCTGTTTGAGCGCTACAAACGGGCCATGTTCAGCACCGTCTGGCGGATCGTGACCGACTATGATCTGGCCAACGATGCCCTTCAGGACGGGTTTGTGGAGGTGTTCCGGCACCTGGCCGACTTCCGGGGCACGTCGTCGCTGGGGGCGTGGGTGAAGACCATTATGGTGCGGCAGGCGCTGCGGATTGTGCGGTTTGAAGCCCGGTTCGAAACCATCCGCGCCGATTTGCACGACCAACCCGTTTCGGTGCCTGATCACCTGCTGGGCGAACAACTCGAAGCGGCTATCCGGGCCTTGCCCGCCGGGTGCCGGACCATCTTTTTGCTGGCCGAAGTAGAGGGCTATGCCCACCGCGAAATTGCCCAAATGCTGACCGTAGCCGAGGGCACCGTGAAGTCGCAGGTGAGCTACGCCCGGAAACTATTGAAACAGAAACTCCATGAACTGGCCTGACGCGATAAACCAACTGCCCGAGCACGAACCCCAGCTCGACGCGTGGGACCGCCTGGAGGCCGACCCCCGCCTGCAAGACCTCCGGGCCGAAACTGCCCTGGACCTTTTGCTGAAAAAACTGCCTCAGCACAGTCCAGAAGCCGATGTATGGTCGCGGATTGACATCCAATTAACTGCCGAAGAAACCCTTGACCGGGGCCTGGCGAACCTACCACAGCATGAGCCCCGCACCGATATGTGGGATGCCCTTTCGGCAAAACTGACGCCAGAACCTGCCCCGGAAACGGTGGTCATGCCGTTGCCGGGCAGGAGTCAACCCCGACATATTATGTTTAGCCGGGGCCAATGGGCGGCCGCGGCGTCGGTAGTACTGTGTCTATTGGGGGGCTACTGGTTCTACCAAAATGGGCATTCCGCCGAAACCATTACCGTGGCCTACAGCGTGGAAACGGCTCCCGTAACCGTGTCGGAAACCGCCACCGACCGCTCCGCCGATGAGCACTTGGAAGCCTTTATCAACCAGGCTTGCGAGCAACAGGTAGTAGCCTGCAAAAAGCCACAAGTGCAGGATCTTCGCCAGCAATTGGCCGACCTCGATGTTCGTAAAATACAGATCGACAAGCAGTTGACCGTTTTTGGCGAAGACCCCGATCTGGTAAAAGCCCAGATACGCATTGAGAACGAACGCGCCGACGTGACCAAAGAATTAGTCAGAATACTCCGTATATGAACCGCTTTTCGAGATATAAACTGGCTGGTACCTGGCTTTTGCGCCTCCTCTTCTTCACCCAATACACCCTTGCCCAAACCAAAGTACAGGTAGTGAGCAAAACCGTAGAACGAGAGTTAACGGACATTAGTCGGCTGATAATCAATGCTAATAAGGCCGACGTAAGCGTGAAAGGGTGGAACAAGCCAGGCATTTCGCTGAAGATCAGGTTTGTGGCCAAGCACCCCGACCGGGCGGTGGCCGAGCGCGAAGTGGACTACCTGGGCTACGATGTCCGCACAAAAAGCGGCACCGGCGAACTCACTAACCGCTACACCATTCCACAAACGGCGGGTAAGGTTCAGAGCGCATTGAGTGTGTCGCTAGAACTGTTGGTGCCGCAACGTTGCGCCCTGGGCATCACGTCGAGCTTTGGCGATCTGGATTTGAGCGATCTGGGTGGCGAGGTGGTGGTGAAATACGAATTCGGTAAGCTGACGATCAACAACTTAACCGGCAAAACCACGGCCACGTCGGCCTATGGCGATCTGGACGGGGTGAACACGGCTGGGCAGCTAACGCTGAAAACCGACAAGGCCAACGTGCTGCTGCGGGGGCTGAGCGGCAACGCCAACCTGCAATGCCGCTACGGCAAGCTGACCCTCCGCCCCGACGCCGACCTCTCGGCCCTGACCGTGGCCGCCACCCGCACCGATATTCTGCTGCTGCCCCGCCGCCTCGACGATTTTCGCTACGACGTTCGCAACACCTACGCCGACATTCTGGTGCCCGACGCCCTGCGCGAGAGTCTGGGCAAGTTTGTGAACAAGGCCGTTTTCGACTACGAACCCAACCCCCGCAAGCCCCTGCTTCGCATCGACAATGCCTACAGCCCTATCTCAATCCAAACGCTAAGCACGGTCGATATGGCCGGAGGGAAATAGAAACAATACGCAACAGATACGTATAACTAGTTATGAAACAGGCAATTACAATATATCTTCTCTGTTTAGCCACTCTAGCTCATGCACAAGAATGGAGCGGCGGGTTGAAAGTTGAATTCCCAACGGGAGCCAGCAAAACGGGCAACGCCTTCACGCTCAATACCAGTCGGTTCGTTATGAATTCGCCTAGCAGCAGCGACGCTGACAAAGCCCGGCTGGTGGGCTTTGTGCGCTATGATAAACCCAACTGGCTCTTTCAGGCCGACATCTCGCAGGGAGGATTTTCTATTGCCAGCCAGCAGGAAGACAAAAATGGCACTAGCTACAGTGGCTACAGCGGAAAACGCTACGCCCTGGTGCTTCAGGCAGCCTACAAACCAGCCCCCTGGCTGCGGCTCCAAGCTGGCTTTGGCATTAATAAGCATACCTGGGAAACGGGCTATCTGGAAGGGCAGGTGGCCCAGGCCGAGCAGCGGCTTAAGGCTAACGATGGCAAAAACCCATCGTCGCTGGAGATTGACAAGCAGGTATTGACCAGTTATCAAAATAGCCTGCTGTTGCTACAGAGCTACAAAACCACGCAGCTAACAGGCCATTATGGTGTAGGCGTGGACTTAGGCGGCCTTACCATCGACGTGAGCCGGACGGAAGGGCTTACCCCGCTGCTCAACGGCGTGGTGGCCAATGGGCAGACTGTAGAGGCTAACCAGAATTACGGCTACACGTCGCTGAGTGTTGGCTACCGGCTGTTTCCACTGAAGAAGTTTGCGCTGGCAACCAATAACAATAAAACCTACCAGAAGCTGAAACGCGAAATTCCCTTCTACCGCAACGAGTTTTCGGCGGGATTAGGCATCATCGGCGAAGACATCGGTACGGGCATCACCTACGAAAACCGCTACACCCGCTATTTCTCACGGCGCTTTGGCGTGACGGGCATCATTGGGGCCACGCGCACCGCCTACCAAAGTCAATTTAATTCCGACAACACGAAAGCCTTCACCGATTTTCAGTTCAGCGCGTTGCTGCGTACGCTGCCACTCTACACGCGTCGGCATCAGATTGGGCTGTCGTTCGGCATCAACGTAATTGCTGCCCAGGCAGGCTTATTCAGCAATGGCTCAAGCTTTTACCCAGCTGGTCCCGGTACACAGCAACCTATTTCGGTGGCCTATCTGTCGGAGAGACCCGCCAAAACATACGTGGGTGGGCAATGGCAATTCGACTATCAGTTTGCTGCCACCGACCGTGTCCCGGTGGGCATCTGGCTACGAAATACGGCCAGTGGTTTTGCCAATCTCGGTATTCAGGCCGGGTATCGTTTCTAACCTCAACACGCTTTGCTCATGGATCGCCTTCTTTTTTGTCTGCTATTGACTAATCTGGGTGTGCAGTTGGCCACAGCCCAGGATTCAACACGTACCCGCTTTGCTGCATCTACCGCCGTCGGCCGACTCACCACCACCGACATGGCCGATGCGGGCTGGCAGGTACGGCAGCAACTGGCCTATTTTCCTACGTCGCGGTTGGGGGTTGCCGTTGGCTTAAGCTGGGGTAACCAAGCCCAATTAGAAAATATTAAATCGCTCATAGCCAGTGAGTTGTTACGGACGTACACCCGTAATCTTAACACTGCCGACCTGGGTATACTGTTTCGCCTAATTGATTCGCGCCACAATGTCCTGATACTGACAGGAGGTGTGGCGCTGGTTACGCAGAAAACCGTCCGGATAGACAGCGTTTACCCGAATACCCGGCCAAGCCCCCCACAACCCGTTCGATTGGTTACTACCGAGCAGCAAGATCTCGCACCCATGCTTGGACTGACGTATCAATACAAGGTTTCGCCCCGGCTGGGGGTAGGTGCCGACGGGCGATTAATGTGGACCAACACGCAGCGAATCAGCAGCTTAGGCCTGTCGGCTACCTACCGGTTCAACGTCTCGGCGGCCTCGTTGGGCTTGCCTGTGGTTCCCGCCGACGAACGGCAATGGGGTATACGGGCGGCGGTAAATTTCTCGGCTGGCTACGAACGGAGTTATGGCGAAACGTGGCTGGCCCGACCCGCCGCTGGCCTCTGGGCCGAACTGCCCATCTCGCTCACGTGGGGCGTTCGGGGTGAGCTAAGCTACGTGGGGCGGGGCGTAGAGCGCGAACGAATCGACTTGGGCAGCACAGTTTATTCAGCCACAGCATCGCGAGTTAACTATCTGGATATGAGTCTGTTGTTTCGTAATGAGATTCGCCAAAACTGGCATGTTTTCATTGGCCCGCACCTGGCCTTTTTCCTGGACGGCCGCTACCAGTCTGGCGGCAAGTCATATCCCGTCAACAAAGGCATTAACAGTGGCATCACGCTGGGCACATCAGTAAACATTACTCGGCGCATTGCCCTCGACGCCCGCTACGTCCGCGACATTATCCAATTTGGCAGTGAGCCGTACAATGGCTTCCAGGGCTTTCAGTTTGGTACGGCAATCAACCTGGCTAAGCGACCATAACCACCAAACCTAAACCACTACCTATGCGCCCTACACTACTTCTCTGGCTACTTGCTTCACTGACGGTTTATGGACAAAAAGCTGACAGTGTGCGCGTTAGCTACGGCACCGAAACCGTACCCACCGACTCGCCTAACCGGCAAGAGCCGTTGCGGCGGGCGCGGGTGCTGTACCGCCGCTTTGTACGGGCGCAGATCGAAGAGAAGACCTTGATCACCGTGGCGGGCCTGCCTTATTTCATTGGCTCTTCGCCATCGTCGTCAACGTGGGGGTTCACCAGCCAAGTGGGCGTGGAGCAAAAGTTAACGCCAGCCTGGTCAGTGCTGGCTGCAGCCATAACCCGATACCGTGGCGAATCTGATTTTGCCGACCGGGCCACTATCCGGGCGCTGTTGGGTGCTCGCTGGTATTATTCCATGAAACGGCGCATGGCAGCGGGAAAAAGCGCCAACAATTTTTCGTCGCAATACCTGGCATTTGAAGCGGGGCTGCCCGTCTGGAACGGCACCACCTTCAGAGGCGACCCCAGCAGTCGTTCTGTCAAGTCTTATCCCGACCCGTTCACCACTCCCGACCGGCCGGCGGTGTTTGTAGGCATTGGCCTGCAACGTCGCCTGGGCCGTTTTGGTTATTTTGACCTCAGCGGGGGCTTCGCCAGGAAACTCAACACCAACTCAACAACAAGCCTGAGCGTCAACTTCAGCATCGGATTTGGGTTGTAGTGAGCTACGCGCTTTAGGCCCCTCGACTGCGCTCGGGGTGACAGTCTACTAGAGCATTCTTCTTGAGTTGATTCAAGGTCGTTGTTACCCCGAGCGCAGTCGAGGGGCCTAGAGCGAGTAGCCTACTAAAGCGCGTAGCCTACTAGAGCGCGAAGCCAACTACCGCACAAAGCAATACCTGAAACTCAATCTCAACTCCCCTACTCCACGCCCACGGCCTCTTCGGGTTCATCAGATGTGGGGGTTTCGGCAACCAACTTTTCCTTCGGCTTTTTCTTGTCGGCGAAGGTGCGGGGGATGGCGTGTTTTTTCAGGATACGGTCTTTTTCCCCCTTCGCCACCTCATTTTTGCGCTGGGCGTAGAGCTTTTTCTGCGCCTCGCGGGCCGTTACCGCCAAATCGACAATGGGGAGGGGGTAGTCATGGCCGACGTGGAAATCATACATCTCCTGCTCCAGCGGCGGCATCGTCCACGGCTCGTGGATGTAGGCCACGGGCACATTTTCCAGTTCGGGCACCCACATTTTCACGAAAACACCCAGCGGGTCGTGGTCGTGCGACTGCTTCACGGGGTTGTACACCCGCACGGTGTTGGTACCCGTCATGCCCGCCTGCATCTGTGTTTGGGCGTAGTGAATACCCGGCTCGAAGTCGGTGAATATCCGCGACAAATGCACGGCACCCTCTTTCCAGTGTTGAAACAGATGGTGCGTCAGAAACGACATCAGCATGGCCCGCATGCGGAAATTGATGTAGCCCGTGGCCTGAAGGCACCGCATACAGGCATCGACCATCGGGAAACCCGTGTGGCCCGTGGCCCAGGCCTGGTAGGCGGCGGGGTCGTTGTTTTTTTCGATAGAATCGAAGCCCCGGTTCACGTTTTCGAACTCCATCCGGTCTTCAGTTTCGAACTTCTGGATGAAGTGGCAGTGCCACCGCAGCCGCGACGCAAAGGCCGCAAATTGGCCTTTGAAGCCCACCGTTTCCTTAGCCGCTAGCTGTGCCTGAAACACTTGTCGAATGCTCAGGCACCCCCAGGCAATGTAGGGCGACAGGCGGCTGCATCCTTTCCGGCTCTCCAGCGGCTTGGAAATGCTGGCTCCGTATAGCGCAATCCGTTCGGTGACCCAGCTTTGCAGATACCTATGCGCGTTGGCCTCGCCCCCCGGCTGAAACCGGCTGTCGGGCTGACCAAGTTCGGCGGGGAGGTCAGGCCCACGGTGCGCGGCAAACCAGCCATTTTCGTCTAGCGCAACAGCGTTAAGTCTATCAATGGCCGGGTGCTGCTGCTCGGCGCGCATGGTTTTTTGCCAAAGCGCGGGCCACCCCTCGCGGTCTTTCAGCCGACGAATCACGCCGTTGCTTTGAAACTCCTGCCAGGCCACGCTCTGGGTCTGGCACCACTTGGCCACGGCCTTGTCGCGGTCGTAGGTGACTTTCAGGCCCGTTTCTTCGTGCGAAAAAATGGTGTCGATGTGGTATTGCTGCGCCAGTTCCGTTAGCATGTCGATCACTTCCCGGTAAAACACCCACACCTGACCCGGTTGACGGCGTTCCGCTTCGCCGTCAAGGCCTGCATTGTCGAACACAAATGGCAGCCATTCGTGCTCAACGGGTTGATTATCATTCGGTTTTTGCTCCGCCAATCGCGTCAGTTGCCGGTTTAGGTCGGCCAGGGATTCCTGTACGAAGCGCCAGTGGCGGAGGTCGTAATTCGGATCGGCCATGACCGACGGCTCAAAGCAATACAGCAGCACTACCGGCCGACCCGCCGCGATGGCCGCCTGCAAGGGCGCATGGTCGCGGAGGCGCAGGTCACGCTTGAACCACAGCACAGAAACGGACGTCGAGTGAGTTGTCATACAAACGGAAAGCGTTGCCACTAAATAAGCCCAATGACAGCATTTTGTTTGCCCCTATTTTTGCCCCATGAGCCAACCCATTATTGCACCCGCCACCCCCACCGACATTCCCGCCCTAAACCTGCTGGTGAACAGCGCCTACCGTGGCGACTCCTCACGCAAAGGCTGGACCACCGAAGCCGACCTGCTCGACGGCATTCGCACCGACGAAGCCGGTTTACAGGCCATGCTGGACAACCCCGCCGCTACCATCCTGACTTATAAATCTGACAATCAACTTGTTGGCTGCGTTTACCTTGAAATAAAAGGCGACAGCCTGTACCTGGGTATGCTCACGGTGTCGCCTGACTTACAAGCGGCGGGCATTGGGCGGCAGTTGCTTGAAGCCGCCGAAGACCAGGCGCGGGCGCAGCGTTGCCGGGCCGTTACCATGACCGTGATTCCACAACGGACCGAACTTATTGCCTGGTACAATCGGCGAGGCTACCAGCCCACTGGCGAAACCCAGCCTTTTCCTACCAGCCCCCAGTTTGGCCTTCCCAAACAGCCATTGTCATTTATTGTGCTGGAGAAATTAATAAACTGACATACAGGGCGTTACATCCACCTTTATTTCTATCCCATGACCGACTACGACCCCAAAGACTGGTTCCGCTACCTGATTTCGTTCGATAAAAGCGACACCGCGCGTAAACTGGCCCCTGCCCTGCTCGCGATGGCCGCTTACTGCTCGGCCGTGGCCTGGTTTGTGATCGAATACGTGCATCCGGGGCCTGACTCCGACCTGAAAAACATTGCCATCATGCACTCGCTGCTGGGGTTTGCCATCTCCACGTTGCTAGTGTTTCGCACCAACACCGCCTACGACCGCTGGTGGGAAGGCCGAAAAGCGTGGGGTAGCCTGACCAACAATTCGCGGAACTTGGCCCTGAAACTGGCGCACATATTGGCGGCTGACGACCAGGAGAGCCGAGCGTTTTTTAGGGCCATGATCCCCAACTACGCCACGGCCCTCAAAAACCACCTCCGGGGGCAGTTTCAGGCGGCTGATTTCGTACCCTGCACCGGCTTCGACCCCGCCGATCTGAATCCGGGGCAGCACGTACCCAATCAGATGGCCATGCGGCTGTTCAGCAAAATGGACGAGCTGTATCAGGCGGGCGTCATCCGCGCTGAACACCTGCTGGTGCTCAACGGCGAGTTTAGCTCCTTCACCGAAATCTGTGGCATCTGCGAACGCATCCACAGCACGCCCATCCCGTATTCGTATTCGTCGTTTATGAAGAAATTCATTGCCGTTTACTGCCTTACCCTGCCGCTGGGCTACGTGCTGTCCTTGCATTATTGGGTTATTCCGGTGGTAATGATCGTGTTCTACGTGCTCACCAGCCTGGAACTGGTGGCCGAAGAAATCGAAGACCCCTTCGGCATCGACGCCAACGACCTTCCCACCGAACGCATGACGCAGGGTATCCGCACCGCCGTAGGTGATCTCTTATAAGGTCAGGTCTTTATTCGGAAACTCATGATGCCCAGCGCAATCAGGCTGGCGGCAAACCAGTAGAACGGCAGGCTCAGGTTAATTGTCGATAGTCCGCCGTAGATGAGTGTGGTAAGCAAACTAGCCACGCCAATGAGCGCCTGATTCAACCCCACGAGTTCGCCGCGGTCATCGTCACCGGTGAGGTTGGCAAACAGGCCGTTGAGAATGCCGCTCCCCAGCGAAATCGTGAGCGTATCAACAGCCACCGCCCCACACAGCAGCCACAGGTTGCTGCCCGCGTTGGCATACATAACGTGCAGCCCGGCACCCACGAAAGCACTGATAATAAGCATAGTACGGCGATTGATCCGGTCGACCAGAAACCTGAAATACAGAAAATTCGTCAGGGCGCTCAGGCCACCGAAGTAGGCAAAAAAGTAAGCCGTTTGCTGCGGTGAGAGCTTCATTGGCCCTAGTTCGAGGTAGGTGATGAAGTAGGTGAGATAGCCCTGATGCAAAGTGATGAGGATGGTCAGGATGGTGATGAACCGAACGCCCTTATGTGCCTTTTCTTTGTCAGACAGGCGTTGCCAGAGCAGGGCTACGTTGAGGTTGTCGCGCACGGCCTGCCACACCGCCGCCCGGTCGGGCGGGGCGGGTTTGTCGCCGTTGGTTTGTTTGTTGCTGGGTTCGGTCATGAACCACGACAGGGCCACGTTGAGGGCGCTAAGGCCAATGATGGTCCAGACCACCAGCGTCACCTGCCGCGTAGGATCACGCGTAAAAGCCAACGCCACCCCCGACACCATGGGTCCGAAAACACCACCCAGCGACACCAGCGTACTGATATAGCCGCTGTTTTTGGCCAGATCTTCTTTGGGCGACAAATCCGTTACCGACGACCGCATCAGGGAATACATGCCGTTGGTGAGGCCATCGCTGACACGGTTGGCGAAAAAGGCCCACGCCCGCACCGGCAGTAGCAGCAGATTGGCCAACAACGTACCCGCCGACGACAGGATGACCAGCGGTTTTCGTCCAAACCGGTCCGACAAACTGCCCAGCAACGGGGCCGACACCAGCTGCACACCCTGAAACAGGGCCGTACCCACCGCCAGCCACAGTTCGGGGTTGGACAAACTTCTGACAAACTGCGGGCGCACCGGCCCCGTAGCCGACCCTACCGTAACGTCGATAAACACAAGCAGGTAAATGAGCAGCAGCAGGCGGTTTTTGGGCATAATATGCTAACAAGTACGTGACCAACATGCCGCTAAAAAGTCAGCCAACGGCGCAGCAGTTGGGTTATTTACTTGCCTGAATTTTTCCTACTATTGCGCTGCTCACCTCCTTGTTGCGTATGGAATCGACTGCTACTTACGACGTTATTATTATTGGCGCGGGCTATGCCGGCCTCACCGCCGCCCGGCAGCTGCACCGCGCGGGCAAATCGGTGCTGGTGCTTGAAGCCCGCGATCGGGTGGGTGGTCGCGTCTGGACAATGCAACTCGCTGATGGCCAGTATGTTGACTTGGGTGGCGCCTGGGCTGGACCTACGCAGGATCGACTATACGCCCTGGCTAAGGAGTATGGCGTCGAAACGTTCAAAACCTACGACGAAGGCCGTAGTACGCAATACTTCCGGGGAAAAATAAAACGGTACAAGGGCCTTATCCCACCCCTGTCTGTTCTCTCACTCCTCAGCCTCGACCGGGCCATCAAGCGGATGAACAAACTGTCGAAGGGCATCAATTTGGAAGCACCCTGGGACAGCCCCAATGCCTACCTCTACGACTCCATGACGCTCGCCACCTGGATGGAGCAAACCATTGGCCTCGACACGGCGCGTCAGTTTTTTAAGGTTGCCGCCGAGGCTATCTGGGCCGCCGACCCCGCCGATATTTCGCTGCTGCACGCCTTGTTCTATGCCAAATCGGGCGGGGATTTGGAGCTGCTGATGAACGTGAAAAATGGAGCGCAAGAAGAACGGTTTGTGGGTGGTGCCCAAAGCATGGCCAACCACATGGCCGCCGAACTTGGCGACCGCATTCGGCTCAACAGCCCCGTGCAACGGATTAGCCAGACTCCAACGGGGGTCACGGTCACGGGTGAGGGTTTCTCGTTTGATGCCGAGCGCGTAGTGGTGGCCATTCCGCCCGTGTTACAAGAGGCCATTCAGTTCAAACCGCCCCTGCCCCCCGCCCGACAAGCCCTGTTGCAACGCATTCCGATGGGGGCCGTCTGGAAATGCTACGCCATCTACGACCGACCGTTCTGGCGCACCGCCAACGGCACTACGCCCGCCCTCAACGGCCTCGCCGCCACCACCGACGGCTATATCACCGTCACGTTCGACACGTCGCCGAAAGACGGCAGCCGGGGTATCCTGATGGGGTTTGTACTGGGTAATCAGGCACGGGCTTTTTCAGAACTAACTGATAATGAGCGCCAAGAGGCTGCTTTAACGGCCTTTACTACTTTCTTCGGTGAAGCCGCCCGCACCCCGCAGCAGTATATAGACCATAGTTTTTTGAACGAACCTTACAGTCAGGGTTGTTACGCGGGCTTGTTTGGCCCCGGCGTCTGGACCGAGCACGGTCCGGCCCTCCGCGAACCCGTTGGCCGCATTCACTGGGCCGGCACCGAAACCGCCCCCGTCTGGAACGGCTACATCGAAGGGGCTATCCGTTCGGGAGAACGGGTGGCGGAGGAGTGTATTTAAAAGGATAGATGGAGGAGGGAAGAGAGGCGGAAAATTACTTCACCTCCAAGCCAAAACCTTATGAGTTCTTCGGCTCGTTAACGATATATCTCGCGGCGGTGCCCGACGTCAATAACGAAGACCAATAGTTGGTCATCTTCAATGTCATAGATAACCCGGTATTCCCCAACCCGAATTCGATAACCTTGTTGACCTTTCAATTTCTTACAGTCAGATGGACGTGGATTATCGGCTAGCGCATGAATGGCATCAACTAAGCGTTCGTAAATACCATCAGCCAACTTTTCGAGCGTTTTTGACGCCCGGTTACTAAGTTTTACCTGATACACGGCGTTTCTGTCGTTTGGCATCGATATCAGCTAGTGCCTCGCTGAGCGGCCTGAATGTCAGCTTTTCTTCTTTAGCCTTCGCATACATCCGAACCGTGTCTTGCTCATCGAGTTCATCCAACAGTTTGTTATAGTCTGTGATTGGCAGAATCACAGCCGTCCGATTGCCTTTATCGTCAGTGATGAATTGCGGTTTCATGGGAATATTGTTATTACTCAGGTTCCTCAGTAAATATAACGCTCCATAATTAAAACACATAAAAGGGTCATTCCTGCGCAGGAATGACCCTTTCTCAAACCTATACAGTTTCTAAAACCGTATAGGTTCGGCCAATTAACGCCGCGCCGTTGCTGTTTTGGGCCATGGTTGCCAAAGCGGTGAAATCACCGGAACAGGCTTTCGCTGAGCCTGCCAGAGATCATATTGCTGCTGCAAATTCAGCCATAGTTGCGGCGTAGTTGTTGGGAATGCCTGCGCCAGCAGCAACGCCATCTGCGCACTAATCCCAACACGACCATTAATAATTTGCGACAACGTTTTGCGGCTAATACCCAACGCGCCCGCCGCCTGCGTAACGGTTAGGTTAGCACCGTCCAGATACAGGTTCTTCAAGATTTCGCCGGGATGGGAAGGGTTATGCATGAGTGTTGAAAGAGCAACATGTCTACTTATAACTTCTCTTCTACGAAAAGAGAAGTTCTACTTTAGAGTTGATTCAAACTATCTTGCAAACAGAAAAAGGGCTGTTAGAGCAGCCCTTTTAACCGTTGTCACGCGCGGAGAGCGTGTCATTCCATTTCACTTAAACCATAACTACAATATGGTCAAGTCAAACAAGCAGAGCCTGGTAGAAAGAATACTAAGCTTGCTCAAAAAGTATCAGCCCTTAATCTCGACGATTGGGACGCTGATACGGACTGCTTTCTCAATGTTGATATCCTACTATCGACACCAGTAAGTAGTCACCGCTTACCGAAAGCCCTCTGCCTTAACGGACAGGGGGCTTTTGTGTTTACTACGGTACAAACGTACTATTTTGTCGGATAAGTTTCAATACTTACCATCGATAGCAAGAAGTGAAACTTATCCGACAAAGAAGCTACCCAATGACTATTGATTCCGCAAGGGCTTACCCCCTTGCAACAGGCTCTGGATGCGCTCTAGGGTTTTCTTCTCGCCGGTGAGAGAGGAGGTATTTACGCGTTACCAGATGACCTGCAACCCCCGGTCAACGTAATACGGGAAAAGCGTGTCTGGTGAGACAACGGGTAAATTCAGCGCCAAGCCATGAGCAATAATCATACGGTCGAAAGGGTCTTTGTGGAGTTCCTGCTTCACACCCGTGGTGGTCACTTCGTTAACCGTTCGCTGCCAAGGTTTGCTGATAATCTGGTATTCGAATGTGGCCAGATAGCTAAGCGCAGACCATTGTGTATCAAGCAAGGTGAGGCCCAGGATCTGTAGCGCTTCTTGATAAGCGCTGTCGAAATTGGCGTTTAGGACTATCAGACCCTCACGAACATGATTAGCCAACTCCCAGATACTTATTACGCTTACGTACACTGTATCAGCCTGCTCAATCCGCTTTCTGGCAGTTGCTGACAATGCCTTTTGGTTACGCGTCAAGTAGTCGAATACGATGGTGTCGAGAATAATTTCGTCCATTAGAAACTAAAATTCCCTTCGCCCGTATGTATATCCTTGTCCCAGATTTTTTCGGGGCTCTTACCAAAAAGCGATTTTAGCGACGAGTTATCCAAGTTCCGCTTTTTCTTGCGCTTATCTGTTTTCTCTACCTCACGCGGAGCCAGTGGTTTTGTCGTTTTCATAAATAAATCAGTTATACAGCCCTGTGTTCCCTTAACAAATCTACCCAAAAAAGGGTCATTCCTGTGCAGGAATGACCCTTTTCAAACCGCAGCGGCGGACCGTCTATAAGGTTTTGAAAACCTTATAGACGGTCCGCCGCTGCGGTTTAATTCCGCAACGGCTTTCCACCTTGCAACAGGCTCTGAATGCGCTCCAGGGTTTTCTTCTCGCCGGTGAGGGAGAGGAAGGCTTCGCGCTCCAGGTCAAGGAGGTATTTTTCCGATACGGTTTGGGGGCTGCTGAGGTCGCCGCCGCAGATGACATAGGCCAGTTTATCGGCAATTTTCAGGTCGTGGTCGGAGATGAAACGGCCCATTTTCATAGCCGTGATACCCGCTTTGAACAGCGCAATCCCCGTTTTGCCCTGCACTTTAATGTCGGTGCGGGGTTTGGGCTGGGTGTAGCCATTTTCGGCGAGTTCAATGGCCACCTGCTTGGCTTCGGCAATCTGGCGGCTGCGGTTCAGCACAATCTGCGCTGAGGGCAGCAGGTAGTTCATTTCGCGGGCCTCCTGCGCCGACGTCGACACCTTCGCCGTGGCGATGTTCATGTACGCGCTTTGCAGGATGTTCAGCTCCGGGTCGCCGGTTTGGTAGAGATCCGAACAGCGGGCAGCCATTTCTTTGGTGCCCCCACCGGCCGGAATTAGGCCCACGCCCACTTCCACCAGGCCCATGTACGTCTCCGAATGCGCCACCACGCGGTCGCAGTGGAGGTTTATTTCGCAGCCACCACCCAAGGCCAGCGAATGCGGTGCGCCCACCACGGGGATCGACGAGTATCGCGTCCGCATCATGGTTTGTTGGAACTGCGCAATCATCAGGTTGATTTCGTCGTACTCCTGCTCCAGGGCAAACATGAACAGCGTAGCCAGGTTGGCCCCCGCCGAGAATGCCTCCGTCGAATCGTTGCCAATTACAAGGCCCCGAAAGTCCTTCTCGGCCAGCGCCACAGCCTTGTTTACACCCTCAATCACCTCGGCCCCAAAGGTGTTCATCTTCGAGCGGAATTCGAGATTGATAATGCCGTCGCCAAGGTCATAGATGGCCGCACCGGCATTTTTCCAGATAATGTTGTCGCTCAGGCTTTCGAGAATCAGAAACGACTCGGTACCCGGAATGGTCTTGTAGCTCTTCGACGGAATGTCGTAATACTGCTTCTTGCCGGTCGAGGTTTTGTAGAAGCTCGTAGCGCCAGAGGCGGCCATGTCGTAAACCCACTGTGCAGGTTTGCGGTCCAGCTTCTCCATCATCTCGATGCCCTGTGGTACGCCAATGGCATCCCAGGTCTCGAACAGGCCCATCTGCCAGCCGAAGCCTGCTTTGATGGCCTCATCGATTTTGAATAGCTCGTCGGCTACTTCGGGAATGCGGTTGGTGGCATATTGGAACCCGTCGGCAAAGGTGCGGCGGTAGAACTCGCCCGCTTTATCCGTCCCGGCCAGCAGCACTGAAAACCGCTTCCGCAGGCTGTCAATGGCCTTGGTGCTTTCCAGCGTCGCAAATTTTACCTTCTGCGACGGCTCGTACTCGAACGTTTTCAGGTTCAGGGCCAGAATGGCCGTTTTACCCTTCTCGTCTTTCGTTTTCTTGTAAAAACCCTGCCCCGTCTTGTCGCCCAGCCACTTGTTGTCATACAGTTTCTGCATCACCGCAGGCAGTTCAAACGCTTTGTGCGACTCGTCGTACTCCAGTTTCACCAAATTGCTTGCCACGTTGACGGTCGTATCCAAACCCACCACGTCCGACAGCCGGAACGTACCCGACTTGGGACGGCCCACCACCGGGCCGGTCAGCTTGTCTACTTCTTCTACCGTGAGGCCCATGTCTTCGGCCACGCGGATGGTCTGAATCATGGCGAAGATGCCCAGCCGGTTGGCAATGAAGCCGGGCGTGTCTTTGCAGAGCACGGTGGTTTTGCCCAGATACAGGTCGCCATAGTTCATCAGGAAGTCGATGATGGCGGGGTCGGTGTCGGGGCCGGGAATGATTTCGAGCAGGCGCAGGTAGCGGGGGGGGTTAAAGAAGTGCGTGCCGCAGAAATTCCGGCGAAAATCGTCGCTCCGGCCTTCGGTCAGCAGGTGCATCGGAATACCCGACGTGTTGCTGGTGATGAGCGTACCGGGCTTACGGAACTGCTCCACGCGCTCATATAGCGACTGTTTGATGTCGAGCCGCTCCACGATTACCTCAATCACCCAATCATAGTTGGCAATGTCTTTGAGGTTATCGTCGAAGTTGCCCAGTTTCACTCGGTCGGCGAATTTGGGGCTGTAGAGCGAGGCGGGCGACGCTTTTAGCATGGTCTGCCAGGCGTCGTTCACCATCCGGTTGCGCACGGCGGGGTGGGTGGTGGTGAGGCCTTTAGCCGTTTCGGCGGGGTTTGGTTCACGTGGAACCATGTCGAGCAGGAGTACGTCAACGCCGATATTGGCAAAATGCGCCGCAATACGCGACCCCATAATGCCCGATCCCAGTACGGCTACGCGCCGGATGCTGCGGTTTTTCACTTGTGTTTTGGGTTTTTCGAGAGTGGCTTCCATAGGGAGGGGGTTCAAGGTCTAAGGTTTAAGGTTGCTTCACGCTGTAGGTTGCTGACGCGTGGCCCTTCGACAAGCTCAGGGTGACGGGCTACTATAACATGTTCTTTACTTGATTCAAGGTTATTGTCACCCTGAGCTTGTCGAAGGGCCACGCGTCAGCAACCTACAGCGCGAAGCAACCTTAAACCTTAGACCTTAGCCTTTAAACTCATTTATTGTTTCTGGATACGAAGTAGTTCATCAATATCGCCAAGGTCTTTTGGGCGACCGGTGGCCTTTTTTTCGGCAATCAAATCGGTCAGGTTGAGCACTTTAAACGGAACATCGTCAAACGTGGCCTGGCGGGCGCGGGCGTAACAGGCATCAAATTCCTCATCGGCGAACGCCTTCAGCGAATGGCCCATGTCCAACGTAAAACCCCGTTTACCCACCGAAACAGTAGACCAACCGAAGAGCAACGGTACATTCAGCAACAACTCGGCTCCAGCCACTTCATTTTCTGCCAGTGCCTGCACCAGTTGAGCTTTGTTTTCATCACCTACCCGAATCCATAAATCAAGGTCTTCAGTGGTGCGGATGTAGCCGTGAACAATGTTGGCCATGCCGCCTACCAGCAAATACTGCACACCATGCGCGTTTAAACTCCGAAATAGGGTCTGCACGTCGTCCTGCGAAATGTCCATGACTTTGGGTGGGTTGGCCGCATTGCCCCGGTAAAACGCACCCGCCACCTGCATCAGACCCACAAATCGGTCGAGCATCGGCTGGGCGGGAATAACGAGGGTAGGGTGCATGGGGTTGGTAGTCCTTTACAACACATCTTCCACCGGTGCATTGGTGGCTTTGATTTTGGCGTTTTCGTCTTCTACAATCAGGTTGATCTCTTTGATAACATCGAAAAAGACCACCAGTTTTTCCAGCGGAATGCGTTCGCGGATCATCTTGTTAAATTCAATTACCCCTTCGCGGGCCATTTCGCGCTTGGCGCGGCCTTCGTCGGTGAGGTAGATGCGCACAAAGCGTTTGTCGGCTTCGTCGGTTTCGCGGCGGATCAGGCCACGTTCTTCCAGGGTCTTCAGCATCCTGACCAGGCTACGCGGTTCCATGCCCAGCAACGGCCCGATTTTGGTGGCGGGAGTGCCCTGCTCGGTGTCGATGTTGAGCAGCACGTAGCCCGTGGCCATGGTCAGATCAAACCGGCCCGCGTAGGCATTATACATCCGGGAGATGGCGTGCCAGCCCCATTTGATGTGAAAATCAACGGTTTTCTCTTTCTTCATCGGTGTCAATAACCCTCAGCTAAAGCAACCAAGCGCTAGTACAAAACTACGGTTTTTTCAGAAATAGTATGCATGCATACTGATTTGCCACTGGCCTATTGCCATCACTTTCAGTCAGGTAAGTACAGCGGTAGCAAAATAAATCGTAGGTTAGGCCTCCACCGTAAACGCATCACTTTATGACCGTTGATTTTCCCCTCATTGAACAACGCAAACAACACCTCGATTACGTCAAAGCCGAACTGAAGGCCTATTTTATTGGCATTGACAGCATCATCGACGACCTGATGGACTACATTCAGGTGTGGTACCTGCTGCCCGACGTGCTAAATCGGCCCGTGATCGTGAACCTCTGGGGCATGACCGGCGTGGGCAAAACCGACCTCATCCGGCAGCTCGTGCGCCTGCTCGACTACCAGGACCGGTTTGTGGAAATTGAGCTGAGTAACATCGACGGCACCAACTGGAGCAACTCGGTCAGCCAGATTTTTGGGCGAAACGGTATCAACGATGGCAAGCCCGCCATTGTACTTTTCGACGAGATCCAGCGGTTCAACACCCTCGACACCGAAGGAAAACCACTACCCCAAACCAAATTCATGGATTTCTGGGAGCTGCTGAGCGACGGCAAACTGAGCAAACGCGAAAAAGACGACCTCGACTATTACATCACGTCGATGATGTTTTCGCAGAAAGACATCCAGAAACGGAAGAAGAAAGGCGAAGAAAATCTGGACGAAAACCCACTCATGGACTTTTGGCAGGCCAACGAACTGCGCCGCATGATGAACCTCGACATGTCGATGGATGAAATGACCGACATGTCGCAGCAGGACATGGTGAAGCTGATGTTAAAAGAGAAAAGCAAAAAGAAAATCTATGAACCCATCAGCCACGCTAAATCGCTGATTATCATTAGCGGCAACCTCGACGACGCCTTCACGATGGCCAACCAGACGAGCGAAACCGACGTAGATGCCGACATTTTTCAGGCTTTCACCCGGAAGGTGACGGTGGTGGACATCAAGAACTCGCTGAGCCGCAAATTCCGGCCCGAGCAGGTGGCGCGTTTCGGCAATATCCACCTGATCTACACCAGCCTGCGCCGCGCCGACTTCGAGTTGCTCATTGCCCGTGAAATCGAGCGGGTGGTGCACATCACGGCCGAGAAATTCGGTATCAGCTTACAAGTGTCGGGGGCCATTGCGGCCTTGATTTACCGGAACGGCGTGTTTCCGGTGCAGGGGGTACGGCCCGTGTTCAGCAGCGTGATCGACATTCTGGAAAGCAACCTGAGCAAGTTTGTCTTCCAGGCACTCACCAACGGTCAAACCACCATCGCGATTGACTACGACCTCGAGCACCGCGAAATCAGGGCGCAGATTGGGGCCGACAAGCTGCGGGTGCCTTACGTGGGGCGCATCGACAAGATCAGAAACAGCAACCTGGAAGACACCGTGGCCAACATCAGCGTACACGAGGCGGGCCATGCCGTGGTCTATATGCTGCTTACGGGCCTGGCCCCGCTGCAACTGAAAAGCAAACTGGCCAGCAGCTACGCGGGCGGGTTTACGTTTCCGCACCAGATTCACGAAACGCGCGAAACGCTGGTCAACAAAATAAAGATATATCTGGCCGGGGGCCTGGCCGAAGAGGTGGTCTTTGGCCGCGAGCACGCCAGCATTGGCCGCATCAACGACCGCGTAGAAGTAACCCAAATGGCTGTCGACTATGTGCGGCGCTACGGGTTTGACGAAGAATTCCAGGCCAATTACACCCTGGAGTTCGGCTACGTCATGGACAAAGCCGTAACCGACGCCGACATTGAAAAGATGATTACCCGCCTGGTGGGCCAAACCAACGAGTTGCTGCTCATGAACCGCACCTTGCTCCACGAGCTAAGCCTGGAACTGGCCGCCCACGGCAGCCTGGAAGCCCCCGCAGTAGCCGCCATCGCCACCCGCCACGGCGTAAACGTGTCCGTGCGGGAAGAAGGTTTTCTGGCTATTTACGGCTACGACAAAGCGTTGAGGGGTACCAACAAAACCCACCCAGATAATCCCGTGGGGATTCAATAGCGCAACGTCGGTAGAAGACAGTGGTTAACCGGCTAGCCGCGTGCCGTAGGTACACCACAGCCTAATCAATGTGGTCGCGTACCTACGGCACGCATGGCCCCTATGAAACCTTGTTTTCTACCGACGCTGCGCTATTGAATCCCTACGGGATTACCTGGGTGGGCTTTGTTGGTTACGAAGCGCGTGTTACGGGCGGCTTCACTTGTTTGGCGCTCCCGTAGGCGGGGCAGACACCCTTGCGGGCGCAGGAACCGAGGGTGAGCAACAGGGCCGCACCAGCGAGTATTAGTCCTTTTTTCATGGTGTTGAACGCTTAATTTTCTTCTTTAACTAATTCACTATCAAGCTGTAATATAGGTTCTTCCGTGCCTTCGGCTTCGCCCGCGGCCTGGGCGGCACCCAGTTCGGTGGGTTGACCATCGGTGGGGCTGTAGCCTAGGATCTTCAACATCGTTTCGCTGTGTTGCTCAGGCGCAAACAGGCGCGTACGGAGGTTGCCTGCTTCGTCTTTGTCCACAATCACGTGCTGCGGAGCCGGAATGAGGCAGTGCTGGATGCCCCCGTAGCCCCCCAGCGACTCCTGATAGGCCCCCGTATGGAACAAGCCAACGTACTGATCTTCAGCTTCCTGATCGAAAATGGGCAGGTACAGGTCGGCGGAGTGGACTTCAGTATTATAAAAATCGTGCGAGTCGCAGGTGAGGCCGCCGAGGTTCACTTTCTGGTACGGGTTGTCCCAGTTGTTTACCGACAGCATGATGTACTTCTGCCCCAGCCCCCACGAATCGGGCAATTGCGTAATAAATGAACCGTCGATCATGTACCATAACTCCTTGTCGTTCTGAAGCTTCTGGTCGATCACCTTGTATATAACGGCGCCACTCTCCCCTACCGTATACGAACCGAACTCGGTGAAGATATGCGGCACGGGTACGTTGTTCTTGTTGCAGATCCACTGAATCGACTCCACAATCTGGTCGATCATGGCCTGGTAATCATACGAAAACTGGAACGACGTCTGAATGGGCAGCCCACCGCCGATATCGATGCTATCGAGGTCGGGGCACATCTTTTGCAGTTCGCAGTATTTGTACATAAACCGGCTCAGCTCGCTCCAGTAGTAAGCGCTGTCTTTGATGCCGGTGTTGATGAAAAAGTGCAGCATTTTCAGCTTGAACTTGCTGCTGTGCTGAATTTTGCTGCGGTACAACTCATTGATGTCGCTGTAACGGATGCCCAGGCGCGAGGTGTAAAACGCAAAATTCGGCTCTTCATCTGTAGCAATCCGGATGCCAAGGTTGACGGTTTCGGCGGTTACCTGGTCTTCATAAGCCTCAATTTCCTTGAGGTTATCGAGCACCGGCACTACGTTGAACCCTTCGTTGATCAACTCGCTGATATACTGGGTGTAGAGCGGCCGTTTGTAACCATTGCAAATCAGGTACGTGCTCTTGCTGATCTTGCCCGAACGGTATAATTCCCGGATAATGGGAATATCGAACGCCGACGAGGTTTCGAGGTGAATGTTGTTTTTGAGGGCTTCTTCCAGCACAAACCGGAAGTGCGACGACTTCGTACAGTAGCAGTAGGTGTAGTTGCCTTTGTAATTGTAGCGCTTGATCGCGTTTTTAAACAGCGACTTGGCCTGAACGATGTGCTCCGAAATTTTGGGCAAATACGTTAGTTTGAGGGGGGTGCCATACTGCCGGACAATGTCCATTAGCGGGACGTTATTGAACAACAGGTTGTTGTTCTCGACGTTGAACTCCAGGGTTGGAAACTCAAACGTCTGGTCAATAAGGTCGTAATACGTCTTCATCCTCGCTAAAAGCGCATAGAAATTGAGTTGTGGTTAGTCAAGATAGATTGCTAAACTGGGCTGAACCGTGGTGTCGTACGGGTTCATCCCACTCGCACGATAGACAACGAAATCGGGGGGGCTTTGATTCTTTGCCGGGCGGTTTTTTGAAAAAATGGCGCTGTGTGGCGCTGTGGCTATTTCTGGCCGTTTCTGCCCAGGCCCAAGCGCCGGTTTTTGCCACGCACAAACCATACCAACCGGCCGACTCGCTGCATCGATACACCTTCCGGCGCGGGCTGATGGGTACTGGGTTTACCGTAATCCTCTATGCCCCCGACAGCCTGATTGCCCAACGCGCCAACGCCACCGTGTCGGCCCGGATGGATACCCTCAACCAGATCATGAGCGACTACCTCGACGGGTCGGAGATCAACCGACTGTCGGAAACGAGCGGGGCGGCCTCCCGTGGGCAAAACCGTTGGGTGTCGGTCTCGCCCACGCTGTTTGATGTCCTGACCAAAGCCATCACCACTGCCCGGCAAACGGGCGGGCGCTACGACCCCACCGTTGGCCCGCTGGCGCAACTCTGGCGGCGGGCGGTGCGACAACGGCAATTTCCAACCGCCCGCGAGCGACGCACGGCCCGCCGGGCGGTGTCGTGGCGATACGTGCAGTTTGATGCCACGAAACAGGCCATTTTGCTCGAAAAACCTGGAATGCGGCTCGATTTGGGCGGTATTGGGCAGGGTTACGCTATCGACGAAGCCCAAAAAGTGCTACATCAGCACGGCCTCCATAGATTCCTGCTCGACCTCGGCGGCGATATTCTGGCGGGCGAGGCGCCACCCACGCAACCAGCAGGCTGGCGCATCGGGTTATCGTCCGGGAAAGCGCAACGTGAGACAGTTACCGGTACAGACACAGCATCTATCTGGCTCAAAAACGCCGCCATCACCACCTCCGGCGACCTGGAGCGGCACCTCGACATCAATGGCCATCGGTATTCGCACATCATGAACCCACGGTCGGGCTTGGGGCTGCGGCATTTTGTGCAAACCACGGTGCTAGCCCCCACCGGCACCTACGCCGATGCGCTCACGAAGGCGTTTAGCGTGGCTAAGCCGTTTATGAGAAAGCGGTTACTGCGCCGTTTTCCACAAGTGCGGGTCTGGATTGTGGAAAAGTGAGTGTTTTTGTGTTGGCTGACGCGAGTGGCTTCGCGCTGAAGGTTGCTGTCGCGCGGCCCCTCGACTGCGCTCGGGGTGACAGGCTACTATAATAGGTTCTTGAATTGAGTCAAGGTCGTCGTCACCCCGAGCGCAGTCGAGGGGCCAGGCGGCAGCAACTTACGGCACGAAGCACACCAACTAGCAATCGCAAGACAGCCCACTTCAGCAACAATCCTCTCAACATCAATAACTTATGCCACCTCAAACCCCACCTACCTTCTATGAATTCGCCACGTTTTTGCGGAAAGAAACAGGCAATAAAAACACCTTTCCTATCACACCCGCCACCTTGTTTGAAAATGACCTGGGCGTTACCGGCGATGATGGCGATGACTTGCTGATGGCGGTGGAAAAGCACTACGGCATTTCGCTGGAACCTTTGCGCGAAACATTTGCCATGCAGCCCAACGAATACCTGTTTCACAGCGAAGGCTTTAGTCCCATTGACTTCATCGAACTGATTCGGGTCACTAAAAACCTGTTTAGCTCAACCAAAGAACCCAGGCCCTTCGTCAGACCCTTTCGGGTTGAGGAATTGTTCGACGCTGTTTGCCGGCTGATGCAATCGCAACGCAGCAACCATTCATCCCAAATAGACAAACCAAGTTGACTTTGCCGCTAATCTTTGGTCAGCCAATGCGCACTACCCTATGCTGACCCTTCGCAATTTCCAGAAATCGTACGGCGACCGGCCTATCATAACCATTCCGGACTGGCAGCTGCCGCCGGGCATTCACTGGCTGAAGGGGCCAAATGGCGCGGGGAAAACCACGTTGTTTCGCTCCATTGCCGGTTTATTGCCCCACGAAGGCACCAGCAAACTGAACAACCTCGACAGCAAACGCGATGCGGTGGCCTACCGGATGCGAATCAATTACGCCGAGGCCGAACCCACGTTTCCGCCCTTGCTCACGGCCCACGAAATCATCCGCTGGGTAGCCGACGCCAAACAGGCCCCCGCCGGGCAGGTCGAGGCGCTTATTGCCGCCTTCGACATCAGCGCCTACATGCACACACCCGTAAGTACCTATTCGAGCGGGATGCTGAAAAAGACGTCGCTGATTGTGGCCTTCCTGGGCAAACCCAACCTGATTCTCCTGGACGAACCCCTCGTCACGCTCGACATAGCCGCTACCCAGACCGTGGCACAACTCATCGAATCGACTCATAAACAGGGCGTTAGCTTCCTGCTTTCATCCCACCAGGCCATGGAAACCGCGCAGTTGCCGATTGATTCGGTGTGGCAGGTGGAGGGCGGGAAAGTAGTGGTGAGTGGTGAACGATGAGTGATGAGTTTGCTGACGCGGGCGCGTTACTCTTGCGTCAGCAAACTCATCACTCATCGTTCACCACTCACCACTACCTTTCTTATGAAAACTATCCTCTCTAAAACGGTCATCATTCCTTACTACCGGGCCAATGCCGGGCTGCTGACGGTGGTGGCGGTGTTTGCTGGGAGCTTCATGCGGGCGCAGGAACACATTGCGCTGGCCACCTATGCCGTGCATTCGGGCATAATGCTGCTGGGGTACGTTGGCATCTGGGCGGTCTACACGGTCTTTGCAGCGCGGTATGCTTGCGGCGTTTTCCGAACGTATGACCTGTTGCAACACCTGCGGCTCTTTCCCGTGCAACGGCGCTGGTGGGGGTTGGTGCAGATGCAGGCGGCGTTGGCGCTCCCCATCATTGGCTACGCGCTGTTTGTGGTAAAAACCGCCATCAACGAAGCGCAGTCCTGGGCCATCTACACAACCTACCTTGCTATTATTCTACTCTTAATCAGCCCGTTGCCTCTTTACGAGTACGTGCTACGGCATCCGAATCCGGTGAGTTGGCTGGCGGGGGTGGGTAGCAAACTCCGGCGGCGATTTACCACGCCCTACAGTCTATTTTTTGTCCGGTATCTGCTTCAGCAACAGCCATTTCTGGTAGCCAGCACCAAAGTTGGCACCTGCCTAGTGTGGGTGGCCCTGTTCCAGCTTTACGCCACCGACCATGCCCATATCAACTTCCTCCGCACCCCCGACTACGACGTACGCCTGCTGGGGCTAGCGGCAATGATCGTGGGCCTGACCCATGCGTCGATCATCTACGCCCACTACCAGTTTGAGCACCAGTACTTGGCTCTATACCGCAACATGCCCGTTTCGACCCGCCAACGCTGGTTTCGATATACAGGACAGTTTGCGCTGCTGCTATTGCCAGAAGCCCTGCTCATGATCCGCGAGTGGCCTGTTGATCAGCCGGTTTGGGCCGTGCTGAGCGTCTGGATTTTCGCCATCAGCCTGCTCAGTCTGCAATATGGATTGCTGCTGCGGGCGCACCGCCCGGTCAGAGAGACCATGACGTACCTCTACATCCTGCTCATTGTTTATTTCCTGCTCGTCATGTGCCGGGTGCCCATCTGGCTCATCGGCGGGACCACAATGGGGGCCGGGGCGTGGTTGTTCGGAAGGTATTATTGGCGGTCGGCGTGGGAGGAATGAGTTTAGGTTCGGCATAGCCCCCCGCCCTGAAGGCGGTCCGACGGGTCGGTGCCTGCTGGCGC
>NZ_JAFMYU010000014.1 GCF_017353255.1 Fibrella aquatilis | reverse complement strand
CTTAGACCCGCGGCGGCGGACCGCTTAGACATTGAACTTCTTCAGAAAACCACATTATCAATCAGCCGCACGTGGCCTAGCTGGGCGGCCAGGCAGAGGGCGTTTTGGCCGGGGGGCTGTAGCTCAGAAATGGGCTGCAAGGTATCGGTGTTGACGGCTTCGATATAGTCTAGTTTGAAGGCGGGCCGCTCGCCGAGGTAATCAACCACGGCGGCTTTTGCCTGTTCGGGGGTAGCCTCATCCAGCAGCATATCCTTCGCCAGTGTAAGGGCCTGAAACAGGGCCGGAGCCTCGGTGCGTTCGGCATCGGTCAGCAGCCGGTTCCGCGACGACATGGCCAGTCCGTCAGTTTCACGCACAGTGTCGCAGCGGATTAATTCGAGCGGGAAACTCAGGTCATGCACCAGGCACTTGATCACGGCCACCTGCTGCAAGTCTTTTTGCCCGAAAAACGCTTTGTCGGGCTGCACCATGTGAAATAACTTGCTCACTACCAGGCCCACACCGTTGAAATGGCCGGGCCGCGAGGCCCCTTCCATCACGGTCTCCAGCAGGCCAAAATCGAACCGTAGCGTGGCGGGTTGGGGGTACATCTCGGCCACCGACGGAGAAAAAAGGATGTCTGTTCCAACCGTTTCGAGTTGAGCGGCGTCTTGTTCCAGGGTACGCGGGTAGCGGGCCAGGTCGGCGGGGTTGTTAAACTGGGTGGGGTTCACAAAAACGCTGCACACCACCATGTCGCAGGCTTGTTTGGCTTGGCTGATGAGGTTGAGGTGTCCGGCATGCAGTGCGCCCATGGTGGGCACAAAGCCAACCGTTTTCCCGGCCCGGCGTATGGCCGCAAGGTGCATTTTCAGGGTAGAAACGGAGTCGAAACGAAGCATGAGTGAATGGCGTAAAAGCAACTGAGTGATGACCCGGCTGGTCCGATAATCAATAGATGCTCATGGGTAAATAAATTACGAAAATGGTGGTTAAAATTTGGACAGGAAAGGGCAAAAACGAGCAGTTGGTGGCCTAAATCCGGCACCTGGAATTGCAAAACTACGGGTGAGGAAATTGTACTTATTTTGGGGGAAATGTATTGAAATGCGACAATTTTTTAGTTAATTTTGCAAGTTTTTAAGGTAAAGACGCATAAACTATCTCCCACTTGCCTTTATGAGCAAACTTCGCATCTTGTACGTAGCCAGCGAAATTACCCCCTTCCTTAAGACCTCAGACGTGGCCGATTTCGTGCGAAAGTTGCCGCAGGATATGCAGGAACGGGGCATGGAGATCCGCATTTTAGTACCGCGTTTTGGCCTCATCAACGAACGCAAAAACCGCCTGCACGAAGTAGTTCGGCTGTCGGGTATCAACATTTCAGTGGGCGACGAAGAGAAGCCCCTGATTATCAAGGTCGCCTCTATTCCCACCGCCAAATTGCAGGTCTATTTCATTGACAACGAAGACTATTTCCACCGGAAGTACGTTTTCCACGACAAAGAAGACAAGTTCTACGACGACAACGACGAGCGGGCTATCTTTTTCTGCAAAGGTGTGCTGGAGACAGTAAAGAAATTAGGTTGGTCGCCTGATATCGTGCATTGCAACGACTGGATGACCGCCCTGATTCCGCTGTATTTGAAAACGACCTACAAGAACGACCCCATGTTTAAAGACACCAAGTCGGTCTTTACGGTCTATAATAATTCGTTCGAGCACCGGTTCGATCCCGCCACGCTGGTTGAAAAAGCCAAAATGATGGACATCGACGATGCCATGCTTGCCCACCTCGCCACGGGTGATTTTAATGGATTTATTAAGCTCGGTTGCGCCTACGCCGACGCGGTTGTTAACGCTGGACAAACCGAAAACGATAGTCTGACTACCATTCTGAATGAAATTGCCGAACACAAACTCGACTCCCCCGACGCCGAAATCAACGTCACCGAACGTTATTTCAACATTTACACGGCACTGGCCAGCTAAACTGGCCCTTGTGGTGAGTCTACTGGCCGGGGTGGTGGCCTGTGAAGAACCCAAAGAAATAGGTCTAACGCCCACCACCCCGGTGGGCGTTCTCTATACCGACACGCTGACCATCACCCGCACCACTATTCAGTTCGACTCGGTGCGCAGCCAAAGCCAAAGCTCTATCCTGATTGGGCGCTACAACGACCCGCAGTTTGGGCAGGTTGAAGCCAAAGGATACGCTCAGCTTCAGCTCACGAATAGCTTTGTCGTTAATGATTCAAACACGACCAATGCCACCCCCGCCAGCCGGATTATCCTAGATTCGACCCGGATGCAGGTTTCGTTAACTTCACTGCCCTCTATAAACCCAGGTATCTATTACGGTGACACCACCGCGCAACACGAGATTGTGGTTACGCGCATGGCCGACAGCCTGCGTCAGAGAAATTACGACATCAGCACCAAAGTGCCTGTATCGAACACGGTAATAGCCCGTCGGAAAATTCAGCCCCGGCCTTCGAGCGTAGATTCTACGGTTCTGATACCCGTCGACCAATCGCTGGGCCGTGAACTGTTGGCTTTGGCCAATACCAACGCCTCGCTGTTTTCAGCATCAACAGGCCTGTTGACCGATCCTGCCGGGTTTCGGCGGCTGATCCCCAACGATTTTGAGATCCGGTCTGTTACGTCAAGTCAGTCATCTGTTTTAAGCGTATCGCCATCAGGTTCGGGTGTGATTCTTTATTACCACGTGCAGGGCGAGCAATCTAGAAGGAGCTACATTTTCACCTTCACCGGTCATCGGTTCAATCAGATTACGAGTAGCCGCACGGGTGTATTGGCCTCGCTACGGCCGGGCCAAAGCCTGCCTGCTACCACTACGGGCCGTACTTACGTACAACCGGCCACGGGCATTACAACCAAATTGCAGTTTCCAACACTCACCAACCTGATTAAATCGGGCCGGGTGGCCATCAATCGCGCCGACCTGGTGATTACGCCAACACCCCCTGAAAATTCGCAGGTATCCTTGTCACCTTACATGATTTTGTCGGAGGTGAGTGAGCAGAACAGGCTTACGCGTACAGATATTACATCGGGAGGGGCGTTTCTGTTTTCGGTGCAACTAGCTACCAGCGGACCACTTAACCGGCAGGGTAGCAGCTATATTTCTCCCCAAGTAGCGTTTCTCGACACCCGCACCAACAGCTATACATTTAACCTGGGCGGGTATCTGCAATCTATTGTGGCGGGTATTAGTCCCAACGCAGGTTTGGCTATTCTGACGCCTGGGTTCCCCTACAGTGCGCAGGGGAGTTATTCCTTGTATACACCGCTAAACACGGGTGGCATTCGAGACGACACGCAGGCGTACCTGACCAACCGTGTCTGGCGTATGGTGCTGGACGGTAAGGCGAGCGTGAAGATGGTTGTCTTCTACACTACCTCTTCATAACTAATTACGTTTAACTACATCCTGTTATGTGCGGTATTGTTGCATATGTTGGGCACCGTGAGGCCTGCCCCCTGGTCATTAAAGGACTCAAACGCCTCGAATACCGGGGTTACGACAGCGCAGGTGTGGCCTTGAACAACGGCGAAGAACTCGTTGTCTACAAGAAAAAAGGCAAAGTGTCGGCTCTGGAGCAGGAGTTAGCCAATAAGCCATTGCAGGCCACCATTGGCATGGGGCATACCCGTTGGGCCACCCACGGTGAGCCTAACGACGTGAACGCCCACCCGCACTACTCGTTCCACCGGAAGCTGGCTATCATCCACAACGGGATTATTGAGAACTACGCGGCCATCAAAGAAACGCTGTTGCGCAAGGGCCACACCTTTGCCAGTCAGACCGATACCGAAGTGCTGGGGCAGTTTATTGAAGACATCTGGGAGAACGCAGGCGGTACGCTGGAAGAGGCTGTCCGAGCGGCGCTTCAAGAAGTAGCCGGGGCCTACGCCATCGTGGTCATGAACGCCGCCGACCCAACCCAACTGGTGGCCGCCCGCAAGGGTAGCCCGCTGGTGATTGGTGTGGGCGAGGGCGAATACTTCTTTGCCTCCGATGCCTCGCCTATTATTGAGTATACCAAAGACGTGATCTACCTCAACGACTATGAGGTGGCCAACGTGCAAAACGGCAAGCTGAGTATCGTTACCCTCGACAACACCAAAACCATACCCTACATCCAGAAAGTAGAGATGGAACTGGCGGCCATTGAAAAGGGTGGTTTTGAGCACTTCATGCTCAAAGAAATCTTCGAACAGCCTCGCTCCATTGCCGACTCCATGCGCGGCCGTGTCAACGCCGATGAAGGAACCCTGCAACTCGGCGGCCTCCGTGACTACATGGACAAGCTGGCCAAGTCGAAGCGGATCATCATTGTAGGTTGCGGCACCTCGTGGCACGCGGGCCTGGTGGCCGAATACATCTTTGAAGAGCTGGCCCGGATTCCTGTTGAGGTAGAGTATGCCTCGGAATTCCGGTACCGCAACCCGATCATCAAGGAAGGCGATATCGTGATTGCCATTTCACAGTCGGGCGAAACGGCCGATACGCTGGCCGCTATTGAACTGGCCAAGTCGAAAGGGGCCACCATTTTCGGGGTCTGCAACGTGGTGGGGTCGTCTATTGCGCGGGCTACCCACGCGGGCGCTTACACCCACGCCGGGCCGGAAATTGGCGTGGCAAGTACCAAAGCCTTCACCGCCCAGGTGACGGTGCTGACCATGATGGCCCTGGCCGCCGCGCAGCGCAAAGGGGCCATTTCCGACACCCTGTTCCGGCAACTGCTGGCCGAACTGGAGACCATTCCGGCCAAAGTGGAGCGTGTGTTGCAGAGCGCCGAGAAAATTCGGGAGATCGCCTATATCTTCACCTACGCCCGCAACTTTATCTATCTGGGCCGGGGTCTGAATTTTCCGGTGGCCCTGGAAGGCGCACTTAAGCTAAAAGAAATCAGCTACATACACGCCGAGGGCTACCCCGCCGCCGAGATGAAACACGGCCCTATTGCCCTCATCGACGAAGACATGCCGGTGGTGGTAGTGGCCACGCAAGACAGTTCATATGAGAAAGTGGTGTCGAACATTCAGGAGGTGAAAGCTCGCAAAGGCCGCGTCATTGCCGTAGTCACCGAGGGCGACACCCACCTGCCCACTATGGTCGATTTCACCATTGAAATTCCGAAAGTGCATGACATGCTGATGCCCCTGATTTCGGTCATTCCCATGCAACTCCTGGCCTACGACATCGCCGTTATGCGCGGCCGCAACGTAGACCAACCCCGCAACCTGGCCAAGTCGGTAACGGTAGAGTAGTATGTAACGGGCAAGCAGAACCCCACGATGGTATGCAGACACTCGAAACATCAATTGCGTGATGTGTTCCACATTCTTACGCCACGCCTACTGCCATGTTTTGGGGAAACGAACAGACTGATTTTTTTGAAACCATTCTCTACCAGCATCTGGAGCAACCGGTAGAGGTGCTCGATGCCCAGTTTCTGAGCGGGGGCGACATCAACACGGCGGCGCGGGTGTTTACGTCGGAGGGGGTGTTTTTCGTGAAATGGAATCAGGCCAACCTCAGTGGCACCGGTAGACACCAAATTGACCAGCCCATGGCCGACGGCGACGATCTGTTTGCCGTGGAAGCGCTGGGACTAGCCCGTTTGCGCCAGACTAATGCCATTCGTGTGCCCGCCGAAATTGGCCACGGCCGCATGGGCGAACGGGCGTACCTGATCCTGGAATACCTGGAACCTGATGCCGACGGCCTGCGGGGCGCACCGCCCACCTATTGGACCCAGCTAGGCCACCAATTAGCGCACCTCCACGCCCACACGCAACCGCAGTTCGGTCTAGACCACGACAACTTTATTGGCTCATTAGTGCAGCGTAATACGCTGACAGACAGTGGCTATGACTTCTTTTTCGACCAGCGACTACTGCCACAAGCGGGGCAGGCACTATATAATGGGCTACTGAAAAAAGCAACCTACGACGCCCTCTTCCGCCTGCGCGAACGCCTGCCCGACCTGCTCCCCGCCGAACGCCCCGCTCTGCTTCACGGCGACTTGTGGACGGGTAATGTGCTCATTACGGAGGAGGGGCAACCTGCCATAGTGGATCCGGCGGTGTATTATGGCTTTCGGGAGGCAGAATTGGCCTTCACACAGCTGTTTGGGGGGTTCGACGGGCAGTTTCAGGCAGCTTACGAAGAACTTTTCCCCTTGGAGCCGGGCTTCGCCGAGCGCATTCCGGTCTATAATTTGTATCCGCTGCTGGTGCATGTCAACCTCTTCGGGTCGGGCTATGTATCGGGGGTGGAGCGAGTGCTGAGCCGGTTTTAGGCTGGAAATAAAGGGCAAAAAAAAAAGATTTACAGCTACTCGGCAGCCGTAAATCTTATTTGAGACGTTGTACAAACCGCTTATTTCAGATTTGTATCGCTAAACCAGTACGAACAACAAACGACTAAGCGCGCTGTACGTTTACTGCATTGAGGCCACGCTTACCTTGTTCAACTTCGTAGGTAACTTTGTCGTTTTCACGCAGAGTCAAACCATTGAGGGCTGAGATGTGAACGAACACGTCTTCACCACCACCGTCGGGAACAATAAAACCGAATCCTTTAGATTCGTTAAAAAACTTAACTGTACCTGTTTTCATACACTTATTTAGTAGAAGCCCCAAAGATAACCTTTTTGATTGACAAGCAACTACTAATCAATAATTCCGTTACCAGATTCGTCCAGAAAGCCGTTTAAGACCACTTTTTTTATAGAATTTCCTTCTTTTAGTAAAAAAGTAGCTACTTGACCCAGCCCCGGAGGCCGTCCAGGCAGCTTTCCTTCCCACAAAACATGCAGCGGCTGCTGAGGAAAACTACCCCGTTTGGCCGTCTGCACCTTCACCGCCACGATGCCTTCCTGCCGAAGTTTAGCCACGTCGAGCCTGCGCAGGTCGGTGGGGGAAGCGAGGGTGTCGGGGTAGAGGCGGGCGGGGGTGAGGGTGAGGCCGGTCGCGTCGAACTCGGTAAGGCCGCCAAAAGTAGACAGGTCGCCGAGGTCATCGATGGTGCTGCGGTAAGCAAACGCCCGCGCCGAGTCGGTGTTGACCTCGTACCGGTTAATGCCCAGGTCAATGGTGTAAGGCTTGCCGTTGCGCACGACGGTGGCGTTGCGGATGAGCAGGTCGAACAGGGCGCGGCCGTTTTCGGGAATGGCCTGATACTCCGCGACCACTCGCTCGGCGGGGGTTTCGTTGCCATAGGTTTCATTGGCAATGGCATTGAGTGCGGTGAGAATGGCCACGAAATTGAGCCGCCTAATGCTCATTTTCTCCACGTCGCCCACTTGCCCGCCCGACTCAATCAGGATCAGCGTAGTACCCCACTTTTGAATATTGTCGCCAAAGGCGCGGGGTTCAAAATCGTCGTCGTAGCGGGCCACCTGACCGGGGATGAACTGCTGCAACACCCGATTCATGCCCACGATCAGCTGCATCGACCGTCTACGCACGTCGTTGATAGTACGGTCCTGATCGTAGGCCGTAGCCAGGAAAGAGACCACCGCCTGCTTGCCGGTGTTGCCTACGCTGTAGCGCGGGTTTTGGTCGTGCAGATTAAAGCCCACCAGCGGTTTCAGCGTCTGTTGCAGGTTTTTCAGCACCACCGACTCCGGCGATTGCAGCCGGAGGGCATCGCGGTTCATATCGATATCGGCCGAGGTGCGGCGCTGAAAACGCTCGGCCCCGTCGGGGTTGAGCATAGGCAGCATATGTAGGGTGGTTTTGGCCAGAATAGTCTGCCGCATATCGTCGAACCCGTCGCCGGAGGCTTGCAGAAACCGGAACAGATCGAACAGGGCCATGGTGGCGGTGGCTTCGTCGCCGTGCATCTGCGACCACAGCAGCACCGGTATCGGCCCTGTTCCGGCCCGCACCAGATTCAGGCTGCGCCCCTCTGCCGACGTACCTACCTGACTGACCGACAAAGGGTTACCTAGCGTTGAAAGCACCGGCACAATAGCCTTGTGCTTGAACCGACGGTGGGTAAACGTGGTGTCTTTGTAGGCCTCGTGGGCGTCGAACAGGCGACGAGCCAGGTCTTGTGCGTGAGTTTGATGCAAAGCGGTCATGCACAAAAGTAAACAAGCCAGCCGGGTCAGGCGAAGAGAAAGCATATGGATAAAAGGAGTAATGGCAGAAAGGAATAAAGGAGGAAAGAGCTTGCAACGACGTAAATATGCTGATGCAAGCTCTTTCCTCCTTTATTCCTTTCTGCCATTACTCCTTATTTACTTCACCACCATTACTTTTTTGGTCTGCCGGGCATCGCCTGCGGTGAGTTGCAGGAAATACAGACCGGCGGGCAGTTGGCTCACGTCAAGTTGCTCCGTCAGTTTCTGACCCGAAACAGGCACCGACACCTGCCGCAGCGCCTGACCCGTGGGCGAGGTAAGCGTAAGCGTAGCTTCCGTAGCAGGCTGACTTAGCTCGGCCATCACGCGCATACTGCCCGAAGCCGGGTTCGGATAGACCGAGAAGGCGGAAGTGGGTAAGGGTTCAGTGGCCAATATTGGTGGCGGCGGAGGCACCTGAATGTTGAGGTTGTCTACCTGCCAGCCCCAGCCGTGCGCCAGTTGGTCAGCAAATAGTCGGAACCGTATGAGAATGACGTCATCGCCCCGGAAATCACCCCGGTCCTGAATGCTGAACGAGCGGCTTTTCAGCAGAGTTGGTGTTCCTAACGTACCCGAGTTGGTCTCACCTGGTAAACCTGGAATCTGCGACGCATTCCAAGCATTGAGCCAGGCGCTATTACTACCTGAGTCGTAGCCCGATAATAAGGGCAACCAAGTGCGGCCATTATCTTTACTGCCTTCAACGATCACATAGTCGAAGAAATCGTCGCTGCCGAAAGACGAACCTGCTGCGCCCGGCTCTACGAGCACGATCTCATCAAACCTAATTTTAGCACTATCGGGGTTGGCTTTTACTTTGATTGGTGCCAATAGCGTATAGGTGTAGTTAGACTCGTTGAAGAGATCGCTACCGTTTTTGTAAGGATGGTCCGAGTTGATACTTGGGCTGCTGAAGCCGGAGGGTGTTTCAATACGGAAACCATTACCCACAAAATCAGCCGACGCAGTTGTCACATTAGCAAAATCATTAGTGTATCGGGTCAGTACCGTTGTCTGCGGGCCTACAATGGTAATCGTATAAAAGCCAGATGCAGGGCTTACTGCCTGGTTGGGAGTACCTGCCAAATCGCGGGCTACGATGCGATAACTTACTTTATCGCCCGTTTTTAACGAATTGCTGGGTATAACTAGTTTGGTGTACCACAGACTGTCGCTTGTGGCCAGTGTCATAGACTGCGGGGCACTTGGCTTACCATTGATTTGGTATTCTACGTAAACGGTGTCGATACCCACCTTAAGCTTGGCACCAATGGTACGCGTCAGCCGCCGATCATCGGTTACTCTGGCAATAACCGGAATACTATCTGTGGCAGCAGAAAACAGTATTGTCTGGTCGGGCGTGTGGGTAATGGTTGGAGCCACTCGGTCAACGCCTGACGTAAACGAGTAATAATATTGAACGTTATTAATGTTACGGCCGGGGTTGGTATAGCTACGACCAACGCCATCGTTAGTGCGGATATAATAAACCGTTTTTGCTTGTGCACTCGCCGCCGGAATTATAGTGCTAAATGACTGTACGCCATTAGAGGTGCCAGTAGGTGTCATAATGGCTGTTTGGTAAGTAGTATCCGTATTTGGTATTGGCGTGCCCACTCGGAAGCGTAATTGAGGAGGTGTAGCTCCCAACGTTGTATCGCTAAAGACCCGTGCCCGTACTACTACGTTGCCGACAGTCTCGCGGTCTTCGATTGGCTCGTGTAATAGCGAGGTCGTTTTCCACTCCATGTCTTCGAAAAAAGCTATGACAATGGGGCCGGGGTTATGGATAGCCTCGGCATTGTTAATAATTGGCGTCATCAATGAGTTAGCATCTCCTAAGCGAAAAGTGCTTTCGTCTAAGTGATACAGCGATGAACCGTCGCTGTAAGTAATGGGAGCGTAGAGCTTTGCCCTATCACCCGTTTTCTGGCGCAATACAGGACCGTTTAAATACAAATTTTGTCCTACCAATTGGTTGAAGAGAGTAGTAGCCGTTGTAAATGTCTGTGGATCAGCAATTTTAACGCCCGGATTATTTTCTATAAACTGGTCGAAAACAGTTGTCCTTAACTTATCGGCCAAACGGCTAGTTCCATCGCCCCGGATGAGGCCTGTAAATCCAAGTCCATGACCTAGTTCGTGTAGCACTACAGTCACCAGATCAGTAGTACCCGGACCTGGGCGAGCATCCAACCCCAAATACCAATTATTATTGCTGCTAAAATTGGCAACGATGTCAGCACTGTCAGGGCTGTTCAACGCCCTACGGGAAATCTTTTCGGCTAATGCTATGGGATAATAGGACGTAACTTTTTGGGAGCCATCGGGACTATAGATGTATGTGGCTGGTCGCGCACTACCTAAAACGTTAGTTTTTAACGGTTGCCAAGTTGCCTTAACCCTAATCGGTACGGGGCTGACTATTAAGGTTGACCAGATATCTACGGCGCGTTGGAAAGCAGCTTTGGCATCGGCGGGGTAGCCTACATAGTCGACAATAAACGTGGACGTTGGGGCGCGGCGGGCTTTGGAGAAGCTAGCTGGTGCATCTATATAGGTAAACGCATTCTGCCGCAGTCCATAGCAAATGATGGGGTCGGGCGTGATGGTGCGGTTACGCAGAGCGAAATTTTCGTAGGGAGTCAGATTGCGGGCCGGGTTCTGTTTTTTCTGCGCCAGCACCGAGCCGGTCACCAGACATAACACTCCCACCAAACAGCGCAGCGCGTAACGGTTTATCATAGACGTAATTGGATCAAACTCAGGATTGTTGTAATACCAAAGATATTGAATTCAGGCAGTAGCGCAAGCCCGTTGGTGGTGGGCCATCGTCGAAAACATGGCCTAAATGGGCATCGCAAATAGCACACAACACTTCCACGCGGTACATGCCGTAACTATAGTCTTTTTCCAGCCGAACCCGGTCTTCCACCAGCGGGGCCGTGAAGCTTGGCCAGCCCGTTCCCGACTCAAATTTGGTTGTCGACTCGAACAGTTCCGTACCGCAACAGACGCAGGCGTAGATGCCCGGCTCTTTTGATTCGCAGTATTCACCCGTGTAAGGTCGTTCGGTGCCTTTCTGCCGGGCCACCCGAAACTGTTCGGGCGTCAAGATCTGCCGCCACTCGTCGTCTGTTTTGATTACTTTTTCCATGATAGTACGCTGGTTTGGTTTGTTGTGTTGAGGGGAAGATCGCCAACGCCTATAAACGCGTTTTTCAGGCGTTCGGCTTTTTCACCAGATAGCTAAATACGGTGGGCACAAATAGCAGGGTGGTAAACGTGGCCAGCAGCAAGCCGCCAATGACGGCCCGGCCCAGCGGCGCGTTTTGCTCACCCCCTTCGCCCAGGCCCAGCGACATGGGCAACATGCCGATAATCATAGCAATGGCGGTCATCAGAATGGGCCGCAGGCGCGTCCGGCCTGCTTCTAGGGCGGCCTCATGGGCGTTGCCGTTTACGTCGGGCAGGTGGTCTTTGGCGAAACTCACCAGCAGAATACTGTTGGCCGTAGCTACGCCTACGCTCATGATAGCCCCCATCAGCGACGGAATGCTGAACGTGGTGTGGGTCAGAAACAGCATCCAGACCATGCCACAAAGCGCACCGGGCAGGGCCGTGATGATGATAAACGGATACCGAAACGACTGGAAGTTGACCACCATGAGCAAATACACCAGCACCGCCGCGAAGATGATACCAATGCCCAGTCGGCTGAACGCGCTCTCCATACTCTCTACCTGCCCCCGGATCGAAATTTTGTTGCCTGGTTTTAGCTGTGGTTCATACTCCTTAGCCAGCTTGTTTAGCTCGGCCGCCACCGATCCCAGATCGGTGTGCTCTACGGCGGCGTAGACGTCGTAGGTGGGTTGAGTGTTCACCCGATTGATGATCTGCGGCGTGGTGGTGCGCTTTACGGTAGCCACGTTGCTTAGTAGCTGCGGCATGGCTTGTTGGCTCGAAATCAGCGGCGTGCGCAGCAGTTTATCGTAGGTGTCCAGCTTGTAGGGTGGGGTTTGCACGGCAATCAGGTAGGGGAAACCCGTGACGGGGTCGGGCCAGAAGTTGGGACGAACCTGGGCCGTGCCGCTGAGTGAAATATTGAGGTTGGTGGCCACGCGCTGTTCGGTCAGGCCAAACTGCCCGGCCCGTTCACGGTCAACGTCGAGGAAGATTTCGGGGGCATCGAGCACCTGATGCAGGTGTACGTCAACGGCTCCTGGAATCTGGGCGATGCGCTGCTGCATTTCGCGGGCAATCTTGAGGTTATTTCCCCGGTCGAACCCGCTCACCTGCACGTCGATGGGCGAGGTGAGGCCGAAGTTCAGAATCTGACTCACGATGTCGGCAGCCAGGAAAAAGTATGTCTCTTCGGGCATGTCGTCGCGGAGGCGACTGCGCAGTTCGCGGACGTAATCGTCGGTAGGGCGCTGTTTATCCTCGCTGAGCGAAATGAGCAGTTCGGCATCACCCGCCCCGGCGGCGGCGTTGTCGGTGAAAATAAAATTGTACCGTTCGGCCGTCAGCCCCACGTTCGAGATCACCGATTGGATGTCGTGTTCAGGAATTGTTTCGCGGATAATGGCCTCTGTTTCAGCCGCAAGCCGCTCGGTTTCTTCCAGCCGCGTACCCGCCGGGCCGCGCATGTGCAGCTTTATTTGCCCGGCATCGACGTGCGGGAAAAAGTCGCGACCCACAAACGGAATCAGCGCCAAGGTAAATGCTACCACACCCACAAACAGGGCCAGCACCGTTTTTCGATGCACCAGTACCCACGCCAGCGCCCCCATATACCCCGCCTGAAACCGGTCGAATCCACGGTTGAAACGGGCGTAGAGCGAAGAGTTAGGGGCAGGGGGCGGAGAGGGAAGAGCAGAGAGCTTGGAGCTTGGAGTAATGCCTGTTGGCTCTCCGCCCTCTGCCCTTAGCTCCCCGCTCTCCGCCCCATGCCCCCCGCTCTCTGCTCCATGCTTCTCCCCCCGCAGCATCAGGTCGGCCATCATGGGCACGAGTGTCCGCGAGAGGATGTAGGAGGCGATCATGGCAAACACCACGGCCATAGCCAGCGGGCCAAACAGAAACCGCGCCGGACCTTCCAGAAACAGTACCGACACAAACACGATACAGATCGTGAGCGTGGCTACCAGCGTGGGCGTGGCGATTTGAGCGGCACCTTCCAGAATGGCCTCGCGCAGGGGCAGGCCCAGCTCTTCGTTGCGGTGAATGTTTTCAATCGTCACCGTGGCATCATCTACCAAAATACCGATGGCCAGCGCCAGCCCGCCCAGGGTCATGATGTTGAGGGTTTCGCCCAGCAGGTAGAGGGTTGTGAGCGAGGCCAGAATAGACAGCGGAATCGACGTGGCCACAATGAGCGTACTGCGCCAGCTGCCCAGAAACAGCAGAATCATCGCCGCCGTGAGCAGGGCCGCAATGATGCCTTCCAGCAACACCCCTTTGATAGAAGCCCGCACAAACACCGACTGATCGAAAAGGTCTACGATGCGCAGGCCTGCCGGTGCCGAAGCCCGGATGGTGGGGAGAATGCGGTTTTTGATTTCGTCGACCACTTTGGTAGTCGAGGCATTTCCCGTTTTCACAATGCTCATGAGCACCCCCCGGCTGCCGTCTTGTTTCACCACGTTGGCCTGCACGGCCGCCCCGTCGTGAACGTTGGCCACGTCGCGCATGTGTACTACGCTGCCGCCCACCACCTTCACGGGCAGGTCGTTGAGGGTACTAATTACGTCGGGTTTGCTGTTGAGGCGCACAGGATACTCACGCTCTTCCAGGCGCAGCATGCCGCTGGGCAGAGTCAGGTTTTGGGCCGAAACAGCGTTGGTGACGTCTTCGGGCGTGAGGCCGTGGGCAATGAGTTGTTCCGGCTCCAGGTCGACCATGATCTGCCGGGTGCGCCCGCCGAAGGGCTGCGAAAGGCGGCTGCCGGGTACGGTGGCAATCTGTGGGCGGATACGCGTGGCGGCGTAGTCGGTAATCTGGGGTTCGGTGAGGCTGTCAGACGAGAGGCCGAGTTGCAGTACGGGCACGTCGGTGGCGTTGTAGCGCACGATCAGCGGCGGCTGGGTACCCGGCGGCATCCGCACGATAATGGTCTGCGAAATGGCCGCCACCTGCGCCAGCGCTTCCTCAATCCGTACCGTGGGCTGGAAGTAGAGTTTGATGACCGCCGTGCCATTATATGTCTGAGATTCAACGCGTTGAATGTCGCTAACGTTGTTAATCAGCGATGTTTCCGAGAAGTTGGTGACCATCTTCTCCATCTCGTTGGTCGACAGGCCCGTGTACCCCCAGATGACCGTGACCACGGGGATATTGATGCGCGGGAAGATGTCGGTGGGCATTTGTAAACTGGCCACCGTGCCCATAATCAGTATCAACAGGGCCATCACTGCGATGGTATATTTCTTTTCGAGCGCAAGCCTAACGATCCACATAAGCGTCAGAAAGAAAGGCATAAAGAGATCGTACCTTTCTACAATATGATAAGTAAAGTAAGTTGACTATTTAATTGCAGAAGGCCAAATAATAGTCCGTACAACAGGCCTGCCTCCCGTTTGTCCCATTCCTGCAACCTCTCGTTAGTCCCTGACGTTTAACCTACTAAACCTGCTCTGCAAACACCATGACTTCCATTCGTCGACACTCGCTTATCCGGCGGGTACAAGACATTACCCTCGGCACCACCCTCACCTTGGCCCTGCTGGGTGGCACCACCATGTTGCAAAGTTGCGGTAGCCGCGATGAGGGCGACTACGGCGACGGCACGGCCGAAGAAACCGTGACCTACAAAAAAGGCGTTCGGTCGGTAATCACCGAAACTGCGCCCAGCCAGTTTAAAATTACGGACGAAGTGGAAGCCGATCCCAGCCAATCAGGGGCCATTGTCAATTACAAAGATGGCCACTCAGATACCCTTGGCGTGGAAGCAGCGCGGAAACTGGTGCAGAGTGACCCCTCGACCCGCGAGTATTTCAACAACCCCAACCAGTATGGGCAGCACCATTCCAATGGCCTGGCCAACGCCTTGCTGTGGGGTGGTCTGGGCTACATGATTGGCCGTAACCGCACACCCAGCTACAACGAACAACGTTATAGCTCAGGAGTTTACGCAAACAACAGCCTTTATAGCCGCTCGCGTGGCGTGGGCGAGTCGGTTCGTTCGTCGCGGGTGGTTACCAGCCGCCCCAGCGGTGGCCGCAGCGGCTTCTTCAGCCGTGGCCGCAGTGGGGGTGGTGGATTTGGTCGGGGGTTTGGGGGATAAGTTTGAAGTTTACAGCAAACCGTAAACTCACCCTAGAATCTTCCGGCAGTAGTCTACGCATTTTTTCACTTCGGCCACAGAGGTAGACCCTTCCGGTATTTTGTATTCCAGCTCGACGGTGGCGGGGAAGGCGTATTTCTGGTCGCGCATGAGTTTCAGCACGTCGGTCAGCGGGGTGTCGCCCTGCCCCCAGGCAAGGTTTCCTTTGCCGTGGGCGGGGTTCTGCCGGTCTTTGATGTGCATACTCGAAATGCGGTCGTGCTTTTGCCGGATCAGTCCCAGCGGGTCGGGTTGTCCGGCGGCGATGTAGTGGCCCAAGTCGAGGTTCATAGCGTTGCCCGGCGACTGCGCCAGGGCCGTATCCCAGAAGGTGGGCGTTTGCTGTTCGTGGCCGTGGTACCCCACCCGGATGCCGTGCTTTTGGGCCATCTGCCCCAGTTTCAGGGTTTGGGCATCGTTGCCGGGGTGTTCTACCGTTACCTGATTGGCCCCCAGCATCTTTGCCGCTGCCATGCCGTAATTGATCTCGGCGTCGCTGTTTTGTAGACCAAAGGCGTCGGGCTTGAAACCGTAGATGGTGACACCCGCGTTGTTGTACAGCTTACGTACCTGCTCAAATTTGCTCATCGGAGCCGATAGCCGCCACTTTTGCAGTTCGCTTCGGTAGGCCTTGGCTTGGGCGTCGGCATCGGCCAGTTGCTTTTGCTCATCATCGGTGAGGGGCTGTTTCTCAAAGCGTTTGCGCATCAGCGGAAACATCGTGCGCATATCGACGGTGTTTTTTGGGGCACCAGCAAAGCTTTCTGCAGGGCCACCCATAAGTTCAATAGCACTGATGCCGCTGTCGAGCACATACTGTAGCGTAGCCTCGGCGCTTTGGTCGGGCATGTCGCGGAAGGAGTAAGTGATAGTGCCAATTTGCACCCCACCGATGCGCGAATTGGGCTTGTCGAGGTGGCGGATGATGGCCGGTGCGCCAAAAATTTTGCTCGAAGTCAGCACGGTCCCGCTAATAAGGGCCGTGGCCGTACCTAAAAACTGGCGGCGATTGGAGATGCTCATAGTAGTTTAATAGAAGGTCGTTCAAACGTGTTAAGTCCCTCAATGCCTATGCTTACTCTCCGTTCATTACCACAAGCACCTACCAATCAGCTCCGTAACCTGGGCTGGGACTGGATGCTGGGCACCGATACCCTACCCTACCTAACCAACGAAGCCGTGGTGGTGACTGCCGCCGAAGCAGATGCCTTTGCCGACGCGGCAAACACCCTGTTTGAGATGCTCGTGGCCGCCGGGCAACTGGTGATCGATCAGAACCGATTTGCCGAACTGGGTATTCCCGATAACCTGGTCGAGCTGATTCGTCACTCCTGGAATGACGACCGGAATATCTTGCTCTACGGTCGGTTCGACCTGGCCGGTGGTGTTGATAATCAAGCGATTAAACTCATCGAGTTCAACGCTGATACGGCTACCTGCCTGCCCGAAACGGCGGTGGTGCAGTATGCCCATTTGCGGGCTAATGGCCTGGACGACAGCCAGCAGTTCAACGGCTTATTTGAGACGCTGGTAAGTCAGTTTGCCGAACTGAAACGCCAGAACGACGACTTAATGCCTACGCTGCTACTCTCGGCCATGCGCGATACGCCCGAAGACGACACCAACATTGCCCTGCTGGGCGAAGCCGCCCGCGAGGCGGGTTTTGAGGTAGCATTTGCGTACGTAGATGAGGTAGAATTTTCGGCAGAAGAAGGTATCTACCAGTTCGCCAACGGTGAATTCACGCGTTATGATTTCTGGTTTAAGCTCATTCCCTGGGAATACATCGCCCACGACGAACCCGAACTAGCCAACATCCTGACCCAGATTGTGCAACAACGCAAGGCCGTGGTAATTAACCCCGCCTACGCGCTGCTGTTCCAGTCGAAAGCAATTCTGGCCGTTCTTTGGGAGTTATATCCCCACCACCCGCTGCTACTCCGAACTGACATTCGGCCATTAGCCGGACAGCCGTCGGTAGAAAAAGTGCTTTTTGGGCGCGAGGGGGCTAATATCCGTCTGCTCGACGCCGATGGGGAGGCCACCACAACAGTAGACGGCGATTACGGCGACTACCCCAAAATCTACCAGCAGTATGTCGATTTCCCGCAGGACTCAGCAGGTCAGCGGTACCAGGCCGGCGTATTTTTCGCGGGCGAAGCGTGTGCCCTCGGCTTCCGGCGCGGCGGGCTGGTGCTCGACAATACAGCCCAGTTTGTGGGGCATGTGGTGGAGTAGTCTTCTGTTTATTGTCCTACTCCGTTTTTCGCAAAATATAGCGCCTTGCCGATGGCCCTAATACTTTAGTGCCATCCATATCTAATTGTGAAATAGTATTGTTGCCAACAAGGTATTTATTGGGTTGGTCAGTAACGCCATTGAGCGTAATTAATGAATCGGCTTTGTTCCACGAAAAAGAGCCTTGTTTGGTAATTGGTTTTTCGTCGTCTTTTCCTAAATAAATCGTCATCATCCGATACGTCGAATCGGGCTTCAGATCTATTTCCAGCTTGATACCTGAGCAGCCAGCGCATGGCAACGTTCCTTTATAAGTGCCCTGATAATCAACAGATTTCTTTTTGGTAATCTTCGGGGCAATGCGTGAACTGTCTAGGTTGTTAAAGATCGTATCCACCATCGACGTGGTGTCTTCTTTTGGTTTTGGATCACAGCCAGTAATAAATGCAAAAAGCAGAAATAATGACAGATGGTTCTTCATATTCTTTTCTCGTTGAAAATGGAAAAAGTCATCAGTAACATCCGAACGACTAATAACTTAATATGTCAACTCACCAAATGTAAGGGGTGTTTTGGGCGTGTGTATTGGTCGGCGATTTTGTAAATCGCCGAGGCGAACATTGGGTAAATGCGGCAGCACCAGCCGACCAAAGTATTCGGATTCTTCGATGAGCGGATAGCCCGACAACACAAACGACCGTATGCCCATGTCCATGTAACGATTCAACTGCGCTAAAATTTGGTCAGGCGTACCCACCAGCGCCGCCCCGCAGCCCGACCGTGCCCGGCCAATGCCCGTCCACAAAATCGGCTCTACAAAACCCTCATCATCAGCCGTTTGGCGCAACTCGTCCTGCCGCACCACCCCCAGCGATTTGCTGTCCTGCGCGCGGTGTTTGAGGGCTTCGGCCTGCTGCTGATCAAACTTCGACATCATACGCCGGGTCCAGGAGCGGGCTTCGGCCTCGGTTTCGCGCACCACCACGTGCACCCGCAACCCGAAATCGAGCGTCCGGCCGTGGCGTTCGGCGCGGGCCGACACGTCCTGCATGGTGGCCATCAGGCTTTCTTCGGCTTCGGGCCACATCAGAAACACGTCGCAGTGCTGGGCGCAGACTTCTTTAGCCCCGTCGGCAATGCCGCCAAAATAGAGCAGCGGCCCGCCGTTTTGCTGGTAAGGTGTCGCCGGAGCAGCAGGCAGGTTTAGTTGACCATAGACCGGTCCGTCGTGGATGATGCGGTCGCCGCCGGCCCAGCTTTGTTTCAAGATCTGGATGGTCTCGGTGCAACGCTGATACCGCAAACCGGCATCTTCCCGGTAGCCGGGCAGGTCAGAATTAATAATATTGATCGTCAGTCGGCCTTTCAGCAGGTGGTCGAGCGTGCTCAGGGCGCGGGCCAGCATGGGCGGATGCACCTCGCCGGTGCGGATCGCCACGAGCAAGCTGATGTCGGACGTGAGGCAGGCTACGGCGGCGGCAAAGGCCACCGGATCCTGCCCAACAATGAAGGATGTGGGCAATAATATGTTTTTAAAACCCTGACGTTCAGCCGTTAACAGAATGTTTCGGCAGTGGTCGAAGTTGCTGCGCCGGTCGGGATCGAGTTGGCCAAGGAACTCGGTATCGCCCCCACAGAGGTCGCAGAACCAGGCAATTTCGGCCACGCGTTCTTGGGTACGGATGTGAACGGGCGTGATGATGTCAAGCATGAAGCAAAAAATTAAACGGTATCGGTTACGAATGTCGAGGTATGCGAATCAACAACCTACTTGGCAGATTGACAAAGCAACTCGTAATTCGTGCTTTTCCGGGTGTAAACGTATGAAACGATTCGTAGGGCTGTTACTGAGTATCGGGTTGCTTTTTTTGGTCAGCGTAACCCAGGCGCAGTCGCGGTTGGGTGTGTTGCGGTGCGCCTACGTGGCCCTGCCCGTGAAAGACCTGTCGGCTAGTCTGACCTTCTACAATACGGTGCTTGGCCTTCAGCCGGTGGCGGTTCCATCGGCGTTAGCCAACAGTCAGGCGTGGTTTAATATAGGTGGCGGACAACAGATCCGGCTGATCGAAGGCCGTGCCGACGGCGGTGCCATTGGTGCTACTAATTCACGTATTGCATTGGTAGTGAGTTCATTGCGCCAAGCCGAACAGCAGTTACGCCAGCGTAACCCGGCTGTGGCGCGGCAAGTGGGCCTGGCTGGCAAACCCGTTATCTACATCACCGACCCCGACGGCTACCAGCTTGAGCTAAGCGAGGGCAAAGCCGAAAGCCCCGGTTTCCTGCAATCAGCCGCAAAGACGCTCTGGAAATCGATCACTACGGTGGAGTAGTGTATGCTAGGTTGATTGAGCCGAATACAGGATATTGGCTGGCAATCAGGCGAGATTTTCGTTCATTCGTAGTTCAACTCCGCCCGGCCTACATGAAGCTATCTGGTAAGCACCCATTCTTCCGTGACCTGACATACGTCGTTGGCTTGTCGGTTTGCCTGTTAAGCTTATTGCTAGTAGGCTGGCGAGTGATACCTGCTGTGCCAACTCCGCCAATTGTTGCCTTGATAATGCCGCCAGACTCTAATTTCACAAACCTCTGGACCGCCCCAACCGAAGCTCAATTAAAACGGCTGCCAACCAATCAGCAGTCCCTGATTCGGTATGGACGCGACCTGATCGCCCACACGGCCAACTACCTGGGGCCGAAGGGGTCGGTGATGCGGATGTCGAATGGTATGAACTGCCAAAACTGCCATCTGAATGCCGGTACGCAGCCCTGGGGCAATAACTACGGCGCGGTGCAGGCCACCTACCCCAAGTTTCGGGAGCGGTCGGGCACGGTCGAAAATCAGGTGAAGCGGGTGAATGATTGCTTTCAACGCAGCCTGAACGGTCGCCCGCTCGACTCTACCAGCCGTGAAATGCGGGGCATCCTGGCGTATATCAAATGGCTGGGTAGCGATGTGCCGCCTAAACAGATTCCGCGTGGGGCGGGCCTGTTCAAACTAAAAGGCCTGTCTCGCCCCGCCAACTCCGACAAAGGGCTGACCCTGTACACTCAAAAATGCCAAGTGTGCCATCAGGCCAACGGCGAGGGGGTGCTGGCCGAGGGGGGTAAGAGCTACACCTACCCGCCGCTGTGGGGAACGCACAGTTACAATCAGGGCGCGGGGCTATTCCGGCTGTCGAACCTGGCGGGCTACGTGCGCTACAACATGCCCCTGGGTGCTACCTACGAAGCTCCGCAACTCACCGACGAAGAAGCCTGGGATCTGGCCGCCTACATCAACTCACAACCCCGCCCCGCTGGCGACATCAGCCGCGACTGGCCCAACCTGGCGGGTAAGCCGTTCGACCATCCCTTTGGCCCCTACACCGACCCATTCAGCGAACAGCAACACAAGTACGGGCCGTTTAAGCCCATCAAAGACTGGAAGGAAGCCCACAAATAAATTCGTCAACCCCGCTAAACGCCGACTGGCTCGCGTATGAAAAAATCCCTGTTTCTGTTCTCTATTGGCCTGTTTTTGCTGGCCACACCCACACTGGCACAAACCAAACCCGACGCTAAACAACACCGGATTGTGTTCCACCTGGCCTCGGCCGACACCGTGGTACACCGTACGCTGGTGAGGCAGCTTAATAATCTGCTGGAGGTGTGGCCTAAGGCCAATATCGAGGTGGTGGTTCACGCCTGGGCGCTGGGTTTCATGCGGCTCGAATCGACGGTATCGCCAGAGATTAAGGTGTTGTCTGAAAAGGGTATTGCCTTTGCCGTCTGCGAAAACTCGATGCGGCGCAGCAAGCTCACCAAAGAACAAATGCTGAAACAAGCCTCGTATGTACCCGTCGGCCTGGCCGAGCTGGTGATGAAGCAGGAAGAAGGCTGGTCATATATCAAGGCTGGCTACTAACCCCACCCCCCATGACCACCAGACGATCTTTTCTACAAACGGGTTTGCTGGCTGGCGCTTCGGCTGGTATACCATTATCGGCTGTTAGTCAGCCTGTTAAGGCAGAGATAGAGGCGCAGCAAGGGCCGGGTAGTGGCACCATTACGCTCCTGCAAACCACCGATGTGCATTGCCAGCTACACCCGCACGACGAGCTGTTTTGGGAAAAGAATCAACTTACGTTTCGCAAAACGGGGGGGTACGCGCACCTGGCCACGGCTATCGAAAGCATCCGCCAGAAGAATCCGGCCAATACGGTGCTGGTCGATACCGGCGATATGTTTCAGGGCAGTATGCTCTCGGTGAAAACCCAGGGTGAAGCCTTCGTGCCGCTGCTCAATGCCCTTAATTATAATTTGTTTTTGCCTGGTAACTGGGAGGTGGTCTATTACAAAAAGGCCATGCAGCACCTGCTAGGCGGGCTTCAGGCACCCAAGGTATGTACCAACATGCACCACGACCGGGGCGACGGCCAAAAGGGCGAACTGATCTTTCAGCCCTATCAGACCATGCACCGGCTGGGCGTGAAAATCGGTTTTCTGGGCTATACCGACCCGCTGGTGCCCATTCGGCAGTCGCCTCTGTACAGCAAGGGTATCGTGTATACCAAACCCGACGAGAGCATCAAATACTGGGTCGATGTGCTGCGGAACCAGGAGCAATGCGCTGTGGTGATTGTGCTGGCGCACCTGGGGCTGTCGCAGCAACTGGCCCTGGCCAACCACCCCGACACCGAGGGCGTAGACTACATCTTCGGGGCCGACACGCACGAACGGGTGCGCAAGCCTATTCAGGGCAAATACGCCAAAGTGGTTGAACCCGGCGCGTTTGGTTCGTTTATCGGCCGTCTCGACCTCACGGTGAAAGATGGAAAAGTAACCAGCGAACGCTACGAACTGCTGGAGGTAGACCCCAAAAGATACCCCGCCAACCCCGCCGTGCAGCAATTGGTGGAGCAGCTGGAAGCCCCTTACAAAGCCGACATTAACCATGTGCTGGGCTACAGCACTGAACCGCTCTATCGCAATTTTGTAGTCGAAAACACCATCGACACGCTCATCACCGATGCCCTGATATGGAAGATTAAGTCCGACGTGGTGCTGTCTAACGGGTTCCGGTTTTGCCCCCCGCGCACCGCTGGTCCCGACGGGCGGGTGGCCATCACGGAGGGCTATCTCTATGACATGCTGCCCGTTGATGCCCGCGTACGAACGGCCAAAGCCACTGGTAAACAAATACTTGACTGGCTGGAGCGCGAACTGCAAAATGTCTTTGCGCAGGATGCCGCCAAACGGCTGGGCGGCTGGGTGGTGCGTTTCAAAGGCATGGAAGTTGACTTCAAGGCCTACGCCCCGGCGGGTGAGCGGGTGCAGGCCGTGCGCATCGGTGGCCAATCCCTCGACCCGGCCCGAATCTACACCCTCGCGGCCTGTGAGCGCGAAGGAGACCCCGCCGATATGCTGTGCCGCCTGAAAGGCGTGAGCGACGGGCAAAACACCACCGATACCATGCATTCGGTGGTGAAAGAATATCTGGCTGCTTCGTCGCCGGTTAGCCCCAAACTGCCCCACGCCGCCCATATCATCGACGGCCCCCAAACCCTGCTCTCGCAGGTGTATGGCGTTGATTATCAGTTTAGTTAAGGAAGGGGAGGGGTTTGTGGTTTTGCTGACGCCTGGCCCCTCGACTGCGCTCGGGGTGACAACAACCTTGAATCAACTCAATGGCTTGAATCTAGTTACCTGTCACCCCGAGCGCAGTCGAGGGGCCAGGCGTCAGCCAACTACAAACTACAAACCACAAACTACAAACTATACTCCCCAACCAACACCCGCGCTTCCCAGGCGCGTAGCTCACTATGCTCGTCACCGTAATTTCCCAGCACCAGATTGCCAGTTACACCTACGGGAACAAGTACGTTTTCGGACGAAAAATTGACGACGGTAATGAACCTAACCTTATCCAGTACCCGCTCGAACGCCCAAACGGTGGGGTGATCGGGGAGCAGATCGCGGTAGGTGCCGTGGTGCAGGGCGGAGGTCTGCTTGCGGAGGTGAATTAGGCGTTTGTAGTAAGCCAAAACCGACTGGTTATCAGCTTGTTGCGCAGCCACATTAATAGCCGTTGTATTGGGATTGATCGTCAGCCAGGGTGTGCCGGTGGTGAATCCTGCACCCGGCCGGTCCGGTGAGTCACCCGTCCACTGCATGGGGGTGCGGGCGTGGTCGCGGGCAATGCGGTTGGCGGTGGTCAGAAATGTATCGGCCAGGCTGGGGTTGGGTGCCACCAGTGCCTGCCAAGCGTTGCGCACCTGAATATCGTCGTAGTCGTCGATGTTCGTAAACGGGCAGTTGGTCATGCCGATTTCGTCGCCCTGATAGATGCCCGGCGTACCCCGTTGAGTGAGCAGCACCGTGGCCAGCGCCGTAGCCGATTGGTAATGAAACCGGTCGGGATCACCAAAGCGGCTGAGTACGCGGGGGTTGTCGTGGTTGCCGAAATAAACGTTCTGCCAGCCCGCACCCGAATCCGTACCATGCTCAGAGACAGGCGTTTGCAGCGCAGTGTTCCATTTGCTGAAGATGGCTTTCAACTGCGGCAGCGTGAACTCCGGCGCAGGATCGATGAAGCGGTACTCTTCGCGCGGCACAGCATGGTCGAAGTGGTAGATCATGCCCAACTCGTGCCGGTTGTCGCCTACATACAAATTCGCCTCATCTGCCGACACACCGAAGCCTTCGCCAATGGTAATCAACCTGTTGCCGTCATGAGTGGTGTAATGCGCCAGCACTTCCCGGTACATTTCCTGCAAGAATTCGTGAATACGCGGCCCGTTGGCGTGGATGGTCAGGTCGCCAAAGCGGCCTTCGGGGTAATCGGGGAAATTGGGGTCTTTCGACAAGAACGGAATCACGTCCATCCGAAACCCGTCTACGCCCTTGTCGAGCCAGAACCGCATCATCTGGTAAATCTCCTGCCGCAGCCGGGGGTTCTCCCAGTTGAGATCGGGCTGCTTTTCGGCGAACAAATGCAGGTAATATTCCCCCGTTTGCTCATCCCATTTCCAGGCCGGGCCAGAAAAAAACGACTGCCAGTTGTTAATCTCTTTTCGCCAGATATAATAATCCCGATACGGGTTGTCTTTGCTCCTGCGGCTTTCCTGAAACCAGCGGTGTTCGTCGGAACTGTGGTTGACTACCAGGTCCAGAATCAGGTTTAGGCCGCGCTGGTGCGCCCCGACCAGCAGTTCCTCAAAGTCGGCCATAGTGCCGAATTGCGGCATAATAGCTTCATAATCAGCAATATCATAGCCATTATCGGCGTTTGGCGACTGGAAAATGGGGCTAAGCCATAGGATGTCGATGCCCAGATCGGCCAGGTAATCGAGCTTGCCAATGATGCCCCGCAAATCGCCCACGCCGTCGCCGTCAGCGTCGGCAAAAGAGCGCGGGTAGATCTGGTAAATAATGGATTCTTTATAGTCGGGCATTACTATTTCTGCGCATAAGTTTTGGCTAAAGTAAGCACAAGCTTTCTCCTATTGGCCGCCTCGTCTGCGTTCCGTACTTTTTCAGTAAATCAACTGAAATTCGGGGTGCAGGCTGATAGCCCAAATCAGGTCCTGAACGCCTTCGGTGCCCGGTTGTGCGCCAATAATTCGCTCGGCAACTGCTTGCTCTTTTAAGGTTGGTTCACGAGCTAACGCCTTCTTATACAACTGTTTAACCAATACATCTGCCGCCGGATACCTTGTTTTCCATTGCTGTGCGGCGCGGCTGAGCGCTTTGTTAAACTGCTCACCATTGGTCAGTTCCAGCGCCTGCAACAGGTTCGCCTGCGACGTCCGGCTGGTGCTGACGGTTTCGCGGTTGGGCCTACCCAACGCGGTCAGGAACGGGTCATTTTTCACGAAAACGGCCCGTGCAAAAGGCATCTCCCGCCCAATCTGTCTGGGCAAAAGCGTCGTCACCACCGCCGAGTCGGGATAGATCGGGGTAAACACGGCGCTGACAGCATCGGCAAATTGTTCGGCGGTGAGTCGGCGGCGCACCATGCCCGTGAATACAAAGCCGGGGGCCATCAGCGCATCCGGGTCTTTTACGCCAACAGTGGGTAGCTGGTAGGTTCGGGAAGTCAGGATTTGGGCCAGTAACGCCTTGATATTGTATCGGTTAGACACAAAGTCAGTGGCCAGCCAGTCGAGTAGATCCTGGCTCCAGGGTTCGTTGTCCATCACGTCGACGGGTTCCACTAGGCCCCGGCCCATTACCTGCGCCCACACCCGGTTCACCACCGTGCGGTAGAGCCGTCCATTTTTGGGCTGCACCATAAACTCGGCCAGTTGGCGAAGGCGTTCAGCCGTTGGTGCCTTTCCGTTGATGGTACCCAGCTGTTGAAAAATAATTTTCCGGTCGGCCATCTTTCCGGTTGGTTTGTCGCAGCGGTTGATCTCCAGAATCGTGTCGGAAAACACATTAGCGAAAGCATAGGCGTCGGCCAGTTTCCAGTCGCTGATGAAGCTGTCGTGGCAGGAGGCGCACTTCAGGTTTAGCCCCAGCAGCACCTGCGACACGTTTTGGGCCGCCTGCATCTCGGTTTTCTGACTCGCGTTGATCGTGCCGCGCCAGTGAATCCCCTTGATAAATCCCGCCGACGCTTTGGTGGGGCTAACCAACTCCCGAACAAACTGATTGTAAGGCTTATTGGCCTTCAGCGAGGTGTAGAGCCAGTTGGTAATGTCGAACCGGCCACCCGTAATATAGCCCGTGCCGGTGTAGTCGTTGCGTAGGGCGTCGTTCCAGAAGGTCATCCAGTGCTGGGCGTAGTCGGCATCGCGGGTTAGCAGCTCATGCACCAGCCGTTCCCGCTTGTCAGGCCGGGTATCGGCTGTGAAGGCGCTTACCTGCTCCGGCGACGGCAACAGCCCCACCACGTCCAGATACACCCGGCGCAGGTACGTCTGGTCATCCACAGGAGCTTTCCAGGCAATATGGTGCTGCCGAAAATACACGTTCACAAACCGGTCGACGGGGTTTGTCAAGTCAGCGGTGGCGGGGGGCAGAGCAGGAGTACGGGGTTCCAGCGCAGCCACACGATACAGGCTCTTTTCCGGGCCATTGGGCCAGGGCGCACCCTGTTTTATCCAGAATTCGAGCAAAGCGATCTCACTATCGGTCAGTCGCTTGCCTTTGGTGGGCATGGCATCGTCGTGCCCGGCGGGGAGTTTCACGCGTCGAATGAGGTCGCTTTTTTCGGGAAAATGGGCCACCAGCACAGGGCCATCGTCGCCGCCTGTCATCACCGCCGCCCGACTGTCGAGCCGCAAACCACCTTTCACTTTATTGGCCCCGTGGCAACTGTAGCAGTTGTGGGCCAGAATAGACCGTACGTCTAGATTTAGCTGCGCCACCTGCTTGGCATCAAGCGGTTGACCGGTGCTGGCGAAGGCAAATTTCGGGTCGGCGGGCGCGGTGGCGGGCTGGCCGGAAGGTAGCACGCTGCTGAGGTAATCGTCGCCGTGGGTAACCATGGCCCCGTAATGTCCGGCCAGGCTGAGGCCAATAACGGTTATGGCTAATAAGCTGCGGTACAGCACGATACGCTTTGCTTGCAGGGCAATGACCGTCAGGAGCGCGAGGGCCATGGTAGCTACACCCAGCCATTGGTGGGTGGCAACGGTGGCCCCGGTATAGCTTTCCTGATTGACCAACAGCAGCCCCAATGCCGCCGCCACAACCGCGCTACCAGCTCCGATCCAGACCATAGCCCGAACACCAGCCCGCCACTCGCCCGACCGCCGAAATGCCCCAACCAGTTCGAGCAAACCCGCGACGCATAGCAGCCCAACCGGAAAATGAACGATAAGCGGATGAAGCCGCCCCAGCAATTGCCAGAGCCAGAACGATGCAGCTAGAAGGGTCATTACACGTTGATGCTGATTTAGTTAATAACCAGTGTGTCAACCTATTTTACTGATGTGGCTTTGCGAGTGTTGGCTTCGCGTCCGGACGCGAAGCCAACACTCGCAAAGCCACATCATACCTTCTTTATCACTGCATTTATGTAGAATAGGCTACTTTCGTTCTTCATCTAACCGACTGTTTCTGTGATCAACCTTACTCAACGTATTGGGCTGGCCGCTCTCCTACTGTCTCTTTCTTCGTGCGCCGTTTTTGCCCAAAAAGTGCCTTCAGACAACCGGCAGGCTATTAAAGAGGCCGACATTAAACGTGATCTCTATAAACTGGCCGATGACCACTTTCAGGGGCGCGTGGCGGGGTCGCTCAACGAGTTAAAAGCCTCAGCCTGGATCGCTGAGCAACTGCGGGCCATGGGCCTGCAACCGGCTGGTGATGACGGCACCTACTTCCAGTTTTTCCACATCCAACGTACCCGAGTGAGCGAAACGAGCCGGTTTGTGCTGGGCGGCAAAGCCTTTACCTACGGCCCCGACGTGATTGCCCTGGCCCCCGCCATTGCCTCGGTTGACGCCCCACTAGTGTACGTCGGCACGGGCACCCCCGCCGACATGGCCAACGTCGACGTGAAGGGGAAGGCGGTGGCCATTCTGTTTTCGGGCAACCCACCGGGCGATCTGAGTTTCCGGCGGTTTATGCTGAGCACCATGAACAAACGCGCTGCCGAATTGGTCAAAGCCGGGGCCGTGGCCACCATTTTTATCTCCGACGACCGGGCGCAGGCGGTGTATAACTGGTGGAGCAGCGCTATGGAAATGGGCCGGTATGACCTGCCGGGTGGCCCCAACACGCGGGTATTTTCGCAGGCGCCGCTGCTCTGGATGCCCGCCGACAAGTTGCCACTGGTGAAACAGCCTAATCAACAGTTTACCAACGTGGTGAACGTAGAAAGCTTTAGCTACCCGTCGGTGAATATTGTGGCGAAACTGCCCGGCACTGATCCTAAACTGCGCGACGAAAATGTGCTTATCAGCACCCATCAGGACCACGACGGCATTCGGCGGGCTGTGGCCGGTGATTCGATTTATAACGGGGCCGATGATAACGCTACGGGTTGCGCGGCGGCGCTGGCTATTGGCCGGGCGTTTGTGCAAAAACCAGGCAAGCGCAGCCTGCTGATCGTTTTCCACGGCGCCGAAGAGCGCGGTTTGCTGGGGTCTCGGTATTTTGTGGAACACCCCATGGTGCCCAAATCAAGCATTGTGGCGGTGTTGAATGGCGAAATGATGGGCCGCAACAACCCCGATTCAGCCGCCTTGCTGGGGTCGCAACTGCCGCACCGCAACTCGATAGCCTTGGTCAACGACGCGATGGAAGCCAATAGGGCCGACACGAAATTTAAACTTGACACGCTCTGGGACCGCCCCGACCACCCCGAAGGCTGGTATTTCCGGTCGGACCACCTGCCTTATGCCCGCGCGGGTATCCCGGCTATTTGCTTCACCACGCTCCTGCACCCCGACTACCACACCCCCCGCGACGAACCCGCCCGCATCGACTACGCCAAGCTCACCCGTATGACCCGCTGGATGTACCTCACCGCCTGGCGCGTAGCCAACGGCGCCACGAAACCGGCTGTGGATGTGGGGTTTAAGCTGGAGCGGTGAGAGAATAGTGATAAGTGCTGAGTGGTAAACGGTGAGTTTGCTTACGCCATAGTAGTTACGCTAGCGTAAGCAAACTCACCGTTTACCACTCAGCACTTATCACTTATAAACAACCCCCTTCCCTTCTACCGGCACGGTGAAGCGTTGGAGGGGAATTTTTTGCTTCAGGAGTTCAGCCGTCAAGTCATCGCGGGGTTCAAACAGGCCGTCGTCGCCCTGCTGGAAAGTGCCAAAATGAATGCCCACAGTCTGCGGACGACCCAGGTCGGAAAAGGCCTGCACCGCCCCGATGGGCGACATATGCACCGGGGCCATAAACCACGTGGGGCGGTAAGAGCCAATGGGCAGCATGGCCAGCTTGACGGGGCCAGATGGGCTTTGCGCGGCGCGTTGGGCAATTTTGGGAAATAAATCGCCGTAGCCGGTGTCTCCCGCGAAGTAGATCGTGCCAAACCGGGTATGAAGCAGATAGCCCGCCCAGAGCGTTCGGTCACGGTCGCCCATGCCGCGGTTGCTGAAGTGGCGGGCCTCAGTGGCGGTTACGGTCAGGTTGGGCAATACCCGCAGCGTGTCGTTCCAGTCCAGTTCACGGGTGGTTTTGCCGCCTACTTTTTTAGGTAGGTAGGACACTCCCAGCGGCGTAACCATGAGTGGATTGAAATCCTTAGCTAGTCGTTTAAGGGTGTGTAAATCAAGGTGATCGTAGTGGCAATGGCTCAGCATCACCACGTCGATAGGCGGCAGATCTTCGTAGCGGATGCCGGGCGGACGGCGGCGTTTGATACCCAGCCATTTGGTGGGACCAATCTTGTTGCTCCACACAGGGTCGGTCAGGATGTTGAGGCCGTCGGTTTGCAACAGGAAGCTGGAATGACCTACAAACGTGACCACCAGACTGTCGCCGTAGATGCGGGTTTGGGGTTTGGGTCCGGGCTGCGCATTGGGGTTGTCTAGCCAAGGGCCTTTGTCGCGGTGGAGCAGCCACTTGAACAGTCCCCCCTGCCGCACCACGGGTGGGCCGGTGTTGACAAATTTTTTGCCATTGAAATGGTCCGTCACCGGCCCTTTGTAGCGCGGGGCGCAGGCGGCAAGCAACAGAAAGACTAACGTTGAGTAGCGGCGAATCATTGGCACAACAGGATTATGTGGTCAAAGTACGACAAGCCCGGCCGAAATGATAACAGCTACTCAAAAAGCCTGCTTGCCATAAAGAAGCTATATTTGAATTTTATAACTGATCATGCTATGAACATCACCTCTGTAGAAAGCTTTTACCAGCAGATTGCCTTCGGGTCGGAAACCGAATTACAGGCGCTCTTGCCAAAGGGCATCAACAAAGAAATTGGGCACTTCAACGTGTTTAGTCAAGATGATCTGCGTGAACGCCTGAAGCAAAAGCCGGGCATGCCCTACAATCGCCGTGCCTACTACAAGATCAGCCTGATCTGCGGACGCAACCGAGCCGAGTATGCCGACCGGGTGATCGACATTGACAAAAATGCCCTACTGTTTGCTACGCCCAAAGTGCCCTATCATTATGTACCACTCGACGCCAATCAGTCGGGCGGCTACTTCTGCATCTTCACCGACGAGTTTTTGCTACAAGCTAAAAGCGGCGTGGTACTCGACGAGCTACCCATTTTCAAACCAGGAGGTTACCCCGTTTTTGGGCTGACAGACGACGATACAGCAGACATTGCCTATATCTTCCGCAAAATGCAGAAAGAAATAGGGTCAGATTATGTTCATAAATATGACTTACTGCGCAATTATGTAGTTGAATTAATACACTACGGACAGAAGTTGCAACCGGCCACGTCGCTCTATCCAACCCATACGGCTTCGGCGCGCGTATCGTCGTTGTTTATTGAACTCTTGGAACGGCAGTTCCCGATTGAGTCGCCGCAGCAGCAGTTAAGTTTGCGCACGGCCAAGGATTACGCCGACCGCTTGGCCATTCACGTAAACCACCTCAACAAGGTGCTGAAGGAGCATACAGGCAAAACCACCACAAGCATCATCAGCAGTCGGATTGCGCAGGAAGCCAAAATTCTACTGAAACAAACTGACTGGAACGTGTCGGAAATTGCCTACAGCCTTGGGTTCGACGAAGTGGCGCACTTTTCAAATTTCTTCAAAAAACAGACATCTCTTTCGCCGGTGGCTTTCCGGGCGTGAAGGGATTGATTTGAATTTTGCAAACATCGGATTGATGCTTGCAACAGTCTGGCTTTGGGTAGGGCAGACCTTTGTGGCGTATTTATTCACCCTCAATTGTCTAACACATGGCAACTCCCAAACTAGCACTCGTTACCGGCGGCAGCCGCGGACTGGGCAAAAACATGGCCCTCAGCCTGGCCAAAAAAGGCATCAACGTATTGCTGACCTACCACAACAATCAAACCGAAGCGCAGGCCACCGTAGCCGAGATTGAGGCCCTTGGTCAAAAAGCCGCCGCCCTGCAACTGGATACCGGCGATGTTTCACGCTTCGACGCGTTCTTTGGCGAAGTGGCTACCGCACTGCAAACCACTTTCGGCACTGACCGTTTCGATTTTTTGATCAACAACGCGGGTACGGGTGTGTACGCCACTTTTGCCGACACCCAAGAAGCCGATTTTGATCAGTTGATGAACATCCACTTCAAGGGCGTCTTTTTTCTGACGCAGAAGGCATTGCCCTACCTGAACGACGGCGGACGGATCATCAACATCTCAACGGGGCTGGCCCGGTTTGTAGGCGTGGGCTACGCGGCCTATGCCAGCATGAAAGGCGCTATTGAAACGCTCTCGCGCTACATGGCACAGGAACTGGGCAGCCGGGGCATTTCCGTCAACGTGGTAGCGCCCGGTGCTATCGAAACTGATTTTGGTGGCGGTGTGGTACGCGACAACCCGGAGATTAACAAGCATTTGGCCCAACTAACGGCACTTGGCCGCGTAGGGCTGCCCGATGACATTGGCGGCGTTGTGGCGTTCTTGTGCAGCGACGATGCCCACTGGATCAATGGGCAACGCATTGAAGTGTCGGGTGGACATCGCCTGTAGCTCTACATCCGATCAGTACATATACCATAGACGAACTTCATGAAACTTACGCAAAACACGATTTTGATTACCGGTGGTGGCGCGGGCATCGGCCTGGCCTTGACCGAGCGATTCCATGCGGCGGGCAACACCGTGCTGATCTGTGGACGGGATGCTACCAAACTGCAAACCGCCGCCGACCGCCTGCCCGGTCTGCGTACGCTGGTCTGCGACGTGGCCAAACCTGCGGAACGTCAGCGGCTGTTCGAGTGGGCCATTACCGAGGCTCCGCACCTGAATGTACTGCTCAACAACGCGGGCATTCAGCGGGAAGTACAGCTTGGCGAGGCAGATGAAGACTGGGAAACCCGGGCCGTTGAGATTGCCATTAACTTCGAAGCACCCATTCACCTGGTAGCCCTGTTTACCAGGTATTTACAGCAGCAGACAAACCCCGTCATCATGAATGTATCATCGGGACTGGCATTTGCTCCCATAGCGCGGATTCCCATCTACAGTGCCACCAAGGCAGCCATTCATTCCTACACGCAGTCGCTACGCCATCAGTTGGCTCACACGCCGGTGCAGGTGATCGAGATCATTCCGCCGGCGGTGCACACCAACCTCGGCGGCACCGACCATTCGTTTGGTGTAGCTCTGGATGAATACGCCGACAGCGTGATGGAACAATTAGCTACTGATAGTCAAGAGATTACGTATCAAATATCGGCAAAGTTAAGTCAGTCGTCGCGCGCTGAACTAGACATGATGTTTGAGCGGATGAACGGGTAAATTTTTTGTGTCACCTTCGCTCGGTTTTGCAACTAAAAATCAGTTGCTTTGTTCTAAAGAAGGCCATCCTATAATGACCAAGATTGACAAGTTAATTGCTCGTCTGTTAAGAAAACCCACTGACTTTACGTGGGATGAATTGGTCAAAGTGCTTGCTTACCATGGATTTGAGGAACGCACAAAAGGAAAAACGGGCGGAAGCCGCAGGGCGTTCGTAAACGTTAAAACAGGTCAGATTATCAGTTTACATAAACCTCATCCTGAGAACACAGTAAAACGATATATTCTTGATCAGGTTTTGATGACATTAGACTTGAGCGACGATGAATAATTTGATGACATATAAGGATTTTGTAGGAAGCGTTGCGTATAGCGCTGACGATCACGTTTTTCACGGTAAACTTGAGTTTATTGTCGATTTGGTCTCCTTTGAAGGCAGCAGCGTAGACGAGCTTGAACAGGCATTTAGGGAATCTGTGGATGAATACGTTATACTCTGTGAAGCTGTTGGTAAGAAACCAGAGAAAGCATTTGCTGGTACATTCAATGTACGTATGCAACCGGAGTTACATCGAAAAGCGGCTCTGCGGTCTTTAGAAAAAGGAGTCTCCCTAAATCAGTTGGTCAGCGAAGCTGTTACTCGTTACGTTGCTTCAAAATAGGTTGTCAAGGCAACTTTTAATTCAGATGAACTAAGATTTAGACGGCCTTTCGCTTTACCTTTGCGCCGTTAATCTTACAGGGGTGCCTTATAACAACGGGCTGAGATTATACCCATAGAACCTGATGCGGGTAATGCCGCCGAAGGGAACGTAAAAACAGTTTAAGGTTTAACGTTTGATGTTTAAAGTTGGCTTGCGCGAGAGCAATAAATATGCCTGCGCAAGCCAACTTTAAACATCAAACGTTAAACCTTAAACTCTCTTTCTCACCAAGATAGGCCCCGGCCCCTAGCCTTTCGTAAACCGTTGTCGTCATGACCAACGCTACGACCTATCGTATAGCTGCCACACTGCTGCTGTGGAGCCTGTTTCACCTGCCCACCTGGGCGCAATCGCTTACCCTTTCGGGAACCGTCCGTGATGCCGACGGCACACTACCCGGCGCGGCCATCACGCTCGACGGGTCGTTGAAAGGCACCAACACCGACGCCAGCGGGGCATTTCGGCTCACCAATTTACGGCCAGGTACATATCAGCTTCACGCTTCACTGGTTGGTTATCTGCCTATTGATCAGCCAGTTGTTGTTCCCATTTCCGAACCATTGACACTGACCCTGCGCCGGTCAGAAGTGGTTATGGACGAAGTAGTAGTGCTGGCCACGCGGGCTAACGAAAAATCGGCCATTGCTTACACCGATGTGACCAAGCGCGACCTGGTGAAACTCAATCTGGGGCAGGACCTGCCCTTGCTGCTCAACTTCACGCCCTCGGTCGTAACCACGTCTGATGCCGGCGCGGGCGTGGGCTACACGGGCATTCGCATTCGCGGGTCCGATGCCACGCGGGTGAACGTTACCCTCAATGGTATTCCCTACAACGACGCCGAATCGCAGGGGACATACTGGGTGAACATGCCCGATTTTGCCTCGTCGGTCAATAGCGTGCAGATTCAGCGGGGCGTGGGCACGAGCACCAACGGGGCCGGGGCCTTCGGCGCGAGCGTGAACGTGCAAACCAACGCCCTCCAGAAAGAACCCTATGCCGAAGTGAACTTGTCGGGCGGGTCGTTCAACACGCGCCGGGCCACGGTGCAGGCAGGTACGGGCCTTATGTCAGGACACTTTGTCGTGGATGCCCGGCTGTCGAAAATCGCGTCGGATGGGTATATCGAACGGGCGGCGTCGGATCTGAAATCGTTTTACGTGTCGGGTGGGTATTACAACCAGAAAAGCTTCGTGCGGCTGAACGTGTTTTCGGGGCAGGAGAAGACCTATCAGGCCTGGAATGGCGTACCGGAAGACATCCTGGCTACAAACCGGCGGTACAACGAATTCACCTATCCCAACCAGACCGATAATTACCAACAGGATCAGTACCAACTGATTACATCAACCGAGCTAAGCCGAAACTGGCGGGCCAACGTGTCGTTGTTCTACACCAAAGGGCGGGGCTATTACGAAGAGTTTAAAGAAAATGACAAGCTGAGCAAGTACGGCCTGCCCAACGTGGTCATCCGCGATTCGGTCACGACGCGGACGAATCTGGTGCGTCGGCGGTGGCTGGATAACGACTTCTACGGCACCGTTTTCTCATTTGATTATGACTCGAAAAACCGGCTCACGGCCAACATTGGCGGGGGACTGAACCGGTACACGGGCGAGCACTATGGCGAAGTGGTTTCGGGGCAGTTTGTGCCCGCCACACCGTTCCGCTACTACGAGGACGATGCTTCCAAAACCGACGTAAATGCCTATGGAAAAGCCTTTTACCAGTTTACGCCAAAGCTGAATGCGTTCGTGGATTTACAGGTTCGGCAGGTGAACTACTCGTTTTTGGGTTTCAACAGCCAGCTAAAAAATGTGCAGCAGCAAGCCTCGCTCACGTTTTTCAACCCCAAAGCAGGCGTGACTTACACCGTTAACGACCGCACCACGGCGTATGCCTCGTTTGGCGTGGGCAACAAAGAACCCAACCGCGACGACTACACGCAATCGACACCCGGCAGCCGCCCCCTGCCCGAAACGCTCTACGACTGGGAAGCGGGTGTGAAAACCCGCACCAACCGCGTGGCCCTAAGTGTGAATGGCTATTTTATGGACTACACGAACCAACTCGTGCTCAACGGGGCCATCAACGACGTGGGCGCGTTCAACCGCATCAACGTACCCAGCAGCTACCGCGCCGGGGTCGAAGTGGAGGCCACTACGTTGCTCACCAAGACATTGCGTTGGAGCGTAAACGGCACGTTCAGCCAAAACAAGATTCGGAACTACACGCAGTTCTTCGACACCGACACCGGGCAGGATAAGCGTCAGTTTACCCAAACCGACATTGCTTTTTCGCCCAATGTGGTGGCGGGGTCTCAGTTGTTGCTAACAGCAGTTAATGGCCTGGAAATCGGGCTGTTATCGAAATACGTGGGGCGGCAGTTTCTGGACAACACCAGCAGCACCGACCGGAAATTAAACCCCTATTTCGTCAACGATCTGCGGTTTATTTACACGCTGAAACCGACCTTTGCTAAGGAAATTGCCTTCACACTGTTGATCAACAACCTGTTCAACGAGTTGTACGAATCGAACGGCTATACCTACGCCTATATCAGCGAAGGCAAAGTCGCCTCCTATAATGCTTATTACCCCCAAGCCACCAGGAACTTCCTGGCGGGGGTGAGGGTGAAGTTTTGATTTACGAATTACGATGTACGATTTACGATTTTTGCTGACGCGTCAGCTTGCTGTAGCGTAAATGGACGCGTCAGCAAAAATCGTAAATCGTACATCGTAATTCGTAAATCAAATCATGGTTCGCTTTTTCAACGAAGACACTGACTTTAAGCTGCCGCAGAAGCTGGCGGTGAAGAAATGGCTCACGGCGCAGGCCAAAGCCGAGGGGCACGACATGGGCGATCTGAACTACATTTTCGCCACGGATGAGTACGTGCTGAACGTGAATAAGGAATACCTGCAACACGACTATTACACCGACATCATCACCTTCGATAACCGCGAGTATGTCGACGACCCCATCGAGGGCGATATCTACGTCAGCGTAGACCGTGTGGCCGACAATGCCGCCCAACTTGGTATTGCACCTGAAGTAGAAATGCGCCGCGTACTGGCCCACGGCCTGCTCCACCTCTGCGGTTACGGCGACAAAACCGAAGAAGAAGTGGCCGTGATGCGGATGAAGGAAGAGGAGTGGTTATTAATGTACAATGGATAATGTATAATGTACAATGGCTTCGCGCCAACCTACTCTCGCGTCAGCAACCATTGTGCATTGTGCATTATCCATTGTACATTAACTCTCATGAACCAAATCAACTGGGGTATTATTGGCTGTGGCGACGTGACGGAGGTAAAAAGCGGTCCGGCATTTAGCAAAGCACCTCATTCACAGCTGGTTGCCGTGATGCGGCGTGACGGTGAAAAAGCCGCCGATTACGCCCACCGGCATGGGGTGCCTGCTTGGTATACCGACGCTGATGCCCTCATCAACGACCCCAACGTGAATGCTGTCTACGTGGCTACCCCACCCGATAGCCATGCCGACTACGCCATCCGGGCCATGCAGGCGGGTAAGCCCGTCTATGTAGAGAAGCCCATGGCGCTGAACGCGGCTGAGTGCGCAGCCATGAATCAGGTAAGCCGCGAAACGGGTATGCCGCTGTTTGTAGCGTTCTACCGCCGGGCCTTGCCCTACTTCCTGCGGGTGAAGGAACTCATTGATAATAAAGCAATTGGCGATATTCGGGTAGTAAATGTACAGTTAAACTGGCCCCCCGACGACCGCGAAACCGTGGCCGGGCGCGGGTGGCGGGTATCACCAGACGTGTCGGGCGGGGGGCTGTTTCACGACCTCGTTTCGCACCAGTTCGACTTGCTGGCATTTATGCTTGGCCCCATTCAATCGGCCAGCGGCATAGCCAGAAACCAGGCCGGTCTGTATGCTGCCGACGATATGGTGGTAGCCTCGTTTGCGTTTGAATCCGGCGTGGTGGGTACCGGAAGCTGGTGCTTTACGGTGAACAAAGAACAGCGCCTGGAGCAAACGCAACTAATTGGCAGTCAGGGCAAAATCACGTTCTCGTTCTTCGAAAATTTTGTCATTACCGTTGACACAGCAGCGGGAACGGAGACCCTTACCGTACCTTTTCCAGAACACGTACAACAGCCGCTGATTGAGTTGATAGTGAACGAGTTACGCGGCGGGCCGAAAAGCCCCAGCACGGGCGAGACCGGTGCACGAGCCAGCCAGATTCTGGACTGGATAACAGTCTAAAACAGCTCCTGCCACGAGATCAGTCCAATGGCAATTACGGCCAGGGCAAGCCCGATCTTATTGACAGTCAGCAGTTTTTCCCGAAAAAAGAGCGCCGCTACCGCCGCCGCCAGCAGGATCACGCCGATGTTGTAGAGGGGGTACACAAACGCTCCGTTACCCTTGAATGCCGACAGCGCCAGCACAAGTGTGTAGAAGCTGAGGAAGTTTGGAATGCCTAGCGTAACGGCCCCGATCAGGTTTTGCTTCTCTACCCGGTCGATACCCCGGATGAGGCGATACCCAAACAAAAGCGTACCCGCCGCAATGGCTCCTACCACCATCGTGAGCGTGACCACCACGGGGCTGGCACCTTTGGCGATGTAGCGTACGTTCATGACGTTGATCATGGTGTTGGTGAAGCCGTACATCAAAAACACCGCCACTGGTAACAAGGCTACTAATGGCGACGTTTTGGCCGTTTTTGGTTCGTCGGGGGCACTTTTTTTGTAAGTGCTAAGCCCCACGGCTACTACGGCGAGCACCAGTCCGAGGTAGTTCCAGCCGTCGAAGGCACGACCACCGCCCCCCAGCACAAACAGGCTCACGCACACCGGAATCACCAGCGACAGGTTATTGGCCAGCGACGTGGCCGTGATGCCATTGCGTTGCGTGGAGGCACCAGATAGCAAAAATGTAACGACAAATGCCACGCCAATGCCCAGCGCCACCCACGTCCAGGTTTGGCCAAAATCGAGCGAAAAGGGCACATCGGGTGCGGTCCCGCCGCACCGGCGTACCGGTCCGGGCAGGAGGGCATATCCGGTGGCAAAACAGACCAGGTAATTGAGGCTGATAGCCTGAACGGTATTGACATTGAAGCGCGGAAACAGCCGAAAATTCAACAGCAGTATCACCGATAGCACAATGCTGGCAAAGAGGTAAATCATGTGTACTCATTAAGTAGGACGGTGGAATATATCATGCAAAATGGCGTTTACCTGGCACTCCGTTGAACAGTGGGTCAAAACGTCCAGCAACTGCCTTTTACATAGCTGTAACTGGCTGATCTGCTCATCAATCAAAACCAGTTTTGCGCGAATTTGCTGAACACCCTTAGCGCAATCAATGCCCTCATGATCAAACGATTGAATTGTTTGCTGAATTTCTAAGAGCGTGAAACCGATGTCTTTCAACGCGCGGATAGCCCGTAGCCGGGCAAGCGTAACGGCGGTGTATTCTTTATAATTATTTGTCCGGCGGGCTGAACGGGGCAAGGTAAGCAAGCCCAGTTTTTCATAATACCGGATAGTGTCACGAGAAAACCCGGATTGACTGGAAAGTTCACCGATCAACATACTGTTCTGTAATAAAGTGCTTGACAATGGAGTATACTCCAGCGTTTAGATTTGGCAAAAAAGGCAATGAAAACTGTATTATTTAACGCCCTACTCTGGCTAATCAGCCATTGTGCCGCCGGGCAAACGTCTACGCAGGCTATGACTCATAAAGCAAAAATGACCAAAAAGATTGCCTTGGCCTGCCAATTGACAGCCCCTGAGCAGATTAAACGGATGAACGAATTACATCAAACGCTTTTTAAGAAGATTAACAGGCTGACCGAGTATAAACATAGTTACGAAATAGTGTTTCAACAGCCTGATGACAAGCTGTTGGCTGAGTTGATAGAATTTATTGAGTTCGAGCGGGTATGCTGTCCGTGGTTAAAATTTCAACTTACTATTCGGCCAAACAAAGGCCCAGTTTCGCTAAAAATGGGTGATTCAGTTGAGACCAAAGAAATGACTGGTTTGGTAATGGGCCTGACTAATCGACCCTAACTAGTTTCTAAAGACTGGTTGATAATTGACTTTGTAGCGTTGGTTTGCGGCTTACTTTTGCTTTATGAATCTAAACAACAAAGTAGTTATAATTTCTGGTGCCTCGCGGGGCATTGGGCGGGCTACAGCCCTACTACTAGCCCAAAACGGAGCAAAAGTCGTAGCCACAGCCCGCAATGCTGAGGAACTGAAAACCCTCGAAACTGAAGGTAATGGCAATATCGTGGCTGTAGCGGGCGACGTAGCCAACGAAGCCGACATGGCTGCCGTGGTGCAAACAGCCCTTGACAGATTCGGTCGGCTCGACATTGTGATCAATAATGCGGGTGTGGGCGTTTTCAAGAACGTAGATGAAATCAGCCTTGCCGAGTGGAATGCCACCATGGCTACCAACGTAACGGGCACATTCGTGCTCACCAAAGCGGCTTTGCCCACCCTGAAAGCCCAAGGCAGCGGCCATATTGTGGTGGTGGCTTCTGACGTAGCCAAGCGCACTTTCGCGGGTGGATCGCTGTATACAGCCAGCAAGTATGCGCAGGAGGCGTTTATGGGCGCGTTGCGGAAGGAGGTTCGGCCCCTGGGCATCAAAGTAACGGGCGTCTACTCCGGCCTGGTCGATTCACATTTCCACGCCAAAGGCCACGGCCACGAATCCTCAAAAGGCTACCTCAAAAGCGAAGACATGGCCGAGTCGATGCTCTTCATCATCAGCCGCCCCGCCCACGTCGTCATCGACGAGTTTATGGTCCACCCGCTGGAGCAAGAATATTAATGTACAATGAACAATGGGCTGACGCGAGAGTATGTTCGCGTCAGCCCATTGTTCATTCCCTTCACTTCACCGCTGCTAAATCGGGGACGGCTTCTTTGTTGCGGATGGCCTCTACAGTGTAGCCGGCTTCGCGGAGGAGTTTCAGCAGACCGTTTGGGCCGGGCAGGTGACCGGCACCGACGGCAATAAACGTAGACCGGAGCGCCATAGTCTCGCGCAACTGGCTCATCCACCGCACGTTACGATCATCCACCAGGGTGTATAAATCGGCGGGGCTGCTGCTTTCGCGCTGGAACAGGTCCCACATCCCGTCGAGGTTAGCTTTCAGATACATATCGGTCAGGCCGGGGCCTTTGCGGGTCGATGATTCGTTATGGTGCTTTACCATCTGCACCAGTTGGTCGGCCTGTTGCTCTACGGGCTGCCGGTCGTAAAGGAGCTTGAGTTGCTCTTCCAGCGTTTCCAGGCCCAAAAGGGGCTTCTTGGCCGCCTGCGTCTGGCGCACAAAAAACAGGTCGATGGGTTGGCCCGTGAAATGGGTGAGCGTATCGGACTCTCGGCGGGCGTAGGCCGTGCTGAGGGCCGTGGCAATGATGACCGGTTTTATCTGGTTATAGAAAGATAATTCCTGCCCCGTAACGGCGTTGAACTCGTCGGCCACGAGCTTGTAGTCGTTGGCATCGATAAGCCGAATCAAGTTATTGTCGGGCATAGTACTGAACTGCACCACTTTGGCACGTTCGCTCGAATCGAACACCATTTCCACCACCACACCCTCGGCTTGTTCGAAGTGGGCACGGGTCAGCGAGTCGCCCTGCAAATAGCTGTCGCGCAGGATGTGATAGGTACCAAAAAGATACGACGGCTTGGCTAGCCCGTTGCCGGAAATCTGCCAGAGTAGCGATTGCGACTGAGTGGATAAACTCAGCAACCAGAGCGAAATGAATAAGAGCCGACGCATGGTGAAAGTTGGATATGTACTACACTTTGGACCGTTTAACCCCTGTTTTCAGGCTTTTGTCTAATTTAACACGAAAGCCAAAACATCAGACTACACTTTTGTTTTATAGTAACAAATAGCGTGCCTCAGTGGTGAGTAACCTTACTGTGCGGGCCGATCAACCACCATGAAACAACTCGTACAAACCGTTCTGCTCAGCAGTTTGCTTAGTCTGATGGCTCTTTTGGCCAACGCGCAGGACAAGCTGACCGTGAGCGGCTACGTAAAAGATGTTGCCAATGCCGAAGGCCTCATCGGGGTGTCGGTATATAGCAAAGAAACGGGAACCGGAGCCGTAACCAACAACTACGGCTTTTATTCGGTCACGTTGCCTAAAGGTACGTACACATTTGTGGTCACTTATGTGGGCTACAAACGCCAGAGCCGCACCGTAGAACTGACCGACAAAGATGTCCGGCTGGACGTTGAACTAGCTGAAGAAGGCCGCGAATTGCAGGAGCTGGTTGTAGCAGCCCGTCGCGAAGATGATAACGTCAAAAACATTGAAATGAGTGTGAACCGGGTGGGCATCAAGACCATTCAGCGCATTCCGGCCCTGCTGGGTGAAGTAGACGTGGTACGCAGCATTCAGTTGCTGCCCGGTGTGAGTACGGTGGGCGAAGGCGCTACGGGTTTCAACGTCCGCGGGGGCAGCATCGACCAAAACCTGGTCCTGCTCGACGAAGCGCCAGTCTATAACTCGTCGCACCTGTTTGGCTTCTTTTCCATCTTCAACCCCGACGCGGTGAAGGACGTGAAGCTCATCAAAGGCGGCATTCCGGCCATGTATGGTGGCCGTATCGCGTCGATTCTCGACGTTCGGCTGAAGGAGGGCAACGCCAAGAAGCCGGAAATCAACGGGGGTATAGGCCTCATTTTCAGCCGGTTGTCTTACGAACGTCCCCTGTTCAAAGGTAAAGGGTCATTCATTATTGCCGGGCGGCGGTCGTATGCCGACGTGCTGGCACAACCATTTCTGACGGGCAATCTGAAGGGGTCGCAGTTTTATTTTTATGACCTCACGGCCAAAGCCAACGTGCGGCTTAATGAGAAGAACACCATTTTCCTCTCCGGCTATTTTGGGCGCGACGTGTTCGGGGCCGACTTTGGGTTCAACTGGGGTAACGCCACCACCTCGCTACGCTGGAATAAAGTCTTCAACAACAAGCTCTTTCTGAACACCACCGCCTTCTACAGCAATTACGACTATTCGCTGGATTCTGACCTGCGCCGCAAACCCGAAAACACCGGCGATTATTTCCGCACCAACGCCAAGATTGTCAACTACAGCATCAAGCCCGACTTTACGCTGTTTCTGAACAAGAACACTGTCACCTTCGGCGGGCAGGCCCTGCTCTATGATTTCCAGCCCGGCACGGCCACCGCTGCTAGTGCAGGCACCGTGCGCACCTTCGGGCTGAACAGCAAATACGCCCTGGAAAGCTCACTTTATATTGGCAACGAACAACAGGCTACCAGCCGGATTCAGTTGCAGTATGGCCTACGCTATTCGTTTTACCAATACCTCGGTCCCGGTGAAGTATATACGTTTGGCCCCGCTGAAACCCCCGGTCTGCGACCCCGCCCGTTGCTGAATACGCAGACGTATGGTTCGGGCGAGGTGATCAAGACCTACGGCAACCTGGAACCCCGGTTTGCGCTGAAATACGACCTCTCGCCCAGCAGCTCGATCAAGCTGAGCTACAACCGGCTGGCGCAGTACGTCCACTTGCTCTCGAACACCACCGCCTCTACCCCCCTCGACGTTTGGACCCCTTCGACCAACAACGTAGCGCCACAATTGGCCGATCAGGTGGCGGGTGGGTACTTCAAAAACTTTGGCGGGAGCGACGGTAACCTGTACGAGGCCTCTGTGGAGGTGTATTATAAGTCGCTGCAAAACCAGATCGACTACATTGACCGGGCCAACCTGGTGCTCAACAAATACCTGGAGGGCGACCTACTGGCGGGTAAAGGACGCGCTTATGGGGCCGAATTTTTCCTGAAAAAGAACAAAGGTGCCCTTAACGGCTGGCTTAGCTACACCCTGGCCAAAACCGAACGGTTAGTGGATGGTGTGAACGCAAACCGCTGGTACCCAACCCGTTTCGACAAGCGGCACACGCTCAACGCCGTGCTGCTCTATGATCCGCAGGCCCGCCCCGACGGGTCTAGAAGTCGCTGGAGTTATTCGGCCACGTTTGTGTTTGCCACGGGTACGCCCGCCACGTTCTTCAGCAACCGGTTCGACTTTGAGAGCATTGCCGTGGGCACCAACGCCGAAAACGTGCGCAACAATTACCGCATCCAGCCCTACCACCGCCTCGACCTGGCCGCCACGTTACAGGGTCGCAAGCGGCCTGGTAAAAAGAAAGAAGATAGCTGGGTGTTTTCGGTCTACAACGCCTACGCCCGCAAGAACCCCTTCTCGGAATATTACCGGCCCAACCCCGACAACCTGGCCCAGACCCAGGCCATCCGCTATTCGGTTTTCGCCACGATCATACCCTCGGTAACGTACAACTTCAAGTTCTAAAAGCCTCGCCCTTACAGGGGGTGGTTCCTCGCCATGAAACGTAGTTTAGTAGTTCTAAAACTCGCCGTAGTCCTGATTTCCCTTTGGGGTCTCATGGGCTGCGAAACTATTATCGACGCCAATATTGCATCGGGGCCAACGCAGCTGGCAGTTGACGCCTGGCTTACCGATCAGCCGGGGCAACAGCGCATTACGCTGACCCAAACGGCCAATTATTTCAATAACGGCCCCAGCACGCCCGCTACCAGTGCCAGCGTGGTAGTAGGCGACAATACTGGCCGTACGTTTGCCTTCACCGACCCCGACAACGACGGCGTGTACACCTGGAAACCCGCCAGCACCCGCGACACCACGCGCCTGGGCATCATTGGCCGGACATACACGCTGGGCATTCAGTATCAAGGCAATACCTACGTATCGGTGGCGCAAATGCCCCGTACTACGAGCATCGATTCGTTGATTTTCAGGAAGAAGACCATTACGCCGGTGTCGAAAGAAGAGGGCTACCGAAGTGAGTTCTATGCCACCGACCCAGCCGGGGCTATTGATTATTATTACCTGCGCTACTACCGAAACGGGGTGCTGCAAAACCGCCCGCAGGACATCAGTCTGGCCTATGACGGGGCGTTCAGGGGCAGCGCCAACACCGACGGGCTGATGTTTATCCGGCCCATCCGGCAGTCGCTAAACCCCGAAAAGCTGTTTGCCCTGAATGACACCATGCGCATAGAAATGCGGACGATGACGGCCGAGGGGTATTTGTTCTGGGAATTGCTGCGGGCGCAGTTGCAAAACGCGGGCTTGTTTGCCACCCCACCCGCCAACGTGCCCAGCAACATCCGCAACACCAACGCCGCCGGGCCTGCCGCCGTAGGCTTCTTCCTGGTATCGCCGGTGCGGACCCGCACAGCCATTGTGGGCAAAGAAACCCTACGCGGTGGGGACTGACAAGCCCAGCATCCGGCGCGAGATGGTGTATACGGCCATACCGCCAATGAAAATGGCGCAGCAGGATACGGTAATGAACGCCGCAACAAAAGCTGCGATGGTCAGGACAGGTAGCAGTACAGTTTTCATCAGAATAGGGATCGGCTAACCAAGTGATTAGCTGATCCCTATTCAAATTTTATACCAGTCGCAAAAGTTCGTCAGACAATCTTCGATCTCAGGAAGGCGATGACCACGTCGAGGCCTTTTTGGTAATGAATATTGTTGGGAATGACAATGTCGGCTTCGGCGCGGTAGGGCTTGATAAACTGCTTGTAGGTGGGTTTAACGTGGTTTTTCCATCGATACATCACATCGTCGAGGTCGTAGCCGCGCTCTTCGGCGTCGCGCTTCACGCGGCGTTCCAGCTTGATGCTGTTTTTGGCGTCGATAAAGATTTTCAGGTCCATCTGGTCGGCCAGTTCGCGGAAGTGGAAGACGAAGATGCCCTCGACCACAATAATGGGCGCGGGGTTGAAGGTCAGCATAGTGGGCAACGCGTCGGGGTTGTTGAACACGTATTCCTTCTGCACAACCGGCTCGCCCCGCCGCAACTGGCCAATGTGCTGGGCGTAGAGATGGTGGTCGATGGTTTCGGGCATATCGAAATTATGGACACCCTGGTCATCAACGGCAATTTTGTCGAGGTCGAGGTAATAGTTATCCTGCGAAATAAGGCAGATGTGCTCTTCGTGGAACGCATTGAGCAGCCCTTTCAGAAATGATGTTTTCCCCGACGCGCTGCCGCCGGTAATACCCACAATGTATGGCTTCATGGACTTGGTGACGAAATGAATAGTGGCCGGTTTATTTGTTAAGTCAGGCCAAAAACCGGGCAAAGGTACGGCACGAATAGGCGGGTAAATGAGGAAATTTGGCAGTTAGTACCATTCATACCTTAAACGACCCTTCTTTCTCAACCTGCTATGGTGCTTTTACTCCGGTCTGCGATTTACCTGCTCTTACTCCTGCCCCTGCTGTCTTTTGGCCCCGCCACGCCCCTTTTCGAGGATATCTACCGGCAGGAAACCGACACCCAACTCATTTTGGGCAACCAGCGCCTCCGCCTCACCATTGATCGCCAAACCGGGCGGTGGCTGAGTCTGCTGGCCGACGGGGGCGATTTCCGGGGCGAACTGCTCACTACCCCACCAGCCTCCGCAACCACCAACACCGGCTCACCCACGGCCGATTTCAGCGTCGGTAATGCCTACATGGCAGCTACGTTTGGCACCACCTACCTGCGCCACGCCTACGCCGTTGACCCCAACCGACGGGGGGCTACCCTGAGCGTAACGGTGGGCACCGGCCCACTCGATAAAACCACGGGCAAACACGCCTACGAACTCACCACTACTTACCGCCTGCTGCCCGGCGTGGCGCAACTGGAGCGGCAGGTACAGGTATTGCGGAATGCTACCGATGCCCCCACGGCTGCGCAACGGCAACATTTCGACGGCTTTCGGTTCGAGGTGCCGGGCGTTCACGTGGGCGACACGCAGGATTGCCGGTTCACCGTGCCGGGACCATTCTGGGCTGGTTCGCTGGTGCGGCCCGCTACGCCGTATGATTCGCTGGCACGGACAAGAAAGAGTTTCCACAACGCTCCAGACCTGGGTTTTGGCTTCCTGATGCTGACCAACCTGGCCAACCGGCACACCCTGGCGAGCTACGTGGAAACGGGCGGCGAAGTGACTTACACCTCGTCATTGGAAGGCAACGGCCAAACCGTGACCATGCGCCACGACAACAAACGGGCATACTACCTCGCGCCGGGGCAAATGGTAAGCTCAGACATCCACCACCTCGATCTGACCGATTCGCCCGCGCTGGCTATGGCACAGTACCAGCAACTGACCACGCGCACCCTGCCGCTTGACCCTAAAACGCCTGCCTGGGTGCGGGAACAGGTTATTCTGGAGGTGTACCCGAAATACTACAAAGGTGGTTTGGCCGAACTGGCTGCGCGGTTGCCGTTCTATAAATCGGTGGGGTTTACCATGATCTACCTCATGCCGCACTGGGACGGCGGCTACAGCCCGCTCGATCTATATAAGGTTGATGCAAAATTTGGTAAGCCCGAAGACCTGAAAGCCCTGGTGAAAACGGCGCACGGGCTGGGTATGAAAGTCATTTTCGACATGGTGATCCACGGCTTCAACGTCGAATCGAAGGTGCCCCGCGAACGGCCCGATTTGTTTGTGCGAAAAGAAGACGGGCGGCTGGGCATGCACCCCACCTGGGGCAGCATCACCCCCGACTGGGCCAACCCCGCCTATCAGCAATACATGATCGATCTGGTGCTGCATGATCAGCGCGAATATGGCAACGACGGCTACCGGGTCGATGCGGCGGCGTATAAGGGGGCGGGCTGGAACCCCAACGTGCCCTACCCCGCCTACCGCGACGGCTCGGCAGCCCCCGATTTGCTGAAAAAGATGCTGGCGGCTCTGCGCCGACAGCACCCCGATGCGGTACTGCTGAGCGAAATTTTCGGGCCGGTGTTTCTGAACGTCTGCAACTTCGGGCACGACAACCAAACCGAGGCCGTTGCCCTCCTGCAACGCCGCATGGCCGTGGGCACCTACACCGCCGACGATTACAAGCAGCACCTGCTGGGCGTATATAACCTGCTGCCCGCCGGAGCCAACCGCGTGTTTTTTGCCCGCAACCACGACACCTCCTGGTTCGACAAGTTTAACGGGTACGACGGGCGATTCATGGCCATCGAAGCCGTCCACGCCCTATTTGGCATCCCCGAAGTCTTTGCCGGTGATCCCGACAATCCCTTCACCCCCGACGACGAGCAGGGCAAAACATACAACCTGTACAAAAGCCTGTTCGCCTTCCGCAGGCAATTGCCGGAGTTCATCGGCGGAGCGGTGCAGCTGGAAGCCGTCACCAGCACTAACCCGCATATTTTCAGCGGTATACGCATACTGGCAGGCAAGTCGTCATTAGTCCTCGCCAACTTTAGCGACCAACCCCAGACCGCCACCATCACCCTGCCCACCGCCACCACCGCCCGCTCCCTTACCGATGTCTACACAGGCTTCGCCATGATGATCAAACCCACCGCCAACACGCTGACAATCACGCTGAAGCCTTTTCAGGTGCTGGGGGGAAGAATTTAATGAACAATGAATAATGTACAATGAACTGACGCGTTGGCTTCGCGCTCAACGGGTTCTGAGCGCGAAGCCAACGCGTCAGTTCATTGTTCATTATTCATTCTCTTCAGTTCTCTCCACGTCCACAGCGCCAGGCCGATTTCTAGGATGGCGAAGCCGAGGAGTGGGAGTTTGGCTAGGCCCAGGACAACGAAGGCGATTAAGGTCCCGCAGAAGAATAAACGGCCGCGCACGGTGGCAGCTACCACGGGCCGGGTGCCGTGGCGGGCCATGGCGTAGTAGTAGAAGCTCAGCGTAAGCACCAGTGCGCCCAATACCCGAATCCAGAGTTCGTTGGTAGACGCGAAGCCAAACAAGGTTAGCAAGGTGTTAGGAATGAACGTTAGCTGTAAGCCGGCTATGATAACATAAGCCATTTGGCCATAAAGAGATGTGTACGTTTTCTTCATGTAAGCAGTGTTGGTTAGGTGGTTGGTAGGTAATAAGCTAAACCATTGGCCAAACTATCAGATATTCAGCGTATTACCTAAGTAATTGACTATTGACCGGCTAGATTAATTCTGCCTAAAATTTTTCGTAAGCCAAAAACAATCCTTTTCTTTACAGCGTGATTACGCAGCCAGCGAAATTTCGCTAAAAGACAATGATTGCAGAAACCGCCACCGACAACCTAAACCGCTTTAGCCAGACGCTCACCCAGCAGATGGACAACCCCGCCGCCAAAGCCATGCTCTATGGCGTGGGCTTAACGAGCGAAGACATGCAAAAGCCCCAGATTGGCATTGCCAGCACGGGTTACGAAGGCAACACCTGCAACATGCACCTTAACGGGTTGTCTGTCTACGTAAAGCAGGGTATTGTGGCCAACGGCCTGGTTGGACTAATCTTCAACACCATCGGCGTATCCGACGGCATGACCAATGGTAATGCTGGTATGCAGTATTCGCTCCCCAGCCGCGACCTCATTGCCGATAGTATCGAGTCGGTAGTGACGGCGCAGTGGTACGACGGCGTGGTGACGGTGGTGGGTTGCGACAAAAACATGCCCGGTGCCGTGATGGCCATGGCCCGCATAAACCGGCCCGGCATTATGGTCTACGGCGGCACCATCCGGTCGGGGCATTATAAAGGACAAAAGCTCGACATCGTGTCGGCGTTTGAAGCGCTGGGCAAGAAATACGCCAACAAGATATCGGACGAAGATTATGAGGGCGTGATCCGCAACTCGATTCCCGGCGCGGGGGCCTGCGGGGGCATGTATACGGCCAACACCATGGCGGCCAGCATTGAGGCCATGGGCCTGAGCTTACCCTTCAGCAGCAACTACCCCGCCACCCACGAGGGCAAGCAGGACGAGTGCAAAAAGATTGGTGCCGCCATGCGCCTACTGCTCGAACGGAACATCACGCCCGCCGACATTATCACCCCAAAGTCCCTGGAAAACGCCCTGACGGTGGTGATGGCCCTTGGCGGGTCTACCAACGCGGTGTTACATTTTCTGGCTATTGCCCGTTCGGCTGGCCTGCCATTATCTATCGACGATATCCAGGCGATCAGCGACCGCGTGCCGCTATTGGCCGACCTGAAGCCCAGCGGCAAGTATTATATGGAAGACATGCTCGCCATTGGCGGGGTGCCGGCCGTGATGAAGTACCTTTGGGAAAACGGTATGATCCACGGCGATTGCATGACGGTGACGGGCAAAACCGTGGCCGAAAACCTGGCCGATGCACCCGACCTTGATTTCGAGGAACAAACTATCGTACACCCGCTGAGCAACCCGATCAAAGCCACCGGCCATATTCAGATTCTGCGGGGCAACTTGGCCCCCACGGGGTCGGTAGCCAAGATTACGGGCAAAGAAGGCCTGCGTTTCGAGGGTGTGGCAAAGGTCTGCGAACACGAAAGCGAGGTAGTGGAGGCTCTCTCGAAAGGCGAGATTCTACCCGGTCAGGTGATCGTGATCAGAAACAGCGGCCCCAAAGGCGGACCCGGCATGAGCGAGATGCTGAAACCAACCTCGGCCATTATGGGCGCGGGCCTGGGCGACAAAGTAGCGCTCATCACCGACGGTCGTTTTTCGGGCGGCACCCACGGCTTTGTGGTGGGCCACGTCACGCCCGAAGCCTTCGAGGGTGGCCCCATTGCCCTGGTAAAAGACGGCGACCGCATTACCATCGACGCCGTTGGCCGCGAACTAACCCTGCACATCTCCGACGACGAAATGACCGCCCGCCGCGCCAGGTGGACCCAACCCGCCCCGCCGTTCACCAAAGGCATATTGGGCAAATACATCCGCAACGTGAAAAGCGCCAGCGAAGGTTGTGTGACGGATGAGGCCTAGATTACGTTACCGATAAAACGCTAATCGACAAGCATATGAACGTCATCGAACAACATGTAGAACTGACCGACGACACCCTGACCGTGCCAATCCCAGCAGACTGGAGAGGAAAGGGGGCCACACTTAAACTGATATTGGACGAAGAGGTAGAACCTGTACCTGTTCTAAAGCCCAAAATTGATTTGACGCAGTTTGGCGGAAAGTTCGCCTACTTATCCAGCGAAGCAACAGATAGGATGCTTGGTGATTTAGACAACATGCGGAACGAATGGGAGAGAGATATCTGATTGACACCTCCGCCTATAGCTATTATATCACTAAAAGGCTGGTAGAAGGACCGTACATTTTCTTTGAACAAGTCATTCGTGAAGAAAGCATTCTGTCTGTTATCACAAGAATGGAATTGCTTAGCTGGATACCAGGCAACAAGGCAATTGAAGAAACTGTCCAGAACATCGTAGACAGTTCTATAGTGTTGCCACTATCCGAACCCATCATTCAGCAGACCATCAAACTACGCCGTCATTACAAAGGCCTGAAACTACCCGATGCAATCATCGCCGCCACGGCTATGGTCAATAAACTTACGCTATTGTCAACCAATGATGTTGATTTTCAACGAATTAGTACGTTGAAATATCAAAGCCTCTCTAACTAAATCGGCATGTTCACCGACGCAATCCACACACTACCAAGAGGGTTTGCAGCCATTGAAACGGCCAGCAAAGCCATTCGCTTTTCCATGCCTTCCGATTTGCAGACGGGGGCGTTGCTGAAGGCGTTGGTGGGGTCGAAGCCGGGGGCGCGGGTGTTGGAATTGGGCACTGGAACGGGCCTCGCCACAGCCTGGCTCCTGGCCGGGATGGATGCTAACGCCACGCTGTTGTCCATTGATAACGACGCGAAATACCAGGCCGTGGCCGACAACATCCTGGGCGACGACACCCGCCTGCAACTGCACTGCACCGACGCGGGCAACTGGCTCGAAAATGCTCAGGATCAACAGTTTGATCTAATTTTTGCGGATGCCTGGCCCGGCAAATACGCCAACCTAGATGCCACGCTGGGCACCCTGAAAACGGGCGGTTTGTACGTCATTGACGATATGTTGCCCCAGCCCAACTGGCCCGACGGCCACGGCGACAACGTAGACCGGCTGGTTGCCGACCTCGAAAGCCGCGACGACCTGCATGTAGCTCGGTTAGCCTGGTCGACGGGAATTTTGCTAGCCACGAAAAAGTGACATGGCTCACATCACACACATGCTTACAAAGACATCCATAGCGCTAATAGCTAATATTCTAATAAGCCCACTCGTTCTGGCCCAATCCACAATGATCATGTCGCCTGCCGCCAATAAAGCCCGTGTTCTCGAGTTCGTAAATGTTGTATTGAACCAGAAACAGCTCAACAAAATCAACGCCTACATTAGTGCTGACTTTGTCAATCACTCCCGCAACGCAATTCCAGGCCGGGATGGTGTGAGCAAGTACTTCTCCATGCTGAACGCCGCCTTTCCAAATCGGATGGTAAAGGTTATACAAGTGCTTGCAGATGGTGACCTGGTGACTATTTATACGGAATGGAAGGGTAGTCATGAGGGCAACTTTCTAGGTCACGTCCCTACGAATCAGGAAGTTACAGTTTACGCATCCGATCTGTATCGGTTAGTTGACGGCAATATTGTTGAGCACTGGGACGTGGTGAACAATACCGATATGATGATAACAATCGGCGCACTTCGCCGAACAAACTGACAAGTTGATTAGCACATCGTACCTATCAATAGCCAACGCACCAACGCCTATGCAAGCGATTAGCGTAATGCCCGAACTGGAACCTGCCGAGATGCCCCGGCTGCTGTCGGGGTCGCAGGCCCTGATGGAATGCCTCGTGGCCGAGGGGGTCGACACTATTTTTGGGTATCCCGGCGGAGCCATCATGCCCGTCTATGACGCCCTTTACGACTTCCAGGAGCAGATTAACCACATTTTGGTACGCCACGAGCAGGGCGCAGGTCATGCCGCACAGGGCTACGCCCGTATGCAGGGTCGGGCAGGAGTTTGCCTGGTCACGTCTGGTCCCGGTGCCACTAACCTCGTCACGGCCATCGCCGACGCGCAGATTGACTCTACGCCGCTGGTGTGCATTGTGGGGCAGGTGGGCAAAAAGCTGCTGGGCACCGACGCCTTCCAGGAGGCCGACGTAATGGGCGTGACCATGCCGATTACCAAGTGGAACTACCAGATTACCACTGCCGACGAAGTGCCGGAGGTCATGGCCAAAGCGTTCTACATTGCCCAGGCAGGTCGCCCCGGTCCGGTGCTGATCGACATGACCAAATCGGCGCAATTAGAGTTGATGACGCAGCCGTTTGTATACGAGAAGTGCCGAACTATCATCAGCTATCGCCCCCGCCTGCTGCCCAAAATGGAGCAACTACAGGCTGCTGCTAAGCTGATTAATGGGGCCAAGCGACCTTATATCTTCGCAGGGCACGGGGTGCAGATCAGCAAAGCCGAAGCCGAGTTACTCGCTTTTGCCGAAAAAACGGGCATTCCCGTGGCCACTACGCTGCTAGGGCAATCAACCATTCCGACAAACCACCCCAACTACGTTGGCTGGCTGGGTATGCACGGCAACTACGGCCCCAACGTACTCACCGATCAGGCCGACGTGATTATTGCCATCGGGATGCGCTTCGATGACCGCGTTACGGGCGATGCCAGCAAGTACATCCGGCAGGCCAAAGTGGTGCATATCGAGATCGACCCGTCGGAGATTGACAAGATCATTAAGGCCCACGCCCCCGTTGTTGGCGATGCGAAAGAAGTGCTCAAAGCATTATTGCCGCTGGTGCATGATAATGACCACACGATCTGGCGCAATGAGTTTAGGAAATACGATGTCATTGAAAACGAGACCATTACGACACCTGAACTGAGCGGCGACACCGAGAAAATCAAGATGGCCGAGGTCATTGACCTGCTCTCTCGGAAGACCAACGGCGAGGCTGTGCTGGTGACGGATGTAGGGCAGCACCAGATGATGGCCTCGCGATATTATCAGTTTCGGCGGAAAAATAGCCTCGTTACGTCGGGCGGGATGGGTACCATGGGCTTTGCCCTGCCCGCCGCCTTTGGTGCGCAGGTTGGTGCGCCCGACCGGCAGGTGGTGGCCATCATCGGCGATGGCTGTTTCCAGATGACGTTGCAGGAACTGGGTACCATCGTGCAGAATAAGCAGCCCGTAAAGGCCATCATCCTGAACAACAATTTCCTGGGCATGGTGCGGCAGTGGCAGCAGCTTTTCCACAGCCGTCGATACTCGTTTGTCGAATTGCAAAACCCCAATTTCGTGATGATTGCCAGGGGTTTCGGCATGGAAGGCCACACCTGCGAGGCCCGCGAAGCCCTCTCCGACTCCCTCGACAAAATGCTGGCCCACGACGGCCCCTATCTGCTGGAAGTGATCGTAGAAAAAGAAGAGAACGTATTCCCCATGGTGCCAGCCGGTGCATCAGTAGCCCAGATCAGACTGAAATGACGACGTATACTATTTGCGTTTTTACCTCGAATTCGATTGGTCTGCTGAACCGGATTACGATCATTTTCACGCGCAGACGAATCAATATTGAGAGCCTGACGGTCTCAGAAACAGAGCGGAATGGCGTGTCGCGGTTTACGATTGTGATCAAGCACGAGTCACGCGATGAAGTGGAGAAATTAGTGCGGCAGATTCGGAAAATCGTGGAGGTGCTGGCCGTTTTTGGCTACCTCAACGACGAAATTGTTTATAACGAAATCGCGCTGTTCAAGATCTCGACGCCGTTGGGCAGCAAACCGCTGGATGTAGAAACGATCAATAAAGAGCACAAAGCCTGGGTAGTGTATTGGGGGCTGGATTATGTGGTGATCGAGAAGACGGGCAACGAAACCGATATCTTTGCCTTTTTCGACTACCTGCGGCAGTACGAGATCCTGGAGTTTGTGCGCTCAGGTCGGGTGGCCGTGGGTAAAACCGAGAAAGGACTGGTCGAGTACCTCCCCGAAGCCGACTGGGCCTATACCCTCTGATTGTCAAGCCAATGCCTACCCCAACTTCCGCCGTTTCACCCCCATCATCTTCGTCGTTTACCACGCTGCTAACCCGTTTTCATAGGCTGGTTGATGGCTGGCTACAGGGTGACAACTGGCTGTGGAAAGTGGTAGTGCTGGGCCTGATAACGCCGCTTATTTTCTTCCCCACCCACCCCGGCCTCTGGAATCTCCCCACAGAATATTGGGCCGCTTTCCAGACCAAATTCTACTTCTGGGATACTATTGAAGATCAGCTCATTCATCCCCTACAGCCCATCATCTGTTACGACGAAAAGCCCGGCTGCCACGAAGAGAAAATGGTATTCCGGCTGTTTCTGCCCGCCCTGCTGGCCGTTGTCCGCGGCCGCATAGGCGTGTACGCTGTGCAACTGCTCTGCTGGCCCGTGTTCCTGTACCTCCTCGCCCGCGAAGCCGAGCAACTGACCCACAGCCGGTCGGTAGCTCTGTACCTGACCCTCTCGGTTATGGGCCTCTACATTGGCGGTGCTTTCCCCTTCGATTTCATCATTTGCGGCGATGCCTTCGCGTACTTTTTTCTGCTGCTGGCAGCCGTGAGTCGCAATCGCTTTGTGTTGACTATCAGCCTATTCCTGGCCTATTGGGTTGATGAACGGTCGCTGATTAACTCGGCTTATGTGCTGATTTACCGATGTCTGGTAGTTGCCAAAGACCAGCCCGTTTTTGGCCGACAAAACTGGCTTACCGGTGGGGCAGTGCTGGGTAGCTGGATAGCTTATCTGGGCCTGCGGTTTGGGCTGGGCTACCTCTATCATGCGGAAACGCCCACCAACAGCGCTGGCTTCGATTTCCTGACCACGCTTCCCCTGCACAGCAACCTGCTGAAGCTGGGGCGCTCGTATGAGTTGCTCTGGGCGCTGGTGCTGGTGGGGCTGTGGGGACTGTGGCAGCAGCGCCAAACGCTCCTGCTAATCAGCACATTAGCGGCATTGACGGTGTCGATGGTCGTGTCGGTGATGGTGGCCGATACCAGCCGGAGCATGGGCTACGGACTGGTTTTGTTCCTGATTGTGCTGCCCCCGGCGCTGGCGCAACTGCGGCTGTCGCGGCTGCAACACCTATTGCTCATTGTAGCCTTGTTCTGCGTGTTTTTTCCTACGCGATACCTGCTGCTGTATCGCCCCGAAATTATGTACTTGTTCGAATAACAACCTATTGTATCTCCCATCTTACCAATTTCAATAACCAAGTAATAAAATGGCACAAATCAACTTTGGCGGGACCGTCGAAAACGTCGTCACCCGCGAAGAGTTTCCTCTCGAAAAAGCCTTGGATACGCTCAAAGACGAAACCATTGCCGTCATCGGCTATGGTGTGCAAGGCCCCGGTCAGTCGCTGAACATGCGCGAAAACGGCTTCAACGTCATTGTGGGGCAGCGCAAGGGCAAAACCTACGACAAAGCCGTGGCCGACGGCTGGGTGCCCGGCGAAACCCTGTTCGAGATTGAAGAGGCACTGGAAAAGGGCACCATCATCTGCTTCCTGCTGTCAGACGCCGCCCAGATTGAGCTGTGGCCCACGGTGAAAGCCGCCCTGAAGCCTGGCAAATCGCTGTACTTCTCGCATGGCTTTGGCGTAACCTACAAAGAGAAAACCGGCATTGTACCCCCACCTGACGTCGATGTGTTTTTGGTGGCTCCGAAGGGTTCGGGCACGTCGCTGCGGCGGTTGTTTGTGGAAGGCAAAGGGCTGAATTCCAGCTTCGCCGTGTACCAAGATGCCAGCGGTAACGCCCGCAACAAGTGCATTGCCATGGGCATCGGCGTGGGGTCAGGGTATTTGTTCGAGACCGATTTCTACAAAGAAGTTACCTCTGACCTCACCGGCGAACGCGGCACCCTGATGGGCGCTATTCAGGGCATTTTCGCGGCGCAGTATGAAGTACTCCGCGCCAACGGACACAGCCCATCGGAGGCGTTCAACGAAACGGTGGAAGAACTGACCCAGTCGCTGATGCCGCTCGTGGCCGAAAACGGCATGGACTGGATGTATGCCAACTGCTCGACAACCGCCCAACGCGGCGCCCTCGACTGGTGGAAACCCTTCCGCGACGCCACCAAGCCCGTTTTCGAGCAGCTGTACAACTCGGTGAAAACCCAGGAGCAGGCCGAAATTAGCATTACCCGCAACTCGCAACCTGACTACCGCGAAAAACTGGAAGTAGAACTGGCTGAACTCCGTGAATCGGAGATGTGGCAGGCCGGTGCCGCCGTGCGCAACCTGCGCCCAGAGCGGAGCTAGACAAATCGGCCCGTTTTGGGCTTATACGTTCGCATAGAAACACGAGATTAGTAACCAACCTGGTGGATAGTCTCGTGTTTTTTGTACATGCTACATTTGTACCACCCATGCCCACCCACCCACCACCCCTCTCGCCCCGTTCACTTACGTCGCTGCTCGCTAACCTTGACCAGGCGCTGGAGCGGTGGCTATCGGGGAAACACTGGCAATGGCGCATTATCTGGAGCTGCCTGCTGATTTCGATAGTGCATATGGTGGTGACCAACCCCAGTTGTCTGTGGTTTTACCAGGGCTTTTTGGGCACAATCCAGAACGGAGAGGAATTCGACGCCTACAATACCGTGAAGGCGCAGGCAGCCACGTTCTATACCGACCTGGGGCTGTCGCACTTCACGGGTGCGGGCTACGAGTCGCGGAGTCATAACGCTAAAATGCAATTTCGGCTGTTGCAACCCGCCCTGGCTGCCACGTTCGGCATCTCGAAGATAAGCCTTACGTTCTGGCTACTACAACTGGCACTAAGCACCGTTTTTATGCTAATAACCAGCAAGTTAGCTTTCCGACTTACCGCCGACCGGGTTAACTCGTCGCTGGTGGCGCTGGCCATTTCGTTGCTGTATCCGTTGCGGTCGGCCTGGCTGGACATGACGGCCTACGGTGATTTTTTCGCGTACCTGTTTCTGATCATCGCTATCTACACGCGCCATCCGCTGGTGGTGGTGCTGGCCCTGCAAGCCGCCTTCTGGACCGACGAACGGGCTATTCCGGGCGCGGGGTTTGTGTTGCTCTGGCACATCTTCACTACCCGCACAGACAAAACGCGCTACCGCCTCACAGGCACACAAGCAGCCGTGGTGGGCAGTGGCCTGCTATACCTGCTGCTGCGCTACTGGATCAGTCGCCACTTTGCGCTGCCACCCACCGGGGGCGATTTCCTGGCCGAATTCATCTCTATCTATTACGAAAACGCCAAGATCATCGGCTTCAAAGTCTGGAGCGGTTTTCAAGGTGCCTGGCTGCTGGTGGGACTATCGGCGGTGCTGCTCATCTACAACCGCCGCTACCTCGACGCCGTCATGCTGCTAGGCTTGCTGACCATCACGATCAACCTCAGCTTCATTGTCGGCGACGTGAACCGGGCCATTTCCTACAGCTACATTGCCTTGTTCTGCGCTCTGCTGCCCCTTACGCAACTCACCACCAAAACCGAACTGCGGCGGGCGTTGCTCGTCATCGTTTGCAGCCTGCTCATCAGCCCACTCCCCAACCGATTGCGCATTTTGAACGGCATTCCGTTAATGTAGAAAAGGTGGTTAATTGATTGTCAATGCTACGCGTTCCATCCTCTATCCGGGCTAATCAATTCGAGATGCTGAGCATCCGCCGAGCCGATGAGGCGCGGGCTGACGCTTCGGAAATGACGTTTGTGGCCTACCGGAGCGATGTGTACCCCGCCCGGAATGAGATCTTTTTCGAGGAGCATGCTGTGGTGGTGGTGCTGGAAGGCGAGAAGAAATTCAGCTCACCTACCCAGGAGCTACACGTACGCAAAGGTCAGATTCTGTTTTTCCAGCGGGGCTGCTATTCCATGAACGAAACGGTCGACGCTAACTACCGGAGTCTGGTGTTTTTTATGAATGAAAAGATGCTGAAAGAGTTTGTCGGTCAGCACCTTAGCCTCTTCCGCCCCCACCCCACCCCGCCCCCCGCCGACTTGATCTTGGCGATGACGGCCTCGCCAACGTTTGTGACCTTCACCCGGTCACTGCTGACCTATTTCGGGGGGAAATCGCCGTATCTGAATGAGTTGTTGCGGCTCAAATTCCAGGAACTACTGCTCCATCTGCTCGAACTCGACGCCGCCGCCAACCCCGCCGGACAGCTACAGACCATCCTGCTCCAAATCTACCAGGGCCAGAAAGCAGACCTCGACTACCTCATGAGTGCATACCTGCTCAAGCCCCTCTCCATGAGCGAGTTAGCACGCCTGTCGGGCCGGAGTTTATCAGCGTTTAAGCGCGATTTCGAGGCCCATTTTCACGTACCACCCGGCCAATGGATTCGCCACAAACGTCTCGAACATGCCCAGTTCCTCCTGCGCAACACGCCCAAAAACGTCTCGGAAGTGAGTATGGAGATCGGCTACGAAAGCGTCTCACACTTCATCAAAGCCTACAAACAGCAATTTGGGGCCACGCCCAAGCAGGCGGTGTGAAGCAGTTGTGGCAATTATAATCTGTTTTTTCGTAACTTCGACTACATGGCAAAACGGTTTCCAAAAGCACAAGACTTCCTGATTGACAAGCTGACAAACAGCATTGAAAATGCCATCACTGGAGATAGTTTCCCGACGGAGATAACACTCGTTTCGCTTGCTGATCTGAAAAAAGTGACAAAGAAGAACGGATGGCTTTTTAATTGGAAACACGAGCATAAACAGCCTCAGCGAGCTGTTTATAAGTTGACAATTCAAGGTAATCCGACTATCGTTCAGGGGTTAATTTGCCTTGAAATCAAATTTGATCACGTATATATGCACCTTGTCGAAAACGCACCATTTAACAAAGGTCAAACAAAAATTTACGCGGGTGTGGCGGGTAATTTGGTTGCCTTTGCTTGTAAACAAGCGTTTGAGAATGGTTTTGAAGGCAATGTCTCTTTCATTTCTAAGACTCAACTAGTTGACCATTATGAAAAGACACTGGGTGCATTTCATTTCGGTGGTCGGGTGATGATAATCGAGACCAGAGCCGCTCTAAAACTGATTAACCGTTATTTTAAAACTGACAGCTTATGAAAAAGCCATTAATCGAACCTGATTTTATTGGTGGTCAGGGACCGTTGACCAAAGAGGAAGAACAAGCCCTATCGCGCTATTTCGCATCAAAAAAACAACGACTAATTCGCAAAGCATCTACAGGAAGAATAGTCAGCCCAAAACGGCACCCTGCATAAGCTATGGGCCTGCTCAAAGAACCCATTGACGTTGACTTCGTAGTTGACCCAAGGCCACTGACGGAAAGAGAAAAATTGTTACTCAGTGAATTCATTGCTGCGAATAAAGCCAAACGTAGTGCAATGATCAAAGCAGCACGTAAGACGAGGCGAAATCAGCAAAGAATTTAGGGCATAAAAAAAGAGGTCCCCAAAAGGATCCTCTAAAATCTATCCGTAAAAGCTCAACTCGTTAAAAACAGTTCTGGGTTCCCGTTGACTCATCAACTGTGTATTTGCTCTCAATACCCACCACGATGTCATCGAAATCACCCTTTATAAATAAGGTACTTTCTCGTGGACTGGTGTCAGTGCAACACACAGAGCAATCATATTCACCACTACCATCTGTACACCGACCATACACTACCTCAACCGTGCGATTAGTTGTTTTCTCTTTTCCTGCATAAGTTACATCACCGCAGGTAGGGCACTCTATTTTAATCATTGACCTATCAATTTTAAAATTATAATGCACTCTGTACTAGATATCGTCTAACTGTATCGCTTTCCTATACACAAAAGTAGCCAGAACTATACTTATTCATACCATGTGATCAAGATAAATTTGTACAAGTGCAGCGCCAAACTCGTTACCCTTGCTGAAGGTTAACTGCTTACTGCTTTTAGCAATACTATACCCTTGCTAAAACCGCTACATCAAGCACTGCTGAATAAAATTCCTTCAGGTACTACAGTGTTAAGTTTAGCCTGAACGGTAATGCAGTTCCACGGCCATCATTACCCCGTGAACTAAAATCGCTATTTACTGGACGAATGGCGGGATGTGTGGGTGAGGGCGAAGAGACAACTTTGTACTATCGTACTCAATTTCCTCCTCGTCAACTATGCCTACCCCCACTACACTTTTTGACAAAGTCTGGGACGCGCACGTGATCCGGCACATCGATGATGGGCCGGACGTGTTCTTTATCGACCGGCACTTCATCCACGAAGTAACCTCGCCAGTGGCGTTTCTGGGTCTGGAAGGCCGTAATGCCCCCGTGCTGTTCTCGGAACGCACCTTCGCCACTGCCGACCATAACACGCCCACGCTTAATCAGCACCTGCCCGTAGCCGACCCGCTGTCGGCGAATCAGCTGGATGCGCTGGCACGGAATAGTGCCAGATACAACATCTCGCACTGGGGCCTGGGGCACCAGAAAAATGGCATTGTGCACGTGGTGGGGCCAGAAAACGGCATTACCCTGCCCGGCATGACCATCGTCTGCGGCGACTCGCACACCTCTACCCACGGGGCGTTTGGGGCCATTGCGTTTGGTATAGGCACGTCGGAGGTAGAGATGGTGCTGGCTACGCAGTGCATTATGCAGCCCAAGCCAAAGAAAATGCGGATTTCGGTCAACGGCACGCTGGGCAAGGGTGTGGTGCCTAAAGACGTGGCCCTGTACATCATTTCGCAGATTTCGGCTAGCGGCGCCACGGGCTATTTCGTTGAATATGCCGGCGACGTGTTCCGCACCATGAGCATGGAAGGCCGCATGACGGTCTGCAACATGAGCATCGAAATGGGCGCGCGCGGCGGCATGGTGGCCCCCGACCAAACCACGCTGGCTTACCTGAAAGGCCGCGATTTGGCTCCGCAGGGTGACGCCTGGGACAAGCTGGTGCCCTATTGGGAAAGCCTCAAAACAGACGATGGAGCTGCGTTCGACGTGGACATGACATTTCACGCAGCGGACATTGAACCCCAGATTACTTACGGCACCAACCCTGGCATGGGCACGGGCGTGACGAGGCAAATTCCGCTATCGGCCAATCAGGCCGACGGTGATGCCAGCTACCAGAAGTCGCTGACGTACATGGGTTTCGCCGAAAACGAGTCTATGCTGGGTAAGCCCATCGACTTTGTGTTTTTGGGGAGTTGCACCAATGGCCGCATCGAAGATTTCCGGGCGTTTGCGTCCATCGTGAAGGGCCGTCAAAAGGCCGTCAACGTGACGGCCTGGCTCGTGCCGGGGTCGCATATTGTGGAAGCGCAGATTAAGGCAGAGGGTATTCTCGACGTGCTGACCGAGGCCGGTTTCGCGCTTCGTCAGCCCGGTTGTTCGGCTTGTCTGGCTATGAACGAAGACAAAATTCCGGCGGGCAAATATGCCGTATCGACCTCCAATCGCAATTTTGAGGGTCGGCAAGGCCCCGGTGCTCGCACCCTCCTAGCCAGCCCCCTCGTTGCCGCCGCCGCCGCCGTCACAGGCGTAGTAACAGACCCAAGAGAACTAATTTAGTGATGAGTGCTAAACGATGAGTGATGAGTTTGCTGTCGCAAGCTTACAACTCGCGCGTAAGCAAACTCATCACCGCAGCGGCGGACCGCTCATCGTTTAGCACTCATCGTTCAAAAAATATGGCCTACGACCACTTCACTATACTTCGCTCCACCGCCGTTCCGATGCCTATCGAGAACGTCGATACGGACCAGATTATCCCTGCTCGCTTTTTGAAAGCCACCGAGCGCAAAGGTTTCGGCGACAACCTGTTCCGCGACTGGCGGTACACTGCCGACGGCTCACCAAAAGCCGATTTCGTACTAAATGACCCAACATACACTGGCGAAGGGTTGCCCCGCAAAATTCTGGTTGGTGGCAAAAACTTCGGCAGCGGCTCGAGCCGGGAACATGCCGCCTGGGCCATCTATGACTACGGTTTTCGTTGCGTAGTGTCGAGCTTTTTTGCCGACATCTTTAAAGGTAACGCGCTGAATATCGGCATCTTACCCGTGCAGGTTAGTCCCGAGTTTCTGGCCCGCATCTTCGCCGCTATCGACGCCGACCCCAACACGGAACTGGAAGTGAACCTGCCCGACCAGACCATCACGCTCCTGACAACCGGCGAAAGCGAGTCGTTCGACATCAACGGCTACAAGAAAAACAACCTCCTCAACGGCTACGACGATATCGACTACCTGCTTTCCATGAAAGACGAGATCGTCCAGTTTGCTGACGCGAGACCCTTTTGACTAAGTGATGAGTGGTGAATGGTAAGTGATGAGTTTGCTGCCGCCAGAGTAGTTCGCCTGCGGCAGCAAACTCATCACTTACCATTCACCACTCATCACTCCTCTACCATGCGCTACTTAGAAATCATGGACACGACTCTCCGCGATGGTGAACAGACCAGCGGGGTGTCATTTTCGGCTGCCGAAAAGCTGGCCCTGGCGCAGTTGCTGCTCACCGAGGTCAAAGTAGATCGCGTGGAGGTAGCCTCGGCGCGGGTGTCGGCGGGTGAACTGGAAGCCGTGCAGCAGATCACCCGCTGGGCTACCGGCGTGGGTATGCTCGACAAGATCGAGGTGCTCACCTTCGTAGACGGCCACGCCTCGCTCGACTGGATGCGGGCGTCGGGGGCGCGGGTAATGAACCTGCTCACGAAGGGATCGCTGAATCACCTTACCCACCAGCTCAAGAAAACGCCCGAAGCCCATTTTGCCGACATCAGGCAGGTCATTTCCTGCGCACAAACGGCTGATTTACAGGTAAATGTGTACCTGGAAGACTGGAGCAACGGCATGCGTAATTCGCCGGCATATGTCTTGCAATACCTCGATTTCCTGGCCACACAGCCCATCCGCCGCGTGCTCCTGCCCGACACACTGGGGGTGCTGACGCCCGCCGAAAGCTACGCCTTTGTCAATCAGCTGGTAAGCCGCTACCCTACCCTCCACTTCGACTTTCACGCCCACAACGACTACGACCTCGGCGTGGCTAACGTGATGGAAGCCGTTCGGGCGGGGGTACACGGTATCCACCTGACGGTCAATGGCTTAGGCGAACGGGCGGGCAATGCGCCTCTGGCCAGTACCCTGGCCGCCCTCCGCGATTTCATGCCCGATTTGCGCATGGGAGTGGCCGAAAAATCGCTGTACCAGGTGAGCAAGATCGTGGAGACGTTTTCGGGCCTGCGCATTCCCGACAACAAACCCGTGGTGGGCGACAACGTCTTTACCCAAACGGCGGGTATCCACGCCGACGGCGACAAGAAGAACAACCTGTACTTCAACGCCTTACTGCCCGAACGCTTTGGCCGGAAACGCTCTTATGCGCTGGGAAAAATGTCGGGCAAGGCCAATATCGAGAACAACCTCCGCGAGTTGGGCATTCAACTCTCGGACGATGATCTGAAGAAAGTAACCGACCGGGTAATCGAACTCGGCGACCTGAAAGAGGCCGTCACACGAGAAGACTTGCCCTATGTGATAGCCGACGTGTTGCACAATACGGCCGTTGTGGCGCGGGTGGAAGTGCTAAACTATGTTCTGACGCACTCGAAAGACCTGAAACCCTCGGCCACGCTACGCGTACGGGTCGACAATGAGTTGTTTGAAGAAAACGCCCAGGGCGACGGGCAATATGATGCCTTCATGAATGCCCTGAAAAAGGTGTACAGCCACAAAAACCAGACCCTTCCCGACCTCATCGACTACGCCGTGCGGATCCCGACGGGGGGCCGGACCGATGCCCTTTGCGAAACTATCATTACCTGGCGATCAGGCGTCCACGAGTTCAAAACCCGCGGCCTCGACTCTGACCAAACCGTGTCGGCCATCAAGGCAACGCAGAAAATGTTGAATAACTTAGAATGAAAAAACACATCCTCATAGTCCCCGGCGACGGTATCGGGGCGGAAGTAACCACCGTTGGCAAGCAGGTTCTGGAAGCCATTGCCGCCAAGTTCGGGCACGATTTCACGTATGACGAAGCCCTCATTGGCCACGTAGCTATCGAAGCCACGGGTAAGGCCCTGCCCGACGAGACACTGACCAAGATGCGCGCTGCCGATGCCGTGCTGTTTGGTGCCGTGGGCCACCCCAAATACGACAACGACCCCTCGGCTAAGGTGCGGCCGGAGCAGGGCCTGTTGCAGATGCGGAAAGAGCTGGGTCTCTACGCCAACCTGCGGCCTATTAAGCTGTTTGACGAACTGCTGGATGCATCGAGCATTAAGCCCGAAATCCTGCGCGGGGCGGACATTCTGTTCTTCCGCGAGCTAACCGGCGATGTCTATTTTGGTGAAAAGAAACGCTCGGAAGATCGCAACACAGCCTCGGATCTGATGGTGTATCAGCGCTATGAGATCGAGCGCATTGCCGTGAAAGCCTACGAAGCCGCCCGCACCCGCCGCAGCAAAGTATGCTCGGTTGACAAAGCCAACGTATTGGAAAGCAGCCGCTTATGGCGCGAAGTGGTGCAGGAAGTGGCCAAACGATACCCCGACGTGGAGACCGAACATCAGTTTGTCGATTCTGCCGCCATGATGCTGATTAAGGACCCTAAACGCTTCGACGTGGTCGTGACGGGCAACCTCTTCGGCGATATCCTCACCGACGAAGCCAGCCAAATTGCCGGGTCGATGGGTATGCTGGCGTCAGCTTCCGTAGGCGACAGCACGGGCGTGTATGAACCCATTCACGGGTCGGCGCACGATATCACGGGCATGGGCGTGGCTAATCCGCTGGCGTCGGTGCTATCGGCGGCGCTGCTGCTTGATATTTCGTTTGGTTTGAAAGCCGAATCAGAAGCCGTCATTGCCGCCGTAGATGCCGTATTGAAAGCGGGCTACCGGACCCGCGATATTGCCGACGCTAACACCCCCGCCGACAAACTGCTGAACACAGCGGCAATGGGTGCGCAAGTGCTGGCTCAGTTGGCCTGATAAAATTGCGCGGCATATTTGGCTGTTAGGTAAGCTGTTCTATTTTTGTAGTGAAATTTCGCTAAGCGCGGTATTTCACTACAAACTATGGCAAACCGTATCTATATCTTCGACACTACACTTCGCGACGGCGAGCAGGTGCCTGGCTGTCAGCTCACTACAGGCGAAAAAGTGCAGGTAGCACTTGAACTGGAGCGACTGGGGGTAGACGTGATCGAAGCAGGTTTCCCAATTTCTAGTCCAGGTGATTTCCGGTCGGTGGTCGAGATTGCCAAGGCCGTGACCAACCCTACCGTTTGTGCCCTCTCGCGGGCCGTAGTTGGCGACATCGACGCGGCGGGTGAAGCCCTGAAACATGCCAAGCGGGGCCGGATTCATACGGGCATCGGTGCATCGGATATTCACATTCGGAATAAATTCAGCAGCACCCGCGAAGCCATTCTGGAGCAGGCCGTACGTGCCGTGAAGCACGCCCGGACCTACGTGGACGACGTAGAGTTTTATGCCGAAGATGCCGGTCGGGCCGATCTGGAGTTCCTTTGCCGCCTTACCGAGGCCGTCATCAAAGCTGGCGCCACGGTGGTCAACATCCCCGACACCACGGGCTACTGCCTACCGGGCGAATATGGCGAGAAGATCAAATACATCTATAACTGCGTACCCAATGTAGACAAAGCCACCATCTCCATTCACTGCCACAACGACCTGGGCCTGGCCACGGCTAATTCGCTGGCGGGCATCATGAACGGGGCGCGGCAGATTGAATGCACCATCAACGGCATTGGCGAACGGGCGGGCAACACCTCGCTGGAAGAAGTGGTGATGGCCATGAAGGTGCATTCCGAGCTTGGTTTTGAAACAGGCATCGACACGAGGCGGCTTTACCCCGTCAGCCGGTTGGTATCGGACCTGATGCGGATGCCGGTGCAGGCCAACAAAGCCATTGTGGGCCGCAACGCCTTCGCGCATTCGTCGGGCATTCATCAGGACGGGCACCTGAAGCATACGGAGAACTACGAGATCATGAACCCGCTCGACGTGGGGGTTGATAAATCACTGATTATCCTGACCGCCCGCAGCGGTCGCCACGCCCTGAAACACCGCCTCGAACTGCTGGGCTACCGCTACGACAAACCCACCCTCGACACCATCTACACTCAGTTTCTCGACATGGCCGACGTACGTAAAGAGGTGAATGACAAAGATTTAATGGAGTTGGTTCGATAGCTGCCAACCCGCGCCCCCCGTTACATAGCGGGGGGCTTTTTTGTGCCCTGGTTGCCTATTGCTAAATGACATTGGCAAAAGTCAGTCTATGGGTGTACTATAGCGGTGACAACTTACCCAATTAACCCATGATCAGACCATTACTTACCCTTGCTCTACTCAGCGCGGGCTACCTCGCCCAGGCCCAATCGGCAAAAACGGCCGCTGCCAAACCCGCCACCGCCGCTGCTTCAGCGGCCGCCCCAGCCTCGACGGCTCCGGCTGAAGACAAAGAAAAAAAGGCCGAATTTGTAGACAGACTCTTCTCGGAGCAATCCTACCTCAACGCCCAAATTGTGGACAAGTGCTTCACGTTTAAGTTTTCACCCACCTGCTGGACCAAGTTTACCGACCCCAACATCGACACCAACGAAGGGGGTTTCCCGTCCATGCGCTACTGGGTACGCTACGCCGTGGAGTACGCCAAGCGCGAGAAAATCGGCGATCTGATGACCCTTGCCGTTGATGACAAGCAGGTAGAAAAGGAAAACCGCCCTATGATTGACGAGATGATTAAGACCCTCCGCAGCAAATTTTCGCTGACGGTAGAGGCCCCCGTGGCCTGCACCGGCAAAGCCTATGAAATGATGATGCGCTACCCCTACGAAGTCATGCAACGCATTGGCCAAGCCACGCCCGAATGGTCGCCCAAGAGCGGGGAGGCCCATTTCACGGTATCGATCAGTTCAACTGCCAAAGACATGGCCGTAAAGATCAGCCCCGATGGCAAGCAATTCATGGTCTCTGGCCCCGCCTACGTAGAAGCCTACAGCACCGCCGACAAAATCTACAACGGCATGGAACGGGCCAACAAAAACCGGTAGCATCAGCAAGCAACGAACATACACGTCTGAAGCGAAGCGAGTGGCTAGGTATCCCAGCCACTCGCCTTTTTGTGCTTATAAAATAATCGAATAGCTTACCTATTCAGCCAAAGCATGATTTTGTGGAGTGAGTCAGGCGTAAGTGGTCCTTGCTGTGGCGGTTCATCAGTGCTAAGACAGACAAACTTGCGCTGATCGTCAGGATACAGCAGTAATTCGACTGACTTTGCACCGTTCCGCAGGTTAATCATAATTTCGCCTAGCGGCCCCGGCGATGTATGCTCTGTGTTTCTGACCCACACCTTACAGAATCTATAATTATTCATCTTGACGGTATGGAATACTATTTGGGCGTAACCGATTGGCGTTGGTACAATTATTTACATAAACAAAATCCAGAAGATGTGAACTTCTGGCAACCTGGGGGGCGCACTGCTTTTCGCGCTCTTGACGTAAACGGCCCATTTCTGTTCAAATTGAAAAGTCCTTACAATGCCATCGGCGGTATCGGTTTTTTTGCCGCGCAAAGTCAATTGCCTCTGTCAGTGGCATGGGATACTTTTCAGAAGCGCAATGGTTTCGACACCTTGGAACAATTCAGGATAGCTATTCAACACTACCGAAATTCCAATGAACGTAATCCCACAATTGGCTGCATAGCATTAACAAGCCCAATCTTTTTTAAGGAGGAAGACTGGATAACGATTCCCGCAGATTGGAGTAATAGTATCGTTCAGGGGAAGAAATACAGTACTACCAGCGAAATAGGTTTATCTCTGTGGAAACAGCTTGAAGAAGTTCTTAACCGATACAGGTTGTCTACGTCAGACCCCTATGAGCGTTCTGAAGTGTCAGAAGGAGTGTCACAATATGGTAAGAGCGTCTTACGAAAAGTTCGTCTTGGTCAAGGGGCTTTCCGGCTTTCTGTAATGGATGCTTATCAAAAGCGATGCGCCATAACAGGCGAAAAGACATTGCCTGTCCTGGAAGCTGCTCACATAAGGCCTTACTCAGAAGATGGACCTCACCAACTAACGAATGGCCTACTTCTCAGGTCAGACATGCATAAGCTTTTCGACGATGGCTATATCACGGTTACTTCCGAACTGAAAGTGGAAGTCAGTACTCGAATTAGAGAGGAGTTTCAAAATGGTCGTGAGTACTATCAGTATCATGGAAAAGACTTGCTTGTGCTGCCAAAGCCTATTTCTAACAGGCCCTCATCGCATTATTTAGACTACCACAACCAATATATTTTTCGTCCATAAAATCAGAACAGCAAGGGTGCATGGAAATGTGTGCTGCTGTAGGTCATTAGTCATTCGCTGCGCTGTCATTCAATAGTCATTGGTAGCTGGATACGACCAATGATTATTTCTTCCCACTAAAGAACGTATACGTGCCCTGAATGTAGTCCTGGATGGCGGGGCCGTGGTCTTTGTTGGGGATCGTGATGAGTTCCACCGTGGTGACGCCGCGGGCTTTCATGGCGGTGAGGGCGTCGGTCGAGTTGCGGTAGAACACCTGGTTGTCGGCGGTGCCGTGGTAGAGTTGCAGGGGCGTTTTGGGTGCCCAGTCGTATACGTTATTGTCGCGCACAGCTTTCAGGAAATCAGTGTCGCTGCCAGTGTTAATGCCGTTTCTGAAGGCATCGGAAAAGGCTTTGTTGATGCTTACGTTGATGTTCGACCGGGTGCCGTTGGCCTGCACGTCGGTGGCATACGGCTCTTTGAAGTAGGCGCTCATGGGCCGGTTGAGGCCATAAACGCGATTGAACGTCTGCAACACCCAGACATACAGGTTGTTATAGGCGGCAATGCCGTGGGTATCTTTATTAACCAGGTCTTGCATAAAGCCCTCCACGTTGTATGGCCCCGCGCCGCAGCTAGCCGCCGTAATGGTAAACTCGCCGGGGTACTGCTCCTCCATCATCTTCAGCAGCGACATGCTGGCGTGCCCCCCCTGCGAATAGCCCGTGATAAACACCCGGTTGTCCCATTTCACCCCGTTTTGGGCCATAAACTCCTTCGCTGCACGCAGCATGTCGAGGCTGGCAAGGGCTTCCGTTTGCCGGTGCAAATACGGGTGCGGCACCGATTTCGACTCGCCGTAGCCCACGTAGTCGGGACAGGCGAGGATGTAGCCCGCCGACGAAAACAGCGCACCAATGTTAGCGGCTTCGCTGTTGTTGCCGAAGTAAGACGGGGCGTCGGGTTCGTTAAACAGCGTGCCGTGCTGTTGGCTGATCATCGGGTAGGTTTCATTACCAACGGGCACAGGCACGATCAGCGCGCCCGAGGCCGTAATGGTGGTGCCATCGCTGTTTTTGGTTTTGTACGTAAGCCGGTAGGCCTTCACGTCGCGCTGAAGCAGCAGGTTCAGCAAGCTGGTCAGTTGAGCCGGTAACAAACCCGACGACGACACCCGCTCTACCAGTTGCGCTTTGGTGAGCGTGGTAATGGGCGTACTACCAACCAGCGTTACGTTAGCGGCGGGCTGGGTAACGTCGCCGTTATTTTTACAGGCGGTAAAATTCAGGCTCAGCGTTAGCAGCACAAGCCAGAAGGAGGTAGATCGAATCGATTTCATGGAGTGACAGCACAAGACAGACGTTGTCTTTTACCAACGAAAAAATACGCCCGAATGTGCAGGCGTTGGCAACGTAGGCCACAAGAACACCTATTTATTGCCTGTACGGTTCCCAACCTGTCCGCTCCACTGCCGCCGCCCACTGCTTACACCCTCGTCTGGCACGGAAATTGACAACCCCTCATCAGACATCGGGCAGATGGCCTTATCTTGCCCATACTAACCCACGCGTAGCCCGCGCACCCATGAAAGTAGTGATTTTGGCCGGTGGCCTTGGCACCCGCCTAAGCGAAGAAACGGTCCTCAGACCCAAACCGATGGTCGAGATTGGCGGTATGCCGATTCTCTGGCACATCATGAAAATTTACTCGGCCCACGGCTACAACGAATTTGTGATCTGCCTGGGCTACAAAGGGTATATCATCAAGGAATTTTTCGCCAACTACTTCCTTCACCAGTCCGACGTAACTATCGACCTGAGTACCAATCAGATCGACGTGCACAACTCACAGGCCGAGCCCTGGAAGGTGACGCTGGTTGATACCGGCCGCGACAGCATGACCGGCGGACGGCTCCGGCGCGTACGTCATCACGTTGGCAATGAGCCGTTTATGATGACCTACGGCGACGGTGTGGGCGACGTAGACATTACCAAACTGGTGGCTTTTCACCAGGCCCACGGCAAAAAATGTACCCTCACGGCCGTGCAGCCTTCGGCCCGTTTTGGGGCATTGGACGTAAACCCCACCGACGGCGTGCGGTCTTTCCTGGAAAAACCCAAAGGCGACGGGGCCTGGATCAACGGCGGCTTTTTCGTCTGCGACCCCTCCGTAATTGACCTCATCGAAGGCGACGACACTACCTGGGAGCGTTACCCCATGGAAACCCTGGCCGCCAACGGCGAGATGATGGCCTTCCGCCACGATGGCTTCTGGAAACCCATGGACACCCTCCGCGACAAAACCGAACTCGAAACCGCCTGGACCACCGGGCAGGCGGAATGGAAAGTATGGTAATAAAACAGGAGACTCATTATGTTCAACGACGCCTACCGCAACAAAACTGTTTTTCTGACTGGACATACGGGCTTCAAAGGCTCGTGGCTGGCGTATTGGCTGCGGCAGTTGGGGGCTACCGTGGTGGGGTATTCGCTGCCTGCGCCAACGGTGCCCAGCCACCATGGGCTGTTGGGGCCGGGCTTCCCGGAAACGCTGGCTAACCTCAACGATTTGAGTATCCTGACAAGAGCGATGCAGGCTGCGCAGCCCGATATTGTGTTTCACATGGCGGCCCAGCCGCTGGTGCGCGAATCGTACCGTACCCCCCTGGAAACGCTGGAAACGAACATTTTGGGTACAGCGCGGTTGCTCGAGGCCGTCCGGCAAACACCGTCGGTGCGGGGCGTGGTGATTGTCACGAGCGACAAATGCTACGAAAACCCGGAAGATGGTCGCCCCCTGCGCGAGACGGACCCCATGGGTGGTTTCGATCCGTATAGTGTCTCGAAAGGGGCAGCGGAACTGATTACGGCCAGTTACCGCAACTCGTTTTTCAATCTGGCGCAGTATGGAAAAACGCATAACGTATTGATAGCCAGCGTCCGGGCGGGTAACGTTATCGGCGGCGGCGACTGGGCCACAGACCGACTCATTCCCGACCTTATTCGCAGTACGCAACAGGACGAGGTCGGTATTGGCACCCCTGGCAACGGCCAATCGGTCGAGATTCGCAATCCACTGGCGGTGCGCCCGTGGCAACACGTGCTGGAACCGTTATCAGGCTATTTGCTTGTGGGTCAGCACCTTATGTCGGGTGAACCAGCCGCCGCCGAGGGCTGGAACTTTGGACCCGACGTGGCCGACGTGTTGCCTGTGCGCGATGTTATTCGTGAGGCCAAAGCCGCCTGGGGTGCCATTCAATGCCATGAACACGCCTCAGACGCCAACCCCCACGAAGCGCATCTGCTGAGTCTGGACTGCACCAAAGCGCACGAAAAACTGGGCTGGAAACCCGTCTGGAACACCCAAACGGCCATTCAACACACAGTGACCTGGTACTGGCATTATTATGAACTTGGCAAGATTCGCACGGCTCATGACCTGCGGGCCTACATAGCACAGGCCCAAGCCGCTAGCCTCCCCTGGGCCGTATGATCTTCACTGAAACACCTATAGCCGGAGCATTTGTCATTACGCCTGCCCCCCGTGGCGATCATCGCGGCTGGTTCATGCGCACGTTCGATCAAAACTTATTCGCTGACAGGGGTTTGTGTGGTAACTGGGTACAGATGAACCATTCCATGACCGCCCAACCGGGCAGCATCAGGGGGATGCATTTCCAGCACGCCCCCGCCGCCGAAGTGAAACTGGTGCGTTGCGTGGCTGGTCGCGTATTCGACGTGCTGGTAGACCTTCGGCCCGATTCGCCCACGCGCTACCAGTGGTTTGGCACCGAACTGTCGGCCCAAAATGGGCAACTGCTGTACATTCCCGAAGGCTGCGCCCACGGCTTTCAAACCCTGACACCCAACTGCGAATTGATCTATTGCCATAGTGCTGCCTACGCCCCCGACCACGAAGACGGCATCCGCTATAACGACCCCAAAATCAACATCACCTGGCCCCTCCCCGTAGCGGATATTTCCGAACGGGATCTGGGGTTTGAACTGATTTACGATGTACGAATTACGAATTACGATTTGGGCTGACCGGTCCGCCGGTGCGGCGAGAATACTCCGGCGTCAGCCCAAATCGTAATTCGTAATTCGTACATCGTAAATCCTCTCTTCCATGACCTGCCGATTCTGCCATACGCCCCTGAGCCACGTCTTTATTGACCTCTTCAACTCGCCCGCGTCGAACTCGTTTCTGACCGCCGGACAACTGAACGAGCCGGAAACGTTTTATCCGTTGAAAGTCTTCACCTGCCCCACCTGCTTTTTGGTGCAGGTTGACGAGTACAAAAAATCGGACGCGATTTTCGACAGCGATTACGTCTATTTCTCTTCATTCTCAACCAGTTGGCTGGCCCACTCGAAGCGCTACGTCGAGGCTATGACCGCACGGTTTGGGCTGAACGAAGAGTCGCAGGTAATTGAGGTAGCGTCTAATGATGGGTATCTGTTGCAGTATTTCGTGGAAAAAGGCGTGCCGGTATTGGGCATCGAACCCACGGCCAACACGGCGGCGGCGGCTATTGTCAAAGGGGTGCCTTCCATCACCCGTTTTTTCGGCACCGAACTGGCCCGCGAACTGGCCGCCGACGGCCAACAAGCCGACCTGCTGCTGGGCAACAACGTGCTGGCCCACGTGCCCGACATTGTCGATTTTGTGGCGGGGATGGCCCTGGCGATAAAGCCCACGGGCGTGGTCACGATGGAGTTTCCGCACCTGTTGCAGTTGGTAGAGAACAACCAGTTTGATACCATTTACCACGAACATTTCTCGTATCTCTCCTTCACCACCGTCCGGCAAATCTTTGCCGCACAGGGGCTTACGCTGTTCGACGTTGAAGAGTTGCCTACCCACGGCGGCTCGTTGCGCATCTTCGCCCGGCACACCGCCGATGAGAGCAAACCCGTGCTACCCGCCGTGGATGCCATGCTTCAGAAAGAAGCAGACACGGGCCTGACTACGATGGCCTACTACGAAGGCTTTCAGCAACGCGCCCTGACCGTGAAGCTCGACCTGCTCGATTTTCTGAGCAGCCAAAAACGGGCGGGCAAAACCGTGGCTGCTTACGGGGCTGCGGCAAAAGGCAACACACTCCTAAACTACTGCGGCATCAAAAGCGACCTTATCGACTTTGTGGTGGATGCAAACCCCGCCAAACAGGACAAGTTCATGCCGGCCAGCCACATTCCCGTCGTGACCGAAGCCGTCCTGAAAGCCCGCCAACCCGATTTTGTCCTGATCCTGCCCTGGAACCTCCGCGACGAAATCACGAAGCAACTAGCGTATATTCAGGAGTGGGGCGGGCAGTTTGTCGTGCCCATCCCGGAGGTGAGGGTGTTGTAAGTATACCGTTGGAATGGGCTCAATGGTGCCTTTACATCGTAAATCGTAAATCAGTACATGCATATTCTCGTTACCGGCGCATCGGGGTTTGTGGGGCAGCACGTGGTGCGGGCGTTGCTGACGCGGGGGCACCGCGTCACGGTTTCGGCTACGCGGGTAGATAGCTTTGCTTACGTTGACTGGTATGACCAGGTGACGGTGGTACCATACAGGCTCACACCGAATGCTGACGAGCAAAATCTGTTTGCCCACTTCGGCCAACCCGACGCGCTGCTGCATCTGGCCTGGCAGGGGTTGCCCAACTACAAAGCCTCGTTCCACCTAGACCAGAATCTGTTTGGGCATTACCATTTTCTCAAGAATCTGATTGTCAATGGCTTGATAAACATTACTGCTACTGGCACGTGTTTTGAGTATGGTATGCAAAGCGGTTGTTTGTCCGAAGATGGCCCTACCTACCCCGCCAATGCCTACGCCCTGGCGAAGGACTCGTTGCGGCGGTTTTTAGAGACGCTTCAGACCGAACAGTCCTTTAGCCTGAAGTGGGCGCGGCTGTTTTACATGTACGGCCCCGGCCAGAACCCAACCTCACTGCTGCCCCTGCTGGAGCGGGCCGTAACGGCGGGCGAACCAGTGTTTAACATGTCGGGTGGCGAACAACTGCGTGATTATCTGCCGGTTGACACCGTAGCTAAATACCTATGTCAGATTGCCGAACAAACCAAGGTAACCGGGCCAATCAACTGTTGTAGCGGCCAGCCCATTTCGGTGCGGCGGTTGGTAGAAGACCATGTGAAGAAATTGAATGCCAAAATCGGCCTTAACCTGGGCCATTACCCCTACCCCGACTATGAACCCATGGCGTTCTGGGGGGACAACACAAAACTGAAATTCATAACCCAATGATGACCACAACAGCCAGTAACCCCGTCGAAGAATTTAAGCAGGAACGTGCCGAGCGTGTAGCCGCCTATGCCGATAATGTCGAGCTAAAAGCCGCTGCCGACACATTCAACGTCGTCTCAAACCGTGACCAGTATTCGTACAATTTTTCGTGGATGGGCCGCCCCATTATTCAGTACCCGCAGGACATGATTGCCATGCAGGAATTGATCTGGGAGATTAAGCCCGACTTGATTATTGAAACGGGTATTGCCCACGGTGGGTCGCTGATTTATTACGCCTCGCTGATGGAGCTGATTGGCAAGGGCGAAGTGCTGGGTATCGACATCGACATCCGCGAACATAACCGGCGCGAGATCGAGGCGCACCCTATGTTCAAGCGGATTCAGATGATTCAGGGGTCGGCCATTGATGAGGATCTGGTTGCCGAGGTGGCACGCCGGGCCGAAGGCAAACAAACCGTTATGGTCTGCCTAGACTCAAACCACACCCACGACCACGTTCTACGCGAACTGGAATTGTACGCTCCGTTCGTTACTGTCGGCTCTTACTGCGTTGTGTTCGACACCATTGTGGAAGACATGCCCAAAGGTGCTTACGACCGCCCCTGGGATGTGGGTAACAACCCCAAAACGGCCGTCTGGGAATACCTGAAAACCAACGACAACTTCGAGATTGACCATCAGATTGATAATAAGTTGCTGATTTCGGTGGCACCAGAAGGGTATCTGAAGCGGGTGAAGTAGACTGTAGCAGCAAGAAATGGCTGTAGGTTGATTAGAAGATATGGCTTGTATACATTTACGGCTACAAACCACCATCAAAACTACATACTATGTCAAAGGTGCTATACTTTCCTTTTTTGTCACTCTGCCTTCTTCTATGCCTGATTTCCTGTAAGAAAGCCGATCCAGATCCTGACCCTCTTCAGCTATTGACTGGCAAGGTGTGGCAGATGAATGAAATTCGCTATTTACAGAACAATACGAGCTACTACTACAAGCGGGGAGGTAACGGCAACAATGTCAACTTTGACGATGCCATCATCAAGTTTAATCTAGACGGTACTGGTACTACAAACTGGCAGGGCAACTCGGTCAGTTTTACGTGGACTTTCGTCAATAACGACAAGACCAAAATCGCTTACACCTTGAGTTCGGGAGACATTCGACTTATTAACTGGGATAATGTTACCTATAGTGAGTCGATGCTCACCTACACTGAGTCGTATTTGCGCAATGGAACGAACTCATTGGCACAAGCATCCAGAACGCCCAGATAAGAACCCAACCTAAGGGTCGTTCCGAATCGATAATGTGCTGACGGGCGAGAATAACAAAGACCCATTTTGGGCATACAAAACTTGTTTTGCCTGAGCGTTGTAGGCGGCGGGAACAGTAACAGTATGTTGAATAAGCACCGATTCAAGGCTGGTAGGGAGGCGGCCACATGACCAAATGGACTTTGTTGACCAGGTGCCAGCTTGAATCGTTGCCTGTGCGGCACCTGACTTTACTTCATAGTTCAACACTACAGGGTCGCCCAGGTATTCTGTTTCGGTATCGTAACGGCCATTCGTATTTGTGTCGATGTAGGGGGTAAATGTTTCGCTCAGTGTACCTGTAATGGATGGATTAAGCAGGGTGTAGATTCCGTATATATGATTGAAATAGCTGCTCGACAGATCTTGAGATGACCGGTTAACTGGCACAGTATACCCCCCAAAGGCAACATTTCCATTTGACGTAGTTGCCTCAATAAACCGCAGGTTGCTGATTGGAACGTTGGCAATAAGCTTGCTGACGGCCATCCACCCACCAGCACAAATTGCCACCGTGCCAATGGCCGACGCTGCCTGATTGGATAAAAAAGCGTTGGTACTGCCGGTAGCCGTATAGCTAAAGACAGCCATTGGCTTTACTTCGTAATTCAGCACAACCGGATCACCTAGGCATTCTGAAACAGCGTCATACTGCCGGTTGTTGTTCAGATCGATGTAAGGCGTGAAGGTTTCGCTGAGCGCGCCACTAACGGCTGGGTTAACGAGCGTATAAGGTCCATATGTTTGCCCGAAATAAGCTGTTGAATAATCTTGTGGTGCACGCATCACAGGAACACGACTACCCGTGAAAACTACATTACCATTAGAAGCCAGTGCTTCAATAAACCGGAGGTTAGCCGTTGGCACATTGGCAGTTAACCCGCTAACAACCATGTACTTACCTGCTACAATAACAACTGTACTACTACTGGAACCGTTTTGGTTGGAAAGTGTAGTCGCTCTGGCACCAGTAACAGTATAGCTGAACGTTACGGTTGAGCATGTGCTACTTTTGGGGTTATCTACACTCGCTGGTCGTTCATCTGATTTAGCAGCGACTGACGAAATGCTATGAAAAAATATGAAGAGCAATGTTACAAAGGTGGGTAGGTGATGCATAGTAAATCAGTTGATTGAACAATGATAGTGATTAAGTATATACACCTGGTAGCCGATGGTATCACAATCGCTAAACAAGCACCCTTACGTCAGTATCGTTATTCCGCTGTACAACCAGCAGTTGCCTTATTTTCGGGAAGCACTGTTCAGTGCTTTGGCCCAGACATACGGGCCTGTTGAGATTATCGTTTCAGATAATCATTCCACCAATGAGGTGCCAGCCTGGCTGGCTACGCAGGCCGATACACGGTTACGCGTAGTGAAGCCGGACCAGTTTTTACCTATGGTCGAGCATTTTCAGTTTGCCGCTGATCAGGCGCAGGGCGACTGGATTTTGTATCTCTGCTCTGACGACTATCTCTACCCTACATGCGTAGAAACGCTGGTAAATCATCTGCCCAACAATGACAGTGCCGCCGTTGCCTATGGCGAATTAGCCAGTGTTGATTTTCAGAATCTGGACCAGATCAAATTTTATTACAACCGCAAGGCCACGGGTCTTCGCACACCTGCCCAGTCACTAAACGAACTCATCGGGCAGCGTCCGTTTTTTGCCTGGATACCCGGCGGCATGATTCGGCGCGACGCCTATCAGCATTGCCGCGACGTGCTGAATGGACGAATTACGTATGGCTTCGATGTAGCCCTACTGCTGAAAGCTCATGAGGCGGGGAGCATTTTATATGTTGACAAACCCATTGGCAAGTTCCGAATCTGGGCGGCCAAAGACGGCAAGTTAGGTGGCAACAGACTTGGCGAGATTATCAGAGATGCCGGCCGGTGTGTCGAATTAGTAGAAACGTCAACTACACTTCGTGGCTATGTGACAGATAGCATATTGGCCAACTGGCGTCAGTATCAGGCACGTCGCATGGAATTATCAGTGCTAATCGACTTCTTCACAAAGGGTTCTACTGCCAGCGAAGCGGAGAGCTTGCTGAGCGTAGTAGCCACGTCTCTGGCCCTACCTTCCAGTTTCACCAAACTCATTCGGTTGCTGCTTAAGAAACCCTTGAGTATGTTCAGCAGGCCTTTATTAGCAAGTTTGTATGATGCTTACATCTACGCGCAGAAATGGATCAAACGCCCAGTTTAGCTTCTAGTAAACCGCCAATCACGTTTATGCACCCGCATTGTATGCTGGCGGGGGGGGCTACTACGGTGTTGCTGGAGGTGAGCAAGCGGCTGGTGCTGACAGGCTGGCCGGTATATGTGGTGTCTATCCAGTCTAATCCGGTCATTGTGCGTGAGGCAGCGGCAGCGGGGGTTCGGTTTGTCGACGTGGGCGGGCCGCTGTCATCGTCCATTTGGTTTTGGGTGCAGTATCCGCTTATGTACTGGCGGGTGCACCGGGCGGCGCGGCAAATTGGGTCGCCGGTGGTGGTGTCGGAGCCATTTCCGGCCAACTGGTGGGGGTGGTTCTACAAAAAACTACACCCGGCCGTGCAACTGGTCTACGTCTGCCACGAACCCACAGCCTTTATTTTTGAACACGCCTGGATAAACTCCATCAAGCCCGATTACATGCGTTGGGGGCTGAAACTGCTCAACCCCATCTTCCGCCGTATCGAACACGCGCTGATGCCCGTCACTGACCGCGTAGTGGCCAATTCGCAGTATTCAGAGCGGACTATTGCCCAGACATTTCCGCGCCTCGACCCCGCCCGGCTCCGGCTGGTATACTGCGGCATTGACCATGAGGCATTCTACCCCCGGCCAGAAATGGCCCGGAACCGGCAGATCGTGATGGTTTGTACATTGAACAAGTTTAAGCGGGTCGATACCGTGGTGCGGGCGTTGGCGTTGTTGCGGGCGCAACCCGGCTGCGGCGATATTGAGTTGAAAATCAAAGGGCGGGGCGTTGAAAAAGAGCGACTGTTGCAACTAGCCAACTCGCTGCAACTCGCTGACGCCGTGACCATTATCGACGCGTTCTACGACACTTCACAGCTGGCTAACCTGCTCTGCACCAGTCAGGTATTTGTCCACTCGGCTCATAATGAACCTTTCGGCCTGTCGCCCATCGAGGCTATGGCCTGCGGTACGCCCGCCGTGGTAACCGGCACTGGTGGTACTGCCGAAACCGTTACCAACGAGGTATCGGGCCTGTATTTCGCTTACGATTCTGACGAGTCACTGGCTCGGCAGCTGCAACGCCTCTTCACCGACGATACTCTCTGGCACCGCCTCTCGGCCGGCGCCATCCACCACGCCGCCCAATTTAACTGGGCACTCACCCACGAGGTGTTTAGTGGGGTTTTGGAAGAAGTTAGTGGTTTGTAGTTTGTGGTTGGTGGTTGCTACGCGCTGGTGTGGGCTGACGCCTGGCCCCTCGACTGCGCTCGGGGTGACACACCCTTGAATCAGTTTAGGAAAATTGCTCTAGTGTCTTGTCACCCCGAGCGCAGTCGAAGGGCCAGGCGTCAGCCCACACCAGCGCGTAGCAACTACAAACCACTAACCACCTCTCTAATCTACCCGCTCGTAAATCGTCATGGATCCTAGCTCGACGGCTTTTTTCATGCAGCGCACTTCGTAGGGGATCTGGGGCGCGTGGTCGTAGAGCATGTACTTCACGTTCAGCTTCTTGAACTTCGGCGAACAGGGATCACCGGCAATGATATAGCCGTCTTCAAACTGTTGGGCCAAAATGGTGGTGTCGGGCTGTTGCGGGTTTATGTAAGTCTGGAACGTGACGTGAGCGTAGCGGTTGTAGGCCGAATCGCGCTTCATGGTGGGGTCCAGCACCTTGAAAATCTGCTTGCGTTCGGGCAGGTATTTCACCCCCGTAATCTGCTTGGCACCCGTGGCCGTAACCAGGTAGGTAACGTACTGACTGCCGTTGACAATCCAGCGGGCATCCGGGTTTTGCTCTACCAGGGGCCGCACGGCGCGGTAGAGCAGGTGGTCGGTAATGGGTGTCAGGCCTTTCGAGAGGGGATTGGCCCCCAGGTTAGGTAACAAAAAGAGAATCAGGCCCGTACAGAATAGAGCGATGCGGTATTTGGATTGAATCGTAAACAGCAGCAGGGCGTTCATGGCCGTGAAAAACAGCACCGGCAGGAACGTCTGCGAACTAGTGATAATCCCCTCCGAATCGTTGACGTTTACCCAGGCCGTGTAGATCATGAAACCCAGAATAGCCGCCACCGCCGCCACGTTGACCCACGCAGGCACCTGCTTCACATAATCACGAACGGCGCTGAGGTAGATCACCGTCAGCAGAATACTGCCCACCCCCAGCGGAATCTGCGCCCGACGCGAGGGGGCCATGCTGACGAGCGTTTTCTCGGCCAGCCATTTCGGCCAGCCATATTCTACATAAATGGCCAGGGCAATGGTGAACAGGGCCGCTCCCGCCAGCATCCAGTCGATACGTTTGCGTTGGATGAACAGCACCACCGTCAGGGGCAAAATCACAGGAGCAAACGTCAGGTAGTGCGACATTTCGCAGATGTTTAACCAGCCTTTGGGGTACGACTGATAATTGGTCACCCAGCTGTAATACTCTGAAAACCAGTTAGCTATAAAACCAGAACCACCCGACTCACTTCGTTGACCGGGATATACGGTGCTGCTGGCTGCCTGAATGGTCTCTTTTACGTCGTTGTAGAACAGGTAAACCACAGCGCCAAACACGGCCACGGCCACAGCCAGCAGGCCAGCCTTGAGCACCCAGGCATTGATGGGGAAGAACCGTTTGCGCTCGTTATACAAGAACCCGCCCAGCACCAGTATATACAGGTACGACATGGGCACCTGATAAGGGGGATAAAGCTGCAGCAAATAAGCAATGCACAGGTAGACCAGACCGAAAGCCAGCAGGACTATTCGTAGGGGTTTCCGTTCGCGCAGCAAATACACGGCGGTAACGGCAGTGAGGCCGCAGTAGCCAATCATACTGGCCGGAATAAATGTCCACCAGACCGTACCCGACGACAGCAGCAGGGCAATGGCCCCCGTTAGCGACAGAAAATACTGGTTGCGGGTGATCATCATGAAAAACAAAAACGACCCGATCAGCAACAGCGGAATACAGAGGTCGTACATCCAGGCGTAGCCACGTTCGGCATCGAGCACAAAAAAGCCCCAGTTGTGCGGCTTAAAAAAGGAAACGATATGCTTGGCCGGTACCGTCAACATGGCCGATTTCAAGCCGCCAATGCCTTCATTTTCAATGGGATAACCTCGGTTTATGTTGGAAATGATCCAGGGCGCCCCAACGGCATAATCGTCCATGCGGATGGTTTTGGCCGTACCCGATACCAAACCCCGGTTCACGGGCGAACCGTCGGGCACAAGGGTATTCCAGGCAGGCAGCGACACAAAATGCAGTTTGCCCAGCACCATCAGCAAAAACAGGCCGACAATGATGCCCAGGGTCCAGTTGGTGCGCCGGTCGAAACGGATCAGCTCGTTGGGGTCGGCGGGTTTGGGGGGCAGGGGGGCAACGGGCTGTGGTTTGGCGGCCAGGGTTGGGGTAGGAGCCGGTACGGTAACGGGTTTTCGGGTAGGGGGGGCCGCCTGCGTATCCGGGCTGGCCTGCCGTTTTTTCTTTGACATTGGGGACAACGATCAGACGTTCGCTCAGGTGAGTTTACACCATAAAACTAAGGCCTTACGGGCGTAGGGCGTTATTAAATCACTAAAACTTCCATTCGCCCGCTACGAATACCATGCCAGAATTGCCCGTAATTTGGCATTATCTTTGGTAAGGCTTGTTGTACAGACCCAAACGCGCCCAGCCGCCCCTACCGTATGCCCACGTCCAACGCGTCTACCTTCGTGGTGGTGCCGACCTATAACGAAGCTACTGCCCTGCGCCAAACGCTGCTGCCGCTGGTCTACGAAGGCTATTCGGTGGTGGTGGTTGACGATTGCTCGGCCGACAATACGCTCGACACCATTCGGGACCTGAGCCTACACTACCTGCGCCACCCCATCAACCTGGGGCAAGGCGCGGCCCTGCACACCGGTATGCGCTATGCGCTGGCACAGGGAGCCGCCTACGTGGTGCATTTCGACGCCGACGGACAACACGATCACCGCGAAATTCAGACCCTGCTGGCCCCTGTGAAAGCCGGTGAGGCCGATATTGCGCTGGGGTCGCGGTTTCAGCGGGCCAATGATGTTGATGCCGTGCCGGTGCTGCGCCGGGCGTTGCTGAAAGTGGCCACCATTGTTAACGGCCTTACTACCGGCCTGTGGCTCACCGACGCGCACAACGGGTTTCGGGCCATGAACCGCCGCGCTGCCGAGGCCATCCGTATCACTGAAAACCGCATGGCCCACGCCACCGAGGTACTGTCGTTGATTCGGCAGAATCGGCTGCGCTACCAGGAGGTGCCCGTCCACATTGTCTACACCGACTACTCGAAACAGAAAGGACAGAGCGCGCTGAACGCCTTCAATATCCTGATCGACCTCATTCTGAAGAAGTTACTGTTATGACACCCATAAAAATTCTGCTCGCTCTGCCCCTGCTGGGCCTGGTGCTGCTGTTTTTAACCCGCCTGCAAAACCAGACGTTCTACCGCCTCTCGCTGATTTTGGTGGCCCTGGTGGGACTAACGCTGGTGCTTTTCCCCGAACTCTCAACCCAAATTGCCGTGGCGGTGGGCGTGGGGCGCGGCGTCGATCTGGTAATTTACGTTGGCGGGGTGGTGTTTTTTATTGGCATGGTCGTGCTGTATTCCAAGCTCCGGCGGATTGAGCGCACCCAAACCGAGATCATCCGCAACATGACCCTGAACCAGGCCAAGCCCCTGAATCAGGCATAAGGGCAGTTGATGAAAATTACCATTGTCACCGTGGCCTACAACGCCGCCGCCGTGCTGGAACGTACCATACAGTCGGTGCTGGCACAGCGGGGAGTTGATCTGGAATACCTTATTCTGGATGGCGGCTCTACCGACGGCACCGTCGAACTGCTCCGGCGCTACGATAGCCAGCTTACCAACTGGACTTCGGAACCCGACCAGGGTATCTACGACGCCATGAATAAAGGCCTGCACCGCGCCACCGGCGACGTGATTGCTTTCCTCAACGCCGACGATGTTTACGCCCATGACCAGGTACTGGCCCAGGTAATGGGTGAATTTCGTGACCCCACCGTGGGCACCGTCTATGGTAATCTGGTCTATGTCGATGCGCAGGAGCAGATAACCCGCCACTGGCAGGTTAGGCCTTTCTCGGAAAAATTGTTTGCACAGGGCCACGCGCCCGCCCACCCTGCCTTTTTTGCACGTCGCGAACTGCTGCTTAAGACGGGCGGTTTCCGCACCGAGCTTACACTGGCCGCCGACTACGAAATCATGTTCCGGGTGTTGCACATGACAGGCTACAGCGCCCGCCACCTGCCAGACGTATTGGTACGAATGCGGGCCGGTGGGGCATCAAACAATGGCTGGCGTAGTGTGGTGCAGGGCCTCCGCGAAATGACTTCGGCCTGGACCATAAATGGCATTCAGCCACCATTAACTCTCTGGTTACGAATAGTTTATCGCCGCCTCGGCCAGCACCGCTGATTAGCTTATGAAGAAATTGCTAAAACAGGTCATCCCCGTCGTTCTGGCGTTCGCCCTGCTCGCCTACGCCCTGCGCGGTATGCCGCTGGCCAGTTTGATCGATCAGTTTCAGAAAGCGTCGCGTGGCTGGATTGCCGTAACGGCCCTGGTCATGGGTATCCAAACCGTGTTGCGGGCCGTGCGCTGGCGGATGCTGCTACAAGGGCTGGGCCATGCGCCCTCTGCCGGGCGGGCGCTGTCGGCTATGCTGGCGGGGAGTGCTTCGAGCGTCATCATTCCCGGTTCGGGCGAGTTGCTGCGGTGTACGCTGCTACAACGCAGCGACAACGTACCCATCACCGAAAGCGTCGGGTCTATCATCACCGAACGGCTGGTGGACTTGCTGGCCACGGCCGTTTTCCTGTCGCTAACCCTATTGCTGGAATCGGGCCGACTGCTGGCTTATGTGCAGCAGTACATGCAGTTGCCCAACTGGTTCCATGTCCTTTCGGGTGGGCAGTGGGCGGGCTTGCTGGCAGGCCTGGCGGTTTGTATTGCCCTCACAGTCATTAGCTTGCGGAGCGTCATGCGCTGGCAATCGGTGCAACGGCTGGCCGAACGCATCCGCCTGCGCGAACGGATAGAGGGGTTCCGGCGGGGGCTGCTGAGTATTCGCACCGTGAAGCAACCCAGTCTGTATTGGCTTACTACGTTCTGTATCCACGGCCTGTCGCTGATGGTGCTGGCGTCGCTGTTTCGGGCGCTGCCCATCACCGAAAACCTGCCCAATTCGGCCTCGCTGACGGTTTTTGCGCTGACGTCGCTGGGTAGCCTCACCATCCCCACGCAAGCTAACATCGGCTCGTACCATTTTCTGGCCAGCCGGGGGCTGGTGGCCTATGGCATGACGCTGATGGCTGGTACCATCTGGGCCACGTTTTCGCACGCGATTATTACGCTGGTGAATTTCGCCTTCAGCGCGTTGGGCTTCCTGGCCGCACTTCGCTTTTTGCGGGGCGGCGAAAAAACAAAAACCTATAAGGTTTCAAAAACGGTATAGGTTTGCTGGTCAATTTTGCGGTATGACCCGCCTCCTTCTCCTCTGCCTGCTATTTCTCGTCGGCTGTTCGGCCAAAAAAGACCGTCCCGTGGCGGCAGATGAACCGAGCTACACGGTTTTTTTCATTGACAAAAGCCTGAGCAACCAGCCCGGAGGGACTAAGTCAGAAGCCCACGCCATCTACGAACACGCTGTCCGTGAGGCTATTGCCAAAAACGTGCATCAAAAAGGAGATCGGGTAGCGGTTTATTTCATTCACGACAACACCGCCAAAGCCCGCGCTCTATCGCTGACCGCCCGCACGCCCCTCCCCGACCTCGACGGTGCCTCCCCCACCGACCGCGACGCCGCCCAAACCGACTACGAATTGCAACTCACCCGCGAACAGGCCACCATCCAGCGGCAGGTGCTCGCCAGGCTCGATCAGCCCAATGCCGGCCTCTCCAATCAGCATACCGACCTCTGGGGCAGCCTCGCCGTGCTGGCCCAGGCCAACGAATCAGGCCGGACGGTGCGGGCTTATTACCTGAGCGATATGGTGGAAAGCATGACCGGTCCGGGCCGACGCGATTTTCACAAAATACCCCCCGCCACCACCGCCCAAGCCGACGAGTGGGCTAAAACCGATGCCAAACTTCTGGGTGAACAGTACCCCATTGGTTCGCCCAGCATTCGGCTGGTACTCCCTTTTTCCGCCACAGCCTCAGCAAAAGAGAACAAGCCCACCATCACGCGGTACTGGCACACGCTGTTTGAGGCGCTGGGGGCTAGTGGAGTAGAGGAGTAGCAGCTCAGTGAACTGAGTGAGGTTGTTGTGGGCTTTGCGCTACGTGCCCCTCGACTGCGCTCGGGGTGACAACGACCTTGACTCAAGCTAGGCTAGTTGCTTATTGGCCTGTCACCCCGAGCGCAGTCGAGGGGCGCGTAGCGCAAAGCCCACAACAACCTCACTCAGTTCAGCTAAGACCGAGAAATGGAGATATAAAGTAATAGAGAAGTTAGCAGACGACCTCCGGGCAGATTTTCCCGATATGCATGGTCTGTCGCGTCGCAATTTGTTCTACATGAGAAAATTTGCGGAAGCCTATCCGAGTAATGAATTTGTGCAACGACCAGTTGCACAATTGCCGTGGGCGCACCACGTCATCCTCCTCGACAAAGTGAAGACTGCCGAAATACGCGACTTCTACGTTGCTAAATCGCTTGAAAACGGCTGGTCACGCGACATACTAAGCCTGCAAATCAAGTCGGGGTTGCATGAACGGCAGGGTAAAGCAATATCCAATTTCGATGATCGCTTGCCAGCGCTACAGTCAGACCTTGCCCAGCAACTGACCAAAGATCCTTACCTGTTTGATTTTTTGACGTTGCAGGACGATTACCAAGAGAAAGATCTCGAAAATGCGCTGACCAGCCATATCACCAAGTTTTTGCTTGAATTGGGTGCCGGATTCGCCTTTGTTGGCAAGCAATATCACTTGGAAGTAGGGGACCAGGATTTTTACATTGATTTACTGTTTTACCACTTGAAACTACACTGCTACGTAGTAATTGAGTTGAAACGGGGCAAATTCCAGCCTGAGTTTGCCGGTAAGCTAAATTTCTACCTGTCGGTTGTGGATGACCAGTTAAAAACAGCCGCGGATCAACCCAGTGTTGGTCTATTGATTTGTCAGGACAAAGACAAAGTCGTTGCCGAATATGCGCTAAAGGATATTAATAAGCCTATCGGTATTGCCGAATATCGCCTTACAGAGAGCATTCCCGCCGACCTACAAGGTACGTTACCAAGCGTTGAAGACCTTGAGCGCGAATCATCACAGGCTACCAAAGTCGATCAATAGCAAGCATCTTCCTCCGCCGAGGTGATGGGCTGGGCAGTCACCAGCGAAAAGCAGGTCTTGAGAAGCGAGACGAACTACTGAAATAACAGCTCCCCGTACAAATCAAACGGCTGGGCGTCGGTGATGCGGACGGGGGCGAAGTCACCGAGGCGGATATACGTGTCTTTGGTGACAGGCACGAGCACTTCGTTATCGACTTCCGGCGAGTCGAACTCGGTGCGGCCAATAAAGTAGCCCCCCTCTTTGCGGTCGAAGAGCACGTTGTAGGTCTGACCAATTTTAGCGAGGTTCTTTTCGTGCGAAATACCTTCCTGCACCTCCATAATGGCATCGGCGCGTTCCTGCTTCACTTCCGCGGGTATGTTGTCGGGCATAGAAAAGGAGTGCGTTTGGTCTTCGTGCGAATAGGTGAACGTACCCAACCGGTCGAAGCGCATCCGGTCAACAAAATCCAGCGTTTCCTCGAAAAGGGCGTCTGTTTCGCCGGGGTGTCCCACAATGAGCGTGGTGCGGAGGTGAATACCCGGCACTTTCTCGCGGATGGTATGCACCAGCTCCTCCGTTTTTTCGCGCGTAATGCCCCGGCGCATCAGCTTCAGCAACTCCGTCGAACCCGTTTGGAGGGGCATATCGAGGTAATTGCAGACGTTGGGTCGGTCGCGCATCACGTCCAAAACGTCCAGCGGAAAGCCCGACGGGTAGGCATATTGCAACCGGATCCAGTCGATACCCTCCACGTCGGCAAGACGGTCAACGAGGGTGGCGAGAGAGCGTTTTTTGTCCAGATCGAGGCCGTAGTAGGTCAGATCCTGGGCAATGAGAATCAGTTCTTTAGTGCCGCGCCGGGCCAGTGATTTGGCTTCCATCACCAGCTCGTCCATAGGGCGGGAGACGTGGTGACCGCGCATGAGCGGGATGGCGCAGAATGAACAGGGGCGGTCGCAGCCTTCGGCAATTTTCAGGTAGGCGTAGTGCGCCGGGGTTGTTAGCAACCGTTCGCCAACAAGTTCATGCTTATAGTCCGCGCGGAGGGTTTTCAGCAACCGGGGCAGTTCATTCGTACCAAACCACGCGTCGACGGTGGGCATTTCCACCTCCAATTCATCTTTATACCGGTGCGACAGACAACCCGTTACGTACACTTTATCGACCACGCCCGCTTCTTTGGCATCCACATACCGCAGAATGGTATTGATCGATTCTTCTTTAGCATTGTCGATAAAGCCGCAGGTATTGATCACCACAATGTTGGCATCATCCTTTTTCGACTCGTGGGTCACGGCCATGCCGTTGCCCCGCAGTTGGGTATACAATGTCTCCGAATCGACCAGATTCTTCGAGCAGCCCAGTGTGACAATATTAATTTTATTCTTAAGTAAGCCTTTGGTTTTCAAAACAAGTCGCGGTTGTAAGCGTCGCTAGAGGGTAACGAGGGTTTTGGGTAGCAAAGTTCGGACTCATTCCTCCCTCAACCCAGCAATCGCCGCTTTTATATGCTCAACCTGCTCACGTTTAGCCAGTACCGTGGCGGGGGCGGCACGTACCTGACAGTCTGGAATAGAGCAGCGTTCGCAGGTGTCGCCGACGTCGGTGCGGGGAATGGCGGGGTCATCCAGGAAGGCAATGACGTGGCGAAGGTCGTCAGTAATAGGCAGACCAATATTGATGCTGCTGTTGGTGGTAGAGGGCGGCGACGACTTGGCAATAGACAGCACGAAATACGCCTGCCCATTGGGTACATAGGTCGTGATCTGCGCCTGGCAAAAAGGCTGCCCATCCCAACTGCCGTCGGCCTGCTGCGTACGCATGTCGTTGAGCATAGTCAGGGCCACCTGCCGACGGCAATAATGCTCATCGCGAGCTACGCCATGGGGCGCGTGCAGACGGCTCAGGTGTAGCTCTTTCGAAATTACAAACCGCTGTTGCTCAGTGGGTTGGTCGAACCGGATAAAAAACAAATCTTTCAGGCCGAAGTGGCTGGCGATCAGGTTCATCACCCGCGAGAGGAACATTTCGGGTGTCACAGCAAAGCAGGCCATCATGGCCAGCATCCGGTCGGGTTGCCAGGTAGGCTGCGCCAATGCGTCGGTCAGCATGGGCAGCACTTGGGCGCGGGGCATGAGAATGGCCCGCGCGAAATACGACGCCCGGAAATTGTTGAGCACTTCGTCGAACGAAGCCGCCGCCAGCATCGACGACTCCAGGGGGCGTTGCGTCAGGTTCAGTTGCCGGTAGCCCACCTCACGGCCCAGTGTGAATGCCGTTTGTTCTACAGATAACCCTTTGTTAATCAGTAGCTTATTCTTCTCTGGCAAAAATACCGACCGTAGCGTAGACATAGTCGGCTGACTGGTTTGATCATAGGGTTCAACAGCACAACCGAATTCAGCCGTTAGTACCTGTGCCAGAAAAGCCGGGCTATCGGCGGGGGCAACGGGTAGCGGGTGGTGGGCCAGAAACTGATCGGCCTGCGCTTCGATGTCCTCAAAATAGGAGTCGTGCATGGCCTGATAGGTGCGCAACACCGAGTAATAAAACTGCTCCACGCGCAGGTCATAATTCCGGCCAATCTCGATCAGGGTATTGATAAACGCACTCAGTTTGGCGGGGGCAGCGGCCATCATTTCCAAGAAATAGCCCGGCTCAATACCGAACAGCTCCAAGGGCAACTCATTGAGAATATTCGAGTTAAGCAGCTCTGCTACTGCCTCTAGCTGCTTACTCACCTTCAGCGACACCAGCGCGTCGTAGTCAGTGTCGAGGGCTTTGGCGATGGCGAAAATCTTCTCTGTCTTGGGGTACTTCTTGCCTTTCTCGATCTCGTTGAGGTACGACGGCGACAACCCCGTCCGGTCGGCCAGATCATAGGTCGACAGGCCCCGCTCCTGCCGAAGTTGCTTCAGTTTGAAGCCAAAAATGAGCCGTACTTTTTCCCGGTCTGTGGTCATAGCTGCAAAAGTAAGCGATACCGTTAAATCAGCGTTTGAAAATAATTTAGCGAACGTTCGCTATTTTTATAAAATCCGCTATACTTTTGTATGTCAGTTAGCGTAGCAATCACACAAGCACATGGTTATCGAACAGGGACAGCCGTTTGCCCAACTCATTGGGCTTCAATCACCCGCCGATCAGGCGATTGATTTTTTACAACTCCGCGACCCCGCCGAGCTGTATTTCCAATTGCCACCTTCAACCCTGATCGAACATGCCGTGCGCCGTGGCGAAGGTCAACTGACCGACACCGGGGCGTTGATGTGCGCTACAGGACGGTTTACGGGCCGCTCGCCCAAAGACCGGTATATCGTACACGATGCGCTAACTGCCGACACCGTCGATTGGGGTAAGGTAAACATCCCGTTCGATGAAGCGCAGTTTGACCGGCTGCACCGGCGAATGCGGAATTTCCTGGAATACCAGACCGCCTATGTACGCTATGCCAACGCCGGAGCCGATGCCGATCATCAGTTGAATTTATGTATCCTAACCACCTCGGCCTGGCATAACCTATTCTGTTACAACATGTTCCTGCGTGTACCTGACAATAAACTGGGTACGTTCAAACCCGATTTCACCGTACTGGCCGTGCCCGATTTTGTGGCAAACCCCGCCGAAGACGGTACTCGGAACGGGAATTTCGCCATCCTGAACCTGTCGAAACGGGTGCTGCTCATTGGCGGTACGGGCTACGCGGGTGAGATCAAGAAAGGCATTTTTTCGGCCCTCAACTTCCTGCTGCCCCGGCAAAACGTGCTGCCCATGCACTGCTCGGCCAATATCGGCCACGCCCGCCCCGACGGCAAACCCGACGTGGCCGTCTTCTTTGGCCTGTCGGGCACGGGCAAAACCACGCTCTCGGCCGACTCTGACCGGTGCCTGATTGGCGACGATGAACACGGCTGGAGCAATGACGGTATTTTCAACTTTGAAGGCGGCTGCTACGCCAAAGTGATCGACCTCACCCGCGAACACGAGCCGCAGATTTTCGATGCCATCCGCTACGGAGCTATCGTGGAAAACACGCGGTTCAAACCCGGTAGCGGTCAGGTCAACTACGCCGATACGACACTGACCGAAAACACGCGGACGTCCTACCCGATTCACTTTATCGACAATGTCCAACTACCATCGGTAGGGGGGCATCCAAACACGATTTTCTTCCTCACCTGCGACGCTTTCGGGGTGCTCCCGCCTATCTCGCGCCTCACGCCCGAACAGGCGATGGACTACTTTTTGCTGGGTTATACGGCGAAAGTGGCAGGCACCGAAATGGGCGTTACCGAGCCACAAGCCACGTTTTCGGCTTGTTTTGGTGCAGCGTTCATGCCCCTCCACCCCACCCAATACGCGGCCATGCTCGGTGAAAAGATCCGGGAACATAATACGGAGGTATGGCTCGTCAACACCGGCTGGACGGGCGGCGGCTTCGGCGTGGGCAAGCGCATCAGCCTCACCCACACCCGCGCACTCATCCGGGCCGCGCTCACGGGTGCCCTCGACCCCGACGTGGTGACGTATCAGCGCCATCCGGTTTTTGGGCTGGCCATTCCGCAAACCTGCCCCAATGTGCCCGCCACGCTGCTCAACCCCCGCGACGCCTGGACCGACGCCACTGCGTATGACCAACAGGCCACCCACGTCTGTGGCCTTTTCGACGCCAAACGAGCCGAAATTAATCAGTACTGAGCCAGCCACCCTGTTACTGTTCAGTTTAACTTGCTGAACAGTAACAGCTTACACCACTACTCACGTATGACCATGAACGTTCAGACTGCGCTGGCCAATCTGGCTCTGCCCGTCGGCACCACCCTCGACCGGTACATTATGCAACGGCAAACGGCGTTTCCGTATGCCACCGGCGAACTCTCGCAACTCTTGCGCGACATGGCGTTGGCCAGCAAAATCATCAACCGCGAAATAAATCGGGCGGGCCTAATGGACATCACCGGTTCGGCGGGGTCGGGAAATAATGTGCAGGGCGAAACGCAGCAGAAACTGGACGTGGTGGCTAATATCCGGTTCATCCGGGCGCTGAAGAATGGCGGCGAAGTCTGCGCACTGATTTCGGAAGAAGACGAAGACATCATCCATACCGGCAACGACAACGCCAAGTACGTGGTGGCCATCGACCCCCTCGATGGGTCGTCCAATATTGACGTCAACGTGTCGATAGGCACCATTTTCAGCATCTACCGGCGCATCACACCCGTGGGGAGCAAGGCTACGCTGGCCGATTTCTTACAGGGCGGCGATCAGCAGGTGGCGGCGGGCTACATCCTCTACGGCTCCTCCACGATTCTGGTGCTAACCACCGGCGAAGGCGTAAGCGGCTTCACCTACGACAACTCGCTGGGCGAATACATCCTCTCGCACCCGAACCTGCGGCAACCCCGTGCGGGTCAGATTTTTTCGTGCAACGACGGCAACGAAGCCGACTACCCCATCCCCGTGCAGGCTTATTTGCGACAATGCAAGCAGCAACGCCTGACAGGCCGTTACATCGGCTCGCTGGTGGCCGATTTCCACCGGAATCTGATCAAAGGGGGCATTTATCTTTATCCACAAACGGCCCGGTTGCCAGAAGGCAAGCTTCGTTTGCTCTACGAATGCTATCCGATGGCCTTCATTGCCGAGCAGGCCGGTGGCCGTGCCTGCAACGGTGAGCAACGCATTTTGGCCATAGCGCCCACATCTCTCCATCAGCGCTCACCCCTGTTCATCGGCTCAAGCGATATGATCAATCAGCTGAACGGGATGTCTTTAAACGGGTAACGATGCTCAACAAGTCGGTAAGGTGTACCCTTGAAATACACATCCAGGGCAACTGGAAGGCCTTTCCCATAATCATAAAAGGCAGTACTCCGGCCTGAGTGATCAACGAATCGGTAGAAATAATGGCCGAATTTTCCCTGATTCAGCCAGTGATGCTCGATCAAAGCCGTGTTTGCAGTCGTCAGTTCAATGACGTCACCGGCCCGGTCAACGGAAATTGATTTGGTGTGTGGGTCCAGGGTAAGTACGGTATCACGCAACATACCCCAAAGCTTTCGTTCCAACCGAAAAAAGACGAGAAGTAAATACACCAGCGCCAACCACAGCAGCGCCGAAAAAATAACGAGGCCATACTGCCATGGTTTTGTCGCCGTAGCCAAGTTCGATACCAGCAGCCAGCAGATCCACGTGAACATAATAACCATGACACCTACCAGGGGTATCTGCGACCACTTCAGCACGTCGTTTTCACCGTAGGCATACTGAACAGGCTGCTTCAGTGGCCCTTCGTCGCCAACTGTCACGGCACTATATCGGATCAGCTTATAAATTACCCAGCCAAATGGAAGCAGGACAAGCAACGTGATCAATAAAACATTTCCCATTTAAAACGCCGCCTGATACGTAATCTGAATGTTGTGCCGGGCCACTTTTTGCTTCTCCACCGTCACCGGGTTGAGCCGCCCGTCGATATCGAAAAGGCTGGCATACAGACCTTTAGGCTCACGCACCAGCACCGTATACGTACCGGAAGGCAGGCCGTAGATGCAGTACTTACCTGCCTTGTCTGAGCGGGTGGTTTTGATCGGCTCTACGCCTTTGGTTGAGGTAACGAAGCCCTCTTCCATCCCCTCAACGGCATCCATCATCAGGGCCGGATATACCAACACCTCCCGCGAAACGGGATCTCCCTGCGAGGATTTAGCACCCGGGCCGGGCATCTGATTGCCCTTCCGCTCTACTACCACACCACAAATACCCTGCTTGCTGTTCACCGGTTTTTTGCGATGCTGCGCTATAGTAGTGGTCGTTAAGAAGCTGAGCAAGAGCAGGATATAGCGCATAGTAGAAAAAGGTTATTGGGCCACAGAGCTACACAGAGTTGAGGGGAGGTGTACAGAGTTTTTTCAACTAAAATAGAGAAAAGAAACTCTGTGTACCTCCCCTCAACTCTGTGTAGCTCTGTGGCCCAATAAACTCACTTCTTGAAAAACGAATCGACAAACTCCATCTTGTCAAACGTTTGCAGGTCGTCGATCTTTTCGCCTACGCCGATGTACTTTACCGGAATACGGAATTGGTCGGAGATACCGATGACTACGCCGCCTTTGGCCGTACCATCTAACTTGGTGATAGCCAGCGCCGTAACATCCGTCACACGGGTAAATTCGGTGGCCTGAATGAAGGCATTTTGGCCCGTTGATCCATCCAGTACCAGCAGCACTTCGTGGGGGGCGTCGGGGATGAATTTCTGCATCACCCGCTTAATCTTCGACAACTCGTTCATCAGGTTCACCTTTGTGTGGAGCCGCCCTGCGGTGTCGATAATGACCACATCGGCACCCATTTCGGTGGCTTTTTTCACGGCGTCGTAGGCTACGGCCGAGGGGTCAGTGTTCATACCGTGGGAGATAACGGGCACCCCCACACGGTCGCCCCAGAGTTTGAGCTGATCTACGGCCGCCGCCCGGAAGGTGTCGCCCGCGCCGAGCACGACTTTCTTGCCCCGCTTATGAAACTGCGAGGCCAGCTTACCAATGGTGGTGGTTTTGCCTACGCCGTTTACGCCGACAACCATGATCACATACGGCTTTTTATCTGCAGGCAGCTCAAAATCAGCACGTTCAGTAATGGCCGTGCCGGTACTGTCGGAGAGCAACCCGGCAATTTCTTCGCGCAGGATGGTGTCCAGTTCGTCGGTGCCCATATACTTGTCGCGGGCCACGCGGGCTTCAATGCGCTTGATGATCTTGACAGTGGTTTCTACCCCCACGTCTGAGGAGATCAGGACGTCTTCAAGTTCGTCGAGAACGTCTTCATCCACGGTGGTTTTACCCACCACAGCCCGACCAAGCTTGGAAAAGAAGCTGTCTTTGCTTTTCTCCAGCCCCTTGTCGAGCGACTCTTTTTTCTCTTTACCAAATAATCCGAAGAAGGCCATAGTGAAATGTCATTAGAGCGAAGCGAATGACTACGCAGTAAAATGACAGCGAAGCCAATGACCAAATCTATAACAAAAAAAGTCCCTCATCGGGACTTCATTGTATTGGGTTTGGGATGGAAGGCAATTACGCTTTGAACGCGTTCTGCACTTCATCAACCGGCACCATTTCTTCTTTGAACGTGTAAGCGCCCGTTTTGGGTGATTTCACGGCGCGGATAACCTTGGCAAATGCTTTGCCGTTATCCTTCGTTTTCAGGGTTGCAACTACCTTCTTAGCCATTGTGCTGTGTCGTTTCGACGTATGCCACCATGCCGCTAAGCCGGGGTTCCGCCATTGATGAGTTGATTACTTAATCTCTTTGTGCAACGTTACCTTCTTCATGAAGGGGTTGTACTTTTTGCGCTCGATACGCGCAGGGGTGTTTTTGCGGTTCTTGGTGGTGATGTACCGCGAAATACCCGGAACACCCGCTGCCCTTTGCTCGGTGCATTCCAAAATTACCTGAATTCTATTACCTTTCTTAGCCATGGCTATGTTATTTTCTCAACGGGAGCGCAAAGATAGGAAAGCTGTTTTGAAACTCCAACCGTCGCTTACACTTGTGGGTCAGATTCTTACAGCCGAACCGTGGCAGGCAGATATTTAGCAATCAGGTCTTCATAATACGGCTTCAATTCGCTTACCACGGGTGGTTTTGGGCTTTTAGAATACAGATCATACGGGTTGAATTTATCCACCCAGGGGAACATCGCCCGGTCGTGGTCATCCAGCAAATGATCATAGGCCTTTTCGCGGTGCTGCGAGTAGAACGAGTGATACCGGATCATGTACAAGGCCGGCTCGGGCAGGTAATTTTTCGTGATCTGATACAGATACTCGTCATGCCCCCACGACATATGTACGTTCTTCAGGCCGCAGTGGTGGCTGTAGACACCATATTTGGTATTATACCGCTCATCGTAACTGTCGGGGTTAGCCCTAAAATATTCGGGGTACACGATTTTGTCGGAATGTGCGCAGCCTACGGGGAAGGTATCGCCCACCACGGCCCACTGCGGTTCGCCGAAGAGGCAGAGCACTTTACCCATATCGTGCAGAAAGCCCGTCAGCACAAACCAGTCGGGGTGACCATCGGCGCGGATAGCCTCGGCGGTTTGCAGCAGGTGCTGTAGCTGATCGAGGTCGGTATCAGGGTCTGAATCGTCAACGAGTGTATTTAGAAATTCCATTGCGTTCCAGACGGGCATTTCCTTCTTATCGAACTTCAGAAACTCGCCTTCCTTTTCCTGCACAAAATCGAACGTCTGGTAGCGGTGATTGAGGCGGTAAAACTCCCGTACGGTGTCGCGCTCCGGGCTATCATAATTCCGGTAAGCCTCCTTCGCTTTATGCGTTGGCTCTGGATAGCGCAGCAACACATCGTCCTCCCACTGCTCGATGCTGGCGAGGGGGTTAGTTTCCTGCTGAGTAAAAGCCTGTTGGGTCTGCATGGTAATTCAGGATTTGACGCGATAGACTAACAAAAGTACGGGTAAAGCCTTAAGATACTGGGTGTTGGATGCTGGATTCTGGACAATCAATTATTGATGCCATCGCTCCAAGCGATGGCATCAATAATTATTCCGATTCGAGAAAGCTGCCAGACAGTACCTCCCTACTTTGTCTTGGCAATTATTCAGCAGGCCAATTTGTTACGGGAAGAAGTAATGCAGTAAGCAACTCAGTTGGGCTGCTATCTTTTCCAACGCCATGAATAACGTTCCATTTTCCGTACTCGATCTGGTGCCCGTTGCCGCCGGGAACACCGTCAAACAGTCACTCAACAATGCCCTCGATCTGGCCCAACACGCCGAAACGTGGGGCTACAACCGCTATTGGCTGGCCGAACACCACAATATGACCGGCGTAGCTAGTGCCGCCACGTCGGTGGTGATTGGGTACATTGCCGGAGGCACTCAGACTATTCGGGTTGGTTCTGGCGGTATTATGCTGCCCAACCATTCGCCGCTGGTGATCGCTGAGCAGTTTGGCACGCTTGCTTCGCTCTATCCGGGTCGGATTGACCTGGGTGTGGGTCGCGCGCCGGGTTCTGATCAGGTTACGGCCCGCGCCATGCGCCGTAACCTGACCGGGCCAGATACGTTTCCGCAGGACGTGGTTGAACTACAGCACTATTTTCAACCTGCCGAACCGGGTCAGGCCGTTCAGGCCATGCCGGGCGCCGGACTGAACGTACCTGTCTGGATCTTGGGTTCCAGCCTGTTCGGAGCACAGTTGGCCGCTATGCTGGGGCTGCCCTATGCCTTTGCGTCACACTTTGCGCCCGATGCGCTCATGCAGGCCCTGCACACGTATCGCACGCAGTTTCAACCGTCGGAAACGTTGAAAAAACCGTATGTCATGCTGGGCGTCAATGTCGTGGCGGCCGATACCGACGCGGAAGCCAAACGGTTGTTTACCTCAGCACAACAGCAGTTTATCAACCTCCGAAGCGGCAATCCGGGCCAATTGCCTCCCCCCGTCGACCACCCCGAACGGCTCGATTATGCTCTCCGGCAGACGGGTGCGGGCCAGATGTTGCGTTACGCCGTAGTGGGTGCGCCCGATACCGTTCAGCAGGGCCTTGCCCGCTTCATCGACCAGACCCAGGCCGACGAACTAATGATCACCGCCCAAATATTCGACCACACCGCCCGCCTGCATTCGTTTGAATTGGCGGCACAGGCGCGGGAGGCGCTGGTGGGTGAGATGGTTTCGGTGGGGTAATTGTTTCAAGGCGAGAGTTTACCCCACCCCCGACCCCTCCCCTTAAACAAGGGGAGGGGAGCAAGAGGGCACGTTTTTTCCGTTTGGGTGGACTGTCCGCGTGGCTACGACTAGTTGAAGTATGCCGAGATTTTGGTCAAAACAGCTTCTATATCTGTTTCGACTTCGTAGTTGGTAATGCGGAGGGTGTGAATACAGAGTTGGGTCATTGTGGCGTCACGTTCCACATCATGCTGCCGAGCCTCTTCAGTAGTGTGGGAGTCGCCATCAATCTCAACAGCCAGCCGTTCGGCGGGGCAGTAGAAGTCAAGAATATACATGCCCACACTGTGTTGCCGTCTGAATTTTCTTCCCTTCAATTGGCTACTTCGCAGCCTGTCCCAAAGCAGTGCCTCATGCCTTGTCTGATTTTTTCGTAGTAGCCGACGTACGTCTTCAACGGTTTTTCGATTATGTATTAGTTGACTCATAAACAGTGGGTTATTCATAAGCAACTAATTTAAGCACAAGCTACATGAACAGTCCACCCAAACAGAAAAAACGCGCCTTTCTGCCCCCCTCCCCTGCCTTTCAGGGGAGGGGCCGGGGGTGGGGTCCTACCAAAACTTCGTATACAACCCGCCGAGAATCACTGCGATCACAATAGAGCCGACCAAAAAAGACCGCGACACCCGGAACATGGACTGGTCGATAGCCAGGCCTTTGGGATTTTGTACACTCGCCGGGTCGGTCAGCGACACAAGCACCATCAGGGCCATGTCGATGCCAAATACCCAGGTGGTGCGGTGCAGGAAAGGCATTTCGGCGGCCTGACTACCAAACAGGTGGCTGATTTCGGGCCAGAATTTGAAAAGGATCGAGAGCGGAATCGTCAGGATGGCCACGGTTAGGGCGGCGCGGTTGGTGGCGCGTTTCCAGAAAAAGCCCAGTACGAAAATGGCAAATACGCCCGGCGTTAGGAAATTGGTGTATTCCTGAATGTACTGGTACACCTGATCGAACGACCGAAGCATGGGGGCAATGATGATGGCCACTACAAACGACACCACCACTGCCCAGCGCCCCACGTTCACCAGCTTCTGTTCCGACGCGTTCTTGTCGACGAACTTCCGGTAAATATCCAGCGTGAAAATCGTGGAGATGCTGTTGCACTTGCCTGCTAATGAGGCTACTACCGCCGCTGTGAGGGCCGCGAACGCCAGGCCTTTCATGCCCGTGGGCAGCAGGTTCATCAGCGTGGGGTAGGCATTGTCGGGCCGTACGGCTCCGTTAGCACCGGTCATGGCAGCGGCGAACGTACCTTCTTTGTACAGCACATAGGCCGCGATGCCCGGAATCACTACGATCAACGGAATAAGCAGTTTCAGAAACGCGGCAAACAGGATGCCACTACGAGCGGTCTTCAAATCGGCCCCCAGCGCCCGTTGCACAATGTATTGGTTGCAGCCCCAATAATAAAGGTTGTTGATCCACATACCGCCCAGCACCAGCGACATCCCCGGCAGGGCGTTATAATACGGTTGCCCCTCGGCAAAAAACATGTGAAAATGGTCGTCAGCGCGGGTGCGAAGGGCCAGCAGCCCGTTCCAGACGCCGTTCACGCCCGATTTGTCGGCCACAAGTTGCAGGGCCAGGTAGGTTACCACCAGCCCGCCGACGATGAGCACCACCACCTGAATGACGTCGGTATAGCCAATGACTTTCATGCCGCCTAGGGTGATGAAAATGGCGAAAACGGCCAGCCCGATGGTGCAGGTCGTAAACGAAATGCCCGCCAGCGACTCGATGGCGATGGCCCCCAGATACAGAATCGACGTAAGGTTGACGAGCACGTAGACGACCAGCCAAAACACCGCCAGAATGGTGCTGACGGTGTCGGAATACCGCTGCGCCAGAAACTGGGGCATGGTGGAAATGCGGTTTTTGAGGTAGATGGGGATGAAAAAAGCGGCCACAATCACCAGCGTCGCCGCCGCAATCCATTCATACGACGAGATAGCCAGCCCCATGGCAAACCCCGACCCGGCCATGCCGATAAAGTGCTCAGCCGAAATATTCGAGGCAATCAGCGAGGCTCCAATAGCCCACCACGTCAGCGACCCTTCGGCCAGAAAAAAAGCCTTGGTATCGGTCTCCCCTGCTCGCCGAGAGTGATAAATCCAATAGCCATAACCGACTACAATGACAAAATAGGTCAGGAACACCGCGTAATCAGCGGCAGCGAGATGGTTCATAGGAAGGCAGAAGTTTAGGTACGTGGTAAAGGCAACCGTACCCTATTCCGTACCCATTTCACCCACCGACACAGCCACTGTGCTCTTGGTTTTAAGGTCGGTTTTCATAGCTAACCTTAAAAGACGCCGATTTTAAGGTTAGCTCTGAAAACCTATATAAATCTGTGCTGTAATTTATCTCTTGTCAGGAAGCTATCTACAAGTAGCGTTCTGGTCGCGTAGCGATTGAATGTTTGTAGCAAGACGGAGTTGTGCCCGGCAAGCCAGCGTGCCGTAGGTACGCGACCACCGCGCCTATGTTGTGGCGTACCTACGGCACGCTGGCTTACCGGGCGCAACTCCGTTAATGACCCGCGAAATGATAGCCGCCGAATTGGGCGTAAGACCCAAGACGGTAGACTATTACATAACTAAGGGACTTAGATCTATTAAGATGGGGAGACTGATTTGTGTATGTACCCGCGCCGAATTTGAACGCTGGTATAGTACCTATCCTGTTAATTTTTACAAGTAACTAGACGGCAATAATCCTAATCCCGAGCTTAGTACCAACCCATAACAACAAAAGCCTCTCTCACCGGGAGGCTTTTGTTGTTATGGGTTGGTACTAAGCTCGGGATTAATTACCCAGCGGCAGTGCTTGAAAAGTTTAACCCGAACTTCTACATCTTTGATATCATCAGGCAGTCCATTAACATCCGTATGAGCTCTAATTGTAGGAATGGGAGCGTGATTAACTGTCAGGTTTTCGCTTCGCAATCCCCCCACCGACATTGCAACTACACCGTTATCCATGGGAATTTTTGCTTCGGATTGGGTCTGCTCTGGAGTAGAATACTCTTCCCAATTGGTTGACATGCTTTTGTGTTGATCTGCTTTATCCCCGCGTTCAACAAAAGCTCTTGGTTTAAACATGTAGGGACCATCATTTACAATATAGTTTTTATGAACCCTAAAGTATACATCGTGCTCATTTGGAATAGGCTCAATTGGCCAGTTTGATCCTTGCATCAATAGGCGGACTTAAGAATAGCTAACAAATTGTTTTTCAGATCGTCTCTGTCGGACAATTTTCCTTTTACAGATTGACCTTTCGAGTCTTCGCCATAATATGAAATAAGTTCTGACAACGATTTAGGAACATTAACAAGCATTCTCATTTGGGGCGTTTCCCAATGTATATCAATGCTACCTTCATATCCATCAAAAATAGCTGGTGCAGGCAGGTGCTTATCGCCCTGCGCGGCGAGATTAGCGACGCTAACTAACAGGTCAACTGTACGCGCCCAAGTTTTAGGACAATACGTAGTCCTTTCCTCCGTTTCCTCGTTAACATCGATATAGGTAAGAATGTATTTGGACTTATTTATTGCGTCTGCCCACGCTTGATATGTTTTGGGCAGGTTGACTGTCTTGCCATTGATTGTTTCAACGGCAATTAATTGTGACGGTTGAAAGTTGTAATAATCATAATTCGTGAAGACTCTCGGCCTTTCCGTTTTAGTCCGGTAGGAGTAGTCAGGGTTAGGTAAGAAACCCTCTTCCTCAATCACCCATTTCTCTACAGTGTCAAGCGATGAATGTCTTTTTTCATCGCGGACATCAAATAAATAATCAAATGTTTCCATAAGTCAGGTGAAGTAATCGTAGACTACAAAATTTTGTCAGGAAGATTGGCAACCGTCTTTTTCAGCACAGAATCTTTCTTATCGGCACGTTCCAACTGCATCTTCAAATCTCCGATATCTACATTGTCCAAAGCGAACTGGATTGTTTTGATGCCATTATCTTCTTGATACTCAATTTGAAGAGTATGGATGATTGTTAACGCTTGAATTTGACTCTCTTCCTCTTCAGCAAACAGGGGGCGTAAATCTGTCAAAACTTTTGCACTCATATACAACCGCTCTCGTTGCATTGAGAGCATCCGGGCCTTATTCGTTAAATGATAATTTCCCTTGCTATTGAAAAAACTGAGCAACACTGATTGAATTGACGTTAAAGTTTCATCGCTAAGCGCGTATTCCGGCGAAGCGAGCGCTTCCATGAAGTTGTCGACAAACTCTTGTATACTATTACCAAGCTGTTCCTGAGCAACAGGCAGACTGAGCAGAGCATCTACAACACTTAATGCCAAGGCATCATCAATTTGCAATCGATCCGCGACTTGCTTAGCAGTTGAAGATTTGGGATTCTCAACCGACACTTCAGCTAGCAAGTCAACAAGCTGCTGACGTTGTTGATCAGATAAGGTAGCAAAGGCAGTGAAGCCAGGCTTGTACCTATCCGGTATTCTCAATTTAGCCATATGAGGAGTAGATAGTAACATTTGGTACGACCATTGATATGCAACGCTAAGCGTGCCTATCAAATTCAATCAACGGTAAATCGGTCGAATATCATATAAATTTTATTGTATGCAACTGAACGATGCCTTATAAAAGCAACAGTTTTAATAATTATCTGTATATCAAGCTATTGGTTATGGAAATAGTGCCTGTCCGTATCCGACCCGTTACGAGTACAGTTTACATGGCCTTGCTGTTGTTTACCTCTCGACTACTTGTAAGATTCTGATTCCACCGCAAATTTGACCTCTCAATGTTGCATTTGCGCTTTCTTTCTGAATCAGTGTCCGTACTGGCTTCAGACCCATACGCTGCGAAAATGTCATGTTATGCACTAGGTTAAGCAGATGTAAAAAGCAGTTCCGTACACCAAACCGTACACGCCTTAAAAGACAAAGCCCCTAATTATCTAACAGTCAGATAATTAGGGGTTTTCTTTGTAGCGGGAGCTGGACTCGAACCAGCGACCTTTGGGTTATGCTTACCACTACAGCTTTCGCTGCCCTCTCAGTTTGTGGTCTGGACTGTCTCTTATCCCTTCACGCCGAAACGTGGGTAGGGTTTTGCCATTCAGTCTCTACACCTTCCGCAGCTTTCGCCTTGGCTTGGCTCGGGATTACCGCACTACCGGCTTCCCCGAATTTGACAAATTTACACGTGTCCGTTACCAGTCACGCTGCCCATACTTCATCAGTTTGTTTGTCTTTCGACTCACTCAGAACAGCTTCGTGCGTTACTGTTCTTACTTGGCTGATGATGCAAATTACTTGAGCCCAACGAGCTACCAACTGCTCCATCCCGCGATGTTGGGAGTGCAAATGTACGGCAACTTTCAATAAAATCAAGTACCTTTGTAAAAATATTTTTCTGGCCGCCTTCCGTTGTGAAACATAAGGCATGGCCTTCACCTCAAAGCCATTGGTTATCAGACCAATATGGGATCACCTGACATACAACCCCCCGGAGAACTAAATCCGGGCGCCCCACCCGCCCCCGATTTTCGGGCCGGGTTCGTGAGCATCGTCGGTAAGCCGAACGTCGGTAAATCGACCCTCATGAATCAATTGATTGGCGAACGCCTCTCGATCATCACCTCAAAAGCCCAGACCACCCGCCACCGGATCATGGGTATCCTCAACGGCAACCACAACGGGCAACCCTTCCAGCTCGTCTACTCCGACACGCCGGGCATTATTCAACCCAAATACAAGCTCCACGAGTCGATGATGAGCTTCGTGCGCGGGTCGCTGGAAGACGCGGACGTGATTCTGTTTGTGACCGATATCTTCGAGCAACACGACGAAGACGACGTGATCAAGCGGCTTAAGTACGCCAACGTGCCCATTATCCTGCTTATCAACAAGATCGATCAGGCCTCGCCCGAACAGGTAGAAGAGAAGATCCGGTACTGGGAAGAGCACTTCAGCGTGGGCGGTTATGCTGTGCTGGAGGATGAAAGCAGTGAAGGAGGCAAGAAAGCAGGCATCCCTGACGAAGACTCGCTCCGCTTCAATGAAGACGGTAGCCTGGTTGACGAAGATGACCTTGCCGACGACGAGACCGACGCCCAACCCGTTGCCGAAGAAGCCGCCCCTGGCGCTCCCCGCAAGGCCACCGAGATTATTCCGATCTCGGCGCTGAACGGGTTTAACCTCGACCGGCTGTTCGACGATATCGTGCGTTACCTGCCGGTGCATCCGCCGTATTTTCCGGAAGATGAACTGACCGACAAGCCCGAGCGCTTCTTTGCCTCGGAGATGATTCGGGAAAAGATCTTTCTGAACTACAAGAAAGAGGTGCCCTACAGCTCGGAAGTGGTCATCACAGGGTTCAAAGACCGCGAGGACATGCTGGTTATTTCCGCCGAAATTCTGGTGGAACGCCCTACGCAACGGGCCATTCTGCTGGGCGAGAAAGGCAACATGATCAAGAAAACGGGTATCATGGCCCGCGAAGAATTGGAACGCTTCTTCGGTAAAAAAGTCTTTTTAGAAACACATGTCAAAGTAGAACCCGACTGGCGCCAAAAAGAGCGCATGCTCCGGCGGTTGGGCTATGACGAATAAATAAGAGAGGAGGAAAGGGAAGAACGGGAGAAAGGAGGAAAGGGATGCTCATGCACAACCCCTTACCCCTTTTCTCCCCTTCCTCCGTTCCTCCCTTTCCTCCTTTAAAAAAATGTCAAACATTGTCGCAATTGTAGGCCGCCCAAACGTGGGTAAGTCAACGCTGTTTAATCGATTGATCGAGCAACGGCAGGCCATTATGGATAACCAGTCGGGCGTAACGCGCGACCGGCACTATGGGCGGGCCGAATGGACCAACCAGTTTTTTACCGTTATCGACACCGGCGGGTATGTGGTGGGGTCGGAAGATGTCTTTGAAGAGGCCATCCGCGAGCAGGTAGAAATGGCCATCGAAGAAGCCACGGTGATCCTGTTTGTGGTCGATTGTATGACCGGGATCACGGGGCTGGACGAAGATTTTGCCAACGTGCTGCGCCGCTCGAAAAAGCCAGTCTATGTGGTGGCTAATAAAGCCGAAACCACCGACCGCCTTCAGGCCGCGTCTGAATTTTATTCGTTCGGCATGGGCGACCCGTACCCTATTTCGGCCCAAACCGGCTCAGGCACAGGCGATTTGCTCGATGACGTGATCAAGCATTTTCCAACGGAAGAGGTCGAAGACCCCGACGCGGGCATTCCCCGTATTGCCATTATTGGCCGTCCCAACGTGGGTAAGTCGTCGTTTGTGAACACACTGCTGGGCAAAGAGCGCACCATCGTAACCGACATTGCCGGTACCACCCGCGACGCTATCAATACCCGCTACAAGGCCTTCGGACAAGACCTGATCCTGACCGATACCGCCGGTCTGCGCCGCAAAGCCCGCGTAAGCGACAACATCGAATTCTATTCGACGCTGCGCACGATTAAGGCCATGGAAGAGTCGGATGTGTGCATCATCATGCTCGACGCCACACGGGGCATGGAAAGCCAGGACATGACCATTATCGGGCAGGCCATTAAAGCCAAAAAAGGCGTGGTGCTGATGGTAAATAAATGGGATGCCGTAGAGAAAGATCACCGCACGGCCGACGTCTGGAAAAAGGAAATCCTTCAGCGCATGGCCCCCATTGATTATCTGCCCGTGATCTTTACATCGGTACACGAGAAACAGCGTATTTTTCAGGTAATGGAAAAGGCGATGGAGGTGTATGAAAATAAAACGAAGAAGATTCCAACGTCGAAAATAAACGAGCTGATGCAGCCCGAGATCGAGGCGTATCCACCACCGGCACTGAAAGGTAAGCACGTGAAGATCAAGTATATGCTTCAGGTGCCAACGCCGTCGCCTACGTTTATTTTCTTCTGCAATTTGCCGCAGTACATCAAAGAATCGTACGAACGTTTCCTGGAAAATAAACTTCGCGAACATTTCGGTTTCGACGGTGTGCCGCTGACGTTATTTTTCCGGCAAAAGTAGGTTAATGTACAATGTATAATGCACAATGTACAATGGTTTCGCATTCGGCACCTGCTCAGTGCGAAGCCATTGTACATTGTGCATTATACATTGTACATTGTTCCCCTTAACCGCCAGCAGGCCATGGCGATTAGGAAGCCGCCGGATAGCCAGTTCAGCCAGCGGTTAGACAGGTAGTGGAGCAGTCGGTGACGGTAGCGCGTAGCGAGCCAGGCGTAGCCCATGAGCAGGACGAAAGCGCCCGTTGCGGCACCCAGCGCAAATGCCCACGGGGCACCCGCCACCCCAACCAGTTCACCCGGCAAGGATAGCCACACCGCCGACCAGAATGTGAGCAGTTGCGGGCTGATAAGCGAAAGCAACAACCCGCGCCCAAATGACACGGAGCCCCCTGTTGGTGATAGCGCCGTAGAGTCTATAGGGCGTTGACGAATTGTGGCAACACCAACGATAAATAGCACTAGCACAGGCAGATACGTTAGCCATATAGGCCATACATACTTCGGCAAAAGCAGTGTGAGTCCTCCTGCGGCCAGTCCCCCGTAAAGCACTTCAGGCACACAGCCACCCAGCGCCAGTAACACAGCAGCCCACCACCCCCTCGTTAGTGTGGTTTGCACCAAGGCTATACTAAGCGCGCTGGGTGGCACAGACCCCAGGAAGCTAATGGCACAGGTTAGGAGAAACAGGTAGAGCATTTTTATAAGGGAATATTACTATCTGTCATTGAAAAATCACTAGCACTTAGCAACTTGCGTATCAAACAAGACGCCATTTATGAAACTACTTTACACCCTTATATTTTCAGGTATCTTATTGTGCTTTGCCAAAGACGCCTGTGCTGACGCAGGCATCTATAATTCGTACGTCATCCTTGATATAAACGCAACAGGCAACCAATACCGCTATGGTACCAAGAATGACGATGTGACCAACGCAGCATTCCAGGGCAGCAATTTCGGTAGCGTAAACTCCATCTTTTTAAAGGGCGGACAGCTCAAATCGTTCAAAAGTTCTGCCGATGTGACCGCCGCTAACATGGCCTACCGAGTTTACAAAGTAGGCAGCACGCCTGGTGCGTTCATTACGCTTGGTTTCGACTTTGGCCAGGACTACGGCTCTGGTAACCAACGCTGGGAGAAGAACAATTATAACATCAATCTGGCCAGCGGGCTACCATCAGCCACATACACATTAGAAGTATACTTCTTTATTAACTCGACGGTTGGCGACCGGTATGACAGTAATGGCGGGGCTAACTACACAGCAACGTTTACCGTCACCAGCGCCACGCTTCCTGTCACCCTGTCTTCGTTCAATGCCAAGGCTAATAATCACATGGCTAGTCTTGACTGGGCCACGGCTAGCGAGTCGGGCAATGCCTATTTCGATGTAGAGCGCAGTTTGGATGCACAAGCATTTACGCGCGTTGGGCGCGTGGAGGGCCGGGGTACTACGGCCGCGCGGCAGATATACACCTTTACCGATGAGTCGCCCAGCCGAGGTACGAACTACTACCGGCTGCGGCAGGTAGATGCCAACGGGCAGTTTGCATTGTCGCAGGTGCGGGCCGTGCTGATTCGGAGCAACGGCGAATTGACTATTCTGGGCAACCCGGCAACGGAACAATTTGCCGTAACAGGCCTGGAAGCAGGCTCTACTGTTGACCTACTCGACCTGAATGGGCAACTCCGCCGTCGCCAGGCTACCACCGATAGCCGCCTGCAAATTGACGTACGCGATCTGCCCAGTGGCACCTACCTCCTGCGCGTAGCCGAGCCAACCGGTACGCAGACCAAACGGGTTATGGTGATGAGGTAAAAGAATTAATGTACAATGTACATTAATTCTTCCCCTCCCCTACTTTCGCGGGTTTCATGGGCACACCGGGTTGGGTGATCTCGAAGTTTTCTTTCTTTTTGGCTTCGGCTACCAGCGCCCTCACGTCGGCGAGGAGTTTTTTGGCGTCGTAGACCACGCCATCTTTCACGGTGTAGGTCACGCCGCCCACCCGCTCTACTTCGTTTTTCTCGTTTAGGTGAATAGCCCCGGTGCCGTAGAGCGTCTTTAGGTTGGCCAGCGGGTTTTCTTTAACGATCACAAAATCAGCCAGTTTACCTACTTCTACAGAGCCGATCTGGTCGGCCATGCCGAGGGCTTCGGCGCCTTTGATAGTGGCGGCCCGGATAACTTCCAGCGGGTGAAAACCAGCCTCGCGGAGTAGTTCCAGCTCGCGGATATAGGCAAAGCCGTAGAGCTGGTAGATGAATCCCGAATCGGACCCGGTGGTGACGCGGCCACCCCGGTTTTTGTATTCGTTGATAAACTGCATCCAGAGCTGGTAGTTCTTTTTCCAGGCTACCTCCTGCTCGGTGCCCCACTCATGCCAGTACGACCCGTGCGAGATGCGGCTTGGGCCGTAGAACCGCCACAGGCTGGGCAGAGTATAATCGTCGTGCCATTCGGCGCGGCGGGCCAGCATCAGCTCGCGGTTGGCTTCGTAGATGTTAAACGTGGGGTCGAGGGTGAAATCGAGGGCAATCAGTTCGTCCATTACTTTGTTCCAGCGGTCGGTGCCGGGCTTGGCGGCCTGCTGCCAAAGGTTGCCCGCTTCGGTGAACCGGTCCTGCTCGTTGTTGTAGTTGTAGGTGGCGGGGTAGTCCTGTACGGTACGGTCGTCAAAGAGACTTTCGGGCAGACCATACCAGTGTTCCATGGTGGTCAAACCGGCTTTGGCGGTGGCCAGGGCGTTCATCCGGGCCACTTCCAGTTGCGCATGGTGACAGGCTGAGCGCAGACCCAGCTTCTTGTTTTCGTCCAGTGCCGCCCGAAATACACCCGGTTCAGCCCCGAAAAACTTGATGCCGTCGGCGCCTTTTTGAGCATTCAGACGCACCCAGGTGCGGGCTTGTTCAGGCGTGGTAATAGGGTCTTTGCTGCCTTGGCCGAAAACCGTGTAAGCTTTGATACGCGGGGCCACAATCTCGTTGCGGTCGCTTTTGGCACGGTGTTCCAGCACCCAATCCAGCCCATTTCCCGCCGACGGGTCGCGGATAGTGGTGATGCCGTGACCCAACCAGAGCTTGAATACATATTCGGCGTTGGCACCCTGGTCTTTCCCGCCAATATGACCGTGCATATCTATGAAGCCTGGCATAAGGTACATACCCTCGCAGTTCAATTCCTGCGTACCCACCGTAGCCTGCGGGCGACTTTTGGGGTCGATGGGTACGCCGGGGTAACCTACCTGCCTAATCTGGGCAATGCGGTTTTTCTCTACCACAATATCGACCGGGCCAATGGGCGGCGCGCCGGTGCTGTTTATGAGCGTTACACCCCTGATAATGAGCTGGTCATACGGTCCGCCACCTTCGCCTGCTTTTCGCACCGGCGCTTTTTCGACCTGTGCTTTTAAGGAGTTTACAACACATAATGTACAATGTACAATGAGGGCGGTGGTGAGGAGTCTGCGAAGGCGGCGCATGGCGATGAGTGTGTTATGTCAATTGGATGCAAGATATTGCGGTTTAATCAATCGCTACGAAGCCATGTTCATTCAACGCAATTTTCTGTTTATCATCATGGTCATGGCCGTGTTACTGGCCGTGGCTATGAAAGCCACAGTCTATCAGCGCGAACCGGTAGCACCGCCAACTCCCTCGCCCGCCACGACAGAAGCGTTCCGGGCTTACTGGTTCGGGGGGAAAGCCGAGTTGAATACCTATCAACTCGAACAAGCGCAATACGGGGCCATGCATACCGGCGAGGCCGTGCTGGTTTTTGTAACCGAAGATTTCCGGGTCGATAAGCAGGTGAAAGCAGAGTCGGAAGCAAGCCGGGGGGTATCTGTTCCGGTACTGAAAACCAACTACATACGACGGTTTGTTACGGGGATCTACGACTACTCGCTGTTTACGTCGGTGTTTACACCCATTGGCTCACCCAAGTTTCCTAACACGTTAAAAGTCAGCACATCGGGGCAGGAGTGGTGCGGGCATAGCTATGTGCAGGTAAACTACAAAGACAATGCCTACCAGGTGAGTGGGCGGTCTTATTTTGAGCAGGAAGTTACTGAGGATTACACAGTCGAGAAAGCCATGCTGGAAGACGAACTATGGAACCGCATCAGGCTGGATCCCGGCAAGTTACCTACCGGCGATGTGCACTTGATTCCAGGCACACAGTCGGCACGCCTGCGTCATAAAAAACTGGAGTCTATTCCGGCAACGGCCACCCTCGATTCGGCGCAGGGCGTGGCTTGGACAAACACCCATATCCCCGGTGTTTCGGTTGGTCCCTGCAAGGCATATATCCTTGATTACAAAGACGATGGCAAGTCCACGCCGGGCCGAAAGCTGACCCTTATTTTCGAGACGGCTTTTCCCCATAAGATAGTGGGTTGGGAAGAGACTTATACGTCGAAAGAGAAAGTATTGACCTCACGCGCCATGCTCCGAAAAACAATCCAGTCAGATTACTGGAATCATAACACGCCCGCCGACAGCACATTACGACAGGCGCTTTCTCTCTAAGCTAAGCGGCCTATTGCACCGTCAAAACCAGATAAGCGGCCTGGTTTGGCTTACGTACACTATTATACATCTTCGTGGGGAGGCGGTCGTCGTCATTAATCAGGAGTACTGTCCGGGGGTTTAGAAACGTCATGTCTTCTGCTTTGTGGGTCATCCGCAGTGGTTCATTGTTGGGAAGCCGGACTATGTTCATTTTCCCCGCTGTCAACTCAGCTTCAGTGGCGGTCCAAAGGTAGGACCCAACATTAGTGCTTGACTCATGAGAGGTTATGATCCAGAATATGTCTCGGGACGGATCATACTTCAGGCTTGACAAACCCAAATTGGCGGGCAGTTTCTCGTCGCTCTGTGCATCTACCTTGATGGTGGCCATCGGTGTAAAATTGCCGGTTAGCTCGATATGCTGCTTGTCGCCCCGCCCTACCACCGTATATGGAATGGTTAATATGCGCACTACCGATTTAAAGTCCTGAAAGCTATTGCCTTCCTCCCGAATGCCCACATACAGTTGGCTGGCTGTGGCGGTTAGGCCCTCAATCTTAAAATACCGAACAAGACCCAGGAATGTAAGATCCTCCAGCGCCAGAGCCGACGATAGCTTATCGCGCAATGAGACTGACGTGCCTTCTGTGGTGAAGGCCTGAGCGTTACCCAACACCTGCGCCTTAGATGGCTTGCCGGCTGGCCAGCAGAGCAGCAGGTTATAGCCATCCCAATCGGTACTTCCCTCTTTCACACGGTCGAAGGCGGTAGTGGCAAAAACCCACTTCCGGTCAGGCGTTTGAGCTAGTTCTTCATATTTAATACCCCGCTTAAATACGTCGTCGGTGAAGTAGGCGGGTGGGTTGAGCATCATTTCCCGAATACCAGGCCAAAACCCTATAGACGACCGGCCGTCGGGCATGGGTTTATCATGCGCTACCAGTATCGATTTACCGTCGTATAGAATAGCCGATGCTTCAAACCAGAATGGTTTACCACCCGATTTCAACGTATCGGAAAACCCTATTGCAAACCCCTCCTGCTCGATTTGAACACGGGGCATTCTGCTTAATTTAGGATTGCTCTGTGCCTGAGCACCCAGGCCACCAAGTACACTCAGTACCACATAAAAATACGTTCGCAAGGCTAAAAACTGATTATTCGAGTAGCTTGGCATACATGGCGGTAATTTTATCCATCTTATTCAGCATGCGGTTGGTAATCTGGAATACCTCGCCAGAATCTATCAATTTTCCTTCGAAAGACAGACAGTTATTTTTTGTGCAACGCTCCTCAATAGGGCGCCAATCCAGAATAGCCGCCGAGACGGCATCATCAATATCCACGGTGTTGGCTTCTGACGTCACAAGAGCGTTCATACATACCTGAATGCCCGCAGTTATCTGTTGCAGTTGCTTTACCATATCATTGTTGGGGGTGTTCAATCCGGCTATGTAGGCTCCGTAATAGAACGTCAGCCGTTGTGACAGCATCCGTATCCGCCCCGATTGATTAATGTTTTCAGTGATAAGCTCAGACGATGTCCCTGTTTCGTTCTCTCGACGGGGTTGTGCGGCAACCCATTTTACCAAATCAACTACTACATCATTGGCCGCCGCCAACAACAGCGAGTTGGTGTTAAGCACTATCTGTCCATTTTCCCGGGACGGTTCGGCTAATAGTAGCCGTCGGTAGTCATTCCACAACGACTCTTCTTTGGCCAGCAGCGCCGACGTACTCTTGGGTATCGTGAGTTTCAGGGCTTTCAAGTTTTCTTCAAACAAAACGATGGACGCCTGCAACTCCCGACTGGCCACTTCGGTCTGCTTTCCGATGAGTTTAAACATGTAATCTTTACCCATTCGTTGCGACAAAAATCGCTGCTTACCCGCCATATTAACCATGGCGCCGGGCGAAAGTATTACCTGCGCGGTGGCTGATTGTAGCAGACTGGTTAACAGAAGAAAAAGGGTGATTCTAGTGGCCGTCTTTAACATAAAGGTAATATTGGCGATGGGCTACGTTTCCAAAACCTAAATAAACCGCAACTAGCGTACCAATCAGTTACAACCGCCTACCACTTAATAAATCTTCCACAGGGTATCAACTAGCCAATTAATGATTCGACTAGTAAGTACCCATTTAAGCCGATAATTAAGCCAGCCACAACCCAGGCCAGCACCTTAACCCAGCCTGGATTAACAAAGCGGCCCATCTTTAGAGGGTCATTAGTGAACATGACCAGTGGCACCACCGCAAAGCTAAGTTGTAACGAGAGTACTACCTGACTTAGTACCAGTAGTTCAGACGTGCCATGTTCACCGTAGATAAAGGCCACCACCAGGGCAGGCACAATGGCAATGAGCCGGGTAACCAGCCGACGCACCCACGGCTTGAACCGGATATTCAGAAAGCCCTCCATCACGATTTGTCCCGCCAACGTGCCTGTGAGCGTACTGTTTTGGCCCGATGCCAGCAAGGCCACGGCAAAGAGCACACTCGCCAGTTTCACACCCAGCAGCGGGTCGAGCAGGCGGTGAGCATCGGTAATGTCGGCCACGGTTTGGTTGCCCGAAAAGTGAAACGCCGCCGCCGACAGTACCAGAATGGCTCCGTTGATGAAAAACGCCAGAAACAGCGACCCCGTAGAATCTATAGTAGCGAATTTAATGGCTTCTGTGCGGCCTTCGTCGGTCCGGGGAAAATCACGGGTTTGTACAATGCTGGAGTGCAGATAGAGGTTATGGGGCATGACCGTGGCCCCCAAAATACCAATGGCAATGTAGAGCATTTTGGGGTTGGTTACCACCTCTGGGCGCGGCAGCAGGCCACCCATCACTGCCCGCACGTCGGGGCGCGAGGCAATAAGTTCGTAGGCGAAACAGGCCAGGATCACGAAGATCAGCCCCGCCACGATGATCTCGATAACCCGGAAGCCTTTGTTCTGAAGCCAAAGCAACAGCAACACGTCAACGGCGGTGATGAGAATGCCCACCGTTAGCGGCAGGCCAAAGAGCAGGTTGAGGGCAATGGCCGCGCCGATAACTTCGGCCAAATCGCAGGCGGCAATGGCAATTTCGGCCAGGACCCAGAGGCCAATGGCTACCGGGCGGCTGTAGTGCGCCCGACAGGCTTGTGCCAAATCGCGCCCCGTAGCTATGCCCAGTTTCAGCGAGAGGTGCTGCAAGAGCATAGCAAACAGGTTGGAAATCAGCACTACCGACAGCAGCTTGTAGCCAAACTGCGCCCCCCCGGCAATGTCGGTAGCCCAATTGCCGGGGTCCATATAGCCCACCGCCACCATCAGCCCAGGACCGAGGTAGGCTTTCAGCGTACGAAAAAAATTGCCCGACGCTGGTACCCGCACGCTAGCATGCACCTCAGAAAGTGATTCGGTATAGCTCTCGTCTCGCCAAGTCATTACAAGGGTGAAGTTCAAGGTCTAATGCCTAAGGTTTAACGTTGCTTCGCGCTCAGCGTGTAATGCGCAAAGCAACGTTAGACCTTAGACATTAGACCTTGAACTTTTTTTAGTCTAATCTAAAAATTTATTTTTGCTAATCAAACAACTACATTTGCGTTCGTTCTGTTCACGGACTATTCACAAACGGCCAAAAAAATGGTCCGCTGTTATGTCGACGCATTCATTTACCGAAGAAAATTACCTCAAGCTGATCTACGCGCTGGTTAGTCGGGGGGCTGATGAGGTGAGCACCAACGCCTTGGCCGAGGTAACAGCCACGCGGGCGGCGTCGGTAACAGACATGCTTAAGCGCCTGGCCGACAAGCAGTTGGTGCATTACCGAAAGTATCAGGGTGTACGGCTTACGGATGAAGGCGAACGGCTGGCGTTGACTATCATCCGGCGGCATCGGCTTTGGGAAGTGTTTCTGGTCGATAAGCTCGGTTTTGGCTGGGATCAGGTACACGAGATGGCCGAAGAGCTGGAACATATCCGGTCTGACGAGCTGGTGGAACGCCTCGACAGCTTTTTGGGTAACCCGCAGTTCGACCCCCACGGCGACCCTATCCCGACCCCGGCGGGCCACATGCCTGCTGCCCCGTCGCAGAAAATGGCCGATCTGCTACCCAACGAATCGGCCTGTTTGCTGGGTGTACTCGACCACTCGGCGGCGTTTCTGCAACACCTTGACCGCAGCGGGCTGGTGCTGGGCTGCACTGTTAATGTTTCTGAAATCAGCCCCTTCGACCGGTCGATGCGGGTGACAATACCGCCCGGACAAACGTTATTTGTTAGTTACGACGTAGCCAGAAACCTGCTGGTAGGCCCTACGAAGGCATGATGCCGCAGCCATAATGTCGCAGGCCTGGTACGACCGTTTTATCTGCTTATGAAGATTCTGGACTGGTACATTTTAAAGCGCTTTTTGCAGACCTACTTTTTTGTAGTGTTGCTGATTGTGCTCATTGTTTGCGTGGTGGATTACACCGAAAAAGTGGACGATTTTCGGAAGCACAATGCCCCCGCCCACGCCATTTTCATTGACTACTACCTCAATTTTATTCCGCACTGGGCCAACATGATCAGCCCGCTGATGGTGTTTATTGCCACGGTGTTTATGACCTCTCAGTTGGCATCACGGACCGAGATTATTGCCATTCTGAGCAGTGGGGTCAGTTTTATCCGGCTGCTGGTACCCTACGTCATGGGCGCGGCGATCCTGGCCCTGCTCAGTTACTACATGGTGAATTACCTTATTCCGGTGGCCAACAAAACGCGCATTGGGTTCGAGTTGAAATATACCAAAGATGCCTACACGTTCACAGGTCGGAATACGCACATCAAGATCGCGCCCAACATTTACGCCTATCTGGAAAGCTATAACAACCTGAACAACACCGGCTATAAGTTCACGCTGGAAGAGGTAAAAGGCAACGAATTGAAACAGAAGCTCTCTGCCGACCGGATTGAGTGGGACACCAAAAAAGGCAAGTGGGCCATCTACGATTACCAGGTCCGTAAGTTCGACGCGCAACAGCACGAAACGCTTACGCCCGGCTCCCGAATCGATTCGACGCTGAACCTGAAACCGTCTGATTTCGACTCTGATTTCAGCCTGTTTGAAACCCTCACCAAGCCCGAACTCGACGCCTATATCAGCCTGATTCAGAGCCGCGGTGCCGACGGTGTGGAGACGTATCTGCTCGAAAAGTACACCCGCCAAACCCGGCCCTTCGCCATCATTATTCTCACGGTGATTGGGGTGATTATGTCGGCCCGGAAAAGCCGCCGGGATGTGGGCTGGCAGGTGGCGCTGGGCTTTATTCTGGCCTTCGTTTATATTCTCTTCTACATGCTGGCCAAGGGCGTGGCCGACTCCGGTGCCATGGACCCCGTGCTGGCGGTCTGGCTCCCGAACCTTATTTTCGCAGGCATCGGCGTATTTTTGTACAATACGATACCACGATGAAGGAGCGAAGAGCTTAGGGCAGGGGGTTTAGAGCATAGGCCATAGAGCATTTAAGCTTGGTTACCATCTTCTTCGCCCTAAGCCCTACACTCCATGCCTTCTGCCCTACGCCCTCTGCCCTACGCTCCATGCCCAACCCCACCTTCCGCGATTATTTGCACCTGCACTTCATTGTGCTCATTTGGGGCTTCACGGCCATTTTGGGGCTATTGCTGGAGCCGCTGGGTGCACCTGCGCTGGTGGTACTCCGCACAGGACTGGCGACGCTGGGGCTTTGGGCGGTACTATACTTCCGCCCCGCTACCCCGCTAGCGGCCAACCCCACGCCGACTGATAATTGGAAACTGCTGGCTACGGGGGGCATCATTGCCGTGCACTGGCTGGCGTTTTTCTGGGCGGCCCGGCTAGCCAACGCGTCGGTTTGTCTGGCGGGCATGGCTACCAGCTCGCTATGGGCGTCGGTGCTGGAACCGGTACTGCTGAAGCGGCGGGTGAAAGGCCTTGAGATTGTGATGGGTGCGGTGGTCATGTTTGGCCTGTACCTCATCTTCAGGTTCGAGTTCGACAAGGTGGCCGGGCTGGTGGTGGCGGTGTTTTCGGCCATGCTGGCGGCCCTGTTCACGATCATCAACAGCCGCTTTACCCAACGCTACGCCTCGCTGGTGATTGCCCGGCAGGAGATGCTGGGGGCCTTTCTGACCTCGGCGGTGTTGGGAGCAGTGTATGTAGCGCTGGTACATCCGTCGCCCGAAACGCTGTTGCCACAGCGGCCTGCGCAATGGCTGTGGCTGTTGGTGCTGGCGTTTGTCTGCACGGTCTATGCTTATACGGCTGGGGTAGGCCTTTTACGCAAATTTTCACCCTACATGGCCATTTTAACCGTGAACTTAGAGCCGGTTTATGGCATTTTGCTGGCCGTCCTCATTTTCAACGACCGCGAACGCATGACCGGCGGCTTTTACCTGGGTACGCTGGTGATCCTGCTGGCTGTGCTGGCATACCCATTTTTGAGTAAACAAACCATGCGAGAAGAGCCGGGGATCACAAATTGAGTTGTGCTGCTCAGCCTCGTCCATTCATGAAACAATCAGTACTACATCGCTTTTTGCTGCCTATTACCACAACGGGGCTGTTTCTGGCCGTTTTCGTGCCCATTCTCGTTTTGTCATACTACAATCACCCCTCGGCTGCCGACGATTATTGTTTTGCCGACACGGCCGTTCGTTACGGGTTCTGGCAGGCACAACAGTATTACTACGACGGCTGGACGGGTCGTTACTTCTCCAATTTCATTGTTCACGGTACGCCGTTGGTTTGGGGCTGGTATGCGGGGTTCAAGTTTATTCCGGCCCTGCTGGCCATTGGCTGGGTGCTGGCGGCCTATACCCTCCTGGGCGAATGGCTCAACCGCCTGGGCAGCCCCGCTCCTACCCGCAGCCGTACCCAATTGTACCTGACCGGCCTGCTGTTTTTTCTTTACATCCTGATCCTGCCCAACCTGGCCGAAGCCTTTATCTGGACGGCTTCGGCGGCGGTCTACACGGTACCCACGGCCCTGATGATGTATTGGGGGGCGGTGTTGCTGCGCTGGCAAACCCAGCCGCCAAGTACACTACGCACCCTCACGGGCGTTTGGGCCAGTGTGCTGGTGTTCCTGATCGTGGGCTGCGGCGAAACACATATGCTGCTCATTATCAGCCTACTGCTGGCCATTCTGGTGTATCGTCTTGTCAAAAACAGGCAGGTAGATAAACAGCTTTTGCTGCAACTTGGCGTGGCGCTGGTATCGGGCTGGCTGGTGTTTCGGGCACCGGGCAACGCCGTCCGCATGCAGGGAGGCGCGGCCAATGGTGATCTGGTGGGGGGCATGGTACAGTCGCTGCGGTGGCTGGCGCTGACCCTTCCGCGCTGGTTTTTGCAAACGCCGGTGCTGCCCCTGTCGGCGCTTTGGATCATGCTGGGGGCGGGGTTAGTGGCCAAGCGGACCGACGCTGATGCCCGCGTGAGCAAGCTATTTGGGGTACCACTCTGGTACGGCCTGCTGGTCTTGTTTGGGCTGCTGCTGGCCACGGTGTTTCCATCTTACTACGCTACCCAAAACCTCACAAACAGGGCAATCAACGTCACCTACGCGGTTTTTCTGTGGGGTTGGCTGTTTGTTCTTACCACCCAACTGCCCCGGTTTGCCCGCTTTGGCACCACCAGGCCGCCCCTTTGGCTGCTAGTGCTAACCCTGCTTTGGATTGGCATCAGCACCGTGCGCAGCCTGCCTATGCGCCGCCTCTATGCCGACATACTCCGGGGCGATGCCGCGCAGTATGACCGCGAACTGACGGCCCGGCAGCAACTCCTGAGTCAGTCGCGGGCCGACACGCTACGGCTGGCCCCGCTAAGCGTTTACCCCACCAGTTTATTCATGGAAGACATCCGCACCGACCCCACCCACTGGTGGAACAAGTGTCAGGCGGGCTATTATGGGCATAAAGTGATTATTATTGACCCGTCAATTCGACCCACACCCGCCCGTCCATGACCACCGTTTGCATTGTTGTGCCGTGTTATAATGAAGCCGAACGCCTGCCCGGCGAGGCTTTTCTGACCTACCTTGGCACCCACCCGCACGTTACGTTTTGCTTCGTTAACGACGGCAGCCGCGATCAGACCCTGACCGTTCTATCGGCCTTACAACAACGTAATCCAGCCCAGATTCATGTGCTCGATCTACCTCAGAATCAGGGGAAAGCCGGGGCCGTGCGGGCAGGAATGAACCACTGCGGCGCGGGCCATTTCGACTATACCGGCTATTTCGATGCCGACCTGGCCACCCCCCTGGCGGCCATCGACGACCTGCAGGCCGTGCTGGACAAACACCCCGACTGTGTGTTTGTGATGGGGTCGCGGATTAAGCACCTGGGGGTGAACATTCAGCGCAGTGCATTTCGGCATTACGTAGGGCGGGTCATTGCCACTACCATTAGTACAATTTTGCGTTTGCCGGTGTATGACACCCAATGCGGGGCCAAACTTATGCGCCGTGAAGCTACCGCCCCCGTCTTTGCCGAACCGTTCATTAGCCCGTGGCTGTTCGACGTGGAGTTGATTGCCCGGCTGATTGGCCAATACGGTCGCGCTACTATTGAGGGGCGGTTATTGGAACAACCGCTCCAGGAATGGATCGAACAGGACGACTCGCGCATTAGCTCAACCTACGTGTTTCGCATGTGGTATGAACTGTACCGTATCTACCGAACTTATAGTCATTTACGATGAGTGCCCCCGCCCCTTCTCTCTCACTTCGTTACCCGTTTTTGCCCTACCTGCTGTTGTTGCTGCCCGTAGCGTTGCACACCTGGGTTATTCTGGCCTATGCCGAAAACATACCCTGGTACGACGACGTGGAGATGTTTGTGGCCTTTATCCAGGAATATTTCAAGGCTAACACGCTGAGCGACAAGGTCTACTGGCTGCTTAAGCCCAGTAATGAACACCGCATTTTGCTGGCAAAACTGGTGGCGTTGCTTACCTACTACGTCACGGGCCACATGAACTTCCGGCTGATGATCATCATCGCCAATCTATTCATGTACGGTACGCTGGTTATTCTCTACCGCATTTTTCGGTCTATGCAATTGCCGGTCTGGTCGTTTGTGCCGGTACCATTCTTTCTGTTGCAGCCCCAATTTTTCCTGACCTCCACCTGGGCATTAACGGGCCTGCAACATCAGGGGGGCACGTTTTTGTCGTTTTTGGTCATGTACAATCTGGCCAAAGGTGGTCGAAATCGGTTTGCAGGCGCGTCTTTTTTGCAGGTGCTGGCGTCGCTGTCTATGAGCAACACGCTTTTTGGCTGGCTGGCGGGGGCGGTCATTTTGTGGCGGCAGGGCCATTACCGGAGGCTCGCGGCCTGGGCGGTGCTCTGCGCGGTGGCCGTCTTTATTTACCGCTACGGCTACACCTATTCGCAGGGCACCACGAGCCAAAAGCTGTTCCTGACCCAACCCTGGCTGGTGATCGTAAGCGTATTTTCGTTCGCGGGTGGGTCGTTCGACGTGCTGCCGTTTGCGCCGTTTCTACTGCGCGGCATCGGCCCGACCATTGCGGGCATTATTCTATTTGCGCTTATCGCCTGGTTTTTGAGCCAGATGCGGTGGCCATTTCAGAAGAAAATCCTGACGCTGGTACCCCAACTGCCCAATGCCATTCGCGACAATTTTTTTATTGGCATCTACATCCTTCTGCTCACCAACGCCGCCGTGGTGGGCATGTTCCGCATTCGGTACGGGTATAATGTGATCCTGATCAGCAATTACATGCTCTACCCGGCGTTGCTGCTATGTGTTGTCTATCTCAATGGTTTACAGACGCTTAACATTCAGCTTCGCCCCCGCTGGAGGCAAATTGGCCTGACGCTGGCGGTGCTGCTTTGGGCAAAATCGTACTTCTGGCACCTGCCCGAACTGGCCAACCGCAGCGAATTTTTGCGGGCCTGGGGTTATAATCAGCAGCATACGGGCATTGGCCTAGGTGGCGAACGGGGCGGCAATCTGGAAGCCCCCATTCACAACGCCATGACGGGAGCCGTGGCCGGGGGCTACTACAAATACCCCGACAACCCCGTGGCCGATTACCCGGTGGTGCTGGACACCGTGGCTACGCGCATTACCCGCAATGGCGACACCTATCACCTCGAAACACCGGGACCATCGGGGGCCGTTCGGCAAGCGTTTGCTGTGTTGCAGTCTGACACCGAGACGTACTTAATTCCCTCAAATACACCGTTTTATCGTCCCGCTTTCTGGCTCCGCCGCCCCGTTTTGGGTGTTCAGGCCGACGTGAACAACTTCTTCCTCCGCCCCGGCACCTACCGCGTCGGCTGGGCCATTGCCGCCAACGACAAGTCCATCCACTTCTCCAGAAAAACAGTCACAATCACGGCAAAATATTGAGAAGAAGGGTTTTTTGACAGGATTATCAGGATTTCAGGATGAACAGGATTTTTCCTTTGCTGTACAGCAAATAGTTGAAGTAAAAGGAAAAATCCTATTCATCCTGAAATCCTGATAATCCTGTCAAAAAACCCTTCTTCCTATTAAGCGATTAGCGAAAGCGGCGGCGGTCGCGTTTTTTTGCACCATCGAGCTTAGCTCACAAAACGGGCGTTTGCGCGTTGCATTGGTATGCTCCTATCTGATTTACTCTATAAAGTACCCCTGCTGGCTACGGCAGGCAGCATGAACGCCGAGGTTACGCACCTCACCATGGACTCGCGGCAGGTGGCACCGGGCAGCTTGTTTATTGCTGTGCGCGGCACGGTGGTTGATGGTCATTCATTCATCCAAAAAGCCACTTCCCAAGGTGCTACGGCTATTTTGTGTGAAGAAATGCCCGCCGAAATGCCCGCCGACGTCACGCTTGTGCAAGTGGCCAACGCGCCCCGGGCCATGGGGTTTGTGGCGGCCAATTTCTATGGCCATCCATCCAAAAAAATCAAGCTCGTGGGCGTAACGGGCACCAACGGCAAGACTTCCGTGGCCACGCTGCTATTCCGGCTGTTTCGCGGGCTGGGCTACCGCTGCGGCCTGCTCTCGACGGTGCAAAACCAGATCGACGAGACCGTGTTGCCCGCCACGCACACCACCCCCGACGCGATTTCGGCGAACGAACTGCTGCTGAAAATGGCGCAGGCGGGTTGTACGCACGTGTTTATGGAGGTAAGCTCGCACGCCGTAGTGCAGGAACGCATTGCCGGATTGCACTTTGCGGGTGGCATTTTCACCAACATCACCCACGACCACCTCGATTTCCACGGCACATTCGACAACTACATCAAGGCCAAAAAAGGCTTTTTCGATCAGCTGCCGCGCTCGGCCTTCGCTCTCACCAACGCCGACGACAAGCGCGGGGCGGTGATGCTGCAAAACACGCTGGCCCGAAAGGAAAGTTATTCGCTACAAACGCTGTCAGCATCCACTGCGGGCACGTTCAAAGGCAAGGTCCTCGCCGACGGGCTGTTCGGGCTGGAAATGACCATCGACGACCGGCAGGTATGGTTCAAACTCATCGGCCGGTTCAACGCCTACAACCTGCTGGCGGTCTACGGCACGGCCGTGCTGCTTGGCGAAGATGAGGAGGAAATTCTGACCCAGCTTTCGGCCGTGACGCCCCCGTCGGGCCGGTTCGAGCAGGTCATTTCCGACGATAAGATTGTTGGTATTGTCGACTATGCCCACACGCCCGACGCGCTGCAGAACGTGCTGGAAACCATCCAGAACCTTCGTCAGAACAACGAGGAGGGCTATTTCCCCCAGATCATCACGGTGGTAGGCTGCGGCGGCAACCGCGACGCGACCAAACGGCCCATTATGGCGCAGATTGCCACCAAGCTCAGCGACCGCGTCATCTTAACGTCTGACAACCCGCGTTTTGAAGACCCAATGGCCATTCTGGAACAAATGCAGGCGGGCGTGTCGCCGGTGAACGCCCGGAAAACGCGCACCATCGAAGACCGCCGCGAGGCTATTCGCGCTGCCGTGGCCCTGGCCAAACCCTATGACATTGTTCTGGTGGCGGGCAAAGGCCACGAAACCTATCAGGACATCCAGGGCACGAAACACAACTTCGACGACCGGGTTGAACTTCGCGAAGCCTTCCAAAACCGCTAACTTTGGCTCTATGCTCTATTACCTCTTTCAGTACCTCGACCGGGCGTTTGATTTTCCCGGCGCACGGGTGTTCCAATATATTTCGTTCCGGGCGTTGGGTGCCGTAGTGCTGTCGCTCATGATTGCGGCTATTTTCGGGCGGCGCATCATCGACAAGCTACGGAGTTTACAAATCGGCGAGTCGATCCGAGATTTGGGGCTGGAAGGGCAGATGCAGAAGCGGGGTACGCCCACCATGGGCGGGTTTATCATTATCGCGTCGCTGCTGATTCCGGTGTTGTTGTTTGCCAAGCTCTCCAACGTCTACATCATTCTGCTGCTCGTTTCGGCGGTGTGGACCTGCCTCATCGGTTTCCTGGACGACTATATCAAGGTCTTCAAAAAGAACAAAGAAGGCCTTCAGGGTAAGTTCAAAGTGGTGGGGCAGGTGGGGTTGGGCCTTATTGTGGGCCTGACGTTATCGTTTAATAACTACGTGAAAATCAGGGTATATGACAAGCCCGCCGCCGGGGCCGTTGTGCGCCAACTGACTCATTACCAGGATATTCACTCGACGGTCTCGACCATTCCGTTCATCAAAGACAACAACTTCGATTACAGCTGGCTCCTGTTCGGCCTGCTTCCCCCCGATTATACCTGGATTGTGTACACGCTGGTGTGCATTTTCATCATCACGGCGGTATCCAACGGGGCCAACATCACCGACGGCATCGACGGGTTGGCGGCGGGTACGTCAGTCATTATTGGCCTCACGCTGGGGGTACTGGCCTACCTGTCGTCCAACGCCCGCTTTGCTGATTATCTGAACATCATGTTCATTCCCAACTCGGCAGAGATCGTAATTTTCTGCGCCGCGTTTGTGGGGGCCTGCGTCGGTTTTCTGTGGTACAACTCCTTCCCCGCGCAGGTGTTCATGGGTGACACGGGTAGCCTGATGCTCGGCGGCGTGATTGCCGTACTGGCACTATCTATCAGGAAAGAATTGCTTATTCCGGTCATGTGTGGCCTTTTTCTGGCCGAACTGGTGTCGGTGATTATGCAGGTGAGCTATTTCAAATACACTAAAAAGAAGTACGGCGAAGGCAGGCGCATTTTGCTGATGTCGCCGCTACACCACCACTTTCAAAAGAAAGGCTACCACGAAGCCAAAATCGTGACCCGCTTCTGGATCATCGGCATCATCCTGGCCGTCATGACCTTGGCGACACTTAAACTACGTTAATGTTCAACGTTTAAAGTCTACTGTCTAAAGTTGCCCGCACCCTGGCCCGTGTCCCCACGGGCCTACGCCGCTGGAGGTAGCTCGTTGCTTACGCCTGAGTAGGCCCGTGGGGACACGGGCCAGGGTGCGGGCAACTTTAGACAGTAGACTTTAGACGTTGAACCCCCTTCAAATGACCGCATTCATCTTCCCCGGCCAGGGTTCCCAGTTCAAGGGCATGGGCCACGACCTGTACGAATCATCGCCGGTGGCGAAAGCCCTTATGGACGAGGCCGACCAGATCCTGGGTTTCAGCCTCACCAACATCATGTTTACCGGCACCGACGACGAGCTGAAACAAACCAACGTCACGCAGCCCGCCATTTTTCTGCACTCGGTCGCCTTGGCCATGACTACGGATAATTTTGCCCCTAACATGGTGGCGGGCCATTCGCTGGGTGAGTTTTCGGCCCTGGTAGCTGCCGGTGCTTTATCTTTCGCCGACGGTCTGCGACTGGTGGCTCAACGCGCCGACGCCATGCAACGCGCCTGCGAGCTAAACCCCTCCACGATGGCCGCTATCCTGGGTCTAGCCGACGACATGATTGAGCGTATTTGTGCTGAAGTGGTCGCCGAAACGGGCGAGGTGGTGGTACCTGCCAACTACAACTGCCCCGGTCAGGTGGTGATTTCGGGAAGCAACGAAGGCATCCGCGTGGCCTGCGAACGGCTGAAAGAAGCCGGTGCCAAACGCGCCCTGCCCCTGCCCGTGGGTGGTGCATTTCACTCACCCCTGATGGAACCCGCCCGCGCAGATTTGGCCCAGGCTATCGAGAACACCCCCTTCCAGGCCCCGCACTGCCCCATTTACCAAAACGTGAACGCCCAGCCAGCCACCGACGTAGCCACAATCAAAGCCAACTTGATTGCCCAACTCACCGCTCCTGTCCGCTGGACCCAATCCGTACTGGCCATGACTACCGACGGGGCCACGACCTTCACCGAATGCGGACCCGGCAAAGTGTTGCAGGGCCTCGTCAAGAAAATCGCGCCGGGTGTTGAGGTGGGGAGTGTATAAAGCTAGTAATGGCTTCGCGCTGTAGGCTTCGCGCCGCGGACCGGCCTAGTCGAAGGCCCCCCGGCGCGAAGCCTATAGTGCGAAGCCATTACTAACCTTATCAATCACTCCCTCTAATCGTCAACCACTCCCTCTGCCAAATCCAATTTGCCGGAAACTCCCCCTGCCGCACCAGTGTTGATCTTAAGAATAGCCCTACCGTTTTGGGGCCAACCAGCAACACGTGACGCAGGAACAACAAACTATGACAAGTGAGGAAGTAGCGCAGCCAGTGGCCCAGCCCAAAAGCGCAACCCTCACCGACGTGCAATTGACGGGTTTTGAGCAGATTGACGTGCTCGGTGCCCGCGAGCATAACCTCAAAAACATCGACGTTTCCATTCCCCGCAACAAGCTGGTGGTCGTTACCGGCATCAGCGGATCAGGGAAATCGTCACTGGCTTTCGACACGATCTATGCCGAGGGTCAGCGGCGCTACATGGAGAGCTTTTCGGCCTACGCCCGCTCCTTCCTGGGCGATATGGAACGCCCTGACGTCGATAAGATCAACGGCCTAAGCCCGGTGATCTCCATTGAGCAGAAAACGACCTCGAAGAATCCACGCTCGACCGTCGGCACTACGACCGAAATCTTCGACTTTCTGCGGCTGCTCTACGCCCGTGCGGGTGAGGCGTATTCGTACGTGACGGGTCGAAAAATGGTGCGGCAGTCGCAAGACCAGATCGTGGATACGCTGCTTGAGCAGAATCTGGGCAAGAAAACCACTATTCTGGCCCCCGTGGTGCGCGGTCGGAAGGGCCACTACCGCGAGCAGTTTGTGCAGATTGCCAAGCTCGGCTATACTAAAGTACGCGTTGACGGCGAGGTGCAGGACATCGTGCCCAAAATGCAACTGGATCGCTACAAGGTCCACGACATCGAGATCGTGATTGATCGGCTGGTGCCCAGCGTGGAAGACCGGTTTCGGTTGAGTCAGTCGGTGGCCACGGCGTTGAAGCAGGGGAAGGGGGCCATTCAGGTGCTCGACGCGAAAGATAAGCTGCACTATTTCTCGCAAAACCTGATGGACCCGGAGTCGGGCATCAGCTACGATGAACCGTCGCCCAACTCTTTTTCGTTCAACTCACCCTATGGTTGGTGTCCTAACTGTCAGGGTTTAGGTGTGGTGGAAGAGATTACTGAAGATTCGGTTATTCCCGATAAGTCGCTGAGTGTGAGCCGGGGAGCCATCGCGCCGCTGGGCGAATACCGCGAACTGTGGTTTTTCAAGGAAGTAGAGGTCATCCTGAAAAAGTACAAGATGAACCTGACCACACCGGTGAGTAAGTATCCCCCCGAACTGCTCCACGTGCTCATGCATGGCACAGAAGAAGAAGCGGCCGTTCCGTCGAAAAAACACCCCGGCACGGACTACTACAACTTTAAGTTTCAGGGCATTATCAACTTTCTGAAACAGCAGCAGGAAAACGGTTCCGACAAGATTCAGGACTGGCTGCGCGACTTTCTGGTGATCAACCCCTGCCCCGAATGCAATGGATTTCGCTTAAAGAAGGAGTCGCTCTTCTTCAAGATTGCTGAAAAGAACATCGCCGAACTGGCCCGGATGGATATTTCGGAACTGGCCGACTGGTTTGTGGGCCTGGAAAGCCGCATGACCGACCGGCAGAACACGATTGGCAAGGAGATTTTAAAAGAGATCCGTAAGCGTATTGGCTTTATGGTCAATATCGGCCTGGATTACCTCACACTCGACCGGTCGTTGAAAACCTTGTCGGGCGGCGAGGCACAGCGCATCCGGCTGGCCACGCAGATTGGTACGCAACTCGTTGGTGTTCTGTACATTATGGACGAACCGAGCATTGGCCTTCATCAACGCGACAACGTGAAGCTAATCGAATCGCTGAAGAACCTGCGCGATCTGGGCAACACCGTGCTGGTGGTGGAACACGACAAAGACATGATGCTGGAGTCGGATTACTTGCTCGATATTGGTCCTGGCGCGGGGCGGCATGGCGGGCAGGTGGTTGGCTACGGCACCCCCACCGAGTTCATCAGTCGGGGCGGCACCACCGCCGATTACCTCAGCGGGCGGCAGGGCATCCGTGTGCCCAATGAGCGGCGCAAAGGCAGCGGTAAGTTCCTGATGATCAAAGGGGCCACGGGCAATACGCTCAAAAACGTGACGTTGAAACTGCCCCTGGGCCGTATGGTGAGCATCACGGGCGTGTCGGGGAGTGGGAAGTCATCACTCGTGCATGATACGCTCTTCCCGATCCTGAATCAGCATTTCTACAAGTCGAAGCGCGAACCGATGCCCTACAAAACCGTGGAGGGCCTGGAGCATGTTGACAAAGTGATTGAGGTAGACCAATCGCCCATTGGCCGTACGCCCCGTTCGAACCCGGCCACGTATACAGGCATGTTTTCCGAGATCCGCACCCTCTTCGCCGAACTGGCCGAGGCCAAAATCCGGGGCTACAAGCCGGGAAGATTCTCATTCAACGTGAAGGGTGGCCGCTGCGAAGACTGCGAGGGCGCGGGCATGAAAAAGATCGAGATGGAGTTCCTGCCTGACGTGCACGTACCCTGCGAGACCTGCAAAGGTAAACGCTTCAACCGCGAAACGTTGGAAGTCCGTTTCAAAGGCAAATCCATCGCCGACGTGCTCGACATGACCGTGGAGCAGGCCTTAGATTTCTTTGCCAGCCAACCGCGCATTCTGCGTAAAGTGCAGACACTCAACGACGTAGGTTTGGGCTATATCACCCTCGGCCAGCACGCCACAACGCTGTCAGGCGGTGAAGCCCAGCGCGTGAAACTCGCCGAAGAGCTATCGAAAAAAGACACCGGCAAGACGCTATACATCCTGGACGAACCCACCACAGGCCTTCATTTCCAGGACATTGCCTTGCTGCTGGGGGTACTCAATAAGCTCGTCGACAAAGGCAACACGGTGCTGGTAATCGAGCACAACCTCGACGTAATCAAAGTCTCCGACTACGTCATTGACCTCGGCCCGGAAGGCGGCAACAAAGGCGGCTTCATCATCGCCGAAGGCACCCCCGAAAAAGTCGCCAAAGCCAAAGGTAGCCACACCGGCAAGTTTCTGGCCCTGGAACTCGCGGCATAGCCTACTCGTAATTGTGCACTAATAAATGCGTCGGCTTCTCACAGGAACTGACGCATTTCTTTTGCCAATTTGTACAACTTGGTTTGCATCGTTATTGGCATTTCACTCTGGGGCGTGAGGTCGGCCTGTTCTGCATAGCGTATGGCATCCTCAATAGTTGCGCAGTATTGTTTGGGCGAAAATTCACCTAGGCTAGATTGCGCTAATGTAGTCTTCAAATGGCTGCAACTAACCTTTTGAGCGTTTACAGGCCCCGAATGGTAATGCAGCCATACCTCAAAGCACGGATTACTAATTGCTGCCTGCCAATTGGGATGTTGCTTACAATTCGCAATCAGCTCGCCAAGCTGCCCTCTCCATCTGTCAGTATCGCATACAAACCAGATTTGATCACTGTCGTCAGGATCATAATCACCACTCTTTACGGCTGCCTGTAGCCGTGATATGAAGTGCTTAGGAGCAGATGCACCCTCTTCACGGGGTATAGGCAATACACGGATGCGTTGGCTTAACGAGTTGAAGTGAGTGAAGTATTCGTCTTCTCGTTCACCCTCAGCCACAATGACAAATAAGCGGGCATCGCGGTGAGCACCGCCTTTCTTGTAAGCCCGATTAAGCTTCGGCATATTGATCCCAGTTGAGGTCAGCCAAATTACCCAGGAACGGAATGGCCCCAAATCGACCATTCAAGTACCCTTTCCGAATATCCAGATCAAACCGAATATCGAAATCACTCAACGGATATAGTTTAGTCGCGCCCTCATGCTTTTCCGCAAACCAAATTTCGTCACGCCGGAAAATGTCTTGATCTAATAGATTCGATTCATGTGTGGTAAATATAAGTTGCCCTTTTGTGGTTGGGTCGTCAGCAAACTTTCGAACCAACTTCTTCAGTAGCGTAGGATGAATACTCTGGTCAATTTCATCGATTAGAATTACATTCTGCGCGTGTATAGCAGCATAGAATGCCGGAATAAAGTCTAAGAGTCTATTTGTTCCGTCAGATTCTTCATCTAACGAAAAGTCCACTATATCACCTTTCAAATTCCTATGTTCGCTCACATGATTTCTGATAATTAGTTTATCACCCTCAGGAATAATGACAACTTCATTACCTCTTGTCCATTCTTGATGATTGAAGAATGCGACAAAACTTTCACCCTCATCAAACCTCGGTTTGACGACATCTATCAACCTTTGTCTTTCCTCTCCTTTAAACGTATCATCAACATCTTCGTTTGTAATACGTATGTTGTGTATACCAGTGCTGAAAGAGCTCAGCAGTTCATTTGAAAATCTTACGTACGAAGCTGACGAATCAAGTTTAGCAGCTAACGCGTCAGTTGCTAACCTTGTCCTTGGTGACAACAATACAAGATTTTCCTTGAACCAACTGTAAGCTTTCTTAATTTCTTCGAATCCTGCTTTCAATGATGACAACTCTTTTAAAAGAATCATATTGTCTTTTAAGAGCTCTTCTTGAAAAAATTTCGCTCGAAATTTTTCTTCATCTGTTGAAAGATACTCATCAGGAAAATCAATTACTAATCTGTCTTCTATTTTTTTTCTGGTAAATAATAACTCGTCGTTTTTTATACCTAATCCAGATTTATACAACCACTCTTCAATGATTAAGTTTTCGTCTATAGATAAACCATATATATATGTTTGATTATTTTTAATAAATTCAATCTCAATTGTTGTAGGTATATCTTTGTTATCAGTACCTAACTTAAAACTCACCACTTCACTAAGCATCTCTCTACCGCCTCTCACCACAACATCTCTAATTAGAGAAACTGCCTTAACCAAATTTGACTTCCCAGCCCCGTTAGCTCCATAAATAGCTGCCATTTTGAGCAGGTCGACCCCATGTTGGCTATAAACGTGTTCTTTATGCCGCCGTTGGTCGGAAGCGGCAAGCATGTTGAATTCCGTCTCTTCGTTGAAGGATTTGAAGTTGGTGATGGAAACGCGGATCAGCATATTTGTATGGACTTATGTGGAGGCATAAGAGAAAATTTCTCTTAAAAGTTGCCAAAGTCGGTTTAACATCTTGAGAATTCACACAAAGGGGGCAATTATAGGAGAAATTAGCTCGCTATTTACAATCCCAGCGTCAGCGCAATCTGTTTGTTGGTGGCCACCGTAGTACCTGGTTCAATAGATTGGGTCATGACTTTGCCACGGCCTTCTACCTGTACGCGCAGGCCCCGGTTTTCGAGCAGGGGGAGGGCATCGCGGAGAGAGAGGCCGCGCACGTCGGGGATACGGTCTTTGCGGACGGCGATGCTTTGCCAGTTGCCGCCTTGTTTACGTCGCACCCAACCTTCCACCGCCGGTTCACTGTCGATGTTTAGCTCGGTACCAATGGTGTGCAGGTCGTTGGCATAGCCCGCTGAGGCCAGCATGGGCGCGGGACTGAGGCGCGAGGGACCTTTCTGCGCCCGGAATGGCGTGTGGATGTCGGTGTCGTAGGCGTAGATACGGTCGGCGATTTCTTTGAAGACCGGGGCCGCCACGCTACCCGCATAGAGCAGATCGACGTTGTCGCCGTGGGGGTTGTCGATCATCGTGATCATACTGTATTTGGGCTTGTTGGCCGGAAAATAGCCGATAAACGAGGTGTAGTACCGCCCCTGCTGATATTGCCCGTTATAGATTTTCTGGGCCGTACCGGTTTTGCCCGCAATGGTGTAGTTCGGGTTTTTGATGTTTTTGGCCGTACCATGATCCACTACGCCCTCCAGCATGTTGCGCACCTTGCGAATGGTCTCCGGCTTGGCAATGGGCGTTGGCGCTACGTAAACGGGGGTTTCTTCGACCACCTCGCCCGCCAGTTTCACCTGCTTCACCAGTTGGGGACGTACCCAGTGCCCGTCGTTGGCCACTGCGTTGTAGAACGTCAGCATTTGCAAGGGCGTTAGCTGCATTTCGTAGCCGTAAGACATAAACGTGAGCGACGTTTTGCTCCAGCCTTTCATGTCGGGGTTGCGCATCACGGGCGGGGCCTCGCCTTTCATATGAATACCCGTGGGCTGGTTGAGGCGAAACTGACGCAGGTATTGGCAGTACAAATCGGGCCGCGAATAGAAGTAGCTCTGCATCATGAGGTGAATCCCTACGTTCGACGATTTTTCGAACACCTGCTGCGCCGTGATCGTACCGGCACCACCCCGTTTGGCATCCACAATCTCGACACCCCGATACCGCACCGACCCGCCACCGGTATTGATCAGTTTTTCGGGCCAAATGGCTTTTTCTTCCAGCAAAGCCATCATCGTAGCCAGTTTGAAGGTGCTTCCCGGATCGGTGCGGCCCGCCAGCGCGTGGTTGAAATTCTCGACGTAAACCGGCCCGTTGCCCGTGTTGCGCGTCAGGTTGGCAATGGCCCGGATTTCGCCAGTTTGTACTTCCATTACGATCACGCAGCCTTTGTCGGCATTGTACTTGTCGAGGGCTTTTTTCAGCGACGTTTCGGCCATGTCCTGGAAGTTCACGTCGAGGGTGGTGTACAGATCCAGACCTGGTTCGGGCTTCATGTCTGGACCGTCGTCAACAGGCTTTTTAACGCCGCCGGCCAGCACTTCAACTAGTCCCACGGCGTTTTTCCCGGCCAATTGGGGCTGGAAACTGGCTTCGAGGCCCATTTGCCCCATCCGCGTGAAGGGGTTCAAATCGCCTACCGTGCGCAGGGCCATTTGTCCGTAGGGGTGGTAACGTTCGTAGAACGGCCGCAACCCGCCGCCCCGCGCCGAGAGTTTTTTGGTAGCCCGGAAAAAAGGCCACGTCAGCATCTTCTGCCGCTCCTGAAACGTAACCCGACGGCGGTTTAGCAACAGGTATTTCCGGTTGCTTTGCCGCGCCGCCCGTAACAAACTAGCATATTCGCGCCCCGATTTGTCCCGGAAAAGGCCCGACAGTTTCATGCCCAGCGTGTCTACTTTGCTGTTGAAATAGTCGTCTTTGGCCACGCGGGGGTCAATGCCTACTTCGTAGGTAGGCAGCGATGTGGCCAACAGGTTGCCGTCACGGGCGTAGATGTCGCCGCGCTTGGCCCGGATAGTGTCCTGCCGAATCTGAAACCCTTCAATGCGTTCGTTCCAGTGCTTGCCTTTGAACGTGGCGAAGTACTGCATATATACCAGCCGCCCAATGATGGCAACACCCAGCAGCATCAGAAAATAAAACGCGTGCCGCGACCGGATCAAGAATTCTTCTTTGATGTTCATGGGAAGGGAATGAACAATGTACAATGGCTTCGCCTCCGTAACATGCTGAGCGCGAAGCCATTGTACATTATTCATTGTACATTGTTCATTTATTTACTCATTCACAATTAACTTTTGTGGTGGACTTTGGCTGTCGAACAGGCTATCGGCGAAGACTTGTTTACTGATTTCAGACTGCTTGCTGCTACGGGCCAGATCGGCTTTAGTGGTTGTGGCCTGCGCCCGGAGTTCGTCTACGTCTGTGCGGGCACGGTCGATGCGGCGGACCAGGCGTTCGGCGTTGTGGTTCAGGCCAATGTAGATCACCAGCAGCATCGTGACCCACAGAATACGGTTGATGTTTCGAATGGGCCAGGCATTGTCGGAACCAAACAGCCGGTCGATACCCATAACTTCGTTAAGCCACAGGCCAATGCGCAATGGTTTACGCTTGCGCCGCGGTGGCCGCACCGGGGGCCGTGATTTGAAGGTGTTATAAGCCATTATTCTCCCTTTTCTGCTATTCTCAGTTTCGCGCTGCGTGCCCTTGGGTTGCGGGCAATTTCGTCGGGGGTGGCTTCGATGGGCTTGCGGGTGACGGCGTGGAGGGGCTTGATTTCGTTGCCGAAAAAGTCTTTCTCTACCTCGCCCGAAAACTTGCCTTTGCCAATGAAATTTTTCACCAGCCGGTCTTCCAGCGAGTGGTAGCTCATCACCACCAGCCGCCCGCCGGGAGCCAATACATCGGGTACCTGCGTCAGAAATTCTTCCAGGGCCGTTAGCTCTTCGTTCACTTCAATGCGCAGCGCCTGAAACACCTGGGCAAAGTATTTATTCTCCTTACCCCTTGGTGCACAGCGCTTTAACGCATCTTTCAAGTCGTTGATTGTCTTTAATTCGCCGTTGGCGCGGGCGGTGGCAATGGCGGCGGCGGCAGTGCGGGCGTTGGTCAGTTCGCCATACATGCCAAAGATCCGGTGCAGGTCCGTTTCTGAGTAGGTATTGAGCACCTGCCGGGCCGTGCGGTCGCCCTGTTGGTTCATACGCATGTCCAGGTCAGCCTCGAACCGTGTAGAAAACCCCCGTTCCGGTGTGTCGATCTGGTGTGATGAGATGCCCAGGTCGGCCAGGATGCCGTCTACCTGTTTCACGCCGTAAAGCCGCAGGTAGCGTTTCAGGTTTCGGAAATTAGACGCGATGTATGTCAGGCGTTTGTCGTCAATGGCGGCGGCGTTGGCGCGGGCATCGGGGTCTTGGTCGAAGGCCAATAATTTACCCTCCGAACGCGGCCCCGGCTCCAGGGCGGCCAGAATTGCCCGGCTGTGTCCACCGCCCCCAAACGTGACATCAACGTAGGTGCCGCCGGGTTTCAGGGCCAGCCCGTCGAGGCATTCGGCCAGCATCACGGGGTTATGATATTCAGTGGTCATGGGGTGGCAAAGGCTGTACGGGAACTTGGCAAACAAGCCCTATACAAACTTAGCAAAACCAGCTCCGAATGCCATTATGGTATGGCGGGTATGTTTCCCAGAATGATGCGGTCCTGCTTCTAGCCGCTTTACTACCTGATCGGGATAGAGGGCGTCTGCATGTAGGGCCGAAATAGATGGTCAAAACTCCGTTACTGACTAAATCGACGTCATCAGGGCGGGGCAAGGTTCAGTGAACGGTGAATTAAAAATATCCGTTTCTCTGCCAACGCCGGGGAAAGGCATTGCTCTGGCTTGATACAACCACTCATGACTGTTCGTAACTTTCTTTTCGCCGCAGCGCTATTGATTCTGCCTCTGCTGAGCCATGCTCAATCCTCACAAAGCCTGAAACCCGGCATCTGGCGGGCGGTACTCCAAACCAGCGGGGGCGAACTGCCTTTCGGGCTGGACATCAAACCGGCATTGCAGCCGGGCCACTACACCGTTTTTGCGCTGAACGGTACCGAGCGGCTGGCTATGGACGAGGCCACGTTCAAAGGCGACAGCCTGCACATTCCCATGAGCCTGTTTGAATCGGAGTTAGTAGGCAAGCTCGACGGGGACCGCCTCACGGGCGTGTGGCGCAAACGGCGCACGAACCTGACCTACCAGCTAGTGCCCTTCTCGGCTCGTTTTGGCCAGTCGTTCCGGTTCAATGCATCAGGTGCGGCTCCATCAGCTAATCTGTCGGGCAAATGGCAGACGCTGTTTCGCGAAAAACGCGGTGATGGCACCAGCGGTGACACCACTTTAGCAGTAGGCGTTTTTGAGCAAAAGAGGGCAGTGGTTACCGGCACCTTCCTCACCCCCACCGGCGACTACCGCTACTTGGCCGGCGACGTAGCGGGTGACAGCCTGTTTCTCTCCTGCTTCGATGGCAACCACGCGTTTCTGTTCAAAGCCAAAATGGGTACTGTAACGGCTGGTTCGGCCAAATCACTCACGGGCGTTTTCCACTCCGGCCCCGTTTACCGTGAAACCTGGACGGCGCAGCTTAACCCCAACGCCGCCCTCCCCGACCCCGCTAAACTGACGTTTGTGAAGCCCGGCCAGACCTTTACGTTTGCCTTTCCCGACGCCACCGGCAAAACCGTTTCACTCAGCGACCCGCAGTTTAAGGGCAAGGTGACGGTGATTCAGATTATGGGGTCGTGGTGCCCCAACTGTATGGACGAAACCAGGTTTATGGCTCCATGGTATGCTAAAAACAAGGGCCGTGGGGTAGAGGTGGTGGGTTTGGCGTTTGAAAAATCGGCCTCTATGGCTGAATCAGGCCCGAAATTGCAACGGATGATCGACCGGTTCAAGATTCAGTACCCGGTGCTGCTGGCCGGTACAAATGACAAAGCCGAAGCCGCCAAAGCCTTGCCTGCCCTAAGCCGGGTAGCCGCTTTTCCAACCACCATTTTCGTCGATAAGAAAGGAACCGTTCGCCACATCCACACGGGCTTCTCCGGCCCCGGCACCGGCGTGTACTACGACCAATACGTAAGCGAGTTCAACGCTTTGATTGACAAGCTATTGGGAGAATAGTGGTAAGTGCTGAGTGGTAAGTGATGAGTTTGCTGCCGCCAGAGCAATATGCTGGCGGCAGCAAACTCATCACTTACCACTCAGCACTTACCACTATATGCTTATCACTCTTTCCGACGCTTCCAGCAGGCTTTGGGCTTCCCAGTCGCCGGTGGTGGGTTGTGATTTGGTGTGGCGCACCTGCACAGTCTTTACGCCAACGCGTTTGCCGGCGTGCATGTCGCGGGGTGCGTCGCCAATCATCCATGAGTGTTGCACGTCGATGTTATACTTGGCAATAGCCTTTTCCAGCAAGAGCGAATCGGGCTTGCGGGTGAGGGAGCGGGTGTCGTAGTCGGGGTGGTGGGGGCTGAAATAAATATCATCGATCAGGTTGCCGCATTGCTCCTGCAAGTAGCTGTGACAGCGCATCACGTCTTCGCGGGTGTAGATGCCTTTGGCAATGCCTGCCTGATTGGTGATCACAATGAGCAGATAACCAGCAGCTTTCAACTGACGTAGCCCCTCCACTACGCCATCGGGAATGATGAAATCTTCAACGCGATAGACATAGTCGGTGCGGTCTTCGTTGAGAACCCCATCACGGTCTAAGAATACGCACTTTGTCATGGCTAGTGTGCTGCTTATTGAAACAGCGCAATATACACTATTTATAAAATTATTCTGTTAATAAATTGTAATATAATTAGCAAACGTATTATTTATTGCAGCCATAGTGGGTAATCTAAAGAGCCGGATGCTTTTTTATTGACTCCAGCCAGTCTCAACTTATTCAATCTATGACGCGCCTTTTCACCTATTGCATTGCCACCGTTTTTGTCACACTGCCAATTATTGGTTTTACCCAGTCTACCCCATTTGCGTCTTACACGCAGGTTATTTCGGGTAGTAATCAGGTCTACCCAATGATAGCCATTGCAGGCGGCACGTATAAGATGGGCAGCCCCGCCACCGAAAAAGGCCGCAAACCCGACGAAGGCCCCGTTCACGCAGTAACTATCGAGCCGTTTTGGATGGGCAAATTTGAGGTAACCTGGGATATTTACGACCTCTTCACGACCAAAAACATTGAGAAAGAAATGGCCACCCGCTACCCGGAAGGGGCCGATTTGACCAAAACCGATGCCACCACCCGCCCCAGCCCGGCTTATGTCGATATGTCGTTTGGCATGGGGCGGTCGGGGTATCCGGCCATTAACATGACGCAGTATGCCGCCATCAAATTCTGCGCCTGGCTCTACGACAAAACCGGCCTGTTCTACCGGTTGCCCACCGAAGCCGAGTGGGAATATGCCTGCCGGGCCGGTACAGCCACGCCCTATTCGTTTGGCAGTGACCCCAAATTATTGCCCCAATACGCTGTGTATAAAGTAAATAGCGGCGGTGGCTATAAGAAAATTGGCACAAAGAAACCCAACCCTTGGGGTCTGCACGACATGCACGGCAACGTGATGGAATGGACGCAGGACCAGTATAGCCCTGCCTACTACGCGACCGTGGCGAGTGGTGCCGTAAAAGAACCTTATGCCCCTACCAAAACGCTTTACCCCAACAGCGTACGCGGTGGTTCGTGGGACGATGACCCGGCCATTCTTCGCTCGGCGGCCCGCACCCCGTCTGATGCCGCCTGGAAAGTAATTGATCCCCAAAGCCCCAAATCTGACTGGTGGATGACCTCGGCCTCTTTCTGCGGATTCCGCATTGTACGTCCTGTGAATGTGCCCCCGGTTGCCGAGATTCGGGCGTATTACGACATCAAACCCATTAAAGATTACGGGTATTGACGTGTACTAAATGGCCGTTAACTAAAATCGAGGGTAAATAGCTGCCGGTGTTTCCAACTATCGGCAACAGTAAGCCACTCTAGAACGTAGTAAATAGGGAAGCGGGTTTGTAAACCAAACCCGCTCTTTTTTCCAACTACTCTACGTTACGCTTTGGCTACTTCTTCGCACCCCTCTCTGCCCAGGCAGGCAACATTGCCACGCCTGTCGCTGCCGCCCCTGGTTCGGGCTTTCGCCACGTCACGATGGACCTGGGCTATACGTGGCTGGGTGACCCTGATTATGGTTTTGATTGCCGCGCTCGCCACCCGCGAAGTGCTTACCGAAACCACCCACGGCGATTTTTACATTTTCTGGTCGGCGGGGGTTAATTTTTGGGAAGGCAAGGCCCTGTATAGTCAGATTGGCGGTGCCGAAGAGTTTTTGTATCCGCCGTTTGCACCGTTTGTGTTTCAGGCGCTGGCGTGGTTGCCGTTTCGGTGGGCAGTGGGCGTGTTTACGGTATTCAATGGGCTAGCCTGGATTGGCATCCTGATTCTGTCGCGCCAGATTCTGCGTCATTATTTCCCCAGTATACCGCTGCGGGGTGCCATGCTTTTTGCCGGACTGGTTTCGTGGCGATACATCTACCATAACATTCTCTGGGTCAACATCAATGAATTGGTTTGCCTGCTGTGCCTTGGAGGCATACTGCTTTATCTGCGTAGACACGAGAACTGGGCCTTAGTACTCCTAATGGCCGCTACTTGGCTGAAAGTGATGCCTGTGCTGCTGGTGGGCGTGCTGTTTTTCCGCCGGCCGGGGCCAGTTTTAGTTAAATCACTAGCCATCAGCACCTTTTTTATAGGGGCCATTTTACTCGAGCGGGGTATTGGCCGGGGCATGCAGGACTTCGCCGATTTCTGGCAGATTACGCTCACCCCCTTCCTAGCGGGCAAAGTCTATACTGACTGGATCAGCTTCAGTATTCCCTCGGCCCTGTTCAAACTGCTCACCGCCCACCCCGACGTGGAGGGCGTTCGGTACTACATCGCCGACTGGCCTGTTTCGGTGGTGCGGCGAATGAGTACAACTCTGCAACTGCTGGTAGTAGGCATCACGTTCTGGCAGGTTTGGCAGGGCCGTGCCGCCACCCAACCCCGGCCTACCACCTGGCTACTGGTGCTGCTGAGCATGATTCTGGTGGCGGGCGTGGCCTGGGAAGGGCATCACGTCACGCTGGTGTTAACCTTACCCATGCTGTTTGTGCTGCTCACGCAGCTTGGCTGGCTTCGTACCCGGCTGGTGCTGGTGGTGGGCACTGGCCTGGTGGCCTTGCTCATCAGCGACGTGACCGGCCTCACGCTTTACAACTACCTACAGGGATTCAGCCTCATTACGGTCATGGATATAGGCCTGTTTATACTGACGTTAACTATTGCGATCAGAAGTCGAATTGGCGTGGTAACATCGGACGTTTAGCACCGGGCGGCACTAGCAGGCGGGCGAATCCTTATTTTTACCCCCTATGCTGGCACAACTCTCCCTCCTCGACCTGATTGTTTTGATCGTGATGCTCCTGATTATGCCTACGGCGGGCATCATTGTGGCACTCCGAAAGAAAAACGCAACTGACTATTTTCTGGCCGGGCGTAACATTCGCTGGTGGACCGTGGCAGGATCGGTGTTTGGGACGAACATCTCATCGTTTCACCTGATCGGGATGCTCGGTATCGGGTACTCCATCGGGTTTGTGCAGGCGCATTATGAGATTGTGTTTCCGGCCATTTTGCTGCTCTGCTTTGTCTTTCTGACTTCGTACCGGCGGCTGGAGGTGTTCACGCTGTCGCAATACCTGGAGGTGCGTTATAACGAGCACGCCCGACTGCTTTACACGATCCTGCTGATTCTCATTATTTTGGTGCAGCTGGTGGGGTCTTTTTACGTGGGTAGTATCACGTTACAATGGCTACTTGGCGGCACCAGTTTCGCGCTCAGCTACTGGCAGGGGCTGTTGCTGATTGGGCTGATTACCTGCTCATATACCATCTGGGGCGGTATGGAAAGCATTGTTATCACCGACACCATTCAGACTGTGATGATGCTGGCGGCGGGCTTTGCAGTAGCTTATTTCACCCTCAGTCAACCCGAAATTGGCGGGTTTACCGGACTGCTTAACCTCGACGCCGCCCAGCCTCGTGCTATGCAGAAAATGCACCTTTACCTGCCTAGCAACCACCCTAGCCTGCCCTGGACGGGCATTTTCACGGGCCTGCTGCTCCAGCACTGCTTTAACTTCACCACCAACCAGTTTCTGGTACAGCGCGTACTGGCTGCCAGCAGCGATCAGGACGCCCGGCGGGGTATTATTGCCAGCGGATTTCTGAAACTGACCATCCCGTTTTTCAGCATCGCGGCGGGGGTAGCAGCCTATTATTTGTTTGAAAAGCGCTTCCCCGGCCTCGATTTCAACTCTGACAATGCCTTTCTTAAGCTCGTAGAAACGGTTATTCCGCGCAATGTGGGGCTGGTGGGCATGATTCTGGCCGGGCTGGTTGCCGCCACGTTCTCGTCGGTCGATTCGATGATGAACGCCGCCACCACCCTGCTTACGGTAGATGTGTACCAGAAATACGTAAACCCCAAAGCCACCGACCGGCAGATTGTGCGGTTTGGGCGGCAGATGATTGTGGTCATGGTCATTGCCAGCATTGGTTTGGCACTGTATACCTACACCCCTGACCGGACCAACAACTTCATGCTGAAAGTGTCGGCGCAGCTGTCCTACTTCACGCCGGGCATCATGGTGGCCTTTTTTGTGGGCATTCTCTGGCGGGGGGCCTCAGCGCGGGCAGCGGTTTGGGCCATGGCTATGGCCCCTGCCTACGGCGTATTGGTTGAACTAGTCTACAACTACGGACTGACCAACGTGCCCGCCGTGGTAGCCCTGTTCGGCCCGAAACTTAACTTTATGCACCGGGTGTTCCTGACGTTTTTGCTCAGCTTCTCCACCCTGATCGTCCTTAGCCGCACGGTCTATCCAAACCAAAATCTGATTGGTTTCGAACGGCTCCGCGTGTCAGTCGATGGGCCGCAGTTAGCCCGCGCTGTGGGGCTGTTTCTGCTGGTGCAGGCCGTGTTTCTGAGCCTGATTTTCCTGGCTCATTTTTCACCCAAAACCGTTGCCCCCTGGGCTGCACTAGCCACGCTAGGGCTGTTTGTGTGGCCAAAGAAGGCCGCTGAAGTACCGCATCACAGCCCGGTTCTTCGCGCCGGTTTTGCCCCTGGTAGCGATTCACTTTGGGCTGGTCTGCTCACGGCCATCAGCGTAGGAGTGTTGTATTATTTTGCATAAGCTAGCTCATACTCAACGGCATCCAGATTGTAGGTCGGGCAGCTACGCTGGGGACGGGCGTATTCATAAACGCGGGAAACTGGTAGACCCGATACAGGCCGCTGTCATTCACGATCCAGCCTTCGCGGTGGGCAATGCGCAACAGCCAGCACGCCACCTCCGACTGCCCCGCCCGGTACCCCCGGTCGCGCAGGTATTCTTTCACGGTGGGTGCTGTGGTACTTCCGTCTATCAACATCAGCATCGTAGCCGCCGAGCGCACCACCTGCCGGTTTAGTTTTTTTGGTTTCATGGGGGAGAGGCAAGAGATGAGAAGCCAGAGACAAGACTGACTGCTGTAAGCTGAGGAGAGCAAGTCTTGTCTCTGGCTTCTTATCTCTTGTTTCTAAGTTCTAAACAACTGCCCGCCAGAAGAGGGTGAGGCGTTCGCGTTGGATGTGGTTGGGGGCTGAGTAGATGATGGAACCCTGTTGGCCGAGGCTGAACAGACGAGTGTCGGCGGGCCAGGCTTCGTATTTCTCCAGGGCACTAAACCACACTGACCGGCTCTGGTAGGGGAGGAGCAATGCCCGCGCCCGGCTCAGTAGTCGGTGCTGCTTCGGCGACCATACAGGCCGCTGTTCATAGGCCGGACCGTGACCGTTGAGCAAATCGGGCAGGGCTTCGGGAGGGGCCATGGGCAGGAGTTCGGTGACCAGAAAAAGACCTAACTCAATGTTTAACAGCCGATTAGCCGACTGACCAGCCAGCCGGTGTTGATGCCGGAGGCGCGTGGCCAGGGGTTCCTGCCACCCAAAGCGGGCAGGAGCCAGTACCGTGGCCACGGATAGAGATGAAACAAAAGACGAGTTCATGGTTTGTTGTTGTTCGCTGTACGAGAGGGGGGTGTTACGCCAACATTTGACGGAACGTAAAGGCACGATTACGGAAAAAACCGACCGTTTTGGCGTTGAACTGGCTACGGTCGTGACTGATGTCGAAGGCCTGCTGGGCAGTGGCCAACTGGGCGTAGCGGTCCAGCAGGTCGTTCCAGCCACTACGCTGGCAGAGGCTACCGAGCAACATACGGCCCCGGTCGAGGCAACGGCGCTGACGGGCGGTCCAGGTAGTGCTGTTGGGAGGTAAGTCGCCGTTGAGGAGCGTGGGCAGGCTGCCGGGTGGCGCCGTGGGGAGCAGTTCGGCCAGCAGGTAGAGGCCAAGCTCGATGGTAAACAGTTGCCGGTTCGAAAGCCGATTGGCCGACCGGTAGGGTGTGTGTTGCTGAGGACGCTGTGTTTGAGTCATGAGTTGCTATGTGAATGTCCTATACAAAGATTTATCCCCCTGCACGTAATCTTTTTACGGTGTTCTATTTTTTTTGAAATATTTTTGGGAAGAAAAAAACACTTCCCCATGCCTATCACCCGCTCTGCTTTTCAACGCTATCGCCTTATCGATGAGACGATTAGCCGGTACCCACGCCAGTATTCCAAGCAACGACTGTTCGAGCTTTGCCGCGATCAGTGCGGCATCCGGTCATTATCATCGCTGGAAAAAGACATTCAGCGCCTGCGCGAAGACCACGACGCACCCATTGCCTACGACAAACGCAGCGACGGCTACTACTACACCAACCCGCAGTTTCGGCTTCTGCGCCTTATGCTCACCCCCGACGACATGGAGGCGCTGGACTACGCCCGGCAGGTGCTGGCCGCCACGCAGGGAGCATCCGTAGCCGACGAACTGAGCAACGCGCTTCAGAAAGTCCGCCAAAGCCTCGATATCATCCGTGAGGTGAAGCCCGGCGAGGGCACGGCTGAACTAGCCCGACGCGTGGTGTATGTAGAGGAGCGCATCATGGGTGGCAACCGGCAGTACGTACCCATGCTGATCCGGGCTATCAACCAGAACCGGCAGATCATGTTTCGCTACACCAAGCACGACGCCGGGGCGCAGGGCACCGTGCCCCTGTTGCGCACGTTGCATCCCATCCTGCTCCGCGAAGTCTGGGACAGCTGGTATGTGATTGGCTACGACGAACGAACAAACAAAGAGCGCACCTTCGCCCTTGACCGCATGAGCGACCTAAGCCTGCTGGACGACCCCTGCGATGTGCCCAAGGAGGTGCTGAACAACGTCAGCGAACTGTTTGAGCACATTTATGGCATCACCGACAGCAGTGGCCCGGTAGAGGAGATTGTGCTGTCGTTCAGCCCGTTATTTGGTCGGTACGTGAAAGCCAAGCCAATTCACCAAACCCAGGAAGTGCTCAGCGATACTGATTCAGCCTGCGTGGTACGCCTGCGACTGGCCCCCAACCGCGACTTGCTCATGCACCTGCGCTCCTACGGCGAACACCTCACGGTGTTACAGCCCCAAACCCTGGTCGATGAGATGAAAAAGTCTCTCCAGGCTACGCTGGCGCAGTATGAAGCCCTGTCTGTTGCGCCATGAGCTCGTTTGTTGCAACGCTGCTACGAATGGGCCAGAACGGCGAAAAAACGGCCTGGACATACATCTATGTGCCCAACGCTATAACTGATGTGCTTAGCCCCGGCCAGAAAACGTCGTTCCGGGTGAAAGGCCTACTGGATGATTTTCCGCTAAAGCTGGTGGCTCTCATTCCAATGGGAAACACAAGCGAGGTCGAGGATGCTTCCTTCATCATACCCGTCAACGCAACCATGCGGCGAGGTATTGGCAAAGAAGCCGGGGCCACCGTACGCGTTACGCTGGCCCTTGATACCGACCCGCTGCCTCAGTCTGACGACCTGCTGCTTTGTCTGGACGATGAACCTGGTGCACTGGCTAATTTCAACAAGATGCCACCCAGCCATCGCAACTATTATTACAAGTGGATAGAGAGCGCCAAAACGCACGAAACCAAAGCCAAACGTATTGCCATGACCGTCAAGGGTATGGCGCGGGGGCTGACCTACGCCGAGATTCTGAAACTAGGCCGGAATTAACCAGCGACCGCACAATATAAATGGATCAAATTTTGTGCTTAAACGCTTGATTCAGCGTTACTTATTGACGGAAAACAAGCATCGTAATCATGAAATCAATCCTACCCTTTCTGCTCCTGTTCGCCCTGCTGACCGGTTGCTCAAAATCGGGCGACAATGCCACGCCCCAACCCGACCGCGCCCGGCGGATGTCGGGGGTGTATGTGCTCAACTACATTTCGATTCAACAGGTTGGCCAACCAGCCATGAGTATACCGCTGCCGCTGGTGATGAACGGCAAAGAGCTATTTTCGGCTACGCTTAACATTGCCCGTAAAACAGAAAGCACCGTTGATGTCACGATAGCTCTGAAGATAGACCAGTCACTGATTGACCAGACGGGAATTGATCCGAAAGAGTTGGTGAATACGGTACAACAGATGGAGATCAAAGACAACGGCAGCGGCTATGACCTCTACAATCAGGGACAGAAAGTAGCGCGTTACGACAATGACACCTTTACCACGCAGACGGAGGTAAAAGATCCACAAACAGGGGCAGTAGTAAAAACGGAGGTACGCGGAGTGAAACAACCGTAAGCGTTTTACCTGAAAAGCTGAAATACGGATGCCTCGGTTCCAACGTTTTACGAACAGTTAGTGTCTAGTATATAGTGCACATATTGCCAACGGGGCAACTCAATAATCAACGATCACTATGAGCCGTATTTTACTGCTGAGCACAGTGCTGTTTGCCATGACGGCCTGTAGCCGAGGCACCGACGTCGCCCCAACCCTGGCAGGTGAGGTGGCGGGGAGCTACCAAACCAATGGCTACCTCGATGTATCGTGTGTGGCCCTACCCGCCACACAAATGCCCGCAGTAGGCATCAGGCAGGAATCGGACGTGGCCGTTACGATCACGTATCAACGTCAGTATCCAGTGGCCCAGACGTTTACATTACCACACGTACAGCTTCAACGCCTTGTTGATCAGCGGGTTAAGCTGGTTTACGCAGGCGAAGACATCGGCACGGCGCAGATGGATCGGGCCTTCAGCAGCAATGGTATGGAAAGTCAAGCCATGGTGTTGCGGTTATCGCGGTTAGCTGGCCCTGAATCGGATCGGTTTGTCTTTATTGGCTCAAAGCAGTAAGGTCATTGGTCATGCGCTGCGCATGACCATAAAAAACCCCGCTACAGAACCTGTAGCGGGGTTTTTTATATTAACTCTTACTAGCTTATTACCGAACGGCAAACTCGCCGGCACCGATCTTGAAGCCTTCACTGTAAAGCTCTACAGTGTATTTACCGGGGCGGTATTGAGTACCACGGGTGTAAAGAAACTCCACGTTCTTGCCTGACTTCTGGTAATCGACCGTCTGTTTGGCGGTATACACCATCTCGTCGCCATTGGCGCTGAATGTACCCGAACCGTTGGCCATATCCGATACCACGGCGCCGTCGGGGTCAAGCACACGGACAAAGACGTCTTTGGGTTCCTCGGCCGTGAGCGGATTGTCGAGCAGCGAGTAGGTCAGCTTGAGCTTATCGATGCGCTTGGCTTTGTAGGCATCGTCCTCTTTCACCTTACCCCGACTATTTACGGCATATACCTTCACGTTCTGCGCTTTCAGCGCTGCCGCACGGGTCACTTTAGTAGCCAGTTCTTCTTTCTGCGATGCCACAATAGCCACCGTATCTTCCAGCTGCTTCCGGCGTGTTTTCAGCGTTACGTTCTCCGTATTAAGCGTCTGATTGTCAACCGCAAGCACTTCTTTTTCGCGCTGAATCTGGGCGATCAGCGTATCTTTTTCGGCCAGATAGGCCATGTATTCCTGAATCTTGCCTTCGTATTTGGCAATCGTAGCCCGCGACATTTTAGCCCCACGCGCCAGTGCCTGCTTGTCTTTTTCAAGGTCAGCCCGTACTTTCTCCAGTTCGGTTACGTCGCCACCCAGTTTTTTTACTTCGGCAATCTTTGCGTCCAGCGAATTCGAGATCGAATCCAGTTTTACGCGGGTATTGGCCAGTTCTTCAACGCGCTCGGCGATGGCCACTTCCTGTGTGCTTACCACCTCGGCTTTATCGTAGTACTTGTAGCCCATCACACCGGCCACGCCGGTCATGAGTACTAAAGCGGCTACCAGGGCCGTACTGGTGGATGATCGGGGTTGTTGCTCTCGTTGCTCCATACTAATAGTTAGTTAAATTGGTTGGTTACAATTGAAGGGTAAACGTAGAGTAATGCAATAACATCGTGGTTTTGAGCTACACCTATACGAAAACAACGGACCATCTTTATCGCTTATTGCCCACTTTTAGTCAGCGGCCCATAGACTAAATCAAAAATTTGCAGGCCTAAATAGTTCCTGCTCAGGCAGAAGCCTGTCTACAAATGCGCCCGAATGAGTAGCTTTGAGCATTGGCAGTTAGCCTTTTTCCACCGCAACTTTACCCTTGTGCCATGCTGGCAAAAACATACGGAGCCGCCGTTTATGGCGTCAACGCCACCATTATTACCATTGAAGTCAACGCCGGACAAGGCATGAAATTCTTCATGGTGGGCCTGCCCGACAGTGCCGTGAAAGAAAGTGAGCAGCGCGTTGAAGCATCCCTGAAATATTCGGGTTTTAAAATGCCCCGCCAGAAAGTAGTGGTCAACCTGGCTCCCGCCGACATCAGGAAAGAAGGCTCGGCCTACGACCTGCCCATTGCGCTGTGCGTGTTGCAGGCTTCGGAACAAGTCACGCTGGAAAAGAACCTGGAAGACTACGTCATCATGGGCGAATTGGCCCTCGACGGTGCCCTGCGGCCCATTAAAGGCGTGCTGCCTATTGCCATTGAGGCCCGCAAACAGGGCTACAAAGGCTTTGTGCTGCCCGTAGAAAACGCCCACGAGGCCGCCATTGTCAACAACCTCGACATTATTCCGGTGCAGACCATGATGGACGCGGTGGCTTTCTTTGAAGGCAAACAAACCATCGACCCGCTCGTGGTCGATACGCGTGATCTGTTTTCGAGTAGCCAAAACAGCTACGATGCCGACTTTGCGCACGTGCAGGGGCAGGAGAACATCAAGCGAGCACTGGAAATCGCCGCCGCCGGGGGCCATAACGTCATCATGATCGGCCCGCCGGGCGCGGGAAAGACCATGTTGGCTAAGCGATTGCCCACCATTTTGCCCCCAATGACACTTCAGGAGGCGCTGGAAACGACCAAGATTCATTCGGTGGCGGGTAAGCTGGGCAAAAAGGCTACGCTGGTGGCCCAACGGCCCTACCGCGCCCCACACCACACCATCTCCGACGCCGCGTTGGTGGGCGGGGGCAGCTTTCCGCAGCCGGGCGAGATCTCGCTGGCGCACAACGGCGTACTGTTTCTGGACGAATTGCCCGAATTCAAACGGTCGGCACTGGAGGTGATGCGACAGCCGCTGGAAGAACGTTGCGTGAGCATTTCGCGGGCCAAATGGGCGGTGGAGTTTCCGGCCAACTTCATGCTCATTTCCAGCATGAACCCCTGCCCGTGCGGCTATTACAACCACCCCGAAAAAGAATGCGTGTGCGGCCCCGGCGTGGTGCAGAAATACCTCAATAAAGTTAGCGGACCATTGTTGGACCGCATCGACCTGCACGTGGAAGTCACGCCCGTCTCGTTCGACCAGATGACCGGCAACCGCCCCGCCGAAACGTCGGCCTCCATCCGGGAACGCGTAGTGGCTGCCCGTGAACGTCAGACAAAGCGGTTCGAGGGGCAGGAGGGGATCTATTCCAACGCTATGATGCCCTCGCAGATGGTGAAGGAAATATGCGAAATCAACGCCGCCGGGCGCATTTTGCTCAAAACCGCCATGGAACGCCTCGGCCTCTCGGCCCGCGCCTACGACCGTATCCTGAAAGTATCGCGCACTATCGCCGATCTGGCTGGTTCCGACGACATCAAAATCGAGCACTTGGCCGAAGCCATCCAATACCGCAGCCTGGACCGCGAGAACTGGGCGGGATAACCTCTAAAATTTCTATGTCGAAAGAAGAAAGACAGAATTTATTGGATTTGCAGGCTGGCATTAATCGAGCTTTGTCAGATACTGAAGATCAGCTTATATTGTATTCCGTTAATGCCGATGACGCAGAATATCAGGCGTTGATTAACAAAGCGATCTATTACCGCGATTTGCTTGTCATCATTCATGAGAAGCTAGATGTGAAAAAACTATGATCTTGATAACCGAACTAGTAGACAACTATATAGAGCGCATTGAGCAGGCCACTACTTTAAAAGAGAAGCAGCGGATTACCGATGATATGCTTCTGTACTATTATCGGCTTTCTGAGTCGAACAAAACCACTGTTCGACCTAAAATGCAGCCGTTCATTGACGCGATAGGCCGCGAACTGTACAAAACCGACCCGCTTGTGCAAAAAGCGCATCAGCTTCTAGGCCTGTAGCCAATCTAATCGGAGGCCATTCAATACCGCAGCCTCAACCGCGAAAACTGGGCGGGATAGACGACCACGTCAACTTATTGATCATCAATAGTATAACAGCAAAAAGCCAGACAGATATCCGTCTGGCTTTTTGCTGTTATTGATATTAGCTGACCTGCTAGGGCGCGAAGCTGGCGCGGGCACCGCCGGGGGCGAAAATAGCCCGGCTGCGGGTTTTTTGACCTTCCGAAAACATAAACATGCACAGGTCGTCGGTGTAGTCCATGTAGTTCATGAACATGTCGCCGTTGGTGGTGTTTCCGCACGTTTTATGTGGGAACGAAGGACAGCCAAAGTTGCTCGTTGACTGGGTTGGGGTGTCGGCCACGAGGTCATTGCCACACGAGGTATCGCCCCAGATGTGGCGCAGGTTCAGCCAGTGGCCCACTTCATGCGTAACGGTACGGCCCTTGTCGTAGGGCGCACTATAATACCCAGCTGCCAGGCTGCTGCTGCCAAAAAACTGCGGTCCAATCACGACACCATCCGTAGCTGAGCTACCACCGGGAAACTGTGCATAACCCAGAATACCGCCACCAATGTTGCAGATCCAGATATTGAGCGTGGTAGTAGGCGAAATAGGCGCTACGCCACCCTTCGCCGTCTTTTTAACGGCATCGGCGGTACCCCACGATGATTTGGTTGACCCTTTGCGGTCGATGCTGGCAATGCGAAACTGAAACTGCATGTTGGCAGCCAAAGGAGCAAAAGCACTGGGCACACTGGCAACATCGGCGTTACTCTTGCTGAAGTCGCGGTTCATCACCGTAATCTGCGACTGGATCTGGGCGTCGGAGATATTTTCCTGTGGTACGGCCGTGTTATAGATCACATGGATGGCCACCGGAATAACCAGCGTGCCGCTCAGCGGGCCTGTAGCCAACACCGTAGGATCCGTTTTGCGCAGGTTTGCCAGTTTGTTGACGTGCTTTTCCACGTCGTCCATGCGTTGCTGGAGACTTGGGTCATCTTTCAGTTGCTGGGCCAGTACATCCATCGAAGCGCACTGCCGACCAATTTCTTGCCGGGCACCGTTTGGTGATGAGCTTGCCGAAGGGTCGTTGACGCTCGAATCCAGGCAGGCCGAGACAGAGCAGATTAGCCCTGCCACGACGGCATAAATCGTAATTTTTTTCATGTGTAGGCGATTAAGTTGATTTAGAAAAACAAGGTAGTAGTTTTTGCGAAATGAAAGCAGATGCTGTAAAAAAATATAAACAAGTAGTTAGTATTAATATATCGTTATACTAATAGCCGACATCGCCTATGCCTGCGTCACAAAAAAAGCTTTTCCACAATGCGTCTAGTGCATCGTGGAAAAGCTTTATCAGGCAGACAACCTAACTTAGAGCAGCTTCTTAAGGCGCAAAGCTGGCGCGTGGGCCACCCGGCGAAAATATGGCCCGGCTGCGGGTTTTTTGGCCTTCCGAGAACATAAACATGCACAGGTCATCGGTGTAGTCCATGTAATTCATGAACATGTCGCCGTTGGTGGTGTTGCCACAAGTTCGGCGCGGGAAAGATGGACAACCAAAGTTGCTCGTTGACTGGGTTGGGGTGTCGGCTACGAGGTCATTGCCGCACGAGGCATCGCCCCAGATGTGGCGCAGATTTAGCCAGTGACCAATCTCGTGCGTAGCCGTGCGGCCTTTGTCAAACGGGGCACCATAATAGCCTGCTGCCAGGCTGCTGCTGCCGAAATACTTGGGACTGATCACCACACCGTCTGTGGCCGCTGCGCCGCCCGGAAACTGTGCATAGCCCAGAATACCGCTGCCGATGTTGCAGATCCAGATGTTGAGCGTAGTGGTGGGCGAGACAGGAGCCACACCACCGTAGCTGGTTTTCTTCATCGCGTCAGACGTGCCCCAGGTGGTCATGGCCGACGCCTTACGGTCGATGCTGGCAATGCGAAACTGGAACTGCATATTCGAGGCTAATGATGCAAACGCGGTGGGTACCTTCGAGATGTCGGTGTTGGTTTTGCTGTAGTCACGGTTTAGTACGGTAATCTGCGACTGAATCTGGGCATCGGAAATGTTTTCCTGCGGCGTAGACGAGTTGTAGATCACGTGAATGGCAATGGGAATAGTCAGCGTGCCAACCAGCGGACCCGTAGACAGTGCGGATGGGTCTGTCTTCAGCAGCAACCCAAGCCGATTGGTGTGGGCTTCAATGTCATCCATCTTCCGTTGAAGACCGGGGTTTTCTTTCAGTTGTTTTCCCAGTACATCCATAGAGGCGCATTGCCGGGTAGGTGCCTCTTCACGACCACCATTGGGCATGTTTGTGGCCGTGGGTTCGCTGACGCTGGAATCCAGACAGGCCGAAGCCGAACAAATCAACCCGGCTATCAGGGCATAAACGGTAAATTTTTTCATAGAAATGCGGTTGATTTTGGTCAATCAACAAAGTACGCGCATTAGGCTGACGCGTAAACCACATTACAGCAAAAATTTCACCAAACTACCTCGACCCTTTCTTTCTCGTTAGTAGTCAGCCACTTATCTGTTTTCCCTGTTGGTCAGCGAGTTGAATCAACGGGGGCGGGCAGGCCATTTTTTTCGGCTTCTTTGGCCTCTTTTGCTTTCTGCTTTTCCTGCTTTCTGAAATACCCCCGGAACAGGAAGTTGCTCTTGAGGGCTTCCATGTTCTGGTCTAGTTTCTTGGTACTACTGTTCAGATTTCGGATGGTGCTGCGAATATCGTTACCCACCGAAAGGTCGCTGGTGAGCACACCAATGGCACTGTTGCCGTTGTTAAGTTTCTGGGTAGCCTGTTTCACGTCGGCCACTACGTCGTTGGCCGAGGCCGTTGCCTGCTTCAGTCGCGCCGTTGAGGTCCGAATGTCGCGCATGACGGTGGTGTCGGTGATGAGGTCGTTGGCCAGGGTGCCGGGGCGATTTAGTTTGGCCGTAAACGTGGCCAGCGAATTGGTCATCGTAGCCGCATTGGCCGATGCCCGCTGCAAACCCGCCATCGACGACTGGAAGTTGCGCACAATGGTTGAGTCGTAGAGCAACGCGCCCGCCAAACCACGCCCACTCCGAACGCGAGTAACGATACTGCCCACGTCGGTGGTGATTTTCAGCAGGTTGCGGTTTGTTACCTGCAAGGTATCCAGGATAGATTCGGTGCTGAGGGCCTCCCGAACGCGGAGTTGATCGTTTTCGTCAACGGGTGGGTGACGCTGGGTGCCGCCCACAATCACGATCAGTTTGTTGCCAATCAGCCCGTCGGAACCCAGCGTGGCCATGGCATCTTTCCGAATGTAGGATGCCGCGCTCTGCTCGATGTTCATATCGACTTCTACTTTCGACGAACCCACGAAACTGATCCGTTTGACGGTACCAATTTTTACGCCCGAAAACCAGACGTTATTACCCGTTTTCAATCCGGCCACGTCATTGAAAACGGCCTTGATCTGAATGGTCGATACAAAACGTTTCTGTTGACCACCTAAAAACAGAATGCCCGCCGCTAGCAGCGCCAAGCCAATTAGTACAAATAAGCCGACAATAACGGCACGTCGATTTGATTTCATAGTGTTGATGGATGGTGCCTTATTCAGTGAAGTTGTAGTGATAAAACTGTTGTACGCGTTTGTCGTCGGTGGCGAACACTTCGTCGAAGGTGCCTTCGCGCTGAAACTGCCCGTCGAAAAGCATAGCCACGCGGTCGCCGACTTCTTTAGCGCAGGTGAGATCGTGGGTGATGATAATAGCCGACGCCCCCCGCCGTTCCTGCACGTCGTTGATGAGGTTGTTAATGTCGGTGCAGGTGATGGGGTCCAAACCAGCTGTAGGTTCGTCGTAGAGCATGATTTCGGGCTTGAGCATCAGCGTCCGGGCAATACCGATACGCTTACGCTGCCCGCCCGACAGTTCAGATGGTACCTGGTTGATGGCCTGTTTCAGCCCCACGTCGTCCAAGGCTTCTTCTACCGCCCGGTTGATCTCGGCCCGCGACAAGTTTCGCACATTGCGTACTAAGGGAAATTCGAGGTTTTCGCGTACGGTCATGCTGTCGTAGAGGGCGCTGTTCTGAAACGAAAAGCCCACCTTCAGCCGTAGCTTGTCCAGTTCGGTGGTATCGCTGGCTACCACATCCTGCCCCAGTACCACTACCCGGCCTGTATCGGGCTTTAATAGTCCCACTAATACCTTGATTAACACCGATTTACCAGTTCCTGAGCGGCCTAAAACCACCAGGTTTTCGCCCCGGTAGAGGCTCAGATCAACTCCCTTTAGCACCTCATTGTCGCCAAACGCAACGTGCAGATTCTCAATCTCGATGACCTTCTCAGCAGGCTTTTTTGGCTCGTTGTTCATAGCGCGGCGGATTAAAAGCTACGGATGGCGCTGACGATTTGCAGCGAGAACAACTCTTCGATAAACACCAAAAACATGGATGTCACCACGGCAGCGTTGGCCGCTTTCCCAACGCCTTCGGTCCCTTTCGATGAATTATACCCCTGGTAGCAGCCCACCATGCCGATAGTAAACCCGAAAACGACCGATTTAGCCAGCGACGAGAAGATATCGAGAAATGTGATTGTGTTGAATACTTCCGAAATAAAGCTGCGGAAGCTGGTGGCCTCGTTGCTATTCACATTCAAAAAAGCACCTAACAAACCCACCGAAATGGCATACATGGTCAACACAGGAATCATAAACGTAGTGGCCAGTACCCGCGTGGAAACCAGGAACTTAAACGGTTTTGTGGCCGACACTTCCATGGCGTCGATCTGCTCGGTCACGCGCATGGAGCTTAGTTCGGCCCCAATGTTCGAGCCTACGCGCCCGGCGGCGATGAGGGCCGTGACTAGGGGACCAATAGCCCGCACCAGCGCAATAGACACCAGCGACGGCAACCACGACGTAGCCCCAAACTGCGCCAGGGACGGCCGCGATTGGTTAGTAAACACAATACCCGTGATGAAGCCCGTTAGCGAAATGAGGGGTAGCGAACGAACGCCTACTTCGTAACATTGCCGGATGATCTCGCGGCCCTCGTAAGGAGGCAGTAACACTTCGCGGAAGAACCGGCCCACAAACCGCGTCACCTCATACAACGCAACAAGCATTTTGTCGAGGCGGGGAGTAAGCACGGGACGTGGGGTAGTAGGGGAGGGGGGACTCATAAACGAATTGACGTTGGAGCAATAGACACGATGTAGCGAATGGGTAAGCAGATTAACTCAGTGTTAGGCAAGTGGTTCATTTACACGAGGCAGCGGGCCATGTGGGTTATAGACTTAGTTATTCCTTATTTGACTGACCAGATAAATTGAACAAAATAAGATTTTTTCGTGTATATACATTAAATACATTTGTTTTTAACCTGATTTACTTATGGCAACCCTCATCAATGGCCTTCACCACGTGACGGCTCTGGCTGGTGATACGCAGCGCAACGTTGATTTCTACACCCATGTGCTGGGGCTTAGGCTGGTGAAAAAGACCGTCAATTTTGATGCCCCCGACGTGTATCACCTTTACTACGGCGACGAAACAGGCTCTCCGGGTAGCATTCTGACCTTTTTCCCCTACGGCAACATACCTCGCGGGCGCAAGGGAGCTGGTCAACTGACATACACCGCTTTTTCAGTACCCGTTGCAGGGATGCAGTTCTGGCTCGACCGGTTGCACCAGTTCCAGATTGCTTACTCCACACCCGCCAAACGGCTGGCCGAAACATTCATTCGTTTTGAAGACTACGACGGCATGGGTATCGAACTGGTTTTCAACGATATAGATAAACGGCTTGGCTACAGCAACGGACAAATTCCGCTCGAGTTTTCGGTGCGGGGGTTTCATACTGTTACCCTCGATCAACTCAAACCCGACCGTACCGTTGATCTGCTCACCAACGTAATGCAGCACCGGTTAGTTGCCGAAGAAGCCAATCGGTTCCGGTTCGAGGCGGGCGGTGGCGGGCCGGGCAACTACGTCGACGTGCTGGTTGATCCCAACAGCATACGAGCCTTGCAGGGAGCGGGTTCGGTGCACCACGTGGCCTTTTCAACTGATTCCGACGAGACGCAACTACTTATTAGTCAGCATCTTTCCGACGCCGGTTATGTACCCACGCCCGTGCAGGACCGCAATTATTTCCACAGCATTTATTTCCGCGAACCGGGCGGTGTGCTGTTTGAAGTGGCCACTAATCCGCCTGGTTTTGCCGTTGACGAAACCCCTGAAAGCCTGGGTACAGGCCTTATGCTACCACCGCAGTATGAATCCCGCCGCACCAAACTGGAAGCCGCTTTGCCAACGATTGTGTTGAGCTAACATGACACACAACCCAAGCAATTTTCTCACAGCCGGCGTACCCCTGGAAAAGGCCAATCGGGTGATGGTGATGGTGCACGGACGGGGCAGTTCGGCACGGGACATTCTTTCGCTGACGGCGCACCTGAACGCGCCAGATATGGCTTTTGTGGCTCCACAGGCTACGGGTGGTACCTGGTACCCCTATTCGTTTCTGCAACCCACCGAGCAAAACGAGCCGGGGTTGTCGTCGGCGTTGACGTTGCTGGCCATGCTCAGGGCACGCTTACAGGCCGATTATAACCTGAAAACGCCGCAGCTATACTGGCTGGGATTTTCACAAGGTGCATGCCTGACGCTGGAGTTTGCTGCCCGCAATCCGGCTGTTTACGGGGGTATTTTTGGCCTTAGTGGCGGGCTTATTGGCCCTGACGGCACCCCGCGTACATATGAAGGCGCCCTGACTGGTACACCCGTGGTGCTGGGATGCAGCGACGTGGATTCGCATATTCCGAAAGAGCGGGTGCTGGAAACGGCAGCAGTTTATGAGCGTATGGGCGCTGTTGTGCAGACCAAACTTTACCCCAATGGCGGCCACACAATTAATGAAGATGAGTTATCTTTGGTTAACACGGTACTGGCCAATACCCTGGCTGGCCGTTAACCAACAAGTACTATGAGCCAATTTATGGTCGAGTTTACGCTGGCAGAAATGGATGAGGTCTTTATGTCCAAAATACCATCGCAGCGGGCCAAAATCAACGAAATGATGGAACAGGGACGCATTTTGTCCTATTCACTTTCAGCAGACCGGGCCAAATTGTGGTGCATTGTCAATGGTGATTCGGAGCTTGAGGTGCTGGAAACGATTTCTGAATTCCCCCTCATCAACTATATGAAACCCGACGTGAGCGAGCTAATGTTCAACAACGTCGTGTCGCTCCGGGTACCCATGTTTTCGCTGAACTGAACACTAAACCTATAAGGTCTTCAGAACCTTATAGGTTTTTTTGCTATGCGCCATTTCCTGTTTCTCTTTCTCCTTTTTGGTGCCTCGATTCTGGCTGACTGTCAGTCGAGTACGAAAGAAGCTGCTACAACGGAGCAGGGGCAGTCGTCGCGTAAGAAACACCACCGGCGGCATTATAATAAGCAATATCAGCAACGCGACAGCAGTAGCTCAATAACTGGTTATCAGCAAGATACACGCTCAACCAGAACAGGCAGTGCCCGTAGGCAGGCAGCACCGATTCCGAGAAAAGCGTATGACGTGCTCGCCTACGTTCGGGCTAATGGCCGAGCCATGGATGGGTATGTGGGCGGCCGACGGTTTGGTAACTTCGAGAATCATTTACCCCGTTCCGGCCCCGACGGCAAACCAATTGATTATCAGGAGTGGGATGTAAACCCGAAAGTACCGGGCCAGAATCGGGGCACCGAACGCCTCATTACCGGCTCTGACGGCCGCGCCTGGTATACCAGTGACCATTATAATACGTTTACGGAACTGAAATGAGGTTTAACGTCTAAGGTTCAATGTTTAGGCGACCCCGTCTAAACATTGAGCCTTAGACGTTAAACCTCAAAACTCCCCTCCCTTCATGGCTGCTAACTTCATCCTTTCCTCATCCGAAGCGGCGTTGGCCGACCGGTTCCCTGATCACTTGGTGGCGCATATTGATGGCAGCAAGGCCAAAACGCTCCGGCAGTTCTATGACCAGATTGCCGATGCGCTCGAATTCCCACATTTTGGCAATAATCTCGACGCGCTCAATGATGCCCTGAATGATTTGCAATGGCTTGAAGATGAGCGCATTGTACTCTATTTCACCAATACCGATCAGTTCATCATTCAGGAGCGCGACCCCAAAAAGCTGGCTTCTATCCTAGCCATTCTGGAAGCCACTGTAGAAGACTGGAAATGGATGGCCGACGATGAAACTGACATGGCCGACAAGAAAGAGTTGTCGGTTGTTTTTGAAAAAAGTCCCCGCATGGAACAGATGTTGGAGCAGGAGGGTATCGCTTTTGAAACTGTAGGATAGAGCTACGCAAATACAGCCCACAGAATCAGTTCGGAAGGAACATTTCGGGAGTGTTCAGGTTTGTATTTATGCCGCCGGGTTTATCGCCTGGCGGCTTTTCGTGTTCCTACCGGCCACTTTTGGCGGGTGAACGTTAGACTACTTTTTAGCTTTGACGACTACCGAATTTCTGTCCTTGTACGCTGAGGACCCCTTCCTTCAACTCCTGGCTCAGCCACTGCTGGAACGCAACCCGGCAGAGCCATCTCGCGTGCAGGTGAAAGGCATCACGGGTAGCCTCGACGCCGTGATTGCAGCCACGCTGACGCGCCAAGTGCCCGGCACCCACCTCTTTGTCCTCACCGACCGCGAAGAGGCGTCCTACTTCTTTAATGACCTCCAGAACCTGCTTGGGTTTTCTGACCGACCGGCTAGCTCGGTAGACTCTTCGAGCAACGTGCTGTTGTTTCCGATGTCGTACAAGAAACCGTATCAGTACGAAGAGGTCGAAAACGCCAACGTGCTTATGCGGGCCGAGGTGCTTAACCGAATCAGTTTGGGGCCAGCAAAGTCAGACACAGCGGCAGTCAACAAAGCGCCAACCAGCCTGATCGTAACCTACCCGGAGGCGCTCTCGGAGAAGGTGATTAATAAACGGTCGTTGCGCGAGAACACTATGGCCGTGCGCATAGGCGACAAGCTCGATACCAACTTTGTGTCGGAGATGTTGCAGACGTACGAGTTTGAGAAAACCGACTTTGTCTACGAAGCCGGGCAGTTTTCAGTGCGGGGGGGTATTATCGACGTGTTTTCGTTTGCGTCTGAGTTTCCCTACCGGATCGAACTCTTCGGCGACGATGTAGAAAGTCTCCGGCATTTTAACCCCGAAACCCAACTTTCGACGGATAGATTAGAGCAGATCAGCATCATTCCCAACGTGCAGACTCGTCTGACGCAGGAGGTCCGCGAATCGTTTTTAGACTTTTTGCCCAAGGACACCTGCCTGTGGTTTAAGGATATTGAGTATGCGCTGGAGATAGTGGAGAAAAGCTTCGAGCAGGCCGAACTGAGCCTCTCGCGGGCAGTGGGCAACGGCGATATTCAGGTAGTGGAAAACCCCGAAGCGCTATTCGAGACTCGCCGGGCGTTTTTGAATCAGGTTAAGGCGCTGACCACGGTAGAGTTTGGCCGAAAGTTCTATTTTAAAACCGACTCGAAGCTTTCGTACCCGTCTAAGCCGCAGCCGTCATTCAACAAGGAATTTAAACGGGTGGCCGATGCGCTGAATGATTTCCGCACCAAGGGCTACACCACTATCATCGTGGCCGAGTCGTTCAAGCAGCTGGAACGGCTTCGTACTATTTTCGACGAGATTGACCCACTGCTGAAATTCCAGACCATGCAGGTCGGCATCCGCGAGGGTTTCTCCGACGATACGCTGAAAATTGTCTGCTTCACCGACCATCAGATTTTCGACCGGTATTTCAAGTACCGTGTCCGCGACAAGTTCAGCAAGTCGAAGGCCCTAACCCTGCGTGAACTCAAGACCCTGCAACCCGGCGACTACGTAACCCACGTTGACTACGGCATCGGGCGGTTTGCCGGCATGGAGCGGGTTGACATGAACGGCAACGATCAGGAAGCAATCCGGTTGATCTATCGGGATAATGACATCCTGCTCGTGAGCATTCACTCACTCCACAAGATCGCTAAGTATAGTGGGAAGGAGGGAGGCCCACCCACGATGAGCAAGTTGGGTACGCAGGAATGGGATCTGCGCAAGTCGAAGGTGCGCAAGCAGGTTAAAGACATTGCCCGCGAATTGATCGCTTTATATGCAAAAAGGCGAAACGCGCCAGGCTACGCCTATTCGCACGATTCCTTTCTACAAGCCGAATTGGAATCATCGTTTATTTATGAAGATACCCCCGATCAGGCCAAAGCGACCAACGATGTCAAGAACGATATGGAGAAGCCGCACCCCATGGACCGCCTCGTTTGCGGCGACGTGGGCTTCGGTAAAACAGAGGTAGCCATTCGCGCCGCGTTCAAAGCCGTAACCGACAACAAGCAGGTTGCCATGCTCGTGCCGACCACGATTTTGGCCATGCAACACTACAACACCTTCAAAGAGCGACTGGCCAACTTCCCGGTTAAGATCGGCTACATCAACCGGTTCAAGTCGGCAGCTCAGGTGAAGGAAACCCTGAAGCAAGCGGCATCGGGCGAGTTGGGTATTCTTATCGGCACACACCGGCTGGTGAACAAAGACATCAAGTTCAAAGACCTTGGTCTGCTGATTATTGACGAAGAGCAAAAGTTTGGTGTAAAAACCAAAGACCGGCTGAAGGAAATGCGCGTGGAGGTGGACGTGCTTACTCTGACGGCTACACCCATTCCGCGCACGTTGCACTTCTCACTCATGGGTGCCCGCGACCTTTCGGTCATTGCCACACCGCCACCCAACCGTCAGCCCATTACGACCGAGATCCACGTATTCAGCGACACCGTCGTGCGCGACGCCGTGAGCTACGAACTGCGCCGGGGTGGGCAAGTCTTCTTTGTACATAACCGCGTGGGCGACATCGAATCCATCGGCAACATGATCAAGCGGCTTGTACCCGACGCCCGCATTGGTGTGGCTCACGGACAAATGGAAGGCGACAGGTTAGAGAAAGTAATGACCCGCTTTATTGAAGGCGAAACCGACGTGCTGGTGTCGACCAACATCATCGAGTCGGGGCTGGACATTACCAATGCCAACACAATCATCATCAACCAGGCGCACAACTTCGGGTTGTCTGATCTGCACCAGATGCGGGGTAGGGTAGGGCGGTCAAATAAGAAGGCGTTCTGTTACCTGCTCACGCCCCCGGCTTCGGTGCTGTCGTCCGACTCGCGGAAGCGGCTGCAAACGCTGGAAGATTTCTCGGACCTGGGCGAAGGGTTCAAGATCGCCATGCGTGATCTGGACATTCGGGGAGCGGGTAATCTGCTAGGGGCTGAACAGAGTGGTTTCGTGAATGATCTGGGCTACGAAATGTATCATCAGATTCTGGACGAAGCCGTGCAGGAACTACGCGAAACCGAGTTCAAAAACTTGTTTATGGATACCCCTGATGTGTTCCGCCCACTACTGCCCGACACGGTGATCGAGACTGATCTGGAGGTGCTGATTCCAGAGAGTTACGTGACCAACATCTCCGAACGCCTATCTTTGTACACCCGTTTAGATAGTATCCAGAACCCTACTGAACTTCAACTGTTTAAGAAAGAAGTAGCAGACCGGTTCGGGCCAATTCCGGCCGGGGTCGAGAATTTGTTCAAGCTGGTGGCCGTTCGCTGGAAAGCCGAGCAGTTACACCTGGAAAAACTGACGCTGAAAAATACGATTGTGAAAGGAACCTTCGTTTCTTCCGAGAAAGACAGTCAGTCTGACTCGTTTTTCACATCTGACCGCTTTGGCAAGGTAATTGACTACATCAAAAAACACCCCAAGTTGTGTTCGTTGAAGGAGGTCAAGAACAGGCTCATTTTCACGCATGAACACGTGAATGGCGTCGACCAGTTGAACCGTATTTTAGCCGAATTAACTGAATAAGTACACACAAAATGATTCAGAAGTATCACCTGCAACGCGCCGCTTATGTACTCCTGGCCACGGCTGCGCTGGCTGCCTGTAAGCCCAAACACCCAACCAGTGTAAAGCCGGGCAAAGAAAGCACGGCCACGGGCATCGCCTACAATAAAAAGGACGGCTTTGCAGTAAAGAAATTCGCGGGGGCCAAGGCGGGACCCAACCTTGTTTTTATTGAGGGTGGCCGCTTTACGCTGGGTGCGCTGGAAGAAGACGTGATGAACTCACGCGATAACCGCGAGCGGACGGTGAGTATCCAATCGTTTTACATGGACGAAACGGAGATTGCCAACATCCACTACCTCGAATACCTCGACGCTATCCGCCGCGACTCGTCGGAGGAAGTGTACACCCGTGCGTTGCCCGACACTAACGTCTGGGCTAATCCACTTTCCTTTAACGACTCATACGTGACACAGTACCTCCGCTACCCATCATTTCGGTATTACCCGGTGGTAGGGGTATCTTGGGTACAGGCAAATGATTATGCCTCATGGCGGACGGGGGCCGTTAATGCCGATCTATATGCCAAAGGCAATTCTTCAGGCAAAAAGAAAGGCGGCTTCTCGCTGAAGAAAAAGTCGAAGCAAGCCGAGGCTGAAACAGTGGCTGCCGCTGAAACACCAACCGCTGCCGCAGCCAAACCTAGCCTCGAGAGTGGTTTGCTGTTGCCCGATTACCGCTTGCCAACCGAGGCCGAGTGGGAGTATGCTGCCAAAGCGCTGATTGGTACGCAATACGTTGACGAGAACCAGTCGAACCAGCGGATCTACCCATGGGACGGTTCGTCGGTGCGGAATCCCAAGAAAGGCCGCAAACAAGGTCAGATGCTGTCGAACTTCAAGCGCGGGCGTGGTGACTACGCCGGTATCGCGGGCCGCTCAAACGACGGAGCTATCATTACCGAGCAGATTTACGCTTACCCTGCCAACGATTTCGGTCTATATAACATGGCCGGTAACGTAAACGAGTGGGTGTATGACGTGTATCGTCCTCTGTCATTCCAGGTTGAAAACGACCTCAACCCGATTCGTCGGAATGGATATCTGGACGAAGCCAAGAACTACGATAAGAAGAACAATAACTCAATCATCGACGATAAACTTCGTGTTTATAAAGGTGGCTCGTGGAGCGATGTGGCTTACTGGCTAGCACCTGGTACCCGCCGGTTTATGGATCAGGATTCAGCTACGGCTACGATTGGTTTCCGTTGTGCCATGATCGGCGTAGGCCGGAGCCGGTAGTCCACCAAAACATACACAGTGCTAGGCGGCCACTCGACTATCGGGTGGCCGCTATTGTTAGTATTCCGACGGTCTGACAACCCGCCTCTCGCAAGGCAACCACACAGGCCTCCAGCGTGGCACCCGTGGTTAGTACGTCGTCTACCAGGGCCACATGTTTTCCCCGAACGGCGGCGGGATCTTTCACGCGGAAAGCCAAGGCCACGTTTCGCCAGCGCTCAAACCGGTTTTTGCGCGTTTGAGAGGCAATAAATTTGGTGCGCTCCATCACGTCTTCCCGGTAGTTCAGTTGCATGGCTTCAGATAGTCCCCGTGCAATCAATTCGCTTTGGTTGTATCCCCTTTGCCGTCTGCGTGTGGGATGTATAGGCACCGGTATCAGCAAATCAGCCCACAAAGGCTTGGCCGAGGCGCTCAGTAATTCATATCCGTGCCACAAGCCCAGCCGATAGCCTAATTCTGTTTTGTGGCGGTATTTCAGTTGGTGGATGATCCGTTGCATCCGGCTTTTTTTCGTGAAGTAGGCGTATGCATACACGTAATCAACCAGCACACGGCCGCTGAATTTCTGGCGCAACTGTTCCTGTTCTTCGTCGGTGGTAATAATCGGCAGGTCCATCCGGCAGGTGCTGCACAGTCCCTTTTCTTCGCCGTACATCATTCGGTAACAGCCGCTACAGAGTACAGGAAAAAAGAGATAAACGAAATTCTCGAATACGGAGCGTATGAACGGAATCACCGGCAATGGTCGTTTCTATAGTGTAATTTTAGTCATTCGTAATCAGTATCCTAAATGCAAACCGATCCGTCAACGCTACACACCTGGGATGACCTCATGGATCGTCTCACCGACCTAGTAGGTAAACGTCCCGCCGATCTTAACGGGGTGCTTTTTTTAATCGGGATGCAGGAATTGGGGCGGGGGCCAAAGCGGTTTTCAAAAGAGCAGAAGCAGGATCTTCTTCACGTGGGTGTGTGCACTGTGCTGGTGGAACCTGGCTATTACGAACGGGCCGGTTTTGACAAAGACAATTGGCCTTTGTTTAACTTATTAAAGCCATTGCCTTTCGGCGACGTTTTTGCTCAGGAAGATTTATTGAAACAACACGTGCTCAACTATTTCGCCGCCCTTTTAACCGAATAGCCTTATGCAAGCCACTTCTTCGTTCGCAAGTTTGCTCAGCCAAATCGACGAATACAAACGACGGTATTTCCAGAATCAGCTTATTAAAGGGTCACTCTTATTCCTTGGCCTGTTGCTGGCTGCCTATTTGCTATTGAATACGCTGGAATACGTTGGCCATTTTAGCTCGGGCGTCCGGGCGGCTATGCTGTTCAGTTTTGTCGGGCTGTTTCTGGCCGGGTCTTACGTTTACCTGATCAAGCCCGCCATGGGTCTTTACGGCCTCCGCAAACCTATTTCTGATGAAGAAGCGGCTCGGCAGATTGGTCAGTTCTTCCCCAACATCGGCGATAAATTGTTGAATACGCTCCAACTCCGGTCGCTAACGGCGAGTGATAGTGAATTACTCCGGGCTAGTGTAGAACAGCGGTCGAAGCAGTTGTTGATTACGCGCTTTTCGTCGGCTATTCAGTTAGATAAAAACCGCCGTTTTGTGAAATACGCGGCTTTACCTGCGGTTGTCATCGCTGGCATTTTGGTACTGTATCCTGCTTTTTTTACCAACAGCTCGTCGCGGATTGTGCAGTATGACAAGCAGTTTGTTGAAGAAGCGCCCTTTAAATTCGTGGTCGACTCGAAGCAGTTGGAGGCTTTTCGGAATGAGGATTTCACATTCCAACTTCATCTGGAAGGCCGTGCTATTCCGCAAACCGTTTATCTTGTCTCGAATGATACGCGTTTCAAACTAGAGCAAACTGGACCGAATGCGTACGCGTACACGTTCGACAATGTGCAGCGTGATGTCAATTTTCAGGTCGAAGCCGCAGGGTTTGCCTCTACACCCTACACGTTGCATTTGCTCGACCGGCCTGCTGTATTATCGTTTGACGTGGCGCTGTCTTATCCCGCTTACTTGAACAAACCCGCCGAACAATTGGCCAATGTGGGGAATCTGCTCGTGCCGGAGGGAACACGCATCAATTGGAAATTCCTGGCCGATCACACCGACTCGCTGGCCGTTCAGTTCACGCCGGGGGGACGTTTGTTGGCTGAGTCTATTGAAGATAACGCCTTCAGCCTCTCTACCCGCGCTAACCAATCGGCTACGTATTCGCTGCAACTGCGCAATCAACACGCCCGTAATGCGGCCGATTTGACCTATAGTATTCAGGTTATTCCCGACCGTTTTCCGCAGATCAGCTTGCAGGAAACCCGCGATTCTGTAGCCTACAATTTCATTGGCCTTTATGGTCAGGTAACGGACGATTACGGCTTTTCGTCACTCAAGCTAGTAGGCTCGGTTGTCCGGGCCGACTCACCCAAGAAGGAAGCATTCTCAAAAGCTATTCCGGTCAACACGGCCACAACCTCGCAGAACTATGCCTATAACTGGTCGCTCGATAGCTTGAAGTTGAAGCCAAGCGACAAGATTGAATACTATGTGCAGGTAGCCGATAACGACGGCGTACACGGCCCTAAAACCACTCGCTCATCGTTGATTACGTTTACGGTGCCCTCCGTAGAGCAGTTGCAGAAGCAGGTGGAGCAGTCGGCAGAGAAAACAGAGCAGCAGATGGATCAGGCGTTGAAGCAAGCGCAGGCGCTTAAAAAAGAGCTGTCTTCTCTGGAAGAGCGGATGCGCACGAAGAAGACATCGGATTTTCAGGACAAAAAACAGTTGCAGGATATTCTTCAGAAGCGTGAAGAATTGATGAACGAGATCCAGAAGTTGCAGGAGCAATTCAACAAGACGAACGAGACGCAGCAGCGGATGAGTCAGCAGCAACAGGACTCGCTGAAGCAGAAAATGGAGCAGTTGCAGAAGCTATTTGATCAGATGCAGGACCCCGAATCGAAAAAGATGTACGAGGAACTGAAGCAGATGATGGAAAAAAAGCAGGACGAAAAAGCCTCCGATCTGCTCAATCAATTGAACCGGAAAGAGCGCAACCTGGAAAAGGAATTAGACCGTGCGCTGAAGATGTTCAAGCAAATGCAGCAGAATCAGAAGTTCCAGAATGCCATTGATGAGTTGAAAAAACAGGCCGACAAGCAGGATCAAATGGCCGAAAAGAACAAGGAAGAGCAGAAAGATCCTAAGAAAGACGAAGCAGAAACTGAGAAGCAGAAGGAAGATCAGAAGAAGGCCGAGGAAGATTTCAAGAAGCTTCAGGAGCAGTTAGATAAACTTCAGAAGGAAGCTGAGAAAGAGAAAATGTCGTCGCCTGACCCGCAGGAAAAGGAGCAGCAGGAGATTCAGAAGCAGATGGAGCAATCGAAAAATTCGCTCGATAAGAAGGAGAAAAAGAAGGCATCTGAATCGCAGAAGAAAACGTCTAAGTCAATGCGCAACATGGCCAAGTCGATGGAAGAATCGATGGAGGGTATGGATATGAAAAGCATGTCGGAAAATTTGGATGATTTGCGCAACCTGCTCGACAACCTTATTACGCTCTCATTCTCGCAGGAGCGGCTTATGCGCGATTTCCGCAGCATGAACCTACAAGACCCACGGGTGGTGAAGCTGTCACAGGAACAGATTCGGTTGCAGGATAACGCCAAGGTGATTGAAGATAGCCTTAACTCATTGGCCTCACGGGAACCCCAAATTCAACCATTTGTAACGCGAGAGTTAACGAATATGCGCTATTACATGGACGAGAGTTCACGGTATTTGAAAGAGCGTAAACTGAATATGGCATCTTCGAAACAGCAGTTTGCTATGACTACTATCAACAACCTGTCGCTGATGCTTAACGACGCTTTCAAGCAGATGCAGGCAGCGATGCAGGCAATGGCGATGCCTGGTTCGGGAAAAAGTAAAGGCAAAAGTAAGGGCGAGCAACCTTCGCCGGGCATGGGCGACAAGCAGCAGCAGGTGAATGAGCGCATTCAGAAGCTATCTCAGGGTGGTCAATCGGGAAGGGCTTTATCGGAAGAGCTATCTCGCCTTGCCGCTGAACAGGCCGTTTTGCGCGATATGCTGAAGGATATGCAAGACAAAGCAAAAGGCACCGAGGTGGGCAAACAACAGGCCGAGCAGGTGAATGATTTATTGAAGAAGATGGAAGAAACAGAAACTGATCTCGTTAACAAGCGCGTAAATCCGGCTGTGCTAAATCGGCAGAAAGATATTTTGACTCGCTTGTTGGAATCTGAGAAGGCGTTGCAACAGCAGGAAGAAGATCCTAAACGTAAAGCGGAAGCAGCAAAGCAATTGAAGCAAAGTCAGCCTTCGTATCATGCTGAAGTTCCGCCTACTACTACGCGTCAGGTTGAAGTGTTGCGAACCGTTTCGCCTGCATATAACTTATACTACAAGCGTGAGTCGAATCGATATTTGCAAAAACTGACCAAATAGCGTTCGCTTTTGCAAGATTTTCAAAAGTTTCCACGTGGAACATTTTTCAATTTCACAGACCAATGCATAGTACATACGATGTCATTGTAGTAGGAGCAGGCCACGCTGGATGTGAAGCTGCCACCGCAGCCGCCACCATGGGATCGAGCGTGTTGCTGATTACAATGAACATGCACACCATTGCCCAGATGTCGTGCAACCCTGCGATGGGCGGTGTGGCAAAAGGGCAAATCGTGCGTGAGATAGATGCACTCGGAGGGCAATCAGGTATTATCAGCGATAAGACCATGATTCAATTTCGGATGCTGAACCGTTCGAAAGGCCCCGCCATGTGGAGTCCCCGTTGTCAGAGCGACCGGGTACTATTTGCCCAAGAATGGCGAGACACACTGGAGCGCACGCTAAACGTTGATTTTTGGCAGGATACTGTGTCGGAAATTATCGTAAAAGACGGCCGTGTGAAAGGTGTTAAAACTAATTTGGGCGTGACTATCGAGGCAAAAAGCGTTGTCCTGACCAATGGTACATTCCTCAACGGCCAAATGTTCATTGGCGAAAAAACCTTTGGCGGTGGCCGCACCGGCGAGCGCTCAGCGACGGGCTTAACCGAGCAACTGGTTGACTTGGGCTTTGAAACAGGCCGCATGAAAACCGGCACACCACCCCGCGTAGATGGCCGAAGCCTTGATTTTTCACGAATGGAAGAGCAGAAAGGCGACGAAAATCCGGGCAAATTCTCTTACTCAAATACGGCAGCGCTGACCAACCAACGGTCATGCTGGATCACCTATACCGACGAATCGGTGCATAGTGTGCTGAAAGAAGGATTTGAAAAATCACCCATGTTCACCGGTAGAATCAAGGGATTAGGCCCGCGTTACTGCCCATCTATTGAAGACAAAATCAACCGCTTTGCCGATAAAGACAGGCATCAGATTTTTGTAGAACCCGAAGGCTGGAACACCGTGGAAGTGTATGTAAACGGTTTTTCAACCTCACTGCCCGAAGACATTCAGCACAAGGCATTGCAGAAAATTGCGGGTTTTGAGAAAGCCAAAATGTTCCGTCCAGGCTATGCGGTAGAATATGATTTCTTCCCCCCGACGCAATTGAAACCTACGCTGGAGACACTGCGGGTGGCTAATTTATTCTTCGCCGGACAGATCAACGGTACTACCGGCTACGAGGAAGCCGCCTGTCAGGGTCTGATGGCGGGTATCAACGCACACCAGAACGTACACGAAAAAGAGCCGTTTACCATCAAGCGGTCGGAGGGATATATCGGCGTATTGATCGACGATCTGATAACGAAGGGGACCGAAGAACCATACCGGATGTTTACCTCACGGGCAGAGTTCAGAACCTTACTTCGTCAGGACAACGCCGATCTGCGCCTGACCGAAATGGGCCATAGACTAGGCTTGGCAAGCGACGAACGGTGGGCAAACACGCAGAAAAAACAAGTCGACATTGACCAGTTGACACAGCTCTTCCGCGAAACAAAACTGCGCCCCGACGAGGTAAACAGTTGGCTGGAAGCAAAGGGGTCGGCTGGTCTGCGCGAGAAATCGACAGTGTATAGCCTGCTGAAACGGCCCGAAATAGACATGGCTGATGCCCTGACGTTGCTTAATCTGTCCAGCACATCGGCCCACGCGGCGGTAGATGCGTATACACAGGAAACGGTTGAACAGGCCGTGATTGAGATCAAATACGATGACTATCTGAGCCGTGAACGGCAGAATGCCGAGAAGCTATCACGCTGGGAGTCGTTGGAAATTGCTTCCATTTTTGATTTCGATAAGGTGAAAGCATTGTCGTTTGAGGGTCGGGAGAAACTAAAGAAACAGCGGCCGAAGACAATAGGACAGGCCACGCGCATCAGTGGCGTAAGCCCATCTGATATTTCAATTTTGTTAGTTTACATGGGTCGTTAACGTGGAAGAACTCACAAACTGTCCGCTCTGTGGCGGAGACAAATTTTTACCGTATATCCATTGCACCGACACGCTGGTTAGCCAGCGTGTCTTTTGCATTCAGCAGTGCAGCCAATGTCAGTTGTTGTTTACCAATCCCCGGCCCGATGCCGATAGCATTGGCCAATACTACCAGTCTGATGCTTACATCTCGCACGACGACACGCGCACTGGACTAATGGACGTTGCCTATCGAACCGTGCGCTCATATACACTGCAACAGAAAGAAAAACTAATTCGGAACGCAATGGGGAAGGTTGGCAAACTGCTGGACTACGGATGTGGTACAGGTGCATTTCTGGAAACATGCCAGCAAAAAGGCTGGACTGTAAATGGCTACGAACCAGACCCAGATGCACGAAAACTGGCAACAGAAAGGGTAGAGAAACCCATCTTAATGAATGTTAACGACATCAATGCTGCCGGGCCGTTCGACGTTATTACGCTGTGGCACGTACTGGAACACGTAGCTGATTTGTCCAAAACGATAAATCGGCTTAGCAATTCGATACGGATAGGAGGGAGTTTAGTCATAGCCATCCCCAATCCGCTATCAGCTGATGCCAAACAATTCAAGCAACACTGGGCGGCTTATGATGTACCCCGGCACCTGTACCATTTTGCGCCCGACGTGTTAAAACGATTGATTGAACCAGCAGGCTTTGCGCTGGAAAAACAGGTGCCCATGAAATTCGATGCGTTCTATATAGCCATGATGAGCACCAAAGCCAGAGATGGCCAAACGCAGTATGCAGAAAGTCTGAAGGCAGGAATAGCCTCGAACAGAGAAGCCGCCAAGACCGGCAATTATTCAAGCCTGACCTATTTGTTTAGAAAAGTAAAATGAGTCATCGCCAATCATCAACCCGAACGCCCTCGCTGTGGGGCGTTTTCTTATTACTAATCGTCGTGTACCTCGCCAGCAACTGCGCGCAGGTAGCCCAGCCACCCGGTGGAAAAAAAGATACCCTAGCACCAAAAATGATTGATAGCAGCCCAAAAATGCGGGCGCGAAATGTGAAGCCGAAGCAGGTCGAGCTATTCTTTAACGAGTATATAACGGCCGAAAACCTGCCGCAGAAGGTGATCATCACGCCAGGCAGCGGCATTACGTTCGACTATAAAGTGAAGCCAACCAGCGTAGTGTTAACATTTAACGAACCGCTCAAAGACAGCACAACCTACACCATCAGTTTCACGGATGCCATAAAAGATGCTACCGAGCGCAACCCGGCCACCAACATTAAACTAGTTTTCAGCACTGGGAATCAACTCGACTCATTGTCTATTGATGGCCAGGTGAGCGACGTTGTTAGTGGTACCACCACACCCGCTGGCACATTGGTAGGCCTCTACGCACCACGCGACACGCTCGATGCCGTAAAATTCAAACCTATCTATTACAGCAAAACAGATACGTCGGGCCGGTTCCGCATTGAAAACATTCGCAGCGGAGATTATGACGTGATTGCTTTCACCGATCAAAACAACAATTTCGTTTTTAATGCCCAGTCAGAGACGATTGGCTTTGCCCCAAAACGGATAACCATTAACCAAAATATTACGGGCGTTGAGGTTTTGCTGTTCAACCAGAACAACAGTACGCCGCGCATAGGCCGCAGTGAATCGAGATCGGATAGTTATTTGATCAATTTGAGCAAAGGAATCGAGGCGTATACCGTTGCCTTCCGAAACCCAGCCGACAGTATGGCGTCGATGCTGCTGTCGCCAAACCAGATCAAATTTTTTAGAACTGTACAAACCGCCGACACGGTGGGAATTCAGTTAGTGGTGCGCGACTCTTTGGGAACTACTACAAACCTGAAACACACTATTAGCTTCAGGCCAAAATCGAAGCGGGAGAAACCGGAAGAATTTGTTTACAAACCCATACCAGCACCAAATGAGGCTGTTGACCCAACGTTCGACTGGGTACTACGATTCAATAAACCTGTAGAAACGGTTAACCCAAAACGTATTCAGATCTCTGTAGACAGCCTGACTACAGGTGACCTGAGTTTGGCCAAATCAAGCACGTTCAACGCGGGCGAAACTGAATTGACAAATCGGTTCGAAACAAAGGCCCGAAAATTCGTCCGGATAAAAATCGACAAAGACGCCTTTACCAGCGTCCTGGGCGATACCGTTAGCGTGGCCACCATCACGTACCCAATTGCCGATCCCGAAAATTTCGGACTTGTTCGCGGACGAGTGATCACCAAGGAACCCCACTATATCCTGGAGTTGATTGATGAGCAGAAGACCGTAACCCGACGATTGCGCGACGTAGCCAATTACACATTCCAGAACCTCAAGCCGGGCCGCTACCGAATGAGGCTTATCATAGATACAAACAACAACAACAAATGGGACACTGGCCGCTATGAGTTCCGCGTCCCGGCCGAACCTATCGTCTACCTGCGCGATGTCCTCATCGTCAAACAGAACTTCGAGCTAGACGATATTAACATCAGCTATTAGTTAGCTCGTAAGAAAAGCAAAGATAGAGGGCTGTACAGATCAGGTATGATTTGTGCAGCCCTCTTCCATTGGTATCTATATGAATGCATAGCATGGGTAATACCTTCATGGCCACATTGGGATGCGTCTTAAAAAAGGTCAATTTAAACTATATTTTTCGCTGGTTTTCTGTGTAAAACACGGTGGATAACTGTTTATAACGTGTGGATAGCGAGTCAGTTGTTGCACCAAAATTGTGGATGGCCATAGCGTTCTGCACATTTAAACGTTATCAACACAGTGGCATGTGCAAAAGCAGCCTGTTGTAGACAATCTTAGATCGGCTTATCATCGAGCGAAATTGTTGACATAAGTTTTCGACAAATACACATCACTGCAATGTGGACAATGTGGAAAAGCTAGCTAAATAGCTGTGCAGGAGTCATCAAGGTGGTGATAACGCTGATAAGACGGTGGATAAGTCTGAAAAGTTGTTCACAGTGTTTTCAGGACGAAGTGGATAAGGTAGTTGTTCACATATGCACAGGGCTAATAACTCTAATAGTTTAGTTTAAGAAACCTTCTTATAAAATGAAAAATAGGGCTTGTGGATTACTTATGACTGGTTTGCTGCTGATGAGCGGATGGGTGCAGGCCCAATCGGAGGAAGCGTTGGCCGACGAATATTTTCAGAAGGGTGAGTTTGAGAAAGCCGCTGCGGAGTATGGCAAGCGGTTGAAAAAGGCTGACGAAGAAACCAGCATTGCCTGGCCGTTGATGAATCGGTACATCACTAGTCTGATAAAAAGCAAACATACTGACGAGGCAGATAAGCAACTGAAAAAATGGGCCAAGGTGAACGGCCCCGTGCGGCCACAGGCGTTGGTGTTATTGGCAAGTCGGGTGCGGGATAATAGCAATGACACCACCGCCAGCAACAAGCTGTTTGAGCAGGCATATGAGTACAGTAAGAACGATCCCATAAGAATAGCACGCCTAGGCGAATTGCTGATTGATGTCAGTGCAACAGACCAGGCCATTCAGGCTCTACAGCGAGCGCAGGCCCTAACAAATGACCGGATGGTTATGGCCGAGGAATTGGCCACGCTGTACCGCGCCAAAAACAACCTGACAGCCTGGATAGAAACGCTGCTGCCCCTAGCCGAACGAAACGATCAACGCGAACGAGTGCAGGCGGCTTTCCAGACAGTTATCAACACCAAAGACGAACCGCTGTTGGAAAAGGTGTTATACGCTGAGGTACAAAAAGCCCCTGAGTCATTAGCCACAAACGATATGCTCACTTGGTATTACCTCCAGAAGCAAAAGTTCAGCCGGGCACTGCTTCAGGAAAAGGCCATGGACAAACGCATGAAACTAGCGGGTGCAAAGGTGTTTGAACTAGCCGGCTTGGCTATGACTAATAAAGAATACAAGACCGCAGTGGACGCCTACGAATACATTATTGCCAACCACCCGCAAGGTGCCTTCTATCCCTATGCCCGCCGGATGCTGGTAAACGCCCGTGAGGAACAAGTCAAAAACACGTACCCAATTGAAAAGACGGAGATCCGGCAGTTGATAAAGGCTTATCAGCGTGTCCTGAGCGAAGTGGGTGTCACCCCGAAGACGTTGGACGCCCTCCGCAGTTCGGCTAACCTGTATGCCAATTACCTAGACGAAAAAGACTCGGCCATCGTAATGCTCGATCAGGCGATAACGATGGGGAAAAGTGACCAGCAATTTGTGGATAAGTGCAAGCTGGACAAAGGCGACGTGTATTTGCTCAAGAACGAGCCGTGGGAATCGACTCTCTTGTATTCGCAGGTGGAGAAGTCAGAAAAAGATGATCTGCTAGGTTACGAGGCCAAACTGAGAAACGCCAAACTGCATTACTACAAAGGCGATTTTACCGTGGCCAAGTCAGTACTCGACGTACTTAAAATGGCTACCACCCGCGAAATAGCCAATGATGCTGAACAGCTCAGTATGCTCATTCTGGACAACACCGGCCTCGATAGTACCGAAAACGCCATGCGTGACTATGCAGCTATAGACCTGCTGCTGTTCCAAAATAAGCTGGACGAAGCCTCTGCGCAGGTAGACGTGATGCTAAAAAAGTATGAGCAACACACGCTGGCTGATGAGTTGCGTTGGTTACAGACCAAAATCCAGTTAAAGCAAAACAAGGTTGATGAGGCGCTGACGAACCTGAAAACGATTGTGGCCAAATACCCAATGGACATCCTGGCCGATGACGCGCTGTATGAAGAAGCTAAATTAGTTGACGAGCGTAAGAAGGATAGTGCTGCTGCTATCAAGCTGTACGAACAACTGTTAACGACTTATCCGGGCAGCATCTTCGCCGCTGATTCACGCAAGCGCATTCGCCAGCTACGAGGCGATGTTGTGAATTGAATTAGCTAGGACGATTTTATGCAAAAAGCCCCGATATGTTAGTGTATCGGGACTTTTGTGTTAATAAGTAGGCGAAACGTGCTACGCAACTTGCAGCAGTGCTTCTTTGAAATCTTCAAAGGAGGCTGGTATAGCTACGGCGTGCTTTTGTCTGGCACTTAACACCGCTAGTCGCTCCGGCACGTCAATAGCGTGTCCAAAAATGGTATCGACAGCGGGGTTGAATTTCGCCGGATGGGCAGTTACCAACGCTATTCCGCAGTTATCCACATAGTTTTGTTGATAACTCTGCAAGCCCAATAGGCCGACTGCCGTATGGGGACAAGCTATATAATTGTAATGATCATGTAACGAAGTCATCTCGCTAACGGTCTGATCGTCAGTAAAATAATACCCTTTTACAAGTTCCGACAGCGCTTTAAAATCATCATGGAAGAGGTGTTTGAGCCTGACAAAATTGCTCGGGTTGCCTACATCCATAGCATTGGATAACGTAGCCAGCGAAGTTATGGGAGCATAGCTGCCTGACTGCAAATAGTCGGGCACCACCTTGTTTAGGTTAGTCGAAGCTACAAAAGCCTGAACTGGCATGCCCATTCGCCAGGCCAAGACACCCGCACTAAGGTTTCCAAAATTGCCGCTGGGTACAGAAAAAGCAACCGGCGCGTGGCCTTTATCCAATTGAGCTAGTGCCCGGAAATAGTAGAAACTTTGCGGGATAAGCCGAAAAATATTGATCGAGTTGGCCGATGACAGCGAAAAGGTCTGTGACAATTCCGCGTCCAAGAAAGCCCGCTTCACCATTGCCTGACAGTCGTCGAACGAGCCGTCAACTTCGTAAGCCTGAACATTGCCGCCCAAAGTAGTCAGTTGCTTTTCCTGCAACAGACTAACCCGTCCTTTTGGATACAGGATAGAGACTCTGACACCTGGCACATTATGAAACCCCATGGCCACTGCCCCACCCGTATCACCAGAAGTAGCTACCAAAATATGCACTTCGCGCGAAAACCGGTCAGCATAGTGCGACATCAGGCCAGCCATAAACCGGGCACCAACGTCTTTGAATGCCAGCGAAGGCCCATGAAAAAGCTCAAGCGCATATAGCCTGCCTGCCTCCAATTCAACCAAGGGCGTGTCGAAAGGAAACGCCCGCGAAACCAGCGTATCGACCTCTGAAGAAGACAGTTCATCACCCAGCCAAAGAGAAGTTAAGACAGAAGCAATCTCTGGCAGTGACCGGCCCGACAGGCTGTTCAGAAAAGAAGCTGGCAATGCCGGAATAGATTCGGGCATGTACAGACCACCGTCGGCAGGAAGGCTGTGAAATAAGGCTTCCTGTGGCGATACAAGCCTATTTGGTGAGTTTGTACTGTAAAATTTCATGAGAAAAAGAGCGAAAAACCAGGCTGCAAGTTACGGAAACCCGCTGGAACAGGGGGGCAAAAGCCGTGCCGATACCCACAGAAACCTGCTACACTGCACTTCACGGGGCAAACCGCTAACTTTGAAAGAAAAACTTCACAATGAACAATGGATTGTTGCATGTGCCCCAACCGGCAAATGAACCAGTAAAAGAATACCGCGTTGGTTCGGTGGAAAGAACGGCGTTGAGAAACGCGCTTAAGGAAGCTAAAGCCGAGACTCGGCAACTGCCCATGTGGATCAACGGGCAACCAGTTTTTACGGAAAGAAAGCTAAAAGTGACCCCCCCACATGAACATGCACATGTGCTGGGCTACATAAACGAAGGAGATAAAAGCCACGTACAGCAGGCTATCGACGCTGCACTAAGGGCCAGAGAAGCATGGGGAGCCATGTCATGGGAGCACCGTGCCAGCATTTTTTTGAAAGCCGCCGAACTGCTGGCAGGACCTTACCGGGCCAGAATTAATGCTGCGACTATGTTAGGACAGTCAAAAAACGCCTATCAGGCAGAAATAGATTCTGCCTGTGAACTCATTGACTTTTTGCGTTTTAACGTCCATTATGCTACAGAAATTTACAAGCAGCAGCCCTACTCACCCACAGGGGTTTGGAATCGGGTTGAGTACCGACCGCTGGAAGGATTTGTATTTGCACTCACGCCATTCAACTTCACGGCTATCGCCGGCAACCTGCCTACATCGGCAGCCCTAATGGGAAATACCGTTGTCTGGAAACCAGCCTATACACAGGCCTATTCGGCTCAGGTAATTGTAGAAGTCTTGCAGGAAAGCGGCCTTCCCGACGGTGTTATCAACCTAATCTATGTGGATGGACCAGAAGCAGGTGAGGTGATCTTTAATCATCCAGATTTCGCCGGTATTCACTTCACTGGCAGCACCAGCGTGTTCCAAACGATCTGGAAAACCATTGGCCAGAACATTGCGACATACAAATCGTACCCCCGTATAGTAGGTGAGACTGGCGGAAAGGACTTCGTTTTTGTTCACAACACTGCCAACGTCGAAGAAGTAGTAGTGGCTTTAGTACGTGGGGCATTTGAATACCAGGGGCAAAAATGCTCGGCTGCTTCACGAGCCTATGTTCCAGCCAGCCTTTGGGAACAGGTGAAAGTGAGGGTGCAGGAGACTCTGAAACAGCAAAAGATGGGTAGCGTCGAGCAGTTCGACTGCCTGTTCAATGCTGTTATAGATAAACGGGCTTTTAACAAGATCACTGCCTACATAGACCAGGCAAAGGCCGATGGTGAGGCTATTATTGCCGGGGGTAATTACAGCAAAGAGATTGGCTACTTCATAGAACCAACGGTTATTCAGGTTAGCGACCCAGCTTATCGAACTATGTGCGACGAGCTGTTTGGACCTGTGCTATCAGTTTATGTGTACGAAGATGATCTGCTGGACGAAACTCTGACTACACTAGATCAGACATCTCCCTATGCGCTAACGGGAGCTATTTTAGCAAAAGACCGAGGGGTAATTGACAGGCTGACCAAACGGCTGGTAAATAGCGCAGGTAATTTCTACATCAATGACAAACCAACGGGAGCGGTGGTTGGGCAGCAGCCGTTCGGTGGAGCAAGGGCCTCTGGTACCAACGATAAGGCAGGTTCTTCGTTGAATTTGTTACGATGGGTATCGATGCGCACAATCAAAGAAACTTTATCGTCGCCAAGATCAGTGAGTTACCCGTTTATGGAGAAAGATTTTTAAACTTTTTTCGGTCTGGGGCTTGCGCTGGCCTAAAAGTCGCCTTACCTTTGCAGTCCCAAATCGAGAGAAACAGGCGAACAACGGTTCAAGTGTTTTCGAAACGGGGACAGTTCTTTGGCGTATTGGCAGAAAAAGTAAGCACAGTTCGTGCTAAAACACAGTAGTTGATTTATTAGCTACACAAT
>NZ_JAFMYU010000013.1 GCF_017353255.1 Fibrella aquatilis | reverse complement strand
TTGTCCAATATTCATTGTAGATTCTTTAGCGCCTCAATCACCAGCGTCAGTTCCTCAGCCGTGGCATCGGTGTTGCCAGAGAAGCCAAGACTGCGGTAGCGGACGCGGCCTTTGGGGTCGATGATGACTTTGGTGGGGATGCCCAACACGCCGTACGAGTCGGCTACGCGCTGATCGCGGTCGAGCGGTACGGTGAAAGTGCTGGTTTGACGGGCCATGAACGACTGAACCCGGCTTAGGGGGCCGCCCTCGCGGGTATTCACGAAGAGAAAGACCACATTGGGGTCGTTTTTGAAATAGGCCGCTGCCTGCTGTACTGCTGGAAATGAAGCTACGCAGGGACCGCACCAGGTAGCCCAGAAATCGAGCATGACCACCTTGCCCCGTAACGAAGCCAGCGACACCGTATTACCCGATAAAGTGCTGAGCGTGAAGCCCGGCGCCGGTTGGTTCACAAATGATTCGGCCAGTTCGGCTTGCCGCTCGGCGCGGTAGGGAGCCAACAGATCGCGCACGTAGGTCTCACCTTTGGCTTCAGAACCTAGTTTTTTTGCCTGATAAGCCCGCAACGCCGACCGCAGCCGGGGCGTGAGTCGGCCTACCCGCACCACCTTCTCGATGTAGGGCAACACCGAGTCGGCGCGGTTGGCGCGGAGGGCACAGAGCCACAGGCGTTCGCTCGTGCGCGGGTCGCTGGCGTCCGGCTCGGCCACGGCCTGTTTGTAGGTAGCCAACGCCGCGCCGAACCGGTCCTGCTGATCAAACGCATAGGCCAGCGTGGCGCGGAAATTTTGGATGTCGGAAGTGCGCTGCGCCGTTTGTTCGGGCGAGGCCTTCTTGGGCAGTGGCCGTTGTTGCAATACCGTCAGGGCGCGTTGGGCGAGCCACTCGGCCTGGGGTATGCCACGCCCTTCGTCGGTCATTTGCCCGGCGAAACTGTGGAGCAGCATGGGGTCGGTGGCGGGTAGGGGTTGCTGAGCCAGAAACGACACCAGGTCTCGGAACTGCCCTGGTTTAAAGTACGCTTCCGCCACCGAGCTAACCAGCATACCGCGGTAAGTAGAAGCCGGAAACGCCTGCGTAAACGACGCAAAGCCCGACAGCTTTTTGGCCAGGTCAGCCTCTTTCCGAACTACTTCTGCGCGGGCTTTCTGGGCGGCGTCGCCGGTGGGGTCAACCGTGCGGATACGTTCGCGGGCGGCGGTGGCGCGGGCGGGTTCGGCTAGTTGGTCATAGAGGTTGGCGGCGGTGGTCAGCTCGTCGGGTGTGGGTGTGTGGCTATCCAGGTAGGCGGGAATCTGGTTTAGGGCGGTGGCTTTGGCACCGGGTTTTTGCAGCCGGAGTTGCGTGGCAATGAGGTCGCTCCAGTACTGCGGCCGCAGCTGCGGGTTCTGCGCCAGTTCACGTTCGTACTGTTGCACCGCCCACGCCCAGTCTGACTTAACTTTTAGCTTGGCCGCATAGGCCGTCCGTACCAGCACCGACGCCTGCCCGCCCGTGGCGTGGGGCTGCGGTTTGCCACCGTCGGTATAGACCAGCAGGGGGTAGAAATGGCCGTTGTTGGCGTCAATTAGGGCGGAGTTGGTTTTGCTCTGAAACGTGAATAATAAACCAGACAGTGGTGGTTTGGGCAGTTTCATCTCGCCCACAAAAGCGTTGCCCTCCTGCACCGCCGTGGCCGTGGTAGGCAGGCTTGCCACCATCTGCGAAGGGGCGGCATAGCGTACCCAGATGCCCGAAATGGCCGTTTCTGAAGCCAGCGGCGTGTTTCTGGGCGTGTAGGTAAACGAGACGACATCGCCCGGCAGAGGCTTTTCGGGCAAATACCGAAATTGAGCCAGCAGGGGAGTGGTCAGTAAAAAGAAGGCTAGGGTGAGGAGGCGGTTCATGCACTAAAGATAAGGCCCGGTTTTTATCTGATGCAGCCATCACCCGCCCACCCCGACCTTAAGCAGTCTGGCTCCAGGTAAGAATACGTTCTGCCAGCTCAGCCTGCGTATGGGCGGTGCGGTCTTTGGCATACCAGCCGTGGGCTCGTTCAATAACCTGGTCGAAAGGTGTGTTCTCGGTTTTCCAACCGTCCATCTCGGCTTGCAGGGCAGCCGGGCGCGGTCCCCACGTACCCAGTTCGGTCAGGTCGGTTTGGCGCAGACAGACCAGCTTAGGAATGGACCGGCCCCCGTTGGTGCGGTAGGCATCGATTACGGGCAGGTTTTTATCCCGAAGCAACAGCCGCAGCTCAATCTTGCCCGACCAGTCAGCCATATGTTTCATCACAGGCAGAATTTGGGCCACGTCGCCGCACCACGATTCCACCAGCACCAGCCAAATCCACGGCTCACGTACCTGCGCCAGCGCGGCAGTCACCTCGTCGGTCAGCACGGTTGTTTTCTCCAACCGGGCTATGCGCGAGAAATTCAGCCGGGTAAATCCCAGTATCTGTTCGGTGTTGTAATGCGGATCGTCGGCGGTAGTCAGGTGCTGCTCAAATCGCCCATAGGCGTGAGTCATATACTGCGCGTAAGTCATCGCCTCAGCCACGAGTGCGGGCGTGATGGGGGAGGTTGGTGTTGGTTGCATCATCCAGACAAGCGCGAAAAAGCCCCGTTTGTTCGTGAAGCGGTCGGAGTCTCAACCCAAAAGTGGGTTTCGTAAAACGGCGCGGCCTGGATAAGGTACTGCGTAGTTGGTTTACTGAACTATTAACGACAACATCCCCCCATGCGTAAACCAATTACGTTTCTTGCCGTGCTGGCTACCAGCTTCCTCTTCGATGCCTGCACCCCCGACCTGCCCGAGCCTACCAGGGCAAGCCCCGCCGCCCAGGCTCGCAAGGGCGACAAGGCGATGACCCAAGAAGAGATCGACTATCATATCGAATACACTGTAGCCAGTCAGAAAGGAAAAACAAGTGAGTTCGACTGGGCTAATGAATACCCGAATCAGTTTTCCAGGCGCAATCCTTGCCGAGGTTGTCAGGACGAAACGCTGGATATGGACCGGCTTATCTGGAGCACAACCCAGCATACCGATCCGGTACTGACGGTCGGGTACACCATTCCGGGTTATGATTTTAAGGATTTGACCAAAATCAACCTCAAAGACAAAGCGTGGCAGGATATTCGGCAGAAACTACTGGACGTTGTGTTCAACAGCGAGAAGGAATATAACAAGGAACTCACCCGCCCTGAAGACCTGGTGGTGTACCCTGAAGAGGGCTTGCCTAATTTCGAACTGACCATCACGCAACTGGCTACGTTACACAAGCTACGCGCCACGGGCTTTATCCGGTACATTATCCCGACGGAATACCAGCATAAGGGGGCTGTTTTGCCCAAAGGCAATCCCAGCAAAAATGGCCGCTCAGCCAGCAGCGGCTTCGGTTGCGGCGACCACGAGCAATCGTTACCCTACCTCACGCCCGGTACAGACTATACATTCCTGGCTCCTCAAAACTCCAAAATTTCGTGGAATCTGCTTGTCCACCAGATGCCTTCCGCCTGGGCGCGGGGCGCAACGGGGCAGGGCCAGTACATCGGCTATATCGACACGGGAGTATCGGATCAGCAGGGACGGCTGAACTGGAATTTCTGGCAGGGGGCTTCCGGCTCTCGTATGCTCGAACGTACCTGGACACTACCCAACAAGCGGGGGCAGGCCCCCGAAACCCACCACGACCCCTGCGGGCATGGTACGTGTTCGGCCGGTATTGGCGTAGCCCCACACATGGGCGTGTCGTCGGTGGGGGTAGCTTATCAGGCCAGTCTGGTGTCGGTACGGGCCTCGGCTGATGTTGTCTTTACGTCGGCCCGCGAATGCCGGGGTGCCGCCAATGCGTTCACCCGGCTTGCCAATCACCCCAATGTCCGTGTCATCAGTATGTCGATGGGTACGGTGGTGAACCTGCCCTATACAGTCAACGGGTTGGGTACGCCGTTTACGTTTGCCTACGCCCACATCGGCGATGCCGTTCGGCTGGCACATCAGCGCGGCAAGCTCATTTTCTGTGCCGCCGGGACGCTCGGGGCGGGTGGCCTGCCCATGACCATCTTCCCGGCTAATATGGACGGTGTGGTACAGGCCGTTACGGGTATTCGGGCACAGGTCAGGAACAACGGTCTGCTTGTCAATAACGTGTCGAACTACTCGCTTAATTTCCTCACCAATTGCCACGAATGCTTCTACAGCCCCAGCGTTGATTTTGCGGTGGTCATGCAAAAAGACAACATCGGCACCGCCGAGCGGGTACTGACACTTCCCCGGCGGAACTTCATCGAACCCGTCACCTTTGGTGGCTCATCGGCAGCCACAGCTACCATGTCGGCTATGGCGACAGCGGTTTGGTCGCGCTTCCCGAATGAAGATGCCGCCCAGATTCTGGACCGCCTCCGCCGCGCTGCCACCCACCCCGACAATCGCCACCCTAGCTTTGGCTGGGGGCTGGTCAATATGGACCTGGCGACCCGTTAATAAAAAAGCACTAAATGAGGCATGGGCGTTGATCCCGGTATTACCAAGATCAATGCCCATTCCTCATTTAGTGCTTTTTTAATCAGCTAGTAGGCCCGCGCAAACACTACCCGTTGGGCAGAGGGTTTGCCAGAGTAGACGCAGGGGCCGGGGTCATTGGCCCCTTCGAAAGGGATACAGCGGATGGTGGCTTTGGTTTGCTCTTTGATCGCCTCTTCGGTTTCGGAGGTGCCGTCCCAGTGGGCCATAATAAAGCCGCCTTTCTCGATCTGCTCTTTGAACTCGTCAAACGTGTCGATCACGAAGGTGTTGGCTTCGCGGAAGGCAAGAGCTTTTTGGTAGATCGTTTTTTGGATATCGTCCAGAAGGGCCACAATGCGCTCGGTGAGGCCGTCGAAGGGCACGGTCTCTTTCGTTTTCAGGTCGCGGCGGGCCATTTCGACAGTGCCGTTTTCCAGGTCACGTGCGCCTATGGCCAGCCGGACGGGTACACCCCGAAGTTCATATTCGGCGAATTTGTAGCCCGGCTTGTACGAGTCCGAGTTATCGTACTTCACCGAAACACCCGCTTTGCGCAGTTCGGCCATCAGCGGCTTCACTTTCTCCGACACGGCATCCAGTTGCTCGTCGGAGCGGTAGATGGGCACAATGACCACTTGGATGGGTGCGAGTTTGGGCGGGATGATTAGCCCGTCGTCGTCGGAGTGGGCCATCACCAGGGCACCCATCATACGGGTAGACAAGCCCCACGACGTACCCCAGACGTATTCGAGTTTGTTTTGTTTCGAGAGAAACTGCACCTCAAACGCTTTGGCGAAGTTTTGCCCTAAAAAGTGCGACGTTCCGGCCTGAAGGGCTTTTCCGTCCTGCATCATAGCCTCAATGCACAGCGTATCGTCGGCCCCGGCAAAGCGTTCGTTGGCGGTTTTGGTGCCGCGAATCACGGGCATGGCCATCCACTCTTCGGCAAAGGTGGCGTAGACTTCCAGCATCTGCCGGGTTTCGGCCTGGGCTTCCTCGGCGGTGGCGTGGGCGGTGTGGCCCTCCTGCCAGAGGAACTCTGCCGTGCGCAGAAACAGGCGCGTCCGCATTTCCCACCGCACCACGTTGGCCCACTGGTTAATGAGCAGCGGCAGGTCGCGGTAGCTTTGAATCCAGTTTTTGTAGGTGCTCCAGATCACGGTCTCCGAGGTGGGCCGCACAATCAACTCTTCTTCCAGCTTGGCTTCCGGGTCGACAATGATGCCCGAACCATCTTCGGCGTTTTTCAGGCGGTAATGGGTCACCACGGCGCACTCTTTGGCAAAACCCGCCACGTGCGAGGCCTCTTTGCTGAGGTATGATTTGGGAATGAAGAGGGGGAAATAGGCGTTCTGGTGGCCCGTTTCCTTAAACATATCGTCTAAGGCCCGTTGCATTTTTTCCCAAATCGAAAAGCCGTAGGGCTTGATCACCATGCAGCCCCGAACCGCCGAGTTTTCGGCCAGATCGGCTTTGCGCACTAACTCATTATACCATTCCGAATAATCTTCGGACCGGGCTGGAATTGCTTTAGCCATGAAACTAAAGTCGTAAGTGGAGGAGTCGTAAGCCACCTGCGCCAGCCGACTTACGACTCCTCCACTTACGACTATTTTTATTTAAGATTAAACCTTGATTAGACCTGTCAGTCTAACAGACTGAGGGGTTGCAAAGATAGGTTTTAACTCTATTTTTGTAATCAATCAGTCGCTCTGCTTGTTATATGAGCGAATCGTTGCGCGTTCCGATTTTACTTGAACCCTCACTGATTACCAAACCGCTTTCTTTATGAAAACCAACAATACGTGGCGCTACCTGGCAATGGCCGCTTTGCTGGGTGTTGGGGCGTGTAGCTCCAGCCGCCAAACTGCCCAGAATGCCGGTGAGGTCGACGACCTGTACGGCAATTCGGGCGATGCCGTGGTGGCATCTGGCAACGAACGGCAGACGTCGCGGCAGGATCAGCGCTCGGCCCGCCTCGACCGCAGGCAGCAGCGATTGAGTAATATCAACCCCGACTACAACGAAGAGCAGGCGGGGCTGGCTGGCACCAATCAGCAGGAGTATTATTCAGAACTCACGGCCCGCAACGTACAGCGTGGCATCTCGCCCGATCCGGGTTGGGGTGACGTCAACAGTGCTTATAACAGTGGGTATAACAATGGCTACAACCAGGGTCTCTACGGTGCCAACAGCTGGAACCGCTGGGGTCTGAACAGCGGTGGCTTCTACAGCGGCCTGAGCCTGGGTATTGGTCTCGGCTCGTTTGGCTACGGCTACAGCCCGTTTGGGTTTGGTTATAGCCCGTTTGGCTTTGGTGGCTACAACCGCTTTAGTTATAACCCCTACGCCTTTGGTGGTTTCGGTGGCTACGGCTATGATCCGTTCTACAGCTATGGATACAGCCCATTTGGCTTTGGTGGTGGGTTCGGCGGCTTTGGTGGTTTTGGCAGCTATTATGGCTACCGGCCAACGGTGGTGAACAACTATTACGTAACCGGTGCCGATCCGTACCGCAACAACCGCACAGTGGGTGCCCGCTATAGCTCGGCGTCGGGCCGGTATAACGGTGATTTCAACAATACCCCCCGCGCCGCCGATGGTGGTGGCCGTCGTAGCGCCGGTGCCTATACGGGCAACAGTGGCTACACCAACAATACGCCTGCACCATCGCGTGGTGATGCCTACTACAGCCGCCCTACCGACGGTGGGTACAACGGCTCACGGGCCAACACACGGGGTACGTACTACTACGACAACAGCGGTGCTGCCGGTGGCCGCACGTCGGGCAATGCCGCACCGGCTGCGCCGTCGTACGGTAGCTCATCACGTGGGTCGGCTGATACGTACTATTCAGCACCAAGCCGGGGTAGCAGCCGGGGTAACTATACGCCTTCGCAGGATGCCAGCGGTACACAAAACCGGTCGTATTCGCCGCCTAGCTATTCGGCCCCTTCACGCAGCTATTCACAGCCTCAGCAGAGCTACTCGCAACCGAGCTATTCTGCACCAAGCCGTGGCAGCTACAGTGCCCCCAGCTATAGCGCCCCCAGTGCACCCAGCTATAGTGCGCCCAGCGCGCCATCGGGTGGTGGTGGTGGTGGCTACAGCAGTGGTGGCGGCGGCGGTGGTGGTGGCCGCGGTCCACGGTAAGTCGTGCTGTTAAATATGCATTAATACGTATGAAAAACCCGCTGTTTTGAGAAAGACAGTGGGTTTTTTCGTTTAGTACATAGCGTGGCATTAAACGTTCGGGACGTACTATTGTCCTACTGAAAAGGGCGTTTCATCTACCTACATCCAGATTAGTTATGAACAGATATTTGCTTTCGGTCGCAGCCCTCTTTGGGGGTGCGGTTAGCGCGTTTGGGCAGGATTATTCGGGCGACGTGTTTCGTTATTCCGATCAGCCCATTACGGGTACGGCTCGCTTTCAGGGCCTTGGTGGTGGCCACGTGGCCATCGGCGGCGATGCCTCTTCGGCATTTACCAACCCGGCCGGGTTGGGTTTCTACAACCGGTCAGAGTTGAGCATCAGTCCGGGCGTTCGGTTGCAGAACGTGGGCGTGAATTATGCCGGGCAGAATACCAATTCGAACAAGGCCGTGCCGTTTGTGGGGCAGGCGGCCCTCATTTTTGCAGGTGAACCTTCGCGGCAGGGCAGTATGCGGCGAGGTACGTTTGGCATTACCTATTCGCGGCAGGTGAGCCTGGGCAACGAGTTTGCTTTTACGGGCCTCAATAACCGAAGCTCCATTACCGACGCCTGGGCCGCTGATTTGAACAGCTTTAATATTGCCTCTGGTGTGGTCGACAGGGTATTTAACAGAAACACTAATCAGGTAACTGACATCAACGGTATTCCGGGTACGGCCTATCTGGCGGCGGCCTATCAGCTGTACCTGATTGATCCAACCAGCGATAACGCCACCACCTACAGAGGTGCCGAGGGCGATAAGGTGGTCAACCAGACGCAGAGTTATTCGTCGAGCGGATCGCAGTCGCAGTGGACGCTAGGCTATGGAGCTAACTTCGATGACAAATGGTACGTAGGTGGCGCATTGGCCCTAAGCAGCACCCGCTTTGATTTTACCAACCAGTATTCGGAAGTATTCGTAGGTGGTGATCAGATTCGTGGCCTGACCGACCGCAGTACGCTGAGTGTGCGCGGCACGGGCATCAACCTGACGTTGGGCACCATTTTCCGGCCTACTGAACTGCTGCAATTGGGTCTTACCGTTTCCTCGCCTACGTTCAGCGGCCTGGCAGAAACGTATGACCGCACCCTCAGCGCCGATATAATCGGGATTCGCCAGTTTGACGCTAATGGCAAACCAATTCTTGATGCGAACGGAAATCAACTACGCAAAGTGCCTGATCCACTGAGCATTGCGTTGCCTTCTAACGATTTTAACTACAACATTACCACGCCACTGCGGGCATCGGGCGGGGCTACGTTCTTTTTCAAGAAGCGCGGGTTCATCACCGCCACTGCCGAATACGTGGGCTACACAGGTATGCGCGTGGGTACGTCCGATTACCAGGCAGCGGCTGACAATCAGGCGTTTCGGGAAGATAACAAGAAGAATGTGCAGGCCTTCTACCAGAATGTGGTCAACTTCCGGGTGGGTGCCGAGGTACGCGCCAGCGTATTCCGCTTCCGGGCGGGGGCGGCCTATCTGCCTACTGCTTACAAAGACACCTACGACCAGTTGGCCCGTAACGGCGACCGCAACTCGCTGCTGCTGTCGGGTGGGGTAGGGGTACGCAACGAGCGGTTCTTCCTGGATCTGGCTTATTCGGCCTACGCCTTTAAAACAGCCTACGCCCCCTATACGCTCAACAATTCACAGAACTACGCCGCCGCCGTGTTGAACAACAAAGTCGGCAGCGCTCTGCTGTCGGTAGGTGTGTTCTTCTAGACAGGGCAGTGGGCAAGTGATGCCCTGCTAAACCTAAAAAGCCGCGTCAGCAGAAGCTGAACGCGGCTTTTTAGTTGTTCCCTAATTCAATGCCTAATAACTTAAAGTTGGCAGTTGGCTGTGTTCCTGTTTAGGCCATTCCATCTAGTTTTTGCTGAATGGTCTGCCGGTCTGTCTGCGTTTTTGCCAGGGAATAGGCTCGCTGGAAACTGGCCGTGGCCTGCGCCGGGTCTGTTTCCCGATACAGTTCGCCCAGCAGGGTGAAATAAAGATGGCTATTGTCCAGCCGAAGCTGTTTGGCTGCTGCCAGCGCCGCTGCCTGTCCGGCTACTTTGTAGAGCGCGTAGACCTGATTGAGCGCCGCGCTGGGCGACTTGTTGAGCAACACAAGCTGGTTGTACAGGCTTAGAATGGCCGTCCATTTTTCGGGCGTATCGTCTCTAATGCAATGCCACGACGCAATGCGGGCCTCCAGGTGATAGGTGCTCAGGTCGTTGCCCTGCATGGCCCGATCCAGATAGGCAAACCCCTGCCGGATCAGCGCAGTGTCCCATAGAGTATCATTTTGCTGTTCATATAGCAGGGGTAGACTTTTGGCACCTCCATGCCGGGCCTCAAATCGGGAGGCGTGAAAGCACATGAGGGCCAGGAGTGCGTTGGTTTTAGGGCTGTTGATCTGCTCATAGTCGGTGAGCATAACACCCAACCTCATGGCTTCCAGACACACATCTTTCTGCAACGATTGATTCTGGGTACTGGAATAGTAGCCCTCGTTAAACAGCAGGTAGATTACCCGCAGCACCGTGTCCAGTCGACGAACCAGTTCACTATCGGCGGGTAAGTCCATTGTTACGCCTGCCGCCCGCAGTTTTTCCTTTGCCCGAAAGAGTCGTTTGTTGATCGTTTCTTTGTTTGTCAAAAAAGCCTCCGCTATTTCGTAGATACCAAAACCACAGAGAATACGCAGGGCCAGCCCGATCTGAGCTTCGTCAGCAATGAGCGGATTGCAGATGGCAAACAGCATTTGTAGCTGGCTATCCCGAATGCTATGGGCCGAGAAGCTCAGGGTATCCCATTCGTCATCCTGGGTGTGTTGGGCCATCAGTCCGGGTATGACCTTATCATCGAGCAGTTTGCGCCGCCTGAACTGGTAAATGGCTTTTTGTTTAGCCACAGTATAGAGCCAGGCAGTGGGGTTGGCAGGCAGTCCCCGCACACCCCAGGTTTCAGCGGCCAGCAGAAACGTTTCCCCTACAATATCTTCGGCAAGCTCGATATGCTGGAGGCCAAATCGTCTGCTGATAACGGCCACCATCCGGGTAAATTCCTGCTGAAATACCTGCCTGAGCGATTCCTGCGCGTTTTCCATCTGTGTCGATTGCTCCCCATAGATTACACCAGCAGGGGTCTAACCTCAACGCTACCCCCTGCTGATATGGCCGGACAGCCGTGCGCCAACGCCGTGGCCTCGTCTAGGCTATCGGCCCTAACCAGCACGAAGCTGCCCAATCGTTCTTTTACCTCTACAAACGGGCCGTCGGTAATAAGGCCATCGGCCCGTACTACTTTGCCTTCTGTAGCCAGCCGGGTACCCCGGCTAACCAGGTTGCCCCCGGCTTCTATGCCACCCACCCACGCCTGCCAGCGACTGGCGATAGCAGCAAATTCGGCGGGCGACATCTGGCCCGTATCGAAGCTAGGCTGGCGAAATAACAACATGAATTCGCTCATAATCAATTAGATAGATTGGGGTTCTGTAGCTACTACCGACGTGCTGGGTAATCTACGATTGGCAGGCCGTAAGTACCACGATAATACCGTCAGAATAGAAAAGATGAGGGGTGCTACCCACTGAAAAAAAGTATCACCAGCCGCAATATGCGACATGACCGCTCCGGTTAGCAGGAAGAAGAAGCCTGCATACGCCCACTCTTTCAACAGGGCATAGCCGGGCAAGACAAGGACCACCGCACCAGCGAGCTTCCAGATGCCCAGTACCCGCATCGTATAGAGCGGATACCCCAGGCGAATCATGCCGTCGACGTTGACTTTGACATGGCTGATTTGGGCAATACCGCCCGCTACCATTCCGAAAAGCAGCAGGCCAGTTACGACCCAGTAGCCAATGTGTTTGCGTTCTTTCGCTGTACGTTGATTCGTTGTCATAATCAGTCCGTGTTGGTTTCACTCTACCAATGACTGAGCCGACCCAAATTGGACAACCTGGGTACGGTTTTTTTGCATTTGGTGAGGTCGTACAACAAACACCCCCGTAAAGGTGCTCGCTATGCATAGCCAGCGCGCTAATAATCAGGGGCTTTGCTTAGCACAAACTTGTGCTAAGCAAAGCCCCCAAAGCGTTGACTTCTATATTTCAAACTCGCCTTTATACCAGCATTTTCATGGGATCTTCCAGGAAGCCTTTGAACGTTTGGAGGAAAGCTGCGCCGGTGGCACCGTCTACCACGCGGTGGTCGCAGGAGAGCGTCACCTTCATGATGTTGACGGGCTTGGGCGTTTCGCCCTCGAAAACCACGCTTTGCTTAATGGCTCCTACCGCCAGAATACAGGCGTCGGGTGGGTTGATGATAGCCGTAAACTGGTCGATGCCAAACATGCCAAGGTTGGAGATCGAGAACGTGCTGCCTTCCCAGTCTTTGGGTTGCAGTTTTTTCTCTTTCGCCTTACCCGCCATCTCTTTCACTTCGCCCGCAATGGTTGAGAGCGTTTTCTGGTCGGCGTTGCGCACCACGGGTACCAGTAGGCCTTCATCAACGGCTACGGCCACGCCGATGTTTACGTAGTTGTACTTCCGAATCTTGTCGCCTAGCCACGACGCATTCACGTTGGGGTGCTGTTTCAGGGCCAGGGCGGCGGCTTTGATCACAAAATCGTTGAACGAAATCTTGGCAGGAGCCACCGCGTTCACCTGTCCGCGCAGGGCCATTGCCTTGTCCATGGTGATTTCCATGGTCAGGTAAAAATGGGGCGCGGTAAACAGGCTTTCACTCAGACGGCGGGCAATAGTCTTGCGCATCTGCGTAAGCGGCACATCTTCGTAGTCGCCGGTAGTCACCGGGGCAGGCTGTACGGGTGGAATACCCGGAGCAGCTTGTGCCGGTTGCGGGGCGGGGGTAGCCGGAGCAGGTTGAGCCGGGGCGGGGGGTTGGGTTGGCGCGGCCGGCTTAGCTTGCGGAGCCGTTTGTGGGCTGAACGATTCAACGTCGGCTTTCACAATGCGGCCTTCGGGGCCGGTACCCTGGACCTGCTTGAGGTCTATGCCCTTCTGGTCGGCAATGGCTTTGGCCAAAGGCGAAGCCTTCAGGCGGCCGTTGGCTTCATGACCGTTTTCGTTGCCACCAGCGTAGGAGAGGTCCGTCGCGGCGTTGGCCGGCGCGTCTGCCTGTGGGTTTTGTTCGGCAGTGGCATTACCAGCAGTTTCATTGGCTGCGCCTGGAGCCGACGCTGAGGCAGGTGCAGGAGCAGCCGAGCCATTTCCGCCAGCGCCACCGTCGAGCAGCACTTTGAAGTTGGCACCTTTCTCGCCTACTACGGCTATAACGGCATCTACCGCCACAGCTTCGCCTTCTTTCACGCCAACATAGAGCAGGGTACCTTCTTCGTAAGCCTCCAGGTCCATAGTAGCCTTGTCGGTTTCGACTTCGGCCAGCACATCGCCCGATTTCACAGTATCGCCTTCCTTTTTATGCCACGCCACAATGGTGCCCTCGGTCATGGTGTCGCTCATTTTGGGCATCCTGATGACCGTTGCGTTGCCAGCATTGGCGGCGGGGGCGGCAGAGACCACCTCGGCGTCGCGCATGGCAGTATTCACCTGCGTAGTGTCGGCGGCGGCAGGTGCGGGACCGTCGGCGGGTGGGGCAGTGGTGGGTTTTACCTCGGCGCTACCGCCCGTATTGCCATTCAGCAGTGCCTGGAAATCTTCGCCCTGCTGACCAATAACGGCAATAACCCCGTCGATGGGCACGGCCTGCCCTTTTTCAACGCCGATATAGAGCAGGGTACCTTCATCATAGGCCTCAAGGTCCATGGTGGCTTTGTCGGTTTCGACTTCGGCCAGCACATCGCCCGACTTGACGGTATCGCCCACTTTCTTATGCCATTCAGCAATCACCCCTTCGGTCATGGTGTCGCTCATTTTGGGCATACGGATTAATTCTGCCATAATAACTGTAGGATGCTTCTGTAGATCAACAACCCCCAAAATTAACGTAAAAAGGGGTTTAAGGTTTAGGGTAGTTCAAGGTTTAAAGTCCAAAGTCCAAGGTTGGCTGACGCATGTACTCTTGCGTCAGCCAACCTTGGACTTTGGACTTTAAACCTTGAACTACCCTAAACCCACTCCCAACGGTGGCGGGGGCGGCTGCCGGTGCCGGGCGTTTGCCGCAGGAACCGGGGGCGGCGGAACCGCAGCACCATCAGACCAAGCAGTTTTGGAATGGGCTGGCCTTTTTGCTCATTGGTAAGGTCGGCAGGCTGATGATCATCACCGGCGGGCAAAATGCTGGCGTAGTTGGCCCCGGCCAGCAGGATTTCGGCCAGCGTAGGTGCATCCAGGAAAGAATCGCCCGTTTGGGGTCCCCAAGCCGGGTCGATATTCTCAATGTCGGCCAGTTCGGTATCTGTACCCACCGCCACCGCCGACGCAGCATGGCGCCGTGTGCCGGGCAACGGTTGCAGGTGGTTGGGCAGTGGTTTAGTCAGGAACCCCATCACCGCCGACGACAACAGCAGCCGGTATTGCTGGGGGTTGGTCAGCAGTTCTTTGTAGGCCAGCACCCGATAGAGGTATTGGCTGGTTTCGTGGTATAGCTTGAGGTTGAAATAATTGCTCTGACGCTGCTGGAACATCCGGCTCTGCACATGGCCAAGCCCACCGTTATAGGCAGCGGCCACCAACGTCCAGGAACCCAGTTCGTGATACAGGTCGCGGAGCATCCGGCAAACGGCCACCGTGGCTTTGGGCAAATCGTAGCGTTCGTCGGTTTCGTCGTTGACGATCAGGCCCAGTTCGCGGGCGGTTTCGGGCATTAGCTGCCAGTATCCCGAGGCACCCTTCGGCGACACGCAGTTGTTGATGAGAGCACTTTCGGCCAGCGGAATGTACCGAAAATCGGGGGGAATGTTGAACCGGCGCAGGATGGGGTCAATAATGGGGAAAAACACGGCTGCCCGCTTCCGAATAGCGTAGAGTTCTTCGCGTTCGGCCTGGCACTGCATCAGGTTGCGCATCCATTGCCGCGACACATAGGCGTTGTCGATGGGTACGGCTTCGCCGCAAAAATAGATGGGCACAAAACGCCGGGTAGTATCGGCGTTGAGCAGCAACGGGGTGCTTAGCTTCTGGGAAATGGCCAGCGGGTTACCAGCCTGGCGCGTAGTATCGAGTTCAAAATGGGCCTCGAAGGGCGCAGTGGCAATGGCTGGTTTGGCCAGTGCGATCAGGGCAGAGAATCCGACAGATTTTATCAAGAGGAGCGGTATTTGTTGATAGACTAAGACTCACGGCGGTACCATAAGGTAACGCCGTAATGCAAAAATCATTATGCAAAAATACCTGATAATGTGGCTATTGGCAAATGCTTGTTCTGCGAATTATCCTACGGACTATAGCATGTAGCCAAGTTTGGCCTTGGTGCCTAAGCATAGAAAAAGCCGCCACACAGCCCGTAGGCAGTGTTTTTGGCGGCTTTTAGAAATCTATAAAATTGAATTTTTCCAAGGGAGTATTTTCTACGTATAATACTACTACTTCCCCGTATCGTCCGACGGCCCCGCTTCTGCATTGGCGGGCTGTTCGTCATTGACATAGGTACGTTCGCCCATGTTGTCATTCATCTCGGCGGCGTTTTCGTCGTTAGGCAACTCATCGGTTTGGGCCGTCACTACGTTGGGGTCGAGGCGGCTCACGCGGTCGTTACTGTCGGCATCGTTGGGCCGTTCCTGGTTGCGGGCCATGGTGCCCACCACCCCCTGATTTTGGTCAATGCCAGCGTCGTAATTATCGGGTTTGTTTTCCATAGCTGAATTAACTGCATCAGGCCAGTGAAGGTTATGAAGGGATTTGGGATTTTGGATTTCGGATTTCGGATTGTTGCTTACGCCAGAGTAAACGTACTCTGGCGTAAGCCCAATCCGAAATCCCCAATCCAAAATCCCTTCTACATTTCGTCTTCTGGCAACGAGGGTGGGGGTGGGGCCAGGGGGGCGGGGGGGGTGAGGGGTACGTCGGCTTTAGTGAAGCTCAGGCGGCGGCGACCCAGCAGGCGGAACGCGAAAAACAGCACCAGGCATAGCACCGCCACGAAAGCCGCCAGGGGAACAAACACCATCAACACCGATAACCCCAGCGAGGCGGCGTTTTCGCTCGTGGCTACTACGGGGTTGGCCAGCCCGCCAGTGGTGGCGGTAGATCCCAGCCGCAGCAAACTCGTGCCCGCCTGTATGATTCCCGCCGAACCGCCGCCCAGCATAAGGCCCATGCACCAGCGCACCATGCTATCGTCGATGCGCAAGAATGAGGTCGAAAGCAGCGTGCCCGCCACTACCGATACCGGCATGGCAATGGCATCGAGCGCATTGTCGACCCAGGGAATATAGTAGGCCACTAACTCAACGGAGGTGGCGATGCTCAGGCCAATGATAGCTGTCCAGCTACCCAGCCACTCGAAACCGGGCATGGTGCCAATGAGGCCGAAATGAGTAGCCGCCGCCGCCACCAGCATGGGTACGAAAATGCGAAAACCGCAACAAGCTGCCAGGCCAACGCCCACACAGGCACTCAAGATCCATTCCATAGTTGATAGGGTAAAACTTTATAACGCCAAATAACTGTTACTCTCCCGAACAATTGCCAGAAACGGGCGAAAATCTTACCTCGTGAGCGACGAACAAAAAAGCGGCGGACCAGCATCTGGTCAGGTCTTCGATATTGCCATTCTTAAACGCCTCTATGATTTTGTGCGGCCCTACCAGGGCCGTTTCTACGGGTTAGTGGGGGTTATTTTGCTGGGGGCCACGCTTGCGCCTATCACGCCGCTGCTCATTCGCCAAACAATTGATAATGACATTGCCGGGGCCAACTACGGCGGGTTGGTACTCATGCTCTCGGTTATGGTGGGGGTGCTAGTAGTTCAGGCGGGCGTACAGTTTGCCAATACCTACCTGTCGGGCTGGCTGGGGCAGCACGTGATCCGCGACGTGCGGGTACAGCTTTACGAAAAGATCCTGGGCCTGCGCCTCAAATTTTTCGACAATACGCCCATTGGTCGGCTTGTAACGCGCACCATTTCCGACATCGAAACCCTGGCCGACGTCTTCAGCGAGGGCATGGCGGCCATTGCGGGCGACTTTCTGCAACTGATTCTCATCATCGGCGTGATGTTCTACACCGACTGGCGGCTGTCGCTCATCAGCCTCTCTATGGTGCCGCTGATGCTGCTGAGTACGTATATTTTCAAAGAAAAGATCAAGGCATCGTTCAACGTGGTGCGCACGGCGGTGGCCAACCTGAATGCCTTTGTGCAGGAACACATTTCGGGCATGAACATCGTGCAGATTTTCAGCAGCGAAAAAATCGAAGCCGAAAAATTCCGCGTCATCAACGACGAGCACCGCAAAGCCAACATCCGGTCTATCTGGTACTATTCTATCTACTTTCCGGTGGCCGATATCCTGGCGGCGGCCGGTACGGGCCTTATTGTCTGGTACGGGGCGCGGCAGATTCTGAACGAACAGATTTCGTTTGGTACCGTCACGGCCTTCGTGATGTTTATCAACCTGTTTTTCAGACCTATACGCATGCTGGCCGACCGGTTTAATACCCTGCAAATGGGCATCGTCAGCGCCGACCGGATTTTGAAGCTTCTCGACAGCGACGAATACACCGTTAACAACGGCACCCTCGCTCCCGCCAACCTGCGCGGCGATGTGTCATTCCGTAACGTCTGGTTTGCCTATAACGACGAAAACTACGTGCTGAAAGACATTTCATTCGACGTGAAAGCGGGCGAAACGGTGGCTTTTGTGGGGGCTACTGGCGCGGGTAAGTCGTCCATTATCAACCTGTTAAGTCGTTTCTACGACATTAACCAGGGCACTATCCAGATCGACGGGGTAAACGTGGAAGACTATGACCTGACCGTGCTGCGGCGGCATATCGGCGTGGTGTTGCAGGATGTTTTCCTCTTTTCCGAAACCATCGAACGCAACATTACCCTGGGCGATCCGGCCATCAGCCGCGAACAGATTGTAGAGGCGGCCAAGCTGGTGGGTGTTCACGAGTTTATCATGCGCTTGCCCGGCGGGTATGATTACAACGTGCAGGAACGCGGTGCCACGCTCTCGGTAGGGCAGCGGCAGTTGATTTCGTTTGTGCGGGCCATGGTGCAAAACCCCCGCATCATCGTGCTCGACGAGGCCACGTCGTCGGTAGATACCGAGACGGAGGAACTCATTCAGGAGGCCATCAGCAAGCTCATGCGCGGGCGCACGGCCATTGTGATTGCCCACCGCCTGAGCACCATCCAGAAAGCCGACCAGATTATGGTGGTAGACCGGGGCGAGATTAAAGAGCGCGGCACCCACGAGCAACTCCTGCAACTGGATGCCGTCTACGCCAACCTCTACCGGATGCAGTATAAAGAGATGGCGTAGATTACATTTGCGGGAAGCCAAGAGACAAGAGGTGAGAGGCAAGAGACAAGAGACAAGACATAAGCGTTAAGTCGACTGAGTGCTACGCTTGCTTCTTGCCTCTTACATCTTGTCTCTTAAACCATGGGTCTTTTACGTGTACTGCTGGCGGCGGCGGTGGTGTTTGTTCATGCCGGGCCGTTGCGCGGGTTTCATACGCTGGGTGGCAATCTGGCCGTGCAGGCGTTCTACATGATTTCGGGGTTTTACATGGCCCTGATCCTCAATGAGAAATACGTGCCGTCGGCCAGCCTCAGCATGGGGCAAACCTACCGGCTGTTTCTCACCAACCGGCTGCTGCGGCTGTTTCCCATTTACTACGCTACGCTGCTCATTATTGGCGTGGTAGCCATAGTGATGTGGCTGACACTGGGAGAGGTACACCTCGAATTTGCGCAGGCCGTGCGGGCATATGGTCACCAGCTTTCTACCGGAACAAAGGCTTTTTTGGTTGTGGTCAACGCCCTGCTGGTGGGGCAGGATTGGGTTAGTTTTCTCACCCTTGCCCCCACTACCCACGCGCTGATCTTCACCCGCGACTTCTCATCGGCCCCCGTCAACCTCAATAATTTTCTGCTCGTACACCAGGGCTGGACCATCGGGCTGGAGATCACTTTCTACCTGATGGCCCCGTTTTTGGTGCGCCGAAAAAGCTGGGTGCTGATCTTGGTTGTGGTGCTGGCTACAGCCCTGCGGGTCTACCTCCGCCGCCAGTATGGCCTCACCGGCCTGGCCTGGCAGTATCGATTTTTCCCCACCGAAATTGCGTTTTTCATGCTCGGTGCCCTGGGCTACAAAGCGTATCGGGTCCTGCGCCAAAAATCTATTCCGCTGGCGGTGAGGCGGTTGTGTTTGTACGGTGCGCTGGGCTTTACCCTGTTTTTCGGCGAAATCTTCCAGATCACCAACCGGCTGGGGGTGCCGCCCATTGCCATGTCAACGTTGTTTACGCTGACTATTGCGGCCTGTATACCGGTGCTGTTCATCCATAGCAAAACCAACCGCCTCGATCAGCGCATCGGCGATTTGTCGTACCCGCTCTACATTGTGCACTATATCGTGTTTGAGGCCCTGCGAGCCTATGGTTTGGGTGGCAACTACCAGAATCTGCTCACCCTGGCCCTTTCGCTGGGGCTGGCAGTAGGGCTAAATCAGCTGGTGGGCGAGCCTGTGGAAGCCCTGCGCCGTCGGGTGGCGCTGCGGTTGCACTAGGTTATGGGGTAACACAAACCTGCCGCAACTGCCCACGGCGTTTAACAATTCTCCCTTACACGGGGTTTGGTAGCTATCTCAATAGTAGTTATGAACCAACCGGAGCGGTACGATGCCATTATTATTGGGGCAGGGCAGGGGGGCAAACCACTTGCCATGGCTATGGCCAAGAAAGGGTGGAAAACGGCCCTCGTTGAGCGGAAACACGTAGGCGGTACTTGCATCAACTACGGCTGCACACCCACCAAAAGCCTGATTGCTTCGGCGCAGGCGGCTCACGAAGCCCGTCGGGCAGGTATGTACGGAATAAAAACCGGCGAGGTTTCGGTTGATTTTCAGGCAGTTAAAGGTCGGAAAGAGCGCATTGTCGAAGACTTTCGCCACAGTATCGAAACGGCGTTCGACAAGACCGAAAACCTTACGCTGATTTACGGCGAAGCCTGGTTTACAGGACCAAAAACGCTGGCTATTAGGCTCAACGAAGGTGGAAGTCAGGCCATTACAGCCGATACGATGGTGATTGACTGCGGCACAAGTGCCAAAACGCCAACGCTGCCGGGCCTGGATTCGGTGCCTTACCTAACGTCCAAAACGCTGCTTGAATTAGATGAACTACCTACTCACTTGCTAGTGGTGGGTGGCGGCTACATCAGCGTCGAGTTCAGTCAGATGTATCGCCGGTTTGGGTCTGACGTCACGCTCATTGTGCGCGGCAGCCAACTACTTGAGCATGAAGACGAAGACGTCGCCACCGAACTGACCAACATACTGGAAGCCGAAGGTATCACCGTTCATCTCAACAGCGACATACAGCAGGTGCGGCAGACGGGCACCCACGCCCTGGAGGTGTTGCTGGAGGCCGACGATGTGGCGCAGGTAAACGGTTCCCACTTGTTGCTGGCTATTGGCATTACGCCCAACACCGCTGCCTTAAACCTGGCGGCGGCAGGCATAGCTGTTGATGAGCAGGGCTTTATAGTGGTTAACGATAAGCTCGAAACAAACCAGCCCGGCATCTACGCCATTGGCGACATCAACGGTGGCCCGGCTTTCACGCACATTGCCTACGACGATTTCCGTATTCTCCAGCAGAACCTGCTCGAAGGCAGTGTAGCCGCCACTACCAACCGGCAGGTGCCCTATACGGTCTTCACTGATCCGCAGTTGGGGCGCATTGGGCTGTCGGAAAAGGAAGCTCAGCAGCAGGGCAAACGGGTGCACGTGGCGAAGCTGCCCATGACGTCGGTGGCCCGCGCTATTGAAACCGACCATACCAACGGCTTTATGAAGGTGCTGGTGGATGCCGACACGGACCTTATTGTGGGGGCGGCGGTGTTAGGTATGGAAGGCGGCGAACTCATGACCATGCTCCAGATTGCCATGCTGGGTAAACTGCCCTACACACGTCTCCGCGATGCCGTTTTTGCCCACCCCACCCTGGCCGAATCGCTCAATAATCTGTTCAGTAAATTAGCATAAAAGGGGCCAGCGTCATCTGCGTTTCTCTATCCAAATCACATAATCAATGCTGCTCACTGCTTTCCAGTCGGTACGAAATCATTCCATTGCCCTGTGCGCTAATCTCGAGACCGAGGACTACGTGGTGCAGCCTACCCTCGACGCCAGCCCGGCTAAATGGCACCTGGCGCACATCACCTGGTTTTGGGAAACCTTCGTGCTGGTGCCGTACATGGCTGGTTATCAGGTATTTCATGACGATTTTAGTTATGTATTCAACAGTTATTACGAGACCGTGGGTAAGCGGGTACTGCGCACCCAACGCGGTAACCTCAGCCGCCCCACCGTGGCCGAAATCTATCGGTACCGGACCTACGTAGATGAGCACATGGCCCGTTTTCTGGCTACCGACCCCACCGATGCCGACCTCCGCGACTTGATTATTCTGGGCCTCAACCACGAGCAGCAACACCAGGAATTGCTCGTGACCGACATCAAATACACGCTGGGCCACAACCCGCTGCTGCCGTCGTTGGGCATCCCCATCATTGAATACCCCGCCAACCCCGTGTCGGCACCCATCACCCTGCCCGAAGGCATCTACGAGATTGGCTACCGGGGTGGTATGCCGGGCGATGCTATCCCGTTTCATTTCGATAACGAACTGGGTGTGCACAAGGTCTACCTGGCCGAAACAACGCTGGCAGGGCAGTTGATTACCAACGGCGAATACCTCGAATTTATGGCTGCAGGTGGCTATCGGCACTTTGGTCACTGGCTGGCCGACGGCTGGGCGTGGGTCAACGCCAACGCCGTGCAGGCCCCCCTCTACTGGCATAACGTCGACGGGCAGTGGCATTACTACACCTTCGGTGGGCTGGTGCCCGTTGACCCTGCCGCCCCCGTGAGCCATGTGTCGCAGTACGAAGCTGACGCCTTCGCGCGGTGGCGGGGCACGCGGCTGCCCACCGAATTTGAGTGGGAAGCCGCCGCCCATTTGGCCCCGCTCAACTGGGGGCAGCGGTGGGAATGGACTAACTCGGCCTATTTGCCCTACCCCGGATTCGTCACGGCGGGCGGGGCCGTGGGCGAGTACAATGGCAAATTCATGAGCAACCAGCTGGTATTACGGGGTGGTTCGGTGGCCACACCCGCCGGGCATAGCCGCCCTACGTATCGCAACTTTTTTCAACCCGACAAACAATGGCAATTCACGGGAATCCGGCTTATTCAGGCCTAAACGGCAGTCAAACCCAGTTAATACCAGACGTGCCCACCGCCCACCAAGCCGAAGCCCTCGATTTGGCCGATGCCGTGCGTCGGGGCCTGACCGGTTCGCCCAAGCAGCTGTCGTCGCGGTTTTTTTATGACGACGAAGGCAGCCGGCTGTTCAGCGAAATCATGCATTTGCCGGAGTACTACCTCACGCGCTGCGAATACGAGATTTTAGACACCTACAAGGCCGATTTGCTCGCCCTGTTCAGTGCCGACAATCGCCCGTTTGAGTTGGTGGAACTCGGCGCCGGCGACGGCCTGAAAACCAAGCTGTTGCTGGATCATTTCTGGAACGAACTGGCCGATTTTACCTATACGCCCGTTGATATTTCCAAGGCTGCCCTGGATGGCCTGGTGGCCGATATTGCCCAACAGTGGCCCCAAATGGCCCTTTCGCCTCAGCACGACGACTACTTCAACACGCTGAAGCGCTTAGGCAACCAGGCTGCTAATGAAGGAAACCACACCCGCACCGTGGTACTGTTTCTGGGGTCGAATATCGGCAATTTCAGTCCGGCAGAGGCCGTGGCGTTTTACCGGCAGATCGGGCAGCATCTCCACCCCGGCGACCTGGTGCTGACGGGTTTCGACCTGCAAAAGCACCCGGCCATTATCCACGCTGCCTATAACGACAGCGCAGGCCTGACGCGCGCGTTCAACCTGAACCTGCTCCGCCGCCTCAACCGCGACCTCGATGCCGACTTCGATCTGGCCGCTTTCGACCATTACGAGACCTACAACCCTGAAAACGGCGAGGCCCGCAGCTACCTCGTCAGCGAACGGGAGCAGATAGTACAATTAGCCGCGCTAAACCTGTCGGTGCCGTTTGCTGCTGGTGAGGTTATCCATACCGAGATTTCTCGCAAGTTCAGTCGCGCCGGTATCGAACACCTCGCCCAGCAGTCCGGCTTCTCGTTAACCGACTGGTTTACAGATAGTAAAAAATACTTTGCTGATGTAGTGTACAGCAAATAAGTACAGCGGGTGAAGAGACAGATGTACTTATTTTCCGTCCAGCACCGCCTGCAACTTATCGGCGAATACTTTGTCGTTAGGGGGCGCGAAGATGTAGCTATGTTCGCCGGGGACATCGTGGACGTGGACGCCTTTGCGGGCAAAATCGCGCCAGCCGTAGAAAGCGTAGTCTTCCATGAAAAACGTTTGTACCGTGGCCCGGAACAGGTGTACCTCCAGATCAGCGGGTAGTAGCTGAAATGCCTCAAGAGCCAGATCGTTGATAGCCTCAATGCGGAATGTGGTATCGAAAATAGCTTCCTGCTGCTGCTGTTGGCCGAATTTCAGTTGCCAGTACGCCTGAATGAGCCTCCGGGTGAATACCTGATCCAGGCGTTTACTGGGTTTCAGTTGCCAGTATTTCTTAATCAGCCGACGGTCTATCGACTCCATTTTGTAGGCTACGCCCTGCCCCCGGTGCTTCCGGATCAGGCGCATCGTATGACCCACTTTATTCAGGAAAAGCCCTAGCCCCTGCGCTTTGCGCTGCCACCAGGGGTTGCTACGGCCCGCGTCATAGGCGTAGGCATCGAAGAGCGCAACCAGGCCCACGGGTCGACCTTGCTCCCACAATTGCCGCGCCATTTCGAAGGCCACGATACCCCCAAATGAGAATCCGCTCAGCAAGTAAGGCCCCGTGGGGTTGTGTGCTACGATCTCGGCCACGTAGGCCTGCGCCATTTCGGGAATGCTGTGAAACGGCTCATCAACGCCGTTTAGCCCCCGTGCCTGAAGGCCATAGACAGGCTGATCGGGATGAAGATTATTGGCTACAGCGTTGAATAACAGTACGTTAAGTCCGGCGCCATGCACAATGTAGAGCGGATCGCGGGTGCCGCCGGGTTTAATGGGCACGAGCGATTCCCACGATACGGGTTGGGCATCTTCGTGCAGCAGCCGCGCCATTTCGCGCACGGTGGGGTACTCAAACAAGGTGGCCAGAGGTAGGCGCCGTCCGGTCTGTTTTTCCAGGCGGGTCATCACCTGCACGGCAATCATCGAGTGGCCGCCCAGTTCAAAGAAATTATCGTCTACGTTCACCTGCGGCATTCCCAGCACGTCGGCCCAGAGGGCGGCCAGCCGCTTTTCTTCAGGTGTGGCCGGTGCGTTTTGCGCGTTGGTCTCCACGGCGGCGGGGGTGGGAGCGGGCAGGGCTTTCCGGTCTATTTTGCCGTTGGCGGTGATCGGAAAACGGGGTAGCACCACAAAGTCGGTGGGCACCATATAGTCGGGCAGGTGGCGGGCGGCCTGCTTTTTCCACGCCCGAATCTGCTCAGCTGATACCGTGGGCACGGGGGCGTAGGGTTCGTTGACAAAAGCTCGCGCGTCGGCCTGCGCCAGGTTCAGGGCAGCGGGTGGTGGGGGCAGCAAGGTGCCAGCCTGTTGCGGAATAAAGACGACCTCAAACAGGTTGTCGTGCCCGTTGCTGCACCAGCGTACGTGCGTCTGATACCCCCGTGACTCGCCCAGTTGCCAGCAGCTATTGGGGTCAACGCCCGGTGCCACGTCGGCCAGTTTGGCGCGGATTAGGTCGAGCGATGTGTCAGGGTCGGCGTTGGCCAGCAGCGTCAGCAGGGCATGGCCGGCGGCGTTGCGCTGGTTGGGTATGCCCGTCACGCAGACCACTTCGCCCGGATGCTGCACCAGCGTTGTCGCCAAAACCGTTGTCGCCGAGGTGCCTTGTGAAACAACGTCTTTCCAGTCAACTTGCTGACTAACAGGCATTACTGTGGCTGCATTGCCAACATATAGCCACACGTCGAAGTGGTATTTGGTGGTTTCGTTAACTGATTGACCCTCGCGCAACTGCACATCCACAGCCGTAATGCCCGGAATGAGCTGGGGCAGCAGGTAGAAGAACGCGGGGTCGGCCATTAGCTCATCGTCCATCCGTACGCGCCTGTCCACCACCCGGTTGAACTCGCCCACGGTCTGTTTGCCCGACGAGCGCGGCAACTGGTCTTGGGCGTGGTGCATGGCCTGCAACTGCTTGCTCTGCATGTCGCCCACAAAGACACAGCCGCCCGGTGCCGTGGCCAGAACGGCCTGCTCGATGGCCCGGAGCAGATACCGCCCGTCGGGGAAATACTGCGCCACGCTATGAATGAGCACCAGGTCCAGCGACGCTTTCTCAACCAGCGAATAGTCGTCGGCGGGGGCGGTTTTGGCCGTTACGTGCGCCCACCGGTCGGGCTGAGCGGCCAGCTTGTGGTTCAGGTTGTCAATGGCAGGCTGGGCGTAGTCAGTGGCGATGTAGCGGTCGGTGTTGTCGGCCAAAGCAAAAAGCAACTGTCCGGCTCCACTGCCTACTTCCAGTACCCGCCGCGCTCGCAACGCCTTCAACCGCTTCACCGACTGCCCCAACCACTCGTCGGCCTGCTGCCGAATGTCGGTTTGGTCCGTCAGTTGTTCGGCAATGGCCACGTCGAGGTCGGCCTCGTGAACCTGTCCGTTGGCATCTACGGTGGTGGTCATCTGGTCGGCGGCGCGGGTGTAGATCACATCCCAGCGTTGGTGCCAGTCGGTGCCGTCGGTGTCGGTTTGGCTATCGGGCACCACATAGGCCACCAGGCGCTGATCGTTTTCGCGGTCTTCGCGGGCCATCACCACGGCTTCTTTGATGCCTTCGGTCTGCACCAGCGTATGTTCTACTTCGCCCAGTTCAATACGAAACCCCCTGATTTTCACCTGCTGGTCAATCCTACCCATGTACAGAATGTCGCCGTTGGGCAGTCGCCGCGCCAAATCACCCGATCGGTAAAGCTTACCCGCCGGGCCAGCTGACTGCGCTTTTTTTGCCCCCGGCGCGTGGCCGTTCAGCCCTTTGGGCGCGGCCGCAGTGGGGGGGGCAAAAGGATTATCGATGAATTTTTCGGCGGTCAGCTCGGGCTGATTCAGGTATTGGCCCGACACGCCTTCGCCCGCAATGCACAGTTCACCTGCCTCGCCGGGCTGGGCTAGTTGCCCCGTTTCGTCTACGATATAGACGGTGGTGTTGGCAATGGGGTAGCCAATGGTGATGCGGTCGTCGGTGGCCAGGATCTGCTTGCCGGTGGCGTAGATCGTGGTTTCGGTGGGGCCGTAGTAGTTCCAAACCTCGCGGCAGCAGGCCAGTAGTGTACGGGCCAGATCCAGCGGCAGGGCTTCGGCGCAGGAGATCACGCGCAGATTTTTATTGCCCCGCCAGCCCGCCGCCAGCAGCATCCGAAACGCCGCAGGGGTAGTTTGTAAAAACGTAATATGCTCGTTGTCAAGCAGATTAGCCAGGAGTTCGCCATTGCGGATCGTGGCCGGGTCAACCAAAATCAGTTCGGCACCCGTGAGCAGGGCGGTGTAGATTTCCACCACCGACAGATCGAATGCGACGGTGGAAAGCGAGACGGTTTTGTCGTTGGCAGTCAGGCCCGGTTCACGCGCAATGCTGTAGAGCACGTTGGCCACGCTATGGTGCCGAATGGCCGCGCCCTTGGGCCTGCCAGTGGTGCCAGAGGTGTAGAGGACGTAGGCAATGCTCTGCCCGGTGGGTTCGGATGTGGGGGCCGTGGCGGGGTATTGTGCCAACGTGGGCCAGATGGTTTCCACCACCAGTTCGCGCAGCGAAGCGTCGAACCGCCCCTGATGCGCCGCCGATGTGAGCAGCACCGAACAGGTAGCATCGGCCAAGATGTAGTTGATGCGGTCAGTGGGGTGCTGCGGGTCAACGGGTACGTAGGCAGCACCCGTTTTTAGGATCGCTAACATGCTCACCACCATCGCCAATGACCGGTCGACGGCCAGCCCCACGCGGTGGCCTGGCAACACACCCTGCTTCAGCAAGAGTTGCGCCAGTTGGTTGGCCCGTTGATCTAACTGGCTGAACGTCAATGAATCGCCCAGAAAACGAAGCGCTGTTTTGTTGGGATACTGCGCGGCTGTTTCGCTCAGTAGCGTAGTCAGAGCCTTTTCGCGGGGGTAGGGTAGCCGGTTGTCGGTAGCCAGGCCAACGGCCGGTGCGTGCAGACTGTATTCTTCCGAAATGTCCTTTTCAACGAACGCTCCGGTGATTTCTACCTGCTCCAGTAGCGCGTCGGGCTGTTGCACAACGGCCCACAGAAACTGAGCGAAGGAATCGTGGAACCCCCGGACGGTGTCGGCCCTGAATAGCCCTACGTTATACGTCCATTCCAGAATCAGCGTCTGTTCCGATCCCGTGGCGTTAAGCGATAGCTCGAAATTTTCGTAGGCGCGGGGGTTGCTAATCAGCGTATGCGACAGCCCCACAAATGATACCCCCTCGTCAAGCCCCATGTCGACGTTGAAGACCACCGGCACAAACGACACCCGCGCCGGGTCACGCCGAATCTGTAGTTTGCGCAGGAGTCCACCAAACGTAACACGCTGATGCTCAAAAGCATCCATCCAATCGGTGCGGCGCTGACGGAGGTGTGTTTGAAACGAGTTGCCCGGCGAATAATGACTTCGCAACGGCAACAGGTTCACGCAGTGCCCCACCAGCCCGTATAAATCGGTCACTGACTGACCCGCGGCAGGCAGGCCCAGCACTAGGTCCTGTTGGTGGGTGAGGCGCATAAGCCAAAGCTCAAACGCGGCCGTAAGGGTGGTGACCAGGCTGCATCCGGCTCGTACACCCACCTGTTTCAGCGCCTGTGCCAGGGCCGTGTCCAGCGCCACGTCGATGCGGTTACCGGCGTAGGTGCGCGGTACAGGGCGGGGAGCGTCGGTAGGAAGGTCAACCAGGGGCACACCATTGCGGTAGAGGTTCAGCCAATAGGCTTCGTGCTGCCGGTATTCGTCGCTTTTTGTGTAGGCTTGTTGCGCCAGGGCGTACTCACTCAGTTGCGGGGCCACGGCCAGTTTGGGGGTCATGCCCTGTACCAGCGAAGAATAAAGCTGCCCCAGATCCTGCAATAATATGCCTGTCGACCAGCCGTCGCAAATGATATGGTGGGCGGTGAGGGTAAAGTGGTGCGTGGTGTCGTCTAGCTTTTGCAGGGTAGCTTTCACCAGCGGGCCGTTGGTCAGGTCGAACCGAATCTTCGCATCGGCGGCCACAAGATCTGTTACGGCCTGCTCTCGCTGAATAACTAACAACGCGCTGTTGTCCAGGTAATTAAGCGGGCCGGTCAGTGTGCGAAAAAGGCACAGCTGCTGTCCGTCGGCGCTGAAGGCCGTGCGGAGGGCTTCGTGGCGCTGCACCAGGGTGAGCCAGGCTTGCTCAAAGGCGTCTCGGTCCAGTACGCCAGTCAGCCGCAACGAAATAGACTCATTATAAGCCCGGTTGGCATCGTCTCCTCCAAACTGGCAAGCTGTCCAGATTTCGGCCTGCGCGTCGGTAATGGGCGATACCTTTACCAGTTCAGGCCCGGCAAATGGATCAAAATCAACGACAGTAAGCGCAGGTTGGGTAGCACGATTCATTGGATAGCCTAATCTACTACGGCTGTATTAAAAGTAGGGGATATTCAGCCATTTTTTACGCATAAGCCTGGCTGAATAAACTCAGCGGTTGGTTCGCTGGGGCTGAAGCCGGGGTCTTATGCCGTCTTGCTCTAGTATAGATGATGACCCATTGTTGTCAATGTGGTTCGTACCAACGCGGTTCAGCACGGTCAGAATGGGCTGCTTGGTTAGCCGTTCGTAGAGCGAAAGTAACTGCTTCTCGGCTCTGGCCCACGAACTGTTGGCATCGATAACCAGGATTGATACTGCACAATCTTTGAGCAAATAAACGGGCATCTGGTTGTTGGCCAGCGCGGGCAGTTCAAGCAGAATACGGTCGAAGTGCGACGTATCGTACCCAGCATTATGATCCAGCAGGTATTCGATACTTGTTACGTTCATGAAATCGGGTTGAACCGTATAGGGCAGGTAGCTGAGATTACCCTGATCCTCGCGCACTTCGTTACCGGTTTTGCGGGGGTAGCAATAGGCTACCCGGTGTTCGGCAGCACCATATAGCCGCGCCAGCCCGTGCGCCACCCAAGTTTTACCCTGCTTAGATTGCATACTAAACAGCGTTATAACGGGTGGGTAAGGTTTGTCTTTTACCTGCGCAATCTCGATGTTGAGCGTATTAAACAACTGCTCAAACATACTGGTGGCAGCCCGGTTAGCTTTAGACGATGACAGCGGGTTTTTTACCAGCGGAAAGAAGGCCGTCAACGGGCGACCCACCAGCGTTTCGGCCTGCTCTGGCGACTGGATTCGCTTGTCGAGCCAGAACCGCAGGGCCATCAGGAGCAGGGCCAGAAAAATGCCCACGCCAATGCCCACAATCACTAGTTGCTTGCGCTTCGAGGGCTGCGGGTCGAGTGGAAAATCGGGGGCGTCAAGTACCTCCAGTTTGCCACCAACATCAACGTCTTTTTTCCGGGTGCGTGACTGATCGACCTGTTGCAGCAACGCAAAGTATTCTTTTTCAGCTACGCTCAAATCGCGGTTTAGCTGGCGCAACTGTGACCCCAAAGGTTCGTATTCGCTGGTTTTGGTCTTGTATTCACCCATTCGCCGCTGGTACAACTCCAGTTTCGACGAGGCTTCTTCGTACTCCAACGACTTGGCCAGACGGTCGGCGGCCAGCGTTTGTTGCGGTAGGGCATCAGACGTATTGGTGGCTGCATCATATTCCTCGGCCGATGCTTTCAGATTTTCTTGGGCAGTTGCCACGGCCGCCTGCAACCGGTTCAAAACGGCCCTGGGCTGCCCATAGGCGCGGGCATTGGACAGTTGATTTTCGGCTTCGGCCAGTTTGCGTTGTTTTTCGTTCAAATCGGTGTTCGCCGACCGGATGCTGCTCTGTTGACCCATGCGCTTGTTAAGGGCGTCCAATGAGGCTTTGGCGGCATTTTTGCGCATCAACTCCTGGTTATACTCGTTCGTCAGTGCCTCGCGGGCCGACGCCATATTGCGGGCTTCTTCGTCGTAATCCAGTACGTTATGGGTTGTGTTGAATGCCCGTAAATTGCCTTCTGCTTTGTCCAGCGCCTCTTTTGCTTTTTTCAGTCGTTCCTCATAATACCCAACTACCGAGTTGGTTTCGGCCGTTTTAAAATACGAGTTGCGTTTGTTGAGCACGTCGATGGCGTATTTCAGCGTTTGCTGGGCCACGGCGGGATCGTTGGCTTCATACTCCATTAGTAGCACGTCGTTGGTGTTCTTCCGGGCCGACCCTTTGACCTTTTCGCTCAGCAGCCGAAACGAATAGTACGAGTTTTCCTGTAAAACCAGGCTCTTAATAGGGTTTGGGGTGGGCGAATGTACCAGGCTGTCGAGCGCACGACGTAGCGTCATAGTGTCGCCGTTGATGGGTAGCTCGGCCCGGAAACTGGCCGGGACTGCTTTTTGCAGGTCATAGAAGCCATTCCAGCCCAGCACCATACTGTCGGGCTGGGTTAACTGAAGGTGGTCGGCCAGGAGGTTTACGCCTACCTGAAGCAGCGTTTCCTTCGAGCCTAACGTGCTCAGCAGGTTGTCAAATGCGCTCACCGACCGGTCCATCACGGCACCCATCCGGTCGGTCATCAGCGTATAGCCCGACGCCAGGCCGGTGTATAGTGAGGTCTGCGACTTGTATATTTTCAGTTCGTTACGCGTAACATAAAATGCCGTAGCCGCTGTCAGGCATGGAATCAGCACGAACCAAAGTACGTGCTGTCTCAGTAAACGCAGAAAGACAGAGATTGACATACGGCAGATCAGTTTCGTTTTAAGCGTTGAATAGGTACACCCACCAGGGCCTCGAAGGTGTGGACGTTTTTCAGGAACTCACCTTTTACCTGCTCCGAAATTGACTTTGTTTCCACGTAGCGGGTAGTGGCATTGGCCATAAGCTCGGCGGTTATACGTCCTTTCTGCAACTCAGCTTCGGCAATACGATAAGCCGTTAGCGAAGCCTGTTCGTCGAGCAACCGGATCTTTAATACCTGTTGGGCCGTTAGCATGTCCTGGTAGATCGTAATCAGTTCGCGTTTCAGTTGAAGCAGTGCCACCTCTTTCTGGCGTTCGCCAGCCTGTTGAGTTGCCTCGGCCTGCCGAATCAGGTGCTTACGGCCAAAGAGGTCGTAGAGCGAAATTCGGGCTTCGATACCCGCGCGCCAGCCATTGGTGAGTTGCCCAATGCTGCCTGTGCGCCCATCGGTACCCGACACGCCACTAGCCAGCAAGGTTTGGTTACCGCCCGAATAGTTACTGAAACCCGTTACGTTTTGCCAGATCTGCGACCGGGTTACAGCGGTGGCGGCATTCAGCGAGTTAATAACCTCATCCTGGTATTTCAACAGGGGCGAATTAGCCGCTGCAATCTTGACAATCTGGTCAAACGGTAGCAGTTGGGTACCAATATCCTGATTCACATCCAGGTATAATGTGTCACCAGACAGGCCAGTGGCCTTACCAAAAGCCACCATCCCACGAGCACCGCCCTGACCCAGGCTCGACGTAGCACACAACAAACACATAATTAGCAGCAAACTGAGCCGACGAAACAGTTCGGTCAGCAGCGTCGGTACTCGATTCATTCTCAAGGCGCGTGTTGAAACGATGCATACACTGCCCAAATGGCCTAAGCGCGTGCGTCGTTTTGGTTATTTTGACTTTTACTTACTAGTAATGTCACAACAAGCTCCTGAGGCATGTGTCAGACCTAGGTTAGCTAGCTAACAGGTTCTGTGGAGTTAATGTGATAATCGTTTCTAAACAAAGATAAACAACCCAATGGATTGTTTATCGGCGAAAATTGGCAGGTGACGTATTCAGGCAGCTAAATAGGACGAACGGTACATATTGGGGTAATCATATACCGGCCTACGCGGCGCGAGCTGCCTTTTCCCAGATACCCGACAGACCACCGTTCCAGAAACGGACCAGACCCAGCATCACACACCAGTTCATGAAGACGAAGTAGTAGGGTACGAATGTGGCTTTCCAGCGGGTTTGGCGGTTTTCGAGGTAATAGCCCACCCCGGCCATGCTATAGAAAAGTACCTGTCCCAGCAACATAACACTCCAGAAAAGCCACTGTGAGCTACCGGCTGGGGCTTGCAGCACAATCAGCAGGTTGAGCAGGACTAGTAGGGGCAGGCAAAACGGTGCCACCGCCCAGCGCAACACCCGGTGCGAAATATATTGAAAACTGAGCCAGCCGTAGCGGAACGGATTAAGCAACGGTAGTAGCCGCCCCATCGACTGAAAGCCCCCCGCTGCTATCCGCACCTTGCGCTTTTTCTCCTCTCGAATCGAGTGCGACGGACGCTCCATGGCGTACGCGTCAGGCGCATAATCGACGCGGTAACCACGCCCGGCAATGCGCAGCGAGATCATAAAATCGTCCAGCAGTGTATCGGCTTCAACAGGTTCATAGAGCACTGTACGGATGGCGAAAAGCTCACCGGCTGCACCCACTATAGTATGTAGCTCAGCGTCGAGCCGTTTCAGAAACGATTCATAGCGCCAGTATAGGCCTTCGCCGCTGCCCGATGCTGCCTCGGTGGTTTCGGTGCTGATTCGTTTTTCACCTGTTACAGCACCCACGTTGACATCGGCAAAGCGGTGCATAATCCGGCTGACGGCTTCTGGGTTCAGCAGCGTATTGGCATCGGTAAAGAGCGCAATGGGTGTCTGCACCAGGGGCATGGCATTATTCATGGCCTCGATTTTGCCCAGTCGCCGCGACCCCGACACCACTGTGAGGTTGGGCACCTGCGCTTTCATGTGCTCGAGGTACTCGGCAGACCCATCTGTTGACCCTTCGACTACAAACAACAACTGGACATGCTGCGCAGGATAGTCTTGTGCCAGGCAGTTTTGCAGCTTGGCGGGTAGGTAGTCGATCTCATTGTAGGCCGGCACAATCAGTGTGACGTCGGCGGGGTGGGCGAGGGGCGTGCTGACGCGGTTGCCACGGCCAGCCAGTCGCCGCAGTTTCACCAGGCCATAAATAATAAAGCCATATCCCACATAGGTATAGGCAATAAGCCCGGCCAGAAGCAGGAAAAGAAGCTCAGAAGACGTTGGATATGACATGATGCTAAGGCAACAGCACGTAGCTAACTAGTTGCTAGTCAACTGATAACGAATAAGGTAGGTAGCCGCAGTCATTTTCGACTCACATACAGAATATTGAACAGCAATGGCAGGTTGCTCCAAGAGAGTCAGTTCCTGACCTGTGTACTGCTCCGTTTGCGCATCGGTGTACGTGAGCCTAACGAACAGTACCGATGAAGGGTTAGGCTTCTGAGGCTCCAAGTAGACGATTCGGTTCGTTTTGCGCATGATGGCAGGTGGGAAGAAAGGGGTAGGCATTTATACGTTTTCTTTCTGCCAAAGGCTGAAGAGCGTCTGGTAGATCAGGCTCATGTCACGGCCAAACGAAAAGGTGCGGGCATATTCAATGTCCAGGTCAATACGTTCCTGTTCGCTCATTTTGCCTTCACCTTTGGCCCGTTTTTTCACCTGCCACAACCCCGTTAGCCCCGCCGGTCCAGCAAACCGCCGCACGGCGTAGTCGGTGGTGAGTTTCTCGGCCTCGTAGAGGGGCAGAGGTCGATTGCCCACCAACGACATGTCGCCGACCAGGATATTGACTAGTTGAGGTAGTTCGTCGATGCTACTGTTGCGCAGGAAACGGCCTAGACGCGTCACACGGGGGTCGTCGCGAAATTTCAGGAACGTGCCGCCTTCGTGGCTGCGCTGATAGCGCCGTTCGCACACATAATGGTCTTCGTCGAAAAGCAGACGTTGGCATGAACCAGCCAGCGCGCAGGTTTCGCAGAGGGTATCGGTATGGGCATCCAACTCATCGGTAGTGGCTACCGGGCTGTCGTACAGATTTTGCGCCGACATCGTACTCAGCATCTTATCGGCCTGGGTCGACATGGTGCGGAACTTGATCATGCTAAACACGCGATAGTTGGCGCCAACCCGTTTCGACCGGTAGAAAACAGGTCCTTTGGAATCGAGCTTAATCAGCACCGTTGTAATGATAAGTAGTGGGCTGAGCGTGAGGCAGGCACCCATGGCAACGAGCATGTCGAGGCCCCGTTTCCAGAGCGGAAGCGCGAAACTTTCTGGCTCTGGCAGTACAGGTGCCTGTTGATTTTGGGCAATCCGCGGTAATAAAGCAAGGTAGGCCTGAAGACGTTCGCGAAACGATGGTCCGTCGACCGGGTAAAACGAAATAATATCGGTGGCTCCCCCTTCAGTGGCTAGTTGCAGTACAGAGCGGGTGATGGATGAGCACAAGAGCAACAGCGGTAGTCCCAGGCGGGAGCTGAATGGGTGCAGGAGGTGTAGCACTTCGGCATAGTTGGCCGACTGACCCACAAGAATGATGTCTACCGGGCGCTGATTGGCCAGCCAGGCTACTGCATCATCGACTTGTTTATGCCAGATAACATATTGGGTACGTCCTAGCACACTGGTGATCCGGTTAAATACGGCTTCATCCCGTTCAACTAAGAGTATATAGGTAGTGGTTAGGCTACTCATCAGGTGAAGGTGGGTTGGCTCAGGAGGTGCTTAAGTAGAAATAATCGGTTCCATGAGGCACGTAGCAGGCGCTTAGGAAGTCAATCGAAACCTGGCTTACAGCTGGCCAATTGGCAGATTCAAAACAGGTTGAACAGCGTGTTCAATGACCATGAGACCTTCTGACGAGACGCTTTCTGCGAAGTAACGGGTAGTTGATACACCTCTGGCAGAGCGGCAGTGCGGCGCAAAAGCGACTGGATTTTGGCTCTGGCTTCGAGTGGGTTAAATGGCTTAGGCAAATAGCTGTCAGCACCAGCATCCAGGCAATCAATCCGAGTGGCACTATCAGTGGCACTGGAGAGTACGATAATGGGCGTTTGGCCGATTAACTGGTTGGCACGTACAAAACGAATTAGCTCCAGTCCACTAAATGCCGTCAGATTTAACTCAGTCATAATAGCATCAAACCGGTTTCCCTGCATCAGCAGTCGAACCGCGTCACGTCCTGACCGGGCCACCACGCAATCAAATTCTGTTTTCAGGGTTTGCTGAAGCACAGAGATAATGTGCGGGTTTTCATCAATGATGAGCAGACGTTTGGCAGGCTTTCTCATAAAAAATTTTATTCGGGGCGTTGTGGCATGAAGTTTGTTACGTATTGCTACAATGGCATCTTCACTGGTTCATTTGGGAAGCTCAGGGTCGTCAGACAGGTCATTTGTCTTTTTTTGACAGAAAAATGAAATTGACAACTCTGAAATTGCGAATGGCACGGTAATTGTTACTGTTTAACTGTATCCGTAATGCGTTACGGCTGCAAAACGCCTAGAGATACAGATTAACCTCAACTTACCCTGCCCTGCAAACTTCGTAGGGTATTGGAAGTTATTTAGGGCTTGACACGGCTTATTGTGCTGTTCCCAAAATCGTCTGCACGATTCTTGGGCACAGTATTGCTGTTTAGAACCAATAGGTATGGTCCCGTCACAGCTGTTTATGAGTATAATGCAGGTGAAATTGTTATTAAGAGGTTAGTGTTTGTATATACAAATAATATAAACAGCTGTTAGTCAGTTTGTTATGTATTGTTGTTAACTGATGTATAACTTTTAGAAATTATTAGATTAGTCCTACTAGTGCCCGGTTTTGCTATATATAAAAAATCATATGAAGCAGCAGGCTTCAACTACTTAAGTATTTATGTGGGTGTAAATATCGGAGGGTTGTTTAGTGGTGGCCTGTAAATCGCTGACATAATAACTTGGCCGGGCACTTCACCGGTAGACCAGAGGAGTACTACGGCGTATAGACTTATACGTGGTTTATATTAGTGTATTGCCATGCTTATTAAACAGCGCTAAACAGTTGCCTACCATAAAAAGCACGATGCAGCCTCAATAGAGTAGGTAGCTTTATTACCGGTTTGACGAAGTGAGCCGAATGCTGTTTCTTCACGCTACCGAACCGGCCCACTATGCACCGTTTACTTGTCTTACTTGTTGGCTTTTTGTTTGTAACGATTCCCGCTGCCATCAGCCAGGTAAAGCGGGTCGAGAATCTCTCAGACCTGGGCGAATCGCTGGCCGTGACCTGGGTGTTCCGGGCAGGGGACGACCGCACGTGGAGCCAAACCTACCTCGATGACCAAATCGGTCCCGGCAAGCCCTGGCAACCACTCAATCCGGCTCAGCCGGTACCCGATCTGCTACCCCAACTACCCAATCGCATTGGCTGGCTTCGGTTGCGTATACAACTCGACTCTACCTTTCGGCGGCAACCGGTGCTCCTACGCTGGCGGCAGGCAGCGGCTACTGAAGTATTTGCCAATGGCCAACTGGTGCGGGCTACAGGCATTGTCAGTTCTGATTCAGGCATGGTTAAAGCCGTGCATGGCTTGCATGACTATTATGCCGCTGCCCTGCCCGATTCACTAGGGCGGCTTGTGCTGGCGGTGCGGTTTGTGGTTGAGCCAACGGGCTACCGGGCGCAGTATGGGCAACTGGTAAATAACCTGCTCACCATGACGCTGCTGCCCAACGGACAGGAGACTACCCAGCCATATTACAACCGCTGGCAGGCCCTCACCCAAACGCTGGTGGCCGGACTCCTGCTGATGATGGCTATTTTGCATGCGGCTTTCTACGCCTATGATACCAGTCAGCGGGCCAACCTATTTGTGGCGTTGGCCACGTTTTTTCTGAGCGTGGCATCGCTGTCGGTGGGGGTTACGTTTCTGTTGCTCGACGAACTGGGGATCTACGAATCGTGGAGCATGGTGAGTGTATTATGCTACCCGCTGGGTTATGGTTTTCTACTCACGGCCCTTTACCGCATCTTCGACCGGCCGCAGCGGCTGGTCTATTACGCTTGCCTCTTGGCCCTGGTGGTTTTTGCGCTACTAGGCGTAACCGATCGTATCAACGGCGCGATGTGGGCCGAAACGGGGTCAGAACTGGTAGCACTCTCAGAGTTGATCCGGGTAACGGTGCTGTCGTGGCGGCAGCGTGGGGCCAACATTATTGGGTTTGGCATGGGGGGCGCGTTGTTTTGCTTTCTGCTGTTTTTTGCCTACGACCGGCTCGAAGGAGCGGGCTTTCTAAAGCTCGACCAGACCAGTGTGCACTTGTTTTACATCATTGGCGTTTGCTGCGTACCCATTGCCATGTCGCTTTACCTGGCCCGTACGTTTGTGGCCACGCAACGCCGACTGACGGGACAACTACTTGAAATTCAGCGCTTGTCGAAGCAATCGTTTGGGCAGGAACAGGACCGGCAGCAACTGCTGATGAAGCAGAAAGATATGCTTGCCCAGCAGGTGGCCGAACGCACGGCGCAGTTGCAACAGTCGCTGGATGAGTTGCGCACCACGCAGGACCAACTGGTGCAGAAAGAGAAAATGGCCAGCCTGGGTGAGCTAACGGCGGGCATTGCCCACGAGATTCAGAACCCGCTCAACTTCGTCAACAACTTTTCAGAAGTAAGCACCGAACTGGTAAAGGAACTGGAAGAGGAGCGCGAAAAAGGAGCCGACCGTGACACTGAACTGGAGGCTGAGCTGCTGGCCGATCTGAACCTGAACCTGTCGAAGATTAGCCACCACGGGCAGCGGGCGTCGGCCATTGTGCGGAGCATGCTGCAACACAGCCGTACCAGCACCGGGCAGCGCGAGCCAACTGATATTAATGAACTGGCCGACGAATACCTACGCCTGAGCTACCACGGCCTGCGGGCTAAAGAAAAGTCGTTTAACGCCACTATGGATACCGATTTTGCCGCCGACCTGCCTTCTGTTTCAGTGGTGGGGCAAGATATTGGCCGGGTGTTGCTGAACCTGTTCAATAACGCCTTTTATGCCGTGCAGCAAAAATACCTCAGCGGCGCGGGTGGGGCAGGCTACCAACCCAGCGTGCGGGTGCAGACGCGGGCCGTGCCAGGTGGCGTGGAGGTGCGGGTGAGCGATAATGGCGTGGGTATGAATGAAGAAGTAGCTCAGAAGTTGTTTCAGCCTTTTTTTACCACTAAGCCAGCCGGCAGCGGTACTGGTCTGGGCCTCAGCCTAAGCTATGACATCATTACCAAAGGGCACGGCGGTTCACTGCGCGCTGAAAGCACGGAAGGTGAAGGGGCTACATTCATCGTTATGATTCCAAACGCGCGCTAGCCTGTTTACCAGTGAGTTATGGATTTAACCGTTTTCACCGTCACCATCTTTCTGCTGTTTCAGATCCGCAAGTTTCTGGAGACAAAAGAACGTACGCCCCGCTGGGACCGCTGGCTGCTGTGGAGTGTCTATGGGTTGAGTATGCTAATCGGCGTTGATAGCCTTGCCGACAACCTGGGGTATAACCTGCGCGCTACCTGGCTCTGCTACGTGGCGCTGACTTTTGCGGCTTACGTAACCTATAAACGGGCGCAGCGGTATCCACCAGCCCGCGTACTTCTTTTTGGGTTGGTGCCTTTTATTATGGTCCACCTGGTGATTTACCTGGTGAAAACGATCTTGCCCAAAACAGTGTACGGGCCAAACCACACCTGGTTTGAAAGCACCCTTGGCTTTTTTTATTTCTGGATTGGTGGGCTGTATATCATTGCCGCCCGTCAGCGAAAAACCTATACCAAAGAACACCAGGCTCGTATTGACCGGGAAGAGGCTGAACAGCGCGAACGCCATATGTTGGAAGGGCTGGTACAAAAACGGACCGCCGAACTAACTCAGCAGAAAGAAGCTCTCGAATTTACCCTGGCCGAACTCCAAGCCACGCAGGACCAACTGGTGCAGCGCGAAAAACTAGCCAGCCTGGGTGAGCTAACGGCGGGCATTGCCCACGAGATTCAGAACCCGCTCAACTTCGTCAACAATTTTTCGGAAGTAAGCACCGAACTGGTGAAAGAACTTCAGGACGAACGCGCCAAACCGCAGGCCCAACGCGACGCCGAACTGGAAGCCGACCTGCTGGCCGACCTGGTTCAGAACCTGGAGAAGATTGGCCACCACGGGCAGCGGGCGTCGGCTATTGTGCGTAATATGCTGCAACACAGCCGCACTAGCACCGGGCAGCGCGACCTCACCGACATCAACGCTCTGGCCGACGAGTACCTGCGCCTCAGTTACCACGGCCTGCGAGCAAAAGATAAGACCTTCAACGCCAGCTTCGTAGCCGATCTTGACCCCAATGTAGCTCCTATCAATGTGGTGGCGCAGGATATTGGCCGGGTGCTGTTGAACCTGTTCAACAACGCCTTTTACGCCGTGCAACAGCGGCAGCAGCAGGAGCGCGAAAAAGGAACGCTGGCCGGCTATGCCTATCGCCCCGCCGTGAAGGTATCTACCCAGCAAACGCCCGTTGGCGTAGTGATTCGGGTGGCCGACAATGGAACAGGTATTCCCGACGAGTTGGAGGGAAAGATTTTCCAGCCCTTTTTCACCACCAAACCCAGCGGCAGCGGCACGGGCCTGGGCCTTAGTCTCAGCTACGACATCATTACCAAAGGGCACGGCGGTACCTTGGAGGTAGAATCGGAGGAAAGCAAAGGCACTACCTTCACGATCATGCTGCCAGGGTAGGCAAGAAGAGAGAAGCAAGAGGCAAGACAGCATCTGTTCTACCTCTTGTTTTATAGCTTCTTACCCCCTCTTACCTCGCTGCTTAGTCTGTTTCAAAACGTATAGACAGCTGTACAGGACAAATAACAGCGATACCGGTTTGGTGGGCGGGATACCAGCGCGGCATCTGCGCCACGGCACGTAGGGCAGCCCAGTCGAGCAGGGGGCTGTGGGATTTTGTTACCCTGATACTAGTCAAAAAACCAGTGGGTTGAATCCTGAAACTGACCTGCACTGTGCCTTCAAGGTCATTGGTGCGGGCCACGTAGGGGTATAAATCAGGGTTCAGGAAGTAAGCTGCCAACGCCTTTGGGCCGCCTGGGAAAAAAGGCGGGTTGTTGAGCGGTACATACTCGTCTGGAGTTGCTTCGGTAAAGGGAGAATAGCAGCCGATGGCGGTGTGCTGAGCCGACGTGGCGATGGCCGAACCGGTGGTTTGTGCGCTTTGTGCCCATGCCAGTGAACCCGACAGGCACAGGCTGGCAATGGAGAGTACGATGCGTTTCATATTCAGGAAATGTTGCTGATGGTCAGCTGTTTATTGCTGACACAAATCTCCCGCTCTACGCATCGCCGGTAAATCCCTGAACTCAGTGATATCCAGTACCGAACTCCGTCACTTTATTGTAAGGTAAAACGCCATGCGGTCCACCTTACTCAAACCGCAGGTGCTTCACCGACTCGCCTGACATGGCTAGTTCTTCGAGCGATTCGATGCCGATTTTCAGATGCGTATCCACAAAATTGGTAGTCACCTTCTTGTCGCTTTCTTCGGTTTTTACGCCTTCGGGCACCATCGGGTTGTCAGATACCAGCAGGAGTGCCCCGTGCGGAATGGCGTTGACGAACCCTACGGCGAAGATAGTGGCCGTCTCCATGTCGATGGCCATGGCGCGGGTTTCGCGGAGGTATTCTTTAAACGTCTCGTCGTGCTCCCAGATGCGGCGGTTGGTTGTATAAACGGTACCGGTCCAGTAGTCGAGCTTGTGTTTTTTGATCGTTGACGAAACGGCCCGCTGCAACCGGAAGGAGGGCAGGGCCGGAATTTCGGGGCGGAGGTAGTCATTGCTGGTGCCCTCGCCCCGAATGGCGGCGATGGGTAAAATCAGGTCACCCAGTTGGGTACGGCGTTTCAGACCCCCGCATTTACCTAAAAACAACACTGCCTTGGGGCTAATGGCCGACAGCAGGTCCATCACGGTAGCGGCCATGGGGCTGCCCATGCCGAAATTGATGATCGTGATATTGTTGGCCGTGGCCGTCTGCATGGCCCGCCCGATGCCGTATATTTCGGCGTCATAGAGCTTGGCAAACAGCTCGACATAATTGATGAAGTTGGTGAGCAGAATGTACTCGCCAAACTGTTCGATGGGCGTACCCGTATACCGCGGCAGCCAGTTGTTTACTATTTCTTCTTTGGTTTTCATAGGGAGAAGCGAAGGGCAGAGAGCCAAGAGGTGAGAGGCAAGAAGCAAGACATAAGCGTCAAGAGGCAAAACGTTTACCGAAGAATCTTGCTTCTTGCTTCTCACCTCTTGGCTCTACCCTCTCTGCTCTTCGCTCATTATCTTTACGTATGGACGCGCTGAATCTGCCTGCATTTGATTGCAAACTTACGGAGATAGACGGGAAACGTTATATTTTCGATTTGTTACGCCGCAAGCACGTCCGGCTCACGCCCGAAGAATGGGTGCGGCAACATGTGGTCAATTTGCTTATCGAACACTACCGGTATCCTAAGGCGCTTATCCGGTCGGAGGGGGGGGTGTCGTTGAATAAGACACTGAAACGCACCGACTTAATGGTGTTTGACCGGACGGGCAACCCCTATTTGCTGGTAGAATGCAAGGCCCCGCAGGTAGCGCTGTCGCAGGCCGTTTTCGACCAGGTGAGCCGCTATAACCACGTGCACAAAGCACCCTATGTGGTGGTGACCAACGGCCTGACGCACTACTGCTGCCAGGTATGCCACGTTACAGAGACCATCTCGTTTCTCGACGATTTTCCGGCCTTTGGCGGGTAGGGGCTTTGTCTTTTTGGGGGATTGTATACCTTTGCCCTGTATCAAAAAATAGTATGCACGCATACTACCGGTCATGGCAGAGTCGTACAAATCGCTTTCACTCACCACTCAAAACGGGGTACTCACCCTCACACTGCTAGGCCCCGGAAAAGGCAACGCCATGGGACCCGATTTTTGGGCCGAACTTCCCGGTGCTATCGACGAGATTTCGGCCATGGACGACGTGCGGGTCGTAATTGTGCGGGGCAGTGGCAGTCATTTTTCTTACGGCCTGGATCTGCCCCAGATGATGCCCAAACTGGGCGCTATGGTGGGCGGTAACCAAATGGCTGACCGTCGGCGCGAGTTGATGGACATGATCCGGCAGATGCAGTTGGGGTTCCAGAAAATGCACGAATCGCCGAAGCCGTTTATTGCGGCTATCCACGGCTGGTGCATTGGCGGGGGCGTAAACATGATCTCCGCAGCCGACATCCGGCTCTGTTCGGCAGATGCCAAATTCAGCCTGCGCGAAGCCAAACTGGCCATTACGCCCGACATTGGGGGGTTGCAGTGGCTACCGCACATTGTGGGCGAGGGCATCACCCGCGAGATGGCCTTCACCGCCGCCGACTACGATGCCACCTTTGCCCTGCGCACGGGCCTGGTGAACCACGTGCTGGACACCCCCGACGCCCTCTTTGCCAAAGCCGATGAGATGGCCGGGCAAATTGCCGACAATGCCGCCCTGGCGGTGCAGGGGGCCAAAAGCGTGCTGAACTACGGTATGGACAAGAGCGTAGAGGCGGGCCTTCAATACGTAGCCGTCTGGAACTCATCGCAACTTCAGTCGCCCGATTTTTCCGAAGCCATGCAGGCTACTTCCGAACGTCGGCAGGCTGCTTTCAACAATAAACTAAACCGAGGCTATTGATCCATGACCACAGGTATGCTGCGCGATGACGCGCTGACGGGTAAAACCATTATTGTAACGGGCGGGGGCACGGGCCTTGGCAAATCGATGACCCGTTATCTGCTCCAGCTGGGGGCCAACGTTACCATCTGTAGTCGGCGGCAGGCGGTGCTTGATCAGACGGCGCAGGAACTGACTGCCGAACTGGCCAACCACCCTGGCGCCGGAAAAATTCTGGCTGTTCAGTGCGACGTGCGCAACCCGATGGAAATTGAAAACGTGCTGGCCGAAACCGTGGCGCAGTTTGGCCGGGTAGATGGTTTGCTCAATAATTCGGCGGGGAACTTCATCAGCCCCACCGAGCGGCTGTCGTACAAGGCGTTTGACGTGGTGGTTGATATTGTCTTGCGCGGCACCTACTATTTCACGCTGGCGGTGGGCAAATACTGGATCGAAAACAAGATCAAAGGCACGGTGCTCAACATCTCAACCACCTACGCCACCACGGGTTCGGGCTATGTGGTGCCCAGCGCGGTGGCTAAGGGCGGTGCCCTGATCATGATGAAATCGCTGGCGGCGGAGTGGGGAAAATACGGCATTCGGCTCAACGCCATTGCGCCCGGTCCGTTTCCCACCAAGGGTGCCTGGGACCGGCTCTTCCCCGAACCACTGGCCAGTATGATGGACCCCACCAGCCGGATTCCCCTCAAGCGCGTGGGCGAACACCAGGAATTAGCTAACCTCGCGGCCTACCTCCTCTCCGACTTTTCGGGCTACATGACCGGCGAGTGCATCACCATCGACGGTGGCGAAGTGCTGGCCGCCGGGGAGTTCAGCCACCTCGAAAAAGTGACCGAAGATCAGTGGGACATGATCGGCGAGACCATCAAGCAAGCCAACAAGGCAAGCAAGCAGGAAGGGAAATGAATAAGTGGAAAGGGATGAGTGGTGGGTATTGAGTTTGCTTCCGCTACTCATCTCTTTCCACTCATATGAAATACATCAATTTCATCGTATCGCCATCAAATACGCCGTAGGAGCGGTTGTGGACCCACTCGCCGAGGTTGACGTAGCGGCTGGTGGGCGTCACGGTCAGGTCGAGGGGGAGGTGGCGGTGGCCGAAGATGTAGTAGTCGTGGTGCTGACTGGCCTCTACTTCGCGGCAATATTGCCAGAGCCATTCCTGCTCTTCGCCGCGAAATTCGTCTTCGGCTTTTTTGTTGTTGGTAATCCGGCTTCGGCGCGACCAGCGTTGGGCCAGATCGATGCCCAGGTCGGGGTGGAGCCACCGGAAGGCAAACCGGGCAATGGGGCTTTCAAAGACCTTTTTTAGCTGCTTGTACACGTGGTCGCCGGGGCCGAGGCCGTCGCCGTGACCAATCAGGAAGCGCTTATTGCCCAACAGATACGTTTGCGGCAGGCGGTGTACGGGAATGCCCAACTCGTCGGTGAAGTAGTGGCGCATCCACATGTCGTGGTTGCCGGTGAAGAGCGTAATGGGCAGGCCCGCGTCGGCGAGTTCGGCCAGCTTGCCCTGAAACCGGATGAAGCCCTTGGGGATGGCGTGCTGGTATTCAAACCAGAAATCGAACACGTCGCCCACCAGAAACAGGGCGGCGGCATCGGGCTGAATTTGGTCCAGCCAGCGTACTACGGCCTGTTCGCGCTCCCGACTGAGCGCAGGCGAGGGTGTGCCGAGGTGAAAATCAGACGCAAAGTAAATTCGTTTGCCAGGCGGCAGCGCAATAGACGTAAGCTCATTCATGCCCCGCAAAGGTACGTACGCCACCTACCCAGGTCCACCCGCTTATAATTTTTTCAGCACCTTCACCAGCCGTTTGCTGATCTGCGCGTAGCCCGCGTCGGAGGGATGTAGGCCGTCGTAGGTCATCTCGATGGCCTCAGTGGGGTAGGGGTACTCGTCGGTGTCGGGCGAAAACGGCACGTCGATGAAGGCGGGGTAGGGGTAGTTGGTGTAGACGCCGGTCTGCGGGTTTTTCAGCCGTTTGAATTTCACGAGCTTGGCCACGCCCAGCTGCCGCACATGATACAGGTCTACCACGGGCACCTGCTCCACGCGCCCAATCGAGTCGATGGCGTTGGCAAAGGCTTCGAGGTATTGGCCATTTTTGGCTTTATACGAGCCGTAGGCGTTGTTTTTGAAATTGGTGAGGTACACAAAATCGGCCCGCTGCATGGGCGTTATCAACACGATCTTCGCCTGGGGGTTCAGGCTGCGGAGCTTGTTGATGATGATCCGAAACGACCCGTATACCGTGGCGTTGCCGGTGTTAGCCTGATAGTCGCTCAGCCGCCCCAGCGGACGACCCCGCCACCAGTCGTTGGTGCCCAGAAAGACGGAATAGACATTGGCTTTCACAAGGCCCAGCTTGTCGACCGACTCGGCGATCTGGCCCGACGTCCAGCCGTTATGGCCCTGATTAACGAACGTCAGGTGGGGCAGTTTTTCGGTTACGCGGGTCATATAGCCTTTGGTAACCCGGTTGCCCGTCTCGTTCAGATGGTCGTTGAGGTAGGTGATTGAATCGCCGATGGCCACCCAGGTTTGCTGAGTTGGCCTGGCGGCACTGAACAGAAAAATGATGGCCGTGAGGAGGAGTAGCTTTTTCATAGAAAAGGAAATCGGGGAGGGAGCCAGGTGCAATCCAGGCGTTCAGAAAAGCCTTCGGTTCGGTGACTCTAACATTCAGCCGTATATTTGGGTTGACAATCTGGATGAATTCTGAGTCGTACACAGTTCTATGAAACAATCAACTATGCTGCTGGCACTGGCAGTGGCAACTTTCGCTTCGTGTCGCCCAAATACTACCGATGATGCCAACGATGCAGGTGGCACGGGTAGCCCTTACCTGGCCAAATCGGTGGTTGGCGTGCGGATGCTGGCCAATGATGCAAACTACGAAGAGGCCGGTAGCTACCTCGCCGAAGAGTTTGTGCGCAATACCTTTAAGCTGGGAGAAGATACAAAGCTGGAAGTAATTAACACCCGCAAAGGAGGTGTATTCGAGTGGGGCAAAAACGAAGTTGTCGTGTCGTTTGGCGCGCCTAAGCCCTACCCGTCTATCTACCACGCCGAATACGTTTTCGACAAATTATACCAGCCCGGCGTGGCCGCTAAGATGGATGCCGAGCCTGAAAAAGAAGCCTTGTCTGGCCCAAATCCAGAAGGTACCGGTGCCGAACGCCCCGCCGAATCGGCTACTGGTAATGCCACTAAACGCGATACGTCGGCAGCCAATGACTCGGCCACAACCGTTTCACGAGTGACAGCAGCAGCTACCCAACTGACTACTCCCGCCGTAAGTGCCGGTGCCTTTGTGGCTTATCCGGGCCTGGGCGACAAGGCCGTTTGGGACCCCGCCAACCGTACCATGCACGTATTGCTGAACAACCACATCCTGAACATACAGGTAAAAACTGCCGATACGCCCGCTGTGGCGCAGCAACGCGCGGCTATCCTGGCCAACGTAATCTTTCACGAAGTAATCGGCGAGTACTACGGCCCGGCCGACGATAAGTAAAGGCCCGACCGACATGCGGTAATTGAAAGCCCTGCCAGTAAACTGGCAGGGCTTTTTGTTGGTAAGACCACCTGGGTAAGTGTCAGTAAGCAGAGGATGGCACGCGTAACTAGCCGTGTAATACACAAATTTTTATGTACTCGTTCATTAAAGTTTATTAAACATAAAAGAATTTTTTTATAAATATTCTTCGAAGTCATTGATTTATTATTGGTATAGTAGATAGATAGGCAAGGTTATTGTAACACATTTTTACAACTGTCATTGAATTGATGAGAAACGTTATGGAAGACTATGTACACCTATTTGCAAGCATAACGGCTTGCAGCCTGCCAGGCTCTCTATCCGCTTTTTTCATAGAGCGGCCTTCAACCTGCCTTCGGGCGGGTTGCCAACAACGATTCTAATCTGTTTCGATTGGGTAAACCGATAGCCTGTAGCAACACCCGACTGTTCGGGGTTTGGTGCGGTGGCTGTGGATGGTCCTGCTTAAAGACAGGTCTTATGCCAGGTATGCTTAACCAGTAAGCTTTTTAATAAACAGGGAACGGAGAGGGGGCTAGATCGGCCAAAATCAATATCCCCTCTCTCGTTCCACTATATCGTATCGACAACAAATCTGTATCAACACTATGGATGCTACGCGCAAAAATAGTGCCGGTAAACTATTGGGTTTACTTGCCACCACCTGCTGCCGGGTGTTTTCTTATCGAACGTATCTGCTGCTGCTGAGCCTGCTGCTGCCCGTTGCCGCGTTATTTGCCCAAACTGGAGCCTACGACGTTCGTTTCACCCAAAAATCAATCGACTGTGCGGCCGGGAAAGTAGTCATCCGGGTGGAAGTAAAAGCCCGCGATGCCAACAGCACATTCCTGATGGGCGATGCCAACTTCCGCTTCACCTATCCCTCGCAGGTGCTCACCAGCCCGCGCCTTGTGTTACAAGAGAACTTCTCCAGCCTGGCACCGGCCAGCCAACCGGCCTATGCCCCCCAGGACATTGCCAACGCCTCTACAGAAGGGCCAACCGTGGGGCGGGTGGTGCTCAACACCGTCTATAACGGTAATGCCGGGGCCGTGCGGGTGGGAACCAACTGGGTGGGTGTGAGCTGCATTGAATTCACCCTCAGACAGTTAACTACCTGTTTCGATCTGCGCTGGGACACCACGTTCCCGTCTACGGGTATGAACGAGGTGATCGTGACCGGCACACAGCCTTACGCTTACCAACTGGCCGACGTAGCGGCAAATAATTACCAGAACCTCAACAGTTGCCCCGACACGTTCTGCGGCGCGCCGACCAACCGCTATGGCGTACGGTTATCGGTGAAAAACTTCGACTGCGTTACCAAGAAAGCAGTGATCCGGGTAGAAGTAAAAGCTACTGCGCCCGCGTCAGGGTCGTTTTTGATGGGCGATGCCAACTACCGCTTCGATTATGACGCCTCGTTGCTGACCAACCCGGTTATTGTGTCGCAAGAGCATTTTTCGAGCGCCGCGCCCGCCAATGACCCACGCTACACGGCCCAGGATCTAACCGGTAGCGCTGTGGCTGGTGCGGCGGGTATACTCTCGCTCAACACCAAGTTTGCCGGTACGCTTCAGGCCAGTCAGGCAGCGGCGGCCACCGTTGGCGCAGACTGGGTTACCGTCTCGTGCATCCAGTTCGACTATGCGGGTGCGCTGAATGCGGCCTGTTTCCCCATTAGCTGGCGCACGGGTACCGGACCCGTACCCCGCACGGTAATGAGTCAGGTAACTACCCCCACGGCCGGGCAATATTCGCTGATTCCGATTTTGGGTACCGAATATGACAACGCCTCGGTCTGTCCGGCGCAGCTCTGTACGCCGCCCACCCTGTCGGCTGACCTGAGCCTCACGCAGACGGGGCCAAACAGCAGCACCCTAGCTCAGAATACGCCTGCTTCGTTCACACTCGTGATCCGCAATGATGGGCCAAATGCGGCTACCAATGTGGTGGTTAATGACACCTTACCGGCTGGTATTCAGTACGTAAGCGCCTCACCGGGACTAACCTTAGTGAACGGCAACGTGGTGCAGTGGACTATTGCCAGCCTGCCCGTGGGAGCATCACTGGTGGCTACTATCCAGACCCAGATAACGGGTGAAGGCCCCCTGTTCCTGAAAGCTGAAATCGTGAAATCGGACCAGCCCGACCCCGATTCGACGCCGGACAATGGCATCCTGGCCGAAGATGATTACGCCACGGCCTGCGTGTCGGTACCCATACAACTCTGCGACGGCGACGAATACCTGATTCAGGCTGCGCCCAGTCTGGGAGCCGTGCAATGGTTTGTGGATGGCGTATTAGTCGCGACGGCACCAACGTATACGGTGACCCGTCCGGGCACGGTGTCTTACCAGGGTGCTCCCGGTAGCTGCGGTGGCACCGGCTGCTGCCCGGCGGTCTTTGTGCGCAACCCCTGCTGCGGCCCGCCCAAGTGTGTACCCTTCGTGATCCGCAAAACGCGGTGATGGGATTTTGGATTTCCAATCTAGTTTAATCACTCATATGTTATGCAACGAAATCTTTTCCTGTATTGGTTGGGGAGGCTGGCTAGCCTATTCTTGACCACCTTCCTGCTGCTGGCCGCACAACTGGCTACCGCACAGGCTACCTGCGGGTATTACCCGCTTACCACCACCCAATTTGCTACGGCAGCCAATGTGGCCGCCCGAACAGGCACGGGGGGACTGTGTACCTTCCTTACCTGCTCCATTAGTGACGAAGCCAACGTGACCGACGCCAGCCTGACCAATTCGGCCACTATATCGCTGAACCTGGTGGGGGCTACGGGGGCCATTTCGTCGCGGGTGAGCAGCAACACCCTGCCAGCGGGTGCCACGGCGGGCTATGTTATTGGCAGCGGAGCGCTAAACCTGGGCGTGGGCACGTCTATTCAGATTACGACTTATCTGGATGGTGTTCAGAAAGATCAGAACACCGTAGCCAGCCTGGTAAACCTCTCCTTACTAAGCCCCGGTACTGCCTTTGTGGGCATTCCCACTACCCAGCCGTTCAACGAGGTTCGTATTCAGTTTAACCTGCTGGCGGGTACGCAGAATTACAGTGTGTATTACCCCCTGGCTACCTACACAGGTGGGGCCACGGCCACTAACCCCACGCTGGCGGCCGCTAACAGTGGCGTTATCAGCGTGTCGGCGGGCGGCGAGAACCTGCTTGGCAATGTGCTGTATACCTACGCGCTAAAAAACGCCGCTAACGTTACGGTGGGTACTACCCAGACCACATCGGGTCTGGCGGCTGGCACGTATACGGCTACCGTTAGTTCAGCGGTTGGGTGCCTGTTTACCAAGACCATCGACCTGGGGGCTACTGCCTGCGGCATCTCACCCCTGACGACCAATAACTTCACGGGCGTAACCGTCAACACCGCTACCGTGGGTGGCGATGTGCGCACGGGCATCTACGGCGTTTGTGTGGGTTGCGGCGTGACCAACACCGCCAACGTAATCGACGCCAACACCACCAACACGGCCAATATCAACATCCTGGCGGGTGTTGTGTCGGGTGGGCGTATTTCGGTTCTTGACACCCGCCGCACGTATTCTGCGGGTCTGAAAGCAGGCTTTGTGCTGCAGGACGGCGGTTTGCTGGGTACGGCGCTGTTCAACGGTACCAAGATCAGAACGTTTCTGGGTGGGGTGCAGCAGGAAGAAGCGTCGGTAACGGGCCTGCTCGATTTGCCCCTGCTCACGGCGGGCTATTCGTCAATCGGGTTCACCACTACCAAGGCTTTCGACGAAGTGCAGCTCGATGCCAGCAGCCTAGTGGGGGCGCTCATCAACGTCAATGTGGCCTATGCTTTCGTGCAAAACGGACCAGTCATTGGCCTGGTAAGTCAGACCAACCCCACCTCGGCCAGTCTGGCAAATGGTGCCATCGACGTGAACGTGACGGGGGGGACGGTGCCCTACACCTACGCCTGGACGGGTCCGGTAGCCAACGGCGCTACCACGCAGGACCTGACCAACCTGGCGGCGGGTGTTTACTCGCTGAGCGTTTCCGACGCCGGTACCTGCGGTGCCTCGCGTTCGTTCACCCTGGTGGCACCGGGTGGCGGGGCTTCGCTCTCGCTGGTCAACGCATCGCTGACCATTACAACGGGGCAAAATACCTCGGTAAACGGGTCGCTGGTAACGCAACTCAACCCCACGGGTGGCATTGGAGCGCTGGTTTATGTGGCGGTTAACTGCCAGACGGGCCTGGCCGTGACGGCTACGGCTCAGGGCGGGTTGGTGGTGGTGAATCCGCTTACGGGCCTGTATGTCTACACCCCCGCATCGGGCTTCACAGGTACCGACTCGTTTTGCGTGCACGTTTGTGACAGCACCCTGCCGGTCGCGGTTTGCCAGACGGCCACGGTCACTGTCACGGTTGGCTCCGGAAATAACTGTTTGGTGCAGGCCCACGTCCTGACGCGGTAGTTATCCCACTTTTTCAACCAGAACTCACGTATGATTGCTGTATATCCCGCGTCAACAACTTGGTTGGCCAGGCCGCTTATTGGCTTTATTCTCCATTTGTCAAGGCTATTGCTGGCAAGTTTGCTACTGCTGCTGGCCCTCGGCGCTCAAGGGCAGGTTGTTCCCCGCGTTATTCCGCCAGGCTGCACGTTTACCTCCACCCAAACGCTGTCGCTGGTGGCGTCGGGCGGCACGGGCGCCGGTACCAACCACCAGTATGTGCTCACCAGCGGCGACGGCCTTATTCTACAGGTGGCCAACACGCCTAATTTTGGGGTACGGCCCGCGGGTGGTTACCTGGTCTATGACCTGGCCTCCGATGTGTCGACTACGGTAACGGGCCTCACCGTGGGGGCTTCCGTAACGGCCGTAGCGGGCACCTGTATCCGCTTCTCAGATCCGTTTCCGGTGGTAGTTTGCCCTGATGTTACTACCTGTTCATTACAGGCGGGGGCGTCGCTGAGCTTTACGGTGGGTGGCGGCAATACTGCTGGCACCACGCTGAGCTATTACCTGGTGAATGAGGCCGGGCAGATCGTCGCTATTTCGGGCACGCCTTCCTTTTCGGCCATCACCACGCCGGGCGTGTATTATGTCTATGAACTGGCGTTGGGCAGTGGTACCACCGTTTCGGGGGCCACGCTGGGGCAGTTGTTTACGGGCCTCACACTGGGCGGTGGCCTTTGCTTTGACTTCTCTGATCCGCTGGTGCTGCGCGTTTGTGCTGCTACACTACCCACGGTGGCCATTAACAGCCCCGTCAACGGTGCCGTGGTGAGCACGTCGCCGACAGTTTCAGGTACGGCTACGCCAAACAGTACGGTTGTGCTAACGGCAGGTAATAACGCCGTGCTGTGTACAACCACGGCCACGGCGGGCGGAAACTACTCGTGTGTGGTGAGCCTTACGCCTGGTGCGCAACTGATTACGGCCGTAGCCAGCAACTCGTCGGGCAGCAGTAACCCCGCCAGTGTGCAGGTCACGGTGCTGTCGCCGTTTATGCTGGGCAACACTACGGCCACCATCAGCACGTCGCTGGGTATTCCGGTGAGTGCGTCGGCGGTGGTTCAACTGGTGCCTGCGGGCGGCACACTGCCCTACACCTACCAGATCGTGAACTGCGCCACCGGGGTAGCGTCGACCACATCAACGCAGGGTGGAACCGTAACGATCAACGTGCTGACGGGCGTGTATATCTACACACCTGCATTGGGCTTCACGGGTACCGACACGTTCTGTATCCGCGTTTGCGACAGTGCCACGCCCATACCAAGCTGCCAGACAGCCACTATTACGGTCAACGTGGCACTGGGGAACACCTGTAATCTGGTGCCGAATACGCTAACCAAGCAATAATGAGCTTTTGAAAGCTAATCATAGCCGTATGTGACTCGCCTTCAGCGCTTAACCAACGCCACAACCCACCGTAGTACACCTATGTGGCGTGGCTACCGCGCTGAAGGCGAGCTACATACGGTGTAAAAAAGGAACTATACCCATGGTTATTTTCAACAACTATTGTCTGCGTGTCAACGCTCGCCACGGGCCGGAGTGCCGGTGGGAGGGGGGGTGCCTCGTGGCGTGGCTATGTCTGTTGCTGTTTTTCTGGTTGAGCAACCCGTCAGTTAGTCAGGCCCAGCTTATTCCCAAACTGATTCCACCAAGCTGCGCGTTCACCACCACTCAGCCCGTTGCCTTTAGTGCAGCGGGCGGGTCGGTGGGGGCATCGGTCACTAATCAATATGTGCTCACCAACGGGCAGGGTGTCATTCTTCAAGTGGCTAACAATCCCAATTTTGGACCACAACCGGCGGGTGGCTACCTGGTCTACAGCGTGATCTACGACAACGGGTCGCCGGTGGTGGGTATCACGGCGGGTGGCTCGGTCACGGCCATTGCGGGCACCTGCGTTCGGTTGTCGGCGGCGTATCCGGTGGTGGTTTGCCCCGAGTCGACAACCTGCTCGCTGTTTACCGACCAATCCATTGTGGTGAACCTGTCGGGTGGGCAGGCCGCAAATACGGTAGCTACCTACCTGCTGGTCAACGAGAACGGCACCATCGTGAGCACGTCTACTTCGACCACGCTATTAGGGCCGAGCACTGTCGGCTCCTATTTTGCCTACGAACTGCTCACCGACGTGGGGGCCACGGTGTCGGGCATTACGGTGGGGGGTAGCCTGACGGCCGTAACAGTGGCGGGCGGTGCCTGCTACAGTTTCTCCGCACCACTGCCATTGCGGATATGCCCGTCTATTGTTACCTGCGTGAGTGTCAACCTGAAAGCATTGCTGGAAGGGCCTTACGACCCCACGCTGATGAACATGAGCACAGCCCTCAATGAGAACCGACTGCTGCCGGGTCAACAACCCAGCAGTCCGTTTGCCCAGCCAACGCCAGCCGGACAACCCTACAACACCGCCCCCTGGAACTACAGCGGCACGGAAGGCAAATCCCCCGGCTTTACGTACGACGCCGACGTGGTAGACTGGGTACTGGTCTCGCTACGCACATCCAGTCAGTCGGCTAACGCGGTATTTCGGGCGGCGGCGCTGCTGCATAACGACGGGCGCATCACGTTTGTCGATCCTTGCCTGCAGGTGCCGTCGGGCAACTATTTTGTGGTGGTTGAACACCGAAACCACCTGGGCGTGATGAGTGCCACGGCGGTACCGGTTACCAACGACGCACTGAACTTCGACTTCAGTATCCAGCAATCGTACGTCATGGCCGATCCGCCTTCGTTCGGGCAAACGCAGATCAACGGGAGGTATCTGCTTTACGCCGCCGACGGCAAGAAGGACACCTACCGCGAAAACTTCGACATCAACACGGCCGATTCGCAGTTGTGGAAAATGCAGAGCGGGATATTTCTGCACTACCTGCCCGGTGATTTCAACCTCGACGCCGACGTAAACGCCGACGACAACGTGCTCTGGAAACGCAACAACGGCCGCTACTCAGCCGTGCCGCATTAGTGGTCATTGGTAATCATTCGATGGTCATACAATAGTCATTCGCTGCGCTGTCATTTGATGGTCATTCGATGTAAAGACAATGAATGACTACTAATGACCATTGAATAACCATTGAATGACAGCGCAGCGAAATGACCAATGACCAAATGACATAAACGCTACAACGTATGAACAAACGAACTTACTTTCTGCTTGCCCTGCTACTGCTGTGGGGGGCGGTTGCCTGGGCGCAGCCGGGGCAGTATGAGCTTCGGCTTACGACGCAGGCTATTGACTGCGCTACCCAGAAAGCGCAGGTAAACGTGCAGATTCGGGCGGCGGGACAGCAGGCATTTTATTTGGGTAATGCCAACTTCCGTCTTCGCTACGACACGCGGGCGTTTGCACATCCGGTGCTGCTAAATCAGCTAAACCTGCGTGCCCGACAAGGCGACGATGCCCACACCCTGACCGGCTCGGTAGAGAGCGGCATGGCGGGCATTGTGTCGCTCAACGTATTCTATAGTGGCAACGGTATTGATATGCAACTCACTGATAATCAATGGACTGGCATAGCCACATTGCAGTTCGACCTTATGAACCGGACCGACGACGCGCTGGCACTGACCTGGCAAACCGATAAGCAATTCCCGAAAACGGTACTGGAAGAGGTGCTGCCTGCTGCCATGGGCAACGACTACACTACCCGTTCGGCGCGGGCGGCGGGGGTATATTATAGTTTAAACCTAGGTCCGTTCAGCGCGGTTTGCCCCAACGAAGCGGCGGTGCGGCCCGTTACTGATGCCCTGTTTGTGCCGGAGGGGTTCTCACCCAATGGCGACGGGGTAAACGACCGTTTCGAAATCAAAAACCTGGGCGGACTATCGGCGCGGGTAAAGGTTTACAACCGGTATGGCACGGTGGTATTTAGCGATGATGACTACAAAAACACCTGGGACGGTACCCTCGCCAACGGTCAGCCCACCCCCGATGGCACCTACTATTACGCCGTCGACCTGAGCGATGGCCGCTCACTGATTCGGTACATGACTATTGCGCGGTAGGGGGAAAGTTTAAGGCCTAAAGGTCAAGGTTCAAGGTCTAAAGTCTAAGGTCCAAAGTTGGCTGACGCACGAATACACTCGCGTCAGCCAACTTTGGACCTTAGACTTTAGACCTTAAACTTTTCATGCTTTTTCCGAAAATGCCTGATTGTGTTGCATTTACGTTGTGTAAACCTATTTTTGGATGACCAATGCCCTTGTAACTCGTCTCACGCCTGTCCTACACCGAGTCGGTGCGGCGGCTGGTCTGACCTAATCAACCTTTTCTATGTTTACCAACAAAACCCCCTGGATTGTTCTGCTCCTGCTATGGATGGGTGGATCGACATGGTGGCACGTCTGCAAGATCAAGCAACTCTGCGGCGACGACGTGCCAGGTACCCTGCCCACTGCGGCCACCGCTATGCCCGACGCATCCACGCCAGGCCTCACTATTGCCGACGGCGACAAGCTCAACCTGAGTGTGCCCGGTAACTTCGTCTACGGCAAGTCGGGCGAGGTGGCCAACCCCGCCGCGGTGGGTAACACGCTCCAAACCGTGGCCGACTACCTCAAGGGCAATCCGGGCCGGATCATGACCATCACGGGCCATTACCATGCCGACGAGCAAAACCCCAGCACGTTCCCTAACCTGGGCATTGCCCGCGCCGAAGCCATCAAAGCTGATCTGATGAAACTAGGGGTTCCTGCCGCGCAACTCGCTACGGCCAGTATGCTGGTGAACACGCCCGAAGGAGCCATGATGCCCTACAATGCCAAAGGTGATTCACTCTACGGCGGGCTGGCATTCTCATTTACGGGAAAAACCGCTGCGGCTCCCGCTGCCGACACCACTACGGCTGCCAAACCTAAAACGGAAGAGGCCCTGGCTGAAGCGCAGAAATTTACATCGGTCTTCAAACCCATCGACCTCTACTTCAAGTCGGGCCAGTCGAGCTACATCAGAACGGGAGACACCAAGAAGTTCTTTGCCGAAGCCGAGAAGTACCTAAAAGCCAACAAAGACAAGAAACTGTTGCTCACGGGCCACACCGATGACCAAGGGCCGGAAGGCGTGAACCTCGAACTGTCGAAGGCACGGGCCAGTGGTGTGAAATCGCGGCTGCGGAAAGACGGCATCAGTGCCGACCAGATTGAGGTGGAAGCCAAAGGCGAAACCCAGCCCAAAGAATCGAACGAGACCGCCGACGGCCGCAAAGCCAACCGCCGCGTAACCGTCGTTGTGCAATAATAGTCCCCCTACACACATAAACGCAGATTCGTATGTTTACCATGAATCCCCTGAATTTGCCCGATGCCACTTTCCAGCACTGGATCATGTGGCTGGTAGCGGGTACGTTGGGCTTTATCATCGGCTATATTTCCCGCAAAGGAACCATTGCCCAACTGGAAGGCGACCTGGCCAGCACCGAGCGTGCCTTAGCCGACTGCCAGCGCCCCGTTGCCGCCGTCGACGATCAGGAAGCCCTGATCCTGAACCGGGTGCGTGCCCGGGCTAATGAGTTGGATTTCAGCCGTATTGGCCGCGCCAGCATGGCCGATGCCGACGACCTCAAGGACATTGTAGGCGTAGGGCCGTTTCTGGAAAAGAAACTCCACGCCATTGGCATCTACACGTTCCGGCAGGTGGCCAATTTCACCAAGGAAGACGTCGATAAGGTCAACGACATCATCGAGTTTTTCCCCGGGCGCATCGAGCGCGACGACTGGGTTGGCCAGTCGGCAGATTTTGATCGTAAAAAACGCAACGCTTAACCCCCCACCCCCATGTTTGGATTAGACCCCTTTAGTCGCCCGGTGGCCATTACCGAAGCGCTGTTGATTCTGTCGCTTGCCGCCTTTGTGGGCTGGTTGCTTGGCCGCCTGGTACTCAATGGCCGCATCAGTGCCCTCCAGGCCGATATTGCTGATAAAGAAGCCGCCCTTGATGACTGCCGCCGCGCCAAAGCCGCCCCGTCGGTGAACACGCAACGGGCGGCTGCGCCCGTAATGACTACCCCCGTGGTAGCCGCTCCGGTTGTTGAAGCGCCTGTGGTGGCCGTTGCTGCGCCCGTGGTGGAGGTGCCCGCTATGCATGTGCCGTCTGTAGAGGTGCCCGCGATGGCGGCGGCAGCTGCTGTAGCTGCACCGGTGATGGAAAAAATAACTACCGTAGCCACGCCCGCCCCGGCTCCAGTGCCTATGGGTGGTTCGGAAGACGTTGTGCTAAACCGGATTGCCGCCCGCGCCAGCGAGATCAACTTCGACCGGATTGGCCGCGCCACCGCCGCCGAAGCCGACGACCTCAAAGACATCGTAGGTGTGGGGCCGTTCCTGGAGCGGAAACTGCACAGTCTGGGTATTTACACGTTCCGGCAGGTGGCCAATTTCACCAAAGAAGACATTGCCAAAGTCAACGAGATTATCGAATTCTTCCCCGGCCGCATTCAGCGCGACAACTGGGTAGACCAGTCGAAGTCGTTCTACGAAACCAAGTACGGCAAGAAGCACGACGCATAAGAACAGAAGACAGTAAACTGACAATTAAAAAAGGGCAACAGGCCGACTCCGTTTCAGGGGCGGCCTGTTGCCCTTTTTTGTATCTTCGTGAAGTGGATAATCACTCTTGTTAAGGCGTATTTATGAACATCAACGGTCCCGGAAAAGACAAACATACCTACGACGCCATCGTGATTGGCTCAGGCATCAGCGGCGGCTGGGCAGCCAAAGAACTGTGCGAGAAAGGCCTGCGTACGCTGGTGCTGGAACGGGGCCGCGATGTGAAGCATATTCAGGATTACCCCACGGCGATGAACAACCCCTGGGATTTTCCGCACCGCAACCGGATGCCGCTGGACTTCGATGAGAAGAACCCCATTGCCACCAAATGCTATGCCCTGGACGAAGGCACACAGCACTTTTTCGCCAAAGATGCCGACCATCCATACGTGCAGGAAAAACCCTTCGACTGGATCAAGGGCTATCAGGTGGGCGGCAAGTCGCTGATCTGGGCACGGCAAACGCAGCGCTGGAGCAAATATGATTTCGAGGCCAACGCCCGCGACGGTGCCGCCATCGACTGGCCCATTCGCTACGACGAACTGGCCCCCTGGTATAGCCACGTAGAGAAATTTGCGGGTATTTCGGGCAACAAAGACGGCCTCGACACCCTGCCCGACGGTGAGTTTTTGAAGCCCTGGGAGCTAAACTGCGTAGAGAAACACATCCAGAAAAGCGTGGCGGCGGCCTACAACGACCGGCACGTGATTATTGGCCGGTGCGCCCACCTCACCGAACCCAAGCAGATTCACTTTGACCAGGGCCGGGCGCAGTGTCAGGCGCGGCATTTGTGTTACCGGGGTTGTCCCTATGGGGGGTATTTCAGCAGCAATTCCAGCACATTGCCCTGGGCGGCCAAAACCGGTAAGCTCACCCTACGGCCATTTTCGGTGGTTGAATCGATCATCTATGACGAAGCCAAAGGTAAGGCCACGGGCGTACGGGTGGTAGATACCAACACCAAGCAGGTGACGGACTATTTCGCCCGCATCATCTTCGTTAACGCGGCCTGCCTGAACACCAATCTGGTGTTGCTCAACTCCACCTCGCGCCGGTTTCCGAATGGGCTGGGCAACGACAACGGGCTGATGGGTCACTACGCCGCCTTCCATAATTACCGGGGGGCCTTGAATGCTACCTACGAAGGGTTTGAAGACGGCTACTACTACGGTCGGCGGCCTACTACGGCGTTCATGCCCAACTTCCGCAACGTACACAGGCAGGAAACGGATTTCCAGCGGGGGTATATGGTGGCCTTCAGCGCCAGCCGGGGTCGGGGCGTACCCACCGAAGCGAGTTTTGGCCCGGAGTTTAAAGAAGCCATGACGAAGGCGGGCAACTGGCACGTGTATATGATGATGCAGGGCGAGACCGTGCCGCGCTACGAAAACCACCTGCGTTTGAGCAAAGACCTGAAAGATCAGTGGGGCATTCCGCAGTTGGTAACGTCTATTGGCTACACCGACAACGACGAGAAGCTGATGAAGGACTTCCTCGAGCAGGGCCAGATTATGCTTGAACAGGCGGGTTGCAAACACATCACGGCGGGCGACGACAAGCGGAACCCCGGCCTCGATATTCACGAAATGGGGGGTGTGCGGATGGGTAAAGATCCTAAGACATCATTGCTGAACGCGCATAATCAGCTACATAGCGTGAAGAACGTATTCGTCACCGACGGCGCGGCCATGACCAGCACCGGCACCCAAAATCCGTCGATCACGTTTATGGCCCTCACTGCCCGCGCCGCCAACTTCGCCGCCGCCGAGATGAAGAAAAAGAACCTTTGAATATAATATTGGCTGTAGAGCAGCATGGAGACTTACTGATCCGTCAGCGCTCTGGCCGACAGCTCATTTATTTCACCACCAATGTGGTCAGCGCTCTGCCGGAGAGGCCAGTAGGGGTATAGCCTTCTACACAGATGACATACGAGCCGGGTAAATCGGAGGTATAGAACGAGAACGCAGCCCAGCCATCGCGGCCTGTTTGCAAATCGGGATGCCAGTATAGCGTCTGACGCAGGTCGGCATCGGTAGCTGTCGATGGGGCGGTAGTAGGCTGGTAAAACGTCCGGTCTGGCTGGTAGCCGGGCAGGGTAATGCCCTGTGCCAGTTGCCGTTTATCATCTGATCGGACACCCCGGCGGGTGTAAATGGCAATGACCCCGTTGGCCCCGCGTGATCCGTAAATAGCCGCATTAGCCCCGCTGATAACTTCAATGCGCTTCACGTCGGCGGTGTTGATAAAACTCAGTCCACCCGGTTGGCTGGCATCGATCTGCAACCCATCCAGAATAAACAGTGGGTCGGTATTGTTCCAGGTAGTTACACCGCGAATCAGTACACTATAGCCATCATAGCCATTCTGCACCACCTGTACGCCGGGTAACCGCCCGATCAACAGTTCATAAATCGTGGGGAAGTTAGGGGTTTGATCGCCGAAATCGACCGCAAACGTAGGATCGGAATGGAGGCGTATTACCCCCGATTCGCCTGCTTTGGCCCTGACCGTCACCGTCTTGAGCTGCTGATATTGCGTGGTATCGAATCGATTTTTACCATCCAACCCATACAGAGATTTGCGGATGGTGGTGGGCATAGGTTGCCAGACGGGGACTGGGTCAAAAGGATACGACAGGGTGGGCGTTTGGCGTGTAAGTAAGAGTAGCCCACCGTCTACTACCTTATTCTTACGGTCTGTGACCTGATACGTGAGCGGGTAGTCGCCGGTGATATCGATAGAGTCGAGCTGAAGCTGACCTTTGCTGTTGGTGCGAACTACATGTGTTACGGTTCGTAACGAATCGTGCAGGAGCATCGTCACAGTGGCGTTGGGCAGTGGTTGAGCATCAGTTCCGTTGCGTACCTGACCCGCATATGACAGCCCCACTTCGGGAAGTACCGGGCGACTCGGCTTGTTGATGGATGTGGTCTGTTGCCTGACGATAGCGTTACGAGGCATTACGTCGGTTAGGTCGCGGTCAGTTACGCGGACGGCAAACGACCCCTGCATGGCCTGACCCAAAAACTCGGCTCGAAATCGCACTGTTACTAATTGCCGAAGTCCTGCCGTCGGCTTGTTGGTGGCAAGTGTGAGGTGGAGCGTATCTGCTTGCAGGGTTGTTGGTGGGGCAGAGGGCCACTGGTTACGTACCTGTGTTTGGTTGGTGATGCGCAATGGTTTATCGAAGCGCAGAGCGGGGGTAGTGAGCATAGCCTTGGTGTAGGCTCGCAGCCAGTAGGTGCCGTTAGGCAGCACGTCGGGGAGGGTTAAATAGCCGCTGCCGCGCCCGTTGGCTGTGAAAAGTACATCCTGTACCTGTTGTGCGCCGGTCGAATCGTGCAGCGACAAGTAAAGTGGTTGTGGGCCTTTAGCAGGCTGCCCGCTCCGTAGATCAGTCAGGAAAGCCGAGAGCCACACCGTCTCACCCACGCGAAAGATGTCTTTGTTGGTAACCAAAAATGCCGTTGGCTGTGGTTGTCCGTCAGTGCTCGTAGCCAGGGCCTCAGCAGTGGGGCGGTAGTTGGTGGGCAGCATATCAGCCAAGCGTTCCTCGGCCCAGTAGCCTACAATCTCAACCGAGGTGGGGTCTTGAAGCTGTCCATCAGGCGTAATCAGTACATTGGGTTTCAGGGCACGGAGCCGCGAGGCGGGGTTTTTGTTAAACACGCCCTGCGATCCCAGCGTGATATACTGGTTAGTAAGAATGACTTCAATGGGTGCCGATAGATCAATTTGTGTTGGCTCGGTGGGTGTGGCATTGGGTTTCAGCAGCGTCTTTTCCGTCATTACGTTGTTGCCGGTATAGAATGCCTTTTCGTTTGCCCACACATTGGTTTCCAGAAAGTTGGCGCTGGTCATGCGGTAAATGGTGTAGCTATCCTGCGATAATTGACGCTGGTGAAGTGCCGCCAAAAATGCCCGTAACGACCGTGTGAAGGTACGTTGTCGGTTGGTAGACCAGCGGTCAGCGTTTTTGATTGTAGCAGGCATCTCTTCAAAAAGTGAGGTGCCGTTGAGGCGTATTTGGCTGCGGGAAACCGAAAACTCGGCCATAGTGTAGCGCAGCCGGTAACCCAATGCCCGGTTTTCGACCTCGATAGGCTGGCTGGCCTTTGCCCGAAATACCCCATCGGAGCCGGTCTGGAAGTCGATGACCCAGGGGTTCATCAACTGGCACTGATTGCGGTTCGGAGAGTCGCCGAGGAACAGGTCTTCAAAGCGGGCCAGTTGCCGCTCCCACGTTTTGTCGCGTTTGGCTTTCACAGCCACCTCGTTCAGGTTAGCCGCCTCAGGCACGAGGGTAATTGTTAGTGGTCGGGTTGCGGCCAAGGCAACTGTAAGAGTCTGCCGATAAGGCTGATAGCCTATTGCCGACACCACTAGCAGGGTTGTAGAAGCGCTTATGCCCGGTAGCCTGAACTGGCCGAACTCGTCGGCTTGCGTACCCTGCGTCGTGCCGCTCACGTATACGTTGGCAAAGGCCACGGCTTCGCCTGTTTTGGCATCGGCAACCCGCCCTGTAAGCGTACTTTGGCCAAAAGAAGCAAAGGTCAGCCACTGCCATTGTATCATTAGCAGCGTAAGGCAGAAAACAGTAGAGCGTGTCATATGCGTAGTGATGGAAATGGAGCAGGTTGACTGGGTGTAACCATCAGAAATATAGGGGAAACTACTCTACCGACCACCCTGCATTTTCCGTAGCTGATAAAATAATTTTTCCAGCAGTCGGGTATCATTGGTGATAATGTCGGCGGTGGCGGTCATGCCGGTTTTCTGCGTAAGTGTTTTGTGGTACGTAGTGCGCAGGCCGTTGGGCAGAATCACACGGGCAAGAAACACACTGTCGCGGTATGGAATAGATGATATAGCCTTGATACGGCCCCGTACAGCACCATATTCTTGGTAAGGGTAGCCCGCAAACCGAATTAGCACGGTTTGCCCTTCCTCTACCTTACCTGCATTGTGCTGTGGTATATGCAATTCACCTACGTAGCTGGTGTTGGGTGGAGCTACATAGAACAATTCCTGATTAAGGGCGATGGCCTGGTTTTCCTGCACGACACCCACGAAAATCAGCTTGCCGCCGACGGGGGCTGTTAGCACATATTTCAGCTTCCAGGCATCAACTGCACTTTGTAGGGTGTTCAGGGCTTGCAAAAATTTGTCACGTTCTTCAGCAACCTGCCGGTCAAGGTCTAGTATCTCTTTTTCCTTTGCCCGCTGGGCCGTTAGGTTGCTGATGAGCGACGATGCCGTTTGCTGGTAAGGTAACTTACGGGCAATGGTTTTGCTCTCTTCCCGTTTCAAGTCGAGTTGGGCAATCACCTTTTGTTCTGCCAATTGCTGCTGAATCGCGTAGTCGTCTTCGGCTAATGTCTGATCGCGGGCTTGTAGCTGTTGTTGCTGGCGCAGGTTCGTAGCCAACGCCTGTAAGTCGGTGATCTCTTGCTGAAGCATCGCCTTTTTCCGGCTCGAAAATCCGTTGGCTAAGTAGGCCCGAAGCTGAATGTGTGCCTGCTCGAAGCTCTGATAGGCCGTTTGCAATTCGCCCAACTGCCTGTACCGCGACAGGTTGAGCCGCTCGATACCCTCTATATTGCTCCGGCGGGCAGTTTGCCAGGCCTGCGCCAACTGTACCGATAGGCGTAGTACGTCGGGGTGGTGAGCAGTACTTTCCAGAAATGCCAGCAACTCGCCCTGCTTCACGGATCGCCCATCACGCACCAATAGCCGCACTATTTTACCCTCAGTGCGGGTCAGTACCGCTTTGGGGGCATTGGTCGAGGTGAGCCGGAATGAGGCGTGTACTAGGTCGGGGTAGTGAATGAACCATGCCCCCGCCAGCACCACCAGTAAGACGGCCAACACCACCAGCGTCCCCCAGCGCAACAGCCAGGTAGGCGGGCGAGTCAGCAGTTCCTGTACTTCTTCGGCTCGTAATTCCTGAAATGTCGGGGTGGTGTTCATTGGCCCAGCTCCAGTTGATTTTTAACCAACTGCCAGTACGTACCCTGGCGGGCTACCAATTGCGCGTGGGTACCCTGCTCGATGAGTTGGCCTTTGTCGAGTACTACAATCTGATCGGCATGGCAGACAGTACTGAGGCGGTGGGCCACGATAACCACTGTCCTGCCCTGAAAAAACTCATTCAGGTTTGCCATAATTGTGGCCTCGTTATTGGCATCCAGCGCGTTGGTAGCCTCGTCGAAAAAAAGGTACTGTGGGTCTTTGTACACTGCCCGCGCAATAAGCATGCGTTGCCGCTGCCCCTGACTGATGCCGTTACCCTCGGTGCCGATTTTAGTATGTAGCCCCGAAGGCAGGGTATCAACGAAGTCGCGCAGGTTGGCCACCCGCACGGCGTGGTCGAGCCGCCGGGCATCGATGCGTTCTACGCCCACAGCGATGTTGCGGGCGATACTGTCGGAGAACATAAAGCCGTCCTGCATGACCACGCCACACTGCCTCCGCCAGAACGAATGCCCCATGTTGCGAAGGGCCGTGTCGCCTACCCGGATTTCGCCCCGCCCCGGTTCGTAGAAACGAAGTAGCAATTTGAGTAAAGTGGTTTTGCCGCTGCCGCTCATGCCTACAATGGCGGTAGTTTTGCCTGCTGGTATCAGCAGGTCTATATCGCGTAGCACAGGTTCATTGCCCGCGCCGGGATAGGTATACGATAGTTTCTGGATACGGATGCACTGCTCTGTTGGGAGTGCATCCGCACGCTCCTGACCAGCGGGTTCTTCGTCGGCGAGGGTGTGGATTTCATTGAGCCGTTCGAGGCTGATTTTGGCGTCCTGCAAACCCTGTACGAAGCCGATCAACTGCTCAATAGGGCCATTCAACTGCCCTACAATCTGTTGCATGGCCAGCATAGCCCCTAACGACAACTGTCCGTTGATGACCGCCTGCGCCGCCAAGAACGTGATGAAGATGTTCTTACCCTCGTTGATACTGAACGCCCCTGCCTGCTGATATTGGCTCAGGGCCAGCCCGCTCATCTGGAGCCGGAACAGCCGCGCCTGTAGCCGCTCCCACGCCCAGCGCATAGGCCGCTCGGCTCCGGCCAGCTTAATTTCCTGCATTCCCTGAATAAGCTGAACAATGCTGCTCTGGTTGCGGGCCGAGACATCGAACCGCTTAAAGTCAAGCTTACGTCGCTGCCGCAGAAACAGGGCTACCCAGCCTACATAAAGCAGGCTCGATAGCATAAAGACACCAAGAATAGGTAAGCTATAGAGGGCTAGTACGCCGCTAAACACCACCAGATTGAGCAGCGAAAACAACACCGACAGCGTTTGGCCGGTCAGGAAACTCTCGATGCGATGATGATCACCAATGCGCTGCATAATGTCGCCAAACTGCTTACTGTCGAAAAACGACACAGGCAGGCGCATCAGTTTAATCAAGAAATCGGAGAGGATGCTGAGGTTGACGCGGGTGCTGATGTGTAGTAGAATCCAGGACCGGATAAACTCGACCGAAAGCCGACCGGCCATCAACATCAGTTGCGCCCCCAGCACCAGATACACAAAGGGGAGATTCTGCGTGTTTACGCCCACATCGACCACCGATTGGGTCAGAAACGGAAACAATAGTTGCAACCCGCTTCCGACGGCCAGCCCAACCGCTAGTTGTACCAGCAGCCGTTTGTACTGCCAGAGGTAGCCCAGCACCCGCCCAAAACCATAGCTCGTCGCAGCCTCATCGTCTTGCTCATGAAAGGCGGGAGTGGGTTCGAGCAACAGGGCCACGCCTTCCTCGTGGCGGTCTGTTTGGGCCGAGAGCCAATGCTGGCAAAACTCATCGGCGGTGTAGGTGAGCAGCCCCCGCCCCGGATCGGCCACGTAAACGGTGCCCTTACGATGTAAAGGCGAAGCGGGCGGCGGGGTCAGCAATTGCTGTATATCGGGCGGTACGACCATCTGCCCGTCGCGCATCTCGAAGGAAGTCAGCGGTGGTAACGGCTGGGTAAACCGCTTGATGGGTGTGGGTACGTTGCGGCCTCCCCGGATGCGGCTCATCCAGCCGTCACCTGTACTTTTAAGGGCGTAAACGACCACAAAATGATTTTGGTCCCAATGGACGATGCAGGGCAGCGGGGCCTCGGCGACTAGCTTCTCGAAGGTGAGCTTTATGCCCATCGTGCGAAAGCCAATGGCCTCGGCGGCTTCCGCAATACCCAGCAGCGATACGCCCTCTTTCCCGATCTGCGCCTTCTCCCGCAACGACTGCGCCGACAATACCCGCCCATAATGCTTCGCCACCATCCTAAGGCAGGTAGGCCCGCAGTCCATCTGGTCGAGTTGAGTATAATGAGGAAATTTTGTCATTTAGCGGTTTTTAAGAAATTAGCTTTGCCTGCCTTCATGGCGTCAAGCTCAATTAGTAAGTCCTGAACGTCAACGTCTTCTTGTTGAGCAAAGTCAATTGCTTTTTCCTGAGATTCTATCGCCAGTTTTTTGTTGCCGTTTTTGTAATATAAACCAGCTAATAAGTGAAAACAACCACTGTTCTGGGTAATTGATACTGATCTTTGCATCCATACAATTGCTTTTTCATAATCGTTTTTTGACGTACTCATTTCTGAGAATGATTGTGAAACTTCTTGGAGATCTGACGTTAGAAAATTACTGCTAATTCTTCTGGCCCTGCTGGATAAATTATTTATTTTATATAATTTAATTGAGTCAGGAAATGTCGAGAAATATTTGAGAATATTTTTGTATTCTCTCTCATCCCCAATTTTGAGCGAGTCGTCACTTATTTTCATAAGTTTTCCTGCATATAACTCGGCTAATGGTTTATAACCTTTGAAATTACGTGTTTTTAAATAAAAATTCATTGATTTTGTTGTTTTTTGACTTTCAATCATAAGTGTCGAAAATTTATAAATCTTTTTGTAGAAATTTTCATGTATTGACAAGTGATGGTGTAACTTTACCACGCTTTTCGATTCAATAGCATCGTCATAATCGTTAATGATGGCTTGCTCTAAAATTGAGATAGCTTTTGGTTTATCAATGATTGATGTTGAGTCTTTTGAAATAAGTTTATTGAATATAATTTTAAAGGGTAATTCATTTGGAGATTGTACACCCATAAGTAATGTACTGACATTAGAATTATCAGTCAATTCTGGATAGGTGAATAACTTACAGTAATCAGTTATTTCCTTTCGACAATTTAAACCAAGTTCAGATTTTTTAGAGATAAATTCTTTTAAGAACTTCCTGCTATAACGGTTTTTACTATACTCATTTTCCCAAACAGCTAGTGGCTTGGGATCGTCAAGAGACTTTAAGCCGATGGAAATTGCTTCATTGAGGCGAGCTACGCCCTCATAACCAATTGAACGGTAGGCAATCCCTCCTTTCGGGTTCGCAAAAACGAGCGTTGGGTAAGCATGAACATTATACAACTTAGCTAATTTTATACCTATGCCTTTTTCTGCATCTAATTTATAGATGATGAATGTGTTATTTAGCCTTGTAGCTATTGCTGAATCGTTAAATGCTTCTTTATCCATATATTTACATGGACCACACCAGCTCGTGTAAAAATCTATTAAAATAGGTTTATTTGTTTTTGTTGCGTTGTTAATCAAATGTTCCCATGAACCTTTGAAGAGTTTTACACGAGATGAATCGCTAAGGATACAACCTGATATTCCCTTAACGAGAAATAGAAATAATAGTAGTGTTGTAATGATTATAGATTTCATGTTTACGATATTGTTTATAGTAATTTCCACTGATTGGGTGATATATTAAAGACATCATTCAATCAGTGGAAATTGATTACACATGACATTCTGGGTTTTCCTAACCTACTTTAATAGGTAGCATAGTTTGTACTAAAAGCAAGAACATTGCCACTCGACCCTACTCGAATTATAAGTGCATTTCGAATAAGTAGCACCCTTGCATTTGTCTTTACAAACTTGCTCTGTCACATAATAGACAGCATCATTACAGCCAACAGCACCGCCCCCGCCAGATAGACAGTTAGTTTGGCCAGGGTACATACACATACCTCCCCCTTTAACGGCCTTGAGTTGCTCACGAGAGAGTAACCCCTCAGCAAAACGCATTAATATCTTTTTCATGTTGACATTGGTTTAAAGTGAAACGATTGATTTATGTGATTCGGCCAAATCCGGGGTTGGGAGAGACAGCGCGGCCAGCAAGGAACTAGGCAAGGCTCTGTCGGATAAAAAATGGGGCAACCGATACGTCAGGATCGTTTGTAGCTTTTGACTAATCCCGGCAGGGGTGTCGATTGTCATGGAACCTGCCATGCCCCACTTTTTTGCGGTTAACCGAGCAGCATTACCGGTCATGTCAGCCAGACCGTTAAGCGGGTAGGCCAGCATCGGCACACCCGCCAATAGGCATTCTTTCACCGTTGTTAACCCGCCGTGTGTCACCATTGCATCGGCCCAGGTGAGCGTGTCTAACTGTGGCACAAAAGGCAAGTACGCCACGTTGGCTACGTTAGGTAGCTCCTCGGTGGGCAGGTCGCCAGTTGCCAGCATCAAAAACCAGTTGGGTTGTTGCCGCACGGCGTCAATCAATTTCGGTAAGAAAGCGCGGATGGGGTTGGCATTCGCCCCTGTCAGCGTTCCAAAGGCCGCATAGATTACCTGCACGTCGCCCGTCTGTTGCCGGAGCAGTAAATGCACTTTTAGGGTCAGGTACGTTTCGGTCAAGTATGCCGCCTCGTCGCGGTCAGGGGCCGGGTTGATAAAAAACTCATTTGGGAGTGGCCTGAACCAATCATACTCCAACAAGCGCGGGGCCAGTATCACGGTCGGTACGTTAGTGAGGCGGTCGTAGAAGGCATTGTCATGGGCAAACCAGTTGCTTACCCGGATGCCCTGCCTCCGGGCCATTCGGCCATCAAAATAGGTGTCGTCTTTACCTAGGAAAGCCCATCGCTGCATAGCAGCCTCAACGCGGCGGTGTAATAAGTGCCGTTGCCAGAGCCACCAGCACCATACTGCCGAAGCGACCGAACGGGCGGGGGTATACGTGCTGTTCAGGGGCGGGATGTTCGAGTGCCATCGCGTCGAGAGTTTGGTGTTCACAACTGCTATTGTTGCTGGCGTACCGGCCAGGTAGAGGGCATAGTGGCTCAGGTGTTCGTCCAAAAAAATCAGCGCGGGTCGATACTCGGCCACCACCTGCCGAATGGCCTGCACACAACCGTACCACTCGCGGTAGCGGCGGCGCGTAGCCCCTGCGTCGGCGACGGTTTGCAGCCAAAGCCCCACAAATGCCTTCAATGACCGGATTACATAGGTAGGCGTATTGACTAATTCGGTAAAGCCAAATCCCTGCGCCTCCACTATTGCCCGCAGGTGTGGCGGCCCCGTAAAAACTGCCATGTAGCCGCGCTGCTGCCACAGCCGGGCAAACCCGAACGAAGCCATGTAATGGCTTGGGAAAGGCAGCATCACAAACAAGGCAATAGGCATGGCAAGGGCAGATTAAGCAGTTTGGGATTGCGTAACAGCAACATACCGGATCATGCGCAGGGCATCAGGCAGCGCGTACTGTTGCGGTAACGGATACCCGTCGATATACAGCGTGGGCGTAGCGTCGATGTTGGCCTGTGCGCTCCACTTTTGGTTAGCATAAGCTATTCGTTCAGCATCGGGCGCGGTTTCCGCAAGGGGATAAGCAGTGGCCCAGTGGGCGTAGTCCGGTTCTTCGCCGCCATACCAGTCAGCAAGGGCGGCTTGGGCGGAGCCGTTTTGTGGTAGGGCCATTAGGTGGAGGGCTACCTGTGTTTTACGCCCGGCAGGGCCGTCGCAGGTAAATACCACTTGTACGTTTACGTCCTCTGTTTTTGTCAGAAGTGCCTCCAGTTCTTTGTGTTTGCGGGCGCAGGGGCCGCAGTAGGGGTTCGTTACCATCGTGATGGTATGGGCGGCATCGGGATTGCCCAGCCAGACCGGGTGCATGTCGGGTGTAATTGGCGGCATAGGTGCCTGCTGACGCATAAGTGCCCGAAACAAGTCGGGGTCGCGCCTGAGTTTGATTAGCTGCTCGTGGTATTGTTGCCCCTGTTTGTGGCTGATGAGCAGGGGTTTTAATACCATCCAAACCAGCGTGGGCATGAGTAGTAGCCCCACCACCAGCGCGTAGGGTTGCCAGCTATCGGGTGGGGCGATGAAGTGCGTCGCCGCCAAAACTCCTTCGGCCAGTAAGACGGCTTGCACAAGCAAACACAACGTACACCATTGCCGCATCACCACGCCCTGATAATACAGCGAAAACAGCGTGTAGGGTAACGCCAGCAGAGCTAGCATACCCAGTACTGGCTGCGCTGTGGGTGCAAACCCCACCGCCAGTGCAGCCAACAAACCACCGGCAAAATAAAGCAGGCCAACGTCGGCCCAACTGAGCCAGCCCCAGAGTTTGGCAGCAGGCGCATTCAGGATGCTGTTGCAGTTAGTTTGGCTGGTGAGGCGGCAGAGTTGATCGGCCAGTGTATTGGTGTTACCCATCACTTTGCTAACGAGCAATATACTGATGAACAGTCCTGTAGCTTTGGTAAACAGCCATAGGTAGTCGGTCAGGGTCAAGGTTGGCCCGGCCCCCAAGAAAACAACTGCTAGAAACAAAGCGATACCTACGATTACGGCTGGTCCTCGTGCCTTTTGCAGCCACTCGTGTTTGCGCTTGTTAGTATAGTCTGATTCTCCCGCTTGCTCGTTGGCTTCGGCCACTAGCACTACGCCCGACCACTGTGCTTCAAAGTCGGCTAGGGCCTCTGTTTGGGAACCGAGTTCCGCATCTGTATAAGTAATGTGATCACTATGCAGGGCCGTTACCAGCACATACCAGCCACCTTGTTTCGTTAAGTGCGCCACAAACGGTAAGGGCAGTTCGCGCAGTTGTTCGGCGGCGTTAAGTTGCACAGCCATTCTGTCCACCTGCCATTCAGCCAGGGTGTCGCTCAGGGAGAGCATACTGGGGTAGTCAGGATGGCTTAAGAGTGTGCTGCGTATAGTCTGTTCCGTTACGCGCACACGCAGCGCATGAAGCAGTGCTTGCAGCGTGGCAGCGGCATTATCTGTACTGAGGTCAGGCGTAAACGTCAGGAAGGCCATACAGGGTATGTTTATGAGCTAAAGGTTGGTTAGCAAGCGCCTAATTTGTTATTCAGGTTTATTCAAATTTCATCCAGGTTTATTCATAGAGGAAACTTACGTTACCGATCACACACTTTTTAGATTTCCCTGTTACTGGAAAAACGGCTTCTGAGTATCAAGGAACGCATGTATAGCCATCGAAGTAGATTGTTAACAATAGTCAGGTGTCAGTAGTCAGGTGTCAGTATGTGTTGCGTTGTTTACATAAGAGTATTAGTATTGCCGTACTTTTACTCAAATCTTTGTTCTCATGGCTTTAGCGAATTGTGTAAAGCGTTGTAGGCTTGACAAGGGCTATTCACAAGAATACATGGCTGACAGCCTCTGTATGTCACAGCCAACGTATTCCCGTGTTGAACATAATGACCGGGAATGTGAAAAGAAGATCGATCAGTTAGCAGCCATCTTTGGCATAAGTGCCGATGCACTTCGTACTTATACGGTGAACATAGATGGCTCCCAAGATATTCTTATCGACAGTCGGCTACAGCAGGAACTAATGCAGCATCGAGCCATTATTGCCGTAAAAGACGAAGAAATTTCGTTCCTCAGACGGCAACTCGATCAGTTACAAAGTTTTCTTAAAACAACTTTAAGGGGGAGGGGGTAAAGCGCTGATTAACATAATTTACTGCTTACGTAGTTATATGTCTGGCAGGAAAAAGCGGCAGCCATAATGAGTAAGTACTTCATACCGCGCCCACCCACCGAATTGCTCCCCAGAATACCAATTTCAGAATACACTGCTCGATCAGTTTCAGCAGCAGGGGGCGGTGCTGTTCGGCCTCAGTTGGCGGCAAGTAAGGGCCAACGATATCGGCCAGTTGTTCGATAGTTGTAGGGCCGTCACTGACGGCATCCAGCACAATCATCGTCATGTCATCTAACTCGATAGTGACCAGATCAAGCGTGTAGGTGTCGGGGAATCGAATGTATTGACGCAGAACGGGGTCTGTCTCTTCGATTAGTAAGAAATCGTGATTTACTAGCAGCAGTTGGCGATAGCAAGTGGCTCTGTCTAAGTCGAGCCATTGAGTGAGTTGGTGGTGAACGAAGCTGTCTTTGGTGTAGTAATGAACCCAGTCGATAGATTCGGTCAATCGGTAGTGAGTATCGAACGTGGCGGATAGTGCGGTAAAGTACTCGGCGGGGTGGTGTAGTGGGTCGAGGGCGGGCAACTTATAAGCTTTAATATCAAGTTCAATGCCAGCAGTGGCAATTGCCTTCAGAATGGCATAATAGGTTGCCGGGGCAATAGTTCGCAACTCGGCACTCATCATTTTCAGGTGGTATCGGTTTAATTTGGTTTCGCCCATTAAGTGCCAGTAGCCTTTGGGTTTCATCATCAGAAAATCGCCGAAGTCAAAGTAGCTGATATTGGCAACAGGACTATCAAAATAGGTAGCTACTGATCGGTCGGCTTTGGCCACTAATTGGGCGAAAAGACACTGTTCGAATGTCATACAATAAGCACTCACCGACAGACGATTTTGGGTGTCAACTTCGTCTGCGGCCATCAGGTCAATGGCTGTTTGGGCATACTGGCGCAAAAATTGTATATCGTTGCCACCTAGAATGCCCGCATTGTAGGCCACAGCCTGCGTTGTACTAACGCTGCCCTCGTAAGCACTCATACCCAACTGCTCACGAACAAATGCCAAGCCCAATGTATAGGCGTTTAGGTCAGTTTCTGCATTCTGCGTAATCAGCGGTGCCTCCAGTAGTGAATTGGGTAGTTGTTTCCAGATAAATACGTCGCCATCGACGTGCAAGAAAGGTGCGGTTTGTGTGCGGTAGGTGAGAAGCTTTGCCAACGCCCAGTTTCCCTCATGAACCAACGCCTGCTCAGGAAGGGGATGCACGTCCGTGTAGGGAAGACCCAGCATGTCGATTAGAATATGCTGACCAGCTTTGGTTGCGTACAGGGCAACCTCAGAAGCCTGCTTTCTGAGGAGCAGACAACTTAATGCCCAGCCAATCCAATGATACTCGGCAGATAACCAACCTGCCTTATAGGCCAGCGGTTGCGGCACATTGTCGGGTAGCCAGAGCGTTTGAATGAATTTCATGATTGGCAGAGGCGGCTACGAGGCAATCTGCTTACCGAATGACCAGCACACTGCCAATCTTGATAATACTGTCGGTTGGTTCCTGCCGCACTACCCGCAGCTGATAAGTGTACAGTCCAGGCTGGACGTAGCTGCCTCCGACCCGCCCGTCCCAGAGGGGACTACCGTCGTTGAAAGGTTGGTCGGGCGCGGCAAAAATAACTTCGCCCCAGCGGTTATAAATCAGAAGGTCATAACGGCTGATGCCGTTGCCATAGGCCACGAGCGCATCGTTAGCCTGATCGTCATTAGGCGTAAAGGCGTTGGGCATATAGAGCCGGTAGCACCGATCTATCACCTCCACGCTATCGCGGCGGACACACTGGTTTTGGTCAGTAACCGATATGTAGTAGCGGCCATAATCGTTAACCGTTATCGTAGCCTGATTACCAGCTAATTGGCCCCGAAGGGACCACATAAACTGTACTCCCTGCCTGGATATGGCCTCTAATAATGCTGTTGCGCCTAGCGTTTCCAGGCACACACCGACTTGTTGTTGGGTTAGTGTCAGATCTGGGCGGGCCACTACGCGCACCGTTGTGGAATTGGCGGGGCTGGTGCAGCCTTTAGTATCGGTTTGGGTGGCGTAGTAGGTATAAGTGCCAGGTGTGTTGGTTGCCATTGACGGCGCAAACGAAGGACCTGCGGCAACCGATACGGCGGGTGGGCTGCTCGTGTACCACTGCACTTGCTGCCCCGTTGCCTGTAGAGTGGGCGTTGTACTTCCCACGCAGACTGGCGGTACAGAGGTAAGGGCGGGCGGTAGTAGCGCATTGGCAATCGTCACGGGCAGCGAGTCCGATAGCTTGCGGCGGCAGCCGCCCACTTCTTCTACCAATAGGGCATAGCCGCCCGAAGCCAGCACAGTATAGGTAGCGTTGGTAGCGTTGGTGATAGCCTTCCCGTCGCGCAACCACTGGTAACGCAGGGCTTCGCTGGGGTCGAAGCCACTGATGATAGAGGTGAGAACGTCGTTGCAGCCGGTGGGGTTGGACTGTAGGGCGACGGTTACAGTGGGGTCGGGTAGGCGGGGTGGGTAGCGAAAGGGTAGGTACAGCCCGGCGTTGCGCCCGGCCAGGTTAATGGTATTTTGCTGAAAGCCACAGGCCGCGCCGTCGGCGTTGGGGTTGTTGATGCTGCTGAGAAACGGGCGGTTCCAATGCGAGACATACAGCCGCCCATCGGGGGCATTTTCCAGCCCGGAATAAACGTAATTGATGCCCTGTTGCGAGAAATCGTAGGTTTCAGTTACGAGGCGGGTCCAGGCTTTGGTAGCCAGATTGAACTGGTACAATTCGCTCCGCCAGGGTGGCGATTGCGGCACGTATGAACTGTACCGGCGTGTGGCGTAGAGGTACTGGCCATTAGGCGAGAAAGCAATATCTGACGGGCTACGATTTCCCTCTAATGGGGAGGGGATGGTCAACTCAAAGAGGGAAGGCCAATCCAGCCTGGTAAGCCGTTGGCCTACCTGCCCCGTCTTGTTGTCGAAGCTAAAAACTTCAGCGAAGTTGGTATTACTTTCTGAACCGTAGAAGCCCATTGCCAGCCGCTTGCCATCGGGTGAAGCCTTCAAATAAGCCCGGCCAGGGCCGTTGTCATCGACCCGGCTACCTGACTGATTAAGGGTGGGGGTAGCTGTCACTCCCGCCTCATCGAGCAGGTAAGACATAAACGTATTGGTACTCATTGCATCGTGGACAATCAGCCAGAAGTCGCGGTTGTTACAATGGCGTACCACCGCCAGTGAAGAAGCTACATTGCGGGCTAAGAGCGTCAGTTTCGAGATAAAGCCACCCTCGCCGCCGTTGGCTTTGCTGTCGATGAGCGAGTAGTAGACTGTGTAGCGGTCGTTGTCGATAAAGGGCTGCTCAATGGAAAACAGGTAGTACCAATCGGGATTTTTTGGATGAGGCAACAGGATGCCGTTTTGTGTAGATCCCCCCTGCCGCTTACCCAGAAAAATCAGCGAATTGCCACCCGGCACCACCCGGTGAAATCGATTCCAGACGGTTTGTCCATCGGAATAGAACACCAGTTGGCCGGTTTCGTCGCCGATGGTGCCGATGCCCCGTAGTGTTTCGCCCATTCTGCTGCCATCAAGGATTTGCGCTGTGCCTCCGGCAAAGTTTAGCCCCGCTAGTTCGCCGAAGTGCCAGACGTTGCCCCGCCTGTCTGGTTGCGCCCAAACAGTAGAGTAATCCAGCAGGAGCAGTACGAGCAGAAGTTTTCTCATAAAGGATTACGGTAGTGCCTTGTAATTACGAAAGTTAATAGAGATCAGGCACTTACAGGCGGTAGTTGTTCAAAAAGGAATGAATTGAATGCCTGAAAAGCAGTAGGACTGGAACCGAACTACGATTCCAGTCCTACTGCTTTTCATACAGGGGGTTAGCATTGCCAGCCACAAGAGGGGCAACCGGCCCTGTAAGCAGCGCAGGCACTAGGACTGTAATACGGACTGGTGGTGCAACATGGACTGTTAGGACCCCCTCCTTTGACCTGCTTCTGTGATTCTTTCGATAGCACTTGAACCGACTCTAACTTCAGGTTTACAAATTTTGCTTTCATGTGATTACGCCAACCCGCTACACCCCATGTGCCGCCTCGGGCAGCGCAAAGGTTGTGGATAGTTATAGCGAGGTGTTATTCAGGTTTATTCATTTTTTATTCAGATAGATATGCATAACGTTAGTTTGTCATGTCCGGTAAGTAGAGTTTTACAACCAAACGGAAACGGCGATGGGTTTACATAGGTAGACCACCCTTTTGGTATTCGATGATTCCCCAAACAAGTACGCAAATGCCCCGCTTTAACACGTTTTGGTGGGCGGGCTATGAATGCACCGACCAGCAAAACGCCTTTGGCAACCGGGTCGATTTTCTGCCCCTCACCGGCCACCTCGACCGCCTCGACGATGACTACCGCGACATCAGTGACCTCAATATCCGCACCGTGCGCGAGGGCATCCGCTGGAGTCAGGTGGAAAAACGCGCTTACATCTATGACTGGACCGTAGTGCGGCAAATGCTGCAACGGGGCGGGGCGTTAGGTATCCAGCAGATATGGGATATCTGCCATTTCGGCTATCCCGACGACCTCACGCCCCTGCATCCTATGTTTGCCCGGCGGTTTGCGGCCATTTGCAAAGCGTTTGTACCCATCTATCGCGAAGTCTTCCCCGACGGGCCGCTGATCGTGACCCCCATCAATGAAGTAAGTTTTATCTCCTGGCTTGGCGGTGATGTGCGCGGCACCGTACCCTATTGCACCAAACAGGGACTGGAAGTGAAAATGGGGCTGATTCGGGCTTATGTCGAGGGTATTGCGGCGATGCGTGACGTAGATGCCAACATTATTATCCTGACCACCGAACCGCTGGTGAACATGGTGCCCCCGCTGAAGGCATCGCGGCAGGAAATCACCAACGCCCGCAATGCCCACGAGAACCAGTATCAGGCCGTGGACATGCTCATGGGCCGGTTGCACCCCGAACTGGGCGGTGCGCCACACATGGTCGACGTGGTGGGGCTGAATTTTTATTACAACAACCAGTGGGTAATTCCTACCTACGAACTGCTGCCGTGGGGAAACGAAGGCAATGACCCCCGCTTTCGGCGACTGCATTTGCTGTTTCTGGAGGTATACAAGCGGTATCGCAAGCCCATTGCCCTCACCGAAACCAGCCACCCTGGCATTGACCGCCCCGGCTGGATACGGATGATTGCCCGCGAGTGTGCTGCTGCTAAACAGGTGGGCGTACCCCTGGAAGGCATTTGTCTCTACCCCATCATTGACCGCCCCGACTGGGACCACCTCGAACGTCCCTGGCACCGCTCCGGCCTCTGGGACGCCTCGCCCGACGGTGTCGACATGCTACCCGGCCAAACCCCCGGTCGCTACCTCAGCCAGCCCTACGCCGAGGCCCTGCAGCAGGCGCAGCGGATGATTAGCTGACAGGCAAAAAGGGCTGAATCTGCATAGATTCAGCCCTTTTTGCCTGTTATGAAAGCGTAGCCTAAGCCTGTTTGGCTTGTATATGAGCAATGTAGTTGTTTACCTGATCAAGGGGTAATTCCATGGCAGCAGCAATGATTTCAGCCGTCATGTTCAGCTTCAGCATAGCCTTGATACCCTGCTCAATGCCTTGCTCAATACCTTGCTCAATGCCCTGTTCGCGCCCTTGCTTGATGCCTTTCTCGACGCCTTCCTGAATTAGTTGTTCGTACAGTGACATATTATAGTTATCGGCTTCTTGTGAAACGTTACGAAAGATAATGACTGCCTCTACCTTTGTCAAGGAGGTTACCCATGTTAGGTAAAGTAAAGAAGTTTTGAAGAATCGTTCGCCTCGTTCTTCGGCTAGCAACCGATTAATGCTATCACCTATTTCCCGTAAGGCCCTTTCTAACACTCGTTTCTGTCGACTATTCTGTAATAAAACACCTGTGAGCCTAGCATAGTCGGAAGCAAATGCAGGCAGGCGTTCGAGCATAGTCGACAAGTCGATGAGTACGTAATCAAAGCTGGGCAAGTAAGGAAGCACACTAATTGGCAATGTGCTGAAGTAATTAGAAATGGGCTGTTTTTTCCACCGCCGCCGCCCGTGGTAAACGATGATGGGAATTATGGGTAACAACAGTCTTTTGTGCGTGAGTTGGTCTTCCCAAGCATTAAGCATATACCGATTTAGCTGAAAATGAATGTGCGGCTCGGTATAACTTTTGTGTTCCAGCAACAGCGCAATTTGCACTGGCTTACTGCCCAACTGAGCTGTAAAGACGAGGTCGGCGAAGTGTTCGCTCAATGAATCATCGGTGTATGAATCTTGCTGCCGGACCAGCGAAGTCATGTCAAGTTGCCCTCGAAGAGCCTCTGGCAGATAAACATTTAGAAAATCGGCTAGAATGTCAATCTGAGAAAATGCCTCTTTAAAATACCGGTCGTGGGGGTTATCGGCGGGGTTTGTCATATTATTTCGCCGAATACAGCCGCTGCCCGCCGATCCAGGTTTGGCGTACCTGCGTGGCGCGGAGTTGCTCGTTGGGAACGGTCATAATGTCGCGGTCGAGGATTACGAAGTCGGCTTGTTTGCCGGGGGCAATGCTGCCGCGCATATGGTCTTCAAAGCAGGAGTACGCCGCCCAACGTGTCATGGCCGCCAGCGCATCTTGCCGGGAAACCGCGTTTTCGGGCTGGAAACCGCCTTTTGGAAAGTTTTTAGCGTCTTGTCGGGCAACAGCAGCGTGGAACCCGAACAACGGATTGACGTATTCAACGGGGAAATCAGAGCCAAACGAAATGAGCTTGTTTTGCGTCAACAAGTCGTTGAACGCGTAGGCCCCCTTTACCCGGATAGACCCCAGCCGCTTTTCGGCCCAGTACATATCAGACGTGGCGTGGGTAGGCTGCACCGACGGAATAATAGAATAACGTCCAAACAACGGTACGTCTTCAGGCGACACCACCTGCGCGTGCTCAATCCGCCAGCGACGGTCGTTTTTTTTCGTCAAATACTTGCCATACAGCCCTAGGATGAGATGGTTGGCCGAGTCGCCGATGCAGTGGGTGTTGGCCTGGAAACCGCTCTTAGCCAGCAAGCCAATTACGCGGTCCAGTTCGGCGGGAGCCAGCAGCAAAAGGCCCGACGTGGTAGGCTGGTCGGTATAAGGTTGGCGCAGACAGGCACCCCGTGAACCCAGCGCCCCGTCGGCGTAGAGCTTGAACGACCGCACCGTGAGCCGGTCGGTTTGGTAGGGGCCACGCTTCAGATAGTGTTCCAGGTTGGGTTCGCCGAGGCTGATCATGGCGTAGTCGCGGATGCGGAGCTTACCGTTCTTGTGCAGCTTTTCGACCAGGTCAATGTCGTCGCGGTTCAGGCCGGCGTCGGAAACGGTGGTCAAGCCCAGCTTGAGGCACATGGCTTCGGCGTTCTGGAGCATCCGGGTTTTGGCCAGTTCGTCGGGTTGGGGAATCACGCGCTTCACCACCTGCATGGCGTTGTCGACCAATACGCCCGTGGGTTGGCCGTTGGCGAGGATCACCTCGCCGCCCGCCAGCACAGTGCCCCCCGTGACGCGGGCCAGCCGCAGGGCCTTGGTGTTGGCCAAAATAGCGTGGCCGTCAATGCGGGTCAGGGCTACGGGGATATTGGGAAACGCCTCGTCGAGCAGTTTGTTGGTTGGAAAACCCCGCACGGGCGAGTCGGTGGCAGGCCAGTCGTTTTGGTCCCAGCCCCGGCCTATGATCCAGAGCGCATCGGGGTGTTGCTGCTGGTACGTTTTTAGCCGCGCCACCACGTCACTATAGGAGGTAGCCCCCACCAGATCGGCCTGATCCAGCATTTGGCCAAGGCCCAGAAAATGGGCGTGGGGGTCGTAGAAGCCGGGATAAACGGGTTGACCCTTCAGATCAATGACGCTGTCGGACGCGTAGGCTTTCATGACGGCATCGGTAGTACCCACGGCCACAAAATGCCCGTCTTTTACAGCAAAGGCCTGAGCTTTGGTATGGAGCGAATCGGCGGTGTAGACCGTGGCGTTGGTGAGAATATAGTCGGCTTCGGGGCGGGTGGCGCAGGCCGTTAACAGCAGCCCGGCCAACAGACAGAGCAAATAGTGAGTTCTTTGCATGGTAGTAGGAAAGAGAGAGCGCAAACTTACATCGTAAGTCTCAACGCTTACTTTTGCCGTCTTGATTTACACCAATACAATGCGCTCAACTGGTATCTTATTAAGCTGTTTTCTGGCGGTTAACGCGTTTGGCCAGAACAAACCGTTTCAAAACCCGGTGCAGCGGGCTTTCCGCAACGCCTACGTGACCCAACAGGGCGAGACCCTGCTCCTCACCGACGCCATCACGCAGGCACTGGCGCGTAGCTACCAGATCAAGGGCCTGCAAACGCAGGAGCAAGTAGCTGTGAATGATCGTATTCCGGCCAACGCGGGGTTTTATCCGCTCGTGACGGGCAACGTCAGCTCGAACGGGGGCTTGCAAAATATCAACCAGAAATTTATCGACAACATCCGTCCGCCACAGGTACAGACGGGCCTGTTTAACCGCACTACCACGGCGGGCGTAAACCTTAACTGGACGCTGTTTAACGGCTTTGCCAACCTAAATACCTACAAACGGCTGGGTGAACTGATCCGCCTAAGCCAGATCAACACCCGCGTGAGTGTAGAGCAAACCATTGCCGACGTGGCCACGGCCTACTACGACGTGGTGCGGCAGTTGCAGCAGTTGCTCTCGTTTCGGCAGGCACTCGACATCTCGCGTGACCGCCTCGAACTGGCCAAAGCCAACTACGAAGTGGGCACCCGGTCGAAGGTGGATTACCTCACCGCCCAGGTCGATTATAACGCCGACAGCGTAACCCTGCTCACGCAGGAACAAAGCCTGAAATCGGCCAAGATCTTGCTTAATACCCTGCTTATCCGCGATCCCCTCACTGAATTCGCCATCCGCGATACCATCATCGCCAAGCCTGATCTGAACCTCGAGCAGATTCGGCAAAACATGGCCAATAACAACCCTTTGCTGGCCACGGCGGCTCTGAACCGCCGCCTGGCCGACCTCGACATCCGCCTGGCGCGAGCGCAGCGGCAGCCCGTGGTGAGCGTGCAGACAGGCTATAATTTCCAGTTCATCGACAATCAGGGCGGGTTTGGCGTGGCAACGGGGCGCAACAATGGCCTGACCTACAGCGTTGCGGCGGCTATCCCGATCTTTGCGGGTGGCAATCTGCGACGGCTTGAAGCCAACGCCCGCGCCAACGCGCTGGCGGCCGAATACCAGCAGGCCAACCAGGAGGTGGTACTGCAACAAGCGGTGGCGCAGACGTTTACGCAATACCAAAATAGCCTGGCCTTGCTCAACGTAGAAGTGCAGAACTACAAAATTGCGCTCGAAAACATCGACATTGCCTATGACCGTTACCGGGTGGGTAATTCCACAGCGGTTGAGTTTCGCGACGTGCAGCGCAACGCCGTGGCGGCGCAGGCTCGGCTGTTTACCGCCGAGTTCAACGCTAAGGCCGCTGAAATTGAGTTGCTTCGGCTGAGCAGTACTATCAGTCAGCAATTTCTGGGGCAGCCCGAAGTGCCCTCAAAATAAGGCCATTAACAAAGATTTTTGGCAGCGCAACGGGCTGTGGGCGTTAGGGCAGCATAACCAAACGCGCTCGTATATGCCTTACTCGAAAACAGATTATCCGGCTTCGCTGAAAAACTTTATGGCACCCGTGCGCAGCAAAGCCATTGAAATTACCAACGCCCTGCTTGCCGACGGCAACGACGAGTCCAAAGCCATTGCTATCGCCACCGCCCAAGCCGAAAAATGGGCTGAAACCCGTAATATCCGCATTCGGAAGAAAGGAAAATAACGTTACAGTAACCAGTTCTACAGTATGCAGTATGCAGTGGGGCTGCGGTCCGACGTCTCGGCGCACGAATACGCTAGCGCCGAGGCATTGGCGTCAGCAACACTGCATACTGCTTACTGTAGAATTGGTTACTGATATGGACGACCCCGTTATACCCTTCGATTGGCAGCGTATGTGGCTGCACGATTTTCCGCTCGCCTTTCTGGGTGAGGTAGCCCTGCGTACGGTATTTATGTTTGTCGTGATTCTGGCGGCGCTTAGTATTTCGGGTAAGCGGGAAGTACGGCAACTGTCTGTTTATGAGCTAGTTTTGCTGATTGGACTTGGCTCGGCGGCGGGCGATCCTATGTTCTACCACGACGTGCCGCTGGGGGCGGCGGTGGTGGTGTTTGTGGTTATTATGCTCTGCTACAAGTTCATCACCAAACTCAGCGACCGCAACAAAACTATTCGCGAAAAACTAGAAGGCGTACCCGTCTACGTGATCGAAGATGGCTGCATCCTGACTAAAAACTTCGACGATGAAGACCTGGGTAAAGACGAACTCTTCGCCGACTTGCGGCAGGCGGGCATTGAGCAACTGGGCGAGGTACGCGTGGCGATATTGGAAGCTAACGGCACGTTGAGCCTGTATAAACAATCCGACAATCAGGTGAAACCAGGCTTGCCTATCTTGCCCAAGGCACTCGCCCAATTCACCCGGCATATTGTCACGGCAGACACCTACGCCTGCGACCGCTGTGGCTATACCCAACCCATGCAACCCGATCAAAATCTGACTTGTCCCAATTGCCAACACAGTCAATGGGTGAAGGCGCAAGGGTGAGCACAAAAATTTTCAGAAAAATAAACGCACTATGTTCTAAAGCTGAAACTTTTGGGTGCGTTCCGTGGTTTTACCCTCAACTACCCAACAAAGCCTGTCTGCCAACCGCCGATGGGCTTTTTCGTTTTATTCCGTCTGTCCGGAAAATGCGCCCGGCGAAGTGCCTGTAAACTTGCGGAAGGCCCGATTGAAGGTAGCTTTGGAATTGAACCCGCAGTTGAGCGCCAGGCCCAAAAAACTAAGGTGTGCATTGGCCGGGTTGCGCACCTGCCGCTTAAATTCCTCGACGCGATAGGCATTCACGAAGTCATTGAAGTTCCGGCCCGTACCCGTGTTGATCACCTGCGACAGCGTGACGGGGTGAACCTGCATTCGCCGGGCCAGGTCAGCCAGTGAGAGGTCAGGTTCTAGGTATGGTTTTTCGGTAGCCATAATCGTTAACAGCTCCTGCTTTTGCGCTTCAAGCTCGGCGCCTAATCCCTGGTCAACAGACCGTATATCAGTAGCGGTTAGTTTGGGGAGGGCCACACCTGCCGGAGTGTCAGTTAGGATTGGCTCCTGAACGGGTGGCCTGGGGGTGATGTTGGCGTTGGCCGAGAAAGCCAATCGGCGGGTAGGTTGTATTTGCGCGTAGCCCGTGATACTGACGTAGTAAACCAGGACCACATACACCAGGTTGTCCCACCAATCTTGCCAGAAGGAGAGGTTCAGCCAGAGGTCGAGGCCATCCATAACAAAAGCAAACAGCAACGTGACCGTGAGGGCAATCAGGAAATTGCGGAACCAGCCGAAACTGATGGTATCGGTGTCGGAAAACTGCGTTTTGATCCAGCCGCGGTAGTCGCGGTAGAGTTGCAGCGACCAGTAGAGGTACAACAGTTGCTGCCCCGCCCCAATGGCATACTCAACGCGGTCGCCGCCAAACGCGTCATGCACGTTGGCTTTCCAGTTCGACACAAAGTCAGGACCAGCGGCAAAGATGATCAGGTGGTAAAGCGTGTCGATCAGGAAAGGTAGTGCATGTCGGAGGTCGCGCCAATAAAACCGGAACGAGCCGTCGAACTGGCTGCGGAGGTAGAAATAGAACAGCGGCGGTAAGAGCAAGTCGAGCGACCGGGGAAAAAATTCTAGTTCGTTCCACAAAATCTCGATGCCTGCAAAGCCCAACATATAATCGAGAAAACTGAAGCACAGTGCCAGTACCATCCATCCCAGCAGTGTGTCGGACAGCCGCTCTTCGCGCCAACCCCGCACCCACAGCAACATGGCGTAGACCAAACCCTGAATGAAGCCAATGAGCAATGGCGTGGAATAAACAGAGAAGTAGAAGTTCATGATGCAGTGGGAAGAGGGCGCAAAATAAGCCGAATTACTGTCTGATTTTCCGTTCAATCAGGGCCACCGTCCGCCCCTGATCGTTGGCCTTTACCACCAAAAGTAGTTGCCCCGGTGCGGTTTGCCCCCGCATGGTAGCGTTGATCTCGCGCTGTGTTACCTGCGACAGCACCGTGCCGGGTTTTAGTTGTACGGTGTAGGATTGCCCCGGCATGATATAGGCTGTAAACACGTTGGGGTAGCTCACGCTGGGGTGCCGCTCAAGAAACTTGAAATGGCGCGGAAAGACGCTATTATTTTTGAGGTTGAGCGTCACTAGGGGTGGCGATTGGGCAACGCACTTGGTGGTCAGTAGTAGACCCAAGAACGTGGTTGTGATGAGTGATTTCATACTGTTGTTCATAGGTTTCCTGCTGCTTTAATCCGACTGGCACCGGTGTTGTCTTTGCGTTCGCGGGCTTCTTTGATGTCGCTGCTGCCGAAACGGTAGGTAAACCGGATGGTAGCGCGGCGGCTTTCCCATTTGCGGTCGACGGCAAACTGCTGCCCATCGGCAAAAGTCCCTGACTGTTTCCAGCGCATGGTATTGAGCAGGTCGTCGATACCCAGCGTGAGCCTGCCGCGCCCGTCGAGCATCTTCTTCTGTACACTCAGGTTCAGCGCGCCGAGGCCGCCAATCTGGTAGATGGTCTGCTGGGTAGGCGCATTCCAGAAGCCCGATACCTGCGCTTCCCAGACTTTCGAGAGCGTAAACGAATGCTGCATGTAACCCTCGAACGCAAACGCCCGCCTATCGAACGATTCACCCGGAGCGACGCTGCCCCGGAAGCGGTTCCAGGTAGCCCCGGCGTAGAGGTAGGCATTCCACCATTTGTTGATCGTGATCGGGGTATTCAATGACAGGTTTAGGGCGTCGGCGCTGCCTACGTTGGCCACGGTCCGGTAGCCCGTTAGGCCCTGCTGCCGGATCACGTCGGTCGAAAAATCACCGGTTTGGCTGTAGTCTAGTTTCAGCGTCATAGCCCATTTGTAGGTGTAGCTCAGGGCGGCGTTGTGGGTGTAGGCGGGCCGCAGGTAGGGGTTGCCCCGCTGACTGGTATAGGGGTCTACCTGATACACAAACGGGTTCATATCCTGGTAGTTAGGGCGGTCAATGCGCCGCCCGTAGCTTAGGTTAAACTGGCTGTTTTGCGAAGCCTGGTATTGCACAAAAGCCGTAGGAAACAGGTTCAGATAGCTGGTGTCGGGTCTGTTTATGCTACGGTTGAGTAGGTCAGTGGAGCGGCCCAGCACGGTCGAGTTTTCGGCTCGGAGGCCTGCCTGCACGGTCCATTTGCCCGTTGTGTGGTTTAGCGATGCATAGGCTGCCGTCACGATCTCGCGGTAAGTAAACTGGTTGGTACGATTCACGTCCGGGCGGTCTTCGGCACCGGTGTAGGCCAGCAGGTTGTTATTGGTGGCAACGTCGGTATGCTTCAAACCCGTTTCGAGCTTGAGGTTACGGGCTTTCCAGTCTTTTGTCAGATCAGCGCGGTACGTCTGGATGGTGATGCCCGTGCTGGCATCGAATCGGTTTTGGCGACTGAACAACGGCTGCCCGTTAGCGCCCACATACTGGCTAATGATGCGGCTGGGCGCAGTATTGTTGAAGCGGGTGTAGTCGGCGTCGAGGTAGAGCGTCAGGCCCAGCGTATCGGCATATTGGTAGTTAAGGGCTGCGTTGAACCGCTGGTTTTGGCTGGGGCTATCTACCCGGTTGGTCAGGCTCGAATCGGGTGTGGCGCGGCCGCTGAATAGATCGGTATTGGTGAAGGTGCCGAACTGGTTGGTAGCTGCGTTGCCCGCCACAATCAGCCCCAGCGTGTGCTGCGGGGTGGTTTTATTCGTGCCAAAGCCGTAGTCGGCCCCCATCTTATACACCACCGCCTGCGTGCCGTCGGTGTCGAACCCGCGTTGCGAAAACCGCGACACGCCCGCCATCCGGTCGATGCCCACCCGCGTGTTCTGGAAATTATCACTGCCCGACAGGTTACCATATAGGTTCAGGCGTTTGGTGCGGTAGTTGAGGTCGACGGCGGCGTTGGCGCGGTAATGATCGCTCTGCGCATAGCCCGCCGAGGCGTTACCGTTCAGGCCCAGGCTCTTGTCACGCCGAAACCGGATGTTGATGATCCCGGCCCCGCCCTGCGCATCATACCGCGCCGATGGGTTAGCAATCAGTTCGACCGTAGCGATGTTGGCGGCGGGCGTGGCCCGGAGCAGATTGGCCAGATCAGCCGCCGACAGGTTGGTGGGTTTGCCGTCGATAAACACGTTCACACCCTGCTTACCCGCCATACGAATGTTCTCGTTTGGGTCGATCACCACGCCGGGGGCCTGTTGCAGCAGCTCATAGGCTGTTTTGCTTTGCGCCGAGGCGTTAGCGGCCACGTTCAGCACGGTCTTGTCGGCCTGTATCTCCACGTAGGGTTTGGTGGCCCGGACGGTGAGTTGAGCCAGCGTCTGGTCATTGGCCCGCAGCATAATGGGCGGCAGCACGGTTGCTTTGCCCTCAACAACCATAGCGCGAACCGTGGCATTGGCCATACCCACAAACGAGGCCTGTACCAGGTAAGCCCCCGCCGCTACGTTGACGATGGTCAAACTCCCAGCTTCGTTAGTCACGGTGCCTTTTACGAACGACGAGTCAGCTGCACGAAGGAGTTTGACAGCTGCGAAGGGGGCGGGTGTGTTGGCACCATCCTGAACAGAGCCAATGATGGTCTGGGCCAGGGCCGAAAGCGAAGTCAGCAGCAAGCAGGCGAGGGTAGCGAAACGAGTCATGATCAGCGTGCCCGTTGGGGCGTTTGTGATTGATGACCCAAAGGTGGCAGCACTCACTTCGCGCTGCGCCTCAGCATTAATTTGAGGCGGCTCAGGTTATAATCTGAGCCAATCGACGCCAAAAAGTAGTCAATGAAAATGGATAGTATATTGACTATCAGAATACTATAGCCGAGTATTAACGGCTGCCCACCCAGATAAGTCCCCGTTTGATTAGATGCACATCCCGGCCATCGTCCAGAGTATACGTCTTGTAAGCACGCTTCGTCTTGCGGCGGAACCAACCCTGCATCTGTTCATATCTGGTGATTGTGTCGTAATCGTCGCGGGTTCCCACGATATCGCTTGTCAGCTCTATATCGTCAATATGGGCTTCCCATCTGTAGCCCTTCAAACGCTTCTGTAGTGAACCGTAATGTTCAGGATGAAATAGTTTAGGCTCATCAACTTTGTTGAAGACCCGCTCATAGTGGTTAATCTTTTCACCGATGGCACACACCACTTGCGATTCCCTGAAATCGGGATCATACAGCCAGATTTTCAAATAATAGGGTTCACCTAATTCGGCCAATTGATGCTCCCAATGGTCATAAATATCAAGCAGGCTCTCGATAATACGCCTTTTGAGTCTGCCGGTTGGCTGTGGAATTTCACTGTCGGTGATAGAAATGGTCCAAGGTTCAATACGGAATTTGACATAGGCTTTACCGTATATACTCAATCTATCAAGATTGAGGAACAAATTGCTCTCCCGCCACCACTCGATGTTAGGCAAATGCCGGGTAGCATTGCGCAATTTCTTCATCCGTTTTTGTAGCATAGTGCTTATAAATCCAGCAGCCACTGGTGGTAATTGACCTGACCAGGTGATAACCCAGGTGGGTAGCCAGGTGAATAAGAAAATAGCCTGTGCTGGTTTTTTCGGCAAAAACGAGCAAGGGATATTCCTGTTCAAGCTGCTGACAGTTAACATTATTTAGCCCTGCTTCAACAGCTGCTATTGTGTCGTCTAACTGCGAAAGCAACGTAGATCGGGGGGCGTTTTTCAATGAAAACTCGTCGTCGCGGTTGCGGATATAACCTGTTTTACCCGGTTCTGCCCCGATATAGGTGTTCAGGTTGCCAATCAGGTGTAGACACAGATTCCCCGCCGAATTGGCAATGCCCGGTGCCACCGTCCAGATAGCCGCTTCGTTTTCGTAGAGCGAGATTTCTTTCTTCAGCCTATTGAGGTCCCGCCTGAAGAGCGTTTGTAGCGTCTGGATGATCATAGAAAATATGAGTTAAGCGGGAGCCTGAAATTGTGAAAACCTTGACAAAGAAAGACTAATCACTTGCGGTTTTATTGTGGAGTAAATGTTTATATTTGAATGTACAAAATAATCTACTCATGAAATTTTTAGTTAGCTCTTCTGTTCTTTTGAAGAACCTTTTGACTATTAATGGAGTCATAGCTACTAGTCCAATCGTTCCTATTCTCGAAAATTTTTTATTTCGCATTGGCGATAGTGACGTTACGGTTAGTGTAGACGAACTTAAGCCATTTAAGCCAGATTGCTTATCCTTGAGTGCGGTATTAATTTTGAATGTACTCAAAAACGACGCTACCCAAAAGGATCCAGTGGATGAAATAATATTGCAGATATACGAAAACAATAAGAAAATGTACGAAATACATCATTACAATTTTGAAAGAGTTGTCGCAAGACTGTTCTCTTGCGCAGGATATAATGTCACCCCTACGAAACGAACGCGAGATGGCGGCTATGATATGATAGCGGTTCGTGGTGGGGTTATTCCAACGTCTCACCTTATCGAATGCAAATCAACTCAGAAAGAGAAGAAAGTGGGCATAGATGTAATAGAAAGGTTCATATACAAAGTGAATGAATTAAAGGCTAGCACAGGCATTGTGGTTACTAATTATAAGTACTCACTGGATGTTCTGAGAAAGTTTTCAACACAAGCATACAAGTATTATCTCAAATTGATTGATGGAGATCAAGTTTTAAGTATGATAAAAGATTATGTAAACAGGTCACTAGGCACTGTTTTAGCTTGATAATCACTTAATGATTGAGAACTGCTTTTTGCTTTAAAAGCCAAAACTTCCTGTTTTTAGGTTGTTCACCTGTGAAAATGGTGATTGCTGACTGAAAATGATCGCGCCAGTTTGGCGAACTGTAAGCGATCTCACGCTTGTCTTTGCTGTGGTAAATAACAATGCCTCCTGCTACTTGCGCGCCAGACAATGTGGGGTCGCCAAGTAGTACCCATTCGTCTGGGTACGTGGCCTTGATCTGATCAATAGTTTGTGTTTGCATCGTATCTATATGGCCTGTCAGCGAAAAACGGAATGCGATCTATATTGATTCGCTTGCCGCTGACCTTATTAGTTTTTGGTCAGCGGCAAGCAGATTATTACACCGCGTCGCTCAGGCTACTGAAGGTGAACTCGCGGATTTTCATGGGGGGAATTAGGTAGTTGCCTTCCGATTCGGTGCTGACCACGCGCTCGGGTTTGCCTAGCACTTCCAGGTTATTGAGCATGATGACCGGGCTTTCGTTGAAGCGGAAGTTCTTCACGGCATGCTTGATCTTGCCATTTTCGATGTAGAACGTCCCGTCGCGGGTGAGGCCGGTCAGCAGCAGCGACTGCGGGTCTACCTCGCGGATGTACCAGAGCTTGGTGACCAGAATGCCCCGCTGCGTGCCTTTAATGATGTCTTCCAGCGACGCCGTACCCCCTACCATAATCATGTTGTTGGGAAATGGCACAGGCTTTTTGCCCTGCTTCTGCGCCCAATACCGCGAGTAAGCCAGGTTTTGTACCACGCCCTTGTCGATCCATAGCATCTTTTGCTGCGCCTGCCCGTCGCCAGCCCAGGGCGAGGCGGGGAGTTCGGCGTTGGTGGGGTCGGAGTAGATCGTGACGCGGGGGTCTACAATCTTCTCGTTGAGTTTGGTCTTGCCGCCGGGCTTGCTCAGAAACGAGCGCCCTTCGTCGGCCTGCCGGGCGTCCATGCCGAAAAAGAGTTGTTCCAGCAAGACGGCCCCCGCCGTGGGTTCCAGAATAACGGTGTACTTGCCCGGCTCCAGGGCCTTAGCACTGGCCGACGCACTCGCTTTTTGCATGGCAATGCGCGTAGCGGCGGCGGTGTCGAGCTTGCTGATGTCGCTATAGCCCCGCGCTACGTAGCCCGACCCTTTGCCGTCGGCGGTGCGGACGGTAAGCGAGAAGTTGACGTTGGTGCTGGGATAGTAGGCAAACAGACCCTTGGAGTTCATCATAGCCTGATAACCCCGATAGTCGTCCATAAACCCGGCGGCGGTGAGGTTGGCAGCGCGGGTTAGTTCCAAGCTTTTCGAGACCGCCTCGGCCCGAACGTCGGGCGTGATACTGGCTGTATTCTGGAAAAAGCCGTTGCTTTTCAGGTACGTCTGCGGCCCCAAAATGCCCACGTATTCGGGGTTTTCGGGCGCTAGTTTGGCCAGTTCTTCGGCCCGCCGCACCACCTTTTCCAGCGAGGCGTCGTCGAACTCATCAATCGTGGCCGTGCCTACTTTCTTGCCAAAGGCCGACTGCACCACCAGGTTCTGGTTGATCTTGTTGCCGCTGGTCGATACCTCGTTGCGGGCGTAGCGAATGTTCCCCCGCTCTTCGCCCGACAGGTTTACTTCACACTCATCGGCCTTCGAGTACTTGAGGACTTTTTGCAGAAGCGCCTTGGCTTCCGCTTCAGATAGGATGATTGCCATTTCGAAGGGAGTAAACATTTTTTAAATTTTCCTCGCCGTATTGATCACATTGACGCCGTTGAACCGCGTGGTGGCCGAGCCGTGCGATACGGCGCTGGACTGGCTGGGCTGGCCTTTGCCGTCGAAGAAGGAGCCGCCTAGGCGGTAGTCGCGCTCGTCGCAGATGGCGGCGCAGGAATTCCAGAACTCCTGGGTGTTGCTCTGGTAGGCCACGTCTTTCAGCATGCCGGTGATCTCGCCGTTTTTGATTTCATAATAGAGCTGTCCGCCAAACTGGAAGTTGTACCGCTGCTGATCGATACTGAACGATCCGTCGCCGACGATGTAGATACCTTTCTTCACGTCTTTGATCATCTCCTGCACCGTCAGCGGCGTCTTGCCTGCCTGTAGCGACACGTTGGGCATCCGCTGAAACTGCACCGTACCCCACGAGTCGGCGTAGCAGCAGCCATGCGAGGCTTTTTCGCCAATGATAGCGGCCTGATCGCGGATGGCCTGGTAGTTTACCAGCACACCGTCTTTCACCAGGTCCCACTGCTTGGTTTGCACGCCTTCGTCGTCGTAACCCACCGCGCCGAGTGAGCCAACCTGCTGTTTATCAGCCACAAAGTTGACCAGCTTGCTGCCGTACTGGAAGTTTTTCGACTGCCACTTGTCGAGCGTGGCGAAGCTCGTACCGGCGAAGTTGGCTTCGTAGCCCAGCACGCGGTCCAGTTCCAGCGGGTGCCCAACGGACTCGTGGATCGTGAGCCAGAGGTGGCTGGGGTCCAGCACCAGATCATACTTTCCGGCCTCCACACTCTTGGCCGACGCCAGCTTTTGTTTGGCCTGCTGGGCGGCGGCGGTTACATCTTCGAGCATGTCATAGCCCTTGTTGTAGCGCGTGGTGATGCCCGTGACCTTGTCGGCGGGGTTCACCTGCAAATAGTCGTACCCCATGCCCGACGGGGCGCTGAGGGCGTTGCGCGTCTCGAACTTACCCGTTTTGGGGTCGATGCAGGTGACGTTGAAAATGGGCCAGATGCGGTGGATGTCCTGGTCGGCGTAGGTGCCGTCGGTGGTGGCGATGTATTTCTGCTCGTTGACCATAAACAGCACCGAGTTGACGTAGTTGGCCCCGTTTTGCATAGCCGCCGCGTTGACGCCCAGCAAGAGATCGACCTTTTCTTTGATGGGCACCTCGAAGGCGTTTTGCTTGATCGGCGCCTTCCACGACACCTCGCCGTAGCCCTGCTGCGGGGCCAATTTAACGGGTTCTTTTAGCAGTCGCGAGTTGGCTTTGGCAATGGCTACGGCCTGTTCGGCGGCGCGGGCCATGTCGGTCTCGTTTTTGGCATCGACCACGGCGGCAAACCCCCAGCAGCCGTTGGCAATGACGCGAACGCCCACGCCGTAGCTTTCGGTGTTGACAATGTTCTGCACCTTGTCTTCGCGCGTGACCACAAACTGGTTCAGGTAGCGGCCAATCCGCACGTCGGTATAGGTGGCTCCTTTGGCTTTAGCGGCGTTGAGGGCGGCATCGGCGAGGCGTTTTTTCACGGCCACGTCCATACCTGTTTCCAGCAAGGCGGCGGGGTCGACGGAGCGGCCCAAGCTCGGTACGTTGGGGAGCAGGATGCCAGCGGCGCTCATGCCCATGAGTTGATTAAAGTGTCGGCGGTTCATTGGGGTTTTCTGTTGATAAGAATGATTGGGTGGGTTGTTGGTAATAGGCCTAAAAGACAAATTGCATCAAGTAATAATTTCTGTATGACCATCGGCGAACTCTTTGACTATCTGTCCGTTACGCTTGATAATCACTGGAAATCCACGACTAAAAGCAGCCTCCCGAACTTTGGCATATACCTGTCTAGCGGCTCGTTCGCGTTCGTTGGTAGTCATTTCTTCAACCGGTTTCTCCGCCCCGCCAAAGAGGGGTAGAATAGTTGATTGCGGCGCATCGTCGGCCAGGAAAGCGTTAAATAGGGCTTCCATAAGTTTATTGTTTGGGTTGCCGATCCCTGGCAGAGAATTCAGAGATCGGCAATCATCACGGGTCTGTTTCACGCTTGTGTAACTGCTTGTCCCATCGGGACATCACAGCGAAGCGTCGGTAGCTGTGGGTTTGGGTTTTCACCTCCTGCGTGCCGTAGGTACGTCACTGGTCGCGTACCTACGGCACGCAAGAGGAACTTAGGGTCATTTTTCTACCGACGCTTCGCTATAAAATCCCTACGGGATAATCAGCTACATAGCCCAAAGCCCCTCAACACCCTACACTGCGTCTGACAAACTGCTAAACGTGAAATCGCGGATTTTCATGGGCGGCACCAGGCTACCATTTACCCGCACCGGCTTACCCAGGGCTTCGAGGTTGTTGAGCATGATGACCGGGCTTTCGTTGAACCGGAAATTCTTCACCGGGAATTTGATCTGTCCGTTTTCGATATAGAACGTTCCGTCGCGGGTGAGGCCGGTGTAGAGCAGCGTTTGCGGGTCAACGGCGCGGATATACCACAGGCGCGTGACCAGAATGCCCTTCTGCGTGCTCTTGATAAGGTCGGCAATGGATTCAGAACCACCCAGCATCAGTATGTTCGACGGGGGAGGGGTGGCTTTGACGCCTTTCTTCTCAGCCCAAAACCGCGAATAGTACATGTTGCTTACCACGCCCTTGTCTACCCACGTCACCTTCTCCTGCGGGCGACCATCTACGCCCCCGCCGCCAAACCGGCCCCCGCCACCCGCAAAGGGCGAACCCGGTGCTTCGGCGTTCATGGGGTCGGAATAAATCTGCACGCGCTCGTCGAAGAGTTTTTCGCCGAGGCGGGTGCCGCCGCCCTTCTTGCTTAGGAACGAACGGCCCTCGTCGGCCTGCCGGGCATCCATGCTGAACATCATGTTTTGCAGCAGGTCGATGCCCGCCGCCGGTTCCAGAATAACGGTGTATTTACCGGGTTCCAGGGCTTTCGCGTTGACCGAAGCGGCGGCTTTCTGGGCGGCTACCTCGGTGGCCTGCCGGGTGTTGAGCAGACTGGCGTTGGTCACGTCGCGCAGGGCGTAGCCAGAGCCGGTGCCGTCGGCCGTGCGGACCGTAACCGAGAAATCGACACCGGTGTAGGGGGTGTAGCCGAAGAGGCCCTTGCTGTTGGCAATGGCCGAAAAGCCCGTGCTGTCTTCCATGTAGCCCGCCGCCGTAAGGTTCTTGGGCGCACACGCCTGAATGCTCTCAAACGCTGCTTTCGCCCGAAACTCCGGGTCAATCTTGGCCGTGTTTTCCGAATAGGAAGCCGTGTTCAGGTACGTCTGCGGACCTAATGCCGGAACAAATTCGGGGTTTTCGGGGGCCAGCCGGGCAATTTCCTCTGCCCGCCGCACGAGCTTTTCCAGCGACGCATCGTCGAACTCGTTGATGGTGGCCGTACCCGACCGTTTGCCAAAAACCGCCGTCACGGCCAGGTTCATGTTGTTGGTCTCGCCCGACGTGGAGACGGTGTTGCGGGCGTAGCGGATGTTGCCGTTCCGTTCGCCCGACAAGGCCACGCTCAGTTCATCCGCCTTGCGGAAAGCCAGCACCTTGTCGGTAATTCGTTTTGCTTCGTCTTTTGATAGCATGAGGTATGAGAAGTCGTAAATCAGGAGGCTTCTTACCGCCCGGTTGTCAGTGTGTCTTTATACTGTCGGTTATGTTCGTTTGTCCAATTCACCATATCCTGCTCAGTGAATCCACGTTCATCCCACTGCTTATCCATTGCTTCCGTTGCTTTTTGGGCAAAATAGCGGGCCAGCATCAGTTTAATTTCGTGCAGTTGCTCCGTAGGTAGATCATTGGCATAAAGCTTCAACAGCTCTACCTGAATGTTGCTGAGGTGTTTTGGCGCGGTCATAACCTTAAATCTTTCTTCCCGTATTGATAACGTTTACCCCGTTGAATCGTGTGGTTGCCGAGCCGTGCGATACGGCTGAAATCTGGCTGGGCTGGCCTTTACCGTCGAAAAACGAGCCGAAAGTGCGGTAATCGTCCTGATCGCAAAGCTGGGCACACGAGTTCCAGAACTCCTGGGTGTTGCTCTGGTAGGCCACGTCGTTGAGCATTCCCACGAGTTCGCCGTTCTTGATTTCGTAAAACAGTTGGCCCCCAAACTGGAAGTTATACCGCTGCTGGTCAATGGAATACGAACCCCGGCCAATGATGTAGATGCCTTTCTCCACGCCCTTGATCATGTCCGTCACCGACCGTTTTTCGGTCCCGGCCTTTAGCGATACGTTGGGCATCCGCTGGAATTGTACTGAACTCCAGTTGTCGGCGTAGCAGCAGCCCTGCGAGGCCTTTTCGCCAATGATGTGCGCCTGGTCGCGGATGGCCTGGTAGTTCACCAGCACGCCGTCTTTGATCAAATCCCACTGCTTGGCGGGCACACCCTCGTCGTCGTAACCCACCGTGCCGAGCGTATGCGGCTGCGTCTTGTCGGCCACGATGTTCACCAGCGGCGAGCCGTATTTAAACGACTTCGTTTTCCACTTATCGAGCGTGGCGAAACTGGTACCGGCGTAGTTGGCCTCGTAGCCCAGCACCCGGTCAAGTTCCGTTGGGTGGCCAACCGATTCGTGGATTGTGAGGCCGAGGTGGTTGGGGTCCAAAACAAGATCATACTTACCCGCCGAGACCGATTTAGCCGTCAGCTTTTCCTTCGCCTGCTTGGCTGCCAGGGTGGCGTCTTCTACCATGTCATAGGCGTTGCGATAACCCACAAGGCCATTTGGTGCCAAAATCTTCTCCGACGCCGTACCGTCGAGGTACTCATAGCCCATGCCCATTGGTGAACTGAGCGCGTCGCGGGTTTGAAATTTCCCCGCCGCCCGATCTACCGCCGTGACCGTGAACGTGGGCCAAATCCGGTGGATGTCCTGATCAATATACGAGCCGTCGGTAGAGGCGAAATACTTCTGCTCGTTCACGAAAAACATATTCGATATTACGTAGCTGGCGCCGTTTTTCATGGCCTCGCTATTCACTTTCAGCAGCAGGTCTACCTTTTCCTGCGTGGGAACCTCAAACGCGTTTTTTTTGATCGGCGTCTTCCACGACACCTCACCCACGCCCGCCTGCGGGGCCAGTTGCACGGGTTCTTTCTGGAGCCGGGCGTTGGCTTTGGCAATGGATACGGCGGTCTGTGCGGCCTTGGCAATGCCGTCGGGCGTTACGTCTGACGTGGCGGCGAAGCCCCAGGTACCGTTGGCGATGACACGGATGCCCACGCCGTAAGATTCGGCGTTGGTGATGTTCTGCACCCGGGTTTCGCGGGTGAACAGAAACTGCTGAAGGTAACGGCCAATGCGCACGTCGGCGTAGGTAGCGCCCCGGCTTTTGGCGGCGTTGAGGGCAATGTCGGCCAGTCGTTTTTTGGTAGCCACGTCGGCCCCCGGTTCCAGCAGGCGCTGACTGGGTACGGCATAGCCCATGACGGGAATACTGCCCACCAGCAACCCCCCGACCCCCAAGCCCGACAGATTGATGAAGTCTCGTCTATTCATGTATGATACGTTGTATTGGTTTTGTTCGGTAGATAAGACCAAAAACAGCACAATCTACGGCCTACACGGTTCTAAGGCCATTTTTTGTGACGAATGGCTGGAAGGATCCTCACTGCGAAGGCACAACGAGCGTCTAATTTGCTCCTGCGATCGGTTATAGCTAACTTAGATACTCATTCAACAGAGGAATGTATGACTGCGCTTGCTGACAAACAGAGAGGTACCCCACCACGCCGCACCGCGAGACGTGCCATTCCTGCCGCGCTCATCTATGAGCAGTGGGCCGGAAAACCTGTCTACTACAAAGGCTACCGCGATGTGCTGACGGGTAAAAAAACCATCGAAGAAGTTATGTCATGCTCTGATTTGCAGGGAGTGTTAGTCTCACTGATAAATGGCCATTTGTTTGGCATGATTGACCGCAAGGCCTACTTGCTGGCAACCAATGAAATTGGTATTCATCTCGCGTTAAATGATAATTTGTGTAACGACGTAGTCATTTACGAAAAGGTTAAAATAAATAAACTGCGTGGTAAGTATTTTGACATCCCGCCTAAAGTAGTAATCGAGGTAGACATCAAAGCTGATGTCACCGAATTTGAAAACGGAGCAGATGGATACGTCATGCAAAAGGCGCGTAAACTCCTCGACTTTGGGGTTGAACGCGTTTTCTGGATTATCACGTCGCAACAAAAAATCTACGTCATCGACCGCAACGACCCCACCTGGCACATTGTAGACTGGTCAACGTCAATCAACGTGATAGATAATTGCCAACTCAACGTCAAACAGTTGCTGGATGAGGAAGAGATTGAGTATTGATGGAGAAATGATATCTAATTTTCTCAGGAAGAAGTCTTTCGTACTGTTTTACAAAAGAAAATAATTCATCTGCACTTAATATAGTCACGTTACTAGATTCAGAACTAGCGTATCCTTCCGTGGTAAATAAAAATATGTGATCAGCTTTTCCTAAAGATTTATTACTCAGTGGAACTTTACCTTGCTTTACTTGGACTAAAGCCAATTCAAATGTCTCAGAATGCTTTAGTATGAACTCATGACCAACTGTATCTTTCTTGCAAGAGCTTGGGATAATGCAATATCCCTTCATTTTTTGAAGATATAGTCCTACTACGTCTTCGCAGTCTTCTGAGCTTATCAGTCTGAAAAAATCTTTAGCGTTTAGTTCTTGTCTTGTTGCATGCAGTAACAACTCATCTTTAGTGTTACTGCCAAAAATCCATGCTGACTGCTGTAACATGGATTTATCTTCATCTTCTATAGATTGTAATGTTCTTGGAGAACGGAAACAAGCAACTATTTTTCCTGGCACTTTTTCGTCGAGTCCAACCTCCATCCAGTCGCATGGGATTTGGTTTGGTATATCTAGATCATTACATTCTTCCTTATTACAGTAAAACCAGGCACCTACCACACGGCCCAAATAGTAGTTGCCGTGTCCATCTCTAGTCCAAATAAAGTGCCCAATGGAAATCTTTTTTGCAAATGCAATTGCAGAACATCTGCTTTTATATTCTGCTAAAGCTGCCAACTCGTATTCTTGAGCAGATTGAGGTACGATGTTTACAGGCCAACCAATGCCAGCAACTTTGTTAGTAATGCAATAGTTTATTACATCGTCGCGAGTTTTTCCTTTACTCCAATCAGGTTTGATGTGTAGTCGCCAGAGCATAATTTCTGTGTTTAGAATATAAATGATTTACTTCCTTAAACGCATTAACCGATCTACATCCATTTCAAGCCTTAAAATTGGGTCTTGCAGCAGGCCATTCGGGTAGGTTAGGTGTGTGCCGTTGGGCAACAAGACCTAGACGAGGTGGAGCTTGAGTACGATAATCTAAACGGGCATTTCCACAGCGTCTATGCATTCTTTCAACTATACAGAATCCACTTACTCTGTATATATCTCAGGTAGTCTATTGATCAAAAAATCGGTGAGATTACAAACCCACAGATTATTGTCTTTGGGGTAGCTTTCGCCGGTGGGGATGATGACAAACTGGTAGTCTGCCTGAAGATCGTCAAGGCTGCTATAAAAACCCTTCGACACAGTAGGAGCATTGGACAACTTGATCTCGATAGCCACTTTCTTGCCGTTTGGAGCAATAAGTAGCAAGTCGATTTCGGCCCCGGCATGAGTGCGGTAGTAATAGAATGACCAGTCGTTACCTACCACCCGCCTGATTTGTTCGATTACGTAGCCTTCCCACGATGCCCCCGCCACCGGGTGGCCCAACAATGCATCGTACGTAATGGTCTGCGCCAGTTGGTGCAACACGCCCGAATCACGGATGTAAAGCTTGGGTGCTTTTACGAGTCGCTTGCTTACATTGACCGAATAGGGAGCCAACCGCTGTATAACAAAGCTGCCCGTCAGCAGATCGAGATACCGGTTTACAGTAGGTTGTGAAACGCCCAATGATCTAGACAAGTCGCTAATATTCAGCACGTTACCATTAACATGTGCGACCATTTTCAGCAGATCCGTTAACAGCCGGCCAGACAGTTCGTAGCCCAGTAGGCGCAGGTCGCGCTCAATATATGTCTGGATAAAATTGGTCAGCCAGCGAAATGTGAGCGGCAGGCGCGGTGCCAGAAAGGCATTAGGGAAACCGCCCTTAAGCCAATGTTCTTGAATGGTACTCTGTGAGAGAACCTCCGGCCACGAAAATGGCATCAGCTCAATGTAGCTGATTCGCCCTGCCAGACTCTCTGAACTGTCTCGTACCAACTCCGGTGAGGCCGACCCCAACAGTAAGAAACGTGCTGGTTCACGTTGCTGATCAACCAGGGCGCGAAGGAGTGGAAAAAGTTGCGGCATTCGCTGCACTTCATCAATAACCACACAATAGCCAGTGTATTGGCGCAAAAATGTTTCTGCGTCGGTGAGTCGTCGCCTGTCCGATTCTAACTCCAAGTCGAAGTAGACAATTGGCTTGGTAAACTGACCCGCAAGTCCTTTAGCCAGGGTTGTCTTGCCAACCTGACGGGGTCCTACCAACCCAACTACTGGAAAATAAGCCAGATCTTCCAGCAAACGTGCCATTATCGCGCGAACGACCATCCTTGAAAATTCAAAGTTGACTATACAATTTTCAAGGATAAAATTACTACAAGCAGCCTACAAAATAGGCCTACGCTTCCACTTTTACGCCTTTCCAGAACGCTACGTGGTCTTTGATCTGGCTGGCGGCGGCTTTAGGGTCAGGGTAGTACCAGGCGGCGTCGGGGTTGGTTTTGCCGTCGACGGTGAGCGAGTAGTAGGAGGCAAGGCCCTTCCAGGGGCAGGTAGTGTGCGTGGTGCTGTCGGTGAGGTACTCGGTCTTCACCGACTCTTTGGGGAAATAATGGTTGTTTTCAACCACCACTGTGTCATCACTTTCGGCAATGGTTTGGCCGTTCCAGATCGCTTTCATTGTGTGCTTTGTTTGCGTAATCACTTAACTCGCCAAGGCAGGCTTTCGTTATAGGTATCTGGTGGTGAGCCAATAACCTTTCGGTGCATAAAGCGTTAGGTTTGCTGATACCTACGTCATTCACCGGTCCATTCACTATGCACATTTACCCGTTTCGCCTGCCCGTTTTCGCCCTCATTTGCCTGCTCTGCTATAACAGTATCTCGTCGGCAGTGGCCATCAGCTTCACCAGCCACCGCACCAAAAATATACCCTACCTGGCCGCTACCACCCCCGGTTTCGATCCCGTCCGGCACCTGCTCGACGTGTATAGCCCTAACCACCAAAAAGGCACGGCAAAGCCCGTAGTGGTATTTATTCATGGCGGCAACTGGAACAGCGGCAACAAAAATATCTACTGGTTTATTGGTCGGCGACTAGCTAAGCAGGGCGTGGTGGCCGTGATTATCAATTACCGCCTCGCGCCCAACGTGCAGGTGCCCGCCATGAGCCACGACTGCGCCCGCGCTGTGCAGTGGGTCTCGCAGCACATTGCCGACTACGGCGGCGACCCGAACAAAATCTACGTCATGGGCCACTCGGCAGGGGGCGGACTGGCCGCGCTGCTGGCCACCGACGATGCCCTGTTTTCGGCCATCGGTATGCCCAAAAACCCCGTCAAAGGGGCCATTCTGGACGACCCCGCCGGGATCGACATGTACGATTTTCTGAAGGAAACCAAGAACCCCGCCGACAAGCAGTACCTGGTGTCGTTTGGCACCAACCCCGAAGGCTGGCGGGCCGTGTCGCCGCTGTTTAAGGTGCGGGCCGGGCTACCACCCATGCTCTTGTTTGTGGGCGAAAAGACCTACCCAAGCATCATTCAGGGGTCTAATGCCTTTCAGGAAAAGCTACTGGCGGCGGGAAACAAAAGCCAGCTGACGGTCATTCCCGGCAAAGAACACGTGCCGATGGTGAAGCAACTGTTCTGGAAACGCAACATCATCTACCGTGAGTTGCTGGCGCTGGTAAAGGGGTGATTTACTGAGGGGTAATGAGTGAAAATGTTGTTGCTTCGCGCTCTAGGCCCTTCGACTAGGCGTCCCCGACAGGCTCAGGGTGACAGGGCATTACAATAATCTTCCTGAGTTGATCCAAGGTCGTTGTCACCCTGAGCCTGTCGAAGGGCCTAGAGCGCGTAGCCAATCAGCGCGAAGCAATACAATAACCCCACTTACTGCAACGTAAGCTGCAGCACCCGCCCTGGGTTCTCTACCGACACGTAGATGCTGCCGTCGGGGGCTTGCTTCACGTTGCGGATGCGGTTGCCCTCCAGCAACTTGTTTTCCCGGACCACCTTGTTGCCATCTAACTCCAGTCGGCTGAGGTAATTCAGGGCCAAACCACCCACCAGCAAATTACCCTTCCAGGTTTTGAAAGCATCGCTTGTGATGAACGCCAAGCCACAGGGACCAACAGAGGGCGTCCAGGTGTAGATGGGGTTCTCAACACCCGCCATCGTAGGGCTGGCCGAGATCGTGGTGCCGTCGTAATTGATGCCGTACGACACCAGGGGCCAGCCGTAGTTAGCCCCTTTTTTCAGGATGTTCAGTTCGTCGCCGCCCTTAGCGCTGTGTTCACTTTCCCACATATCGCCGGTTGTGGGGTTGACAATTAGGCCCTGCGGATTGCGGTGACCGTACGAAAATACGGTAGTCGGGGCGGTGTTGCCGGGCAGAATCGGGTTGTCGGTGGGCACGGCACCGGCGTCGGTCATGCGGTGTACTTTGCCCCATTCGGTCTGCACGTTCTGTGCGTTTTTGTTGGGCGAAGTAGCCCCGCCGTACGAACTGGGGCCACCTTCGCCGATGCTCAAATACAGGAAACCGCTTTTGTCGAACTCAATCCGGCTGCCGTAGTGGCCTTTCCACTGGTTGGTGGGGGCGGCGCGAAAGAGCGTTTGCAGCTCGGTAAGGCGGTTTTCGGTAATCTTGAAGCGAACTAGATTGAGCTGTGTGTTGGTGGTGCCCGCTGCCGAGGCGGCGTAGCTAGCGTAGATCCAGCCGTTGGCGGCGTAGTTGGGGTGCACGCGAATGTCGAGCAGCCCACCCTGCCCGCTGCTGTTGATGTCGGTGGGCAGGCCGGTTAACTCCGTCACCACCTCGCCCGACCGGCGGTAGATTCGTCCGCGTTTCTCGCCGAAGATCAGATCACCGTTGGGCAAAAAATCCATGCCCCAGATGATCTCATAGCCCGTTAGCAGGGTCTTTGTCTGCACCGCCGGCGTGGGATTGGTTGGGGGCGTGGGGTCACTGATGGGGTCGGCGGTGCGGGTGCAGGCCCACACGCCGAGGCAACAGGTAAGTAGCAGCAGGGTATTTTTCATGGTTGAGTTTTGTTGACGAAAGATCATTTTTCGGTCAGAAGCGCTGAGCCGTCGAAACCTATAACGCCCCAACGGCCTTATATGCTCTAAACAACGTACAAATCATGGCAGATCATATCAGAACGGCCCTCGTCACGGGCGGCTCGAAAGGCATTGGCTACGGCGTGGCCGAAGCACTCATTAAAAGCGGCGTGAAGGTGGCCATCACCAGCCGGTCGCAGCAGGCCGCCGACGAAGCCGCAGCCAAATTAAATGAACTTCACGACGGCTACGCGTTCGGGATGGCCGCCGATGTGCGCGATTTGGCGTCGCAGCAACGCGTTGTGGATGAAGTGGTTAATCGCTGGGAGCGACTCGATTACGTCATTGCCAACGCGGGTGTAGGGCACTTCGCACCTATTCAGGAACTGACCCCCGAACAGTGGCACGAAACCATCGACATCAACCTGACGGGCGTGTTCAACTCAATTAAAGCCACATTGGCCGAACTGAAAAAGACCGAGGGCTACTTCATCACCATTGCTAGTCTGGCGGGGACCAATTTCTTCGAAAAAGCGTCGGCCTACAACGCCAGCAAGTTTGGGCTGGTGGGCTTCACCCAGGCCATCATGCTCGACCTTCGCGCCGAGGGCATCAAAGTCAGCACGATCATGCCCGGTTCGGTGGCCACCGAATTTGCCGACCATACACCCAGCGACGCCGACGCCTGGAAAATTCAGCCCGAAGACATCGGCAAGCTCGTGATCGACCTGCTCAGCATGCACCCCCGCACCCTGCCCAGCAAGATCGAAGTGCGCCCCACAATTCCGGGCGGAAAGAAAAAATAGTGGTAAACGGTAAGTGGTGAACGGTAAGTGTAAACCGTAATTGCATCAGTAACGTATATTCCTGTGTTTGTAGCGGCAATACACTTACCACTCACCCGCACCGGCGGACCGGTTTATCACTCACCACTATTTCTCCCTCATGCGTCAGGTCATTATTATTGGAAATGGTATTGCCGGGATCACGGCGGCTCGTGAATTACGGAAAGGGAGCGACGATAAAATCACCGTTATCTCGTCGGAAACGGACCATTTTTTCTCGCGCACTGCCCTCATGTACATTTACATGGGCCACATGACCTACGCGCATACTAAGCCGTATGAAGACCATTTCTGGGCTAAAAACCGCATCGGCCTGCTGCGGGCGCATGTGAACCGGATCGATTTTGAGCAAAAAACACTCACTACCGACAACGGCACCGTGTTAACCTACGACGTGCTGGTGCTGGCCCTGGGGTCGAAACCAAACCGACCCGGCAGCCTGAATACTACGCTGCGCGGGGTACAGGGACTGTACGGCAAACCCGACCTTGATCAAATGGAACAACTCACCACCGAAGGCATCCGGAAAGCGGTGGTGGTGGGTGGCGGACTGATTGGGATTGAACTTTGTGAGATGCTGCTATCGCGCCACATTCCCGTTTCGTTTCTGGTTCGTGAAGCCAGTTTCTGGCGGTCGGTGCTGCCCGAAGAAGAATCGCAGCTAGTGACGCGGCATATCCGGGCGCACCACGTAGACCTGCACCTGAACACTGAAGTGACCGACCTCCACGACGATGGCCACGGGCGCGTGGGGGGCGTAACGACCAAAGCGGGCAATCGCCTCGACGCGCAGTTTGTGGGCGTGTCGGTAGGGGTGTCGGCCAACATAGACTGGCTCAGAAATGGACTGCTGGACGTTGACAAGGGCATTTTGGTAGATGAAACGCTGCAAACCAACCTCCCCAACGTATGGGCCATCGGCGACTGTGTGCAGCACCGTAACCCGCCCCGCAGCACCAACGGGGCCATGCGCAGACCCACCGAACAAATCTGGTATACAGGCCGGATCATGGGCGAAACCGTGGCCAAAACCCTGCTGGGCAAGCCGACGGTCTACAACCCCGGCGTCTTCTTCAACTCGGCCAAATTCTTCGACATTGAGTACCAAACCTACGGCGACGTCCCCGCCAACCTGCCCGACGATGGCTCACTGAAGACGTTCTATTGGGAGCACCCGAACGGCGAAATCGGGCTGCGGATCAACTACCGCGCCGAGGGTGGGGCCATAACGGGCATGAACGCCCTGGGCATTCGCCAACGGCAGGACGTCTGGACCAACTGGATCGAGCAAAGCCGCCCCATTCAACACGTCCTTGAACACCTCCCCCAAGCCAACTTCGACCCCGAATTTTTCCGCCAATACGAAGCCGCCATCCTAGCCAAGTTCAACGCCGAAAACTCCGGTATAGGCGTAAAGCTAAAAGCCAAGAAGGGCCTGTTCGGGCTATTCGCTTAAGCCCATCTGGTAGCGCCTGGCTATGTAGTTTATAAGGGAATCTATCTCATTAAAAAGGGCTGCTACAAATTCGTAGCAGCCCTTTTTAATGGGTCTTGCTACAGGTGTGGAATTAGTATTCCGTCTGCCCGGAACCGCTGCTGATTGATGAACTAAAAGTACAAGTTAAAAACTAAAAGCCCAATAGCATTCCGTCAAGCCCGGACTGAAGCTGAATAGCGAACTGCTACCGGTGCTAACAACGTCCAGCCACATTTGCAGCAAACCCCATGTTGTGCGTTTGTGGCTTTTCTCATCATTTTACTTTTTACTGAAAACTAAGAAATCTCCTAATTTCCAAGTAATTCCGTCTTTACTGGTTTCGTAAGTCATTTTAAAGCTTTTGTCAGTGAGTTTTTCATAAATAAAATGTTGAAATAAAAGCCCACGTTGAGGGTAGTATTCATTTGTCGTAAGTATAAGTTTGTTGTCTTTCCAACCGTCACTTACAAATTTTCTGTGTCCGTGAAAATTATCAAATGTGTAGGCTACAAATTGTCCACTCAACATATCAACGCCCCACATAGAAAGAGCTTTATATCGGTTTGGTAATTTGTCAGTATGTTCGTAGCTTATCCAACTGCTGTCAAGTGTTAGCTCAAAAGTTAAGTTAGCCGATATTTTTTTGCCGTTGGGAAATTCTCCGTCTCCTGCCCAACTACCAACAAAGAAATTCACAAACTCATTGGTTAATTTGTAGTTAGAATTTGGTGTCTGTGCTGTCAAGTAAGTTGTTGAGCATACCAGAAAAAGGAAAAGAAACGATTTATTTTTCATGTTTTATTCTAAAATTAAAATTACAGTTATTGTCTCCCTTTATCAAATAGATTAAAATTGTTGGCTTGGATAGTCAGTGAACTTTGGAACTATAAGTTTCTTCGCCATAACGCACAACTCATAAATAGGCGCATGTTTCGGTTTTGCATTTACAATATAGCTCAGAATCATCTTACAGTCAAAATGTACTGTTTCATTCGTACTAAACTATTGATTATCAAATTGTTATGATATGGATATTTATTGAAAGGTAGGGCCACAATACAAAATGCGCGTAGCGCATTTTGTATTGTGGCTTTTGGGAATTCGTATTGGCACACCTTGGCTTATAGCCGGTCGAGGGGGCTTTTATGTCCTTGAAGCTCGGTTATATGCTGTGTCTACGCAACTACACGTAACTATACCCATTTCACCGTCACGGCCTGCTCCAGGTCGGGGTGGAGGCTGATGGCTACGGGGCAGGTGTGGGCAATGCGTTCCAGCTTGGCTTTTTCGGCGTCGGTGAGGGGTTCGCCGGAAGTGGTTTTGGCGCGGAGCGTGAGGTCGATCTCGATTTTGGCAATGCGGCGCGGGGGTTCGCTGCTCATGATCTTGGTCACGTCGGCGCTGCTTTCGGCCAGTTCGATGCCGTCGCGGCGGGCAAAAATGGCCATTGTGGTCAGGATGCAAGTGCCCAGGGCGTTGGCTACCAGGTCGGTAGGGGAGAAGGCCTCACCCCGGCCCTGATTGTCGGTGGGGGCATCGGTATGGATGCGCGTGCCCGATTGCAGATGGAGGTCTTCCGTGCGGAGGTCGCCGAGGTAATTGATCTGGATGGTTGCCATAGTGGGAGGTTGCTTCGTGAATGGCAAAAGTAAGAGAAAACAGCTGGTCAGGCGCGTTACAAACGCGTTGTTAAAGACTTCTGGATAGAACATTCAGAAGAGCAAACATCTGCCGGAATCTGGTTAGTTTTGTCATTCCAGCGCCTTTTCGGGCCAATAATCAACTCCTTTCCGTTGCCTTAACCTAACTTTTACGCACATGGTGAACGAACCTGTTGCCCCGTCGGGCCAGCCCCTTGTCAAACAGTCCGACAACCAGTCGGCGCTCTACACGCTCATGACCGTCTGGTTCTTCTGGAGCTTCGTGGCGGCCTCGAACGGTATTCTGATTCCCCTCTTCAAAGACAAATTTCACCTCACCCAAACCCAGGCGCAGTACATCGACTTTGCGTTCTACGCGGCTTATTTCGTGGGGTCTATCCTCTACCTGCTGGTGTCGGCATCTATGAAGACCGACGTGCTCAACCGCATTGGCTACAAAAACGGTATTGTGTATGGCCTGCTGATTTCGGCGGTGGGTACGCTGTTGTTCTACCCCGCCGCGCAGCTTCAGTCCTACGCTCTGCTGCTATCGGGGCTGTTTATTGTGGGCCTCGGTTTCTCGCTGCAACAGACCGCCACTCAGCCATTTATGATTGCGCTGGGACCACCCGAAACGGGCGCGCAACGCATCAACCTGGGTGGGGCGGTCAATAATCTGGGCGGCACCATCGGTCCCGTGATCGTGTCGTTTGCCATCTTCGGGTCTATCTCGCCCGAAGCCGCCAAAACCGCCACCGTCGAGTCGGTGAAAGTGCCATACCTAATTCTGGGAGGCCTTTTTCTGGCTCTGGCTATGTTCTTTAAACTCTCAAAACTGCCCCACATCACCAACGATGAAAAGGTGGAAGTGGGCACCGGCGTGCTGAAATACCCGCAATTGGTGCTGGGCATGACCGCCATTTTCGTGTACGTGGGCGTAGAGGTAACGATTGGTTCGAACCTGGGCGAGTACCTGAAGAAAGTAGAACACCTTGAAGCCTCGCAGGTATCGAAATACGTGTCTTTGTTTTGGGGCAGCATGATGATTGGCCGCTGGACGGCTTCTATTGGCAACTTCAACCCATCGGCACAACTAAAGCGCATACTGGTATTTGTTGTACCGTTTGTAGCGTTCGCTATCGTGCTTGGTGTTAACGCCATTTATAGCGGCGACGTTACTGACCTGTTGCCTTATGTTATCTGCGTAGTCGTGATGATTGCCACCTTCCTGGCCGCCCGCGAAAAGCCCGTGACCATCCTGCTTTATTTTACGGCAGTGGGGGCCATTTTGGCGTTGATCGGCGTATTTACCACGGGTAAAGTTGCCTTGTTTTCCCTCATCAGCGGTGGGCTGTTCTGCTCTATTTTGTGGCCGAGCATCTTCTCACTGGGTACGGCTGGTTTGGGCAAATACACCAACCAGGGTGCCGCATTTCTGATTATGATGATCCTGGGTGGTGCCCTTATTCCGCTATTGCAGGGCAAAATTGCTGATCTGGTGGGCATTCAACGCTCCTATCTGGTGGCGGTGGTCTGCTTTGCTTACTTGTTCTTATTCGGCATCCTGGTTCAGCGGGTACTCCGTAAACAAGGTATTGACTTTGATCAGGCCGTTGCCAGCAAAGGAGGGCATTAAGGTGAAAGAGTGAATGGTGAAAGAGTGAAAGTTGCTTACGCCTGAGTAATCTCTCGCATAAGCAACTTTCACTCTTTCACCATTCACTCTTTCACTTAAAACATCCCCCTGTGTCTGTGCGTTTTTACTGAAAAGCAGTAACTTTCGTATTCAGAAAAAATAGCTATGCGCTCGGTTTATACACTTTTATGGGCAAGTCTCGGTAGTCTATGGCTAACGGTGGGTAGTGCTCAGGCACAGACGGCTCCACAAGCAGCCCCTACCAGGACGCGTTCATCGGTGGGCGCAGCTACTACGGGCAATGCGGCTACCCGCCGGGCTAAATCTCCTGTACCACCCAAAGCCACCGCAGAGGCCAGTGAAGATGATGAATACCAGACGGTTACCACGTTTGGTATCACCACCAATACCAACGCTGGTTTGCTGGGCGGCCTGGTGTTCCGGCAGTCGCGGCGCATGGACACCGATTTGTTTGGCAAGCCGCAATACCGCTACCTGAGCCTTGAGGTGGTCAACGTAAGAAGCCCCCGCGAGTACTCTCCCCAGAATAATTTCGGTGGCTCGTCGATCACGCCGGGCAAAGAAAATTACCTGTTCGTGGTCCGGCCCCAGTATGGCCGTGAACTGGCCCTGTTCCGGCGCAATGCCGACGAGGGTATTTCGGTCAACGCCATCTTTGCAGTAGGCCCTTCGCTGGGCATCATCAAACCCTATTACGTAGAGGTGTCATCGGGCAATACTACCCGGCAAGTACCGTATGCACAGGCCTACAGTTCGGCCGAAAACATTGTTGGGTCGGGTAGTTTCTTTAAAGGCCTGGGCGAATCGACCCTCACGGTGGGCATACATGCCAAAGCGGCCCTTAGCTTCGAGCTAAGCGCGTTCCGCAACAACACTACCGGCGTTGAAATCGGGTTTTTGGCCGAAATGTTTCCCAAAACGATCATCATCATCCCCAACCTCGACCCCACCGCCGGTGGCCGCGAAGTAGGCAATCGCAATTTCTTCACCTCCGGCTACGTGACGCTGTTCTTTGGGTCGAAGAAGTAACTTTAATGTACAATGTATAATGTACAATGAATAATGGCTCCGCGACCGGGCTTTCCTGTGCGGAGCCATTATACATTGCACATTAAAAAAGAACTTTACCCCGCTCAAACGCATTTTTGAAGAAACGAGTGGAGATACACCATGATTGACTTACCGGTAATTCCGTCCCAACAGCAACGCCAGAAACGGCCCGACTGGCTGCGGGTGAAACTGCCCATCGGCCCCGAATATGCCAGTGTGCGGAAGTTGGTGGATACCTATAAACTGCATACCATCTGCGAAAGCGGCAACTGCCCCAATATGGGCGAATGCTGGGGTGCTGGCACGGCCACGTTCATGATCCTGGGCAACGTCTGCACCCGGAGCTGTACGTTTTGCGCCGTGGCCACGGGTCGCCCCAACGAGTACGATACCGACGAACCCCGCCGCGTGGCCGAGGCTATTCTGCTCATGAAAGTGAAGCACGCTGTGATTACGTCCGTCAACCGCGACGAGCTAAAAGACCGGGGTGCCGAAATCTGGTATCAGACGGTGCGGGCGGTGAAAGAAGCTTCTCCGACTACCACCATCGAAACACTGATTCCTGACACCAAAGGGAACTGGGATGCCCTGATTCGCATGATCGAAGGCGGACAGGAGGTGGTGTCGCATAACATGGAAACCGTTGAGCGGCTGTATCGGCGCGTTCGACCGCAGGCACGGTATGAACGCAGCCTCGAGCAGATCAGGCGTACCAAAGACTACGGCCAACGCACCAAAACCGGTATTATGCTGGGCCTGGGCGAAACGCAGGACGAGGTGCTCAAAGCCATGGATGACCTGGTCGAAAATGGCTGTGATATCCTGACGTTGGGTCAGTATTTGCAACCCACCAAAATGCACCACGAGGTAATCGACTGGATCCACCCCGATACGTTTGCCATGTATAAAGAACAGGGCGAGCAGCGCGGCATCAAGTACGTTGAAGCAGGCCCGCTGGTGCGGTCTAGCTACCATGCCGAGCGTCACGTGCATGTGTAAACGTGTTGCTAACCCACTGCTAGATAATGACATAGATAGCCCGGCAGACAGCCGGGCTTCTTTTTGTGGAATAATAATATAAAGTCACTGGGTATTATAGACAATCCATATGATAGAGTTACACGTATTTAGAAGGTGTAACTAAACGGAGGTACGCTGTAATACCGCATTTTTGCCTTCCCGTTGCCCTGTCCCTTGTAGACGCGCACCGGTTTTTCGCTTGCCAATTACTCGACGACTTCATGAAACACCGATTACCCACTGGTCGCCCGGCCTCAGAACGGGCTATTTCTCGCTCTTTAGCCAACCAATCTCCCGGCAAACTCATACTCTGCTGTTGCCTGTTGCTCCTGCCGTGGTTGGGTAAGGCGCAGACAACCTATTACGTCTCAGCTACGGGTAATGATGGCAACTCGGGTCGGACGGTAGCGCAGGCGTTTCAGAGTCTGGGTAAAGTGAGTTCGCTGGCCCTGCAACCCGGTGATTCGGTGCTGTTCAAGCGGGGCGACACCTTCCGGGGTACGCTTCAGATCAGCCGGTCGGGGGCGGTGGGTCGGCCTATTGTGTTTGCAGCCTACGGGGCTGGCAACAAGCCTGTATTGAGTGGGTCAATCCCCCTGACCGGCTGGACCCGCACAAGCGCTAATGCCAACGTCTGGCAAGCCAACTGCGCTGCCTGCGGCGACCGCGTAACGGGTGTGCACCGGAGTGAAGTGGCCCTGCCGCTGGGGCGTTACCCTAATGCTGATACGCCCAACAAAGGCTACCTGACTATCTACAGCCACAACCAGAAATACCAGATTGTGAGCGTTGAGACCCTGCCAAAAGGGCTGGCCGGGGGCGAAGTAGCCATGCGACCTACGCAGTGGATCATCGACCGTGCTATCATCGACGCCCAATATGACAACGCCCTCAACCTGTTCAACAACTCTAACTACTACCCCGCCGATGGGTGGGGGTTTTTCATCCAGAACCACCCCAAAACCCTTGACCAGTCCGGCGAATGGTGCTACACGCCCTCGTCGAAAACTATCCTCCTGTTCGACTCGCTGGCCAACCCCAACAGTCAGGCCATCACAGCTACGGTCAATGAGAAAGGGGTCGATATGTACAATGCCTCCAACGTGGTGCTGCGCAATCTGCACCTGGCCGAGAGTCTGGCTACGGCCGTTGCAGTGAGTAACTCGTCCAGCTTTTCGCTCGTCGGCGTTGACATGGTCAACTCGGGCGAGGATGGACTTATCATTACCGGCTCGGGCCGCGACGTGCTGGTCGATAACTGTAAGCTGCTGAATACCAACAATAACGGTATTTACGTAGACGGTAACTATCGCGACGTTATCCTGCGCAACAATACCCTCCGGCGGGTGGGCGTGCTGCCGGGGCGGGGCAAAAGCGGCGACGGGCAGTATAACGGTATTCAGTCGGTGGCGCAAAACGTGCTGATCGAAAACAACGTGATCGACAGTGTAGGCTACAACGGCATCACGTTCTGGAACAATACCACCATTCGGCAAAATGTGATTTCCAATTACTGCATGACCAAGAGCGACGGAGGGGGACTATATGCCTTCAACGGGAATAAAGCCCAGATGGAAAATATTCACCTTCTCTCAAATATCATTTATAATGGACTGGGTGCGCCAGAAGGGTCATACCAAAAGCAGTTTTCGGGTGCTAATGGCATTTTACTCGACAATTGTGTACAACACGTTGACATCGGTGATAACACTGTTTTCCAGAATCACCAGTGGGGCATTTATCTCCATGCAACTAACAATGTTCAGGTACATGGAAACACCTCATTTAACAATGGCATGTCGCAGTTTACCATGTACCACGACGCAGGATTGTGTGTAATGCGTGGCCACGATGTGCAACACAACATTTTTGTAGGGCGCGAGGCCAGACAGATAGCGATTGAAGTAGAGTCAAACGCTGATGATTTGCAACAGTATGGCGTTTTCGACAACAATTATTATGCGTCAGTATTTATTAATCCCAATAACATACAGGCGGTAGTGAACAGCTATCAGTATGCTCGCATTACACTTGATCAGTGGCGGGCAAGATTTGGGCATGACCTACACTCGCGGGGTACGCCCATTCAATACCCCGAATACCTTCCCAGTGGCGGGGATGGTGTGCAGTATTACGGCGAAAATTTTCAGACATCTCTTGGTAACTGGTATACCTGGAGTCCCTATGGCAACGGAAAAATAAACTGGACGCCATCGAGCCCACTAGATGGTGGAAGTATGAAGATCAGTTTTTCGCCGCCATCGGGTAAAACCGACTCTTACCAAATACCCTCAGTAGAAGTAGGGTCGTTGGCGGCCAATGATAGCTTCAGTATTAAGTTCGATGCTGTTTCGCCCGATAGCGCTCAGACAGTGCAGGTGTATTTTCGACAGAAGTTTGCACCCTATCAAGATGTTAGCAACCGTGCTACGCTGACCATAGGTACTACACGCAGTCGACAATCTGCTACGCTGATTACTACTATGGCTGAAACCCAGACCATCTTGATTGTGCAGGCTGTGGAATCTAGTCACCCGATATATCTTGACAATTTGGCAGTTAATCAAGGCACTTATAAGCGCCTGCCGCCCGATGAGTACGCTAAACTGCTCTACAACCCCACCCTGCGCGATACTACGCTGACTATGGCTGGTAATTATCGCGATGTGAAAAATAATTACTACAAGCTCAATGATGTAGTAAAGCTGAAGCCTTTTACGTCGCTGGTTCTGATTAAAGACACATTACCCCCGGCTGATTTACGGCTTATTTTGAAAACAAATCGCTTGTGGGTACCCACTAATGGCGATATACTACTGACCGTGCAGGTTCAGAATCAGACGCCAGCAGTGCCACTGATCTACACCCAATGGAAGTGTAAACTTCCACCCAATCTTCAGGTGGTTGACATGCCGCCCAATGTGATGTATGCTGGTGGGGAATTATCGGCTTTCATTGCTCAAATGACTACCCCAGATTCGGCTTATACCATTCGGCTGAGGCCTACAGTAGCTGGAACATATGCTGTGGCTGCACAGCTTACGTTGGGCAACAACACAGACCCCGATAGCCGTGTTGATTCGGGAACGGGTGACGGCGAAGATGACACTGCAACTACGCTTTTCCGTGTAGGTGGCCCAGGCAGCACCGCCATATTTGTTTCGCCCAATCCTTACCAACTACCCCTGCCCGCCGTGGTGATTAATCAGCCACCGGTTGACCCCACCAAGACCGATTTGCAACTTACCCTGGCCCTGAGCAGGCGCGTGGTGGCCGCTAATGATACCTTGACGGCCAACCTGACGCTGACCAACACGGGTGGTGCGGCGGCTTCGGCCGTGGGTGTACAGGTGCAACTGCCTGCTGGGGTCACGTTCCTGAGCGGCAATGGCTGGAGCAGTAACGGTACGTTGGTGACTGCCGCTGGGTTAAGTGTGCCAGCAGGGGGCAGCGTAATACGTTCAATTAAACTTAAAACCGGTGCCGCCACCAGCAAGTCCGCTTTCGTGCTGCGCGCGCAGGTGCTGAGCAGCGACAAACCCGACAGCGACTCGACGGCTGGTAATGGGTATTTGAACGGTGAAGATGATGAAGCCCAAGCCGATTTGCGCCTTAGGTAATGCCCGTCGGACTAGAACAATGTAGGGGGTATATCCGTAGCGAATCGGGTTGGAAACAATTTGAGTAGCTACGTACTTAGTGTATTACAGAAGGCCGCCCGAAATGGTCACGGACAGTTATTGAGCCGAGTATGAAAAAATACGACTTTATCATTGCAGGAGGCGGCATGGCGGGCCTGAGTCTGGCCTACTACCTTACCCTATCGCCCCTGCGTGACCGGTCGATGCTGATTATTGACAAAGAAGTTAAAAATCAGAACGACCGGACCTGGTGCTTCTGGGAGCGTGGCGAAGGTCCGTTTGAGTCTATCATCTTCCGCAAATGGAAGACGGTCGACTTCTATGGCACGACGCTCTCCGGCCCGCTCGATATTGGCGCCTATCAATACAAGATGCTGCGGGGTATCGACTTCTACGGCCATATAAAGGCGCATTTAGCTCATTTTCCTAACATCGAATTTCGGCAGGGCACCATCAACCGATTGAAAGATACGGCCGATGGTGGTTTCCTGATTGTAGACGATGAGCCGGTTATGGCCGGTTATGTTTTCGACAGCACGTATTCGCTTAACCTCAAGAACCCAGACAACCACAACCTGTTGCAGCATTTTAAAGGCTGGGTCATCACCACCGAAAAGCCCTGTTTTGACGTGAACCATCCGCGCATTATGGATTTCCGGGTGGCGCAGGAAGGTGACTGCCGGTTCTTGTACGTCCTACCGTTTGACGAGAAAACAGCGTTGGTTGAATACACCATCTTCAACGATCATTTGCTGGAACCGGCTCAATACGAAGATTCACTCCGCACCTACATCGCCACCTACCTCGATGCTGGTAACTACACCATCAGTGAAACAGAGTTTGGTGTCATTCCGATGTCAGACGAATCCGCACCCGAAAACCCTGCCGAGCATATCGTGCGCATCGGTACGTCGGGCGGGTATACCAAGCCGTCTACGGGCTACACCTTTCAGCGCACGCAAGGCTACCTCCGCGAGCTGGTGAACCTGTTGGTCGCCACAGGCAAGCCCGAACGGCGTAAGTCGTGGTTTACCAAGCCATTCAAAGGTTGGCTGGATAGCGTGTTGCTGAACGTCCTGCAAAACAACCGCCACCCCGCCGATGATATCTTCACGCACCTCTACCAGCGCAATCCGCCCGAAGACATCCTCCGGTTTTTGGATGAAGACACCAGTTTCTGGGAAGACATCCGCATTATGAACAGCGTACCGCTCTCTCCCTTCATCGCCGGCGCCATCGACGTGTTTCGGAAGAAGATTTTCTAGTTACCCCACACTCACCAATACCTGTTGTTTGCTGTGGCTGCGCAGGCGCCGATTGGTGGCGGTGAAGTAACGGTGCTGGCTTAGGAAATTGCGTTGAATAGCTCCCCACTGCGCTGGGTCGGGTATTCGGTCAAACGCCAGCCATTCGGTCAGGAGGTGCCCACTGATTGTGCTGTAGTCTGAACGACCCAGGTAGTCGAGGTCGGCATCGCAGAGAATCTCGCCTAATTTATCGGTTGGCGACTGGGGGATTTTGGTGGCGCTGATGAGTCGGCAAATCGTGTTGATCTGAGCGGGTGAGTAGCCGAACCGGGGCAATGTGTCAGTGGCTATGCGGCAGCCTTCGGCCTCGTGCTGGTCATAAACGTTTAGAAAGCCACTGTCGTGGTAACAGGCCGCTGTTTGCAGCAATGCCAGTTGGGTTGGGTTGGTGATGCCTTCAGCCTGGGCAATACGCGCCGTCTGGGCCATCACGTCGGTGGTGTGGGCCAGGTTATGGTAGGTGAGCCGCGAGTCGAGTTCGCGGGCCAGCCGGTTCAGCATATAGTCGCAGGCGTGTTGCAGTTGCATGACAAAACAGCCAAAAATGACTTGCGTCGGGATTAGTATACCGGTTGAGGCAGCCTTTTGTTTTGTTCTGACGGAGAAGGTCACAGAACTGATACAGCTTCGGGCAGGAGATCAACAAAATACATACTCATTTCGGCCTTGTTTTTGGCGGCAATTTGGCCCCGGTAGGCGCAGGAGAACTGCGAACTGATGCGTTGGTAGGTGGCGTCCGAGATGTTGACGCGCCCTATTTCGCAGGCCGATTCGAGCCGCGAGGCCGTGTTGACGGTGTCGCCCCAGATGTCGTAGGCAAATTTGGTGGCCCCCACCACACCCGCCACCACGGGGCCAGTATGTACGCCAATGCGTACCTGGAAAGCCAGTTTGCCTTCGCGGGTGCGCTCTTCGCAGAGGTTGGCAATGAAATCCCGGATTTCCAGCGCCGCAGCCACTACTTCGGTGGCATGGTCGGCGTGGGGGTCGGGCAGGCCACCGGCGCAGAGGTAGGAGTCGCCGATGGTTTTTATTTTTTCAATACTGGGGTACTTGCTGATGATTTTGTCGAACTGCCGGAAACAGTAGTCGATCTCGCGGACCAGTTCGGTAGGGGTGAGCAGTTCGCTGATGCGGGTGAAGTCTTTGAAATCGGTGAACATGATTGTCACCTCGTCGTGGTGGCGGGTCTGGGTAATGCCGCTGATCTTGAGTTCTTCCACCAGTTCGGCCGGCAGTATATTCAGCAGTAATTCGTCCGACCGGCGGCGCGAGATATCCAACTCGTGATTCTTCCGGGCCAGGGCGCGGTTGGCGCGTTGCTTGTTGGCAATAAGCCGCCAGAGCAAGCCCGCCAGCACCAGCAGCAGACTACCCCCGGCCAGCAGTGCATTGCGTACGGTGCGTTCGTAAACGGCCTCTGCGGCCTGCAAAGCGCGTTGTTGTTCCAGTAGTTTGATTTGGTCGGCCTGAAAACGCAACTCCAGTTCTCGGCTTGTCAGCACCGAGTCGCGCTTGGTCAGCACCGAATCACGCTGGCTGATGAGTGCGTCTTTCGATCCCAGCAGTTGGCTTTGCTGGGTCAGCTGTTTGGTGCGTAAGGTTAGTTCACGGGTCTTTAGCCGGGTCTCGGAACTAAGCGCACTTACCTGCTGCTGCGACACCACCACTGCCTGTTGCTGGGCCTCTGCCGACTCTTCGGCCGCGATCTTCTGGGTTTCAAGCCGGTCCAGATCGGCCATCAGGTCTACGTCTTTCAGGTTGGCTTCGGCCAGCCGCCGAGCCTGGCGGGCTTTGCGCTTGTTGCCCAGCAGGGTATGAATTCGGGCCAGTTGCAGCGAGGCCAACCCAATGGTTCTGGGTGCGTTGTTGGCCTGACCAATGTCCAGCGAATGCTGGGCGTAGGCAATAGCGTGGGTGGGATCGGTGGTTTCGTACCCCTTCGAAATAAAGAGGAGCACTTCGGCTTTGCGCAGGCTATCGGTCTGGCGGGGTAAGGCTTTTTCCCAATAGGCCAGTGACCCGCCCGATTGCTGCGCCTGAAGGGGGAGGGCCATAAGCAGCCACAGCGCCACGCTACAGCCAAACCAGCTAACTAGATGTCGGTATAAAGAGGACAGAAACATGAGTATAATTGGTAATAGTGAATGGATAATCTGGTCATTTTTCAATAACTATAGTCAAATAAAGCGCCATAACAATCAGTTTATCAGACTATTTTCTTAGTGGTAAGTATTCCAGTAAACGTTGGTGAATACTACTTAAAGAATGGGGAACGTAACTAATGAAAATGGCTTGTTTTGCCTAACCAACGAGCCACGGTGCTAAGTGCTGAATGCGTTATCTGCGCCCCCTGATGCGTTGGATCCGCGCGGGCGGCTGAGGACAGTTTCTTTTTGATTAGTTTTGCGACTTCAACCAAGTCCTAACGGAGTCGCAATGCCTTATCTATTTACGTCCGAGTCAGTTTCTGAAGGACACCCCGACAAAGTCGCCGATCAGATCTCCGACGCCCTCATCGATAACTTCTTAGCCTTTGATCCGTCGAGTAAAGTTGCCTGCGAAACACTGGTTACCACCGGGCAGGTGGTGCTGGCGGGCGAAATAAAGACCGAGACGTACCTGGACGTGCAGAAGATCACGCGTGAGGTGATCCGCAAGATTGGCTACACCAAGAGCGAGTACATGTTCGAAGCCAATTCGTGCGGCATCTTCTCGGCGTTGCACGATCAGTCGGCGGATATCAACATGGGCGTTGACCGCGCCGCCGCTGCCGACGACTTCGAGTCGAAGGCCAACGCGCAGGGTGCCGGTGATCAGGGTATGATGTTTGGCTACGCCACCAACGAGACCGACAATTTTATGCCCCTGCCGCTGGATCTGGCCCACGCCATCCTGCGCGAGATGTCGCTCATTCGCAATACCGAACCCGGCCTCATTGGCTACCTCCGCCCCGACGCCAAGTCGCAGGTGACGATTGAGTATTCAGACGACGACCGGCCCATTCGCATCGACACCATTGTGGTATCGACCCAGCATGATGATTTTGACGCCGACGAGGTGATGCTGGCTAAGATCCGTGAAGACATCATTAACCTGGTGATCCCCCGCGTGAAGGCCAAGCTGAAACCCGAACTCCAGGGCCTTTTCAATGACGACATCACGTACTACATCAACCCCACGGGCAAGTTTGTCATTGGCGGCCCCCACGGCGACACGGGCCTCACGGGCCGCAAAATCATTGTGGATACCTACGGCGGCAAGGGTGCCCACGGTGGTGGTGCCTTTTCGGGCAAAGACCCCTCGAAAGTAGACCGGTCGGCGGCGTATGCTACCCGGCACATTGCCAAAAACATGGTGGCGGCGGGCCTCTGCGATCAGGTGCTGGTGCAGGTATCCTACGCCATTGGCGTGGCCAAACCCTGTGGCCTATACGTCAACACCTACGGTACGGCCAAAACGGACCTGCACGACGGTGCCATTGCCGAAGCCATCGGCCGCATTTTCGATATGCGTCCCTACGCCATTGAGCAACGCCTGAAACTACGCAATCCAATCTATTCAGAGACAGCTGCTTATGGCCACATGGGTCGTAAAAACGAGGTAGTAACAAAAACCTTCGGCGGCAACGGCCATACCAAAACTGTCGAGGTAGAACTGTTTACCTGGGAAAAACTCGATTTCGTAGATCAGATCAAAGCGGCGTTTGGACTTTAACAAACGGTAAGTGGTAAACGGTGAGGGGTGAGTTTGCTGACGCGTCTTTTTGCGTCAGCAAACTCACCCCTCACCGTTTACCACTTACCGTTTGTTAATACTCATCCTGCTCAACGGCTTCCTGCTCCTGTTGTTCCTGGGCCTGCATGATGGCGGGGCTGGAGAAGTCGGTGCGTTTTTCTTTGCAACGGACGAGCTTGTCTTTCATGACGTCCATCAGGTGCTCAATGGCACCTTCAAATGATTTGTTACGCTCGGTAACGAAGAGTTCTTTTCCGGGGATATTGAGCCGCACCTCGACAATTTTGTCTTTCACTTTGGCGGTTTCGGCTCCGTCGAGTCGTAGAAACACCTCCGCACTAACGATGCGGTCGTGGAAGGTGTCTAGTTTATTGAGTTTCTTCTGGATGAAATCCAGTAGCGATTGATCGGCCGTGAAGCGCACGGCGTGCATCTGTACTCTCATATGGTCCAAGCGGTTATAAAGTGAAACATATACCAATGGACTATCTAAGTTTGTGATTCTGCCTATACGAGTCAAGCCTTCCGGCGAAATGTGCAAACGTGTTTCACGCCCTTGTTAACATAAACATCACATTGCGCCTCACTGACACCCATATACGTTACTGCGTGGAACGTCTATAAAACGCAACTTCTTCTTAAAGTATAATTAGCGCAAAAAAAAAGCCCCCCACAATGGGGAGCTTCTTGTTATAAATCGGCAATGGCTTTGTGAATTTCGTCTTTGGTCTTGCCCGTTTTCTCCTGCACCCGACCCCACATTTCATCTTCTTTGCCTTCTTCGTGGGCCAGGTCGTCGTCGGTTAGGTCGCCGTATGCCTGCTTGATTTTTCCTTTCATCTGGTCCCATAGACCACTGGCGGTTGTCTCGTTCATGACGTTGAGCTATCTTTTTGAGTGATTGATGCAGACTCTTCGTGAGCCATGACAATAGAACGATGCCGGGAAAAAATTGTTTGAGAAGGAGCTAAGAGGTGAGAGCCAAGAGCCAAGAGCCAAGAGTGGCTGACGCAAGCGTACTCATGCGTCAGCCACTCTTGGCTCTTGGCTCTTGGCTCTTGGCTCTTGGCTCTTGGCTCTCACCTCTTAGCTCTCACCTCTTAGCTCTTTTCCACCCCTACTCCCAAATAATTACTTCATCATTCTCATACCAGGGTTGCAGCCGGGCATCGTAGCGGGCTTCGATAATGTTGCGTTTTATCTTCATGGTAGGTGTCATCAGGTTGTTATCTACCGTCCAGGGGTCGCGTACCACCACCACTTTGCGTACCCGTTCGTAGTTATGCAGTTTGGGGTTCAGGGCATTGATGGTGTCCTCCAGGCTCCGTTCCACGGCAATGCGCTCGGCCTGACGGCCCATCTCCGACAACACCACCAGGGCCAGCGGCTGGGGCAGGTGCTGCCCGGCCACGCATATCTGCTCAATAAACATATTGTCGGCGAAGCCGAACTCGATCTGGGCGGGGGCAATGTATTCGCCCTTGGCGGTCTTGTACATCTCTTTCACCCGGCCCGTAATGGTCAGGTAGCCATCATTGTCCAGCGTCCCTACGTCGCCGGTGGCGAGCCATCCATCCTGCAACACGCTGTCGGTAAGGACCTGCTCTTTGTAATAGCCGCGCATGAGCCAACTCGATTTAGTCAGGATCTCGCCCGTTTGTGGGTCCAGTTTCACGGCCATGCCGGGATACAGTTTGCCCACCGACCCATCACGGATGTCGGTGGTGGGCATCATGCTCACGGCCCCCAGGTTTTCGGTCATGCCATAGGCTTCCTGGATGATAATGCCCAGCCGTCGAAACCACAGAATCAGCGATTTAGGCATGGGGGCTGCCCCCGTCAGAATCAGCACGGCGTCGTTCAGGCCCAGCCCCTCGCGGATTTTCTTTTTCACAATGCCCGACAGAATCGGAATCTTCAGAAACAGGTCGAGCTTTTTCTGGGGCATTTTGGCCAGAATACCCAACTGAAACTTAGTCCAGATGCGGGGTACGGCCAGGAAGTGGGTGGGCCGGGCTACGGCCAGGTTTTTGGCAAACGTGTCCAGCGATTCGGCGAAGTAGACGGTGCCACCCGTGGCCAGGCTGGTAGCCTGCACTACGTTGCGTTCGGCCACGTGGCAGAGCGGTAGGTAGGAAAAGAAGCGGGCGTTGGGCGTGTTGTGCTTCATAATCACCGACGTGTGACTAACCGCCTCAGCAACAGCTCGGTAGTCGATCATTACGCCTTTGGGGTTGCCAGTGGTACCCGAGGTGTAGATGATGGTGTAGAGGTCGTCGGGCTTAGGGAGGTACACCTGCTGAAGTGGCTCATTGGTGGCCATGATCTGGTCCCAAGGTACCAGGCCGACATCGTGGAGGTCGGCGTAGTCGGGAAAGCCGATCATCGTGGTGCCTTCGGGCACGCCCGGTTTCATGCCCGTCCAGTCGTCGAGCTTGCCCACAAAAAGGGCCTGACAGCCGCTGTGGTCCAGTACTTGCCGAATCTGGCTGGCGTTGAGCGTGGCATAGAATGGTACCGACACGTGGCCGCTGAAGAAAATAGCCAGATCGGCAATGAGCCAGTGCGCACAGTTTTTCGACACCAGACCGATGTTGCTGCCGTGGGGTAGACCCAGCGATTGCAGGTAGGTGGCCATGCGGCGGGCTTGCTGCCCCACTTCGGCCCAGGTGTAGTCGATGAAGTCGTCGCCGATGGGTTGGCGCAGGTACGTTTTCCGGGGCTGCTCGGCTTCCCATTTCAGAAAGAAATCGGTCAGCGTAGCAGGTGCGTGCTGAGCAGTAGTCGATGTAGTCGGGGTCATGATTTGGTGGCTCATTAGGCTTTGGAGTACAATTTAATACGGAAATAACCATAGACCCATGAAGGCGAACAAAAATGTACTTACAGGGTTTAGCTGTGACGTTAGCCGGCGCGGTCTGCCGATAACGGTTTACTCAACGAACACAAATTACCATGGCAACAGCAACCGAAAAGAAAGCAGACGGCACCCCCGACAAGCGCACGACAGGTGCCAAATCAACCACGGCCAAGAAGCAGAAGAGCGACACGAAGAAAACGGCGGAGAAGAAACCTGCTGCCAGGAAAACGGCGGAAAAGGAGCCTGCCGCTAAAAAAACGTCGGCAAAAAAAGACGATAACTACACCGATCCTGAGCTGCGCGAGAAATTGAAGAACGAGATCAAGGAAGGCGAAAAGGGCGGCAAAGCAGGTCAATGGAGTGCCCGCAAGGCGCAACTGCTCACCCATGAGTACGAGAAAGCGGGCGGGGGCTACAAAGAAGACAAGAAAACCGAGTCACAGGAGCACCTTTCTAAATGGACCGACGAAGACTGGAAAACAGCCGACGGAAAGCCCGCCGACCGCAAGGGGGGCACCACACGCTACCTGCCCAAAGAGGCCTGGGACAAGCTGTCGGACAAGGAGAAAAAAGAGACGAACGTCAAGAAAGTGGCTGGTTCAAAAGCTGGTAAGCAAACTGTTGCCAACACCGACAAAGCGAAGAAAGCCCGAAAAGCGGCTGAGAAATAAGCAGGTCACCGGTGCTGTCGGGTTTCCCAGCCTGACAGCACTGGTTGGCAGTTGCGTGTTTTAGTAAATCCCCTGCTTTTTCAGCTTCCATAGCCAGACTAAACGCTACCGGAAGACGATGAAACATGCTTTTCTGTGCTTTGTGAGCCTCCTTTTTGTTTTCACCGCCCAGGCCCAACGCCCGGCAGGGTTCGACGGGCTGGACATGAACCTCGGCAATCTTTCGCGGGTGTCAGATGCCAAAACCCGGTCTATCAGTCCGGAGAACTTTACGGGTGGCAAAGGCCAGGGTGGTATGGCCGACCCGGTGTTGCAGAAGGGGCAGCGCAACGTGGCCAATGCTGCCAACGAAGCCCGTGACCTGGGGCGGGGCTGGAAAATAAACCCCTTCATCATTGTGGATAAGGGCGAGACCCTCACCATTGCCGAGATGGATGGACCGGGGGCTATTCAACAAATCTGGATGACTCCCACCGGCAACTGGCGTTACTCGATTCTGCGCTTTTATTGGGATGATGAAAAAGAGCCATCTATTGAAGTGCCCGTGGGTGATTTCTTCGGCATGGGCTGGGGCGAATATGCCCACCTGAACTCGTTGCCCGTGACGGTGAACCCTGGCAGCGCGTTTAACTGCTACTGGAAAATGCCGTTTCGTAAGCACTGCAAAGTCACGCTGGAAAACCTCAACCGCGACGAGCAGATGAGGCTCTACTACCAGATCAACTACACGCTGACGCCGGTAGGGGAATACGAGGCCTATTTCCACGCGCAATTTCGCCGGTCGAATCCCACCAAAGGATCGCTGCATACCATTCTGGATGGCGTTCAGGGTAAAGGGCAGTATGTGGGCACCTACATGGCCATCGGGGTAAACAACAACGGCTGGTGGGGTGAGGGTGAGATTAAATTCTTCCTCGACGGCGACACCACTTTCCCCACCATTGCGGGCACGGGTACGGAAGACTATTTCTGCGGCTCGTACAACTTTGACCGGGGTGGGCAGTACACGCCCTTTTCAACACCCTATGCCGGGCTGCATCAGGTCATTAAACCCGATGGGACGTATAAATCGCAGCAGGCATTCGGCATGTACCGCTGGCACATTATGGACCCCGTTCGGTTTGACAAGGATCTGAAAATTACTATCCAGGACCTGGGCTGGCGTAGCGGCGGGCGGTACTACCCGCAGCAGTCTGACATTGCTACGGTGGCCTACTGGTATCAGCGCGAACCCCACGCCCGTTTCCCCAAACTGCCTACCAAAGACGAACTGGAAGTACCCCGCTGAAAAATCAAGGCCGACTAAGTTGTTTATCTAGCAAGGTTGATACATTTGGGTCAACGCAACTGTTCGTTACCATGTTATATCGATTGCTTTTTGTGGGCTTGTTCCTGCTCCCTTCATTACTGGAGGCGCAACAACTGAAGCTGGTGAAAAAGCGCTCTAAATACCTGCTGGAGCAATTTGAGGTGCTAGCCGACAATGACACAATACGAGAAGGAAGGTATAAGAAGCTATTTTTGACAAACAGACAGGTGCTGGAAGAAGGCCACTATGAAGAAAACCAGCGCGTGGGCGTTTGGACATTCTATGGGGCCAACAACGTGCCGGAACTGCAATACAATTATTCGACAAAAAAGGTCATCTCCACCACCCGGTTTCAGCATGTTGCTACCTTGGCTCAGATTCCACAGGCCGATACGCTGGCTCAGGTATATATAGACAATGCACCCGTGTATCTGGCTAGCTCAGAGCAGATATGGTGTATTTTGTTGCGGGAAATCCATTTCCCGGCCCGCCTGTATAAAGCGGGACTTAGAGAATTGAGTTTTAAGATTACAGCTACTGTTTCTGAAGCAGGGCCTTTCTATCGAGTTACCGTATCTCACCCCTCTGCCGAGTTCACCGCTAGTTGTAACAAAGCCATGAGGCTGGCCTTCAGTGGTGTCAAATGGGTATCGGCAGCTTATCAGCAGAGGCCAGTTACAGCTATGTATCAATTTGAAAAATTCACACTTATGGCACCTTCCATGAAAATATATGATAACGACCCTCCTCCTGGACCTCCCTGGTCGAAAGACCCCCTAGACACTCAATAACCCAAACTACTCAACTATGAACCGCTTACTTTTTCTACTACTGCTTTTACTGCCAATATTGTCTGACGCTCAGACGCTGAAGACGGTGAAAAAGCGCTCTAAATACCTGCTGGAGCAATTTGAGGTGCTGGCCGACAATGACACCATGCGGACAGGATCGTACAAAAAGATGTTCATCGACACTAAAAAGTTGCTGGAAGAAGGCCGCTACGAGGCTAATCGGCGGGTGGGCATCTGGACGTTTTATAGCCAGGGCACTCCTGAACTGGTCTATGACTACACGGCCCGCAACGTGATTGACAATAAGCGGACGCAGACGGTAGCCTCATTAGCACAAATTCAACAGGGCGATACAGTGGCTCAGGTTTACCTCGACGCGTCGCCGGTATATCTGGCCAGTTCTGAGCAGATTTATGCTATTATGGCTCGTGAGGTGCGCTTCCCCGCCCATCTACAGCGGCAGGGTTTACGCGAACTGTCATTTAAAGTTATAGCCTCGGTATCACTAATGGGTACTTTCTACCGCATTTTGGCGTCAAATCCAGATACTGAATTTAAAAAATCAGCAAGAGATGCCATGAACATGGCCATTAAAGGAATAGATTGGCTGCCAGTAATTTATCAGGATAAACCCGTTGCCGCCACGTACCTGTTCAGCGAAATAGTAGTGACCGCCATCCCCGTTGAGCGGAGAACAGAGGTGATAACCACAGAGATGGTTGGCCGACCTCATTAACCCATTTTCCTATGACCGCCCCGCCCCCCTGGACCCTGCACGGCGATGGTCTGGTGCTGATAGCCCACTTCCCCGAAGCCTTTGTGCGCGAACACGGTTTTCTGGCCGATTTTCAGCAGAGGGGCTACCGGGGCTGGGTGGGCACGGTCATGCTGGTCGACTATAAAACGTCGAACGTGGGGCCGTATCGGGAGTTGCTGTTTATTCCGGGGCTGTTTTCTATTAGGGGCAGAACCACATTTTCGATCTCGAAAATATACGTCTCTACCCAGGTCAGCGTGGATAACGGCATCGAAAACTGGGGTATCCCGAAAGAGCAGGCTGATTTCGATATCATACACGAACCCGACGGCTCCACAACCTACATGGTAAGCCAGGGGGGCACCCCTTTTTTTTCGGTTCGGGTCAAAACGGGTGGGCTATCGTTTCCGGTGAGTACCAAACTGCTACCTGGTTTTCAGGTCACGCAACAACGCCGCAACGAAACGCTGCTCACGGCCCCCACCGCCACCGGCAAAGGTCAGTTTGCCTCCCTCTACGATCTCCAGATCGACCCTGCTTTCTTCCCCGACATCGCCCAAGGCACCCGCCTCGCCACCATCGCCGTGCGCGATTTCACGATGGTGTTCCCGAATGGTGAAAGAGTGAAGGAGTGAGAGAACAAACCCATGCGCCAGTCGGCGTGCCGGACTACACTCTTTCACCATTCACTCTTTCACTACATCCGCTGCATTAACCGCACGACCATCTCATTTTTCCACGACACGAAATCACCAGCGGCGATGTGCTGGCGGGCCTGGCGTACGAGCCAGAGGTAGAACGTGAGGTTGTGAAGGGAGGCAATTTGGCCGGCCAGGAGTTCTTCGGCTTTGAAGAGGTGGCGCAAATAGGCCTTGCTGTAGAACGTGCTGGCGTAGCCGCCAAGCTCCGCGTCGATGGGGCTGAAATCGCGGCTCCACTTCTCGTTGCGCATGTTCATGATGCCCTGTGTGGTAAACAGCAGACCGTGGCGGGCGTTGCGGGTGGGCATCACGCAGTCGAACATATCTACGCCCAACGCAATGGCTTCCAGGATGTTAGCGGGAGTGCCCACGCCCATGAGGTAGCGCGGTTTGCCTTTCGGCAGAATCTCGTTGACAATGTCGATGGTCTTGTACATGTCCTCGGCGGGTTCGCCCACGGCCAGGCCACCAATAGCGTTGCCCGTCCGCTCCTTACTCGCAATCACCTCTGCCGACTGCCGCCGCAGGTCGGGGTAGGTGCTGCCCTGCACAATGGGAAACAGGTATTGGGTGTAGCCATAGTGGCCTTCGGTCTGGTCGAAGCGCGTGATGCACCGGTCGAGCCAACGGTGGGTCATTTCCATCGACGCGCGGGCATAGGCGTAGTCGCAGGGGTAGGGGGTACACTCGTCGAAAGCCATGATGATGTCGGCCCCGATGGTGCGCTGAATATCCATCACCCCCTCTGGCGAAAACGTGTGCTTTGACCCGTCGATGTGCGATTTAAACGTCACGCCCTCCTCCTTGATCTTGCGCGTGTTCGACAGTGAATAGACCTGATACCCCCCCGAATCGGTCAGGATGGGCCGTTTCCAGCCGTTGAAGCCATGTAGTCCACCCGCCTGCCGCATCACGTCGAGGCCGGGGCGGAGGTAGAGGTGATAGGTGTTGCCAAGAATAATGTCGGCGTTGATGTCGGTTTCCAGCTCGCGCTGATGCACCGCTTTCACCGTTCCCGCCGTGCCGACGGGCATAAATATGGGCGTCCGAATGTCGCCGTGATCCGTAGTCAGCACCCCCGTCCGGGCCTGCGACTGCGGGTCGTTTTGTTCAATGGTGAATGTCATATCTCCCCTCAAAGGTACGATGCCGCCGTTTGTGTCTATCTTTGCGGGCAGATACATCGGCTTACATATTCGATAAAACTGCTACCGTTCTGGTGATTCTCTTTCTCTTGGCAAGCTGGCTGTTGGTGCTGGTGGTTCAGCTTTTTTGCCTTCTCTTTCTGTTTTCGCGGTTGGCGTTTCGCCCTGTTTCGGCTCCCAAAGGTGCCACGGTGGCCCCGGTCATGGGCGTTACGGTGGTGGTGTGTGCCCATAACGAACACGACAACCTGCTGGAACTGCTCCCCCTACTGACGGCCCAAAACTACCCCCTCTACGAAGTGCTGGTGATGGACGACCGCTCGACCGACCTCTCCGACGTGCTGCTGGAGGAGATGGTGCACCTGCTGCCCAACCTTCGCTATATTCGTATCGACGTGGAGGCCGACCACGTGACGCCCAAAAAATACGCCCTGACCATTGCCCTCAAAAAGGCGATGTACCCCACCGTACTGCTCACCGACGCCGACTGCCGCCCCGCCTCCGACGCCTGGCTGACGGGCATGGTAGAGCCGCTGCAACAGCCCGGCACCGAGATTGTGCTGGGGGTGTCGCCCTACGAGCGGAAACCGGGTTTTCTGAATTTCCTGATCCGGTCCGAAACGCTCTTTACCGCCGTGCAATACCTGTCGCTGGCCCTGGCCAAACGGCCCTACATGGGCGTGGGACGTAACCTGCTCTACCGCCGCGAGGTGTTTTTCCGCCACAAAGGGTTCTATAGCCACATGCGCGTCTGGGGCGGCGACGACGACCTATTCGTCAACGAAGCGGCCACTCCCCACAACGTAGCCGTGGCCCTGCATGCCGACACCTTCACGACCTCGGCCCCGAAAGAAACCTGGGCCGACTGGCAACGGCAGAAACAGCGCCACCTGGCCGTGGGCAAGCGCTACAAAACCGGCGACAAAGTCCGGCTGGGCATCATCACCGCCTCGCACGTGCTGACCTGGGTGCTGGGCCTTGGCGTGGGCCTGTATGTGCTTTGGCTGGCCATGTCGGGACAAAAAACGGCGCTGCTAAACCCATTGTTGCTTGGGGCTACAGGCCTGTTTGTGCTCCGTTTTGGCTTATTTTGGGGCATCGTTGGCCGCATCAGCAACAAGTTAGGCAAGCAGATCGCCCCCTTCGCCATCCCCCTCACCGACCTCATATTAGCCATCTATTACTGCTTCTCCACTCTCCGCGTAGCGCTGACATGGCGTAGGAAGCAGGGGGGATGGTAGGAAGAAATGTAAAATGAACGAACTCCTCACCTACTTCCCCGACCTCACCGACGCGCAGCGGGCGCAGTTTGCGGCGCTGGACGGGCTTTACCGTGACTGGAATGCCAAGATCAACGTGATCTCGCGGCAGGACATCGACGCGCTCTATGAAAAGCACGTACTGCATTCGTTGGGTATTGCCAAAGTGATTCAGTTTACCCCCGGCACCGAGATTCTGGACGTGGGCACGGGTGGCGGTTTTCCGGGCATTCCGCTGGCCATACTGTTTCCGATGGTGAAGTTTCACCTGGTCGATAGCATTGGCAAGAAGATCAAGGTGGTGCAGGAAGTGACCACCGCGCTGGGGCTGCAAAATGTGCGGGCCGAGCAGGCGCGGGTAGAGCAGATCAAGGGTACCTACGACTTTGTGGTGAGCCGGGCCGTGACGCGGTTGCAGCCGTTTATGGGCTGGGTGCGCTACAAGATCACCAAACGCGGTAACAACGACCTCCACAACGGTGTTTTATACCTCAAAGGCGGCGACGTCACCGAGGAACTCGCCGAGATCCCCGAAAAACACCGCCTCTACAACCTCTCAGACTATTTCGAGGGCGAATTCTTTGAAACCAAAAAAGTAGTGTACGTTAAAAAATAGGTTTAAGGTTTAATGTCTAAAGTCCAAAGTTGCTTCGCGCCCGGCTCCTGCGAGTGCGAGGCAACCTTGGACTTCAGACATTAGACATTGAACTCTCCCTCCCATGAACGAGAAATTCACCAGCAGCAGTTTTAAAGATCCGATCCGGCAGGACGTGATCGAGTTCAACGACAAGGGCGTCACCTTCCGGGCTAAGAAGCTCATTGGCGGCACTGACAACTTCGTCTTTTACTCCGACATATCGGGCGTAGAGATCGACAACGGTCTGTTTTTCGCCACGATCCGGATCATCCCCCGCGCCCGTCCCGAAATCGTGATCAATAATTTCACCAAGGGCGACGCCCGCCGCGTGAAGGAGATCATTCTTCAGAACGTACCCAACAACCGCCCTGACGCTTTCGGGCGCTAACGGTCAGACGGACCATCAGCTTAGCGGCGTTTCATTCCCAGACTGTCCAGGTCAGGCAACAGAAAATTTTTGGGCCTTGCTCCTCGTATTGCGTCGTCGTTAGTCATTAGCAGTCACCACATTCCGAGCCACCAATGACCTGATGACCAATGACTGCGCATCAAAATGACCATTTTTTTCGCCTGAACGCTTGCGCAGAACGCCCGCAGGCCCTACTTTTGCACCACGATTTCAGAACAACGAAGTCGTCCGGCACCTTCCCGAATAGCTCAGCCGGTTAGAGCATCTGACTGTTAATCAGAGGGTCGCTGGTTCGAGCCCAGCTTCGGGAGCTAGTATAAAAGCCTGATAACTAACAAGTTATCAGGCTTTTTTGTTACTGTTTTAAATTGCGTCTGGTTTCTGGTTTAAACATGGTTTAAACAAGCATAACTTTCTTGCATTCAGAATACAAGGTTAGCTTTACGATACGGGATAGGGTCCGAGACATGTTATTTACTGAATATTTTCATAGCTACTATCCCATCTCAATAGCTCAATACATTGTCAACGCCTCGTATAGATTATCCTTAATGCGTTCCCGCAATGCTACAGGTTCTATTACGACTACATCTTTACCAAATTCCAGGATACGAGCTTCTAGTTCTCGATTCAATTCTACAAACAGCCGGACTTCTAACCTGCTGTTGGCTAACCAAGTAATTCCCTGTGTTGGGTGAATTTTCTTAGTCTCGACGTATTTCGCTCGTTCCGCTCTAAAGTGTAAGACCACTTCCTGTGGCTCGTTGTCTGTCTTAGTCGTTCCTAACAAATTTTTAAAATAGGTCTGGCTATCAAAGACCTTTGAGTGAACAAACGTTTCTGCCGTTTCCCGCTGGGCTATAATCCGGTCAAGTGGCAGGTTTTGTGGAGTATCCCGACCATTCTCCCAAGCCACTAGTACCCAGCGATTATTATACTCCTTCAATAGGAGCGGTAAGATATGGCGATTCATCACCTCCTCACCTTGAAACGTCTGGTACGTGATCCGTAAAAATGCTTGTTTCTGAATTGCATTGTACAACCCGATAAGGTGCTGACGACCTAACAGTTCTGCTTCATCAAACTCAATGACTGGATTCTGCTCGGCCGATGTGACGGCCACCCGTTGTTCCAGACGAAGCAGTAAATCTTCCAGCCCGATGAATTCATTGGACTTGGACAGTTGACGGAGCAGTGCCAGAGCTTCATTAAGGCCACCTAGATAAGAATTGTCTAATCCCTCAAGTATCGAATAGGTTTCTGAATAATAGTAGCCGTGATGTTTGTTCGCCCGTTCGGGTAACGGAGCCTTTAACTCATCCCGAAGAAAACGGAGATCATTCATGATCGTTCGCTCATCTAAAGCGGGGTTCAGACCTGGATCTACCTCACGACATATTTCACAGAGTTCCTTAGCTGACCATCCCCGATGGCTTTTTCGCAGCACTTTGTGAATCTTGAAGATGCGTTTCAGACGTAAATCGCTAACAGCTCCCAGTTTTTTCATAAATCATCACCTACTTTTTCTCAAAGTAAATAAATATGTAGTTGAGGGTCCTAGTCTTGTAGCAGAAACCAACGGCAAACAAGCTATGACGACAACTACTGCTACGATTTTTGATCTTCTCCCATTCGCTCCCACTACCGAGCAAGCCCAGTTCTTGTTCGAGATCGAAGAGTTTATGGAGTCCGATGAGGATTTCTTCATGCTGCGTGGTTCGGCGGGAACGGGAAAGACATCAATCGCTAAGGCAGTTGTTGATCACCTGACCGAGCAGCAGATTCCTTGCTTTCTGTCGGCACCCACCACGAGGGCGGCCCGGATCATTGGCCGAAAAACAGAACGCGAAGCCCGCACCCTTCACAGCCGGATCTACCTAATTGAACCACTGGAAGATGGACGAGTGAAGACCTCCCTGAAAGTGAACGACGATACCCTGCCAACGCTCTACATCGTAGACGAATCGTCAATGATATCTGACCGCGTCACGGACGATGACAAATTTATTGCGAGCCGTGGCTTATTGTATAACTTTCTGCACTATGTCAAAAACGGCAACAAGCGCAGCAAAGTCCTATTTATCGGTGACGTTTATCAGTTGCCACCAGTTGGATACGAGGCAGGCCAAACCCCACCAGCCTTGTCTGAAAGTTACCTGCGTGGGGTGTTCGGCCTAAGCGGGCGAGTAGTAGAATTGACCGATGTCAAACGCCAAGCTGAGGGCTCCAGCATTCTGCGTTCCGCCACCTCGCTGCGCGATGCTATGCGGTTTGGCCGTAGCTGGCAGATCGAAAGCGAACATTTCTGGGGTCCGAAAGGAGCCGTTGACGGATACCTGCGGGCGTTCAACCCCCGCCGGTTAGATTCAGTCGTGTACATTGCGCACTATCACAAGTCATTAACCCGGTTCAACACAGACGTTCGACAGCAGCTAGGCCGGACCGACACATTAGCGGTTGGTGATGTAATAGTGTTTCACCAGAACTTTGTTGGCACTGACTACACCGCTTTCAACGGCGATTTCGGCACGGTGGTTGAACTGGTCAGTGGAGTCGAACGCTTCGGGGGACTGCATTTTCAGCAGGTCATGGTTGAGCTGACTGACGAACGGGGCCAACTACAGCGCGTAGCAGGCAAGGTTTGTTTGGAGTTCACGCAGGCTGAAAAGCCCGAACTGATGCGAGAGCAGGAGAACGTGCTCTATTCTGAAGTGATGCGTACCGACAAGGCATTTCGGGAAAGCAAGTACAGGCAGAACTACCTGAACCCGTACCTAGGAGCGATGCGCCTGCGCTACGGTTACGGTATTACGAGCTATAAAGCCCAGGGGAGCGAGTTCGACACAGTGTTACTAAATACTTGGGCACGCGAAGGCAAGACGAACCTCAACTACCTCTACACTGGCGTAACACGAGCACGAGAGCGGTTAATTTGCTCGGTATAACGATGCCGTAACTCAGGCCTTAGGAACAGTTAATGGAAGTAATTAAACTATAACTTTGTAAACAAGTGCCTGTCTGTAAGATTTGACTTTGTATTGCGTTTCGCAATGCGTACAATGAATGGTTATTCATTGACTCTTCGAGTACTCGAATGCCCTTCGAGTAGGACATCCTCGGGTCCTACCAAGCGCCTTATTAGCTGAACAAGGAACAAGCTAGTAACGCGAACCGGTAAGAATACGATAAGGGGATAGATTTAGAAATCAGACAGGCACTATTTTTTTGAAATGATCTCAACACAGTACGACACAAATGTCCTAATTAGTCTGCTCCGTGAAGGGGAGAGCCTCGACGATTTACTTACGTTGTTAAATGGAGTTGTTGAATGGCAGAATTTTGTTCATCAAAGTAAGCGCCGTCTGTTTACACGCAAGCAACTTTCTTTTTTCTATAAAAATGTAGATAAGAAATATCACTCATTTCAAGTTCCGAAAAAATCGGGTGCATTGCGCACTATTAACGCTCCTGATGGGACATTGAAAGCCATTCAGCGTTGCATTACAGATCTTTTACAAATTATCTACCAACCACCTTTTTCGGTCAATGGTTATGTAAAAGGCCGTAGTGTGGTCTCGAACGCTCTTATGCATACTAATAAAAACTTTGTCTTGAATATTGACTTACAAGACTTCTTCCCAAACATAAAGTTTGGTCGCGTATCCGCTGTACTGAAACTTAAGCCTATTGCTGTAAAACCGAAATTTGCTTATTTGCTTACTAAATACTGCTGCTACAATGGGGCTTTGCCTCAGGGTGCCCCGACGTCTCCGGTTCTCTCAAACTTGATTTGTCAACGCCTTGACTTTAGACTTACTGAGCTAACCCGAAGTGAGCATCTTTCCTACAGCCGATATGCTGATGACCTGACATTCTCATCAGACCAACCATTCCAGAACGGATTTTTAACTCGTTTAGAGGAGATTATTCAGGAAGAAGGCTTTCTGATAAATCCAGGTAAGGTACGTTTACTAGGTAGGGATGTGCGTCAAGAGGTTACCGGCGTAACGGTAAATGATAAAACAAACGTATCCCGTAAGTATATACGGAAAATCCGCGCTATGCTATACAATTGGACTAACCTAGGCTATGAAAAAGCACAGGATCGATTTCTAAGTAGTTATAAACCACCTGCCAATGTTGTAAAGAATAAAAAGTCTGATCCACAATTGAGTAACGTTGTTGGTGGGAAGATCGACTACCTAAAAATGGTGCGTGGTGCCGATGATTCCATTTATCGACAATGCAAGGAGGCGTTCGAACAACTTCTCAAAGGCGAGTTGATCTTTCAAATTAGTGAGAAAATTCTGCGAACTCAAACTGTAGAACACCAGCCCCGTCAGGTGGTAAGTTTTCTGCGTAATTTTAAAGTAATAAACCAGACGGGATTTAGGGAATTGCTACATGACCCCGATGTCAGCGATTTTGACTTTAAAACAAATCTGGCCAAAGTTAATGAGCAGATGCCAGCGTTATCAGCAGTGCTTCCGGCCAGTCTATACACGAAGTTAGAATCTTTTGTGGCAGTATATAATACAGATGGCCAAGCATATCACGAAAAGTATGGTTTACTTCCCTTAAAAGGACAAAAAAAAACTAATCCCAATAACCTTATTGACATACTGTCACGTAAGAAAAAAAATAAAGTTGTAGAAGATATGGTATTAACAACAAGAGTGCAGGCAGAAGATATTCTTCCTGACAATAAGGTTACCCAAGCCGCTAAAGACTTCCGAACACAGATTAGAATTGGTAATGATTATTTTCATGATTGGATTTTAATTAATTCGCTAAAACCTATTGTTAATGAACTTAATAGTAGAGAACTAGTAAGCATTTCATACGAGCCGAGCGAAGAGGAGTTCAGTTTGAATTGTGAGTTCTTTACAGATACAAAGGAAGTCTGGAAGGCGATAAGATCTCTCCTCAAAGATCTAGCTGAAAATCCGTATTATGATGTGAAAGACGAACGTATAATCTTGCTGCGTTCAGCCACTATTAAACGCAACTTAAATGGAGAATCATTCTTCGCAACAATAATTTACTTGAATTTACAGAACGCATTCATTGTGAATGAACTTAAAGCTTTTCAACAGTCAAGGCTCACTAAGAATCAGCAGCGATTACATAAGCTGGCTGATTGGTCTACAGTTTACCAAGATGAGAGTGGTCAGTTATCTGAACATTTATTTTTGGCGTCGCCAGAGACACGATCTGATAATCAACTAACAGAAGGAATTACTCATAAATTAACCTTTTATCATTCATGACATCATGTTGGCTCCCATACTGTTTGTAGATGAGAAAAAAGTTGAAGGTACTTTTGAATACCGCTTTCGTGAGTTGAAAAATCAACTTGAAGATTGTGAAGACATAATAGAGTTCATTTCAGATCTAGAAATTAAACACTCTGTTGATCCCTACACTGATTTCGTTATGATTCAGCCGAATCCGTATCTTCAATCGCGTAAAATTATTTTTGTACACGTTTCACAAGATAGTCCTATCTATAACGAACCATTGTATAATGCGCTGAAGGCAAGTCAGCACAATACTCTATTTGCTCGTTTTAGTGGCCAAGGATCACTCAATACAAACAGAGAAAGCCTTAGATTTCAACGTCACGAACATATATATAATATGCAAACGAAAGGTTTCCAGCTAGCGATACGATTTTATAAGCAATCTAATCTCTTTGAGCCATATATTTTAGTGTATGGTAAGCAGGCATTCTCAAAGAAGATTGAAAAAGCAGAAAGCGAAATTCAATGGATAGAAAGAAACATTACTAATCAAACTCAATTACAACAACATAGAGGCAATAGGCATTTCGAAAATATTATGTATTTGGCCGATTTAGATACTACTCGGATTGAAAAGGGTAGAGAATATATGAAAACAATTAATAGCTATACTGATTATGTGGATATAATGAGAAAGTATGCTCAACAAGCAAAGGACATATCAAGACTGAACAACGAACTTTTAAAATCATTAATTGTATGAATATTACTCTAATACGCAAGCAAGAAGAAAACTCACTACCAAAGTATCTAATGCATGATGATTATTCTACCCGTGTAATAGAGCTTGAAACAGAATTGGCCAGTGATAGTCATCTGGATTATGACACCAGATTAGATGACATGTTGAATAAAAATAGTACCACACTATCGCAATCGGACCTTATTGTTATTTCTTATATTGGTGATAACTCAGACATGTTTCTGGGCTTAAGGTTAATTTATCACTTACGTTTAAGTAAAGACTACAGAAGCAAGCCGATTGTATTGACTGGTGACACAAATTTCGATCAATTAGTTTCAGATACTTCCGATAGTGGTTACAAAGAGTTAACGCTAATCTTAAATACAGCCGGAATAATCTATCAAACTGAAAATCAACTCAATTGCTTACTTCTTCATTATCTCAGTAAACAACTGGTATTAAAAATACCAGTAAAAAATGAAGATTATTTAAATCAGTTTCTCAAAAAAATGGTAATAAGAGAACCTGATGAACAATATGGTAGACATGGTATTGCCAACGAATGGGGCGCATACCGTATGGCGGAGGTTGCAGGCCTTGACTTAAAAGACTTTAAATACCCCAAAACCCTTTACTTTAAATACCTTCTAGGGTTTAAAGATGAAAAAAACGCCACGCCATCAAAGCTCAAACCATTCTTTGATAAAAACTTAACCATTCTATACATTGACGATAATGAGTATAAAGGGTGGACAAAATGTCTTGAATTGATATTAAATAACAAAATTATATCCAATGGGAAAGCTACCATAATATCACGTAAGGCTTGGGATATAGCTTTGGAAGGTGATATAGAGAATGATAAATTTGATTTAGTCTTTCTAGATTATTACCTCGCTGACCATAAAAAAGGAGATAAAATTCTGTCTGATATAAAAAAACTTAATCCTGTCTTGCCAGTCATTATGTTTACCGCTTCAAATAAGGCATGGAATATGGATAAGTTATATGAAGCAGGTGCCGATGGATATTATGTAAAAGAACACCCTGAAACGGCTAAAAACTGGAAATTTTCTGTTGAGAATTTCGACGAATTTCATAGGACTATAAATCACTGTCTTAAGAAAGGAAAACTTTTAAGACCATATTTGAGTAAAATAAAAGAAATTAAAAGTAAAATAGTAATAAACGATCCTCCTGGTGAGATCATAAAAGAACGTATTGATGAACGTCTACATATGTTTTTAGGCCTTCTGAAAAAATCATTTGAGCAAACAGACTTTGATCAAATAACCTTCTTTTATTCAGATACCGAACTCGCATATTTAACATTATGGAGTGTATTGAATGAAATACAACAAGCCTTTTTTGAAAAACAAGCTGTAGTTTACGTAGACAGAAATGGAAATTCATATGTTGAACATGACAGACGTACAGAAATTCCTAAACCTTCCTTGCCTAAAAGACATAATTGGACATTAAAGCTACCAAGTTCATTTAGGCCTAGGTACTTAAAATTTGTTGAGTACAACCCTGTCTTTAATTATGATTCTTCTGGATCGGTAAGAGATGGCTATGGTTATTATGATATAAACCCTAATCCGAGTAGTATCTTATACTACGATGGTGATAATAGACATGGACGCTATTATTCATTCAACCCGCGTGGCGTTGTTCACGTAAAAAAGAATCTTGAGCAGATATTGCATTGTCAAATAGCTTTCATATTACTTAATATGTCTTGTAGACAACAATTACTTACTTCTCTCAAAAATTTGAATGATACGAGAAATAAATTGTATCTTACTCATGGAGATGATTCCTCATTGACAAACTATGGTGCTTTGATCAGATCACAACGCGTCCCAGACTTAGATAAAAAATGTAAACAACTTTTTGATATTGTGTATTTTCTAACTTCTGGTGTAGAGTGTGTTTGGTAGAGATTGATCTCATTTTTATTTTCAAATCAACTTCACCTTGTAGAATCACACATACTAATTCGTAAAAAGTGATACAGTTGTGAAGCTGCTTGTACTCCAGTACATCACTCAAAGGTAGGGTTGTAATGGTTCTTAGTATTTGGTATGATATGACCACGTATTTTCAATTATTGACCCGTGAATTAGTCTGTGAAGCATATCTACTTTCATACTGGCATTAGATTAGACAGTCTTATAAACCTTCTCGGTTCACTTTACATACTAACTCACGGGTCAACAGTATACAGGTTAATGCCTTTAGGTGCTTAATTAGCTACCATTAGGTTTATTTAAAACCCTGCTGCCTACTAGGTCATCAGGGTTTTTAAATAAACCTAATGGTAGCTAATAAAATGGCTTACCATCTTGAGTAGCTATTTCTAGATTTTTCTAGCAGCTTGTAGAGGTAGCGGTCCAAGTTTGGTCGAAGAGCAAGCATTCCAATGAATGAGATGCTGGACTCATCCAATTCTACATCGTCATCTCGTTTTCTAGCTTTTGCATCAACCTCAGCTTTAATTGCTCTCAAGACTAAGTACGGTTCGTAGTCCGTATACGTCAGCTTATGCTTGCGGCAAAAGCTCTCGATTTCTGCCATGACCGTGCCTGCACGAGCCGCACACGCTTTGACTTCTGAAAGGTCCCATTCGTCTATTTCATGAATCCAAAGTAACAAAGCCAATGCATCTTCCCCGATGAAGTGATTGAAGGTTTCAATCAGTCGCACATCGTTTATCCGTTGCTTCTCCGCTTCTGCCTCCTTCTTGCGACTTTGCGCTTTATCGTAGGCGTCGATGACACGTTCGATGTCGGCTAACGCTAAGAAACCATCTGTCCATTCTTCTCTGTACACACTGCCAATCTCGTAGGGTTGAAATCCTTCAAGATGATTGCTGATGATGAAGTCAGCTTCCTGTTGTGTACAGTTAGAGTTCCACTCTGATGGCCTATCCTTGGGGGCTTTTGCTTTAGGAACTACGCGATTTGACCTGTCTGGCGAGTGTCCGTACATACTAGCGGATTCGTCTGGCCAAGGGTCCGGCTCGCTGCCTGAATCCACGTCTGGACGCTGTCCGAGGGCTTTCAGCGTGATAAACGCCTTTTCTACCTCGTGTTTTTTGATGTCTAACCGGTCGGCGATGTCCCGAATACTCACGCCTGAATCCCGCAGTTGGCGGATTGCACTTAGTTGATGGTCCATTACTCTTGTTTTGTTTAAGTAACGCCGGTAACAGCTAGTAACAGCTGTTACCGGCGTTACACTGTGTTACTATTACGCTCCAGCACGCGGCCAACTCGCATTTTGTTCGTACAGAGTTGGCGTGCTATGTCAGCATTTGAGATACCGTTATTCTGTTCTTTCAGAGCTATGATTTGCTCATCAAGTTCACTGAGTTGTTTGTCACTTTTCGCCTTGAGGTGTTCTTGCTCATAGCCGTACCGCTCGAAATGGAAACCGAGAAAGTTACCTTCTTTGGCTATCCGACATTCAATGACATTGTCGGAGTCGTAGATCATCGGTGTCGCCCGTGCTTTCAGCTGTTTGATGTAGCGTAAATCAGGCTCTCGCTCGCTATGGCCAATGGCAAAAATCGCATCAGAAAAATTTGACAGTTGCTTACTTCCCGCTAGGTCATTGACAGTAAGGTTTCTCGAATTATCCCGCTTTGGTGTGTGTGCCAGTACAAGTACACTGAGGCTATAGCGAGTCTTGATGTCCTTTAAGAATTTCATCAGCGGTAATGCCTCCTTGGCCGTATCGGTTGATTGAGTTTTGAGGTAGGTTAGGTTGTCAACAATCAACACCTTGGCTCCAGACTCCTCAATTAGGCTCTCAAGACTTGATCTGAGTACATCTTCAAAACGGTCGAAATCTGTAAACTCAGGATTTAACTCTACCCGATAGAACTGATCGTCGAACTGATACTCATTCTCAAAGTCAATCGAGTATCGCTGCTGAAATTGCTTGTCAGACAGTTCAAAATCGAGATAGATTACGGGCTGCTTCCCTCCTCTATTCTGAAATACTGGCGGGCTTCGACCTTTGCTAATGTTATCTCCCACCTGAACGGCCAGGATACTTTTACCAACGTTGGTGTCAGCAAATAGAATGGCTAACTCGCCTTCGTGCCATAACTCCCCGAAAAGCATATTAGGAATGGGCTTACTCCGTGCGTCTAATAGGCACTGATTTGCAGAGCGCACTTTAAGGAGCGGTTCGTTTGCACTCTCTTTATCCTTTCCTAACCTGCCAGAGCCGAAATCACGCTCTAATTCAGACCATGTATCACTGGGTTTGTGTTCCATTGCGCAGGTAGTTGCGGGCAGTCATAACCCAATGAAGCACTTCCTCCTTCTCACGGATGCATTCAGCATGTTCACGCTCAAACCGCTTTTTCCAATACTGCATTTGGAGCCGCATTTGATGTAGTTCACGTTGTGCGGCCTCTGCCGATAGGGCAACAGCCTCTTGATAGACCTCTCGTAGGTGGTGTATCATTTGTCTAGCCGCATATAGTATAGTTATCTCTTGTTCAAGGAAGACTATTCTTTTATGCTGCTTGGTTGCTTCATTTTCGGAGAGCGAGAATAGGTCTATACTCCGATACTTTTGAAGGAGCGTGTATTTTCGAAGAATAAGCTCATTTAAGGACTTGAGTTCTGAATCAGAGCAGAAATCCCAAATGGAAAGCTCAAATGAGGGTGTGTTTGACTGCATCACTGTCTGCCTCTTTTACGGTTAATACCCGCTTCGTCCGCTATTTCAGTACGCGTCTTTTTACGTCCAGCATCGAGCCAGGCGGTCAAGTCAGACCGTTTGAAATAGAGTTTACGCCCGCGTTTGAAGTGCTCTATTCTTCGCTGACTCGTATGAGAATAGAGAGCTGATTCGCTTATCTGAAGAATCTTGGCAGCATCAGATAAGCCAACGTAATCTGGGATATCTTCCCTGATTCGGGAATCTTTGTCCGTCAAGATGTTGCGGACAACTTGGTCGAGTAACGTGATGACGTCCTCTTCGGTCATAATCAGAATTTTGCTCATATCATTTTCGTTTTTGATATGGCAAATTTTCGTCAGGTACGGCCGATTAGTAGGGTACTTGTGACGTCACAGATTTTTTCTGTGATCTCTTAGGCTCTTTAAGTCTCTGTTAATCAACAAATTAACTTCGTCAAATACTCTTTTTATTTTTTCTAGGTCGGATATGCTTATAGCTGCTAAATCTTTGTGTTTGCGCAGGCTATCGTTATGATGTCCTGTTAATGCTTGGATTGCTTTGTTGATGTTATCTCCACTCTGATAGCTGGTGTCCTTAAGGATAATACCAGCGTCACGCAGATAAGAAAAAGCTCTTTTCGTTTGTTTCAGGTTCAACGCTGTTACAGCATCTCCTTCTTTACGAGTGACTTTTGGTTTGCCAATAATGATTTTTTTATCCTCATCGCCTAGTAATTGTATTTGCCCTAAAGGTTGATCTGATCCATTTGTTGCGTATATGTCTATAAGTTCACTAAACTTCTCTTTGGCTAATAATCCTGAGTATTGCAGCACAATTTTTTTTAGCTTATTAACTGCCTCTACTCTAGATGAAGCAAACCCCCTCTCTACTTGATAATCGATGAAATCATCACTCAGTTCAGTATCGGTTACATTCCATAGCAGTGCAAAATAGTTATTATACCCCTTCTCTGTAGGCTTCAATATTCGGTCAAGATTCCAGTGATAAACTCTCCAAAGACCTTTCTCTTCTAGGTAAATAAAATTAACAAAGCGGTCATGCTTTGCTAGCCATTGAGAAATGTCTATTAATTCGCCCTCTATATTGACTTTGAATTCATTGAGGTCGTAGATGATGTTGGGAATACGATCCATGTAGCTTTTCAATGTATCGTAATCACCTGTGGCATTACACGTACTAATAAGCGCTGTTTTTACTTCATTATTTAGTTCATGCCGCTCTTTGTATGTATACTCGTTGATCCACCAGTATTCCCGGTACACCCTGTTAATTTGTCCTATATGTATATCGAATTTATTCATTAGCTTAAAAATTGAACAGGGTTAAGATTTGATCTACTAGTTGGTTAGTTCTTTCCTGAATATCAGCAATAGTCCACTTCTCTTTATTAGCCAATTCTTTATTGAGGTGAAGGCCGTTCCTGTATCCAACATATAAACCTTTATTGTCTTTCCGGTCGCGCTTCTGACCGAAAGGAAGATTGCTTAGCGTACTGTTATATCCGGAGATGGTCAAATTTCCCAGTGTGTGCATATTTTGTTCCTGTACCTGTTTAGCTAGCTGTTCATCACCGTCTGTAATCATTGTTACCCAGTCGGCTGGAATGTTTTTGCCTTGCGGAAGGATATGCTCTATTGTCCAGACGTATTGACCACTACCATATCGCTGCCAAAGGTCTTTTTGCGTCTCACGGGTTTGGTAATGTGCTTCGAGAAAGCAAAGGACAAAGCGGGTGGCATCTGTATTTTCATAATACAAATTTCCTTCTAGCTTACCCCGAAATATTTCGTTGGAAACATACCATTCTGGCTTTTTCAAAAACGCTTTTACGTCTTCAGCGGTTGGTGTTTCGTCTAGTTGCTGACAGTATTCAATCAGGTCTATGAAGAGTTTATCAAGATCGCGGGTTGGTGGCGTATCCGTGATATTCCGACGCACCATGAATATGACCAGCAGCCGTATAATAGCAGCTAGTTCTGGACTGTTTAAGTCAGGATGTTCGGCTAATAAATATAGCAGAAAACCTATTGACGTAACGCCGCCAATACGCTCTAAGTCCAGCAGAGTATTCGTTATAGGCTGACTGTTATAATCATTCTCTGGTTTAACTAGTCGTCCATATAATTTAGACTTAGCGTATAAATCGTTAAATATCCATTGGACATCGCGATCAATCAACTTGCCATAAATATCAATTAGATTAGACCGAGTGGCCTTGGAAATATTTGTTACACGTACTGCCTGCTTATATTTGAAAGAATTGTAATAATGGCGGAGATACCGTTGCTGTGTTCGTGGGTCGTCTGTTAGATTGTCGAGTAGCTTGGTCCAAGTGTCAAAGTTCTGCTCAATACTCTTGACCTGCTTTTGATCAAGTACATCCAAAAACTTATTCTTAATTAAATCTAGCGCTGACAAAGGCTCCCCACGGTTGTTCAATGTCTCAAACAGAGTAAAGGCGTCAGAATGACTATTTACGGTGATTTGTACCATAGACGCACCGTTTAGCTTATCGAGAAAAGCCAGCACTTTAGGCGTATCAAATAGAGCAATTCCATCTGTATCTAGCTGATTCAATCGATTTAAGAAGTAGTCGTAAGCCCTGTAAATTCGTCGTTTGCCTACGTTCGGCGGTCTATGAACTTCTTTATCCAAGATACCGGCGTTTGCCATTACCCACTGGTAGTCATCATAATTGCCTCCCTGCCGAGATGGTTCAAGCCGCAAAGCTGTATAGTTAGGCTGATGCACAAGGCGATGCAACGTATTCGTTTCCTGCACCATAACTCGCCTATCGGTCTTAACTGCGTTCTGATTTAACCATGTGTAGATGGCCGCGTATAGGAGTGACGTTGTTGTAGTGCGCTGCTGGCCGTCTACTAATTCAAGGCGTAATGTTTGATGTACATCTACGCTTTGATTGATGCAAATTATTGAACCAAAGAAATGTCCTTTGTCATTCTCCCATACATCGTCAAACATAGCTTCCCAATTCCGTTGCTGCCAGACGTATTCGCGTTGGTACTTGGGAATGGTATACTTTAAATTTTGATCGGGATTGAAAAGAATAGATAACTCGTAGTTGTTAGCCGACTGAATCATTTTAATGTTCTTATTTCACCGTTGTTTCTGCTACAAACTTATGGAATGCTTAATTGACGTTATGGATGTCTTTTACGTGAATGTGTGTTGGTTGAGAGATATCCACATTGTAGCCAATCTCAGGTGAGTACTGCATTACGATTGAAAATACGTTTGCTGGGTAATCTCGCGCTGGTCCCCACTGCACCAACGCATCGGCGAATAGATAGAAGACTTCATTTCCATGGCTGGAAGATACTAGCTGCCACCTGTTGATATAACGGTATACATGTCAGCTTTGTCTTTTTTAAGCTCGAGCGTGATAGAGTGGTGCTTTCTCATGAGAAGGTTACTTTAAAATTGACTGGAACTGTAGGTACGGTCGTGGGAGGCAAAATTTATATGTTCTATATCCGATCAGATAGCTTCGCAGGTATTTTAAAGCCCGCCTTTTTCAGTTCACGCACAAGCTTGGTTTTCCATTTCTCAGCTTTGTCATAAGTTTGGCAGATCACGCCAAAAAAGTCACTCGCCTGCTCAATGGATTCTTCAGGGTATAAGACAAACAGGTTTCCTCGCCCAATTTTGGCTAAGAAGTAGCCTAACTCTAGAACCACATTCTGGCGGGCGCGGGGTTTCAAGGGTATTTCTTTCGCCCGCCCCTTCGTTCGCAAACGACCTTCATCATCGGCAGAGCAGAGAATTACTGCATACTCGCAACGAGCCGCCTCTTTCTCAAATTTCTCAATTATCGTCTGGCCATTGTCGTCTTCGCGCTCAAGTACTACGGTTGCTATGCCTAGACCCCTCAATACACTTTGTACATTGTCTCGCATCTGGTGATCCCGGCCATGGACAATGAAGACGGACTTATTCTCTTTGTCGATAGTTCGAAGCAGAGTAAGCAGCTTAGTTCGGGCGGATGCAGCATCCTTCTCGGAGAGATAGCCAGTATGAAATCCGCGTTTATCAACTGCCGGGAGCTGTGAGTGTATTTCAGCCAGCTTCTTGCCATACGCAGCCCCATTTGTCAGATTGGTGTGTCTGGACAGCCATCCGGACAAACCGGTTGCTATTTTACTCAACTGATCAGCAATGGTTGTTTGAGTAGCGCCTATGTAGTTAATCGAGCCTTTCTCAGGAACCTCCTCTGCTTTTTTGATTAGTTGCTTAAGTTTGGTTTTGTCCAGATGCATCCGTTTGAACAATTAAGGTCGCAGACCTCGAATCCGTAGGTCGTAAAGTGAATTAAACCAGAGCCGTTTCCTAGTGGCGTTGGCTTTGTCTTCCGACAATTTGTTGTACAGCTCCAACTTTGTATCGAATGTCAGGCTTTGCTGGCAAAAAGCGGCAAAGACTGTTTTAGAGCGTGTTGGGAAATTGAGAAAAGTTGAGAGTCGTGTCAACTTTGTGGTCGCCAAACTACAGAGCTAAGACCAAACAGTGGATGCCACTGACCGACCCTCAATGGGCCGCAATTTCGCCTTTCTTTAACCTTAAACGCAAGCGAATGCACGATTTACGACACATTGTCGACTGCATTCTGTGGCTTTTGCGAACCGGCTGTCAGTGGCGAAACCTGCCTAAATGCTGGCCGCACTGGCAAGCCGTTTACTATTATTTTGACCTCTGGAAAAGGGATAATCTGTTTGAACGACTCAACGCAACGCTCAATGAATTGGATTGAAAAAGAGTCGAGAGAATGCCCACACCTCCGTTAGTATGCATTGATTATCAGAGTATTATACTTAGTCCGATGATTTATGAAGAGCGTGGTCTTGATCCCAACAAACGGGTGAATGGACGCAAACGACAACTTGTCGTTGATACGGAAGGTCGGCTTTGGGTTGCTCGTGTTCATGCAGCCAACGAGGCGGATGGCCCTATTGCCTGCGCCTTAATCGACGATGTTTTGTGGCGGGTAGGCGAATGGTTGGAAAAAGTGCTTGGCGACCAAGCTTATAATGGTGTTTTTGCCCAAGAGTTGAGAGAATGGGGCATCGACTTTGAGAAGGCCTCACGGCCCGAATCAGCGCAAGGTTTTGTCCCTGTTGCCAAGCGATGGGTGGTGGAAAGGACTATCGCCTGGACCAATTTTTTCCGGCGCATTGTCAAAGATTACGAGTATACAGTATCATCTTCGGTGAGCTGGCTATACCTAGCCAATATTCAAATTATGTTGCAACGAACTGATCATCAGTGCCAAACATAATTTCCCAACACGTTCTTAGAGCCTCAGCATTTACGGAAGGATCTGGCAGAGCAGTATAAGCTGGTAGCAGCACAGCATACGGATGAAGACTGAATAGTTATAGCTACGAAAAAATTCATTTGAGAGTAGATAATGCAGAAACGCTGCACTAGATAGCGATACCTTTGAAAACCGATGGTTATATCAGATCTTACTATTTTGATACGAATAGTAGCCCTATCCACACTTTAAACTCAACTCGTTTACCCAAGTGACTAAACACCGACTTACTGCATCAGTTATTGCGTCGCACTTTAAGCACCGCTGCGATAGACTATTTCGCTACAATACCGTTCCTGGTAAATTAAGGGGCCGGGCAGGTACTATTGGTTGGCGAGTACCCTCAAAGGCGCGTCAGCATACTCGTCCAGGGGTAGTAGACCTTATGAAGGGAGGCGATGAATTTGAGGTTGCTGAAATAAACAAACTCATCGCAGTGCATGGAACTGCTGCGGTGCATTATGCTGGGGTTGACCAAAAGTCTGGCAAAATAAACCCATTATCATTTTACGATTTCTTAACCGTGCTGGATAGCGGAAGCACGGCTCAATTTTATGCCCAGATTGATCTTAATTTCGAGAACGGCTTCGACCCTTTCATATCCGAAACGTTTCTACAACGCTACAAGCTAAACCCTACAGAAGTACAGTTAACTAGGGCACTTCCAGATCTCATTGAAATTATACCTTCAGATGAGACAGGTGCTCCCCGAAAGCTACGTATCTGGGATTTCAAAGCAAGCCGAAAAGCTCGTCATGATCACTATATTCAGGTCGCTTTTTATTCGTTGCTGCTGGAGCACATATTACGTTGCTTGAACCGTACTGACATTGTGGTAGATGTGGAAATGGCCGTTATACAATCGCGACAAAAAGCAGATATATTCGAGCTAACTCCATATCGTACGGCAGTTGCTAACTTCTTAAGAGATACGGTTGGTAGCTTGTTAACCACACCAGCGGCAGATGCGCACTTTCACTTTTGTGAAAATTGCCTTTTATGTGAGTACGCCGAAACCTGCCGTGCTGAATCCGACGCGGGCAATGATATTTCACGTGTGCCATATATGAGTTCGGAGTCGAAACGGCGGTTGAAGAAAGCAGGTATTCCAACTCATCGTGAATTGGCAGCGCTTCATGCCGATTTGCCTCGAATCGCTGATCTGAGGTTAGAAAGTCATGATCTTTCCTCGAACCTGAACCGCTATATTAAGGCTGCTCAAACACTGGAAGACGGGAAAATTCGTTCGCTGGAGACTAAAAACTTATTGATGCCTCAGTACGAGGATGTGCGGATAATCTTGTCGGCCGAGCAAGATGCAGTATCAGGTACGTGTTTCGCACTGGGTATGAAAGTTTATGAAGGATGGGACGAAGTTACCAGTAAGGTAATCGGTAGTGAAAACGTATTCATTTCTGATGGGCCTGACAAGGAAGGGGCACTATTACTAAGCTTTCTGCAAACGCTAAACAATGTATTATTACGTGTTGATACGGCCAATAAGGCAGTGAAAGACACTGTACTCCCCGAGGATCAACAAGTAGCTGATGCAGAAAAAGCTTTCGCTGATGCAGAAAAAGAGTTGGCTGATTTTAAAGATGTTTACCCGCGTCTGTATAAAAGAAAACCTGAAGACGTACCTCTTATTGCTCATCGTGAAAGATTGAACGAGAGAATTGCCGTTTGTAAAACGAGGATAGTTGAAGCGAAAAGAGAAGCTAGTTCGCAACGCTGGAAGCTTTCTAAGAAACTGCACATATATGTTTACGACGGCTTAGAGTTATTAATTCTAAAAGATTGTCTGGAACGTCACCTGCTATCAGACGAGCCTACAGGTCTGCTTGATGAAGTGCGTCGGCTTATACGAATCTTTCCTCCTGCATCGGTGCTTCCTAATCCTGATGCTTTTCGGACCGTTCCAGGAACAGTGGTGAGCCAGGTGCTTAAACAATCGCTCACGTTACCTATTGCATATGGATTTGACTTAGCAAGTGTGTCGCGTGATCTGCAACCTGTGAAGGCTGACGGAGAGCTTAACGGGTTTGAGTATAGACCTAAATATGGTTTTGGCTGGCCCTACTCTAATCAGGTTGCTTTTGAGCGAATTCTAAATGTATGGAAAGTAGAGGAGTGGGACGATATGGACGCCTCAGCATTAAGAACAGCGATTGAGAAGACCATACTGAATAAGTTACGAGCAACCGATTCTGTAGTGAGGGCAGTGAAACAAACCCTATCATCCAACTTGCTGCTGAAGAAAGAGCCATTTTGTCTATACGAAACGTTTGATCCCAGTATCCCAATCGTGGATGTTGACGCGCAACGAGTTCTAGAAGTGATGGAGGTTTTCACGGTTCTAGAAGAATCGTTCTCCGAATTGGCCGTTAAGCATGCGCACACTATGCCAATCTCAGAGCGAGTAGCTAAGTTTCAGTCAATCAATGGATTGAGGTACATAAAAACCGAAGATGGCCTGTTTCACTTCACATTTGATCTAGAGTGTAAAGACGCAAAAATTGACGTTGGGAACTTCAATCTAGTACTTACATCTGAATCAAACCCTGACCAGTTGATCATAGAAGTTGATGGATCACTGTTCAGGAGCGCTGGCTGGAGAGGGGCAAGAAATAAAGTAACCCTGATCGAATTAGATAGCCAAAGTACGCCTCCGTTATTGAAGCTACAGACGAATAATATTGCTTATTGGGAAGCCATTTTCACTGAAAACCCGTCAGATACTTATGTACTTGATACGATGTATACTGACTATAATTCGAAACGAGTTTTAAATGCCATTCAGCATTTGAAATTAGAGCCTGGTGCTGAGCACGTTCGTGAATTAGTAGCGGATGGTGCAATCAGAAATTGGCTACCTTTTATTAATGATCCCGAACAAGTTGAATCAGAACTCATTGCTCTAGCGGATAGTACAAGATTACAACTACTAAACGCCGCACAATGGCGAGCAATATCTGGATCGATGCAAGAGCCAGTTTCGCTCATATGGGGACCGCCTGGCACAGGTAAGACCTTCACGGTTGCTCACATGTTGCTTTGCTACGCCATTGCTGCAAAGCTTCAACAACGACCTACACGCATTTTGGTCACAGCTTTTACGCACCATGCCATCGTTAATGTTCTCAATAAAACGATCGAACTCGCCAGCAGGTACGGCATTGGCTCAGATGTGCTTGCCGTACTTAAGGTGCAAGCTAGTGGTGACAACACAGCTGATGATGAAATAGCTGATCAGTCCAAAATCAGTGACGAGGGAGTAGCTGATCAAATTCAATCAGAGACGCCATGCGTTATTATTGGCTCTACGGTGTGGGGCATCTATAAAGCGATTAAGGAGCAGGGTATCCCACAACATTGGTTTGATGTAGTGCTGATAGATGAAGCCTCTCAAATGAAGCTATCAGATGCATTGCTTGCCTTGGCAGCGTCAAAGCCAACGGTAAGTTTAGTTTTAGCTGGTGACGATAAGCAGTTACCCCCAATTCTTCACGGAACTTACGTTGAAGAACATAAACTAATACTCTCGTCGGTATTTGTCTTCATCCGGCACAAATTTGAGCAGGCGCTCATCGTTCAGGGAATGACCAGTCCACACAGGGCACTATTTCAATTGGAAGAGAATTTCCGTATGAATGAACCCTTGACAGCATACCCCAGGCAGATAATCTACGGTAATTATACTTCGACCAAACCTGCGATTCAGATCGGTTTTGATTTTACGAACGTACCTGAAACTGTAGACCCATTCTTGAGTTTACTGATGGATCCATCAAAGCCTGTTATATTGGTTCGGTACACGCCTGAGCGTTCATATACAGCTAAGAACCCCATCGAAGCTACTTTGATAGCGCAGGCTGTCTATTACTTGTCTGGTACGCTTACTGTCGATGGTTCAGACAAACTATATTCGCCTGCAAAATTTGCAGAGAAAGGAGTAGCCGTTTTAGCTCCCCACCGGGCTCAGAACGCAGCAATGAGAAATGTCTTAGGCCAGATGGGATTTGGATCGACTGTTAAGCCAATGCCTTTGGTGGATACTGTAGAAAAATTACAGGGCAAGGAACGAGCTGTTGTTTTTGTGTCATACGGAGTTGCAGATGGTGAGTATGCAGAGGCCGAAGCAACTTTCCTTCTGTCAGAAAATAGGTTTAATGTAGCTGCTACACGTGCTGAACGGAAGCTTATTGTCTTCTGTGCTGATCCTGTTATTGATGTGGTGCCCACAGACCGTCAAATCCTGCTGGACGCGACAATGCTGAAGGAGTTTAAAAACTATTGTGCCGATGGGCAAGAAACGCATATCGTTGCTGTTTCTGATATAGGAGACGTTTCATTCACTGTACACTGGAAAAGCTTTTAATTGATACTAGTTTGGCCACACCCCTACCACCATATAGAGCCTCAATTCTATCACCTCTACGCTACCCTGGTGGCAAAAAGAGGCTAGTGGGCTACCTTGCTGCACTTTTAAAGCTTAATGATCGTCGGCCTCGTTTATTTGTTGAACCATTTGCCGGGGGGGCCAGCGTCTCTTTGCAGTTATTAAATGATGGCTTGGTTGAGAAGATCGCAATTGGCGATAAAGATGAGTTGGTCTCGGCCTTCTGGCAGACCGTTTTTTTCGATGCTGACTGGCTTGTCAGACGTATCGAAGAGGTAGAGCCCACACTACAACTCTGGGAGTATTATAAAACCAATACACCTAAGACCAGAAGAGAGCGGGCATTCGCTTGCTTATTTCTTAACCGTACAAGTTTTTCTGGAATCTTAAGTGACACTGCCGGTCCTATTGGTGGACGGGCGCAGCAGTCAGCTTATGGAATAGGCTGTCGGTTCCCTAAGCAACGGCTAATCGACAGAATTCGGCAGGCAGAATTACTATCTGGTAATGTGCTACTTATAAAGGCCGGTTCTTGGAAATCAACGTTAAAGGCTGCTGGTAGTTTAGGGTATCCGCCCAGAGAGATGCTACATTATTTCGATCCACCTTTCTATGAGAAGGCTGATCGGCTATACCGTCATTATTTCGTTGCCAAACAGCATAAACAACTGGCGATGGCAGTGGCAGCGCTAGAATCAGACTACGTGCTGTCTTACGATGTAGCTGAACCGATTGTTAAATTATACAGCGATTTGGGAATGGTCCCTGCCCAAGTAGAACTTTTATATTCTACAGGATCACGCGAAAAGCTACAATCGACTAAGGAATTGATCGTGACCAACCTAACTAACTTTCCTGAACAGAACCGTCTTTGGCTATCAAAGGCAGAGTCACTACAAATCAGACAGATTCGAATAGACAATACAGCTGTGTGTGCATAAACGGCAGAGTTTTATTCCCTTAGATAGCCTTTCGTAAGTTTCGATAAAAGCGGTGAAAAAGGTAAATGAGTGAGTCTATAAAGATGTCACGTTGATTAGTAGCCAACATATCTGAGCCAATCAATTTCAGAACTATCTAAGAAATTCTGACTTAATCAAACCGGCCTTTAGGGCAGGATGTCGTCAGTCTGCCATCTGCGACTTAATATTCTCCGCAACGGAGGTGATGCGACTACCATCAGCTAAGGTGTACGTCCTCATAAAAATGCCAGGCTGAATTCCTCGCGTTGTTCCATTCTGTTCAATGATGACTCCTCCTCTGGTGAATTGCTGTGGACTAGCTGCTGGACCCTCAAACAGAAACGCGCCTGGTATATAGATCGCCTGATTTACGTCGCGGTCGTCTCTTTTTTTGAACCCATATACATCATCCTCACCCGCCGGTGTTCTCTTGCCTGAACTAACTGGGGTCATCTTTTCCTGGATGAATGAGCGAGTAGAGTTATACATGTCTTTTAATTCCAACTCCTGCTTCGCATAGTCAAGCACTTGCTTGAGTTGAGTTATGCTAAGCTCATCGAGACTTAGCTGTAGGTCATAAATTCTGTGGTAAAGCTTTTCGGCCTGTTTTTGAGTGACTTCATTAATAATAATTACGCTTTGACCATCGCCAGGGGCTGCCTGCCACGACTGGTCTTTTTCGTTGAAAAAAACGATTCCCCGTTCGCCAATTGGGTTGCCTTTGTAGTCGAGGATGGGCTGACCTGCTTTGGGTTGCTCTTCGGGATAAATGAGCAGTTCGCCTTTTGCTCCGAAAGCAGGAACAGGAATAATAAACTTCTGCGCCTTTGAAATGACGGGTGTACTATAGCCCGGTCCGGTTTTTAATTCGGCAGCCTTGATTGTGCGCATATACATAGTAGCTTTTGAAACCAATTCGGTTTGAGCATTTGCCTGTTGAGTAGGGTCTGGTTTCTTTACGGTACATGACACAACAGCTAATACGACGATGAATAGGTGTTTCATGACAAGCAATAAGGGAACACTGAGCGGATCGACAAGGCAACATGGTCGATAGTCAATATACTTTTATTTATCGGTAGCGGATCAACGCCTTATAACAAGGAACTTGGATCTCTCCTACCATCCTAATCGCTTATAAGGTATACAACGATAACTCACTCTCAGCTATGTCTATCCAGCACTTACTGAACAAAACCGGCCCACGTAAACTACTGGCCCTTGATGGGGGCGGTTATCGTGGCATCATCACAATCGAAATCCTGGCCAAAATCGAGCGTCTTTTACAGGAAGCTCAAGGCCGTGATGACCAGTTCGTACTGGCCGATTACTTCGACTACATTGCCGGAACGAGCACCGGAGCTATCATTGCCACCTGCCTGTCGTTGGGCATGCGGGTAGATACCATCCGGGATTTTTATCAGGAAAGTGGCAGGGTCATGTTTGATAAGGCTGGTTTGCTACAGCGATTCCGCTTCAAATATGAAGACGAAAAACTGGCGGGCAAACTTCAGGATGTCATTGGTAAAGACACGACATTAGGCAGCGACAAACTCAAAACCCTGCTGATGCTGGTGATGCGCAACGCTACGACTGACTCGCCCTGGCCGGTATCGAACAACCCGGCGGCCAAATACAATGACCGGTCTGACTCAAACCTTAATTTTCCTCTGTGGCAACTGGTACGGGCAAGCACTGCGGCACCAACCTACTTCCCGCCCGAATCCATTAAGGTAGGGCCGAATAACTTCATCTTTGTGGATGGGGGCGTCACTATGTACAACAATCCTGCCTTTCAACTCTTTCTAATGGCCACCGTAGAGCCTTATAAGCTGGCGTGGCCCACGGGCGAAAAGGACATGCTGTTGGTGTCGGTCGGTACGGGGGCATCGGCTAGTGCTAATGCCGATTTGGCCCCCGGCGAGATGAACCTGCTTTATAATGCCTCCTCCATTCCGTCTGCACTCATGTACGCAGCCTCCAACGAGCAGGACTTTCTATGCCGCACCTTCGGTCGTTGTCTTCATGGTAATCATTTGGATCGCGAAGTAGGCGACATGTGCGACGTAAAAGGGCCGGTTAACAGAAAACTGTTCACCTATGTTCGCTACAATGCCGACTTATCGCGTAGAGGGCTTGATGAGCTAGGCCTGTTTCAGGTGAAGCCTGAGCAGGTGCAGCAGATGGACTCCGTAAACTATAAGGCTGAATTGCAAAGCGTCGGGAGAGCCGTAGCCGATAGAAAGGTAGTGAAAGAACATTTCGCGCAGTTTGTTTAGTCGACTAAACGCCTATCTCGCCACGTAAAGTGACAGGATTATGCATCCCATCACAGCTAAAAACCATACGTTTAGTAAGACACACTCCATCGTTAATCATGCCGGTAGCTGACGCACTGCCCTATATAGCCTGATTGTTAACGTACCTGAAGCCGACTGATCTTTCAATAAACTGTTTCGACATATGCAACTGACCAGCAGTTCGACGCCCCCTTTGCCTCCCCTTAATGTCTTCATTTCCTACTCGCAGCTCGACGTAACCTACAAGCAGGACCTAGAAAACTACATTGTGGCATCGGGGCAGAACATTCGTATTACATCGGATGAGAATCTAATCCCCGGCGATGTGTGGGTGAAAAGAATGGCCGACATGCGGCGGGAGGCCGATGTATACCTGCTACTGGTTACTAATAACTATCTACAGTCGACCAGTAAAAATCCTGAACTGGAAGAAATCCTAAAAAGTGGCAAAACCGACCAGACGCATAAAGTCATCCCTATCATATTGGAACCGAGTGACTGGACGCAAACGCCCATCGCCGATTTTCAGGGGCTTCCTAAGTTTGGCAGGCCCGTAAGCGACTTTAAGAACCGGGAGGAAGCCTATGGCGAAGTAGTGGAAGCTCTGGTGGGCATTGCTCATTTAAAACAAAACAGCAAGGCAATGAAGCTCATTGCCCAGGAGAAATCTGAACGAAGTGGCATCCTTCGCTTGAACGAATGCAGCCTGACGGTTATTCCGCGCGACCTACTCGATATGCCCTGGTTAAAGCAACTGTACCTGGACAAAAACTACATCCGCAAGCTCGAAAACCTGGATAACCTCACCAAGCTGGAGCAATTTAATATCACCTACAATGAAATTGAGCAGATTGAGGGGATTGAAAAACTAACCAGCCTCCAGATACTCGATATGCAGTTCAACCGGCTCCGCACCATCGAGAATCTGAATAAAAATCTGTCTTTGACTAAGTTGGGGCTGTCGTCGAACCAGTTGGATAGCCTAACGGGGCTGCAGCACCTTCAGCAGCTTACCATCCTGTATGTTAGCAGCAATCGATTAAAACGGGTTGATGAACTGGCCGACCTACCCAATCTGAAGCGGATAGTATTAACCGGCAACCGGATCATATCGATCAAGCCGCTACTGGGGCACATCAAAAAAGGCTTGACCGTGCTGCTTAAGTATAGTTATAGCGAAACTGACGAGGGTATTTTTATTAAAGACAACACGACTCTGGCCGAGCCTTCTATTGAGGTTATTGAAAAAGGGCAGGAAGCTATCCTAAAGTATTTCGATGATGCCCAAACTTACGGAACCCGAAAGCTGGAAATCGTAAAGCTTATCTTGGTGGGTAACAGTAAAGTAGGTAAAACCAATTTAAGTGAATTTTTGCGCGGTGTTAAACTGGCCCGGAATCATAATTCCACCCACCTGTTGGATATACAGCGCTGGGATGCGTCGTTTGGTAAGCCGATGCTGGTTAATATTTTCGATTTTGGTGGGCAGGACTACTACCACGACGCCCACCGGATGTATTACTCGCACGATACCGCCTATATTTTACTCTGGGATACGGCCACCAACAATTACTCGGAAGAAATAGAAACGACAGCAGGCCAGCCCACAAACCTCGTTTACGAAAATTACCCGCTGGCCTACTGGTTGGAGTCGATTAATTATAATCTGGCCGATAAATTCCGCCCTATGTACAAGACTGATACAAGCATGACTTCCAGCACCACTGCTCCCGTATTGGTATTGCAAAACAAAATTGATTTGGGCGAAGGACGACTAAACCAGCAAGAATTGAGCCAGCAGTACCCCAACATTGCGGGATTCTTTAGTATGTCGCTGACAGCCCGCAAACGTACCCAAATTCTGAACGAAGTGTTGACCGACTACATGAACGCTCTCAACCTGTCGGGGCGGCAACTAATTAATTTTGAATACAAAATAATCGATGACTATCTGACCAAGCCACGCCCTTTTCAGGCCATTACTTTAGACGATTTCTGGGCTGAATGTCAGCAAATTATTAATGATGCATCCATTACGTTCACAAAAGAGAATGCGGAAATTATTTCCCAGATCCTGAACGCCATCGGTGTCGTGTTTTACGACAAACACGCTGACAACGATGGGGTGGTGTTCACTCAGATTAACCGGCTGAATGAGATCATCAAAGAGATTATGGACGTAGCCAAACGGGGCAGCGACCGGGGCTTTTTCAAATTGTCGCAGGTGAGTCACGTTGAGAGCCAGAGAGAGGCGATTGACCTTTTACTAAAGAATAACTCTATCCTAAAAATTAATGATTCGGAATTTCTGGCACCCCAGTTCCTGCCCGTTAACCCTGACCCGTCCGTTGCCTTTTTTCTGAATACGTTCACCCACAACCACATACGTTTCATCTATAAAGCCTATTTCCACAAAACACTGTTGCTCAGCCTGTTTGCTCGTTACCTAAATAGTGCCAGCATCGATACGTCAGCGGGAGTTAAAAACATGCCTTTCTGGCGCAATGGCATTATTGTGAGCAAAGGCGAGGGCTCAGCCCGGCAGATGGTATATGTCGAATTACGGAAAGATAAAGATCAGGGTGTTGTCAACATTCGAACGATGGGGCCATTTCAGAAAAACGGGCTTGAAAAAGAAATTGAAAACACGCTCGATGAACTCAATAAGGGCTGGACGGTTAGTAAAAAAATCTCCGTAAATAGTACCGACTTTTTCGATGTGCAGGCGCTGAAGGAAGCGGTAGCAAATAACCAGTTTAGCTTTTCGAAGAATGGCAAAACATTCAGCGTTAATGATTTTAAACACATCACCAGTTTCGAGAAACTACCTAAAAAGCTATTTATCTCGTATTCGTCCAAAAACGCCGACTTCATCAAACGGTTTGTTACCCATCTGGAAATCCTGAAATCAAATGGAATCATCGACCCCTGGTACGACCGCATGATTGAATCAGGCTCGAAATGGGACGACAGCATCCGTAACGAGATGAGAAATTCGGATGTAATTATTTTCTTGCTCAGCCCAGATTTTCTGGCCACCGAATATATCATGAAAACGGAAATTCCACTCGCTATTCAGCAACTTCAGAGTGAGACCGCCAAATTCTTTTTCATAGAACTGCAACCCTGCGGCTGGAAACGAACCGACATGGCCAACTATCAACAAACCGACGATCCAACCCAAGCCGAAAAAAACATCATCAGCATCGGCACTCCCAACAACGACAAAGAGTGGAACCGCGTAATTGATGAACTGATGGCGAAAATGGATGTGTGAACTGTGTCTGTAAATATATCTATTAAGGCGAAGGGAGAGTTGAGATATATCGCCAGTTAATGCGTGGGCAAGAGTGTCTTTACCAAAAGAAATGGTTTAACCACTGATCGACGTCGAGTTCGTAGTGGGTTATCTTATCTCGCCCAAACCCCTGCCTTTATCAAGTGTTGCTGAGCTGACAGTGCGCCATCTCTCCGAGGAACAATACTCGCATTTTTACGTCGCTCAAAGCAATAGACAAGTGCAAGCACTTCCTGATCATTAGTAAATGGCTTTGCTGCCATATCACGTGGCATTGCTGCGGCTCCTGTCGAAAAATCAGGCAATTGAGCCTTTGCATTTGCCACCGGAGCCACATCGTCTGTAATGGCAAACACTACTATGCGGAAGAAGCCAGGCTTCTCAAAGAATAAATCGCCTAAAAAACTCAAAAGACTCATGTTCGGATAACCATCTTTTATCCATCTACCAGGGTCTGGTAAGGGTGTGCCATCACTTTCAATATGCTCCATTCGTGCTACCAAGGCAAACCCACTCGATTCCAGTTCAAACAAACCGTGCTCAAAGCCTTTATCTGCCGTTTCTAGGGTACTCACTAGTTTATTGTAAACTGTACCTAAAGTGGCGTTTTGACCTATTTTTAGCAGATCACGTTGGACCACAACGCGTTGATAACCGGCTGGTGGTGGCCAGGGAAACTGAGGTAAGTGGCGTATACGGCCTGATGTTAATACTTCATAAACAGGGTATAGTTGATCAAGTACTTTTCCAAGGCGTTCTCTCAAGATTCGATCTACTTCAATGTTCATCAATACAGTTGCAATGTCGCCACCTTTTGCCCAAGGGTCTTCATGAAGCGCAAATAGTGTTTTGGCAGCACTGTACCGATCATTTTCATTTTGACTTTGTAATTGTGTGTAAAGCTTATTTCGATCCACCAGCGAATCGCTCTCAACAGTTCCTAAAAGGTCGTCAATTTGAGTTCGGACATCTTGAGAGGCATTTACCTTACGCAGTTCGAGTACAGAAAGCAAGGCACGATCATATGATCTTAGTTTCTCTATTCCATTAAAGAAGTCGTATGTCAGTGGGTTTCCCTTACTAGCATACTCTGTCAATATTGCTCTTCCAACATTTCCCAACTGTCCCGCGAATTGTAAGGCTGCATCACGGACATCTTGGTTGGTGTCTTTTATGGCAATGTTTATAATATCAATTAGCCGTGAGTCATTTGTTGGGAGGCTATTAAGGAGTTGGAAAACTGTTTCGCGGACACGAGGAACTGGATCCTCAGTGATCCGATTTAAAAGCTTATCAGGTAGAAACCCTAGTTCCGCCCATACCATCGCAACAGCTCGACGAACTTCTGCATTCTTTGAGTAAAACGCCTTTTCTAACGTGGTCTGAACCTGGTCACGATGCGTTTTAACAGAGCGTAAGGCCCAAATCATATGGTCCTGATCCGGATTTGACAAGTCGCCTGCTGAAGCCAGTACAAGATCGGCAACCCGTTTGTCTTTGTCAACGACACGACTTAATCCATAATAAAGCAATGCGTTGCGGGTCTTTTTTGTCGTTTTAGGGTCTTCGACGATTGCAATCAGGCGTTCGATACCCTTTATACTATTTGTCAAGTAATCCGCAGCCAGTCCATATGTTCCAGCATAACCCTCAAAACTTCGTGCACCTTCTTGAAGTACGTTAAGTACACGGTCGGTGTTTTCTAGTTCCACGAGCTCTATGGCCGCTTGAATACGTATATTTTTATCGGGATGTAACAAAAGCTGATCGAATGCCTGAATAAAGACGGGACTATTTGACTTAAAGTGATGCAGAGTTTCCAGAGCTTTATAATCAAAAAGTTTAAGTTTTGGATATCGAGAAATCAATTCCTTAACCATTTCATCTTTCCATGCTGGTCGTGCCATCAAAATAGAATCGACATCTTTATTGCCATACTCTCCTTGTTCGAGTGTAAGAGTTGTTAATAACTTTATTAAATCTTTATGTGGTGTATCTGGTAATTTTATTTTTCTAAGTATTGTCAACAATTGGTGAGTGCCTTCTTCCGTTCGCCACTGATTATCTGATTCTATAACTTCCTTATTTCTACGTTGGCTCATTGTTTTTTCTAGTTCAATAACAATGATATCTAGGCAGTTATTTGCTCGTGGTGCAATACCAGTTTCAGTAAGTTTAGCTAATTGCGCTATAGCCTCAGATTTTATGCCTACCGCAGGATTAGCAATTTGCTTGAGTAAGGTATCCGCAATGGTTGAAGCATGCTCGGGATGAATACATGCTAATGACCCAAGTGTTCTAATCGCCGATTGACGAACTTTGGGTGATGCATCTTTTAGTAAAAGCAGAACATCAACAACTGTTGACCTAGGCAACGTAAGCCAGAATTTAGAAAGCTGTTCTGTCTTGGCAACAAGTTCGCAGGGGGAACGGCGGGCGTAAAAATAGGACTCAGAAAAATCTGGTGTTTGTATGCGATTAAGTGCTACAGATCGAACCTCCGAGTCAGGATCTTTTAAAAAAGTAGCTATTAAAAGAGCAGCACTGTCAACGTCGGCGGGATAGGCCGCAAGTGAATATCTACGTATCACAGCATTAGGACTATTAAGCATACGCTGAAGTGTAGTAATCCCAACCCCCGGAATCTTGGCTAAAGTAAAAGAAGCCGCTTTCCGCAAATTATCAGAACCATTAATCATAATACGGGATAATATTGGAACGGCATCTGTTTTAGGTGACGAAGCCCGGCCTACCATATTTATAGCTGTAATTGCCAATGTGCGGTCATCGCCTTCAATAGCTTTGTAAAGAGTAGGTGTCACTTGTACTGGAACAGTCTCTAGTAGACGAAGTATACGTTCTCTTACCGACTTGCTGGATACATTAAACCTACTTAACAGGAAATCAATATCTGTTTTGGCATTAGGCTTCGTTTTTGAATTAGGAGCGGTATTATACCTACTTAACAGGACATCAACATCTGTAGTCTTTGCATAGCTAAGTGCCGCGTAAGCGAGATCAGAATTGCTAATATTGAGATACCTTCCTCCATTATACGCTTCAGAATGATAGGAGAATTTACCAACCAATGTGGTGTCAGAGAGTGTCTTACTCAACTCATCAGTTGCTAGTTCACCAAGGCGCATAAGTCCAGCTAAAGCTTGAAACCTTACTCTTTCACTCGAATCTGCCAGTAAATTCACTATTGCTTTAATTGCCACCACTGAAGGCTTCTCTAACTCCGATAATTTCAGTGCTACAGATTGGCGGATTTGGGGATCCTTATTTTTGAGTAATGGAAGTAGGTACGTCTCTGAGTAAGTAGTATCGCTTACCGTAGGATCTGATGAAATCCTTTCTGGTTTAGGGTTATTAACTACAGTTGGGGCTTGCGCCCTTACAAAGCATGTGAAACTCAAAATAATTTCAAGAGCTATCATTACAGTAATACTTAAATGATAGCCTCTATAGCCCATTTCATACTGTTCCAAGAAAACCAATGTTGATGCCTGCGTCTTCATTTTTGCAGTTTTTTTAAAATCCATTTACGATAAATCGTGAAACAAAAATTTCTCAAGAGTAAAACAAGAAGCACTGAATTTAATAGAGCTACTACAAGAAGGGGTAACTCACGAGTGGTTATTTCACCTTGTAGGACAGAAAGGAAAAGTAAAGGCGACCCAAGCGTAACCGCAAACATTGTATAACCGTAGGCTTTTAATGAATTGACTCCATTGTTAATTAACTCATCAATGGGAGAAACAAGGTGTTGATAAAGCAAAAGTAGTAGTATTGATATTGCAAAGAAGGAACTTAAGATAACGTTATTATTATAGATTATACTTTTAGCACTTAAGGTTATGTTATACCCCTCTTTTCCAAGTATTTGAAGTAAATTTTTCAGGGTTCGTGGATTTTCTTGGGGCTCATTTACTAGTACCCTCAAAACGTCGGCCAATTGGGGTAATCGTGAATCTGGATCTACAAAAATATCGAACCACTGAATGCTAGCAAGTTCATACGCAAAGGCTCCACTGGGTTTTACATCTTCTAAACGCACGGCCAACAACTGTACCTTAGCCTGAACGGCCACAGCCAATTCTTTCTTAAGTTCCTCGGATTTGAGAGCTTCTATTGACAGTAAAATGACCATAACTTTCGCATTTTTTAAGTGTTTTACAATAGCGTCACGCCAATTCATGCCAAGTGGAATGAGAGGGTCATACCAAGCCTCAACATCCTGCTTGGTAAGTAGATTGTAAAGTTGGTCGGCATAATGCTTGTCGGCTCTGCGATAGCTGATAAATACCTCTGATTTATCCTTTTCCAAAAGCAGATTTGTTGAACGTAGGTGATTAAATTTATTAAATTGATCTAATGTCAAGAATCAACGCCTTTGCGCTCGCGTCGGGAATATCTTTATCGGCTTGACAGTCGTAAGACAATTTGAAGTGCTAACAGTAAATGGATCAGTCGGCCTGAACATAACGCAACGGCGAATTAGACAGCAAGGGTTGAAGCTTCTTAATCTGATCCTCCGTCGACGTTCGCATCCAGTTCAGGGGGGCAATGGCATAGGCTTGTTTCAAGAGCTGCTCGCCTGTTTCGGTATCACCAATGCCTATATACGCTTCGGCTTTCGTAGCTAGTACCCAGTACAGATTTTTCTTATGACCGATACTAGCTTTAGGGTTTTGGTTAGTTGGAGTTGGGTTATCCTGTAGCCATTGTTCGCAGGCTTCCAGCACTTCTCTCCGGTACCGTTGTGCTTGCACAAAATCCGCTATAGCTTCTACCCTGCTGGTAGTTATTGCGGCCCGTACGTTGAACAGATAGGCTAGATTGATGCCATTGTAATAGTCGTTACGTAGGTTGAAGCCCCGCCGGTAAGCCCGTATAGCTTGAGTGAGGAATGAAACGTCTTTTGTTAGTCCGTAGAGCCGCTTGTTCACTGCTCCCCACAACCCTAATGTTTCCGTATCATTAGAGGTCTGTGGATTTAGTATTTGCAGAAGGCTTAGGGCTTTTTGCAGTGATTTTTCCTGGGTCGGGTGTTCGCTTTTATAGGTAAGTAATGCCAACCGCTGAATGATGTAAGGGTCTTCGGGTTGGCTCAGTTGGCCAAGTTGGTCCTTAGGCGGCTCCATCATCGTTCGGATGGAGCCCAATAGAGTTTTCGCAGTCAGGAAATCACCTTCCTGCTCTGCTTTATCTACCTGCTGCATCAGCAAACTGTGGGTCGTGCCACCTGTTACCAACGATGCCTCAGACTCATTTGATGCGATTGTAATCGAGTCTGTTGCCTGCTTGATCATCGTCTTTATGGCCTCGCCCAAACCAGGTGGATTTAGGTTGTTTAGAAAAGTATACACCGGGCTGTCTTTATCGCGCGGGTCTTTGTTCAGAATGTCTTTGATCGATTCTGTCAGTAGCTTCTGAAACCGCTGCACTTCCGAATAGCCAATGTCTTCGCCTAAGTGGTGGTATTTCCGAATCGCAACGTGGTTAACATCGAACGGAAACGATTTAGCACCATCTTCTGAAATCACGATGGTTGTGTATGGTTTAAGGGCGTGACGGATGCCAAGTTCGTAAAAGGCGTTTTTGTTTGACGTAGATAGATCGGCCACCACCACGTCGGCGGAGAACAGTTGTTCGTACATCGGCACATCGATTAAGCCCGAATGCACAATTTCATCAGCCCGTACGCAGGTCAGGCCCGCTGCCTCAACTGCCGGCTTTATCAGGTTGTGATACGACTTGTCCAGGTCGAGCGTTCGACCTGACTCAAAATCAGTCTTTTTGCCGAAGCCTATCACGACAAAACATGTCTTCTGCGCCATAGGTGCGTTGGTTTTACCTGGTGATTGATAGTAGTTTACGCTGGGGTAAGCCGCTTAAGCAGTTGGGTCGCCATCTCGCTGAGCTGTGCGGTCAGAGCTGATGGGTACGTATTGGCCCACCACTTTACATACCGATTGAGCTGTCGGGCGGTCGATTCGATAGCAAACGGTTGGCCTGACTGTGCTAGTTCGTCGACGTATCTACAGGCTTTATCGAGGGCGGTTTGTTTTGAGGTGACCCAATCAGTGGTGGGCTTTGTGAACGGTTGCAGCAGATACAATTCAACCAATGTACCTAGCGCCCATGTACGTGCCTCATCAGTGGAATTCTGCAAGTCTTGCTCCGCCGCAAACAGCACCACACACCATCGGTCATGTTCGGCTTCGAGCGTTTCTTGTCCGATGGCCACCAGCGAGAGATGCTGAATGCCTGTCCAGTGATTGGTTAGTAACAGGTTGTGGCCACGTTGATAGCAGTCGCGAGCGCGGGCTAAGGCTATCTTTGACTGGGCAGACCAGTCGGCGTCGGCTACTTGTATGGTGCTGAACTGAAAAAAAAACTCAGCCTGCCGTTTATAGGCACTGCCCAGTAAGCCCAAGTGTTCGGCCAGACGGGCGGGGTTCCTAACGGGGCCTACCCGTTGAGACAGCAGGTCTTCTAGTTTTCCGATCGCGGCGTCCAGCCGGGCCTGCACCATAGTATAGGTGTCTTGTTGAGCAGGCGGGTGGGCAAGCAGATAGTCAGTCCAGGCGGTGGCGGTTTTCATCATCTCCAGCACTAACTGGAGTTGCGCTTTGTCGAGTTGTTCTTCCAGATCGTCGGGAAATCGGGCGTAAGCTACCAGACTCGCCCAATCAAGAAAATCGCCTTGACTGATGGCATTTCGGGCGTAGTAAAGAGCTATTCGAGGGTCTTCACCATGAAGAAGACGAGGGTATAGGTCTCTGATTAGTTGCACTGACCCCTCCACAGAAAGCGGAAACTGAGAAGCCAGCACGTAAGGCACACCCGACATGTGCAGCGCATAAGCCAAACTTCCCCCCGGCGCCATGTTAGTCCCTTCGTTGCCGCCATCACAAGCCATGAGCGTAATAACAGCAGGGCGATAAGTACGGTCATTATGTACCACCACGAGGGCATCGGTGAGGCGTGCTGCATCGACACGGTCAGTTTGGGTAGTGGTTCCGTCTTTGGCCAATGTCGGGCGAGGCAAGTGCATGGCGAGGCCAAACCGCTGCCCAGTATCGGGGTCATCGAGCAGCATGCCGTGGGCAAGGATATGTACGTGTGTATAGGGATTGCCCTCTTGCACTGCCTTGACCACGGCAGCCCGAAGTTGATCAGGCCGTGCTTCGGGCAGGATGGTCAGCAGGGGACTTTCGTCAGCCTCAAGCTCGAGCGATCCCTGTTTGGGGCGTACCCAGGGAGCAATTGCGTCCCTAAGAACCGCTACGTGCTCGTCGGAGGGGACGGCCTTTTTAGGCGCTGCCCAGGCGAACAAAATGCGGGGTTTGGCAGGCCAGGTGTACGTACGCGGGGCCACCTGCCTTACTTCCCGTGTTAGCGTAGTAAGTCGCTGCTGATTCAGAAGAAAAGGCTTATCACGGGCTCCCTGAAATCCGGTAGGTGTGAGCGCCAGCTCGAAAGGTAGCATAGCCAGTTCGCGCGGAGTCATCACGAGGCGGAGGTGCAGCCATCCCTCACTGACGCCTGCCTCCATTTGAAGGGCTGGTATAACCTCAAAAACCCCTGTCAGAATGTCCTGAAGGGCCTCTTTAGCCAATTGCATCGATGACCCTAGCCCAGCCTGATAGCGCAGCAGGCGTAGGTACCGCACAAACTTAAACTGCTCCAGATTAACTCTGAATTCGGCGGGTGGGTGCGTGCCACAAACCGCCAGGTATGTTATACCTGGCGAGAGTGTCTGGTTGTAGGGTGTACCCGTACGAAGCAGTTCAAGGGCCACAGAGCGGTTACCCAACGAGCTCTTCGGCTGGGGTTGACTGACCATATTAGCTGCGGTTAAATCGTATCTGTAAGTGGCTCCTCGTTCAGGTCGATTACTTCTACCTCATCATCTTCGTTGTCGAGAATACTCGGCTTGCCCGTCAGCCAGTTGAGTTTAAATAGCCCTAGTGCTATAGGGCCTGTTTGCCCCGTTAGTTCTAGGCCCAGTTCTTTGTTTGTCTTCAGGCTAAACTTGGCTGACGCGCTCCCCACATTGAACGGCTTAGGGGCCGTGCCATCACCACTGATGGTTACTTCGGTGCCACTTTCCAGGTTCGAGATAATTAGGGGATTCTGCGCCGTATAAACTTGATAGACCACTATAAACTTCCGCCGCCAATTGCCCACCTGCTTAAGCTGATTAACCACCTGATTGACGTTCTCGATCTGAGCGACGTTGATGATGGGGGCTTTCACCAAGAACGAGCGGTCGCTATTGAATTTAAAGGTCAGGCTGGCCTTGATCTCAATTCCCGGATCGACGCTTACGGCTGCACCTGCACTGCTATCAATGGCCGTCACGCTGTCTGAGGTAAAGTTGAGGGCTGCATCATTGCCCGTCGCCTGCGTGAAGGTGATATTAAACTCAGCGACGTTGCCGATTTTCTGAAATACGCCATCGGAAATAAACCCGTAATCACCGAGCTTATAGGGCACGGTAATAGGCAACCACGAAGCATGCACGTTGAGTTGCTTGTGTATGATGGTTTCAAACTGCGCTGCAAGGCCCATAATTTACGTTGGGTTAGGGGGTTATCTGTTTGACTAAGAGATAGCAATGTAGCTTTTTATGGAGCGATCTGGCGCATAAGCCAGATGAATTGACTAATCGGTAAGCCCGGCTCCACGTGGCACCTGTTGGTTAGCGCAGGCTGCCAAATTTGAGTGGAGTTACAGCTTCGACCTGGGCAACACTCACACCATGAGCCGACGGGTCGAACTGCTGGATAGGCTGTGTTGGGGTAAACGTTCCGCTGGCTGTCAGCGCGTACTGGTCCATCAGATACGCATGGACGAAGAAATTACGCGGGTTAGTTTCGTCGCTCACCACGGTAATCATCCAAAATGAGTGGGGAACGCGACGACCCCGATATTCGATGTCGGTGAGGCGACTTACTGGCCCAGCAAACACACTCAACCGTTTCGAATCAGGGCGTAGTTTTTGTAGAACGAAATTTTCCAGGTCGTTCCAGTTGCGCTGATTGAAAATCCGGTGTTGTGGTACCGTATTCGAATAATAGAACACGCCTTGTGCTGCCGCCGTGGCTGTGGCCGAATCGCCCCAGGCAACAGCGCGTCGCGGTACCATGTGGCCCCGGTCCCAATCGTTGCCCTCATAGAGTGTTTCGTCGGTTTGCAAGCCCGCTGGAATGCGCGGGTCAACCACCCAATGGTCAGCTTGGCGAGGAACGTGTATCATGCGCTCGCGGTCGATGTTATAGGCGGTGTAGAGGGGCATGGCGCGGCGTTCGTCCATAATGAGCGAGTAGTAGATATAGTCGAAGACCCGGCCGTCGAGAACATCCCCCGTGCTGAGTTGATCGGTCAGGTCGGGCAGTGGAATTGTCCGTTTGCCAATGAAATTGGGGTTGTAAGGAATGATGGTATCAAGCGTAGGGGGAGAAATAGTCCAGGTATCGGCAGCTATCGTATCCGGATACGTCATAGTGTCGACACCAACTTTCATTGGTAATCCCTCATGCGACTTAAGGCTGTATCGATTAACGTTCAAATACGTTACCATACCCACCACCAACACGAGCATCAGTCCTATCAACATCGACCGGTTGACAGACCCAACGAATGGTAGCAACCGACGTATCTACGACAGGTGTATATGTGGGTCGGTCCCGTTCATGAGTTCCTGTAAGTCGTCGGTAAAATCGGGATCGGGACGTACCTGCGCCGCATTGAGGTATGCCAGTTTTTGCAGCGAGGGTGGCAGGGCATGAGCGGCGGGCATAACGGCGCGCCCCACCAGCACTGGAATGACGGCCATGTTAGGCGCATCGAGGGCCGTTTCAATCTCGATCCGTACGAAATCTGCCGGGTTGTCGAGGCGGCGGTTGCCCTGTTCGTCGGGCGCGTTGAGCCCCCCCGGCCAATTACCACGAGCGTCACACGACTTCCCAGAATCGACGTCTTGACGTACTCCCGAAAATCGACCGAAACGGGGATCGAGTTGAAGTCTTTGAACACGTTGTCTTCGCCGTATCGCTCCTCGAGGCGGTCGTAGATGCGTCCGGTGGCATCTTCCGAATCAACGCGGCGGTAAGAGATAAACAGCTTGTTCATGGGTACGTGTGGTGGACAGCGGGGGTTATTTTTATTTCGCGAAAGCTCTGGCCCGTTGGCCGAAGACGGCGACCCAAACGCCTTCTGAATACTCGGCGGGTGGCGCTGGAATGGCCCCTTTTTCCCAACCCGCCTGCCTAAGCAGCAGGGATCGGGCGGCCTCGTCAAGCTGATCCAGATCCTCAGCTACCTCGATTGTGGGCGTTCCGGTCTTACTTCCTGCCTTAAGCCGACTTAACAGATCATCACTCACACCCTGCAACCGCTGCCTGGCGGGTAGGCGGGTTGGAAGCAGATTTGGCAATAAATAGATGGTTACGCGTTGGTCGCCGGTTGGTAGTTGGGCGTCGCCGACCAATTGGAATTTGCTATTCTTCATCTGATAGTACCAAACGTCGAGCAGGTTAAGGTTGGTGGCAAGCGCAACAACTTGTGCTTGTGATGGTACCTGATTCGTAACCGGCGTATTAGGAGTAGTAATTTCATAAGGTGTCTGCTTCTTCGGCGGAGTTGTTTGGTCAGGAACAGTAACCTCGTAAGTGGGTCGTTTTTCGGGCGGGGCTGTTTGCTGAACAGCCAACTTGGAAGGCGATGGTACCGCACGGGGCCGGGACGAAACCTTACCCTTACCCGACAGTGACGCAGGCGGCGTGGTTACCGTACCAGCCGCATCGTCCACAATAAACACGCTGATATAATTCGGGCTTTTCTGGTACATCACCCGCGAGAGGCCAAACCGAATGCCTCTGTCTTTTACCATCGGCAGGTTATTGAATTGCGATTGCAGATCAGTAGCTATATCCTGTTCTTCTACATTTCCGTTATCGAACCTAATCTGATTCGTTGTTACATTAAGTTTTATTGCTTCTGCTGGCGACAAAACGCTAAAATTTATTGATTGGAATCTAACTGTGGTATCCCGAAAGTTATACCTATTTCTAAGCACTTCCCGGCGTATGCTATCCGATAACTTCATCCCGTTACGCACTCTCTCAAAATAAAAAAACTCCAGTTTGTAGTCTTTAGTGACTGTTATTGCCGATGTAAGGGAGTCACAACCATCACCGCGCATTTCGAGTACGTGACGTTCTTTGGACAAGTCCAGACTGACGGGGTATTTTATATCATATTCACTTATACCTGTAGTGAAGGATACATTTACTAAGCCGGCAGGCAGTTGTTTGAAGGGCAACATAACTGTATCTGTACTATTCTCTCTGCCATTAAAATCTAATAGTTTATCTACTCCATTTATTTTCAGTATCACGTATTTATGCTCTTGTAGCTTGAGAGGCAGCAAACATTGGTTTCTTACAAATTGAAATGCGTACGGTATTTGTCTTTCCTGCAATGCATATGTGGGTTTCTGCCAGTTAACGTACCCGGCGTAAAGCCAAAGCAACGTTGCCAGGCCGATTAAATTGAGGCCCAGGTTAAACTGCCAACCCTTCTGCCAGCGGCTTTCCGATGTGGCCTCAGTCGTCAACTGTTCGCCGAGACGTACCCGTGCATGGCCTTCGCCGAGCAGGTTATCCCAAGCGGCATCGGGGTTGTTCAGGTAGAGGCCCGTGGTGCCGTCGGGGAGCTGATTGGTGCGCCAGAGTTGTTCGTACTCCTGTGCGGCGGCGGCGTAACTCGCGTATTGACTTGGATCGTGGCGGTGCAGTACGAACTGATTGGTGGTACGTAGTAGGTACCTTTCTTCATCGAAGAAATAGCCATCGGGGTAGCGCACGTCGGCGTAGTAGAGCAAGTCGAGCAGGCGTTCGCGGGTTTTTCGTTCGGTGTCGGGGCGGAGTTCTTTGAGGAGTTCGAAGCGGAGCTTGTCGGGGAAGATACCCTCGTTGAGCCAACTGATCCTGGCCAGTTTCAGCAGGTTGGTGTATGTCAGCTTTTTAGGGTCGGGCAATACGGCGTTGCCCATTTCGATGACAACCTCCCAACGTACCTTGCCATACACCGCAGTAGCGCAGAGCCACTGAAACAGGTCGTCGTCGGCCAGGTACGTCTTCACTTCTGAGACGCGCCGGAACGATACATCTTCGGTCGAGTACATCCCTCGGCAGGTTTCGAGGTAAGTAGTTTGGTCGGGTCGATTATCGCGCAGGGCCTGCATCAGCCGGAGTTGACCGGGCAGGTCGGCGGGGAGCAACACGAATTCGCTTTGCAAAGCCCGTTCGCGGTACGTCAAGTCGGCGAAGGGAACGGGCGTCAGGATGGCGCGGCGGTCGAAGCGACGCAGGTCGGGTAGGTACGTGGGCAATAGTACGTCCGAGTCGTCGAAGAGTAGCGGGTAGCCATCGCCCCAGAGCAGCAACGTACTGTTGGCGTAACGGGTGGCGAGCTGATCGAGGCGAAGGCCGTCGGGGAAGCGGTCGTTATAGACCAGCCCAAACGGCACCCGGTAAAAGAACCGCTCGGCATGAACGCCCTCCCGGCACAGCGCGTGGAAATAATACTCGAACAGGTGCCGTTGGAGGCTGCGGCTCCGCGATCCGTCGATCAGAAACACAAACTCTTCTTCGCGCAGCCGGTGGCTAAATACCAGGTCGGGCAGGCCACCGCTACGTAGCGTGGCCGAGAGTGTGCGCCGGATATTGAGCGTAGTGCTTTCGTCTTCGCTTCGCTGCCGTAGGGTCTGCACAACTGTATTGAAGGCGGACGTCGGTTGCACCAGTTCGGCCTCCCGATTGGGCAGAGGCAACTCATACGGCGGCTGATTGGCCCCAAAACGAGTTGTCAGGTCGGGACCATCGCCGCCATCTGCTCCCCGACGTACCCGCCGCCGGGCGCGCCGCAGTAGGTATGTACCCATGCCTGCGCAGAGCAGCCCCAGTACAATCGGCCCCCACAGATGATACGGGTTTACCAGCTTACTAAGATTAACATCCCCGCTCGATGAGACAACCACCAGGTGCCGTTCAGGTGGTACAGTAGCCGTGTCGCTTTCATTTGGGGGTGGAGAAATTACCGACGTTGAGTCGGGCTGGGTCGTGGTTGTTTCTTGGACCGGTACCGACTTCGGCCAACGCCACCATGCCAACAGCCCCACCGCCACCAACCCCGCCAACACTGTCCAAACAAACCAAGGGCGGTGTTTGGGGGGGTGAGGCACCACTGGTTGCCCGCTTCGTTGCTCTTCGGCGAAGAGGGCGTAGAACCGCTGCTGCTCTTCCTCGCTCGTGACGAGCAACGGGGCAATACGCTCAGCAAGTTCGTCGGGAGTTCGGGGCGAAAACGTCGTGATGACTTGAAGAATCTCCGCATAATCGTCGGGGCGTAGCTGGAAACCCGCGTTCTGCAACCGCACGATGAGGCCATCCAGCGAAATCGTGCGCGGCGGTGAAGCATCGTGGGTAGGGCGGCGAGACACGGCGGTGGGTGCGTTACTGATTGGTTTTCAGCACCAGACTGTTCGTAACGAGTTGGTACGTCTCATAGAGCGGGTCGTTTTTTTCGGGCGGTATGGTCTGCAACTGCTCGAATAGGCCCGTCTGGGTCAAGTAGCCCAGCCAGTCAAGTAACTCACCCGTAGAGGGGGTACGTACCGTTTTGTTTTGGCTGTACAATTGCTCAAACACCTTGATGGCGCCAAGCAGTTTGGGCGACTCGGCCACCGACAGCCGATGCTGCGTAATGGTTAGCAGATCAGCCGTTTCGGGAAACGGTATATGATAATAAACGCACCGCCGCAAAAACGCCGGGGGCAGGTTCTTATCAAAATTACTGGTCAGGATAATGACGATCCGGGCATCCGGGCCTTTGTGGAGCCGGTGATTTAGCTCGCGGATTTCGTAGGAAAACGATTCCAGTTCATTCAGCAGGTCGTTTGGGAACTCGCGGGGTGCTTTGTCAACCTCGTCGATCAGCACGACACTGCTCAATGGTTGCCCGGTACGCTGCCCGTAAGTGTACTTCGCGGCGACTCGCTCGGCAAGGGGTTCAGGCAATGTGCCGCCTTCTGCCGCCAACCCCTGCGATAGCGCAAACGCGGCCCCCAGGGCTTTCAACTCAATAAATTGATCGGCTCCCTGCCCTAGTTTATCCCGGAAATGCCCCACCGCATCGTAGGTGTAAAACAAATCGCTCGCCGCCGACGACGATTTCGTGTCAAATTGCAGCGCGCGCTCTAAAAAAGGAGCGGCATCAGCCTGGGTCTGTTCGTGCAACCGCCTGGCTACGGCATGGGCTAACTGCGTTTTGCCTGTTCCGGGTTCGCCGCCCACCAACAGCGGCTTATTGAGCGCGATAGCCAATTCGACAGCTCGTTGTAGGGCCGAACTCATCTGGTACTGGCCGGGATCGTTATTAACGGCGATGCGCTGGAGGAGCAGGGGAGCAGGCATAGGTATATCAGAGGTTTTCCAGGTAGTCAATGAACTTCTCGGTCCGGTTGCACAGATTAATGAGCTTACCCAACTCGCTCTCCGCCACGCGCATCGTGAGCGGACGCGCCGCCTTCGACTGCATAAAAAACTGCTGTGCAACCTGATCGAACAGGGCTTCGTCTTCGCGCATGAAAGCGTAGAACCACTTTTTCAGATCGGCATAGCCCAACGGATTGATGAGATCAATGCGGTGGTAAGTGGTTAGGCTATCGGGGGTAGCGGTCGGTTCCGGCTCTTCGCTGTCGATGTTGATGAAGAAAAAAACACGCGGCAGGGTACGCCCTTGCAACGCCTGCTCAACATCAGCGCACAGGCGCATCAGCAACGTCCACCGGTCGGTATTGACAAGTCCAACGTCGTCGTTGAGCAGAAAATTAACGACTATGTAGGGGTGCTTCCAGCGTTGCAAAATACCCTCCAGCGTGACGGGGCCGTCGGGTTCGGTCTTGAACAGCTCGGTGTAGAGCGTATACAGAAAATTTTGCTTTAACCGCTCGAAGTTGGTTGAATTGAAGAGGTCACTGCTCGTCAGGCTGGGCGTTACCTTGAACCGTTGCCAATCCATGAATTCCCAGCCGAGCCGTTTGATGAAATTATCGCCGAGGTCATCGGGGCGGCTGCGAATTTCGTAAACGGCGAACGCCTGATCGGTGCGGTTCTGCCGCCAGAAGTCGGCCAGTTGAGGGCGGCGGTCGCAACAATGTTTGACAATCTCGTTAAGATGCATGTCAACCGGGCGCAATTGCAAGCTCAATTCCCGAATCAGGGCATCCTGCACGGTGGCGCGAAGTTCGTAGTCATAGCGAAACGGTTCGCCACACACAAACTCGATACCCACAATGTTGCGAAACTGCTTCATTTTCTCTCGTTTGGGATCCTCAGGATCGAGGCTGTCGAATGGAAAAACACTCTCGTCAGCGCTAGCCATGAAACACAGCAGTTTACACTGCCCCTGCTTGTAGCGGGCATAGGCCGTCTGATATTCCAACTGTGTGATCGACAATCCGTTGGGGTTTACGACCCGGTCATCGGGAATGTAGCCGTAGCGATTACTGAGAATCAGGATGTACAGGTTACAAGCTGCAACATCGGCTATACACTTATTGAGCGGTGTAATACTTTCGGCAACATACCCTTCCATCGCGTGTACTTCGAAACACTCGGTATTTTTCAGGAACACGCGCCAAACAGCCTGTCTGTGTAATTTCAGATCCTCATACGTAGAAGAAATATAGACTTTATAGGCAGGCATATGGAATGGAAGGGGCTACCGTTTCGTCTAAACTGTTCCTGGCTAACAACCGATTTTAAGATCTTCTTCAACTCCATCAACTGAATGATCAAAACTACAAGGAGATACCGTGCCTTAGTTTACCGTATACTCAAATGAGGTTGATTATCTCTTTATTTTCGAGTAAGATCTTAATGATTTGAGCTGTCCCCATTAAACCGGACTATTATAAAGTTGAGAGTTCGGGCGCTTTTTCACACTTCACTAACCAAGCAGTCGCACATGAAAAGTTAAAATTCACCGAAGCACAGACGGTTGGCCGCCGTCATCGTATTTGCTCTGCGCCAAGCCGACTCTGGAAAGGTCAGCTTGGAGGTTTGCTGCAAGAAGGGCATTAGTGAAGCATCCGTAGCGGCAGATTACTTCTACAACTGGAAGAAAAAATACAGCGGCCTAGGTGTATCTGTACTACGGCGGCTCTGCCAGTTAGAATATAAGAACCAGCAGTTGAGGCAATTGGTCGCTGATCTGATCTCGAACAAACAGAGGTTGTAATGATACAGGCCATCCTCAAAAAATTTGTAACGAGGCTGCCCCAGCGGGCCCGCTTAACGTTGAGGATTAGCTCAGAGTTTGATGAACGACCATTGGGTTTCCGGGGGCCATAAGGTATTATTCTTGTTACTGTCAAGTTGTCTTTACAAGGCAGAATCACGCAACGATTTAGGGCAACGCAAATTGATTCGAGACATCGCCCAAATACGCCTAAATTACGGCAGTCGACATATGGTTACCTTGCTTTGATGAACTGGCTGGTAGAATGATCACAAGGATATTCGCAGCGTAATGATAAGTTGACATACAACCAAACCGTAACCGTATGACTGTTTTTCTGAGTTATTCAACCAAAGATTATTTTTTTGCAGAGTTATTAGGAATAAAGCTTGCGGAGGCAGGAATTAGCTTATGGAGAGACCAAGGTAGTTTAATTGCCGGTACTGATTGGCGCCAAGGGATTGAAAATGGTATATCTAATAGTATAGCAGTACTGGTGGCTTTAAGTTTGCAATCAACAGAATCATCTTACGTGACATATGAGTGGGCTTATGCTATCGGCAAAGGAAAACCAATAATTCCACTTAAAATCACTGAATGCCAAATGCACCCACGTTTGGAATCCATTCAACATTTAGACTTTAGGGTTTCTAATACTCTGCCATGGGATCTTTTAATTGAAAGAATTAAAGAAATCGAGGTCGATAGCTACCAAAGTTTGGTAATGGCAGAGAGCGCATCGCAAGAGATATCAACGAACTCAGAGGATCCATTAGTAAAATCCATTCTAAACTACTTAAATCAGCGTGGATATCAGATGGTAAGTTTTGATAGGCTGCGCAGACGAATTGATTCTGAGCTCACAGATGAAAATATAGAGGCATTGGTAAAAAATAATGCATCTATATTTAAAAGAGCTACTCTTGAAGGTAATAGACCAGGTCTAGCTAAGATCACACCATAAAGAGTAGATATTTTATAACTTTTAATGTGTCATTTTTTAAACAGTTAAGTCAATATTAATTTTAGTATTGAAACAGCTTTGTTGCATGTCAATGTTAGGGTCTCCTTGACAGATATAGACATGATCACGTTATTGGACTGGTAAGCGGCTTCGAGTTTTAGCCTCAATTCTTGGACGCTTCGCATTGGGCTTTGTAAGTGATCGCCGGAGAGACATTTCAATCATTAGAGTTGTTGCAGGGGTGATAGTCAGTTCGTTATAACTCCTTGAAAGAGTTAATTTTGTGGTATGAATTTCTCAACGGCTAACTTACGAACAGATCGTCATTGGCGCTCAGCTACCGGGCTTGATCAGAAACGATTCCAAAATCTGCTCGCCTTACTGCCTGCCGCTTACGAGCAGCTATATGGACAATCTATTGATCTACGCCATAAAGATTGTCCTGACGAGCCCGCCCTGAGCAGCTATGAAGACCTGCTATTATTTACGCTATTCTCTTTAAAATCAGGCCTTTCTTTCGATTTGTTGGGCCTGGCTACAGGCATGGATGGCTCGACAGCTAAGCGCAATCAGGACAGCGGACTTGCCCTCATTAAAACTGCTTTGAGCCAGTCAAGCCATATTCCCAAAACGCATTTTGACAACGCTGAGAGCTTCAAAGCTTACTTTTCGGACAAAGGTCCCTTGCTTATCGATGCCACCGAACAACGTACGCAACGCCCCAAGGACGTAGACTATCAGCAGGGCATGTACAGCGGTAAAAAAAACTCATACCGTCAAGTTATTAATTATTGCTACCCCTGACCGCTACATTCATTATGTGAGCAAAGCCTGGCAAGGAAAACATTATGATTATCGACAATTAAAGTATCATTTCCCACCCGATCAACCTTGGTTTTCTCAACTTTCCATTGAGGTAGATTTAGGCTATCAGGGCCTAGTCAATGACTATGACTGTCAGGCAGTTAGTCAGCCGAAGAAGAAACCAAAAGGCGGCGAGTTGACCTCAACAGAAAAGGCAGCGAATCGGACTAAGAGTTCGACTAGAGTTCGTATCGAACACGCAATTGGCGGCTTGAAACGCTACCGGTATTTAAGTGATCGACTGCGTACACACAAGGCAAATTTGTATGAGTTATCACTACTTATTTGTGCTGGTCTGTGGAACTTCAACTTAACTAGTTAGCTGACTATCACCTTTGCAACATGTCTATTATATGCCCGCATGCTACGGGCCAGAAGAATAACACATCTCATAAAGTTTGCTGTAGTCTACAATACCTATAGCAAATTCAACATAGCGTCGTGAAGGTCCTCTTGCTCAAAGCTATCTAGGTAAACTTGAGTAGTACGTTCACTCTCGTGACCCATTAGTTCTGCGATCTTACCCGTAGCCACTCCGCTTCGCTTAAGCACTGTAGCGAAGGAATGACGAGCTGTGTAAGTGGTTAGAACTGGGTCTATACCAACTATAATCGCTAACTTCTTGAGGTCCTTATTCGTGACTTTGCGTCGCTCTTGAATACGCTGATGGATCGTGGCGGGTGTTTTGTAGATTGATGCGTCCAGATAGGGGAAGATGTAGCCAGATGTTCTGAACTTGCGGTAGTGGTCCAAAATGGCCAAAGCAGGAGGCAGAATTTTGAGCGTGAAGACATCACCTGTTTTCTCCCGTTCATAATACAGCGTTTCTCCGTTGATAATGTTGGCCCATTTTAGATGGGCCACATCAATGAAGTTAATCCCTGAACAATAGAAGCTAAATAGGAAGGCATTACGACTGTCATAAAGGCGTAAGCTAGGAGCAATATCTACCTTAGCTAGCTGCTGAATATCTTCCTTTGAAATGGCCCTCTTTCTGGTTTGGGATTTGAATTTGGAGACCTTGAAGTCATCGAATGGGGTGTCTCCTTTTTTGACATAACCGTCAGCCATCGCCTTATTGTACACGGCTCGCAAAGTGCGAAAGTAGACTCCCATCGCGTTTTCGTTCATATCGCGTTCCCGGAAAAACTGCTCAAGACGGCGGAGGAATGCATGATCTATGTCTGAAAAGGAAAACTCCTTCTCACGAAACCGCGTCAGAATCCTCTTCAAATCTTTGTGAGAATTAGCATAGCCAATTCGGCCAGTCTTGTTCAGTTCTTCAGTTAACTTGTCTATGTAGTCATAGACAGACGTTCGGACAGTATGAGCACGATACCGCTGTTTGAAGTCATCGAGTGAGAAGTCTTTCTGTTCGTTTTCAAACCCAAGTAGGAGCGATTTGGCCTCTGTCTTCTTCAGTTCGATGTTGATTTCAAGCTCACGAAAGTTTGGGTGCTTTCGCTTAGGTAAGTCTTTCTTATGGTCCCAGAGATCGGGTGGGCAACTGTGGCCTACTGAGATGTACTTAGTTTTTCGGTCCTTGGTAAGCCTTACCATTATGGGGTGTTCCCCATTTTTTAACATTTTTGACGTGTATAGAAGTACCTTGATTGAAGCCATTTATAGCTGGTCGGTTTAAACATGGTTTAAACAAACCTAGTAAATTTCAGCAATTAGTTAAAAATAATTTCCTTAAGTAAATATCTATACGTCTGATAATCAGTATTATGATAAGTAATTGTAAATTTTAGCAAGTCAAAATGTCCTGACTGTTAATCAGAGGGTCGCTGGTTCGAGCCCAGCTTCGGGAGCTAAATGAAGAGAGTCCTAAATCGCGATGATTTAGGACTTTTTTTGTTTCTCCAAGTCAGCGTAAATTGAAACAGCTATTCGTCGGGTTCAGCACAGTTTTTACGCAGTTCAGCATCGTGGCATGATACAGATCATCCTTTAGGGGCCTATGTTTGACACAGAGGATTCATACTTTGTACAGGCGGTGAAAGAGATCAATGATCGGTGGGTCAGGGTAGGCGGCATTGGCTTGCTGTGGCTGCGCGATCTGTACTCGTCGGGGCTTTTTACCTCCCATTTTCTGAGTAGCAACAACCTGAAGCTTGCCCTCGAATCGCTGATTGTGATAACCCTTAGTTGGGAAATTCCCCGCTGGATTATCATCCGATTTCAACGACGATACCCGCACCTGTCCCAGACCCGTACACGAATTCTGCTCCTCCTACCCCTGTGTTGGCTGACAATCTTTTTGATTTTTCTGGTCGATACATTTTTCGATTTCTGGGCAGGGAATCAAGGGTCTAAGCTACTCGGCACACAGGTTTTCACAGCGAATGTCAACATGGGGGCTTTGGTGGCAGTGGGCGCGTTGATGGCATCGGGCGCATTAGTATTCAGCGGCTTCACCATCGGGATGCAGGAAGCAGTCTATTATTTTAACCGGTTGCTCAAATCGGAGCGGGAAACTGAAGCCCTTAAAAAAGAGAATTTGCAAACGCAGTTGGATAGCCTGAAGCAGCAGGTCAATCCGCACTTCCTGTTCAATAGTCTCAATACGCTGTCGTACCTGATTGGCGACGACACCGAACGGGCCGAAGAGTTTCTGAATGAACTATGCAAAGTGTATCGCTACCTGCTACGGGCTAATGAGCACGAACTGACCGATCTGGCTACCGAACTCCAGTTCATACGCTCGTATTTCCACCTGCTGAAAACCCGCTACGGCAATAGCCTGCACCTCAACATTGCCGTGTCTACATCGTTCGACACCTATCTGCTGCCTTCGCTGACCCTGCAACTGTTACTCGAAAACGCGGTTAAACACAATGTTATTGACAAAAACCAGCCGCTACGGGTCGATATTTCGACGGGGCCGGATGCGTTGATGACCGTGAAGAATAACCTCCAGAGAAAGCCGCATCAAATGCCTTCCACACGAGTTGGGTTGCATAACATCGCTACCAAATTTCGGCTGCTGGGTCAGGGCGACGTGCAAGTTCAAGAGACCGCCGACCAGTTTATTGTCTCCTTTCCCCTAATCACATCGGGTAGTATTGCTGCCCGTCTATAAACCACCCAGACGTCTGACCCGTGAATATCCTGCTTGTTGAAGACGAAGACATCGCGGCTAAAAAGCTGACCAAAACGCTGGAGGCTGTCGAACCCGATGCAACGGTTGTGGCCGTTACCAGTAGCGTTGGGGAAACGGTTAGCTGGCTGCGTACCTACGGCACCGGCCACCCAACCTCGCCCGACCTGATTCTGATGGACATCGAACTGGCCGATGGTCAGAGCTTTCAGATTTTCGAGCAAATCCCCGTGAACGTTCCGGTCATTTTTACCACTTCTTACGACGAGTACGCGCTCAAGGCGTTTAAAGTTAACAGCATCGACTACCTGCTCAAGCCGGTTCAGAAAGATGAACTGCGGGCCGCGCTCGACAAGTTTTTGGGTCAGAAAGCGGCCAAAATGCCAACGGGCGTCGAAGCATCAGAAACGGTGCGGCTGCTGGTGCAGGAATTGCAGAAACAGCTTCAACCCAAAGCCTACCGGCAACGGTTTCTGGTACAGTACGTCAACAAACTGCTGTCGATTGAAACCCACCAGATTGCGTATTTCTTTACCGACAACCGCCTGAATCAGCTTCAGACGCTCGACGGGCGTAAAATGATCGTCGATTACAGCCTCGACGAAGTAGAAGCCATGCTGGACCCCGCCCACTTTTTCCGGGTGAGCCGCTCGTTCCTGGTGTCGATTGGCAGCGTCGATCAGGTGCAGACGTACTTTGGCAACCGCCTGGCCCTGAAACTCAAACCAGGCACCGACAAGGAGGTGGTCGTCAGCCGCGAAAAACTCACGCCCTTCAAAGAATGGATGGGTAAGTGATTCAACCGTTGCCGCCAACATGCCTACACATCAATTAAAACAACTCGTTGATGCACTTCATCCTCTTCCCAATCTGGCTTGGGACGACTTTGTCCGCATCTGGCAGCCATTCTCAGCCAAACGCAAGACCCTGCTGACGGTGGCCGGTGAGCGGGAACACTATCTGTATTTCGTAGCGGAGGGCGTTCAGCGTGTGTACTACCTGGACGAGCAGGGCCGGGAAGCAACGCTCGTTTTCACGTATGCGCCTTCCTTCGGCGGGGTGGTCGATGCCCTGATGCTGCAACAACCCGCCCGCTACTTTTACGAAACCTTGACCCCCTCCGTGTTTTTGCGGGCTTCCTTTACTGACTTACAGGCCGTCATGCAGCAGCACCCGGCGGTGGAAACCATGATTCGACTGGGCATTACGCAGGCACTGTCGGGCGTGCTCGAACGGTTGGTAGAACTGCAATGCTACTCCTCAACGGAAAAATTCCGCACGCTGCTTCGGCGCAGTCCCCATATCCTACAGGTAGTGCCCCATAAATACTTGGCCAATTACATTGGCGTGGACCCGACAAACTTCAGTAAACTGATCAACAGCGTGAAGGGCTGATAATCTTGGCAAATACCAACAACGGGCGAGGGCGGACGCCGCAATTTTGTCCCGTACTAAAACAACTGTCAAGAGCATGAAAATCAACCGTATTGCCAAACGGGCCGGGCAAAGTTTCATCCTGCTATCGGCCCTGGCTCTGCTGTCGGTCAGCCTGATGGCTTTTTCCAATCCACAGTCCGTAATGGACTTAGTGCAGGTCCGCCTGTCCAATACCGACGCATTCAGTTCCATTCGGGGCGTGTACGGGGGTGTTGGCCTGACCCTGTTTATCAGCCTGCTGTACCTGATGCTGCGCGACGTGCCGAAGGGGCTGGCATTTCTGAGCCTTCTGTGGGGGTTCTACGCTCTGTCGCGGATCATCACGACGCTGTCTGAAGGGCCATTGGGCGCGTTTGGCCAGCAATGGCTGGTTATCGAGTCGGTTTTCTGTTTGATTGCCCTCTTGCTGCTGTGGGCAAACCGCAAGGCCAGTGCTACGTTGTCGGCTTAATGAAATCTGTTGATCTAGCAGTCTCGCTCGCCGGGTTGGAATAGCAGGTCGAGTGCCATATTCTACAGGCCATCCAGACGTTTCAGAACTTGGATGAGAAGACCTTACTATCCGCTTACCTGACGAAACTCATGAACCCCTTAACGGGACGGGCGAAATTCAAAGCCGCCCGGCAGCATCAACCCGACCAATCAGTACCCGTATACCAGGTAGTGGCCGAGTTTATTAACCAGCAAGAAGAACTACTTAGTCTCTTGCGGGATGCCAACGAAAGGACCTGAAAGCCGTCAGGATTCCCTTGTCTGTTGCGCCCTGGATGCGCTTGCCACCGGGCGACCTGCTTGCCTTTCTGGTGGTTCATGCAGAGCGGCACATCGTACAGGCTAACTGGAACCTATAAGTCGGCTAGCGCTCTCGTAGCTCGCACTCGGATTGGCACTACAGGACACGTCAACGCTCGGCACCTGCTTTTGCTGGTTCGACCCTCCAAATCCTCAACTGTGCTCGGATCAACTTCTGCTCCCGGTCAGGGCGGGCTACGTTTGTGCTGTCGTCAGGGGGAGGCGCATCCCCGTGAGGCCTGAATTTTCATTAGTAACCACAAAAATCACATCATCCATGAAAAGTAGAATCCCGCTTATAAGCCTGTGTTCAGGCTTAGTTGGCTCTCGGTCTACCCGCCGGTCTGTCGCGTTGCGTTATGTACTGTTGCTAGGACTTGTCACCACGGTCAGCCTGGCCTGCACCAAATCGGCTGACAGCATTGACCCGGATAAACAATCTCCTCCACCCAGTGGCGTGGGTGGGAAATGGAGTTACGGCACCTTTTCGCCCAGCAGTTTCTGGGGCACGGGGGGCACCTACAACGGCAGTGCCTACGAACAGTCGATTGCCTTCAATTTTGGACCCAACGGGGCCTACGAGATGTACGTGATGAACTTCACGACGTACTATAGTTGCCGCACCGGAGCGTACTCCTACTTCAAGGGCAAAGCCAAATTCAACGAAGCCGATCAGTCCATTTCGCTGACACCCACGGAAGGCACGCAACGAGGCGAATACAGTTGTACGCCCGACAAAGACTTTAAGCGGGCGGCCAAGGAGAGTGAATTGCAGCGGTCCACCTTCTCGGTACGCTACGAGAAAACCACCAACAGCAAGGGCAAACCCGCCCTTCGTGTGTACTTCGGCAACGACGACCAACAGGGCGTCATCATGGAAGCCGGTAACTGGTAACCGCTATTGATTCACAACCAACCGTCCGGGTAGCTACTACCGGCTGCCCGGACTTAACGCCTTATCATCATGCACTCTTCCCGTTTCGTACTGGGTCTGTTGCTGGGCGGCTGGCTGCTGACCGCCTGCCAACCTACCGCCAACGGCGTTGACCCCGCACCAGCCCCCACCGCCCCAGTGCCGGGCATCCCGACTGAAGTAGGCAAGCCTTTAGGCAGTCCAATTCAGAAGACTATTGGCCCAGCCGGGGGCAGTCTGTCTACTGCCGACAATGCCTTAACGTTGATTATCCCGCCGGGGGCATTGAAAAAAGACACCCTGATTACAGTGCAGCCCGTCGAGAACAAAGCACCGGGCGGCACGGGGCTGGGCTATGCATTCAGCCCCCAAAACCTGGAGCTGGCCAAACCCGCCGAACTCGTCTGGAACTACCAGGTTAACGACGTAGAAGGGTCGGCACCCGAAGCCCTGGGGCTGGCCGTTCAGCAGCCCGACCGCACCTGGCTGGGTCGGCGCGACATCATCCTGAACAAAGCGAGCCGGAAAGCCTCCGCACGTGTGAACAAGCTGCAACCGGCGGCCTTTTATGAGCAGTATTATATGGAGCCTGCCAAGGCCTCGCTGGCCCTCGGTGAATCCCAGCAGTTAACTGTGTATTTCCAGTCCGGTCGTCGGGAACTTAGTGATAATTCGACCATCGACGATTTTTTCACCCCACTGACGACCCCTGAAGCCCTAAAAGCGGCTGACGTAAAGAACTGGCGGGTAAACGGGCAGGATCTTGCCGAGCGGGTTGATATCCAGTTGGGCCACCTTACCCCAAACCAGACGAAGGCGGAGGCTACGTACCTGGTACCTGGCGCGATGCCCGAAAAAAATAAGATCGCTGTCAGCGTAGAGGTACTATTGACTGGAACCAACGCCAAGCTGATGCTGGTCTCAAACCTGACCATCGAGGGAGCCAACGGGTTTAAACTCAACGGCGTTACAGAGCCTAATGCTGCTCTGCTGATGTTCATGGTGGCCCACGGGCAAGCCTTTCAGGTCGGGATGGCCGAAGGAAGCCATTTAGCTGGCGAAGAGAACGTGGCCCTTGTCAGTATGAGCATCAAGCAGAACTTTACCGGAACCGGTACCTACACGGCCTCTGGCAGCGACGACAGCCAACTATTCATCGAAGGACAGGACCGCAACAAAAAAAGCTGGTCGAGCGTATACTACCCCCGCACCGGTGGGCAGGTGGTTGGTCCCTTAACGGTGAAAATCACTGATTATGACCGCGAGAAGAAAAAGGTGGCAGGCCAGTTTTCGGGAACGCTGCACTACTACGACAGCAAAACAGACAAGCACGAAACTACGTCCGTGTCTGGCCACTTTCGGGCTGCGAGCCTCTAGTAAGTATGGTGTGCTGTCCTCTACACAATCAATTTCCTCACTAAAACCATGAAATCACTGCGTATTTACTTCATTCTGAGTTACTTTATCCTGTTGTTGGCTGCTGCAACCTCGTGCCGGAAAGATCCAGCCAACCAACCCCTTCCCCAGCCTGCGTCGGTCGTTATTGCCGACAAGACGTACCCGATCATCGCGATAGGCAATCAGGTCTGGACCGCTGCCAACTATGCCGGGCCGGGTGGCGTGGGCTACCGGTCGGGTTCGGAAAAACCCGAATATGGACGCTACTACACCTTTATCGAGGCTAAAGCGGTTCCGCTGCCAAGCGGCTGGCGACTGCCGACAACGGCTGATTACTTGGCGCTGGCTCAACAGCAGGGCGTGGTAGTTACAAACTTCGAGGCAAAAGGGCAGCAAGCCATCCGCAACCTGATGTCCACGTCTCACTGGCGGACGCTTGCAGGCACCAATACGTCAGGTTTCAATGCCTATCCGGCTGGGTACGTATCCGGCACGATTCAGCCTCAGGATGGGGATCTCGCCGAATTTTGGACAATGGAAGGCAACACGCTGAGCATCCAGGAAAATGCCGCAGGCAATACGCACATTCTACGTTTTTACCAAAATAGCAATAGCCCCGACGACCGCTTCAACCTGCGATTTGTTCGCGACAAATGATTTATCTGCTGGGCCATATGACCTGTCGACAGACCTATTTGCTACTGCTGTTTCTTGACCTAGGCGGAGCTTTGGTGTGCCGGGCGCCGTCAACCGAACCGGTTCTGATGGCTTATTTTCAGCTCAAAGCTGCGCTGGTGGCCTCGGACGGCGGGCGGGCGAAAGCACGGGCGGCTACGCTGCTGAACGTCCTGGACCAGCTTGATCGCCGACGCCTATCCGCAACGGATCAGCAACGGCTGCTGGCCATTGACACCGCTGCTTTCAGCATCTGTAAGTCGAGCAATGTGACGGGCCAACGCCGTTTCTTCGGGGATTTGTCCCTTGCTATGATCGCTCTGGTCCGCTCGACGCGCCCGGCTACCGTATATGTGCAATTCAGTTCATCGGCTTTTCCTCACGGTGCTTACTGGTTGAGCGGCACCAAGCAAATCGAGAATCCATACGCAGAACACCGGCAACGGCGTCAGGGCCGAGTCATTAACGTAATTAAGGGTGTTGTTAATTGACGGACTAAACGTGCGCTATAAACTGGTTATCTTTGATTTTGACGGCACCCTCGCCGACTCGTTTCCCCTCTTTTTGCGAGCGTTTAATACGGTAGCTGTTCGCTACGGTATTCGTCCGATGGAGGACGCCGAACTGGACATGCTTCGAACACTGGGGCCGCGCCAGTTGATGCAACATTTGCACATTCCCGCCTGGAAATCTCCGCTGCTTGCTTTTGGCATGCGCCGACTCATGACTCAATCTATCGGTGAGGTCTGTTTGTTTGCCGGTGTGCCTGAGATGCTGCGTCGATTAGACGAGGCGGGTGTCAGGCTGGCCCTTGTTTCGTCGAATACAGAGACCAATGTGCGCCGGGTACTGGGGCCGAATATTGCCTCGCTCATCACCGATTACGTTTGTGGAACGGCACTCTTTGGTAAGGCGCGGGCGTTTCGCAAGGTGCTTCGTCGAAGCGGTATCGAGCCTGCCCAAACGCTGGCTGTCGGTGATGAACTGCGCGACTGGGAAGCCGCCATAAGCGAGGGTGTTGCGTTTGGTGCCGTGTCGTGGGGATACACCCGTTTTGATGCCCTGCCGAGTTTACCAATAGGCCTTGACCTGAAGCAGATGACTGATATTGAGCAACTCGTGTTAACGTAGCTGGTAGGCGGTGGCATATATACGATGACGCGGAGGTTTTCATCGTAACGGTTTTGAAGCGGAACTGCCAACGTGCGTTGGCGTCTTCGCCGCTGGACGTGGAGGAAATCCATTACGGCATCCTGCGTTGCTACGGTCTGTTGTTAGTTATGGATGGCCGATCAACCGATCATAGGAATTGGCTACTTAAACTTAATAGGAGCCGTAGCATTGCTGGTGCTTGCCGGAGGAGAAGCGCGAACGCCATCAGGGCACCGATTAACGGTTAGGTAGTTAACATTAGCGCATAGTTGACGGAGAAGGCTATCTGCGTCTCCTAATACTATCGACATTACTGACTAGAGCAACGGATATACTAAAAATCCTGACAGTAGGTTGTCAGGATTTTGCTTTCATAGGCCATGATAAAACCGGTTTTACTACCCTATACACCTAGGCAACCGCCGTTTTGCGGGCTAGTTCTTTGCGGACTTTGTCGGCGGCGGCGAGGTCGCTGAGGGTGATGCCCATGCGCCTGCGGAGGGCGGGGGATGTCTCCAGCATTTCGGCTGCAATCTGAATAAGCAGGGCAGCCGTGGCGGGACCATTGGCCTTGTGGTATTTGCCCAACGATGCCATGGTGCCGGTGGCCGGAGGTAGTAAATCAAGCAGTTTAGTCGATTCCATTTTGCGCTGTTTTTGTTGTTTCTGTTCCCGTTGATATAACATAAAAAGCCGCTTTTTCGTGTCAGGAAGGCCCATTTAGTGCCTATTATAGTTGAGTAAATTTGGGCTGTTCAGCCATACGTATGCCACTGCCATAACTACAGGTGATATCGGCCTGTCGACGGCGGCAGCACCCACCAGTAAGCAGCAACCTTATGCCGTTTGAGGTTGAAAGTCAGGGGCTGGTTGCTGGTGTAGTGGTTGTCGAGTAATTTTATAGACCTAAATAAACCCGCCGGGCCAAGCCAGTTGGTAAAGCCACCCATTCCCGTATGCGTATTCTTCTACCGTGTTTGCTGGCCCTGATCTGCCTGGCTGCTGTGCCGTGGCGGCAGGCAGCGGTTGCGCCAAAAAATCCTACCTGTACGGCCTCGGCCAATCCGCTGTTTCATATCTATGACGACCTGCTGCTGGAAAACAGCGGCCTGTCGCGTACGGCCTACGAACTGGCCCTGGGGGGTATGAAGTACGTGCCGAAACCCAAACCCATTTTGCTGGTGGCCGATATGAGCCTGCCATCAACACATAAGCGATTGTATGTCATTGATCTCGTAAAGCGCAAGCTGCTCTTCAACACCTACGTGGCTCATGGACAAGGGTCAGGTGTACTGCGGCCAAGCCGGTTTTCTAACGAAGGGTCGTCGATGCAGTCGAGCCTGGGTTTCTACCGGGCCATGGGGCGGTATTGGGGCAAGCACGGGCTGTCGATGAAATTGCAGGGGCTGGAAAAAGGCATTAACGACCAGGTGTTCGCCCGCAACATTGTGCTGCACGGGGCCGATTACGTCTGCGAAGACACGATCCGCTACACGGGTATGCTAGGGCGCAGTCAGGGCTGCCCGGCGGTGCCCAACAAACTCTGTACGCCCATTATCGAGGCCGTAGAAGGCGGCGCTACGCTCTTTGTGTACTATCCCGATAAGCGATACCTAAGCCAGTCGACCTTCGTAAATCCGGTGCCGAGGTTATTGGCTAGTCAGTAGGTGTATGGTGTGGCTGTGCGTCAGCAACCCACCGCGCGCCAAGCCACACCATATGCAACTCGCTTCAACTCGAACAATGGCTCACTTCCTTTTTTAACGCCGATTACCGAATTAAACCAGTAGACTATTCGTTGTTTTAACTCCGATACCAACGAAAAATTCCGTCTGCATGAATCGAGTGTTGATCGCCGCGTTGTCGCTGTTTTGTCTTAGCCTGACCAGTTCAGAAAAGACGCCGAAACCCTCCATCACCACCACCGTTGCGCATCACGTAACGTTGCCCCCGGCCCTCCCTTTTTTTCATCTTTACGATCAGCTTAACCTGGCCGCATCGGGCCTAAACCGCGACGTCTTTGCCCTCGCGGTGCGTGGTATGCAGCAGGTATCTGGTGCCAAGCCGCTGCTTTCCATCGTCGACATGAGTCAACCATCGAGCCGTAAACGGCTGTATGTCATTGATTTACTAAGACAAAAGCTGTTGTTTCATACCTACGTAGCTCACGGTCGCAACTCCGGCGAACTGCTGGCCAAACGGTTTTCCAACGCCAACTCATCGTTTCAGTCGAGCCTTGGTTTTTACAAAACGCTGGGCCTGTATCAGGGCAAACACGGCCTGTCGATGCAGTTACAGGGGCTGGAAAAGGGCATCAATGACAATGCCTTTGCCCGCGCCATTGTCATGCACGGTGCCGATTACGTCAGCGAATCCATTATCCGCCAAACCGGTCGCCTCGGCCGCAGTCAGGGTTGCCCCGCCGTATCTACGTCCGAATGTTCGCCCATTGTGCGGGCCATTTCAGGTGGCTCCTGCCTGTTCATCTATTCTCCCGATCAGCAGTATCTGAAGCAGTCGGTGTTTTGCAAAAAGGAGTCGTAAGTCTGGAAAGCCGTGTGAAGTGTTGCTGACGCACGGCTTTCCAGACTTACGACTATCGACTTACGACTTCTTCAGCCCATATACATCCTTATAATACACCAGCTTGCCCGTCTCATCGACGTCGGCGAGGTTGTAGGTGACGAAGACGGGGAAGGGCTTGGGCAGCTTGAAGGTGCTTGGTGTCTGGTCAGTGAGGCAGCGGTTGTAGAACCCCTGATCAAATTTGGGCGTACCCAGCACGAAGTTGGCCAACTCTACAGGCTTCTCTACCCGCACACACCCGTGGCTCCGCCAGTGGTCGGTGGTTTGGTCGAATAGCTGCCGGGCGTTGGTATCGTGCAGGTAGATAGCGGGCGGACCGTTGAGCGTGAACTTGATCAGCCCCAGCGAGTTATGACAACCCGACGTTTGCCGAAATCGGTATGGGAAGTTCGAGGCTGAAACGTCTGTCCAGTCAACCGATTCAGGATCGACGGGCTGATCGTGGCTGTCCAGCACTTCCATATTCTGACTATCGAGGTAGCTGGGGTTCGCGCGCACCTTCGGCACAATTTCCTTCAGGGCAATGCCTTCGGGCACGTTCCAGTAGGGGTACGCCACAATGTCGGTCAGGTAGCAATTGAAGCGGGGCGTTGCTTTTCCGGCCTTCCCCACGATCACGTCCATAGGCAGTTGGCGGTGTCCGGCCTGATCATACACGGCCAACCGTGCGGCGGGGATATTGACCAGAATAAATTTGTCGGCACCAAAGCGGTTGAGGTAGCGGTAGAAATTGAGCGTCTGCCTGATCTGGCCCAACTGGGCGGGCGTAGCCGTTTTCCGCACCTGCTGATACTGCGCTACCAACGCCCTATAAGGCGCAAAAGCGGGGGCCTTGGCCTGCACACTCGCCACCGGATCGGCCGTGCGCAGGGCTTCGCCAATCACCGTTGTGTCTACTGTTTCGGGTAGTTTGCTAAACGACTGATCGGCCGGTTTCTGGCCGTATCTGATTTCGGTGAGCAGGTTGCGCAGCGTCTCGCCCGCCAGACCGGGGCTGGCTGTAGCATAGCGCGTCGTGTCGATCCCCAGCGAGTCGGCCATATGTTTGGCGGTACGCAGGTGCTGGGCGGTGGGGTCTGGTTTGGTTTTTTCGGTACACTGCGTAAACAGCGTAGCCGTCAGAAAAAGTGTTACCCCAAGGGCGGTGATGGTGCGTTGAGTCATACTATAAAGACGCATGACGGGAGAGAAATGTTATTTACGATGTACGAATTACGATTTACGATTTATTGCTGACGCCAATGGGCTGGAGCAAGACTATTCTGGCGTCAGCAATAAATCGTAAATCGTAATTCGTACATCGTAAATCCCTTCACTCCAACACCATCGGCACGTTCGCTACGGGTTTGCCGAAGTTGGGGGAGCCGTCGGGGTGCCAGGTGAAGGGTTGGATGTGGGGGGCGCGTTTGTTGCCGCAGCCGTCGGTGGCGGTGGGGTTGGCGTGGTAGATCATCCAATTTTGGCCTTTGCTGTCTACGAAAAAGCCGCCGTGGCCGGGTGCATAGACCCCATTCTCAGGCGCTTGCGTGAACACAGGCGTGGGGGATTTGATCCAGTTTTTGGCTTTCAGCAAGCTGCCCTTGCCCCGGTAGGTGAGCAGGCCGAGGCAGTAGTCAAGCCAGCAGGCGTTGGCCGAATAGACCACAAACAGCCGCCCGTCGTGTTGCAGCGGCTCCGGCCCTTCATTCACCAGAATTCGCACCGGTTCCCCGTTCTTCACCCCCTCTGCCGACATTTCGCCGTGCTGTTCCCACTCGTAGGTGGGCGACGAAATCTTGGTGCGACGGCCCTTTTTCAGCGTCCAGGGGTTGGTCATCTGGCTAATAAAAATATCCTGCTGCCCATTCTTTCGACCTTCCCACCCCGACCAGACGGCGTAACGTTTCCCCCGAAAATCGAACACTGACAGGTCGATGGCCCAATGGTCGTCGCGGTCACCGACTTTGCCGCGCACGGTCCAATTGCCCGTAAATGGGTCAGCAGCGGTGTTTTCAAGCGCCCAGATCCGGTGGCTGAGGTTGTTGGCCGAATCGGCGGCGAAGTAGACGTACCAGCGGTTGTCCAGAAAATGGATCTCCGGTGCCCAGATGTCTTTGGAATAGCCCGTACCGGTGGGGGGCGTGAAAATGACCTTCTTCTCGGCGGCAGCCAGGTCGGCGAGGTTGTGCGTCCGCCACAGGGTGAGGTCGCGGCCGGTGGTGTTCATGTAGTAATACCAGCCGCCTTGTTGCAACACCCACGGGTCGGGTCCCGACGGTTTCAGCGGGTTAGTAAACGTGCGCTGCGCCAATGACGACAGCGTAATCATACAGGCAAATAAGAGTAGGGTAGAGGATTTCATAACGGGATACGTTCGTGTCTCTTTCCAAAGGCAATTCGCGCTGAAACTATCCTGTTGGGGGTTGTGAAGAGTGAGGGGGTGAATGTTTAAGGTTTGATGTTGCTTCGCGCTGAGTGGGCTTCGACTCCTTGGCCTGTGTCTCCACAGGCCTACGCTCGCGTCAGCAATTTGAGCGAGTGGGCTGACGCGAGCGT